>NZ_JBMBWP010000001.1:0-1962040 GCF_048627165.1 Lacrimispora struthionigena
ATTATTATGACCAAGAAGTAATAAAAGATTTAATAAGTGAAAAAAAAGAAATGCTACAGATTTTACCTAGTGATGTAAAATCGTTTACACTAAGAAGCTATTTATATAATATTTTTTTTAAAAAGAGAAGAAAATAAAATCTATAAAAATTTCAGTTTATCGACTTACTAAGATGATATAAATAGTAGTCAGTTTATAAAAAGAACAGTAAAATTGAAGTTTGTAGACAAACTTAAGCGCTTACGGGAAACCGCAGGCGCTTATTTTATGCAGAAAGGCGGTAAATATATGAAATCAATTAATCTATTATTAACGGGATACAACCACAATACGGGCAGCATTTCAAGAATAAAGTATATTGTCATTCACTACGTAGGAGCGCAGGGCGGTGCAAGAGCAAATTGCCAATATTACGCTGGTAGCAACCGCAATGCGTCAGCTCATTATTTTATTGGGTTTGACGGGGAGATATGGCAGAGCGTGGAAGATGCTAACATAGCATGGCATTGCGGAGCTATAACAGCGTTAAAGGGAGCAGGAACGGTGCAGGCTGCATCTGATGCGGTATTAACTGGCTACGAGAAGCCAGCAGACCAGAGCGAAATAGTGAAGAAAAAGAGGGCTGAATACGGGGCGATTTATTACAACAAATATGCTGGGGATAACAACAGCAGCCAAGGCGAGGTAAAGGCAGCGGAGATAAAAACGCCATATAAGGTTAAGGTTGATATTTTAAACCTACGCATACGAACAGGAGCGGGCACAAATTATGCAGCGACAGGGGAAAGCACAGGAAAAGGTACATTTACTATTACAGAAGAGAAAGAGGGAAAAGGCAGCGTGAAAGGCTGGGGAAAATTAAAGAGTGGAGCAGGCTGGATAGCACTTGATTACTGTACGGAATTATAATGGCGGGGCGGCGTGAGAATACACAAGACTATAATGGTAATATACTTGTAACTTGCAAAGCATAAAAAAAGCGCCTATTAATGGGCGTTCACAGAGTCCAAAGAGATAATTTTAAAGTTTACAAAAGTCCCGAAACACAGTGTTTCGGGACTTTATTTTTTGGGGCTTTATATGATTATGCTAAACCTTAGCAATTAACTATGGTTTTTACAATTTTTAGTTTTGGTGTTTCTGTAAGCTTATATGTACTTGCTGATACAACATAGCGTGTGTTTAGAGCTTTCGGCATATCCTTTTGACCCACCACGGTATAACCGAACGGCTCTAGTATTTTTTTAACCATTCGTCCAAGACCTTGTTTTGTAAAGTTGTCTTCTAAATCAAACTCTTTTACTGGAGAATTATCATAATAATTTTCAATTTCCAGAACACATGCTGTTAATGCAGGCTTGCCTGTTTCAGATGCTTCAATCATTGAAATAATGTTGGTGTCTTTTGATAAGATATTTTCGAAAATTTCTCTTGCCTCTTTATTAAATTCATACTTTCTGTAATTTGGGTTTGACTCGATAAACTCTTGGTATGTTGCTTTCATATTAATATCCCCTTTCAAAAACGTGATTCTACGTATCTATTATTACATATCCAAAATCAGATGTCAACAATGTTTGACAAATATTTCTTAGTCAGTCAATTTTACTTCAAAAATAGCTTATGTTAAGTAGTTGAAATGTAGTAAAAGCTATGTCGCTAACTTGTCGCAAGACTATATAAGAGAATATTAAATATTGATTATAGAAAATGCTACTTTTCATGAACTTGCCAAAATTCAAGATGGTGGTATTTGCCTATGCTGTGGTAAAAGATCCATCTCAATTTCTTGTGGAGTTGAAGTAGGTAATATATTTCAGCTTGGAACAAAATATACTAAATCTATGAATATGACTTATGCTGATGAAGAAGGAACTACACAATATCCTAGTATGGTATTACGCGATTAATATCGGTAGACTGGCTGCATCAGTTTGTGAGGCCCATCATGATGAATTTGGTCCAATATGGCCTATGGTAATCGCACCTTGGCAAGTTCATATTTGTGCGGTTCGATCTGATGAAAATGCTGAAAAAAAATTGCAAATAATATATATGAGGAGTTACTAAGCAGTGGAATTGAAGTGATTTATGATAATAGATCTCTGGATTTGATAAAAGAGAATACTTTAGAATTGATACAGCTTCTTGATAGAAAGTATATAGACTAGTAGATAACATAAGATACAAATATAAAAAGAGATAGTAGTAAGATAAATCTCTATATCACTATTTTTTCTTATGTAGTATACTAATATAAAAGTGAATATATAATATTACTATTGCCGTACAGACATCTGTACCAGAGAGAGGTGCTTTTATGCTGGCAGTCAACTATACAACGTTAAGAGATAATATGAAGACATATATGGATAAAATCACAGATGACTATGAGACAATAACAGTTACAAGAAAGGGTAACAAAAATGTTATTATGCTATCTGAAGAATCCTATAACAATATGATTGAAAATATATTTGTAAAGGGAAATAAAAGTTATTATGATTGGTTAATGGAATCAAAGGCTCAGTTAGAAAATGGAATGATATCCACTTATGATCTTCCTGAGGTAGAAGCAGATAAAAAAGGCATTTAAAAAAATGGATGGGCTGATTATATTAATATAGACTAATATAAATTAGCTCCCAGGTAAATGAATATAATTATCAAAGACAGGCGGTGTATCCTTTTGAAAAGCATCCGAGGTAACTACTCAGTACAGTTGATATAATCTGTTAGCAGATTGTGCTGAGGTAAATTTTAAAATATGTTAACAGTCTCAACTGTACTGACCCTTTTCAGTTTAAATAAAAAAGGAGTACAGGAATGAGCCAAATAAAAGAAATCATAAAAGAGAATAAAAAGGCGATTGCCTTATACGTTATAACAGGTTTATTAATTGCATTTTTAACAAACTATAAAATAAAATATTTTCAAAAAATAATTGATGAGTTCAATAATCACACAATCAGATTAAATACTATTGTGGTATATGGAATTGTATTAATTAGTTTTTACTTGTTAAATTATTTTGACGAATATCCTAAGCAAAAGCTTCGAAATGGAATTTATCTGGATTTTAAAGTACAGGCTTTAAAAAAGGTTAGTAAAATCCAGTATATTGAGTATCAAACTTTGGGTACAGGAAAGCTTACACAAAGCATTGAGAATGGGGCAAATGCAGGAAAAGGAATTATTTTTGATTATTGGTTATGCGTTTGCAGACAATTAATGCCAACTATTTTATTCAGCATCTTTTTTATATGGAAATTGAACCCGTTTATCACTTATTTAATATTGTTCGGTTATGTTTTTGTATTTATCACAACGAATTTACTACTGAAGTTACTATATTCAATCAAAGAAAAAATCTTGTGCAATGAAGAAATGATGAATCATTATCTGGTCCGTGGATTTATGGAGATGGTGACATTCCGAATGAGCTGCCGATTCCCTTATGAAATAGAAAAGGCAATAAAGTCGAAAAATGAGATTATAAAATCTAAAGTAAAGATGAATATGATCCATGAAGCATTCTTCACCATATTCGCAATACTTGTGGCATTTCTAAATGTAGGAATCCTTGTGTACGCCTGGTTGAATCAATCTGTTTCTATCGGAACCTCAGTGGCACTTATTTCTCTGGTTGAAAATGCCTATACACCAATTGCGATCTTTAATGTATTAACTGTCCAGTATAAACTGGATAAGGCTACATACAGCAGATTTGAAAAAATTCTTGACATGAAAGAGGATGAGCAATTAGAGAAAGGAAAGAGTGTTAAAGTACAACAAGGCGAAATTAAAATAACAAATCTTTGCTTTCAATATAATAACAAGAAAGTCATTAATAATTTGAATGTTGAGATTCACAAGGGGGAAAAAATAGCGCTTGTGGGGAGCAGTGGTTCCGGAAAGACAACACTGATTAAACTCTTATTAGGATTATTAAAATATGATTCTGGCAGTATTCAGATAGATGGTAATGAACTAAGGGACATTTGTCTGGAGAGTCTGTATAAAAATGTAAGCTATATCTCACAGGAGGCTCCGGTATTTGACGGTACCGTAAGGGAAAATATTGTTCATAACCAGAATCAAAATGACCAATACATCCGGGAAATATTAAAGAAAATGAGGTTGGATGATTCTGTGTCAAAAATGGATAATGGAATTGATACGCTTATCGGTGAACGTGGTATGATATTATCCGGAGGTGAAAGGCAGAGGCTGGCATTAGCCAGACTGTGGTTTCAAAAAAACAATGTAGTTATACTGGATGAAGCGACTTCTGCCTTGGATAATATAACGGAAGAGGCTGTTATGAATGAAGTCTTGAATCTTTTGTCAGAGAAGACGGTCATAGCAATTTCACACCGACTGACCTCCATCATAAATTTTGACCGGATTATTGTGTTTTACGATGGGTATATTGTTGAGCAGGGAACATTTGATGAACTATTAAAGAATGGAATGTATTTTTCTGACTTGTATCATAAGAGCATGCAGTAAACGAATTTGTAGAGAGGATAATCTCCTCTCTACACTTATATTTTACCATGAAAACGGTTAAAACTCAAGACTACAAAATTCAGCCCAAAAGGGATATACTACTTACACGAATGGAGGTATGTATATGGATGAGCAAAATTGGCTTGAGGTCATGAATCGGCAGCAGTGGATGAAGCAGATACAGGAAACGAACCAGTATACATCAAAATATGGGCTTCAATTATCGGAAGAAGATACGGGACTTTTGATTGAAGAGAAAAACCATACGCTGAAAGCAGAACGCAGAGTTGAATTTGGCCAGAGCGTGATTCCACAGATTATATATATCTTCTGCGATTCTGCATTTATTTCACAGGATAATTATTTGGATACGTTGATCCGACTCCAGGAAGTATTTTTTCTGTATAAGAATGAAATGCAGGATGAGATTACAGATGAAGAGCTGCTTAATTTTATGAAAGAACAATTTGAAGATATTTGCTATGGGGATCTGGAATATCTGGAAAGCACTTGTCTTGAAATATTCAGTGAGGCAATCAGGGCTGGTTACAAGGGGTATAAGATTACCCAGGGTAAGGGAGAGTTTTCCAAGATTGACATTGTTCAGAGGTGGGATAAAGATCTGTATTTACAGACGCTGAAAGAACTTTGCTGGGGGTAGTGCGTATAGGGGTTGAGATAGAACAGGAGATATATTAAATGGAACCATATTACTATAGTCAGATGAATAAGCAGCAACAAAGAATTTACCAGGTCATTAAGAGCGGCCTGGAGTCACTTTCACAGAGCTTTGATGTTCAAAGAATCGATGGGGCTGAGCTGAGCGATATCTTTTTTAAGTTAAGATTGGATTGTCCGGAGATATTTTATGCTTCTACTTTTCAATACTCCTTTTACGATAACTCCACACTGGTAAAGATGAAGCCGGTTTATTTATTTGATAAGAATAAGATTAAAGAACATCAGGTGGCAATGACCGCCAGAGTGGAGAAGCTTGCCAGGGTGGTGAAAGATAAAAGTGATTGGGAGAAAGAACAATACATTCATGATTTTATCTGTGAAAATGTTACTTATGATAAGCTGAAAAAACAGTATTCCCATGAGATCCTGGGTCCTTTGGGGCAGGGAGTGGGCGTTTGTGAGGGAATTGCAAAGTCGGTAAAGATCCTTTGTGACCGGCTTTCCATTCCCTGTATTGTTGTTATTTCAGAAAACAATCCGGAAAAGAACATCAAATACAGGCACGCCTGGAACGTGGTTCGGATCAATGGGATGTGGTATCATCTGGACGCCACATTTGATAATACATTAGGAAAAAAAGAACTGAGGTATGACTATTTTAACCTGGATGATAAGGGGATTTTCAAGGATCATGAACCTGTGATATCTATGATTCCGGCGTGCGGAGATGGAGATCATTTCTATTACAAGGACAAAAAACTTTCTTTCACCAAAATGGAAGAGATAGCCAAGCGATGCCAGCAGGCAATCAAGAAAGGGAAAGTCTTCACCTTTCATTGGCGAGGCGGATATCTCACGAAGACTGTTATGGAGGAACTATTGCAAATAATAGCAGGAGAAGCCAGGGGGAAAAGCAGACATAGTCAGATTTCTATTAACTGGCCTCAGGCAGTTATCCGTGTGAAGTTCCTTGAGGAGCAGATGGAAGATTCGGTGAAAATGGAGGATGCATACGAAGAGGAAAATGATGCGACTCCCTAGTAAACTTCATATTAGAGCCGGTTTTTCTGTATTGCAGCGCGGTACTGGGTGGGGGTGGCGCCAACCAATGATTTGAACTGCTTTGAAAAATAGCTGGAGCTGGAAAAACCACAGTCTAAAGCAATTTCAGTAATCAAGGCATCTGTGGCGGAAAGCAGCTCTGCAGCTTTTAAAAGCCGCTTATGCTGGATATATTCCATGGGGCTGTAATGCAGATACTGGCTAAATATTCTCTGACATTCTCTTGTACAGATATTTGCTGTATCTGCAATTTCCTTTACTGTTATCACACATCTTAAATTATTATTAATCCATTCTAACATTTGCTTTATACGGGATTCCTGAAGAGTCGGCATTCTGCGGGAGGGGCTGATCTGATGCTTTTCCTTTGCATAAAGCAAAATATTTGTCAGTGCTTCCCGAACTTGAAATTCATATCCGTAATTTTCCTCTGTACAGGCAGTAAAAGCAATTTCAAACTGTTGAAAAAATGGGTTATCTCCTGCAACCGTTGTGAATTTTAGAAAATCTGGTCCTGTATCTAGTAAAGGACGAACATACTTCGTATCGAATATACTGCCAGGTGTACCACTTGCAATCCCGTGATCAAATACAAAAGAATGATATACACAAGGGGATGGCACAACGGCAGTAAGGGAATGCAGTACACCAGTATTGATAAAGCACCCTTCTCCGGATTCCAGGTAATAGGTATTGTCTTTGATTTGGATCTGTATACTGCCCTGCAATAACATAATAATTTCCAATTCACAGTGCCAGTGGGAAGGGATACAGCTGGCAATGTACTGATGAATATCACCTTCGTTGGCAAGGAGATTGAAGAGCTGTGAGTCGTGTTCCAGCAATTCCTTTCTGCTACAATCCGTTGAAACAAAACAACTATTTCGTATCATAAAAGCCTCTCCCTTTTTGTCGTTTTTTTTATAGTATATGACGTTTCTGTGAAAGCAGCAACTTGAATTTGCGGTTATAATAAGTTTAAAAATAACAGGTAAATCGTAAGCTTTCATTTATGCTTCAGTCGTATATCAGAGAGGTAGGTTTTTTATGGTGACGAATTACAAAAGTCGCGTTCTTGATATGACACAAGGCAGCCCGTTTCATTTACTTTTACGTTTTTCTCTGCCGCTTTTCTTCGGAAATCTGTTGCAGCAGTTCTATAGTCTGGCGGATACTTCTATAGCAGGGCACCTGCTTGGTGACGGTGCTTTGGCGCAAATTGGTGCCACTGTGGCACTTTATAGCATGATTATTAATTTTGCTTTTGGATTAAATAATGGTATGGCCTTAATTGTAAGCAAGTATTTTGGTGCTGGGGAACAAAAGGAAATGAAACAGTCTGTTTGCTGGATGGCAATTATCTCCGGCATCTTTGCAGCAGCTCTTACAGCCGGTTTTTTTATGGTGAGGCATTTGCTTTTATTGAAGATACAAGTTCCGGAAGATACATTAGATGGAGCACTTTGTTACTTTACCATTATACTGGCAGGGATACCTCTGTCCATGGCTTATAATCTGGAATTCAGCTTGCTTCAGGCGGTTGGCAACAGCGTTACTCCACTGCTGTTTCTTCTTTTTAGTAGTGTATTGAATGTGGGACTGGATTTTTTGTTTATGGGAAACCTGGCAATGGGGGTACAGGGAGCAGCGTTGGCAACTGTATCTGCCCAGGGAATCAGTGCTGTTCTATGTTTTATTTATATAGTCAAAAACTATCAGGAACTTCGTATCCATAAAAATGATATAAAGGTAAAGCGGGGTTTTGTTATGAAATTGCTATGGACCGGGCTTAGTATGGCGCTTATGAATACGATTTATAATATCGGCAGCGTTGTTTTACAAAGCAGTATCAATGCCCTTGGCAGCGCTTATATTGCTGCTCAGATGGGAGCCCGCCGTTTGGCCGAATTGTTCTATAATCCGGGTCTTGCCCTTGCAGTAAGTATTGCTACTTATTCCAGCCAGAACTATGGAGCCAACTGCCGTTCCCGAATTACAAAAGGTATTAAGACATCTTTGCTGATCTATGGCATCTGGTGGCTGTTTGCTATAACATTTACCTTTCTGTTTGCGGAAAATGCAATAAAGTTAATTACAGGGAGCAGCAGTACGGAAATTGTTTCCAGTGCAGTGCTTTACCTTCA
The DNA here is from genome assembly GCF_048627165.1 of Lacrimispora struthionigena. Lineage (NCBI taxonomy): Bacteria > Bacillati > Bacillota > Clostridia > Lachnospirales > Lachnospiraceae > Lacrimispora > Lacrimispora struthionigena. Next base: position 8,400 of record NZ_JBMBWP010000001.1, read on the forward strand.
AATTAGTATTCCGATGATTCCGCCTATGGCTTTTTTGGTAATCATGCGGAGTGCCTTGCAGGGAATGGGGCATCCGGTAATACCTCTGTTATGCAGTGTTATCGAACTGATTGGAAAAGTCTGGTTTTCACTTTGGATTGTGCCTGTGTGGGGGTACATAGCTGTGTGTGTCTGTGAACCCGTTTTATGGGTGATTTGCGCGCTTGTTATTTTAGCAGCTCCATTTATTTACCGCAGGGAATTTTCCTGAGTGAGACCCGGATTTCAGCAGGAGAATAAAATTATTTAAAAAGAGAGAGGAACAGAGCATGATGGAAGCAGTTATTTTTGATTTGGACGGATTGTTAATTGATAGTGAAGTAATATCATATCAATTATACCAGGAGCTACTAAACAAATATGGACACTCTTTTACCATAGAGAATTATGCGCAAAACTATAGTGGAAAAACAGAACTGGGGAATATGGAAACTCTGGTGGATCTTTACCAGCTTCCGATTTCTGTACAGGAAGGACTGGATTACACGTTATCACGGGAGAAAGAGTATTTTATAAAAGGTGTTTCGTTAAAACCGGGTGTCAGAGAGTTGTTGGATTATTTAAAGAATAATCAATATAAAATTGCGTTGGCATCATCCAGTACCAAAGACAGAGCATTATATGCTTTGGTACAACATGGAATAGATGGTTACTTTGATGAAATGGTGTTTGGTACAGAAGTTGAAAGGGGAAAACCCAATCCGGATATATTTTTGAAAGCATGTAAAAAACTAAAGGTTGATCCTGAAAAATGTCTTGTACTGGAAGATAGCGAGGCAGGAATTCAGGCTTCATACTCAGCCAGGATTCCTGTGATCTGTGTACCGGACATAAAAAAACCAAACATAAAATATCAAAAAATGACGGAAATGATCCTGCCATCTTTATTAGAAGTGATATTATATCTACATCAGAAAACCGTCAGGGAAACGGCAAATTAGTTTTTTCGTTGATTTATCCAATTCAGTATCTCGTCAACTGCTAACTGGTAATTCCCTGTCTGACAGTGCTGTTCCCCACCCTCTGCTTCTGTAAACATCCTTGTGGTGAGACTTTTAGCATGTCTGATTTTATTTGAAAGGCGGTAAAACTGATCATTTGGGATGTAGTGATCCTTTTCCCCGGCAAGCAGTAGTACATGGCAGGTCAGTTTGTCACATATATCCTTGGGCAAAGAGTGATTTAATAACTCTCTGTAAAAATCATAGGGTGTTTTAGTTCCTGTTATGTACATTCCCTGCATCATAGCCCAATCGGCAATCAGGCTTTTCTTTCTGAGAATTTGAAGAATCCGGTTGGAGATTCTTTTTTTCTCTTGAAGTACAAAATACCTTACCATAGGTTTTATAATGGATGGGAACATGTCAGTCATACAGAGAAAACCATTTTCAAGTACATCAAAGGCAACCACTGCTTCGATCCTAGGCTCAAAGGCGGCAGCCCTGACTGCAAGATATCCGCCCCATGAGATACCAACCATGGTACAGGAATTTATATTATAATAATCCAGCACGCAGGAAGTCGGTTTTTCCCAGTCGGCCATGAATGTAAGACCATTTTTTAATGTTTTTCCCTGTCCTCCCCCTTCAAAAAGTATGACAGTATAACCATTGTTTGCAAAGTCAAGGATAGCAGGGACAAATTCTTCAATAAAGGAATCGTAGCCGCCGCATATTAATACAATATTTTTTTCACTTTCACTTTTAAAACAGAGACTGTGTATGTATGTATTCATAAAAGATATTTCATGTACCGTATAGTTTAGTCCCATTTGCCTGAATGCCATATGAAAATATTTATAAGACTCTTCATACATATGATTTTTTTGTGGGTGATCTTCATTTAGAAAAAATTCTGCCATTCTGTAAGCATAAGCAGTACGCAAATGTTGGGACGTATTGCTGTAGTAATTACCCAGATCAGACCAGACCTGAAACCATGTTGTCAGATCTTTGATGCCACGGGTTTTTTCAATAATTTTCTTTGCATCGCCGGCGGAATCCCCGTAAGCAATTACCCGGTTTATTTGAAAATCAAGCTGTTGAATTCCTGTTATATTTTTTATATAAGTCATCTTCTACGCCTCCAATTCTAATGTATTACAATTGACGCATATTACGAGACTTATTATAATGAATGGAGATGGACTTTACAATGGCATTCATTATTGTGTTACAGATTCAAAGGAATCGTGACAGATTAGGGGAGTATCACATGAATAAAATGAATTACAGAATTGCACTACAGTCGAAAAGGATGCTGATGGACGGTTTAATTAAGCTGATGGAGACGTATGATTTCTCTATGATTACGGTAACTCAGATCTGTCAGGAAGCGGGACTGTCGCGCAGAACCTTCTATCGTTTATATAATACCAGGGAGGATATTTTAGATGGATATATGAGTATGCTGGCAGGGGGATTTATTCATATGGTGACCGAAACGTCTCCCCACCACTATACGGAAGTTGCTGCTTTATATTTTGAATTCTGGAAACAGCATGAGATTTTTTTAAACCTGCTTAAAAAAAATAAAATGCTGGAAATAATTTATCGTATATCTGGAGAAATAGCCCCGGCTGTTTTTCAAAAAGTAAAACCAGATATAGAACTTAATGATATGACACGTTCCTATTGCCTATCCTACAGCCTAGGCGGTTTAAATGGAATGCTGATCAGATGGGTGGAAGATGGAATGAAGCTATCACCAGAGCAGATAAAGTCAATCCTGGACGGTGCACTTCACATTGCTCTGATTTAATAATAAAAAACTTGATTATATCCAACGTTGGATATATAATTACTTTATCATTACAGATGAGGTGTTTTTCATGGTACAATTATTCATTCTATTCTTTTTTAGTATTAAGCCGACACATGGCTATGAAATTCAGAGGTTTATTAGTCTCAATCGTATGTCTGAATGGAATAACATAAAATCCGGTTCTATTTATTATGCTATTAAAAAATTAGAAAAAGACGGATATATCTGCATGATTGATAAACCAGAAGAAGGAGAAAAGAAAAAGCAGATTTATGAAATAACACAAAATGGCAGAGACGTACTTAAGATATTGGCATACAAGGAGTTGGGCAGGCCTTTGCAGGGAGCAGCATCGGAAAAATTTCTTTTATATCCCATAATTGCCAGCCTTCAGAAGGAAGAGATCATTCAATGCGTGGAAAACCATATGGGTGATTTAAAAGTGCAGAAAAGCCGGATTAATGACTGGAGAAAAGAGAAGGAGCAAAACCCCTGTTCCATGGAAGTAATTACTTTGGATTATATGATAACAACCATAGAAAGTCAGATAAACTGGCATAGACTGATGTTAGACAATCTGGACAAAATCATTCAGGAAACAGATGAGATTATAGCGTTGATTAAAGAAACAAACTTTATGAATTATGAATGCTAAATTGTGAATCATGCACCAAAACGAAACTATGGTTTTGGTGCAAAAAAATATCTATATATCCAACGTTGGATAGTAAGGAGCGGGAAATGAATGTTTTGGTTATTTCAGGAAGTCCCAGGAGGAAAGATAGTTTTCAGGTCTGCATGGAGATTTTGAATGAATTAAAGAAGTATGATTCTGGGATTGAGTTCGAGTATTTACAATTAAGCCAGTCCCATATTTCAGAATGCAGGGGCTGCGCCATCTGCTTTCAAAAAAGTGAATTATTATGTCCCTGTAAGGATGATGAGATCGGGTCAATAAAAGAGAAGATGAAAAATGCAGATGCAATTATTCTATCCAGTCCAGTCTATGCCTATCAGGTTACGGGACAGATGAAACTGTTTATTGATCGTTTGTCTTATTTATTTCACAGGCCGGAGCTTTGTGGGAAACCGGCACTTATTGTAGTTACCACGGATGGAGGAGGGAGCAAACAGGTTTACAAGTACTTAAAAATGACAGTATCTGGTTGGGCAATGGATCTGGTGGGTGATGTACAGATTATTTCCCCTATGTATTTCGAAAATAGAGAACCCAAAGGTACTTTTAAATTTAATAAGCGCGTATATGCAAAAGGGCAGAAGAGAATAAAAAGCCTGGCAAAAAAGTTGTATGAAATAATGGGGCAGAGAGATAAAAGAGTACCCACATTCTATGATATATTTCTATTTAACTGTCTGCGAAGTAAAATATATACATCAGATGCAGATCGTATTTACTGGAGAGATAAGGGCTGGATTGATGCTCCTTACTTTTTTGATGCGGATATAAATCTAGTAAAACGTTTCTTTGGAAAAGTGATGAAAAGGCTCGTTGATATGCTTGGAAAAAAATTATCTTCAGACACCTAATCCTCAATTCCAATCTCTGTATTTCGAAAGTTGAGATTACGATATTTGAGAGGAGTCATTCCAGTTTTTTTATGAAATATCTCTGTAAAATAGCTCTGATTGGGAAACGCCAATATAGAGGCGATCTGCGAGGGGGAGTAGTCGGAATAAATCAGCATATTACTGGCAGTCTCTATTTTTTTATCCCTGATATACTGGCTGACTGTCATACCTACTTCTTTTTTGAACAGGCGGGATAGATAGGAGGAGTTTAATCCGATGGCAGAAGCAAGTGTTTCTATGGTGATCCGGGTATGAAGATTGTCGCAGATATAGTCAATGGATGCCGCTATATGTCTTGAGGTTGCTTTATTTTTTCTTATAAATTTCATGCGTTTTGCATAGTCCAGACACATAATGGGATGCAGCGCGGCAACTTCTTCCGGTTTCATACAGCTATCCGCTTTTTGTATATAAAAATCGCTGAGACTGAAGGCTGTTGACAGTTCCATTCCTCCCTCCATACAATATCTGGCCACCAGTGCAGCAGTGATAACAAAATGATATTTTATATTTTGAAGGTGATTAAACGAAAGAATGCCCAGTCCATTCTTTAATAAAAGGGATTCCTGGCAAAGTTCCCGAACTTTTGTGGTGTTTCCTGATTTTATGACGGAATAAAATTCCTGCTCAGGTGTATAAGGAGCGCGGATTAAATTATTTTCTCTTCTTACAAATTCCTGAAATGCCAGTTCTTTTTTTATATTCATGGGAAGACCCTCCATAGCACCGTTATTTTCTTTTAATATTATATCATGAAAACGACATAAAAGAAAAGAAAATGATATCATTTGCAAGTCAGATCAGATAGTATAAAATTATCTGAAAGGAAAGGTAGTAAAGCGATATGAAACTGAAAAGAGGGTTAAATTTAGGGGGATATTTATCTCAGTGCACTCACAATATGCAACATTACAGTACATTTATCGGAAAAGCGGATATTGAGCAGATTGCAGCATGGGGATTTGATCATATCCGCCTTCCCATTGATTACGAAGTTCTGGAAGATCAGGAAGGCAATCCCAAAGAGGAAGGTTACCGGCTGGTTCATTGTATCTGTGACTGTTGCAGGGCAAATAAGCTGGATGTAATCCTTGATCTTCACAAAGCGTATGGCTATGATTTTAATAATGCAGGGGACAGGGAGAAAAATGATCTGTTTCATAATGCTTATTTACAGGAACGTTTTGTGAATCTTTGGGAGAGGATTGCAACGGAATTTAAAAACTATGACAACGTCGCTTTTGAATTGCTCAACGAGGTTGTAGAAAAGGAAAATGCGTTGCTTTGGAATGACCTGATTGACAAAACGGTGACGGCCATACGTAAAATTGATTTATTTGTACCCATAATTTATGGCGGTATTCAGTGGAACAGCGCAAGTACATTGAAATTACTGAAAAAACCGGTAGATAAAAATATTATCTTTACTTTTCACTTTTACGAGCCCCTTTTATTTACCCACCAAAAGGCACATTGGGTCAAACAGATGGACCCACAAAAGGATGTTTTTTATCCCGAAAGCATGGAATATTATCGCTTACAGTCTGCCGTACTGGGAGAACAGGGGGAAGCAGTCCTAAACTCAACAGCCGAGACAATTGGCAAAGAGTTTTTAGAGATAATGGTGAAGGGAGCAGTTCTGGCTGCACAAAAAGCTGGTACTCAGCTGTACTGCGGAGAGTTTGGTGTGATAGATCAGGCACCTGTTCCGGACACACTGCGCTGGTTCCGTGACGTACATGATATATTTGAGAAGTATCAGATTGGCTGTTCCATATGGACTTACAAAGAAATGGATTTTGGACTGACAGGTAAGCATTATGATGACATCAGGGAAGAAATAATACAGATATGGACCCAGGAACCGTTATGCAGCTGTCAAACTGAGGCTTGACGAAACAAAAAAAGCATGATAATATTTGTTCAATTAAATATTTGCATTACAAAGAATTATATATAATTCGGAGTATAAGAAAAGGCTATGAAAAGAAAGAGTAGCATTTTCAATTCCAAACAGAAAGATGCCGGTTGATGAGAGGCTCATGGATAGAAAGTGTGAATACATCTTGGAGCTGCGCACCGAACCGATTTAAGAAGTAGGCTGCGACGGAGAGCACACCGTAATCAGGTGCAAGGGTATCGCCATGGCCGTACCCGATGAGGTAGACAATGTGAGTTGTCTATAAACTTAAGGTGGTAACACGAGAGTCACTCTCGTCCTTTTGGTAACAGAAGGACGGGAGTTTTTTTAATTTGATTTAACTCAGCTCTTTTTTTCTGGATTTCTTATCAGGCATGCAAATATTAATAATAATATTACAAGGAGAATTTGAGTTATGTTAACACCAAAGGAGCAAATGCGTATTATCTGCAAAGGGGTTCACCAGTGCGTAAATGAGGAGGAGCTTCTTGCCAGACTGGAACAATCCTATAAACAGGAAAAGCCGCTGACCATTAAATTAGGACTTGATCCTTCCGCACCAGATATTCATCTTGGTCATGCTGTGGTTTTAAGAAAGATCAGACAGATGCAGGAGCTTGGACATCAGGCAGTTATTATAATCGGGGATTTTACAGGCAGGATTGGAGATCCTACTGGGAAATCAAAAGGAAGAGTTGCATTGACCGACGAAAAAGTAAAGGAAAATGCACTGACTTACTGCGAACAGATATTTAAAATACTGGACAAAGAAAAAACAATGGTAAGATTCAACAGTGAGTGGCTTTCAAAGCTGAATTTTGAAGATGTGATAAAACTGGCTGCAACGTCTACGGTTGCCAGGATGCTGGAACGGGATGATTTCCAGAACCGTTATAAGAATGGTGTTCCCATTGGAATCCATGAATTTTTTTACCCGCTGATGCAGGCTTATGATTCTGTAGAAATAAAAGCAGACATTGAATTAGGGGGGACAGATCAGACCTTTAACATTTTGATGGGGCGAACGCTTCAAAAGTCTATGGGAACTGACCAGCAAATCGCTTTATTTATGCCAATTCTTGAAGGACTTGATGGCATAGAGAAAATGAGTAAAAGCCTGGGAAATTATATCGGAGTGAGTGAGCCGGCAGAAGTGATGTTTAAAAAGGTGATGGAAGTGCCAGATGATCTGATCATTAAATATTACGAGCTGACCACTGATGAACACCCGGACGAAATTGACAGGGTAAAAGCCGATCTGGAAAATGGAGTCAATCCGAGGGATATTAAGTATCAACTGGCAAAAATCATTACTGGGCTGTACCACAATGCACTAGAGGTGCAAAACGCAATTGCTTACTATGAAATGGCGTTTAGTAAAAAAGCAATCCCAAATGATATTCCCATCTTGCTCCTGGATTTGGAGAAAGATACGGTAAATGACAGCATTCCGGGACTGATTGAGCTGGGATATATAAGAGCAAAAGTGAATTTATTCGCCTGATAAGACAAGGTGGAATCCAGATTAACGGTGAAAAATTGGAAGAGGATGAAATAAATAGTGTTTTGATTAATAGCGATGTCATGAAGATTGGCAAAAAACGATTTGTAAAAATCAATAAATAATTTGATAACTGTGTACTTCTCAGTGACCTCTCACCAGTTTCTGGTGGGAGGTATAAAAGTAATGATTGACGATGGGTAAAATATGTGTTATCTTAAGTGTAATTGGAAGTGTTATTACCAAAATAACCCATCAGTGGTCTTGAAAGGAGAATGTGATATGTCAAATGCATTATTTGTGAAAGAGGTAATGAAAGAATAACTGAATATTGGGCATATGGATAACAGACATGTTTTGTATGCCGCTTTTAGACTCTTATATATCGCTTAACTCTGTTAAACACACGATAAGATGTGTTTTTTTTGTGCCTTTTTTTGGAAAGCCAACCGCAGTGACAGCTCATAAGGGCTATTACCGCGGCATTTTTATGCCCTTTTTTAATCGTTGGTAATTCGTTTACTGACAGAAAACAGGAAGAGAGGTTGTTTTTGAAAGAAAAAATGATTGGTTTTATCACGGCAGTTCACAGGGAACGTTATGAGGTGAGAGCAAACGGGGAAGATCTGTATGCCAGGTTAAAGGCGGGAATATATTATACGGATCATTGCGAGGAAGAATTCCCAACGGTTGGTGACAATGTAGAGTTAGAGTATAATCCTCTGGGTGACTGTCTGATTATTAAGACACTGGAACGAAAGACTGCATTTTCCAGGAAAGATCCTGATGTGGGAATGGGAGAGCAGATTGTAGCAGCTAATTTTGATTATGTCTTTATTTTAATGTCTCTGAATTATGATTTTAATTTAAAGCGGCTGGAGCGTTATCTGACCGTCTCGTGGCAAAGTGGGGGGAAGCCTGTTATTGTCCTTACGAAAGCAGATATTGCAGAAGATATTCAGGAAAAAGTGGAACTGGTAAATCAGATTGCGCTGGGTGTTGATGTCTGTGTGGTAAGTGCTGTGACGGGGGAAGGCATGGAACAGTTAAAAAAATATCTGATGCCTGAAAAGACCACTGTATTCCTAGGGTCATCAGGGGTGGGAAAATCCACCTTCACCAATTATCTGCTGGGAAAAGAGCTTATGGAAACTGGAGAAATCAGAGAAGATGATTCAAAAGGGCATCATACAACAACTCACCGCCAGCTGTTCGTAATGGATAATGGAGCCAGGATTATTGATACACCGGGGATGCGGGAACTGGGAATGTGGATTGTGGATGACGGTATGGATTTCAGCTTTACGGATATCAATGATTTAATAATACAGTGCAGATTTAGTAACTGTACCCACAACGGGGAACCGGGATGTGCAGTTGCTCAGGCACTGAAAGAGGGGACATTGACTGAAAAAAGGTGGAAAAATTACTGGAAAATCCAAAAAGAGTCTAAGTTTCAGGCAACGAAGGAAAGCCGGAAGCAGGCTGTTATTAAAAAGAAGTGTAATAAAAAAAGCAGGGGAGAATGGTAAATGAAGATTATTAGAGCAGAAGAAGTTCATGTGGAAGAAGCATTGAAGTTAGCAATAGGAGAATATGAAAATGAGTGCAGACAGATAAAGCAATTGCCGGTAATTGACGTTACGAAACAGTTACGGGGACTGATCACTGGTTTATTCCGTAAAAACTATGGAGTAGTTGCTATGTGTGAAGGGGAGATGGCCGGGTATCTTGCATTTACAGGACCCATAGATGGGTACTTTGGAACCTGCAGGGGAGCTTATTCTCCATTGGGCGGAAATGCCTTTTCCGGTCATGACAGGGGCAGACTTTGCTCAAAGCTGATGGAAGCGGGAATGGAGCAATTATTAAAGGAGGCCGGAGTTACCAGTGTTGCCCTGAGCAGGTATGCAGATGATCCTTTTGTAGACCGGTCTCTGGTATTAAATGGTTTTGGTATCCGGTGCAGCGATGCTGTTATGGATTTAAATGAATTTGAGTTAAGGGATATTTTTCATAATGATTTTACTTTTACAGAGCTGATTGGAGATGATAAAGGACGCATTCTTGATTTAAGATATGGATTAGTAAAGCATATGTCTGATTCGCCCATTTTTTTCCCAACAGATATCCGGCAATATATGATGCATTTTCCAAAAGAACAAACCCGTATATTTGCAGCCCTGAAAGAGGAAGCGGTAATCGGATACATGTCGATACAAGACAAAGGGGAAACATTTATCAGCGAAACGGAATCCATGAAAAATATTTGCGGTGCATTTGTAAAAGAAGAATATCGGGGAACCCATGTGGCGGATGATTTGCTGTATTATATCTGCAATGTGTGCAAAAAGGAAGGAATCCGTTATCTGGGGGTGGACTGCGAAACATTAAATCCAAACGCACTCCGTTTCTGGGGGAAGCATTTTAAGAATTACACTTACAGCTATCATCGCAGGATCGATGAACGGATCATTGGTTATGAATCTTATCTGAGAAAAGAGTGGATATCTCACCTGTAAAATAGTACAATAGTGGATAAAGTTAACATAGGGGGGAGTTTACAAATGATTTATCTGTCACAATTCTCATTTCCTGATATAGAAGAAGAATACAGCTTCACTATGGGAGAGAAACGAACTTGTTATGATACCTTTTATCCATTTCAGATTTTGTCAAAGAATCATCTGACCAGGCTGGATTTTGAGCCGGTTACGATTTTATATGGTGGGAATGGGTCGGGTAAGACAACGGCTTTAAACGTAATTGCAGAGAAGCTTTGCCTTACCCGGGAAGCCCTTTACAACCGGTCTAATTTTTTTAAGGACTATACGGATCTTTGTTCTTATGAGGTGGAAGAACCAATCACAAGAGACAGCCGGATTATTACCAGCGACGATGTCTTTGACTTTATGCTTAATATAAGGTCTTTAAATGAGGGGATACATCAAAAACGGGAAAAGCTGTTTGATGAATATCTGGACTCAAAGTATTCCAGTTTTCAGATGAAATCTCTGGATGATTATGAGAAGCTTAAGAAGGTTAACATGTCCCGGAGTAATACCCAGTCCCGTTTTATCAGAAAGAACCTGATGGGGAATGTAAGAGAGCATTCCAATGGAGAAAGTGCTTATCTGTATTTTTGTGAAAAGATTAAGGAAAATGGTCTGTATTTACTGGACGAGCCTGAAAACAGTTTATCACCGGAACGGCAGCAGGAGCTGCTGAAATTCTTAGAAGATTCGGCGCGTTTTTTTCATTGCCAGTTTATTATTGCGACTCATTCTCCATTTCTTCTATCCATGAGAGGGGCGAAGATTTACGATATGGATGAGAATCCGGTTGATATTAAAAAATGGACGGAGCTGTCTAATGTACAGGCTTACTATCAATTTTTTAAAAAGTATGAAAAAGAGTTTTTGTAAAAGAACACTATAAAAAAAGTAGGAGGGATAACCATGAATTTATCATATAGAAAAGCAGAAAAGGAAGATGCTGATTTATTAGTTCATATTTATAATGAAGCATTCTACGACGATTATGTCAGATATGGGGAATGCCCCGCTTATGGAAGATCCAGTGAAAATATGGAGAATTCCCTGGAAAAGTACCCGAAAGAGATTATTTACTGTGATAATAAGGCTGTTGGTGTCATTGCTGTAGAAATTTTGGGAAACGGTGAATATTATCTTGGCTGCCTTTGTGTGATTCCACAATATCAGGGAAAGGGAATTGGCTCGCGTGCACTTGAATTTATGTTAGATCATTATTCGGACTGGAAGAAGATTACTTTAATCACACCAGCGGATAAAGAAGAAAACGTTAATTTCTATACAAAAAAATTTCCATTTAAAATTGACGGGACTCAGATGGATGGGAACGTTCAGTTGGCTCACTTTGTAATGGAACGGTAGATAAAAGGAGATAGGACCATGTATGTTTATTTCATGAAAAATCAAAAGCCTTTGAATGAAGAATTAATTAAGGAACACGTAGAGCATTTAAAAAGCCTGAAAAGCCAGGGTAAACTAGTGATTTGCGGACCGTTCAGTGACTATCCGGGTGGGATGGTTGTATACTTAGCTGATAATCTGGAAGAAGCCACAAGGATTGCAATGGCAGATCCCTTTATTTCATCGGGCTGTAAAACATTTGAAATCAGGACCTTGGAAGTGGCCAATGAAGAAAATAATTATCTGTTGGAAGTTTAATAAAGATAATAATATAAGGGCAGACAGCGTTTAAACTGTCTGCCCTTATATTGTCGGGTCTATATAAAATCCACCAGGAATTTTCTTCGGTTCGGGAGACGAAGGGTGCGTAAGGCCCGGGCCTCAATCTGCCTGATTCGTTCTCTTGTAACACCGATATGATCTCCTACCTCTTCCAGAGTATGGGGCATATGTCCGTTAAGACCAAATCTCATATTTACCACGACCTGCTCTCTCGGTTTCAGAGATTGTAATTGCTTATTGATTTCTTCTCTTAACATAATATCAGATACACTTTCTTCCGGAGATAATATGGTTTTGTCCTCAATAAAATCTCCTAAAAAACTTGCGTTATCATCGCCAATGGGGGTATCCAGTGATATAACTGATGCAGAATCCATCATAATCCGCTCTATTTTATCAACTGAAAGTCCAGTGATATCGGATATATCCTTGGTTGTAAAGGATTCCTGTTCCTGATCAAACCGGCGCAGGAGTTGATTGATCATGTTAACATCTTCTTTGTAATGCACCGGCAGTCGTATGGTTCTGTCCTGTTCTGCGATTCCCCGGGTGACAGCCTGACGAATCCACCATGTGGCGTAGGTGGAAAAACGGTATCCCAGTTTATAATCATAACGTTCCACAGCTTTCATAAGGCCGATATTGCCCTCCTGAATGAGGTCAAGCAGGGTTAGGGATTGAACATATGCTTCATGCTTTTTTGCAATACTGACTACAAGCCTTAGATTCGAACAAATAAGAGTTTCTTTCGCCTTTTGATCGCCCTGTGCGCAGAGCATGGCAAGATTATATTCTTCTTCCCTGGTCAGTAAAGGCGCTTCCCCTGCCTGTAATAAATACATTTTTATGGAATCGTCTATATTTGAATCAAGTTGTTTTTCTAAAACTGCTGCATCCACATTCTGCTGTTCTGTTTCCGACATCTGATCCTCCCTGTATCTATGAAATCTCCCGTACGTATTCAATTCCATCTAATGTATATATTTTTTCCAGTACATCAGAATGATTGAACTTTTGGGAAGTGCCAACTGTAAAAATAAGTGTTCCGAATTCTTCCTCTAGCGTTTTTACTTTTCCCCGCTGCATATCATACAGAACAAAGTGGTGTTCACATGCAAAATCGGATAGCTTCCGCAGAGAAAATTGAGAATTGTGTTCCAGATAAACCTCCATGCTTTTTGCGTGCTGTTTGATATAGATATCTACTTTTTTTAATACAATCAATGCAAAGACCGAAAAGAACATACCGATAACAGCTCCGGAGTAAAAGCCCGTTCCAATGGCAATTCCAAGTCCGGCCGCCAACCACAGTCCGGCAGCGGTGGTAAGACCCCTAATTTCATCATTTCTGGTAACAATGATAGTACCGGCGCCCAGGAAGCCGATTCCGCTGACGACCTGTGCGGCTAACCGGGTCGGGTCAGTTCCGGGATTAGTAACTGCGATGTATTGATTGGTAAGCATGACCATTGTGGAACCAATACACACCAGTACATAAGTCATAAAACCGGCGGGACGATTTCGCAGCCCCCGCTCTGTTCCCAATATACCACCGACGATCAGGGACATACCCAGTCTTACTATGATGGAGAAAATATTTATTTCCTGCAGATAAGAGGAACACTGATTAATATATGGCACCTTTTACACCTCTTTTTTGAAATAAAACACAGAGCCTCTCATGTCTTATTGCAAATTGACAATCAAGGCTCTTAATAGAAGCACCCTTATTCTATGTACCCGTTATTGGGCTTCCTGCTCTGCATCCCTTGCAGCAGCATATTTCTTTTCAGAAATTCTGATAATAATGCTTTCTTTTTCCACCTGAAGCTCAATGCGGTCACTTAAGAATTCAGGAATATCAGCCACTGTTATGATCGTACCAATTGGCTTGCCCTCTAAGTCTACAGTAACGGTATCGATCATGTCTTCTGGTAAAGAAGCATATGGGACTTCCATCAGCATCTTATCTAAGACTCCGGTAACAAATTCGGCATTTTCTAAGATAACGTGTGCCAGGCTGTTCACCTTTGTCTTTGGATCAAGAGCCTGGAAGTTAATGTGCTCGATTTTACTATCTGTAAAGCATCTGCTGCTGTCCTTAATCTGAGTTACGATTGTCTGATCTTCTAATTTAAGCTGAACTTTACTTCCAAGTCTCTGCTTGCGAAGCAGTTTTTCTGCAGTTTTTTCCTCCATTTGGATTGAGATGGAGTTGGGAAGACTGCCACCAAAAATGCAGCAAGGCACAATGCCTTTTCTCCGCAATTGTTTTGCTTTTAATTGTTCATTACGTTTTTCCACTGTAATAGTATTCATTGTGATCCTCCTCGTAAAATTTTTTGGATATATTGGGCGCTATTGAAAAAGAAGGGCTTTTAATGGTTCCAAAATCCTATGAAACCAGCAAAAGCCCTTCTCTGATAGACGGTTCTTTTATATCCAATTGACATAAGTATACCATAGGAGGCAAAAAAAAGCAAATCCATTAATTGTAATTTCAGCCGTTTGTGAGAAAATATTTTCTGATCACATAAAAAAACAGTTATTTTCCCGTTGACACCGTGAAAAATTGTGATAAAATTAGGATAACAAACACAGACAAAAGCGTTGACGAGGAGGAGTACATGCGATTCCGGATGAACAGAGAGAAGATGGCTGGTGAAAATCTTCGTGATGGAAGCATGGAAGTAGCCTTTGAGCTTTGGATTGAACGGATTTTATCTCAGTAGACTCCAACGGAGATTCCCACCGTTATCAGGGGAAGCGATATCGGAAGAAGTTTTTTTATCTTCCCGTATTGTATTGAGAGCAGAAAATTATTTCTGAATTTAGGTGGTACCGCGGACACGTTAATTCGCCCTAAGCATAGCTTGGGGTGAATTTTTTTGTCTGTTTTGTAGTAAATATTACAGGAGGTATCCATCATGGATAAGAAGTATGATTTTCAAAAATCAGAGAAACAGGTAACAAATTTCTGGGAAGAAAACCAAATTTACAAGTATGGACAGGGAAAGGAACGGCCGGTTTATTCCATTGACACGCCGCCTCCCACTGTCAGCGGAACGCTTCATATCGGTCATGTGTTTTCCTATACACAGGCTGAAATAATAGCCAGGTTTAAACGCATGCAGGGGTATGATGTATTCTATCCCCTGGGATTTGATGACAACGGTCTTCCCACGGAGCGGCTGGTGGAACGGGATAAAAAGATCCGTGCGGGACAGCTTCCAAGAAGCCAGTTTCGGAATATTTGCGTGGAGACTATAGAAACGTATGAAACTGATTTTAGGGGGTTGTTTCAAAAACTTGGATTCAGTGTCGACTGGGAGTTTAGCTATCAGACAGTGTCCTCTCTGTCTCAGAAAATATCCCAGAGATCATTTCTTAATCTGGTAAAGATGAAAAAGGCCTACAGGAAAGAGTCGCCTGTTTTGTGGTGCACCCAGTGCCAGACTTCCATCGCACAGGCAGAGCTTGAAACTCTGGAATTGGAATCCAGCTTTCACTATCTGAATTTTAAAACTTCTCTGGGAGATTTACTGATCGCAACCACCAGACCGGAACTGCTGTATGGCTGCGTATGCGTCTTTGTTCACCCCCAGGATGAAAGATATCACAAGTTCATCGGGAAAATGGCCAGAGTTCCCCTGTATGATTTTGAAATACCCATTATGGCAGATGAAATGGTATCCATGGAAAAAGGAACGGGCGCTGTTATGTGTGCAACCTTTGGTGATTCTACAGATGTTTCCTGGTACCAGACCCATCATCTTCCTTATAAGAAAATAATTTTGCCGGACGGAACCATAAGCGGGGAAGTTCCTTATATTGGGGGAATGGAAGTCACCCTGGCCAGGCGGACCATGGTGGAAGAATTAAAAAGCAGGGAGCTGCTTGTAAAGCAGGAGGCAGTTTCTCACAGTGTGGCTGTTCATGAACGGTGCGGCCAGGCAGTGGAGATCATTCCTTCCAACCAGTGGTATATTGATGTATTGACGGAAAAGGACAGATTTTTAAAGGCAGCGGATGAGATCAGCTGGCATCCCGCTCATATGAAAAAACGATATCAGATATGGGTTGAGAATTTAAAATGGGACTGGTGTATTTCCAGACAGAGGTATTTCGGAGTTCCATTTCCGGTCTGGTATTGTAAGGAATGCAAAGAACCTGTTTTTGCGGAAGAAGACCAGCTGCCTGTAAATCCACTGGAGGAATTGCCAGGAAAGGCATGCAGCTGCGGATGCACACAGTTTCTCCCGGAGGAAGCTGTATTTGATACCTGGGCAACGTCCTCCGTTACCCCTTTTATCAATGCCGGATATGGTGAGGATTATGACAGAAGCAAAGAGATTCTGCCTATGGGAATGAGAAATCAGGCTCATGAAATCATTCGTACCTGGGCGTTTTATACCATTGTAAAAAGTCTTTATCACACTGGTGAAATCCCCTGGAAGGACATTATGATCAGCGGGTTTGTACTGGCAAAACCCGGAGAGAAGATCAGTAAATCAAAAAACAATGCATCTAATTCGCCCCTGACACTTATTGAAACCTATTCGGCGGATGCAATCCGGTATTGGGCAGCAAGCAACAAACTGGGTACAGATACATTTTTCAGTGAAGATGAAATGAAGGGTTCCAGGAGATTTTTGACGAAGCTTTATAATGCGGCGAAGTTTGCAATTATGCAGCTGAATGATTATGAACAGAAGGAAGAATTTAATCCTGAGACCCTGCTGCCTATTGACCGGTGGATGCTGGAACGGGTAAATGAAACCACCAGTGTTGTAAAGGATCTTTTAGACGATTTTGAAATTGGTCAGGCAAGGCATGAAATTGATGATCTGTTCTGGCGGGATTTCTGTGATTACTATATCGAAATTGTAAAGGAACGTCTTTATCAGCCGGAAAAGCATGGCGTAACACAACGATATTCCGGACAATATGGGCTGTATTACAGTCTGCTTGGTATATTGAAGCTGTATGCAGTTTATACCCCGTTCATAACAGAGTATATTTATCAGGACTTTTATCGGAGTCATGAGGAAATGTTGTCCATCCACCAGACGCTTTGGGAACGGAGAGAAGCAAACAAGATTTATCTGGAATTTGGGGAACAGGTGAAGGAGCTGATTGGAGCAGTTCGGAAGGAAAAGACGGAAAAGCAGCTGTCCATGAAAGATGAGATTCCTGAACTGATTATTACAAGTCCCAAAAGATTCCGGGAGTTTTTTAAAGCAACAAAGCTGGATATACAGGCTTGTACCGGTGCGAAGAAGGTTATTATAAGGAGCTGAATAATTCAGAAAAAAGTTTAAGGTTGCGTGAGTCCCCCATCCGCGATACTCTTATGGCAAGGGGTTGAAACGTTGATAGGAGAGGTTAATATGGAACGGATGGAGGATTTTTTCGCAGCACGAGTTGATGAATATGAAGAGCATATGCTTTCTGGGGTAGAAGGATGTGAACAGGCTTATGCGCTGATTCCATCGCTGCTTTCTGTATCATGCAGAAATTTACTGGACCTGGGCTGTGGAACAGGTCTGGAGCTAAAACAGGTTTTTAAAAGGTTTCCGGACCTGTCGGTTACAGGCATTGACTTAACCAGGGAAATGCTTGATCAATTAAAGCATAATTTTCCCGGCAGGAAACTGAATTTAATATGCGGAAATTATTTTGATGTTGATCTGAAAAGGAATACATTTGACTGTGCCATTTCATTTCAGACAATGCATCATTTTAAGCATGAAGCAAAGATCGGGTTATATCAGAAAATTTTTGAAGCCCTAAAAGGTAACGGACGCTACATTGAATGCGACTACATGGTAGAAGATCAGGAAGAGGAAGATCTTCATTTTGCCGAGAATAAAAGGCTCAGAGATGAGCTGGGCATTCCAGAAGGGGATTTTTACCATTATGATACACCATGTACTGTTACAAATCAGATTGCCATGTTAAAAAAAGGGGGATTTGAGAGGGTAGAAATGGTATTCCGTATTGGTAATACCACCATTCTTGCAGCCTATAAACAAGTGGTATCTGATAAAGATTGACATATATTACATTATAAGGTAATATCAGATTATTATAAAGAAAAGAGAGGTAAGTGTATGTTACGTGTGTCAGTATTGGAGATCGCAACTAACTAAATAGTTGAAAAGGAAAGACGAAGACGATTTACGTGATTAGTCTGCCCTTTTTCGGCTGCCATGCCGATAAATCTGCCTTACTGAATGCTTGACTTTTGCATTGCAAAAGCGCATACCTTCCAAATATATGTCTGTTCCAGACTGACATTTTGAAAGCATAACGGTATAGTTATGCTTTTTTTGTCTTTTTTACTCAATCTGTCTGGAAGCAGGTCTTATTTGAGATCGCTAAAGCATTATGCCTGTGGGGCAGATGAACCGGCGGTCATTTTTTATTGATTGAAGGGGAAAACACATGGAAATTATTAAAACGGCTGGGTTAACCAAAAATTTTAAAAGATTTAAGAAACAGGCAGGTATGATAGGAAGTATTAAGGGGCTGATCAGACGGGAATATGAAGAAAAACAGGCGGTTGGTAATCTGGATCTTACCATTCAGGAAGGAGAATTTGTAGGCCTGATCGGACCAAATGGAGCGGGCAAGACAACGCTTGTGAAGATGCTCACCGGTATTATTGCACCCACGAGTGGTTCTGTAAGCGTACTGGGGTATTATCCCAATGATCTGGAGCATGGATTTAAACAGCAGTATGCAGTCGTTATGGGTCAGAAGAGTCAGCTGTTCTTTGAACTGACCGTGGAAGATACACTTCGCCTGTTTAAAGAAATCTATGGATTACCGGAGGAGGAGTATAAAAGTTCCAGGGATTATTTTGTGAAACTGTTTCAGGTACAGGATCTGATGCATGTTCAGGTGAGGACGCTGTCTCTGGGAGAGAGAATGAAGATGGAACTCATTGCTGCACTGCTTCATAATCCAAAGATTATATTCTTAGATGAACCCACCATTGGACTGGATGCAGTTGCGTCGAAACAGATCAGGGGATTTTTGGCAGAGATTAATGAAAGAAGGGGGACCACCATTATACTCACTTCCCACTACATGGAGGATATTAAGGCTTTGTGCAAACGGTCAATTGTTATCAATCATGGCTGCAAGATCTATGATGGAGATACTGAAAAGCTGTTTGAGAGATTTCAGAAGTTTAAAAAAATAACCTTCACCTTTTCAGAACCCACGCTAATGCCCAATCTTAAGTTCGAAGCCAGGATTCTGGAACAGACACCTTATAAAAAGGTGATTATGGTGCCGAAAGAAAATGCGGCTGGACTACTGAGAGAACTAATGAATCTGCTTCCCACTGATATAACGGTAGAGGAAGAGGAAATCGGAACCATAGTGGAAAGAATCTATCGGGAGGGGGGAGACGGGCTTGCGTAAATACCTGGAAATACTCATAATTTTTATTAAGACCCAGCTTGCCTGGCGGGGAGATTCGGTCATTCAGATTTTATTTTCATTAACAAAGATTCTGTTTGCCTCTTTACTATGGGGAACCATATTTGCTGGCAGAGATGAGGTGGCGGGGTTTACCTTAAGCAGCATGATGTCTTACTATATTATCAGCTCTTTCCTTACTCAGCTGGATATGTCTACTAAAGTGAGTATGGAGATCAGCCAGAGAATCAGGAATGGGACATTTTCAAAATATATGGTGCTGCCAGTTAATATTCAGGGATATTTTGTCGCCATGGAGATGGGGATGGTGCTATTTCATCTTATTATTTACTTTGTTACGTCTGTTATCTGGATTTTTGTATTCCGGATCAGATTTGTTTTTGCACCGGATCCGGCGATTGTGGCAGGAATAGGTATTTTAATTCTACTGGGGCTGTTTTTCATGGCTCAGCTTAATTATTATCTGGGGCTCCTTACTTTAAAGTATGAGGAAATCGGAACCTTTCTTATGATAAAAGATAATCTGGTGGCGTTTGTCACGGGCAGTATTATTCCACTTACGCTGCTGCCGGAGCGTTTCCTTTGGCTGATGAAAGCATTTCCTTTTTATTATGTGACATATCTGCCCTCCATGCTGTTGATCGGGCGGCTTAAGGGGGAACTGGGTTTGGGGCTTCTGGTTCTTTCCTGCTGGTGCGTGGTTCTTCAGGCAGTCATTCACATTACATGGCAGAATTACAGAATTAAATATGACGGGGTGGGAATATGATGGGCAGAATAAAAAGAAATTTACGGATAGTAAAAGTCTTAATTAATTTGCGGTTGCAGAATTTAATGATGTTCCGGCTGGGATTTTTCGGCCCTTTCTTTGTGGATAGCTGCGTTTTTCTCGTCCAGCTTTGTGTGTTTGAGGTGATCTATTCCAATGTGAACCGGATTGGATCATGGGGGAAAGGGCAGATGATTCTTTATATCGGAACATTTTCCATGATTAATGCCATCAATATGGTGGTCTATTTTTTCGGAATTAATGCCATTCCGGATAAAATTAAAAATGGAGATATGGATTTATATCTGACGAAACCGGGGAGTCCGCTGCTTCGGCTGACGTTTGAGCGGATCAATCCGGGTTCTGTTCCACTGCTGTTTTTGAGTGGAGTGATTATTGCCTATGGGATTAAAGAGGGGGGAATTAAGATCACTCCCATCCTGGTATTGGGTTATGTGTTCTGGGTGGCAATTATGGCGGTATTGTATTATCTGGTTGAGGTACTGATCCGGTCTTTTACGTTTTTTATATTGACCAGTGGAAATACAATCATTCTGGAGGAAGCAGGGCTCACCTTATGTATGCAGCTGCCGGGAATTGTGTTCTACGGAGTTTACAAAGTGATTTTTTATGTGATTCTGCCTTATGGGATCATGGCGACCATACCGGTTCAGTTTCTCACAGGGGAGCTGACGTTTGCCGGGGCTGTGTGGGGAATTCTGGTTGCAGCAGGCTTTACCCTATTGACGGCTTTTGTTTGGAAGCAGGGAATACAGCATTATAATAGTGCAAGTTCATAAAAGGAGAAAAGTAAGATGAGAGATGGTTACGTGTTAAGAAAAGGATATCAGGAGGACGAAAGGGCAAAAAATAGTTTTAACCGGCTGGCTGGGCAGATATTTGGTCTGGATTTCGAAAACTGGTATCAGAACGGATATTGGAAGAATAATTATATCCCTTATTCCATTCTTAAGGAAGATGAGGTCCTGGCAAATGTTTCCGTAAGTCCCATGGTGTTTCGGGAAAATGGAGTGCAGCGGCATTACATTCAGCTGGGGACGGTAATGACCAGTAAAGCCTGCCGCAATCAAGGGCTGATCAGGCAGCTGATGGAGGAAATTCAGCGTGATTACGAAGGAAAGACGGAAGGCTGGTTTTTATTTGCCAATGAAAGTGTACTGGATTTTTATCCGAAGTTTGGTTTCAGGAGGTCAGATGAATTTGAATATGCTAAGAACATGACCATTGATCAGGAGGCAACTGCTGTAAAAATACAGATTGGAGAAAATGATCAGCTTTTCAGGCTTAAGCGGGGGATGAAAGAAAGCTGCCCCCAAAGCAGTCTGTGGTTGGAAAGCAATGAAGAACTTACCATGTTTTATGCACTGGACTATATGAGTAAATATATTTATTTTATTCCGGATCAGGAGGCATATGTATTTGCCGTTCTTAAGAAAGGGCAGCTGCATCTGCAGCAGGTTTTTGCCCCCGAAAAGGTGGATTTGGACCGGATTGCTGCAGCCTTTGGGAGAGAGGTAAAGAGTCTGGTTTTAGGGTTTTCTCCAATTGATAAGCAGGGTTTTACCTGCTCAAAGATAAAAGACAGCGATACGGTACTGCATGTAAAGGGATCAGCGTTAGACATAGTTGAAGGGGATTGTTTACGGATTCCGGAACTGGCTCATACTTAACTATTTATAAATAAACGATTTGTTATAAATTTTAACCGGCTGCCATGAAAGAAATTGACGGTTTTACTGACTGGTGTTACAATTTCAGAATATAAGGAACGAAACTAGCAGGAGAAACCTATGGCAGCCGAACCAAATGAAACCGCCCAAGTGAATGAGATACAAAAGGAATATACCAGAATAGATAAAGACTGGCTCAGTCTTCATTATAAGATATCCATCGGAATGGTACTATTTGCCCTGGCAGTAGAATGCATTATGGGTCTCATACTGGTGAATTCAGACATGCTGAATACGACGGTTCCCAGATTTGTTTTCAAATTTATACTGGTGCCAAGTGGCGTGAATGGATTATGTGCAGTAATAGATCATATGGTGGTCAAATCAGAAAAAATTTCTCAGACCGCTAAGATTTATACAGTATCCATAATAAACACAGTCATCTGTTTTTCCCTGTTTACGGCCCACAGTGCATTCACTGTTACGTATTATGTGTTTGTGACAGCCATAATTTTAACCACAGTGTATGCAAGTTATCTGGTTACACTCTGTACTTCTGTCAGTGGAATGGCGTTACTGGTGATATCTGAGCTGTTTATTACCTGGGATGTGGATAAACCCTCAATTTTTCAAAGTACGCTCAGGCTGGGGAATTTTCTGATTGCATTGTTTATTATGTTTTCCGTATCCATGATCTGTATGGTGGTAATTCACTATGAAAAGCGGAAAAACCGGGCCAGTATCCGCATTGAAGAAGAACGGGTCACTTTGACAAAGCGGCTGAAGATGGACGAGCTGACGGGAATCTATAACCGGAAAGCACTCCATGATGCCATGAGAGATTTAGAAGACTGCAATCCCCAGGATAATTATATATTCGGGATCACGGATATTGATAAATTTAAAAACATCAATGACAGCTGGGGACATCAGACCGGTGATAAATGCCTGATCGCTTTTGCCCAGCTGTTAAAAAACAATTGTATAAAGGCAAATGTATACCGGTATGGCGGGGATGAATTCTGTATCATTTTTCATCATACTGATATAAATGAGGCATATGAGACGGCGGTTTTAATTCAGGATCAGTTAAAGAAAGTTGAATTGAAGGAGCACCCGGAATTACAGATGACAGCCAGTTTTGGACTGGCACAATATGGAAGCGGGATGAATGCCGCCAGATTGTTTATGAGTGCTGATCAGGCATTATATCAGGCTAAAATTACAAGGGATGCCATACGGATACATGAGAAAGAAATATAGTCAGAGATAAAGAAGGGAGGTAATTGGCATGTTTGATTTTTTAAAAAAGGAAAACACAAAACATCACAAACCTAAGTTTGGACTTAAGGAATTGCTTCATTATGTAGGACCGGGGCTTTTAGTCACGGTGGGATTTATTGATCCGGGAAACTGGGCTTCCAATATCGCGGCAGGGTCAGATTATGGATACACACTGCTTTGGATGGTCACTCTTTCAACCATTATGCTGATTATACTCCAGCACAATGTGGCACACCTTGGAATTGTAACAGGAGACTGCCTGGCAGAGGCAGCCCACAAGCATTTAAAGCCCTGGCTTTCAAAAATTGTTTTATCAACCGCAGTTCTGGCAGCTGTTTCGACCGCTATGGCGGAAATCCTTGGAGCGGCCATAGCGCTTAATCTGCTGTTTCGGATTCCGGTAAAGCTGGCTTCTGTACTCATACTGGCTTTAATTTTATGGATGCTGTTTACCAATTCCTACCAGAAGCTGGAAAAATGGATTATTGGCTTTGTATCCATCATTGGTTTGTCTTTTATTTATGAACTTAGTTTGGTAAATGTAGACTGGAATCAGGCAGTAAGGGGATGGACTACCATTGAGTTTCCCAAAGGTTCCATGCTGATTATCATGTCAGTGCTGGGGGCAGTGGTTATGCCTCATAATTTATTTCTCCATTCGGAAATTATTCAGAGCAGACAGTGGAATTTAGAGGATGAATCCATTCAGAAGCTTCAATTGAAATATGAATTTGCTGATACCTTACTATCCATGATAATTGGTTGGGCGATCAACAGCGCGATGATTATACTGGCAGCCACCACATTTTTCACGAAAGGCGAGCATGTCTCAGAGCTGGGTCAGGCAGCACAGATGCTAAAACCACTGGTGGGACCGGGGGCAAGTATTATTTTTGCGGTTGCACTGCTGTTTTCCGGAATAGCATCTACTACCACTGCAGGAATGGCAGGAGGTTCCATATTTGCGGGAATGTTTGGGGAACCTTATGATCCCGATGATCCTCATACCAGGTTTGGAGTAACGTGGATTTTAGTGATTTCTGCGTTTGTAATTTTCCTGATCCGTGATCCATTTAAGGGGCTGGTATACAGCCAGATGCTTTTAAGTGTACAGCTTCCCATTACCGTATTTTTGCAGATTTATCTCACGTCCTCAGAGAGTGTCATGGGTAAATATAAAAATGGGCTTCGGGATAAGATTCTTCTTATTGCCATAGGTGTGATCTTGACGATTTTAAATATAATGCTTTTCATTGCTGCAGGAAAGGGCTGAATTTATGAAAAACCCATTAAGCTATCAGGTGACAGAATTTGATTGCGGACCCACTACATTACTGAATGCCATGAGTTTTCTTTTCCGCAGGGAGGAAATACCGCCTGATATTATCAAGCACATCATGTTGTTTTGTCTTGACGCTTACAATACAAAGGGGGAATTTGGCAAAAATGGAACTTCTCAGATGGCAATGATGTTTATGAGCAACTGGTTTAACCAGTTTGGAAAAGTGAAGAAATTTCCCGTCCAAAGTGACTACTTAACCGGGAGCGATGTGTATCTGGGAGAAAACAGTAAAATAATTTACGGACTTCAGCAGGGGGGTGCTGTGGTCGCCAGGGTGATGTATGGCTGCTGGCATTATGTGCTGATAACAGGTTCCGATCAGGATTATGTTTATCTGTTTGATCCCTATTACAGGAAAAAGCCGTTCAAGCAGAAAAATCTGGAGCTGATTACTGATATGCCTTGTCTCAGAAACCGGAAGGTTCCATGGGATTTGATGAATGGGACGGGAAAAGAGCCATATGCACTTGGACCGGTGGAAACAAGAGAGGCGACAATCCTGTTTAACAGGGAAACCCAGAGAAAACCGGCAGATACCATTGAGTATTTTATTTAGCAGAAATGAATCAGGACAGCAGATGTTGTCCTGATTTTTTTGTTTTCCCTTATTGATAAATATGATATGATAAAGCTATATTTGGATTACTTTTCCAGTAAAAGAAATCAGTCAGGAGGAATTGCGATGAATTTCCCAGGTACGGTTGTTTTGGAAACAGAAAGGTTGGTTATACGTCCGTTTTGCGAAGCGGATGCCCATGATATGTTTTATAACTGGGCAAACAGCAGTCATGTGACCAGATTTTTAACATGGCCGGTTCATAAGTCAGTAGCGGATTCAGAGGAGATTCTTAACGCATGGGTGAAGGATTACGAAAATCCTAAGAATTTCAACTGGTGTATTGAATGGAAGGAGAACCATCAGGCCATTGGCAGTATTGGGGTGGTACGTATGAATGAAGAGATTGAAGAGGCAGAGATCGGATATTGCATTGGTGAAGAGTATTGGAAAAAGGGTATTATGACGGAAGCTTTAAAGGCAGTGATGGGCTTTCTGTTTGAAGAAGCTGGCATAAACCGGGTATGTGCAAGACATGATACCAATAATCCTAATTCCGGCAGAGTTATGAAAGCAGCTGGAATGCTGTATGAGGGAACCATGCGCCAGGCAGGTAAGAATAATATGGGAATCTGTGATTACACGTTATATGCAATCACAAAAGACTTATATTTCAATCATTCGTTGTGATTAGGAGTTTACTGGAATAGTAAGAAAGAAAAAAGGAATGATAATAGATTATGTGATACAGAACAGAAAGCATACATGCGGGAGGTAATTTATGCAGACATTTAAAGAACTTTACGAGCGTACAGTAAGCGAGGCACTGTCAGGAAATTTTGATCCGGCGGAAACAGAAAACGGCAATACTTATGATCCCTATCATCTGGACTGCCTGCTGAATCCCGAAAAGCATCCAATTGTAATTCGTACAGGTGACTGTGATTGTGGAGAAGGGGAACAAAAGGAATGTGTCAAAAGATGCCCGTTTGGAGCGATTAAGGCTGAGAAAGATGGAATAGTGGTAGAACCGGAATTATGTCTGGGCTGCGAAAAATGTATTGACGGCTGTGTCAGAGAAAAGCTGGCGGCAAGTACCGATATCATTCCTGCTCTCAAAGCAGTAAGAAGCGCAGAGGGGCCTGTTTATGCCATGATAGCTCCGGCATTTTTAGGACAGTTTTCCAGTGATGTTACACCTGGAAAGTTAAGAAGTGCATTAAAAGAAGTGGGATTTGACGGAATGCTTGAAGTTGCCTTATTTGCGGATATTCTGACGTTAAAAGAAGCTTTGGAATTTGATAAAAATATTAAGGGCAGCGGAGATTATCAGCTGACAAGCTGCTGCTGTCCCATGTGGATTGGTATGATCCGCAAGGTTTATCACCAGCTGGTCCCCCATGTACCTGGTTCCGTGTCCCCCATGGTAGCCTGTGCCAAAGTGGTAAAGGCACTACATCCAGATGCGCTGACTGTATTTATTGGTCCCTGTCTTGCAAAAAAGGCTGAAGCAAGGGAAAAGGATTTAGCTGGTGCAGTTGATTATGTTCTTACGTTCCAGGAAGTGAAAAATATTTTTGATGCTCTGGAAATTGATCCCGCAGTAATGGAAGAAAGTGAAAAGGATCATTCCTCCAAAGCAGGCCGCATCTATGCAAGAAAAGGTGGAGTAAGCGAAGCAGTGGAACATACCGTGAAGGCAATCAGCCCTCAGAAGGAAATTCAGATTCGCACAAAGCAGGCGGATGGAGTCCCTGCCTGCAAAAAGATGATTCAGGATATTATGGACGGAAAGATTGATGCCAACTTCTATGAAGGAATGGGCTGTGTGGGCGGCTGCGTAGGCGGACCAAGATCGATTCTGGGTAAAGAGGAAGGAACTGAGCTGGTTAATGAATATGGAGAAAAAGCAACCTATCAGCATCCGGCTGAAAATCCCTATGTGATTGAGCTGCTTCACCGTTTAAATCTTGATACGATCGAAAGCCTTTTAGAGGAGACGGATTTATTTAGCCGTAACATAACGTGATGTGGGAAAATACTGACAAGATCATAGATTCCCATGTGCATATGGGGAGCTATGGTTCTTATGAAATCAGATTAGAAGAACTTGTAAATGATATGAACCGATTTGGTGTGGATCAGGCGGTAATCTCTGATATCGGTCTCAATTCCCTTGATGAACAGGGAATTGAGAGATACCCGGATCAGGATACCATCGCTTTAAACAGCTGTGCCCTTAAGCGCATAAATGTATATGGAGACAGGTTTTTGCTGCTTTTCTGGGTGCGTCCTCTATTTGACCGGAATAAAGAACGGATTTCCAGTTTTCTGCTGGAAAATAAAGAGCGTATGGGAGGGCTAAAGGTTCACCCCAAAACTGCAGGCGTACCTTTTTCTTCTGCTGATTATAAGCCATATATAGAGATCTGCAGAAGGCATAACATACCGTTTTGTATTCATACCCAGAGGGATGGATACAGCAATATAGAGTATGTGTATGAAGCAGCTGCTGATAATCCTGATGTCACATTTGTGGCTGTTCATATGGATTTAGGCGGTGACAGGGAAAGAGCCAGTGATTTAATCGCAAGCTGTCCAAACCTTTATGGGGATACTACTTTAGTTTCCAAAGAAGAGATGATAAAAGCCATTAAAAAATGCGGACCGGAAAAAATCCTGTTTGGAACGGACGCGTCTGTGTTTGGCAGGGACAGCTATAAACGCTATGAAGGCTTTTATGATACAGTTCATGAAATATTTGGCAGGGATGGAGCAGAGAAGGTATTTTATAGAAATGCCAGGAAGTTATTCTGGAAGGAGAAGTATGAATAGCGGTTTAATTTATCCAAGAAAACATGATAAAGAAACGGTATACTTAAAGAATGTAGTAAAAGACCCGGCAATTACAGTTGGGGATTATACGATTTATAATGATTATGTAAACGATCCTGTGAATTTTGAAAAAAATAATGTGCTTTATCATTATCCAATTAACAAAGAGCGTTTGATCATTGGCAGGTACTGTTCGATTGCATGCGGAGCGAAGTTTATATTTACTTCCGCCAATCACACCCAGAGATCTCTGTCGTCTTATCCTTTTGGAATTTTTTTTGATGAGTGGGATCTTCCTGTGGAACGCATTACGGATACATGGGACAACAAGGGGGATATTGTAATCGGAAACGATGTCTGGATTGGTTATGAAGCGGTTATTATGCAGGGAGTACATATTGGTGATGGGGCAGTGATCGGCACCAGAGCGGTTGTAACAAAGGATGTGGAACCTTATTCAATTGTAGGAGGAGTTCCTGCAAAAACAATTCGTCCCCGCTTTGAACAGCCAGTAATTGACGCACTTCTTTCTTTAAGATGGTGGGACTGGCCGGAAGAGAAAGTAAAACGCAATGTGGAAGCAATTACTTCTGGTAATGTGAGAAAGCTGCTGGAGGAAAATAAGTAATAATTTCAGGAGGGCAGTACGAAGGTCTGCCCTCCTGCCTGTGCAGACACTAATTCAGGCTATATCTTTTACCATATCATCTGTTCTCGTTGTGAAGTTTTCTTATCTGGAGGTGACAAATAATAAAAGTACTTTTTTGTGATTTGTTTTTTACACTGATTGTCCCACATAATCAAAGTCCAATGGAATGTGATGTTTTAAACCTTAGTCCGTCAGAATGGGAGCATTATTCAGAAGAGGCAGCCCTTTATAAGAAACGGGCCCTGGGGGAGGTTCATACAGAACAGAAGATTATTGAGGGTATAGTGGAAACACTCTCGTTTCCTGTAACAAAAGAGCAGGAAGAATTGCTTTTGGATAGGCGGGAAAAGCGGATGAGGAGGGCCCTCGGCAATGTGGATCAGGAGATTTTGAAAACGTTAAAAGCTATTAGGGCTCTGGGTATTAAAACGTGTCTGATCAGTAATGCAGATGTAATTGACTGTAAATATTGGAAAGATTCACCACTTTATGAGTTGTTTGATTTATCTATATTTTCATGTAATGTAAAAATGTTAAAGCCTGACATTAAGATATACCAATATGCCATGGAGCAAATGGGCACTACGCCGGAAATGAGCGTATTTGCAGGCGATGGCGGTTCTGATGAGCTGCAGGGGGCAAAAATGGCTGGAATGAAAACGGTATTTTCCGAATATTTGGATGTAAAACCGGAGGTGGAAAGAATAAAGATTTTAGAATATGCGGATTACCATATTAATAAATTCTCTGGTCTGATTGATTGTCTGAAAGCAGAATGGGGATGAAATTAGAGGAGGGGTAAATGATGAGAACCGAAAAAGAAATGTATGATCTGATCCTTGGTACAGCTGAGGCTGATGACAGAATCAGAGGAGTTTACATGGGCGGGTCCAGAACAAATCCAAATGCAGTGCGGGATCTGTTTCAGGATTATGATGTAGTTTACATAGTAAAAGAGACGGAGTCTTTTATTAAAGATATACCATGGATCGACCGGTTTGGAGAGCGGCTTTTTATGCAGTATCCAGATGAAAACCCGGCGTTTCCCCATAAGAAGGACGAAAGCTATGGGTGGTTAATGCAGTTTTCTGACGGAAACAGATTGGATCTTACTGTGGTGACCCAGGATTATGCATTAAAAGATATCTATGCCGACCGGCTCTGTAAAATTCTGTTGGACAAAGATAACATTCTACCTGTAATCCCGGAATCATCAGATCAAAGCCATTGGGTAAAAAAGCCCACGCAGACAGAATTCTTATGTACCTGTAATGAATTCTGGTGGTGTCTTGATAACGTAGCCAAGGGATTGTGGAGGAACGAGATCCCATATGTGCAGGATATGCTCAATCATTACATACGGCCCCAGCTGGTGGCACTGTTATCCTGGAAGATCGGAATTGTGACCGGTTTTTCATGCAGTATCGGAAAGGCCGGTAAGGATATGTACCGGTGGTTGTCAGAGGGAGAATGGGAGAGATTTTTAAAGACATTTGCGGATGCAGAGGCAGAACATATCTGGGAAGCAGTAGAAATAATGTGTAACCTGTTTCATGAGGTGGCAGGATTTGTGTCAGGTGAGTGTGGCTTTTTCTATGACATAACCGAAGCGTCAAACTGTATGGGATATTTAAATCATGTCAGAGAACTTCCCCCGGATGCAAAACAAGTTTATTGATCAAATCGTATCACATAGGAAAATCCATGGATTTCTGTAAAAACCCAGCAGAAATCCATGGATTTTGATTTATTAATTATCCTTTGAATGCCGTTCACCAATCTGGAAGTCATCTGCATGTTCAAACATATATTGAACTGTGAGCGGCTCCTGACCGGTTAGATTCTTAAAATCGTCCGTAAATATATCCATTTTACCCAGGCGAATAGCTTGAGCAAACGTCACCATACCCTCTGATGAAAATGGTGCTTCAGAATCATCCTTAAATTTTCCGTCAGTGGTTCTTGGTACTCCCATAGAGTCAAAAATGGCATAGTTTTCTTCGTCCGTTAATTCCTCATAAGTTACATGGTTTCCAGTAGCCTGATTTCCATATTCGATAAATTCAGAAATGGTCATTAACTGAGGTCCGTTAATATTTAGAATGGATTCATGATATTGTTCGGATACAAGAGAATAAGCAATTGCTTTGGCACAGTCTTTACGGGAAATATAAGCCATTTTTCCGCTTCCCTGGCTGTTTTTTAATACGCCATCCATTTTGGCAAAGGTAAAATAGTTGGTAATCATGGCTTCTGCATATTGTGAATTACGGAGGAATATATAATCCAGTCCGGTCTGTCTGATGTAATCCTCTGTGAAGGCATGGTCGATTTTTTCAACACTGGGATTTGATTCATCTGCCGCATTTACAAGAGAGGTATAGATGATCTGTCTGACGTTGGCTTTCTTAGCGGCATCGATTGCATTCTTGTGAGCATTCTGACGCTTTTTTCCCACAAAAGGCATGGAAATTAAAGCAATTTTGTCTGCATTGGCAAAGGCTTCGGCAAGTCCTTCCCTGTCGTTAAAGTTCGTTACATGAGTTTCGATGCCCTGTTTTGTAAATTCTTTTAAGGATTCCTGGTTATAACCGCAAAAAATGAGTTTGTCCTTCTCAACTAACTCTAATAGATATTTAGCCGCCTGCTTACCTAAATTACCATCGGCTCCAGTTAATAATAATTTGCCCATAGTTATTGTTCCTCCTTCTGTTTGTTTATATTTTTATAATATGTTAAAAATTAAACAAAGTCCAATGAAATAATTACATGGGTCATTCAAAAAACTAATTCTTTATATGCTTAAGAAAATGTTTTAAAGCAATATTTTTATTATCCTTTAAATAAGCAATTTCGATACGGAATGTATGGTTTGTATCATCTAAAGGAATCATTCGGACATCATTTTCCAAATAAGCAGGATTATAATTATCCGGAAAAAATCCAATCAGGTTTTCAGTAACAATGTAAAACAGCTCAGTCTCAATATCATCTGCGGACCGGACGATTTGGGGGTGATATCCATCTAAGGCTGCATGCTGTATCATCAGTTCATAGGAACTGCCAATGGATTCGGGATTCAGCATAATCAGTGGATATTGATACAATTCGTCTTTGGAAATCGTTTTATGGTGAAACAAAGGGTGGCTGCGGCTGACAACTGCACAATACTGCCCGCTGTAAAGTGGATAAGTGAGAATGTCGGGTTTATCCTTAAACTCCGAATCAAAGGCGATAGCAATATCATACAATCCCTTTAGCAGATATTCTGATACATCTTTTAGCAGCACTTTATCCAATTCTAATTTTATATTAGGATTCTTTTCTTTAAAAGAAGGCATTAAGCGAAGCATGCTCTGAATATCTGTTGCTGCAGCATATTCTACGCGGATTGTCAGATCGTGATTCATTTTATAATTATTCAATGTGGTTTTCATATGATTGTATTGCTTCCAAAGGGTGACAGCCTCATCATAAAACAGCCATCCGGCAGGGGTAGGTTCAATAGGGATTTTTTTCCTGTCTATCAATTGAATATCTGTTTCCTCTTCCAGTGATGCAATCTGTAGACTGATTGTAGTCTGTGATACAAAGTTTTTCTTTGCAGTTTCTGTAAAGTTCCTGCATTCTACCAAGTCAATAAAGTATTTTATTTTATCAAAATTCATGTTAACCTCTCTGATTATCAACTTTCTATCCCTGCATTTAATGATATTATTATAGACCGATTGCAGGCACTCTACAAGAAAGTATTTGCCTTTCCCCTTTTAAAAGTGCTAAAATAACAGGGGATATGTACAAAGGAACTGAAACAAGTGACAGGAAAGGATCAACGTATGGCGACAGGCAAAATGAATCAGCTGGTAGTGATGGTCAATTTATGCAGCAGTGTAGTGGAAGGGATCGAGCATCTGATTACTTCTCAGGGAAATGACCGGCTGAAAGAGGATGCTGTTTCCGGACTCCTCACGCTGGAAG
The DNA here is from genome assembly GCF_048627165.1 of Lacrimispora struthionigena. Classification (NCBI taxonomy): domain Bacteria; kingdom Bacillati; phylum Bacillota; class Clostridia; order Lachnospirales; family Lachnospiraceae; genus Lacrimispora; species Lacrimispora struthionigena. The sequence goes on from NZ_JBMBWP010000001.1 coordinate 41,005, forward strand.
AAAACTTAAAAGGACTTCAGGCGGACAAGTCTGTGATCCATGAGACAAGATGGCTGGCAGAAGTCATAAAAAACTGGCTGTTTGTTTATGACGGGGAATTCCGGGATCGTTTGTACCGCTGGTATTTTAAGGCTTTAAAAGAACTGAGAAATTTAATGTTTGCAGAGATTGAGATCTGCCCCGTCTGTGCAGGAAAAGGGACGGTGCATTACGGAGCATCCCTTTATATTGAAGGAGATGAAGAGGGGAAAGAACTGTTAAGTCCGGTCCGTATCTTTATGAAGTGTGAAGAGTGCGGAAATTACTATCTGGCAAAAGAAGAGCCTTGGGTGGTAAAAAGGAAAAAGAGAGCAGGACACTCTCAGGCAAAATGTAAAAGAATACTGGCGGATATTGAAAGGCTTGCCTCTGGCAATACCATGTTGTTTATCGGCAGTCAAAACAGTCAATTATATAAAGAGGCAGTGAGTGCTGGTTATGAGATGGATGTTCTAAATGGAACTGAGCCCATCAGCCCCGTTATAAAGGGGAGCTATGCAGTGGTTATCATTGAACATCTCACGGACAACCGGGACATGAATGCAATTCTCGATAAAGCGACTGAAAACCTGGCAGATGGTGGAATTCTCTGGTTTGATGGACCAGATCTGGATAAATCCATGGATCTTCTGCAAAAGAAGGGGAATACTCTCTGGCGGCAGGCTGCTTCGGAGGTTTATTTAACCAAAGAGGGAACGAAGAATCTGTTAAGGCTGTTTGGGATGACGGTTGAGTCCAGTAAGAGTGTGGGCACCACTTTGAGGCGTATTGAGATTATTGCAAAAAAAGCATAAAGAAAGAAGGCATGAAAATGGGTCATCTGACAGCCCGTGATGCGTACTTAAATTTAAGTGACCGCATTAACTGGTTTACACAAGGGGCGCCTGAGTCGGAGACGCTTTATAAAATTCTTCAGGTTTTGTATTCGGAGAAAGAAGCAAAATGGGTGGCACTGCTGCCGGTACGGCCGTTTACGGTGAAAAAGGCAGCTAAAATCTGGGAGACAACGGAGCTGAAAGCAGAACGGCTATTAAACCATCTCTGTGAAAAAGCCCTTCTGGTGGATTCTTATCATAATGGAATCCGGAAGTTTGTTATGCCGCCTCCCATGGCTGGTTTTATTGAATTTGCCCTGATGAGGACAAGAGGAGATATTGACCAGAAATACTTAAGCGAGCTTTACTATCAATACATGAATGTAGAAGAGGACTTTATAAAGGACTTATTTTTTGCTACAGAAACAAAACTAGGAAGAGTCTATGTACAGGAACCTGTGCTGATGACGGATAAAACCAACCATATTCTGGATTATGAACGGGCTTCCTACATCGTTAAGGAGGCGGATTACATCGGACTGGGGCTTTGCTACTGCCGTCATAAGATGTCCCATGCCGGTCATCCCTGTGAAATCAATGCTCCCTGGGATGTGTGCCTGACCTTTGACAATGTTGCCCGTTCTCTGGCAGAACATGGGGATTATACAAGACTGGTTTCCAAAGAGGAAGCCATGGATGCACTGGAACGGTCCTATGCCAGCAATCTGGTGCAGATCGGAGAAAATGTCCGGGAGCACCCGGCGTTTATCTGCAACTGCTGCGGATGCTGTTGTGAAGCACTTCAGGCAGCCAGAAAATTCAGTCCCATGCAGCCCGTTGCGACTACCAATTACATTCCCCATATATCCGGGGAAACTTGTGTGGGATGCGGCAAATGTGAGAAGGCATGCCCCATTCTGGCAATCTCCATGGAAACCGATGAGCATGGAAAGAGAAAAGCTGTAGTGGATGAGGAAATCTGCCTTGGCTGCGGTGTATGCGCCAGAAACTGCAGTGTAAAAGCGATCAAACTGGAAAAAAGGGCAAAACAGATTATCACGCCGGTGAACAGTACCCATCGCTTTGTGCTCCAGGCCATTGAAAAGGGAACTCTGCAGAATCTTATATTTGATAATCAGGCATTTGCCAGCCACCGTGCTATGGCAGCGCTTTTTGGAACGATTTTAAAGCTTTCTCCGCTAAAGCAGGCAATGGCTAGCAAACAGCTGAAATCCATTTATTTAGACAGGCTTTTGTCCCTCTATAAAAGAAAACCGGTGGAAGAAAGCCCAAAAGGGAGTAAAAGCCTTTCTTAACCAGCAGGAAGAAAGGGAAAGTGGTAACGTGTTTGACAAATTGACAGAAATTGATATTGAAAAAATGAAACAGGAAATAGAACACCGCAAACTGGTGGTTCGCAGGGAAGCCCTGGAAGCGGTTAAGGAAGCAAGAGCCCATGGAGATTTAAGCGAAAACTTTGAATATCATGCAGCCAAAAAGGATAAAAATCAGAACGAAAGCAGAATCCGTTATCTGGAAAAAATGATTAAGACGGCTCAAATTATTACTGACAATTCCAAAGAAGATGAAATCGGGCTTTATAATACCGTGGATCTGTATTTTGAAGATGATGATGAGGTGGAGACCTATAAACTGGTGACAACCGTCCGTGGAAATTCCATAAAGGGTTTAATCAGTTCTGAGTCACCACTTGGCAGCGCTATTCTGGGACATAAAGTGGGAGACCGTATTTATGTTAAGGTAAATGATAAAACAGGCTACTACGTAGAGGTGAAACGTCTGGAGAAAACTAAGGATGATGGAAGCGATCAGTTGAGAAGCTACTAATCCGTTAAAGGAAGGCTTACTAGATGAAAGATATGACAAAAGGCAATATTTCCTCCCAGCTGATACGTTTCTCCATTCCTCTGGTTCTGGGTAATTTATTTCAGCTGACTTACAATGCGGTGGATTCCATTATAGTCGGGCGTTATGCGGGAGAAGATGCCCTTGCTGCAGTGGGAACGGCAAACCCTGTTATGAGCATTGTAATTTTAGGAATTACAGGAATCTGCATCGGAGCATCGGTGCTGATGAGTGAATTCTTCGGAGCAGGTGATGAAAAAAGGCTGAAAGAAGAGGTTTCTACCATACTTATTTTTGGGTGTTTCTTTTCACTCATTATTGCTACACTGGGATTTATGGCGTCCAGGGGGATCTTAAGGCTGCTTCGGGTCCCAGATCAGATTTTGGAAGCTTCAGCCATGTATTTGCGGATTATATTTCTTGGAATGCCTTTTACGTTTTTTTATAATGCGGTGGCATCTGCACTAAGAAGTGTGGGAGATTCCAAAACTCCGGTTCGGTTTCTGGCTGCGGCTTCTGTATTAAACGGACTGTTAGATGTGGTGTTTGTAGCATGGTTTCATATGGATGTGATCGGAGCAGCGGTTGCTACGGTTATTGCAGAGGCGGTATCTGCCGGGCTTTGTATTCTATACATATATAGAAAGGTTCCACTTCTCAGAGTGGGCAGGAAGGAAATTCGGCTGGACAAAGAGTTATTAAACCTGACGCTAAGACAGGGAGCAATTACGGCGCTGCAGCAATCCTGCCAACCCATCGGCAAGCTTCTGATTCAGGGGATGATCAATCCTCTTGGAGTCAGTACCATTGCAGCATTCAATGCGGTAAACAGAGTGGATGATTTTGCGTTTACGCCGGAGCAGAGTATTTCCAGCGGGATCATGACCTTTGTAGCCCAGAACAGAGGGGCAAAAAACAGCAGCCGGATCAGGAAGGGATTTCGTGCAGGACTTATGATTGAGGCAGGATACTGGGTTTTCATCTGCATACTAATCCTTATCATAAAAGAGCCTGTGATGAAGCTGTTTGTATCAGAGAATGATACGGGAATGGTTGGCATCGGTGTACAATATCTGGGGCTGATGGCATTTTTCTACCTCATGCCTGCGTTTACCAATGGGATTCAGGGATTTTTCAGGGGTATGGGGAATATGTCCATTACGTTGATCTCAACTCTGATCCAGATTTCTGTGCGGGTGGTATTCGTATCTCTTCTCGTCCCTGTGATGGGAATGAAGGGAGTTGCATATGCCAGCCTCATCGGCTGGGCCTGCATGCTTCTTGCAGAAGTACCTTATTATTTTTGGTTTAAAAATAGAAATGAATTACTACAGGAGAGTGACAGATGATAAAAAACATAGTATTCGATATGGGAAAAGTACTGGTTGATTATGAAGGACATAAGGTTGGCGCAGTATTTATGGAGGATGAAGCGGAACGAAAGGAAGTCTGCACATCGGTTTTCGATTCCCAGGAATGGCTGTTGCTTGATATGGGTCTGATATCTGAGGAGGATGCCTTAAAGAGAATGCAGTCCCGTCTGTCCACAGACCACGCAAAGGAAATGGCAGAGCTCTGCCTGAAACACTGGCATGAATATAATATGTATCCTGTAAAAGAGATGGGAGAACTTGTGCGGGAGTTAAAGGAACAGGGGTATGGGATCTATTTATGTTCCAATGCATCTCTCCGCCTGTTGACTTATACGACTATTATACCGGGAATCGAGTATTTTGATGGAGTTCTCTTTTCTGCAGAAGTAAAATGCATGAAGCCGCAAAAGGAGATGTACGGGCATCTCTTTCAACGGTTTCATCTAAAACCGGAGGAATGCTTTTTTATTGATGACCTGCTTATGAATGTGGAAGGTGCAAGGGAATGCGGTATGGAAGGTTACTGCTTTGCTGACAGAAATATTGAAGCACTGAAGGAATGTCTGAGTAAATTAAATGATTAATAAAAAAGCCAAAGGGTCAGGGAGCAGAAACTCCCTGATTTTTTTGTAATAAAATAAAAAGCAAATTGTCGAAAAATAGCGAAAAAACCACCAAAAGTTACATGCAGACTACTATTTCTTACATGATACGTCATATTGTGACAAAATAGTGTATAATTAATCCGATAGCGAATCCAAAAGACAAACAAGAAACAGGGGGATGAATCGATATGAACAGCAGCTAGGAAAATCAATCAGAACTAAATACTTGGGACATTATGAGTGGAAGAAGGACAGTATGAAAAAGTCTTGCGGACATCGTTACAAATTCAGACTTGAGAAACGAAAGGAATAGATATTAGAATGAATATTAATATGAGAAAAATCAAAACTAAATTCGGAGCTTTCTGCTTAGCAGTGGGAATTGCAGCTGGAGCCACCTTTACACCAATTACAGCTTATGCTGGTGACCCTGCAACACAACTGGATGGGAAGCTAAGCACATTCCATCAGGGTGATGCCAATGACTGTGGAGCAGTTTCTGCCATACAGGCACTGGATAACAGCAAATATGGAAGAAAAATTTTTAGAAAAATGATTACAGATAATTATAATGGAACTTATACACTTAATTTTGGTTCCGGAAGACAAACGGTATCGGAAATGGATGTTGAGAACGCATACATAGAAGGGGACCTGGATGCCAGAGTAATTGAAGCCGGTTTACAGCAGGCTATGAATGTTTATAACAGTTGTTTTGCCTGTGATGTATTTACAACGATGACCGGATTCAGACAAAGAACATACTGGTCCACAAATAAAACAGAAATTATGAATATCATGGCTGCAAAGTGTCAGAATGGAGAAGGAATTACAGCGGCCTGTGATTTTAATATAGCAGATCCAGGCAGAGGAATTATTGGCGATGGCGGTCATTCCTATTCCATTAAGAGTGTAAATAAAAATACTGTAGTGGTAATAAATCCATGGGATACTTCTGTTTTAATCAGTATGCCAAGAAGTCAGTTTGAAAAATCCATACGGTATATGACGTATGTAGATGATGCAGCAAAAAATGTTGTGGTTTATTGGGAATAAGCTATAAGCTTAATCAAACAGGAGCCCGGGAGATAAATTTTTCTCCCAGGCTCCTGTTTTCTGTTTTATGATTTTGAAGCCATTTTATAAATTTCCAGAACATCCTGCCAGTACAGCTTTTTCAGACCGCCAAGTGGGTGCTCCACCCCATAAGCCTCTCCGGTTGATTTTTTAGCCATCAGCTCTAAATTGGTGCTGTCAATACCCAGCTCCTCAAGTGTTGTGGGAAGACCCATTTTCACAAAGAACTGAGACAGGCGGTTGATTCCTTCCAGTACGATGGAATCAGGATCCCGAAAGCTTCCTTCTACACCCATAACGTTAACAGCAAACTGGACAAACATGTTGATGTTTGTTTTATAAACATATTTCATCCAGGCGGGAGTAAGGACTGCCAGTCCTGCACCGTGAGCCACATCGTATATTGCACTCAGCTCATGTTCCATACCGTGGCATGCCCAGTCCTGTCTGCGACCAAGCCCCAGTAGATCGTTGTGGGCAATGGTGCCGCCCAGTCCCACCTGGCACCAGGCGTCGTAGTCCTTTGGATTTTCTGAAACCAGAAGAGCATGTCTCATAATTGATTTTAACGTGGTTTCACAGAGACCGTCTGTCAGATCCGTATTCAGAGTATTGGTAAAATAACGCTCAAATATATGGCTCATCATATCAGCCACACCGTTGGCAATCTGGTTTTTCGGAAGAGTAAAGAAAAACTCGGGATTCATTACACTTAAGACCGGACGGACCAGATCGCTTCCATATCCCAGTTTCATCTGCTTTTCTTCGTTGGTAATAACCGTACTGTTGCTGGATTCGCTTCCTGCAGCCGGAATGGTCAAAATCGTAGCAACCGGAAGGGCAGCAGTAATGGCTTTACCCTGTTCATATACGTCCCAGACGTCTCCCTCATAGCAAACCCCGATGGCGATCGCCTTTGCAGAGTCAATCACGCTTCCGCCGCCAACTGCCAGAATTAAGTCAATACCCTGGTCTTTGCATAGTCTGATGCCTTCATAAACAAGTGACAGCCGTGGATTCGGTACGACTCCTCCCAGCTCAGCAAATTCAATACCATTTTCTTTTAAAGACTGGACAACGGTATCATACAGACCGTTCTTTTTGATTCTGTCCCCGCTGTAATGCAAAAGTACCTTTTTTGCATAAGGAGCAAGAAGGCTTCCGATTTCCTTATGGGAGTCTTTTCCAAAGCAGATGCGGGTAGGAATGTGAAAATCAAAATTTAACATGGTAATACCCCTCTTTTCTATACATTATTTAAAAATCTGTGGTATCCGGGTTGGTGGAATATCCGCAGCAGCCCTTTAAGCCGGCTATGATGGATACATCTTCGGCTGTAAGCTCAAAATCAAATACATGGGCATTTTCTTCAATCCGCTCTTTTGTGACGGACTTGGGCAAAGGAAGAAAGCCCATCTGTAAGCTCCATCTCACACATATCTGTGCAATGGATTTCCCATATTTCTCTGACAGTGCAATCATTTCCGGAACTTCAAATATTTTTCCAGATCCCAGAGGACTGTAAGCTTCTACCAGTATATTGTGTTCCTTTAAGTAAGAAACCAGCTCATCCTGGGTATCACCCGGGCAAAGTCGGATCTGGTTTACCATTGGTGCAATTTTTGCTGTCTTCATAAGTTCTTCTAAGTGATGAATCCGGAAATTGCTGACACCGATGGAACGGATACGGCCCGCCTCATACAGTTCTTCAAATGCTTTCCATGTGCCGGCATTGGCTTCCTGCCAGTTGGCACGGGTTTTAATGGGATTGGGCCAATGAATTAAGTATAAGTCTAAGTAATCCAGATCTAAGTTTTTCATGGTCGCCTCAAAGGCATTCAGTGTTTGCTGATATCCATGTTCAGGGTTTTGCAGCTTGCTGGTAACAAAGATCTCTTCTCTTGGAACACCGCTTTCCTTAATTCCGGTTCCAACGCTTTCCTCATTGTAATAGAGTGCAGCAGTATCGATGTGACGGTAGCCAGTCTTAAGAGCCTGCTTTACTGCATTGACTGCAGTTTCTCCATTTTGTGCTTTCCAGGTGCCAAAGCCGATACAGGGGATTTTCACACCATTAGCCAGTATATAGTTGTCTGATAAAGATTTCATTCAGGTACCTCCTTGTTGATTTCGCTTGATCACAGGATCAAACTATTGTATAGTAAGTATTGTAAACCTTAACGTTAACTTTAAGTCAAGAGACAGATTGGAAAATCTGCGGGAAAAGGATAAAAATGAATTACACCATAAAACAGGTATCAGAAAAGACACATTTAAAGCCACACGTTCTCCGGTATTATGAACGGGAAGGGCTTCTTCCATTCGTAGACAGAAGTGAAAGCGGAATCCGCCGTTATTCCGAGGAGGACTTAGAGTGGCTGTCTTTAATCTGCTGTCTGAAAAACACAGGGATGGCGATCAAACAGATCAGGGAATTTGTGGAGCTGAGCCTACAGGGGAAAGAGACGTTAAAAGAACGGTGTTCCATGCTGATAGCCCACAAAAAGGAAGTAGAGGATCAGATTGCCGGACTTAAGAAGTACTTATGCAAGGTGGATCATAAGATCACGTATTTCACTGATCAGTACGAGAAGTATTTAGATGAAAAAAGTGAGATTGGAGCAGTCAGTCATGGTACGGATTAAAATAGATGATATGGATCTGGGTCAGATTGCGAAATCAGGGCAGTGCTTTCGCATGGAACAACTGGAGCAGGGGATCTGGTCTGTTACGGCTGGAGCGCAATACATAGAAGCGGTGAAAGAAGGGGAAGAGTTTCTTTTTTCCTGTGAAGAGGAAGAATTTCAAAAGATATGGTCCCATTATTTTGATTTGGAAGGGGATTACTGCGGATATAAGAAGCAGGTACCGGAAGAGGACTCTTATTTACGGGAAGCTATCCGGTGCGGCTGGGGAGTGAGGATTCTTCGCCAGGATTTATGGGAGATGCTGGTTACATTTCTAATATCCCAGAATAATAATATCCCACGGATTAAGGGGAGTGTGAGGGAATTATGCAACCGGTTTGGAGAGGAAAAGAAGGGAAGAGGCCTGGTAATGTCTTCTGCTGGAACATGGGATGAGGTTACCAGAAGCTTTAAGACGTTTCCTACGCCTGAATCCATTGCCTCCGCCGGCCTTCCAGGTTTGTCTGATCTGGGGCTGGGATACCGGGATAAGTATATTCTTCATATCGCTCAGTGCTGCAGCGGACCGGATGGAGAGATGTGGTTGTCCGAATTAAAGAAAGCGGATTACGAGAATTCTCATGCAACACTTTTAACACAGTATGGGATTGGTAAGAAGGTGGCAGATTGTGTCTGCCTGTTCGGACTTCACCATGTAGGTGCTTTCCCGGTAGATACCCATGTGAAGCAGATAATAACCACATATTATCCCAATGGTTTCCCGCTTAACCGGTATGAGGGATATGCAGGAATCCTGCAGCAATATATGTTTTACCATAAAATCAACCGGTTGGCGGCTGAATAAATCACCTCTTTATGACGGACAGTCTGGGCATGGAATGCTCCAGGCTGTTCTTGTCTTTTCTATTGTCGAAATAATTCATACTTTTATCACACAATAAACAAAGTTAAATCACACAATCTTCACAATTCCCTTTTACCCTAAGTAAGGACACGATTATGAAAATAGAACAGGAGGAGAGAGAGTTGATTGAAGTCAAAAACCTGGTAAAAGATTACGGCGGGCATCTGGCTGTGGATCATTTAAACTTTACCATTCAGGATGGCAAGATCTATGGTTTTCTGGGGCCCAACGGAGCAGGAAAATCCACTACAATGAATATTATAACCGGTTACATAGGTGCGACCGAGGGTGATGTGTGGATTAATGGCCATAACATTTTAGAGGATCCGGAGGAGGCAAAAAGGTGCATTGGTTATCTGCCGGAGCTACCCCCTCTTTACGTCGATATGACAGTAAAGGAACAGCTTGATTTTGCTGCAGAATTAAAGAAAATACCGAAAAAAGACAGGGAAGAGGAAGTCCTTAAAGTAATGAACTTAGCGAAGCTTACTGATGTAAGCGGACGCCTGATTCGTAACCTCTCCAAAGGCTACAGACAAAGAGTAGGGCTTGCCCAGGCAGTTCTGGGCTTCCCTCCGGTTATTATTTTAGATGAGCCAACCGTGGGATTAGATCCAAAACAGATCATAGAAATACGGGATACCATAAGAGAACTGGGTCAGAAGCATACGGTTATTCTAAGTTCCCATATTCTATCCGAAGTAAGCGCAGTCTGCGATCATGTACTGATTATAGACCGGGGACGGCTGATTGCCAGCGACACACCGGAAAACCTAGAGCGCCAGATGGCAGATGCTTCCGGTATGGAACTGCTGATAAAGGGAGAAGAAGTTCAGATCCGTGCTATTCTTGACACCATTCCCCAGGCAGCTGACGTAACCGTGAAAGAAAGTGGAGAAGAGGCAGTAAAAAAGGTAACGTTCCGCTTGGCTGGGACTGGGGAAGAAGGAGTGGATATCAGGGAAATCATCTTCTTTGCTTTTGCAGATAACCGACTCCCCATTCTTTCCATGCATGTAAACAAGGCTTCGCTGGAAGAAGTATTCTTAGAGCTGACGGCAGATGCAGAATCTGAAGATGGTCAGGAAGAAATTCAAAAAGAAATTCAGGAAGATGGAGAACTGAATGCAGATATGGAATCAGAAAACACAGATGCAGAAAATAAGAGTGATGGAGAGGAGGAATTATAATGGCTGCTGTTTATAGAAGAGAGCTGAAATCTTACTTCCAGTCCATGACCGGATATGTATTTATAGCATTTATGGTGCTGTTTATCGGAATTTACTTCATGGCGTACAACATGATGAGCGGATATCCGTATTTTTCCTATACCTTATCAGGAATGGTAACCATCATTATGATCGGAATTCCGGTTCTGACCATGAGAAGTTTCGCAGATGACAGAAAGACTAAGACCGATCAGCTATTGTTAACTTCTCCAGTCTCCGTGGGGAAAATAGTACTGGGAAAATATCTTTCCATGGTTACCGTATTTGCAGTTCCGGTTGTTTTGTCCTGCCTTTGCCCGCTGATTATTAAGATGAACGGAACTGCCCATCTGAAGGCAGACTATGCGGCAATTCTGGCGTTTTTCTTACTGGGATGTGTTTATATTGCCATTGGTATGTTTATTTCTTCCCTTACAGAGAGCCAGATCATTGCTGCAGTAGGAACCTTTGGCATCATTCTTCTCCTGCTTTTGTGGCCCAATCTGGTGGGATTTTTACCAACTACTGCACTGGGATCCCTGATTGGATTTTTCCTGCTCTGGTCTCTGGCAGTGCTGATTGTTAACCGGATCACCAGCCATACCGGCCTTGCAGTAATTTTAGAAGCAGTTGGGATCATAGTTATGGTTGGATTATACTTAATCAAAAAAGGTTTGTTTGACCGGGCACTGACAAATGTGATGGAAAAGGTTGCAATCACCGGTGTATTCCAGAACTTTGCTACTCATTATATTTTTGATCTGGGCGGTTTGGTTACCTATATCAGCATAATCTTCCTGCTGGTATTCCTGACTGTGCAGTCCATAGAGAAACGCAGATGGAGTTAGGAGGATGGAAATGACCAGAAAATTAAAAAAAGGCGGCTATACTGCAATCCTTTCCGTGATTGTCATAGCTGCGGTAATTATACTCAATTTGATTGTGGGACGTCTTCCCGAAAAGGTGCGGCAATGGGATATGAGCAGCAGCCAGATCTACACCCTGGGAGGAACCACCAGTGACTTAATCAAAGCACTGGATAAGGATGTAACCATTTATGTGGTAGGAGATCCTGCAAGTGTGGATAAACGGATTACCAGCTTTTTAAAACGTTACGAGGATTTATCAAACCATGTTAAGGTGGAAACCGTGGATTCTGTACTTCACCCGGAACAGGTGAAAAAGCTGAATGCTACAGATGGCACAATTCTTGTAAGCTGCGAATCTACCAATAAAACCCAATCCATTCCATTTACCGATATTATAAAAATGGATGAGTCCTCTTATTACTATTACGGGCAGGCAAAAGAGACTGCGTTTGACGGAGAAGGTCAGGTGACAGGAGCGATTTCTCATGTGACCAGCAATGTTTCCAAAACCATCTATGTCACAGAGGGACATGGAGAAGCGGCATTTGGAGCTACGGTAACCGATATGCTGGGTAAATCCAATTTAACGGTTAACAGCATTAATCTTTTAAAAGACGGGAAGATTCCTGAGGGCTGCGAACTTCTTCTTATGAATGCTCCCGCTTCCGATCTTGCCAATGATGAGAAGACCATGATCTCCGATTATCTGGACAAAGGCGGCCACGTGTTAATCATTGCCGGATATTCAGAAAAAGAGCGTCCCAACCTTACTTCTGTCATGAGCGCATATGGACTGAACCTGGAAAATGGTATGGCTGCAGATACCAAGAACTTTTATCAGAACAATCCTTACTACATTTTCCCGACCATAGAGTCTGGCAGTGAAGTGACTAACGGTGTGGATATAAAGAGTGCAGCACTGGTACTCCAGTCAGGTGCATTTACTCAGGCTGAAAATCTGCCGGAGGGAGTCAATGTAACTCCGTTTATGCAGACCAGTGACGCGGGAATGCTGGTTACTCCCGATTCCCAGAAGAAAGGAACCTATATTCTGGGAGCTGTTTCAGAAAAGAAGCTGGATACGGGTTCAGCCCGCCTGACTGTATTTTCAACCCCATCCCTGATTGATGAAAGTTTAAATACCAGTTTTACCAACTTAAGTAACCTGACTCTGTTTATGAACGCAGTGACTTCTAATTTTGAAGACGTAGCCAATGTTTCCATCCCTTCCAAGAGTCTTGACGTGACCTATAATACGGTGACACATGGCGGTATGTGGGGAATCCTGTTTATCTTAATTATTCCTGCGGCGTCCCTTGGCTGCGGACTTATGATCTGGTTAAAGCGCAGACGTCTGTAGAAGGAGGCAGGACTTATGAAGAAAAAAAACGGACTGATATTTGGGGCTGCCGCGTTAGTGGTACTCTGTGCAGTGTATGTGGGAGTGGGGCAGTACATGGACCGATCCCAGAAAAAAACGGAAAATCAGAAAGAGGCGTCCAAAGTTTATATGACCGACTTTTCTGAAATTCAGTCAGTTTCTTATGACCGGGATGGCAATGAGATCTCCTTTACAAAAAAGGATGGAAAATGGATCTACGACCAGGATGAGAAATTTCCGGTGATGCAGACCAAAATGGACGGGATTGCTTCCACTGTCTCTAAGCTGGAAGCAGTGAGAAAACTGGAAGACGGAGATGGATTTAGTGCATATGGACTGGATCAGCCCATCCGTACCATTACAGTCACTGGTGCAGACAATAAAAAGTCAGTAATCCTCCTTGGAAATGCTACTCCGGACGGGGATTACTATGCTGCAATTCAGGGAGAGGATACCCCTTATCTCATCGGTTCTTCCCTTTATACGGAGACAGACAGCAGTCTTAGTGACTTTATGGCTCTGGAAGAATTCCCGGCAATTGCCGGAACCGATATTACAGGCATTACTGTGATGAAGGCAGACAGCAGGAAACAGTTTGTAAAGAAAAAGCTGGACGATGAGAAAGGAACCATTGAGTGGTATAAGGACTCTGCAGATTCCCCGGAAAATAAGGTAGATGACAATTCGCCATTAAATGTACTGGCTGATTCCCTTGCAGGCCTGAAGGTGAAAAGCTGTCCAAACTATAATGTAACGGATTCCCAGTTAAAGGATTATGGTCTTGATCAGCCTTCTGCCGTTATTTCTTATACTTATAACAAAAATGGAAAGGATGAGACATTCCAGCTTTCAGTAGGAAGTCTTAATGAGGATTCAAGCTGCTACTATACAAGAACAGAAAATTCTCCCTTTGTAAATGAGATAGATAAGGCATCGGTTGATAAATGTCTGACTGTCAATGAGGAAATCAGTAAATAAGCAAATGACAAAACAGGAAAAGAGCAGTTTCGGTCTAAAATTCCGGGACTGCTTTTTCCTGTTTTCTCTTCTTTTATAACCGTTAATTATAGTATCAATTCCTTTCTCATATATGTTTTCCAGTAAAAATATTTTATTTTAGTTGAAAAATCCTGACAAATGTTCTATTATGAGAAGAAATATATCAGCAGATTACAGTGACACAGAGGGAGAGTACAAATGAACTATAACATTGCAGTAATCCCTGGCGACGGGATAGGGCCTGAAATCATTGGAGAGGCGAGAAAGATATTAGATAAGGTTGGGGCAGTTTATCACCACCTGTTTGATTATACAGAAGTCTTAATGGGAGGGATATCCATTGATACTTACGGCGTCCCATTAACGGACGAAGCGTTAGAAACAGCAAAAAAAAGCGACTCCGTTCTCCTTGGTGCAGTCGGGGGGAATGTGGGAAATTCAAAATGGTACGATGTGGCACCGAATCTGAGACCTGAAGCGGGGCTGCTAGCCATCCGTAAAGGTCTTAATTTATTTGCAAATATCCGCCCAGCCTATCTCTATAAAGAACTTGCTGATGCCTGTCCTTTAAAAAAAGAGATTATCGGTGACGGTTTTGATATGGTCATCATGAGAGAACTCACGGGGGGACTCTACTTCGGAGACCGTTACACCAAAGAGGTGGACGGTGTGATGACTGCAGTGGATACTCTTACCTATAATGAGAATGAGATCCGCAGAATTGCAGTAAAGGCGTTTGATATTGCCATGAAGCGGAAAAAGCAGGTCATCAGTGTAGATAAGGCCAATGTACTGGACTCCTCCAGACTATGGAGAAAAGTGGTGGAAGAGGTGGCTCAGGATTATCCGGAAGTGACACTCAATCACATGCTGGTAGACAACTGTGCCATGCAGCTGGTGATGAATCCGGGACAGTTTGATGTAATTCTTACGGAGAACATGTTCGGGGATATATTATCCGATGAAGCCAGCATGATTACAGGATCCATCGGAATGCTCTCCTCAGCCAGTATGAATGAAAGCAAATTTGGTATGTATGAACCAAGCCACGGTTCTGCACCTGATATCGCAGGAAAAAATATTGCAAATCCAATTGCAACCATTCTATCCGCAGCCATGATGCTTCGTTATTCCTTTGATTTAGACAGGGAAGCAGATGCTGTGGAAGCAGCCGTGGAGCAGGTTTTAAAAGAAGGATACCGGACCGGAGACATTTACTCCGATGGATTTAAAAAGGTGTCTACAACAGAAATGGGTGATTTAATCGCAGAACGGATTATTTAGCTCGTTTGCCACCCAACAATTTAAAATTTGTAAATAGCCGGAAGCGGATAAAACATCTGATTTTATACGCTCCCGGATTTCCATATAATCAGAAAGTTATGAAAAAAGAAAAGGAGTGTGCAGCAGATGAAAAGTGATTCAGTTAAAAAAGGTATGCAGCAGGCACCTCATCGTTCCCTTTTTAATGCACTGGGAATGACAGAGGAAGAGATGGAAAGGCCTTTAATTGGTATTGTCAGTTCCTATAATGAAATTGTACCAGGCCATATGAATCTGGATAAAATAGTCGATGCCGTCAAAATGGGAGTTGCCATGGCGGGCGGAACACCGGTCATGGTTCCCGCCATTGCAGTCTGTGACGGAATTGCCATGGGTCATATTGGCATGAAGTATTCACTGGTCACCAGGGATTTAGTTGCAGACTCCACGGAATGTCTTGCAAGAGCCCATGCCTTTGATGCTCTGGTTATGGTACCCAATTGTGATAAAAATGTTCCCGGACTTTTAATGGCAGCAGCGCGCATTAACATACCTACAGTGTTCGTCAGTGGCGGACCAATGTTGGCTGGACGTGTGCAGGGCCATAAGACCAGCCTTTCCAGCATGTTTGAAGCAGTGGGAGCTTATACTGCAGGTAAGATGACGGAAGAGGATGTAAAGGAATATGAGCAGAAAGCATGTCCGACCTGCGGTTCCTGTTCTGGTATGTATACGGCTAACAGTATGAACTGTTTAACAGAGGTTCTGGGAATGGGCTTAAAGGGAAATGGAACCATTCCGGCCGTTTACTCCGAGCGTTTGAAGCTTGCAAAACATGCAGGTATGGCGGTTATGGAGCTGTTAAAGAAAAATATATGTCCACGTGATATTATGAGTGAGAAGGCATTTAGAAATGCGCTTACCATGGATATGGCTCTTGGATGCAGCACCAACAGTATGCTTCATCTTCCGGCTATCGCCCATGAAGCAGGCGTAGACTTAAATCTGGAGCTCGCCAATGAGATCAGTGCAAAAACTCCAAACCTTTGTCACCTTGCTCCGGCTGGCCCTACTTATATAGAAGATTTAAACGAGGCAGGCGGCATTTATGCAGTCATGAATGAGATCAGCAAACTGGGACTTTTAGAACTGGACTGCATTACGGCAACTGGAAAAACAGTGGGAGAAAACATTAAGGGCTGTGTAAATAAAGATGCGGAAGTTATTCGCCCCGTGGAAAATCCCTATAGCAGCACTGGCGGAATCGCCATATTAAAAGGAAATTTAGCACCGGACAGTGCGGTTGTAAAACGTTCTGCCGTTGCTCCTGAAATGTTAAAACACGAAGGTCCTGCTAGAGTCTTTGACTGTGAAGAGGACGCCATTGAAGCAATCAAGGGCGGAAAGATCGTTGCAGGAGACGTGGTAGTAATCCGATATGAAGGTCCAAAAGGCGGACCTGGAATGAGAGAGATGTTAAACCCAACCTCAGCCATTGCTGGTATGGGACTTGGTTCCACCGTAGCGCTTATCACAGACGGACGGTTCAGCGGTGCTTCCAGAGGAGCTTCCATCGGCCATACCTGTCCAGAGGCAGCTGTGGGCGGACCCATCGCACTGGTGGAGGAAGGCGACATCATATCCATTGATATTGACAACCACAGACTGGATGTAAATGTATCTGACGAAGAGATGGCAGCAAGAAAGGAAAAATGGCAGCCAAGGAAGCCGCAGGTTACTTCCGGA
Source organism: Lacrimispora struthionigena (assembly GCF_048627165.1). NCBI lineage: Bacteria > Bacillati > Bacillota > Clostridia > Lachnospirales > Lachnospiraceae > Lacrimispora > Lacrimispora struthionigena. The sequence goes on from NZ_JBMBWP010000001.1 coordinate 57,798, forward strand.
TATCTGGCAAGATATGCGGCAATGGCAGCCCCGGCAAGCCGTGGGGCAATCCTGGAAATATAAAGAAAAGGAGCAGCTTATGAAGACAATAACTGGAGCAGAGATCGTAATCGAGTGCTTGAAGGAACAGGGCGTGGATACCGTTTTCGGATATCCGGGCGGCACCATTTTAAATATATATGATGCTCTTTATAAGCATCAGGATGAGATCACCCATATACTTACCTCCCATGAACAGGGAGCTGCCCATGCAGCGGACGGATATGCGAGAGCAACCGGAAGAGTAGGGGTATGTCTGGCGACCTCAGGCCCGGGGGCAACCAACCTGGTAACCGGAATTGCTACTGCATTTATGGATTCCGTGCCCATGGTAGCCATTACCTGCAACGTAGCAGTTGGCCTCCTTGGCAGAGACTCCTTTCAGGAGATTGACATTGCCGGCGTTACCATGCCAATAACAAAATATAATTTCATTGTAAAAGACATCAGTAAACTGGCGGATACCATTCGCAGGGCATTTAAGATTGCCCAGACTGGCAGACCAGGACCTGTATTAATTGATATAACAAAGGACGTGACTGCCAGCAATTACGAATATGAACAGAAGGAACCGGAGCCAATTATCCGTCAGGAAGATACCATATTGGAAGAGGATTTAGAGCAGGCACTGCAGCTGATCCGCAAATCACAAAAGCCCTACATTTTTGTAGGCGGAGGCGCAGTCATTGCCAATGCGTCTGATGAGCTTGCAGCATTTGCCCATAAGATTCAGGCACCGGTTGCAGACAGTCTGATGGGCAAAGGAGCTTTTGACGGAACAGATGAGCTCTATACCGGAATGGTTGGTATGCACGGCACCAAGACATCTAATTTTGGTATTACCGAATGCGATCTTTTAATCGTAATCGGAGCCAGATTCAGTGACCGTGTAACCGGCAATGCCTCCCGTTTTGCAAGAAATGCAAAGATTCTGCATTTTGATGTGGATCCGGCTGAGATCAATAAAAATGTAAAGGCTTATGCCAGTGTAATTGGTGATGTGAAATCCATTTTAAGGAAATTAAACGCAAGACTGGATCCCATTAATCATGAGGAATGGGTTGCTCATATCGACCGCCTGAAGGATATGTATCCCATGCGCTATGAGAAGAGTATTCTGACCGGTCCCTATATTATAGAAAAGATCTATGAGGTGACAAAAGGAGATGCCATTATCACCACAGAGGTAGGGCAGCATCAGATGTGGGCAGCACAGTTTTATCAGTATAAAAAGCCCAGAAGCTTTATCACCTCAGGAGGGCTTGGCACTATGGGATATGGTCTTGGTGCTTCCCTTGGTGCTAAGATGGGCTGTAAGGACAAAACAGTTATCAATGTGGCAGGAGACGGGTGTTTCCGTATGAATTTAAACGAGATTGCTACTGCGACCCGTTATAACATCCCGATTATCCAGGTTGTATTAAACAATCATGTACTGGGTATGGTGCGTCAGTGGCAGACTCTGTTCTATGGAAAGAGGTATTCACATACAGTTCTTAATGACCAGGTTGATTTTGTTAAGATAGCAGAAGGAATGGGAGCAAAGGCTTACCGGGTTACCGGTAAAGAAGAGTTTGAAGAAGTCTTAAAAGAAGCCATTGCCCTTAATGTTCCTGTTGTTATAGATTGTCAGATTCATTGCGATGACAAGGTATTCCCTATGGTTTCACCGGGAGCCCCCATCGAGGATGCTTTTGACGAAGAAGATTTAAAGATCTAACATCAGTAAGGAAAGGGATAAGAGTCCCGAATTTGAGGAGGAAGAGATATGAGCAGAGTGTACAATTTTTCTGCAGGACCTGCCGTCCTGCCGGAAGAAGTCTTGAAAGAAGCAGCAGATGAGATGATGGATTATAAGGGAACCGGAATGTCGGTGATGGAAATGAGTCACCGATCCAAGGCTTATGAGACCATCATCAATGAAGCCGAAGCTGATTTAAGAGACTTATTGTCAATTCCGGATAATTACAAGGTGCTGTTTTTACAGGGCGGAGCGTCCCAGCAGTTTGCCATGGTTCCCATGAATTTATTTCAGAATGGGGTTGGAGATTATATCATCACCGGACAATGGGCAAAGAAAGCGTACCAGGAGGCAAAACTTTATGGTACAGCCAATGCAGTAGCTTCCAGTGCTGATAAAACATTCAGTTATATACCGGATGTTTCCGATCTTCCTATCTCAGAAGATGCGGATTACGTATATATCTGTGAAAATAACACCATTTACGGAACAAAATTTAAAACACTGCCTGACACGAAAGGTAAAATACTGGTAGCAGACCTCTCCTCCTGCTTCTTATCGGAACCTGTCGATGTGAGTAAGTATGGACTTATTTTCGCCGGAGCCCAGAAAAATGTGGGGCCGGCCGGTGTTGTGATTGCCATTATCCGGGAAGATTTAATCCGGGAGGACGTTTTAAAAGAGACACCTACCATGCTTCGTTATAAGACTCACGCAGATGCAAAATCCCTTTATAATACACCGCCTGCCTATGGAATCTATATCTGCGGCAAGGTATTTAAGTGGTTAAAGAACTTAGGCGGACTGGAAGCAATGAAAAAGATTAATGAAAAGAAAGCAGCAATTCTTTATGATTTTCTGGATCAGAGTAAGATGTTTCACGGCACTGTGGTTAAGAAGGACCGTTCTCTTATGAATGTACCTTTTGTTACCGGCAATGAAGAACTGGATGCCTTATTTGTGAAAGAGTCAAAAGCTGCGGGATTTGAGAATTTAAAAGGTCACAGATCCGTAGGCGGTATGCGTGCCAGCATTTATAACGCCATGCCTTTAGAAGGAGTGGAGAAGCTGGTTTCCTTTATGAGAGACTTTGAAGAAAAACATACAGCACAGGCAGACTGAAAGGAGATCACAGCCATGAAAAAAATTCATTGCCTTAATGCGATTTCTACATATGGAACCGCATTATTAACAGAAGAATATGAGCTTACAAATCAGATGGAAGGTGCAGATGGTGTGCTTGTCAGAAGTGCTTCCATGCATGAGATGGCACTCCCCGACGGGCTTCTTGCAATTGCAAGAGCAGGAGCAGGTGTCAATAACATTCCTTTAGAGGCGTGTGCTGCAGAGGGAATCGTGGTATTTAATACACCAGGAGCCAATGCAAACGGTGTAAAGGAGCTGGTGATCGCAGGTCTGATGCTGGCTTCCCGTGATATTGAAGGCGGAATCCGCTGGTGTAAGGAAAATCAGGAAGATGAAAACATCTCCAAATCTGCGGAAAAAGCCAAAAGTGCATTTGCCGGATGCGAAATCAGAGGCAAAAAGCTTGGAGTCATTGGTCTTGGTGCCATCGGTGCAGAGGTTGCCAATGCCTGTTCTTCCCTTGGAATGGATGTGTACGGATATGACCCCTTCATCTCAGTTAACGCTGCCTGGAGACTTTCAAGAAATGTAAAACATATTACTGCCGTGGAAACAATTTATAAAGAGTGTGATTACATTACCCTCCATGTGCCGTTAGTGGATGCAACAAAGGGAATGATCAATAAAGCAGCCTTCGATAATATGAAGGATGGAGCAGTCATTCTCAATTTTGCCAGAGACATTCTGGTAAATGAGGCGGATATGGCTGAAGCATTAAAGTCTGGTAAGATTAAAAAATACGTAACTGATTTCCCAAATCCAACTTCAGTACATATGGAAGGCGCCATCGTCATTCCTCATCTTGGGGCTTCTACAGAGGAATCAGAAGATAACTGTGCCAAGATGGCAGTGGAAGAGATCATGGATTATATCGACAATGGTAATATCCGTAATTCTGTAAATTTCCCAGCATGTGATATGGGAATCTGCAACGCTGCAAGCCGTATTGCAGTTCTGCATTTAAATATCCCTAATATGATCGGTCAGATTACAGGAACGCTGGCAGCCGGTGATGTGAATATCTCCGACATGACTAATAAGAGCCGTGAAAAGTATGCATATACTCTCCTTGATCTGGAGAATGTACCGGATGCCGTAAGCATTCAGAAACTGAATGCCATCAAAGGCGTAATACGGGTCAGAGTAATCAAATAGGGGAGAAATCATGGCAATTGTAAAACCATTTCAATGTGTAAGACCGAATAAGGAAGAGGCCAGCCTGGTGGCGGCCCTTCCTTACGACGTATATAACCGGAAAGAAGCCTGTGAGATAACGGCTGAGAATCCAAAATCATTTTTAAATATTGACCGGCCGGAAACACAATTTTCACAGGATACAGATATATACGATGACCGCGTTTATGATAAGGCGGCAGCCATGCTGAAAGACTGGATCAAAGATGGAACCTTTGAGCTGGACGGAACAAATGCGTATTATATTTATGAGCTGATTATGGAAGGAAGAAGCCAGACCGGAATTGTGGCCTGTTCATCCATTGACGATTATATAAATGGTGTGATTAAAAAGCACGAGAATACCAGGGAGGAAAAGGAACTGGACAGAATCCGTCATGTGGATACCACAGATGCCCAGACTGGACCCATTTTCCTGGCGTACCGTTCCGTTTTAGACATTAACCGGCTGGTGGAAGAAAAAAAGAAGACAGAGCCGCTTTATGATTTTACCGCAGATGACGGAATCAGTCATAAAGTATGGAAAATCGCAGATCCCCAAACCGTGGGAATGATTGAAGAAAGTTTTCTGCAAATCCCAGCTACCTATATCGCTGACGGTCATCACCGTGCTGCGTCTGCTGTAAAAGTAGGCTTAAAGAGACGGGAAGAGACCACCGGGTATACGGGAGATGAGGAATTTAATTTCTTCCTGTCCGTACTCTTTCCCGATGACCAGCTGATGATTCTTCCTTATAACCGTGTGGTAAAGGATTTAAACGGATTATCCCAGGAAGCGTTCCTTACGGAACTATCCAACGGATTTACCGTTACTTCTGTAGGAGAAGAAGCTTATGGTCCATCTGAAAAGGGAACCTTCGGAATGTATTTAAATAAAACATGGTATTGCTTAAAGGCAAAGGCTGGGTTAATGAGCGAGGATCCGGTAAAAGGTCTTGACGTATCTATTTTACAGGACAATCTCTTAGGCCCCATTTTGGGGATTGGAGATCCGAGAATTGATAAGCGGGTCGATTTTATCGGAGGAATCCGTGGATTAAAGGAACTGGAAAAACGCTGTGAAGAAGATATGACAGTGGCGTTTTCCATGTATCCCACCTCAATTGGAGAACTCTTCTCCGTTGCGGATGCAGGGCTTTTAATGCCTCCAAAATCAACCTGGTTTGAACCCAAATTAAGAAGCGGGCTGTTTATTCATATGCTGAAATAGAAAACACCGTTCCCGAAGCCAGCAGGCTACGGGGACGGTGTTTCATTTTCGAGCTTTGCATTCAGCTGATCTTTCCGGAAGGTGTCGTATATACTCAGAAGCTGGGGGCGTTTTACAACGCCTATTTTTTGAAATATGTTATGGATGTGGGTTTTCGCTGTTCCAAGAGAGATAAATAAATCATCGCTGATCTCCTGATTTGTTTTATCTAAGAGCAGTACTTTTAAAATTTCACGTTCTCTGATTGTTAAATGGTAGGTCTCACAGAAACGATGCAGAATGCTTTCTTCAATATCAGAAGGCAGACTGGAGTGAGTATGGCAGTTTATAGAATTCACAATTGTATTGTTGCGCAGTGAAGTTTTTAAATAATACATTAAATAGCAAGCGGAAAATGCAGCGTGGGTCAGATACATAATATCGGAGGTGATACTCCGGTTATTCATATTGATATAGTATTTGGAATACACATCAAAATGAAAAATTACAATGGAATCTTCCGCGATAATACAAAGGTTCATAATAATCGTGAAACAAAAAAGCAATCTGCACCATTGATAGAACGAGCCCTGATAAAATTCAGGGTTCTTTTTTATTGTCCATAAAACCTCTGCACCTACATAGGCATTGTAAAGCTGGCTTGGCAGGTAATAGAGAAAGATCTTCCATGCACTGTTATCCAAAGCAGGGATGAAAAACATGTAGGTTACATAGATGCCAAGAATACTGAAGTCATACCAGGTTATTTTTTTATTGATCAGATTTTTAAATATGATCAGATAACCAAGTGACATAGTTAAATAAATTAATGTCTTATGAGTTGGTACGATCATAAAAATCCGATTATAGTTTTCTGCAAAACTCTGAAACTGTTCTGATGCGAAAGTCACAATATCATCTATTATAATTGCCGAGTAAATAATCCCGATCCAAAGCAGAATCTTATCTTTTCCATTAAGAAACAGAAAAAATGACATCCACATAATCCCGGAATAGACAATGATGATAAACAAATTGTAGAGAAAGCTAACACCCTTTTCCATATGTGCCTCCAGTTCGTAAGCCGTTGATTGTAAGTTAATATCAGTATAACAAAATAAAAACTTTTTTCAACTGCGAAATTACAAAATTCGACAAAAATATAGTGCAATATGCACAAGAGTTTAGAAAAGTTTATGTGTAAAACAGTAAAAAGTGTTATAAAGTTCTACCCGTTAGCTACATTCTCAACCGGTCTAAAAACTGCTATTTTCGTCTTGTGAGAGCGATTCACAACGGCAATCACAGCAAAAACAAAATAAAGGAGGTTTCACCAGTGGCTGTAAAAATAGTTCTTGCCTTAGGCGGTAATGCCCTTCAGTCAGGAAAAGGAGAAGCAACAGCGCAGGCTCAGCTTTCAGTGGTTCATAAGACTTGTGAGTATATTGCAGAAATGAACGAACGCGGGTATGAAATGGCCATTGTACATGGAAATGGACCCCAGGTCGGAAGAATTCTTATGGCTTGTGAAGCAGCAAAGGATGTAACACCGCCAATGCCGTTTGATGTATGCGGAGCCATGTCACAGGGATATATCGGATATCATCTGCAACAGGCGCTGAAGTATGCACTGAATAAGAGAAATCAGAATTTCCCCGTAGTCACCATTGCGACTCAGGTTGTAGTAAATGAGAAGGATCCTGCATTTCTAAATCCAACCAAACCAATTGGTCCTTTTTATTCAAAAGAAGAAGCCGATGAGCTGACAGCATCAAAAGGATACGTAATGAAGGAAGATGCAGGACGGGGATACAGAAGAGTTGTTGCATCACCTCTTCCGCAGAAAATTGTGGAAATTGATGCAGTAAAGGAGCTTTGGCCAAAAGCAATCGTAATTACCTGCGGAGGCGGCGGAATTCCGGTTATTGAACACCCGACTGGCTGTCTTTGCGGAACTGCAGCAGTGATTGATAAAGACTTTGCAGCAGAGCTTCTGGCTGAACAGGTAGAAGCGGACATCCTTATGATTCTTACTGAGGTAGAGAAGGTTGCAGTTAATTACAATAAACCGGATCAGAAGAATCTGGATCACTTAAGTATTTATGAAGCAAATAAATATTGCGAAGAGGGACAGTTTGCTCCCGGAAGTATGCTTCCAAAGGTGCAGGCAGCCATGAAGTTTGTAAGATCCAATCCCTCCAAAAAAGCAATTATCACTTCTCTGGATAAAGCAATTGAAGCTTTGGACGGAAAAACCGGAACTGTATTCACTTTTAATTAAATAAAAAAACAGGAGGATTCACCATGAGAGCAAACGGAATTCGTCATTTTATTGACACCAATGATTTTACAAAGGAAGAACTGTTAGACATCATTCATCTTTCCTTAGAGATCAAAAAAAGCATTAAGGCAGGTTACAATCCACCCCTTATGAAGGGAAAGACACTTGGTATGATCTTTCAGCAGTCTTCTACAAGAACCCGTGTATCCTTTGAAACTGCAATGGAGCAGCTTGGCGGACATGCCCAGTACTTAGGGCCTGGTATGATTCAGCTTGGCGGTCATGAGACCATCGGTGATACAGGAAGAGTTTTATCCCAGATGATCGATGTGGTTATGGCACGTGTCATCGAGCATAAGAGCGTAGTGGAACTGGCAAGTGCAAGTTCAATTCCAGTATTAAATGCAATGAGCGACTATAACCATCCAACTCAGGAAATCGGCGATCTGTGTACAATCGTAGAGCATCTTCCAAGAGGAAAGAAACTGGAAGACTGCAAGGTGGTATTCGTAGGAGACGGCACTCAGGTATGTGCTTCCCTTGGTTTCATCACAACAAAGCTTGGCATGCATTTTGTTCATTATGGACCTGAAAAGAACCAGCTTTTAGAAGAACACAAAAAGATCATGGAAGAGAACTGTAAGATATCAGGCGGCACATGGGAAGTGACCGACAACCGTGAAAGCGTAAAAGGTGCTGACTTCATTTACACAGATGTATGGTATGGCCTTTATGAAAACGAGACTCCAAAAGAAGAGAGAGTTGCTACATTTAAAGATTACCAGGTAAACAGAGATTTGATGTCTCTTGGAAATATCGGATGCAAATTTATGCACTGTCTGCCGGCTACAAGAGGGGAAGACGTAACCGATGAGGTACTTGACAGCGAAAGTTCCATTGCATTTTTAGAGGCAGGTAACCGTCTGACTGCAATGAGAGGTCTGCTGGTTTATTTCACTCAGTATCAGAGAGAGCAGGCAGCAAGCGAACTGCAGATCGCAGCAGCAAAAGAGCAGTTAGAAAAATTCATGGATGAGAGACATATCAGATAAGGGGGAGTCACCATGTCAGAAGCGCCAAAGAAAAAATTTCGTTTAATCGATGCCATAATGACCGTAATCTGTGTCGTATTTGTGGCAGAAGCAGCAGCACCGGTAGCAGCAATCGGTAATTCCCAGTATTTCTGGTGGATCTTTCTGCTTATTACATTCTTGCTGCCATATGGCCTGATTTCATCAGAACTTGGTACAACCTATGAAGGGGACGGTGGAATGTATGACTGGGTATCAAAGGCTTTTGGAAATAAGTGGGGAGGAAGAGTATCGTGGTATTACTGGATTAATTTTCCCCTCTGGATGGCTTCTTTGGCGCTGATGTTCCCTAATATTATCAGTTTGCTGACAGGAACCGAAATGGGACTGGTTCCATCTTTACTGATCGAACTGGCTTTTGTATGGATCATCGTATTAATCAGTTTTAATTCAATTTGTGACAGTGCCTGGATTTTAAATGGGGCAGCTGCAATTAAAATTTTAATTGCCGTTACGTTAGGAATACTTGGTATTTACGGAGCCGTAACCCATGGTGTAGCAAATGAATACACCTTATCCTCCATGCTTCCCAAATTTGATTTAAACAGTTTATCCTATATATCCGTAATTTTGTTTAACTGCCTTGGATTTGAAGTAGTCTGTACCTTTGCGGGAGATATGGAAAATCCGAAAAAGCAGATTCCCCAGTCAATCATTGCAGGAGGTCTGGTAATAGCAGCTATTTACATCTTTATGGCATTTGGAATCGGAGTTGCAATTCCTTCCGATCAGATCAGCACCAGTACAGGACTTGTTGCAAGTGTTCAGATTTTAACTGGTTCAACAAGAGGTGTGATTGTAATTGCTGTAGCAATTGGATTTTTGCTTACGCTTTTTGGAAATATGATTTCCTGGTCACTGGGAGTAAACAATGTGGCCGCTTATTCCGCGGAAAATGGAGATATGCCGGGAGTATTTAAAATACGCAGCAAAAAAACAAATATGCCAATCGGTTCAGCAGTTATGAACGGTCTGGTTGCCAGCCTGGTTCTTATTATTGCTCCGTTTATGCCAAATGAAGATTTATTCTGGAGTTTCTTCGCACTGAACCTGGTTATGTTTCTGCTTTCTTACCTGCCTGTATTTCCTGCATTTATTAAGCTGAGAAAGACAGATGCAGATACAGAACGGCCGTTTAAAGTTCCAGGCAGTCCGTTATTTTTAAAGATATTAGCAAGTCTGCCTATGATACTGATTGTGGTTGCACTGATTTTTACGGCAATCCCATTAAGCTTTGATACAGAGACTCTGACATCAAAGCTCCCAATTACCATAGGTGCGGTAATATTCATTATAATCGGTGAAGTAATTGTTAACAGAAAAAGAGATAAATAAGAGAGAAGGTATTTATTATGGCAAAGAGAATTGAAAATACAACCCCAAAGCAGGACGGTTACCGTATGCCTGCAGAATTTGAAGAACAGGAAAGAGTCTGGATGCTTTGGCCGGAAAGACCGGATAACTGGAGAAATGGTGCAAAGCCTGCACAGACCGTATTTGCCCAGGTTGCAAAAGCGATCCGTCAGTTTGAGCCGGTTACCGTATGTGCGTCACCAGCCCAGTTTCAGAACTGCCGTGCACATCTGCCATCTGACATTCGTGTGGTAGAAGTAACCAGCAACGACGCCTGGATTCGTGACTGCGGACCAACCTTTGTGATCAATGACAAAGGCGGAATCAGAGGATGTGACTGGACCTTTAATGCCTGGGGCGGACTTGTTGACGGATTGTACTTCCCATGGGATCAGGATGATCTGGTAGCGCAGAAAGTATGTGATCTGGAAGGAATTGATTCCTATCGGACAGAAGGATTTGTACTGGAGGGGGGATCCTTCCATGTAGACGGTGAAGGAACTGTAATTACAACCGAAATGTGCCTGTTAAGCGAGGGCCGCAACCCTCTTATGACAAAAGAAGAAATAGAGGAAATGCTCTGTCAGTACTTAAACTGTGAAAAAGTGATCTGGATTAAAGATGGAATTGATCCAAATGAAACCAACGGCCATATTGATGACGTTGCCCAGTATGTAAGACCAGGTGAGGTTGCCTGCATCTGGACAGAGGATGAAGAAAATCCGTTCTATGCAGAAGCACAGGCTGCTTACAAAACTCTTTCTGAAGCAGTTGATGCAAAGGGACGCAGGCTTAAGGTTCACAAGCTCTGCCTTACTAAAGAGCCAGTACGGTTAAACGGTGCAGACTCCATTGATATGGTAGAAGGAACTCTTCCAAGAGAAGATGGGGAAATCTCCATTGCTTCCTATATGAACTTCCTTATCGTAAACGGCGGTGTAATTGTACCACAGTATGGTGATGAAAACGATGCATTGGCTTTAGAGCAGATTCAGGAAATGTTCCCGGAGCGTAAAGTAGTGGGAGTACGTACCGAAGAGGTAGCATTTGGAGGCGGAAATATCCACTGCATTACCCAGCAGCAGCCAAAAGTAAAATAATCAGATAAAATATTGAAAGCGTATCAGACTCATTTTCTACCGTCTGATACGCTTTTTTGTATATCAGCCACATAATGAAACTTTGTCAGGGTAGTTTATATAATTTGTCAGGAGGATAGAAAAAGTTTATCCCGTATAATTATTAGAAAGAGGTATAATAGGATTGTACAAAAGTTAACAGGGGGATCAGGGATGAGTCATATTTTAAAAAGAATCAGCAGTAGATTAGATGATTTTAAATTAAAGAAAAAGCTTAGGATACTCTACATATACAGCGTACTTCTGCCAATTTTTATAACAGATAGTGTGATTGTTGCCATATTTATAGCATCAGAAAGTGCATCCATGAAAAAGGGTATGGAGAATACCGCAAGTGCGGTAAAATACAATTTTTTCTATGATATTGAAGAAGCGGCTGGTACAACTAAGAAAATATATATGAATAAATATGTGAATCAGTTTATGGATAAGCAGTTTGAGTCGGAGCTTGATTATTTTTTAAGTTATCAGGCTTTTATGAAAGATTCGTTGTTTGAAAGCAGCATCGGAACGACAGCATCTTCTATCACCATGTATGCGGATAATCCCACCATTGTAAGCGGAGGGGAATTTAAACAGCTTTCCACAGTAAAAGACCAGGAGTGGTACAAGTATTTAAAGGGCTCAAGCAGGGATGGGGTGCTTTATATGTATTACGATGAGAGCAGAATTCCCACTGTAGATTCCAAACGGAAAATATCCTTTATCAGAAAATTGAATTTTTACAAAAGAGATGGGTGCGAAAAGCTTGTAAAAATGGATATAGACTATAGCACCATGGCGCGGAGCTTTATAAAAATGAATTATGAGGCCCCGGTTTATGTGTGCTGGAATGATAAAATTATTTTGTCCAATCAGGGTAATTACGGACAATGGAAGGATTTTGAGACCTTTGATCTGCAGGAAAAAGTGGGCTACCAGATGAACTTTGCTTCCTACGGGGCTGAGCTGACAATTTATGTTCTAAAGCCCCAGACAGTAATCGTAAGGCAGATGTTAAAGAATATTCCCCTGTTCATACTGCTGGTTTTTATTAATATCCTGCTGCCTCTGGGATTTATGATAGCGATCAATCAATCCTTTACCGAACGGCTGAAGGAGCTGAGTCAGGCCTTTAAGCGAATTGATGATGAAAAGCTTATGAAGATTGAGAACATCAGGGGAGAAGATGAAATTGGAATTGTAATGCGCAATTATAATCGCATGGTGGCTACTATTAATGAGTTAATCCAGACTGTTTATATTAACCGTTTAAAAGAGCAGGAGATGGATATCGAACGGCAGAAAGCGGAACTTTTAGCGCTTCACAGCCAGATTAATCCCCATTTCCTATTTAACGCATTGGAGAGCATCCGTATGCACAGTCTGCTAAAAAATGAAACAGAAACCGCCAGCATGGTGGAACGGCTGGCAATAATGGAGCGCCAGAACTTTGACTGGGGTACGGATTTTATCACTGTAAGGGAAGAGATTTCATTTGTAGAGGCATATCTGCAGCTGCAGAAGTACCGTTTTGGAGATCGGCTTTCTTACCGGCTTGATATTATGGAAGAATGTATGGATTACCGGATTCCAAAGCTGACCATTGTTACATTTGCTGAAAATGCCTGTATTCATGGCATTGAGAGTAAAACAGCAGATGGGTGGATTTTTGTTCATGTATATTTAAAAGATGAAGTGTTTTATATTGAGATCGAAGACACCGGGGATGGAATGGAAGAGTCATTTTTGGATGAATTGAAATACAAGATGAACCATGCCAGTATTGAGATGCTAAAAGCTAAGAAAGGAGTAGGCATATTAAATGCCTGCCTGCGGCTTAAGATGGCAACAAATAATATGGTAAGCTTTGAGCTGGAAAGTGAGGCCGGAATTTCAACCATGGTAACAATTAAAGTTCCGGTATCAAATATATAGAAATAATGGGGGGTAACTATGATACGTGTCTTATTAGTGGATGATGAACCATTTATTGTTCAGGGGTTAAAGGTACTGATTAACTGGGAGGAAGAAGGCTATGAGATTGTCAAAACGGCTGCAAATGGAATGGAAGCTCTTGATTACCTGAAAAATAATCAGGTAGATTTAATCATTGCAGATATAAAAATGCCTGTGATGTCAGGAATGGAACTGCTGGAAATTTTGAGAAAAGATAAGATTTCCCGTGCAGATTTTATCATATTAAGCGGTTTCAGCGATTTTTCCTATGCCCAGCAGGCAATTCGATTTGAATGCTTTGATTATATATTAAAGCCAGTTGTGAAGGAAGAGCTGCTCCGGGTACTGCACCGGCTGAATTATCAGAGACAGGGCACTAAAAAGCAACAGCTTAACAAAATCAAAATGGAGAAGGCATATCTTGCCAGAAATATGATATCTCTTATTTTTGGGAAATACGACCAGATCAATCTGGATTATATCAGAAAACAGATGCAATGGTCCGAAGGAATCAGTTATGTGGACATCGAAATTGACAATATTGAGCAGATGGAAGAGCTGATGGATGAGGAAAAGCGTAACCAGCAGAGAGAACTTTACCGTGCCTGCCTTGCATTTTTAAAAGGAGATGGGGATCATTGTATTTTTGATGTTTCAAGTCATGAAAAAAGCTATGATATTGGTTTTATTTATTGTGATTATATGGCAAAAAATGCTGGGGAGACTCAGAAAGCGTATCTGGAGCGGTTTAAAAAGTACCTAAATGAGGCCATGAGCCTGCCGGTTGTCATGCTGGTAGGAAAAAAGGTAAATGATATTTCAAAAATATCTAATTCCTATGGGGCAGCCAGAATCCTCCGCTCTTTTCAGGCTTTTCGCAAAAAGCAGCCCATCTATTATTATGAAAAAGAGGTACAGGTAAATAACAATGGGATCGTATTATGTAAACAATATCTGGATGATCTGCTGTTTGCAGTGGAGCAGAATGAACGGGGAAGAATTGAGGAAAGCGTAGAGCGGCTGTATGAAGAAATGAATCATTTAAGATTTGCCATGGACACGGTTAATTTGAATATTAACTATCTTTTATTCCAGCTGATCCATCTGGCATCCGAGCAGGACGGATATGTAAATCAGGAAGAAATCATGCTCTATATCAGTGAAAATGTCTTTGAAGGAGATATGCTAAGAGGCGGAAAAGAGCATTTAATCCGGTTATCCTGTGAATATGCGGCTTACTTAGAACAGCTGCGAAAGCATGTATCAAAGGATATTCTCCATGAGGTGGAGAAGGATATCAGAAAAAATTACGCTAAAAATCTTTCATTAAGGGAATACAGCAATAAATATTATTTAAACAGCGCCTATTTAGGTCAGCTGTTCCGGAAAAAGTACGGAATGTCCTTTAAGGATTATTTAAATAACTGCCGTATTGAGCAGGCGGCAGTCAGGCTGTTAAGAACCGATCTTAAAATATACCAGATTGCAGAGGAGGTTGGGTACCGGGACCTGGATTACTTTGTAAACCGTTTCATTTGCGTTAAGGGCTGTACACCGTCAAAGTTTAGAAAGGGAGGGGAAAATAGAGAGAAATAGGGCAGATTATGGATACTGCTTCTATAATTTACCCTGTGTTTTTATTAGCTTTCTCCAGTTGTGAAAACACAGCTTTGAAGTAAACTATTAATATAAAAGAAAAGGGAGGATATGACGTTGAGAAAAAAACAGTTTACAGCTCTGCTTGTGGTCGGTGCCATGGTGTTGCAAACTCTGACTGGCTGCTCTAAGGGGACAGCAGCTACCGGCAGCAGTACAGCCAAAGAAGACGGGGGTATCAAAGAATTTACCGCTTTTTTTGCAGTACCGGGAGACGAAATCAATGATGACAATGAAATTCAAAAGCATATTGCAGAGATTACAGGAGCCAAAGTAAAGGAAACCTGGCTGACCGGACAGACAGCGGAAGAAGCTGTGGGAACCCTGATAGCAGGAGGAGAATATCCCGATTTTATATGCGGCAGTGACGGAACCAGCCAGCTTTATGATGCAGGAGCACTGGTCGCACTTGATGATTATATTGATGATTATCCCAATATCAAGAATTTCTTTACCAAGCTGGAATGGGAACAGCTGCGTCAGGCTGATGGCCATATCTACTGGATCCCTCAGTTCAACAACAGCTATGAAAAGGATATGCAGACCACTCACAACGATGAGGCCTTCTGGATTCAGACCCGTGTACTAAAATGGGCAGGATATCCAAAGATCACCACCATGGACGAATATTTTGACTTAATCGAGCGTTATCAGGAAGCCAACCCCACCATGGAGGATGGAACAAAAAACATTCCATACACGATATTATGTGATGACTGGAGATATTTCTGCCTTGAGAATGCTCCGTTGTTCCTGGACGGATATCCCAATGATGGAAGCTGTATTGTAGATCCTGAAACGAAGAAAGTAATTGATTACAATACCACTCCTACGGCAAAACGCTATTTCCAGAAGCTGAATGAAGAATTTAAAAAGGGAATCGTTGATCCGGAATCCTTTACTCAGATCTATGATGAATATATTGCAAAGCTTTCCACAGGCCGTGTACTTGGAATGATCGACCAGTGGTGGGATTTTTATGGGCACGTGAATGATGCAATCAAGCAACAGGGGCTGGAGGACCAGGGCTGTAATTATGTACCCCTTCCGGTTACCATTGACAAGGGAGTAAAAAACAGATGGCATACCTCCGGGGATACGTTAAATGTAGGTTCCGGTCTGTCTATTACCGTAAGCTGTAAAGATGTCAGAGGAGCTTTAAAATTCGTAGATGATCTGTTAAGTGAAGAAGTGATCACTCTCAGAAACTGGGGAGAAAAGGATGTGGATTACCTGGTGGATCAGGATGGTTTATTCTACCGGACACCTGAAATTCGTATGAAAGTTACCAATACCGCATACAAAGCCTCTCATTTATGTCCTTATTCCTATTTCCCAGTCTGGGGCGGAATGAGCCAGGATGGAATCAATGCAGCAAAACCGGAGCTGCAGCCCAATGAGTTCCTGGATAGTCTTCCAAAGAATGTACAGGAATGCCTTCAGGCATATGGCTGCAAAACCTATGTTGACATGGTAGGAGAAAATGAAATTCCTGGTCCATGGTATCCGATTTATACGTTTGTTGGAACCATGACTACGGCAACACCGGGCGGTACCGCATGGATTAAGATGAGAGAATTAAAACATGAGTATTTACCAAAGGTTGTCATGGCACCTGATTTTGAAGCTGGCTGGGAAGAATATTTAACTGCTTATGAAACCTGCAATCCACAGGCATTTCTTGATGAAGTACAGCCGGAGGTAGACAGGAGAATTAAAATTGCAGAAGAAGCGGCAGCAAATTAAATAGTAGAAAACAGGCGGTGCAATCATAGATATCTGCGCCAGCCTGTTTTTTAGCAAAGGAGTGATACCATGGCATCCATTGGAAAGGTTAAAAAAGAACGTATCAATTGGAAAGAAATAAAAAAGCAGAAAGTGCTCCTGCTGTTGTCTGCAGGCTATGTGATTTATGGATTTATATTCTGTTATCTTCCTCTTGCAGGCTGGCTCATGGCATTTGAAAACTATAAGCCGAAGGAAGGTTTTTTTCACTCAAAATTTATAGGGCTTGCAAAATTCCGGCAGCTGTTTCTTGATGATGGATTTATTCGTGTCATCAGAAATACCCTGGCTATGGGAGTTATTAATTTAGTTACTACCATGGTCACCGCAATTGTGTTTGCGATTCTCTTAAATGAAGTGAAGTCACAGGGGGGGAAAAAGGTTGTTCAGACAATTTCATATCTTCCACATTTTTTATCCTGGATTATTGTTACCGGCATTTTGCACGATGCTCTGTCTGGGACGGGGATAGTCAATGATCTTCTGGTTCGTTTCCAGCTGTTAAAGGAACCTCTGAATTTTTTTGCATATCCTAAGTATTTCTGGTGGATTGTTGCTTTTGCCAATGTCTGGAAGGAAACTGGCTGGAATGCAATTATCTATCTGGCTTCCATCACAGCCATAGATACATCTCTCTATGAAGCGGCTGCCATTGATGGAGCTGGAAGATGGGCCAGAATCAAATATATCACCCTGCCTGGTATTAAGCCTACGATGATTATTCTTCTTTTGATAAATTCAGGAAATGTTTTAAATGCCGGTTTGGAAGTCCAGTATCTGTTAGGAAATGGACTTGTGCAGAGTGTATCTCAGACGATTGATATATATGTTTTGAAATGGGGTATCAGTCAGGGAGATTATTCCCTGGGTACAGCAGCAGGAATATTTAAAAGTGTGGTAAGTATTACCATTGTATTAATTGCAAATGAGATGGCAAAGCGGGCCGGCGAAGAACGCTTATTTTAAGGGGGGCAGATATGACTAATCATAGAATGTTACATAAAAGGAAAAGTTCATTGGGTAATAAGATATTTGTTTTCCTTAATACCATATTCATGGTTCTGTTTGTGATCATTACCCTTTATCCGGTTTGGAATACACTGGTCCTGGCCTTTAATGACGGAACCGATGCTCTGAGGGGAGGGCTGTATTTATGGCCCAGAAAATGGACATTACAAAATTATATTACAGTGCTTCATAAAAAGAATCTGCTGGTAGGAGCTTATATAAGTGTTGCAAGGACGGTGATCGGCACCATTACAGCACTGGGGGCCAATGCCCTTCTTGCTTATATTGTAAGCCGGAAACGGTTTCTTTTTAAGAAACAGCTCTCCTTATTCTGGGTTATTACCATGTACGTAAACGGTGGAATGATTCCTGTCTTTCTTTTATATAAGGGCTTAGGTCTTACCAACAGCTTTCTGGTCTATATAATTCCCGGAATGGTAGGAGCCTTTAATATGCTGGTGATCCGGACATATATGGTAGGGATCCCTGATAGTCTGGAAGAGTCGGCTCAATTAGATGGAGCCGGAGACCTGGTTATATTTACAAAAATCATCTCACCTTTATGCAAACCGGTATATGCAACCATTGCCTTATTCTGTGCAGTAGGTCATTGGAATTCCTGGTTTGATGCCATGCTCTATAATCGGATGAATGCCAATCTGACCACACTGCAGTATGAACTGATGAAGTTATTGTCATCTGTAAGTAATCAAAGTAATTCTGTAGAATCCATGAAGAATGCGGTGGCAGCTGTAACGCCCACTTCGGTCCGCTCTGCTGCCACCATACTTACCATACTGCCTATCGTCTGCCTTTATCCGTTTCTACAACGGTATTTCGTCACAGGTCTTACAATCGGTGGCGTTAAAGGATAAATATTATTGGCTTTTGGCACCTGCCGCGGGGTTTTCTCCGCGGCAGTAATCATACCCCCGGTCCCCGATTCGTTTCGTTTTCTTTAGCTGAAACCACATAACTGCCCATGGCTGCAGTGAAATAGAAAAGGAAATAGCCAAAGCGGAAGCACTTACTGATTCCGTATGAATCAACGGCTGTGCACTATCTTTTAGTATCTTTGTTTCTTCTTTTGAGGGCCAGGAAGGTTCTCCCATATCATGCCAGATTTTTCTGGGATTTCCATGAACTTCATCAACTGTTTTTGTAAGCAGACAATATTCTCCGTCTTCATTCACCGGTAATGTTAAAGAAAGGCGCAGGCATTCCCTTTGCCCAAGGCATAGATTCCAGGCGGCTGCGCAGTAGCTTCCATCCTCTTGTTCCATAACAATCAGTTCGTCGGAACGGTGAATGCATTTGCCCTGAAGCTTTTTAAAGAATGCAAAGGTCCAGAATGTGGGTTTTGGTATTGTACCGTTTGCAACCAAGCCGAATCCACCGTGGAATGGGGTAAATGGAACTCCCTTTTCCTCAAAAATATCACCAAAGGTCCAGTAAGAGTAGGATTCACACAGATCACCCATCTTAGATAAAAACCATGCCACATAAGCGGCATTGACTGTGGTGTCGTGAATCGGACTGTCAGGGCTGTAGGAAGTGTTAAATTCTGTAATATGCATGGGAAGCCCCTGAAACCCTTCAAAGCTGTCTATAATTTCCCGGGAAACCTTAAGCTCCTCCATGGCGGTTTGGGGATCTCTTAGGGATCCGTAGCTGTAATGACCGCATTGCTCCGGGTTATCCCACATGTAAAGGTGACGCGTGATAAAATCCGGTTTTAACTCCTGTGCTCTGCAAAACTCCAGAAATTGCTTCAGCCAGAGAACGTCGTCAACTCCGCAGATTGCCGGGCCTCCAACCAGAAATCGGCTGTCAGTCTTTTTAACAGCATAATAGGTCTTCTGAAACAAAGTAAAATATTCTTCTTTGTCAGCCCCTTTCCAGAATCCGGGAAGATTTGGCTCGTTCCATACCTCAACCGGCCAGGTCACCACCTCTTCTTTCCCGTAGCGGTCAAAAAGGTGCAAAAGAACTGCCTGTACCAGATCTGACCACGCCTCATAGCTTTTTGGGGGTGTAACATTTCCTTTCCAGTAGAACACGGTCTGATCGCCGGAAGCCATTTTCTGAGGCATAAATCCAAGCTCTAAAAAAGGCTTAATCCCAAGATTCTGATAGGCATCCATGACCATATCCAAATAGGTAAAGTTATATTCTGCCCTGATGTGACCTGACTCATCCGTATACTCCTGATAAATTGCCATATCATCACAAAAGATTCCGTGTCCTCTGATGTGGCGAAAACCAATCTGCTCCTGCACCAGTTTTAACTGTTCCTGATACTGCTGCTGCAAAGTTAATCCCATTCTGCCGGTTCCTACACAAAAATCTGCATGATTCTTAAAACTGTACCCTGTATCATTTTGAATTGTATAGCTGATTTGCTTTTCCATATGAATCCCCTTCTCCGTAATTTGCTCTTAATTATACCATTTTTTAACTTGAAAATAAATGTATCTGCCATAAAAAGCAGCCTGCTTACGGGAATGATTTTAAGGTCCCGTAAATAAGCTGCTTTCATTTTTATTGTTCCTCTTCAAGAGGTGGAGGCGGTGCTACAAAATTCTCCGGAATGCCAGGATCTTTCATATTATAAACCCGGCTGTATTCCTTGGTTTCCTGATTCTTTACCGTTTCAGACCGGTTCATAGACAAAAATTTGGTCAGTTCATAACAATCTACCCAGATCTCATTGTTTCCTTCTTTCTGGGACTCATCAAAGATCAGCTGAAGTCCGAAATGAAGGTGAGGCTCATTAATGTTATTGGTGTTTTCTGTCCGGCTGTATCCCGTCCGGCCCAGATATCCGATGACATCTCCGGCGTTTACAATACTGCCTTGTTTTAATGATTTATGATAGGGATAATTTTTTCTTAAATGAGCGTAATAGTAATAGCGTTTTCCGTCAAAGCTACGAATGCCAAGTCTCCAGCCGCCGTATTGATTCCAGCCGATGGCTTCCACATAGCCACTTTCCACAGCGATAACCGGAGTTCCAACCTGCCCCATCATATCATGCCCCAGATGCTGGCGCTTGAATCCATAGGATCTTGCAGTCCCGAAATCGTCAAAATCGTTATAGGGAAATCCTTTGGCAATGGGAGAAAATCCTTTTAAACCGTATTTTGTCACCCATACTTTATCTGGATTAACCGAACCGTCCGGCAATAAGTCCGGCGTGGCGTAAAGCGGTGCATTGGCGGAAGGGATCTGAATCTCATATTGCCCAACCAAACCGTCTAACACGGCTCCATAGGCTTCCCGGTAATACGAATAGTATTTCATTTTGCCGGTCAGTTCTTCCATGGTTTTTCCAGAGAGAAGCTGTTCGGCAAGTGAATCTAAATCTTTGCTGGAATATCTGGAGAAGTCTCCTCCATATCTGGCCCCCAGATAGGCAAGTAAATCCACCCAGTTTAAATGAACCTGGGACTGGCAGGTATTGACATCATAACGAAAGGCTTCCTGCATGGCTCTTGCAGTTACGTTAAAATCCACCCATTTAACGTATTTTTTTGCTTCCGAAGAGCTGGCCTTCCCTTCCTGGTTTACAACTGGAAAAGAGAATCTGCCGCCGGGAGAAATAAAAAAGAGGGAGACTAAAAGAAACGTAAGAATGACTACTTCTATGTATATAATCAGATGATGCCTTGCCACTGGGAAAGATGTAAAACTCTTTTTGAATGGGTTCATAAGAATTCTCCTTGTCGTTCCATGTTAGATGCATGTGAAAAGGGAAAGCAGCTTTCTTTGGCTTTCCCATATAAGATATGCAAAAAGGACAGAATTTATGACGGAAAAGGTGGAACGAGAGTCAGTCTTGGAAAAAAGAAGGGTTCATGCTATAATTTCAGCTAAGAATGGATTTGATGGAGAAAGAGAGGTTTCTAAATGAATAATTTTGAATATTGCGTACCAACAAGGGTGATTTTTGGCCGTGACACCCATAAAAATATTGGAGAATTGATTGCCGGATATGGATTTAAAAAGATTCTAGTTCATTTTGGCGGAGGAAGTGTAAGGGAAAGCGGTCTTTTAGATCAGGTGGAAGATTCCTTAAAGAATTATGGAATTGAATACGTACTGCTTGGAGGAGTAAGGCCAAATCCGGGCCTTGGACTTGCAATGGAAGGAATAAACCTGTGCAGAAAGGAAAATGTTGAATTTATTCTTGCTGTGGGGGGAGGCAGTGTAATTGACTCTGCGAAATGCATAGCTGACGGAGTATTAAATCCGGATATTGATCCGTGGGATTATTTTATGAAAAAAGCCGTTCCTGGCAAGGCTCTTCCTCATGGAAATATTCTGACACTGTCTGCTTCCGGAAGCGAAACCAGCTTGTCCTGCGTCATAACCAAAGAAGAGGAAGGCCTAAAAAGAGGATTTAACAGCCCCACACA
This sequence comes from Lacrimispora struthionigena, assembly GCF_048627165.1. Classification (NCBI taxonomy): domain Bacteria; kingdom Bacillati; phylum Bacillota; class Clostridia; order Lachnospirales; family Lachnospiraceae; genus Lacrimispora; species Lacrimispora struthionigena. Next base: position 79,776 of record NZ_JBMBWP010000001.1, read on the forward strand.
CCGCCCATTGTTTGCGGTGCTAAATCCTGAGCTGACCTTTACTGTGAATAAGTTTCAGACTGGCTGTGGAACGGTGGATATTATGATGCATACACTGGAACGGTATCTGGGAGGATCTACGAAAGATACTCCTCTTACAGACCGGATTGCCGAAGGACTATTAACCTCCGTAATGGAAGCAGGAGAGAAGGCGGATAAAAATCTGGTGGACTATGAGGCTCGCGCCACCCTCATGTGGGCTGGAAGCCTTTCTCATGACGGACTGACTGGTCTTGGAAGAGATTATCTCATGCAGGTGCATCAGCTGGAACACGAACTGTCCGGGCTATATCCTAATATCGCCCACGGTGCCGGTTTATCTGCTCTGTTTTGTTCCTGGGCCAGATACGTATGTAAGGATGCACCAATGAGATTTGCCCAGCTGGCTGTAAGGGTATTTAACCAGGAGATGGATTTTGAAAATCCTGTTTATACAGCATTAAAGGGAATCGATCGGCTGGAAGCATATTTTAAAAGTCTTGATATGCCGGTTTCTTTGCGGGAATTAAATTCCGGCATTACCCAGGAGGATTTCTTACTTATGGCGGATAAATGCTCTTCAAAGGGAGAAAAAACCCTGACAGGAATCCGTGAATTGGGAAGAGAAGATATGATAGAGATTTACCGTATGGCATTTTAAAAATATTGGTATTATTAAAAAATCGGGACGGTGCGAAAACCGTTCCGATTTATATTTAATAACAATTGTAGCATCCCATTTTACAGATACTCGTCACAACCGCCCTGGCCTTATCATGTTCTTTGCAAAAGGGTTTAAAAATGCAAACCATGGTGATTGCATTCTGAGGAGGTCTGGTCATAATCGTGGAGTTGCAGATAAATCGGAAGTTGACTCCCCTGGCTTCCTGTGTTGCCACCAGATATGGCTTGTAGGTAGTGCCGCGTAAATCCCTGGTGGCCTCATAGAAAATAGCCAGGTCTCTGCAGTCGACGTCACGGTAAGGGGTAAAGCCGCCCGGGCACAACATATGAGAAACTCCTTTGCTTTTTCTATTGTTATATGATATGCAGTGCCGGGGACGAGCGTGATTTTTTTATCAGGAAAGTTTAATAATTTCTTTGTCTTCCGGAATCAGAAGTTCACCAGAAAAGAAAGGACTTCCTTCACTGGTATAGAGCTCTTTTCTGCTTTTTAAGTTCTTATCCTCTGTATGCCATAAAATCAAATGCTCTGCCTTTAAGTCCTCTGCAAGTTTACAGGCATCGGTGACTGTACTGTGATGCTTTTCGTAGGGCTTAAATATATCCCGGTCCTTATAAAGGCAGAAAGTTTCATGGAGCAGCCAGCTGGTTCCTTCAACAAATTCATGGCATTTGGGATTATAGGGCTCATCTCCGCAAAAGGACAGGCGTTTTCCGTTACGCAGAGTTGTGGTAAATCCATACTGCTCTGCTTTTGTGGAAAGAATATCAAAAAAAGTGATGTCATATCCAAGTATGGATCTGGTTTCTCCGTCTTCTACCGGAATTAAATGAATTCTGGAACCAATGAGATCATAAAATTTTTTCTGCAAAGTGAGTCGGCAGAGAGTATCGATTACGGAAACCAGATTTTTATGGCTGTAAATGTTTAAATCTCCATCGTAGTTTCCCGCTTTAATTCTGGCTCCGATAAAGCGCACCATCCAGATAATACCAAGAATATGATCGGTGTGTTCATGAGTTGCAAATATATGGTGAATGTAAGACAGATCCACATTCATGTCATCTAATATAGAGAAGATTCCGTTGCCGCCTCCTGCATCAATCATAAAATATTCTTCGTCATTTTTTAAGGCAAAGCAGGTATTATAGCATTTAGTGGCAGCGGCATTGCCGGTTCCGAAAACATATAATTGTTCCATATGTATCTCCTTTTTCTGGGGTGTTCCCGGTTTTACGTTCATAGCCTGGCCGGTCATGAACGGCCGTCAGGCGAAAGGGGTTTAAAATTGACGTTTTTTATGATACTATAAAATTCAAAGCAATGCAACTGTGTCAAAAAAGGGAGAACGTATTTATGAAAGATTTGGCTTATTTAAAGCTTATGGCTAGGGAATATCCTACCATTCGGGCGGCTTCCAGTGAGATTATTAATCTGACTGCAATTCAGGGACTTCCCAAGGGAACTGAGTATTTTTTCAGTGATTTACATGGGGAACACGAGGCCTTTATTCATTTGTTAAGGAGTGCTTCCGGTGTGATTCGGGAAAAGATTTCTGAAACATTCAGTCATATCTTACCCGAAAAAGAGGAAGTGGAATTGGCAAACCTGATTTACTATCCCGACCGCATGATGAATCAGCTGGAGCTTAGCGGGCAGGCAGATGATGACTGGCTGAGAGTGACAATTTACCGTCTGGTGCAGATCTGCAAGGTTGTATCTTCAAAATACACCAGATCCAAAGTCAGAAAAAAGATGCCACCGGAATTTGCATACATCATAGACGAACTTCTTCATGTTGATTATAACGATGACAACAAACGGGTATACTACAGCGAAATCATCAGATCCATTATTGATATTCGGATTGGAGATAAATTTATTATAGCTCTTTGTGAGCTAATTCAGAATTTAACCATTGACTGTCTTCATATTATAGGAGATATTTTTGACCGCGGACCGAGAGCAGATATGATTATGAATGAGCTTTTGCAGTTTCACGATGTGGACATTCAGTGGGGTAACCATGATATTTCATGGATGGGCGCAGCCACAGGCAACCTTGCATGTATCTGCAACGTTTTAAGAATTGCCATCAGCTACAACAGCTTTGATGTGCTTGAGGATGGTTATGGGATTAATCTAAGACCGCTTTCCATGTTTGCTGCCAGAGTATACCGCAACGACCCCTGTGAGCGTTTTTCACCCCAGATTCTTGATAAAAATATTTACGATGCTGTGGATCCGGGACTGGCAGCCAAGATGCATAAGGCAATTGCCATAATTCAGTTTAAAGTGGAAGGGCAGATCATAAAGCGTCACCCGGAATATGAAATGAATGACAGAGTTTTACTGAAAGCCATTGATTACAATAAGGGAACTGTAACAGTAGAGGGAAAGGAATATTCTCTTCTAGATACATCGTTTCCCACCATTGATCCGGCAAGTCCGCTGACACTAAACGAAGAGGAAGAGGAACTTTTGCGTACGCTGCAGCTTTCATTTCTCCATAATGAACTGCTTCACCGTCATGTGCGTTTCCTCTATTCTCATGGAAGCATGTACAAATGCTATAATTCCAACCTCCTCTATCATGGGTGCATTCCCATGCGGGAAGATGGTACATTTGAAGAAATCTGTATGGATGGCTCGTCCTATTCCGGAAAAGCTCTTATGGATTATGTTGATAATAAGATTCAGAATGCTTATTTTCTTCCGGAACACACCCAGGAAAGCAGAGATGCCAGAGATTTTATGTGGTATTTATGGTGCGGAGCCAAGTCCCCGGTATATGGAAAAGGTAAGATGACCACCTTTGAACATTATTTTATCGAAGATCATCAGACCCATATGGAACCCATGAATCCTTATTACCGTTTAAGCATAAAGGAAGAATACTGCGAGAAAATATTAAGTGAATTCGGGCTTTCCGGAGAAAGTGCCCATATTATAAATGGTCACGTCCCGGTTAAAATTAAAGAAGGGGAATCTCCGGTGAAAGCGGGAGGCAGACTGTTTCTCATAGACGGAGGGCTGTCAAAGGCATATCAGTCTAAGACGGGAATAGCAGGATATACACTGATTTATAATTCCAACCACCTGGCTCTGGCTGAGCATAAGCCTTTTGATCCGGAAAAGGAGAGCACACCAAGGGTATCAGTTGTTGAGAATATGAAACGCCGGGTGATGGTTGCCGATACGGATAAAGGGGCGGAACTGACAGGAAGAATTGAGGATCTAAAGGAGCTTGTGGCAGCATACCGGGAGGGAATCATAAAAGAACGGATCGAGTAGTCTGGCACATTATGAAAAATTAATATTTTTTTCAGATAAGATTTCTTTACGGAACCCCTGTCAAATGGTAAAATAGTCGGAAGTTACTTACTTTATTGAAGGAGGCTCAGATGAGCAGACAGGAATTTTTACAGCGTTTAAGGGATACCCTTACAGGAGAGGTTCCCGGAAGCGTGGTGGAAGAAAATATCAGATATTACGAAGAATATATCCGTGGAGAAGTTTTAAAGGGCTCTTCGGAAGAAGCTGTCACCGAAGCAATTGGAGACCCGAGACTGATTGCCAAGACGATTATAGAGGCCAGTGAGAATGCAAAAGAAAGCAGCAGCACCGGCGGTTTTTACAATTCTTTTACCGGACAGGATCAGAATGTATATGAGGAACCCAGGCAGGAGAGACGGGGGATGCATTATTATGATTTAAGTAAATGGTATTGGAAGCTTCTTGGAGTAGTCGCCATTGTCTTTTTTTTCCTCCTTGTGGGAACCATCGTTACTGGTATCTTCAGCCTTCTGGCACCTTTGATGGGACCACTGCTTTTAATTGGCCTGATATACTGGTTTGTAAGAGGATTGAAACGATAACGTCACTAATATGTAACAATATAAATGGAATATATTACAAAAGTATAACGGCATTTATGACTGAAAGTGGTCATAAATGCCGTTTTTGCTTGACAAAAGCTGAAACAGGGGATATAATTCAAAATGTAACAATTATGTAATATTTAAGTCAAATATTTGCGGTAACAGCTATCATACGCAGACAGGAGATTCGTTATGAAAATCAGAATGTGGAAGGTCATGGGACTTTTAGGACTTTTAACTACCTTAAGTTTAAGCAATCAGACAGAGGCAAAAGCGGATGAAATCACAGTAGAAACCAGTACAACTCTTTATGCAAGACTGGACAAGCCTGTATCAGTCAGAACCACTGCGGAGGATGGCGGATCAGTTGTGACTTCTGCTTTAGAAGGCCAGACCTGTGAGGTGATTGAGCCTGCCAAGGATGGCTGGCTGAAGGTGAAAGTTCCGGAAGGTGATGGTTACATACGGAGTGATTCTGCAACACTGATCGAAAAAACTCAGGAGAAAGTGGACGAGTCTGCACTGGAGCGGAAAGAAGTTGTGAACTATGCTCTTCAGTTCGTTGGAGGACGTTACGTATATGGTGGTGTAAATCCCAGCACAGGAGTGGACTGTTCCGGTTTTACCAGATATGTCCTTAAAAAGACCGCAGATGTTGAGCTGGATCACAGCGCAAGGTCACAGTCAGGGGAAGGGAAAATAGTAAGTTATGATCAGGCCCGTCCCGGTGATCTGGTATTTTATGGAAAAAACGGATCCATTAATCATGTCGCTTTATATATGGGAGATGGGAAAGTAGTCCATGCATCCACCGAAAAAACAGGAATTATCGTAACAAACGTCATGTATCGCAAACCTGTGAAATTTGTCAGTGTTTTAAACTAATATAATTTTAATTTCGTGCAGTTTTAAATAATACTTGACGAAAAGATAAAATAAATGTATAATAACCGTAATGAAATTAATAATTACGTAACATTTGAAACTCAAAAAGTAAAAATAGGAGCAAATTTCCCGATGATAAACAAAGTATGGAAAACGTTAGGACTTATGGCTTTTTGTGGAACAATGATTATTGCAGTTCCTTCAGATGTAAGAGCAGATGAGGTATCCGGCCCAGGATTAAGTTTTGGAAACTACATGGTAACCGTTAATACAGATCAGGTTACAATCAGTAAAGATGAAGAAGGTACAGAACCCTTAATGAACGCTTCCAAAGGATCCGCCTTTGAAGTTGTGGAAGATATGGGGGATGGATTTTTAAAAGTTAAGGTGAACGATACATATGGCTATTTGCCGGCAGAAGGAAGTGCCACTGTAACTGCAACCGATGAAGAAACTTTAAAAGCACTGGAAGAGAAGGCTCAGGCTCAGTCAACCGTTAATTTCAGACAAAGCATTGTTAATTATGCACTGCAGTTCGTAGGCGGTCGTTATTCCTACGGTGGCAGTGATCCTCATACAGGAGTGGATTGCTCCGGATTTACAAGATATGTAATGCAGCATGCAGCAGGACTTTCCATCAGCCGTTCATCAGGTGGACAGGCTTCACAGGGAAGATCCGTGAGCGCAGATCAGATGCGCCCAGGCGACCTGATTTTTTACGGAAGCGGAAGCTCCATCAATCATGTTGCCATGTATATCGGGAATGGAGAAGTAGTACATTCCTCAACTTATAGTACAGGTATTAAGACATCTCCGTGGAATTATCGGACACCTGTAAAGATTGTCAACGTGATTGGCGATTAATGGAATAGCGGATTACCGGATTTTGGAAAGGGATATAGGACCTTCGGCATGGGATTGCCGGAGGTCTTTTGTATTTGCCGGGCGATGGATGGGTTAGCAAAAGTAATTGCACATTGAAATGGGATATGTTACCATAATGGCATGGAACAATCGTGTTACAGGGTGTGTTGACCTCTTTTCATTTTACATGAAGGGAGGTGAGGCAGATGAATATATCATTTGGAGAGCTAATGCAATTCGGAATATTCATTCTTGCATTACTGACCTTTGTTTATACTATAACAAAGAAGTAATACATAGAAAAAACCCCTGTGAACTTGACCGGTTCAGGGGTTCTTTCAACTCTTAAGCTAGGTCAACCCCTTGTGGGCGGTTGTTCCTTTTATATATCTAATATAGCATATATCCTGTTTGGTATCAATATAAACTATCAATATAAATTATCAATAATGCATTACATAAAATACACAGATTTCTCATCAAAGAGAAACAGCCTGAATAGGGGAGCTATTCGGCTGCTTCTGAGGGGAGTATAAATAATTAATAAGGATGAGGAATAATATTCCTCAAGTAAATTATAATATAGGCTATGTAAAAATGCAAAGTTATTTTAAAAACAATTCTAAAAAATTCAGAATTATCCAATACAAAAAATCAAGTATATTCTGTCGGATATTCGCCATACTACACCATGTAACAAAAAACGCCCACAGGAGGTATGAAAATGTCTAAGAATAGTTATAATGACAGCTACAACAATATGGATAATTCTTCAAAGAATTACACATCAAGCCAGAACAACAATAAGAACAAGAGTACAAACAGCCAGAATAAGATGCAGGATAAGATGCAAGACAAAATGCAGGATAAAATGCAGGACAAGATGCAGAATTCCAGTCGTGACTGCAGCCGTGATTCCAGTCGCGATTCCAGCAAGAACAAATCCTACTAATAACAGACTAAAAAACTAAAAAAGGCGTGGGAAAGAGACAACGTGTCCTTTCCCGCGTTTTTTTGTATTTTCGCATCCTGGAAAATTCGGAATATATTATTACTAGAAAGGACAGGTGATAGTATGTTCACGACAATACCGGTATGGGAAGTCGATCAATATATAGAATATAATGGGAATATTATGATTATAGATCTTCGGAGCTCATTTTCTTATCAAAAAGGACATTTAAAGGGTGCCGTCAATCTTCCTTATGAGGAGTATGATTATTGGAAAAACCAGCTGCCCAGAGACAAAACACTCATCTTTTATTGTGCCAGGGGCGGACAAAGCATGAATGTCTGCAGACATTTGGAGTCAATGGGTTATCAGGTCATCAATCTGGCTAATGGAATCTCCTATTACAGGGGAAAATATATGGTACGTGGATAGGTATTCATTGACAGATATACCTTCCAGGTCTTAAAATATACCTGATAAACAGTAAAGGAGAAAATACCTATGAAATATATGATTGCTTCCGACATTCACGGCTCTGCTTATTATTGCAGGGAGCTGTTAGATGTATATAAAAAATCAGGAGCTGAGAGACTGATCCTCCTTGGGGATATTCTTTATCATGGACCAAGAAATGATCTTCCAAAAGAATATGCACCCAAAGAGGTCATCTCCATGCTTAACAGTTATAAAGATCAGATTTATAATGTCCGGGGAAACTGTGATGCGGAAGTAGATCAGATGGTACTGGAATTCCCGGTCCTTTCTGATTATGCGTTGTTTGCGATTAATGGCCTGACTATTTATGCCACTCATGGACATATCTATAACAAAGAAAATCTTCTGCCAATGCAAAAAGGTGATATTCTGCTTCACGGTCATACCCATATCCTGACTGCGGAAACCTTTGGAGACATTACCATACTTAATCCAGGTTCTGTTTCCATTCCCAAAGGAGGAAATCCTCCTACCTATGCGCTGCTGGAAGACCGGATATTCCGGATTATGGATTTTGATGGTAACATTGTAAAAGAAATGAACTTAGGAGAATAATGTGAAAAAAACTTACGAACTCATTGCTCCCTGCCATTTTGGTATGGAGGCGGTATTAAAGAAAGAAATAACAGATCTTGGATATGATATAACCTTAGTGGAAGACGGAAGAGTGACGTTTCTTGGTGATGATGAAGCCATCTGCCGTGCCAATGTATTTTTAAGAACTGCTGAACGAGTGCTTTTAAAGGTGGGAAGCTTTCATGCGGAATCCTTTGAGGAACTTTTTCAGGCGACTAAGAAAATACCTTGGGAAGAGTATATTCCTGCTGATGGAAAATTCTGGGTGGCAAAAGCTTCTTCCATCAAGAGTAAGCTGTTCAGCCCATCTGATATTCAGTCCATTATGAAAAAAGCCATGGTGGAACGAATGAAGGGTGCATATAAAGTAGAATGGTTTGAAGAGAATGGTGCAAGCTATCCTCTTCGTGTTTTTCTGTATAAAGATCAGGTTACCGTAGGAATCGATACCACGGGAGATTCCCTCCACAAAAGAGGTTACCGTACCCTCACCAGCAAGGCTCCCATTACGGAGACCCTGGCTGCAGCGCTGATCATGCTGACACCATGGAACAAAGACAGGATCCTGGTGGATCCGTTTTGCGGAAGCGGTACATTCGTAATAGAAGCAGCCATGATGGCAGCTAATATAGCTCCGGGTATGAACCGGTCCTTCCTATCAGAAGACTGGAAGAACATTATCCCGAGAAAATGCTGGTATGATACCATGGATGAAGCCAATGATCTGGTAGATCATGACGTAAAGGTTGATATACAGGGATATGATATCGATCCTGAGATTGTAAAAGCAGCCAGAGCCAATGCTGAATCTGCCGGTGTGGATCATCTCATCCATTTTCAGCAGCGCTCCGTGGATGCATTAAGCCATCCGAAAAAATATGGTTTTATTATCACCAATCCTCCCTATGGAGAGCGTCTTGAGGAAAAGGAAAATCTTCCAAAGCTTTACCGCCAGATCGGAGAGCGATATGCTGCTCTTGATGCATGGTCGTTGTACATGATCACTGCATATGAGGATGCAGAACGATATATCGGAAGAAAAGCAGATAAGAACCGTAAGATTTATAATGGTATGATGAAAACCTATTTCTATCAGTTTATGGGGCCAAGGCCACCGAAAAGAAAAGCAGGAGATGAGTTTGAAAAATAAAACCCGGTTTGCCCTTTTTCTTGTTGTGTTATGCACAGCAGCCGTCCTGGCGGCGGACTATTTTGTACCATTACAGACAGATAATCCAGATACAGGGCAGCTTCCGGCTGTCTATGACGGAAGGAAAAACGGCCGTGCTCCGGCAGTGAAAAATCAGGGATCCCTTGGCACCTGCTGGGCGTTTGCATCGTTACAGGCATTGGAGGCCAGACTGTTGCCAGAAGAATCCCTTGATTTATCCGAGGATCATATGTCCTTAAATAATGGATTTTGTATTCCTCAGGAAGAAGGAGGAGAATATACCATGTCCATGGCATACCTCCTTTCCTGGCAGGGACCGGTACTGGAGTCAGAGGATCCTTATGGAGATGGAACGTCGCCCAAAGGCCTCAAAGCAGTGAAGCATGTTCAGGAAATCCAGATGATACCAGGAAAAGATTATGAGAAAATAAAGCGGGCGGTTCTTCGCTACGGAGGAGTTCAGAGTTCCCTCTATACCGCCATGAATGGGGACAGGAGTAAGTCAGACAGTTATAATGAGTCTGCGTCCGCTTATTGCTACATAGGTTCGGAGCCGCCCAATCACGATTCCGTAATTGTCGGTTGGGATGATGGATTTTCCAGAGAAAATTTTAATGTCCCGGTCAATGGTGATGGTGCATTTATCTGCATGAACAGCTGGGGAGATGGATTTGGTGACCAGGGCTTTTTTTATGTATCCTATTATGATTCCAATATCGGTATGAATAACATTGTATATTCTGGTGTAGAAGATCCGGGCAGATATGACAGGATCTATCAGTCAGATTTACGGGGCTGGGTTGGCCAGCTGGGCTATGGGAATGATACCGTATGGTTTTCCAATGTCTATAAAGCAGAAGAATCCCAGTATTTAAAGGCTGTAGGGTTTTATGCAACAGCACCTGGTACCTCTTATGAGATTTACGCGGTACGTCAGACGGGAAAAGAATCTGATATTACTGAAGGGGATGAGTTCGGCCGGAAGATTTTCCTGACAGACGGGGCGTTTGAAAATGCTGGTTATTATACCGTATCATTTGATAAAAAAACAAAAAAGGAACTGAAATTAAAAAAGGGAGAGCGGTTTGCAGTGATTGTAAAAATTACCACTCCCGATACAGTTCACCCTGCAGCCATTGAATATGATGCAGGGGACGGAAGAACCTTTGTAGATCTATCTGACGGGGAGGGTTATATCAGTGCTGACGGCAAAGTGTGGGAGCGGGTGGAAAAAAAGCAGAACTGCAATTTGTGTCTGAAGGCATATACAGCTGCCAATAGAAAAAGGTTTGAAGGAGAGAACAGATGAGGGAGAACAAAATAATTTTTGCAACCGGGAATGAAGGAAAAATGCGGGAAATCCGTGAGATATTAAAGGATCTTGGAATGGAAGTCTGTTCCATGAAAGAGGCCGGCATTTGCCTTGATATTGAGGAAAACGGAACCACATTTGGGGAAAACGCTGAAATAAAAGCCATGGCAGTGTGGAAAAAGTCCGGAGGAATTGTTCTTGCTGATGATTCCGGTCTGGTAGTAGACTGCCTGGGCGGAGAGCCTGGAATTTATTCTGCCCGCTACATGGGGGAGGAGACTTCCTACGAGATTAAAAATCAGACCATATTAAACCGTGCGGCTCTTTTTGCGGGAGAGGATAGAAGTGCACGCTTTGTATGTAACATTGCGGCAGTTCTTCCTGATGGCAGGGTTCTTCATACGGAGGCAACCATGGAAGGTCTGATTGCGGACAAGCCGGCTGGCGGGGAAGGATTTGGTTATGATCCCATTCTTTATATACCTGAATTTCATATGACTTCAGCAGAGCTTTCCATGGATCAGAAAAACAGGATCAGTCACAGGGGAAAGGCGCTGGAAGCCATGAAAGATAAGCTGAGAGAGCAGTTGGGAGAGGAGCGTCATGAAAGTACTGATTGTCAGTGATACTCACCGTAGAGATGAAAATCTTTTGCGGGTGATCCAAGAAAATAAACCCTTTGACATGCTCATACATCTTGGAGATTCCGAAGGAAGTGAAAAGAAGATTGAGAGCTGGCTGGATGAGGGCTGTGAACTGCATATGGTTCTTGGAAACAATGATTTTTTCTCTGATCTGGAACGGGAGGAAGAAATCAAACTGGGCAGTTACCGGATACTTCTGACTCATGGACATTATTATAACGTATCTCTTGGAGTGGAGCGGCTGGAAGCGGAGGCCATGGAGCGTAATATTCAGATCGCCATGTTCGGGCATACCCACAGACCGTTTTATGAGGTACATAACGGGATCATAATTTTAAATCCCGGAAGTATGTCCTATCCACGCCAGGAAGGCAGAAGACCCTCTTATATGATTATGGAACTGGATGAGCAGGGAGAAGCTCATTTTACGCTGAATTTCCTGGATAAAGAATAAATGAAAAAACCCTGACGGAGAGGATGATTTTTGACCAGCTCTGTCAGGGTTTTCTCTTATTTGGTTATCTCCAGCCTTCGGGTAAATATGCCAGAGTGTTGGTGATCATATCGTCTGCCAGCTTTTTCACTTCTTCGTCGCTTGCTCTGCCTTTTACCAGGGGATCGCTTAAGAAAGCTTCATAAACCAGTGTACGGTCGCAAGTAAGGGCTGCTTTTAAAATGCGCTCGTGATTGGCAACGTGGGGTTTTATCAGTTCCAGCACTTCCTCAGGAATGGAACCTGCGATCACGGGTTTAATGCTGTCGCGGCCAAATACTGCATTCGTTTCTACAACCGCATCTTCTGGAAGATTTGCAATCTGTAAGAAAGAGTTTGGTATATTTACATTGCTGATGGTCCGGTCAAGACCACATAATGATTTAATTAAAAGAATTCCTTCTTCTCCTGACGGTTTTAACTCAATCTCCTGTTCTCCGTCAGCCAGACGGCGGCTCTTTTCCAGACGTTCTTTTAAGTCATTCTTTCTCCAGTCAACAGTGGTGAGACCAAATTTCCAGGATTTAACCGTCTCCGGGTCTTTTAAATAATCGGTTCCAGGCATGAATTCTGCAAGATGACGGTCCCCTGCAGCAGCAATCAGACCATAGCGGCGGAACAGGTCAAATTTCACCCGGTGTGCGCATTCAAATGTGCTGTTTGCCCAGTTTTTATCCGGCTCTTCATAGCCCTCTTCATAATGAGCATTGATATAATCCCGGTAAACAGGAAATAAGTCGATTCCTTTATAAGAAGCCTCATCAAACCAGGTAAAATGGTTAATACCAAGAACATTGACATGAATGTCCCTGCGGTCAATGGATTCCAGTCCCAGGGTTTCCTCACAGATGCCCTTTAACACCTTCTGAGTGCCAAATACTTCGTGACAGCAGCCAAATGCCTTAATCTGCGGAAATACATGATAAAGGGTCTTTACACACAGAGACATGGGGTTTGTATAGTTAATAACCCAGGCATCAGGGGCGTAATCCCTGATTGCCTCTGCTATGGTAACAAACATTGGGATGGTACGCAGAGCACGGATCATTCCGCCAGGGCCGGCTGTATCACCAACTGACTGATAGATACCAAGTCTTTCCGGAAGATGGACATCAGAATCCATCTCGTCGAAGGTTCCCGGGAGAATGGAGATGACAGCAAAATCACAGCCTGTCAGCGCATCTTTTAAAGAATCAGACTGGACATAATCCCATTTTCCGATGGTATCCTTGCGGGCGCTTAAATGATTGCCAATAATTTCATTGTTTTTTGAAGCAGCAGGATCAATGTCGTAAAGCCGGATTGTTCCGCTCATGGAATCATCCATGGAAAGGTCCGTCATAAAAGTCCAAGCCCAGCCTCTGGAACCGCCGCCGATGTAAGCGATTTTAATATCACTTACTTTGTTGTTTTCGTATTTCATAAAGGTTTCCTCCTGAAACTAAGAAATATTGAATAGGTTCGTATCACTCTCTATTGCATATTATAATGCATTATAGTATTATAATACTAATAAAATTGATGCTTATTTTGCAATAATCATACTTTTGGCTACTGATCAGGAGAGAAAAATGGAACGAATCATATTTGAAGAGAGCATGGAAGGCGTAGTGATCGATGAAGTGGCAAGAGATGACGGATTTTCCATGACAATGAAACATTTTCATGATACTTATGAGTTGTATTTTCTCTTAAGCGGAGAACGTTATTATTTTATTGAAAAAGAGACCTATTACGTAAAGACCGGAGATGTGGTATTGGTCAACCGGCAGCAGGTGCATAAGACAAGCCAGGCCGGAAACGGTAGTCATGACCGTATTCTGCTCCAGCTCAACGGACGGTACCTGGAGTCCTGGTTAAATCATGCAGGGATTTATTCCCTGGAAAAGCTGTTTGGTGATTATTATGGGGTTGCAAGACTTTCCGAAAAGGAATGGGAGGAGATGAAATCCCTGCTTCTGTCCATCAGAGATGAAATAAAAGGCAGGAGAGAACGATATGAAGTTATGGTCCGTCTCCTGATTTCCAGGATTCTTCTTATGGTTTACAGAAGCCGTAAAAAAAATCTGTTAAAGGATATGCCCATTACGGTCCAGACCTCAAAACATGGTAAAGTACATGAGGTGGCTGAGTATCTCACGCTTCATTGTGAGACGCCAGAGAGTCTGGAGGAGCTGGCAGAACGGTTCTTTATCAGTAAATCCTATTTAAGCCGGATTTTTCGGGAAGTAACGGGGTTCTCAGTTAATGAATACAGAAATTTAGCAAGGGTGCGCAAAGCCAGGGAACTACTTCTAAACAGTGAATATTCTGTAACAGAGATATCAGAAGTTCTGGGCTTTGAAAGTGTTACTTATTTTGAACGGGTATTTAAAAAGCATACGGATGCAACGCCTTTGAAGTACAGAAAAGAGGCGAAAAGAACGGAGCAGTAACGTTCTTTTCGCCTCTTTTTTTTGTGGGGAAGTTCTATTTTTCAAGTGCCTCACACAGTGCTGTAAGAGCAAGTGCCTGACCATAGGCCATAGGCATAATTAAAACATTTTTATAGTGGTCGCCATCCATACCGATTCCTGTACCTGCTGAAACATTAAGGACAGTTCCATCATCAGAAATGTTATCGCATATAGCAGAAATTGCACGTTCTGCCGCTGCTTTGTAGGTATCATCTAAAATTCCTGCCTTAACACCTCTTAAAATACCGGCAGCAATGGCAGCGGAACCTGATACCTCTTCGTAACTGGTTTCGTCGGTCAGTACGGTTCTCCACAATCCGGAGGGAGCCTGGAGCTTTAAGAGAGCGGCTGCCTGAGAACAGAAGGTGTCAATCAGATAAGTTCTTACGCCTTCGTTTAAATCAGATCCGCAGGCATCTAAAAATTCCATGATTCCGTAGGTGAACCAGGAGTTTCCACGGCACCAGAAAACGCCGCCAAAATTATCCATTCGCTCAAAACTGAATCCGTGATGGAAAAGTCCGGTCTGTTTATCAAATAAATATTTGATGTGTACCAGAAACTGATGGAGGGCTTCGTTTTTCCAAACCGGATTTTCTGCCTGCTGTCCCATTCGGTTTAAGAAAAGCACAGACATAAATAAAGTATCAATCCATATCTGCCCTTCATTTAAGGTTACTCCGTTCCTGTCACCAATTGCACTTGTTACGTGCTGAAATCCATTGTCGGTGGTTTTTGGAAGCCCGTTAATCAGCCAGTCTGCCTGTTCCGTACAGAGCTGATAAAAGCTCTCTGAGTCTTTCAGACTGGAATGAAGGCAGGATAGGGGGAGGAAGGGAGCGGTTGTGTTGATGTTTCTGGAGGGCAGACCGTTTTTCATATGTCCGCTGTACCAGTTTTCAAAAAAGGAAAGATACCGGTCATCTCCGTAAAAATCCTGCAGTTTGTACAAGCCATAGAGACCAACGCCCTGAGGCCAGTCCCATTCTTCAATGCCAAAATCCCTCTGTATAATTCCTTTTTTGGTGTCTGTGGAGCTGACTGATTTATCTTTGTTATAGTCACAGCCTCCCAGATTCATGAGTTTCTCCACAACCAGATGGATTTTTTCCAGCAGCCTCTCGTTTGTCATTGTTGTCATTCTCCTTTATGTTTTGTGTTTTTTAGCTTTTCGATGTAATCTGTGGGCGGAAGACCTGTGTAACGTTTGAATACCTGGCTGAAATACTGGGGATTGCTTCCGAATCCCACCTGCCTTGCGATTTGTTTGATGTTGTCATTGTGATAGTAGGTCATCAGCCGTATGGCTTCCTCCATGCGCTCTTTGTTTAAATAGTCGGAAAAACGCATACCTTCCTCTTTAACAAACTGTTTGCTTAAATATCCAACACTGACAAACAGGTAATTCTCAGCCAGCCATTTTAAAGAAAGGTTCTCTGAGTCTAAGTGTTCCCTGATATAGGTTTTTAATAGCGCTATGTTAGAACTGGCCTTATGTCCCCCTGTTTCATGCTCTTTCTGTACCAGAACCACGGAAAGAAGATTCCGGATTTCCGTTACGTTATCACAGGAATAAAGCCGGCGGAAAAAGTCACAGGCAGCGTCAATGGGTGGTTTTTCCTGACTTAAATCGGCCTGAAGGAAAAGACCAAGGGCAAGGCTTCTGGCCGTTGCCGGGGGCATGGAGTCAATAAAAACGGAATTTAAAAGCTCGTTTGCCTGAATGATATCCGGTGCAGAGGTAATGGAATCCTCCAGATGACTGATCATCCAAGGAGCTGTGATATGGTTTCTGATCTCATAGCTCTCTCCTTTTTCACTGAGCAGAAGAATCCGCTCAAAACGGGAAATCTTCTGAATTACATAGTAAAATAACTTTTCCGATGTATCCATATGGATAAATTCTGTTTCAAAGGTTACGGACTGATTGGGATAATGCAGCTTTAAAATGGAGTTCTTAATCCGTTCCTGGGTTGCAAGAGTGGTAGCAGGGAAAATTAAAACAGCAGTATTTTTTACATATAGTATGGAAAAATCCAGACGAAGCCCTTCCACACCAAGGATTTTAACAAGATCAGTGGCGAAATTTTTCAAATAAGGTTCTTCTACAAAGGAACAGATGCATGCATAGAGGCAGCTTTCAGGCAGAGATAACAGTTCCTGATATTTATGAAATACACTTGAAAAAGTGTCCTGATGCTCCAGCAGTTCCATGATGAAACTCTGTTCCAGCGGAATGTGCAAAGTCTTTAAAAGATCCACCTGCTGGGATTTACGGCGTGCTTCCTCCTGAAGGCGTTCCTTTCGAATGGAAACAAGAGAATCGATCAGCTCATTTTTATCGGTTGGTTTTAATAAATAAAACCGGACTCCGTATTTCATCGCCTGCTTGGCATATTCAAAGTCATTATAACCGGAAAGCAGAATAAATGAGATCTTAGAGTCTGTTTTAATGGAACGCTCTATGAGATCCAGACCATTTAAAATGGGCATTCGAATATCAGTGATCACTACATCCGGATATTCATCACAAATGATGTCATAGGCTTCCATTCCATTTTTGGCTGTTGCGATCAACTCATATCCTAAAGATTCATAATCAATCATTTGAGAAAGGGCTTCTCTGATAATCTGTTCATCATCTACAATCATTAACCTCAGCATGTCAAACCTCCTGTTCTTTAGGAATGGACAGCATAACCACTGCCATTCCGCTCTTATTGTAAAAATTCAGTCCGTAATTGTTGCCATAAAGTAATTTTAATCTGGAATTAATATTTACCAGTCCAACACCCGAACCCTGGGGATGGATTTCCTTGTTTTCAATTTTGGAAAGTAAGTCAGGATCAATAATGGAACCGGTATTGGATACCTTAATCTGGTAATCCAGTTCCATTTCTTTTATGGTAACCCGGATACAGCACATTTCGTCTGTGGCTTCCATGGCATGCTTTAACGCATTTTCCACCAAAGGCTGAATACACAGCTTGGGAACGAAGATGTGGGAGATATTCTCCGGAACCTCCAGTTCAAAATTCAGTCTGTCTTTAAAACGCATTTCCTGAATCCGGATATAGTCATTTAACACCTCCAGCTCTTCCGATAGGGGAATAATATCCTTCTGACCCGCAATGGAAGCGCGAAATAAGTTACCCAGGGAGCGAACCATCATGGAGATATCGTCAGCTCCGTATTTTTGAGCCATCCAGTTAATGGTATCCAGTGTATTGTATAAAAAATGAGGATTAATCTGCTGTTGGAGCATCTTAATGGTAGAATCCCTTAAAAGAAGCTGTTTATCATAATTTTCGTCTCTTAATACCTTTACACTGTGAGTCATCTCATCAAAGCTGCGGTGAAGCTGGCCGATTTCATCCTGCCTGTTCTCATAATCATAGGATCTGATGTGGTAAACAGGTGGTTCTCCATTACCAAAACGCTGGATTTTTTCAATTAAGTAATCCAGGTGGCGGAAAATATAACGGAAGAGCAAATTAACCAGGATAGCCGTAACCACAATAATGAAAAAGGTAAATAATAGAATCTGCATGGTAATGAGGCGGACGTTTCGAAATAAAGGATTGTAATCTCTGAAATAAAGGTAGTCCCAACCTACATTGGGAATATATCCGTTTATAATAAATTCCTTTTTGTTATCCAGAGATGTAATGGTATAGGCATTTTCCCTGCCCTGCCTGTCCGCAATGAGCTTTAGGCAGTATTCCTGGTGGTAGGCTTCTGCTGGATAGATCCGCTTTTCTCCAGTCATTAAGATAAACCTGGAATTATCTGCCATACTTCCAGAGCTTTTTAAACCATCCTCAATCATGTGTTCCATATCGACGGTGACATAGAGCCCTGCCAGTTTTTTCAGGCTTAAATATTTAAGCTTTAAGATCTGTCTTGCACACACGGTATCATCACCGGGTTCAATAGCAGAAGACCATACCGCTTTTCCTTTTAACTGGTCAATAGAACGGTCAAGTTCTGCCCGGTTAAATTTATTGATATCATCCGAACGCCCCATACAGATATTGGATCCGTCATCTAACACGATGTTAATTGATTTTACATATCTGCTTTGATAGATATAGGAGTAGAGCTGTTGATAAATGTCTCTTTTTGCAAGAGAACGCCGGTCACTGTATGGATTGTCAATCAAAAACGACAGATTCTCCTGCAGAACAGTATCTCCGATGATATTATCCGTAACATTCTCAACCATCTGCATTTCCGATTCCAGATAGGTGGTTACATGGCTTAAAGAGTCAGCATTTGCCTGATAAAGCACTTCGTTGTATCGATTGGCCAGAATTCGAATGCTGATAAAGATAGTAAGGCACAGGGCAAAAAGAGCAAGAAGAAAAACTGTCAGTATTTTTTTGTATAAAGACAGGTTGTTAAACCAGACTGTACATCGTTTCATAATCAGAATTCCTTTCTCAGATAATCGTATTATATAGTAAAAGACCAAAAAAAGAAATTGGTAAACGCTCTCAAATTACACAAAGCTGTTTTTTCAACCATAAAAAGCCGTATTTTAACTTTACGTTTGTGCATATTTGACATAAAATGTGGTTATCTTAATGAAATCAAATGGGAGGTTTTGCAAAATGAAGAAAAGAATCTTAGCAACAACACTTGCAGCAATTCTTGCAGCATCATCATTAGCTGCCTGCGGCTCCAAAACAGAGCCAACAGAAACAACAAAAGCAGATGCAGCTACCACACAGGCAGCTACCACAGCAGCATCCACTGATACCAAAGCAGCAGCATCAGGTGACAAAGTTTCTTTAAGCCTTTGCTGGTGGGGAAATCAGACAAGAAACGATGTAACAAAAAAAGCAGTTGATCTTTACATGAGTAAAAACCCAAATGTAGACATCAAAGTTGAGTTTACTGACTGGTCCGGTTACTGGGACAAGCTTTCTGCTATGGCAGCAGGCGGAAATCTTCCTGATATCATTCAGATGGATTACTCCTATTTAAACCAGTATCAGAAGAGCGGACAGCTTGCTGACTTATCTGAATTCATGAGCAGCGGTGTCATTGATACTTCCAAGATTCCGGAAAGCATCATCAAGAGTGGAGAGGTTGACGGAAAGACTTATGCACTCAGCCTTGGCAGCAATGCTCCTATGATGGTTTATGACAAAGCAGTGGTTGAAAAGGCAGGCGTTACCATTCCTGATCAGCTGACAATGGACCAGCTTTATGACCTTGGCAAGACAATCAGCGAGAAAACCGGTGCTAAAACTCTTTATGATGGCGGAATCAACATGATGCAGATCATGGCAAGAGCCAACGGTTCTCATTTATTTGATGAATTAACCACTGGAAAAGAAGATTCCATGAAGATTTATTTTAACACCATTGAAAAATTTGCTAAATCTGATGCCAGCATTTCCGCAGATTTATTAGCAGAGAAAAATCCTGATGTTGTAGAGACAAAGCCAATCATTGATGGAACAACCTGGAATGATTTAAGCTTATCCAACCAGTTTATCAGTATTTCCAAAACAGCAGGCAGAGAACTTGGAATTACCATGTTCCCAACCATTACAGATGCTAAAGTACAGCCACTGTACTTAAAACCAAGTATGTTCTTCTCCATCGCTGAATCTTCCAAGAACAAGGAAGAGGCTGCAAAGTTCATTGACTGGTTCACAAACAGCACAGAGTGTAATGAAATCCTTCTTGCTGAAAGAGGAATCCCGATCAATACAGAAGTTGCTGATGCAATCAAACCAAAGGCAGATGCAACAGCTCAGACAGTATTTGATTATGTTGCAAAAGTAACTGAAATTGCAACACCTATCGATGCTCCAGACCCATCTGGTAAAGGTGAAGTAGAAGCATTAGGAAAGACAGTTTCTGAAGCAGTCCGTTACGGAGATGCAACAGCAGACGACGCAGTTGGCCAGTTTGTGCCTGAAGCAAAGAAAATACTAGAAGAAGCGGCAAAATAACAGGTAAAATTCTGGAGGGGATAAGATGAAGAACAATCAAATGATCCCGAAAAGAAAAAAATCAGTGGGCCAGATCTTAAACACACCGAAGGTTGCAGGATATGTATTTATCCTGCCCTTCATTATAGGATTTCTTGCCTTTATGGCAATTCCAATGATTTTATCTTTAGGGTTTTCATTCACCAGATACAATATATTAAAATCACCGGTTTTTATAGGACTGGAAAATTATAAAACGATGTTTACGGCGGATCCAAAGTTCTGGAAAGTATTTGGTGTTACCATGTACTATGTTCTGTTTTCGGTTCCTCTCCGGCTTATCATGGCGTTAGCAGTTGCCATGCTTTTAGTAAAAAGCACCAAACTATCCGGATTTTACAGGGCGGTATATTATCTGCCTTCTATTATCGGATCCAGTGTGGCTGTTGCAATTCTCTGGAAGAGAATGTTTGCAAGCGATGGTGTTGTAAACGCATTGTTAGGAATAGTCGGACTTCCCTCTGACCTTGCATGGCTGGGAAGAGCAGATACAGCGATCTGGACTCTGATTATTTTAGCAATCTGGCAGTTTGGTTCTTCCATGCTCATCTTTTTATCCGGTTTAAAGCAGATTCCAGTCAGCCTTTATGAAGCAGCTACCGTTGATGGCGCCAATGGAATTCAGAGATTTTTCAAAATCACAATTCCAATGCTGACACCCACTATTTTCTTCAATCTCATTAACCAGCTGATCAATGGGTTTATGGCATTTACACAAAGCTATATTATTACCCAGGGAAAGCCAAGAGATACAACATTGTTTTATACCGTATACATGTATCAGAATTCCTTTACTTATAATAAACTTGGATATGGCTGTGCAATGGCCTGGTTCATGGTATTCGTTGTAGGCATGCTGACACTGGTACTGTTCAAAACACAGAAAAAGTGGGTACATTACGAAGCGGAAGGGTGATGAAATATGAAAACAGGATATCAGGAAAGAAAATTTGTCACCACAGCGATTTATCATGTATTTACCTTTTTATTTGCATGTGTTATGATATATCCGCTTGTATGGATGGTGATGAGTTCCTTTAAAAATACCAATGAGATTTTCCGGACTGCTGCCAGCCTTTTGCCAGAACACTTTTCTTTAGAAAACTATAAGGTGGGCTGGAAAGGCTTTGCAGGTTATGGTTTTGGGACATTTTTTAAGAATTCCTTTATAATTGCAGGTTTATCCACAGTAGGAGCCGTTATTTCCTCTGCTGTCGTAGGATACGGATTTGCAAGAATTGACTTTAAGTTTAAAGGCTTCTGGTTTGCATGTATGCTTCTTGCAATGATGCTGCCTTTCCAGGTTATCATGATTCCGCAGTACATTATCTTTAATAAAATGGGTTGGGTCGGAAGCTATCTTCCCATTATTGTACCGCAGTTTTTTGGACAGGGCTTTTTTATCTTCTTAAATGTTCAGTTTATAAGAGGTATTCCCATTGATTTGGACGAGGCTGCCAGAATGGACGGTTGTACGATCTACTCCATATTTTACCGGATCATTCTTCCCCTCGTGAAGCCATCTCTGGTTACAAGCGCTATTTTCTCCTTCATGTGGAGATGGGATGACTTCCTTGCAGCTTTGCTTTATTTAAGTGATCCATTAAAATATCCAGTCAGCTATGCATTAAAGATGTTCTCAGATCCGACAGCTGGTTCCGACTGGGGTGCGATGTTTGCAATGGCAACTTTATCTTTGATTCCGATCTTTGTTATTTTCTTGACTATGCAGAAATATCTGGTGGAAGGAATCGCCTCTACAGGAATAAAGGGCTAATAAGGCTTTTTAGGTGGGAGACCCGCATATGCGGTGTTTCCTGCCTTTTTTAAAATTTAAGACAAAAGGTGGAATGACGAATGAATCCGATCAGAAACAGATTATTGGCGGCGCTGGAAGCACTGAAACCGCTATGCTATTCCAATTTAAAACCGGCAGAAGAAATGTGGATCAGCCCCGGAAGTTATGAGTGGAAAGAAGAGTTTGACAGCAGCATTTTAAATTGGGAGTCTTTTGGCAGGGATGAGACCTGGGGAGGATCGGATCGGCATTACTGGTTTAAGACCTGTATTACGGTACCGTCTGATTTAAAAGGAGCGCAGGTAAGAGCAGTCTTAAACACGGGAGCGACGGATATCTGGAATACAGACAATCCTCAGATCATGGTGTTTTTAGACGGAAAGCACTCCGGAACCATGGATATGAATCATCAGGATTTTATTGTGACAGACCATGCAAACGAGGGTGAAACTCATGAGCTGGCATTTTATGCCTATTCCAACAGTTCTGGACGCACGAATTTCTTTCATCTGGAAATCGGAGCCTACGAAGAAGAGGTAGCAAAGCTCTATTATGATCTTGCAGTTCCATTTGAAGCAGCAGATCTTCTGGAAGAAGATGACTTGGAGCAGATTGAGGGATTTAAGGTTCTGTCAGAGGCAGTGAACCGGATTGACTTTACCAGACCCCATTCCAAACAGTTCTTTATATCCGTAAAAGAAGCAGATGAATTCCTTATGAATGCCTACTATAAGGACAGACCGGAAAATCCGGTGACTGTTCACAGCATCGGGCATACTCATATCGATGTCGCCTGGAAATGGCCTTTAAAACAGACAAGACAAAAAGCAGTCAGAAGTTTCCGTACAGTTCTAAATCTTATGGAGCGGTATCCGGAATACAAATTTATGTCCAGTCAGCCCCAGCTTTATGAATTTGTAAAAGAAGAGGCTCCGGAGCTTTTTGAAGAAATAAAGGAAAAAATAAAAGAGGGACGCTGGGAGACAGAGGGTGCTATGTGGCTGGAACCGGACTGTAACTTAGCATCAGGTGAATCCTTAGTCCGTCATATTCTTTATGGAAGACGATTCTTCGAAAAGGAACTTTCCGGTCCTGTAAACGAAGTGCTCTGGCTTCCGGATGTATTCGGCTACAGCGCTGCCATTCCACAGATTATGAAGCAGTCCGGATTGTCTTATTTTATGACAACGAAGCTTGGCTGGAACGAATACAATCAGTTTCCCTATGATACCTTTGTGTGGCGTGGAATTGACGGCAGTGAGGTTTTGACTTATCTGATTTCCACCAAGGATTACCACAAGAAAGACCAGCCATCCAAAGGCTACAGCACCACCTACAACGGCAGACAGGATCCCAAACAGATCATGGGGACCTGGCAGAGATTCCAGAACAAGGACGTCAGCCGTGATGTACTGACCTGCTACGGATATGGTGACGGAGGCGGCGGCCCAACAGAAGAAATGCTGGAACAGAGCCGTAGAATGGAATTAAATGTGGCCCGCTGTCCAAAGACGGAACAAACTTTTGTTAAGGACTTTTTTCACAAGCTGGAGGAGGGGCTGGATAAAAAACGGCTTCCTGTATGGGCTGGTGAATTGTATCTGGAATTCCATCGGGGAACTTATACCTCCATGGCAAAAAACAAGAAATACAATAGAACCTGCGAGTTTCTAAACGGAGATGCAGAGTTTTACTCTGTTCTTCAATCCCTTCTTACCAAAAGCGGGAAATATCCAAAGAGTCAGCTGGATGAAAACTGGAAGCTTCTGTTGTTAAACCAGTTTCATGATATTCTCCCAGGATCATCCATTAAAGAGGTATATGAGGATTCTGAGATTCAGTATAAGAAAATCATGGAATCAGATCTTGATATAATTAATCAGAGCCATGAAAGTATTTTGAAGGTATCTGGATTTGAATGTGAAAGAAAGAACCCGACTGCCCTTGCAGTATGGAACTCTCTAAGTTTTAAAAGAACCGGAATTGTTGAATTTGAGACTGCGGTTAAGAATCTTTCAGCGATCACCCAGCAAACCTTTGACGGACACATGATCGCATTGGCTGAGGCTGTGCCATCAAAGGGTGTAACGGTACTTTCGGCAGGTGATTCATTGGAGAAGGCAGAGTCCGTATTTACTTCTGTGGAATGCAGGGAAGAGGGAGCTGTGATAAAGGCAGTCAGCCCATATTATGAGGTGGAATTTGACCAGCAAGGAAATCTATCCCGTATCTACGACAGAACAGAAGAAAGAAGTCTGTTAAAGGAAGGAAAAGCGGGTAATGAACTGCTTGTATTTGAAGACCGGCCACTGGAATTTGATGCATGGAATATTGATTCTACCTTTGAGGAGAAACAGTGGCAGGTAAATGACGTAACGGAAATAAAGCTGTTAGAAAATGGCCCGGTCAGAGCAGTGGTACTTGTAAAACGGAAATTCATGGATTCTGTCATTGAACAGCAGATCTGCTTTTACAGTCATACAAAGAGAATTGATTTTAAGACCAGAATCGACTGGAATGAGCATCAAATGCTGTTAAAGGCTGCCTTCCCTCTGGATATTCTGTGTAACGAGGCCAATTATGACATTCAGTTTGGTAATGTAAGCCGGCCGACACACAAAAATACCACCTGGGATCAGGCAAGATTTGAAGTATGTGCCCATAAATGGGCGGATGTTTCAGAAGCAGGGTATGGCGCTGCTGTTTTAAATGACTGCAAATACGGTTATGACGTTCAAGATTCTGTCATTCGCCTTACGTTATTAAAATCCGGCATTTTCCCAAATCCGGATGCAGATCAGGGTGAGCATACATTTACCTATTCTCTGCTGCCTCATAAAGGAGATTTCCGTACTGGCAGAGTAATACAGGAAGCGTATGACTTAAACTGTCCTCTTACTTCTACTGAAATTAAGGGAGATGGTGTTCTGTCCTGTTCCTTCTTAGAAATTGAGAATGAAAATATACTGGCTGACACAGTGAAGCGTTGTGAAGATGGGGATGGACTGATTGTACGTTTCTATGAGTCTTATGGCATGCGGACCAATACCCACGTAACATTCTCCATGACAGAGGGTGCACAGATCAGCGAATGCAACTGTATGGAAGAGGAGACGAATAAGGTTCCGGCAGAAAACGGACGGATTGCTCTTTCCTTTAAGCCTTATGAAATAAAAACCATAAAGATTCAATTGTAGGAATTATATTTTTGCAAGATTTGCAAAAGATATACAGTAACTTGACAAACTATGCATAGTCACTGCCTGTGAGATATCATATAATGGTGCAATATAACTGTATCAGAAAAGGGAGGATATGCAGATGGAGCTTGCTGCAGAACGAAACGGACGGATTCACATATGGATGGAAGAATTAAAAAACCATTTATTTGAAAGACTTTCATCAGTGACTTTTACCGGTTTTACGACAAAAGAGCATTTCTCTTATGAGGAAGCACTAAAACAGGAGTTTTACCCCATGCCTCAGGGAACCCCCTGGGGCAGCAAATGGGAATACGGCTGGTTTTTAACAGAGATCGTTATGCCGAAAGAGGCGGAGGGAAAGCGGATTTTCCTTCACCCGGAGGTGGGCGGTGAGATGCTTTTATGGGTAAATGGGAAAACGGCAGGTTCCAGAGATTTAAAGCACGATGGAATTACACTGACACGCCATGCAACGGCAGGTGAGCGTTTTGTTGTTGTGGCAGAAAGCTATGCAGGGCATGGACCGAGACTGGAAAAGGGCGGACCATGCCCTGATTTTCGTACTGCGGTTCCAGAACCACCGGAGTTTCAGGTTAAGGTAGGAGATTCGGATTTTGGAATCTGGAACGAAGATGCATTTCAGCTGCTTATGGACGTATTTACATTAAGTAAGCTTTCTGAGGGGCTTGATCCCAAATCCTTAAGAGCGATGAAAATAAATCAGGGACTTTTGGAATTTACATTTACAGCTGACTTTGAACTGGACCGGGAAGGACGGAATGAATCGTTTCGTGAGGCCAGGAAAAAACTGGCGCCACTTCTTACCTGCGTAAACGGATCAACGGCTCCGGAGTTCACCATTTTCGGACAATCCCACCTGGATCTGGCATGGCTGTGGCCATGGGAAGAGACAAAACGCAAATGTGCAAGAACCCTATCCACCCAGATTGCCTTATCCGATGAATATGAAGATTATAAATTTCTCTTATGTGAGCCGCCGATTATGGAGAATGTAAAAGAACATTATCCTGAGTTATATGGACGCCTTTTAAAGAAAGTGGAAGAGGGATCCTTTATCCCTGAGGGCGGCATGTATGTGGAACCTGATACCAATCTGGTATCGGGAGAGAGCCTGATCCGTCAGTGTCTGTACGGAAGAAAGTGGTTTCGAAAAGAACTTGGCATAGAAAGCGTTATGGTCTGGCTGCCGGACTGCTTCGGCTTTAACGGACAGCTGCCCCAGATTATGAAAGGCTGTGGAATCCGTTATTTTGCAACTCAGAAGATGGCCAGAGCGCTGAAGGGCTGTGATGGTTTCCCTTATAATAATTTTTGGTGGGAAGGAATCGATGGTACCAGGATACTGACCCATTTTTATAAAAAGAACAATGCAAGGCTGGATCCTCTTGATCTGATAACCAGATGGGAGGAAGACCGGGTACAGCAGGAAAATATTGATACCTTTATTTTCCCGTTTGGATTCGGTGATGGCGGCGGCGGTGCCACCAGAGAGATGGCTGAGGTGGCAAAACGGGTGAAGGATTTAGAAGGTGCGCCCCGTACCCGCATGGAAAGTCCGGTTAAATTCTTTGAAAGACTGGAAGAAGAAAACTCTGTAAAAGAGGTTTACAGAGGGGAACTATACCTTCCATGGCATAGAGGAACCTATACGTCCCAGGCGCGGATTAAGAAGGAAAACCGGTCGATGGAACGAAAGCTCCGGGAAGCGGAGATGCTTAATGCCATTGCGTGTATTGTGGAGAGCGGTGAGAATAAAAGAGAAGAACTGGAAGCTTTGTGGAAAGTCCTTCTGTTTAATCAGTTCCATGATATTATACCGGGAACTTCCATCACAAGAGTTTATGAGGATGCACAAGCCCAGTTAAAAGAAGCTGGAGAGGATGCACGCAGTCTTTACGAGGAAGCGAAGAAAAAGATCACTGGTTCAAAAGAGGACGGATTGCTGGTGTTTAACTCACTTTCCTGGGAGCGGGAAGAACTTGTGGAGATTCCCCTTGAAGAAGGAGAGGAATTAATCAGCTGTGGCAGACTGCCGGTAAGTCAGAGAATTGGAGATCAATTGCTGATACCCGTAAAGGTACCTTCCTGTGGTTATGCACAGATTGTAGAAAACAGCTGTGCAATTTCGGAAGATACTTGCAGAATCTATGAAGAAAACGGATTCTTTATTTTGGAAAACCAGCTTTTAAAAGTAATCATTGATCACATTGGACAGGTACGGAGCGTACTGGAACGGGAAAGTGGAACGGAATTTGTTGACGGAATTGCAAATCAGTTTCTTCTTTATCAGGATATCAATGTGGATTACGATGCATGGGAAATCAGCTCTTTCTATAAAAATGTGCCAGTGAAACTGAATCAGGAAGCAGCAATTTCCATCGAGGAGACAGGCCCTTTGAAGGTGGTGCTTCTTGTAAAGCGGCAGATTCATAAGTCAGCCATGACCCAGAGAATCTCTTTGTCTTATCACAGCAGGCGGATCGATTTTGCAACAGAGATTGACTGGCAGGAAACCCACAAGCTGTTAAAAACTTCGTTTCCGGTTACGATACGGGCAGAGGAAGCGTTGGAAGAAATACAGTTTGGTTATGTGAAACGGCCAACTCACCGTAACCGCCGTTATGATGCAGACCGGTATGAGGTGTGCAATAACCGTTATACTGCGATGTCAGAGCCTGGAAGAACAGCTGCAGTGCTCAATGATTCCAAGTACGGAATCAGTACGGACGGGAATGCAATGGAACTGACCTTGTTAAAAGCACCTGTGTGGCCGGATATGTATGCAGATAAAGGGATGCAGGAATTTACTTACTCCTTTTATGTAACAGGCAGTGATTTTGCGGGCAGCGGTGTGGTTCGTGAAGGAATGCAGCTGAACAGCCCACTTAAATTCTGGGGAAAAGGGGAAGGTACGAAAGAATACTTTAGTATTTCGTCAGATAATGTGATTCTGGAGACTGTTAAAATGGCAGAAGACGGAGAAAATCATTTGATTTTAAGATTTTATGAGGCTTTTGGAAGGCATACTTCCAGCGTCGTTAAAACTCGTTTTAAAATCAGCAAATTGTGGGAGACTAATATGGAAGAAATCATATCACCCCCAACTACACTGCCTGTGAAACTACTTGAGAATAAAAGTGAGATTCTCCTGGATTTTGCTCCATTTGAAATAAAAACATTGCGTTTAGTTTTATAAACGCAAAAAATGCGAGTAAGATGGTTTCAATAAAAACAAATTACGCATAGCAACAATGTACCCAAAATATTATAATGTTTTCATCAGCTTTAAGAAAAAACACACCAAAATTTGATATGGAGTTAACAAAATGCAAAAGAAGCTAATCATTTTTACAGACAGTGGGGATACCATTATTGACGAAGGTACTGAAATTCGTAATGATGAGGATATTGTGATCCACGCAGAATTAATTCCCGGTGCGGGAGAGACCTTAAAAGCTCTTTACGATGCCGGTTATGTCATTGCTATGGTGGCTGACGGAGAAGAACAGTCCTTCACCAATGTTTATGAAGAAAATGGCCTTGGTTATTGCTTCCACACCAGAACAATTTCCGAGATCGTTGGGGTCCAGAAACCTTCCGAGAGAATGTTTATAGATGCCATGGAGAAAAATCACCTGACCGAAGAAGATAAAAAACGGGTGGTTATGATTGGAAACAATGTAAGAAAGGACGTAGCCGGAGCCAACCGCTTTGGAATTACCTCTATCCTCATTGACTGGTCTCCACGCTATGATATGAATCCGGCTGATGAATGGGAAACGCCGGACTATACCGTCCATGAGCCAAAAGAGCTTCTGGCACTGATTGAGAGTCTGGAGGCTAAGCTTCAAAAAGACGGAAACGAATAGAAGGAGGGTATGGATATTATGAAAGAAAAGAGAATCAAGGAAAAGGCACGTAAGATTCCTTTTAAGGTGTATGTGCGCAATACCTGGCAGCTTTACTTAATGCTTCTGATTCCGGTTATTTATATGCTTATGTTCCGTTATAAGCCAATGATCGGAGGAATTATTGCTTTTAAGAAATTTAACGTATTTGCTGGAATATGGAATAGCCCATGGGTTGGTTTTTCTCATTTTAAAGAGGCATTCGGTTCCAAAGATTTCTGGAATGCGTTAGTCAATACATTGATATTAAATATCGGTGACCTGATTATTGGATTCCCGGTACCAGTACTGATTGCTGTATTCCTGTTTGAAATCAGAAATGTGCATATCAGAAAAGCCACACAGACTATTTTATATCTTCCAAACTTCCTTTCCTGGGTTATTATTGCAGGTATCATTACCCAGCTGTTCTCTACAAGCGGTCTTGTAAATGATATTTTCCGCAAAGTAGGAGCCCGGGAAGTGAACTTCTTAAGTAGTCCTTTTATATGGAGATTTGTTTACTGGTTTGCAGGAATCTGGCAGTCAGCAGGTTATTCTCTGATTATTTATCTTGCGGCGCTTACTGCTACGGATCCATCTCTTGGAGAAGCAGCTTATATTGATGGCGCAACCAGATTACAGAGAATTGCGCATGTGACTATTCCACAGATCAGACCTACCATTTCAATCATGCTTATTATGCAGCTTGGTAAGATCGTCTCCATCGACTTTGACCGTCCATTTATGATGGGAAATACACTGGTTAAAAGTGCATCCGACGTTATCAGTACTTATGTTTATAGTGTAGGTCTTCAGGCAGGCCGTTTCGATTTCGCTACTGCCGTGGGTCTCTTCCAGTCCGTTGTCGGAATCATTATGATTCTGTCAGTGAATCAGATTTCTAAAAAAATGGGAGAGGAGGGAATTATGTAATGAGCGAATTAAAGAGCAAAGCAGACAGAAGGTTCCAGCTCTTCTGGAACACATTTTTCGTAGTAATCAGCATCGTGGCATTGATTCCCATAATCAGGGTTGTATCCATGTCATTAAGTTCCAAGGATGCCATTCTGGGTGGTAAAGTTTTCCTTTATCCTGTCCAGTTTACCGTGGAAGCTTATGTCAGATCATTTCACAGCGGAAGCTTCGTATCCTCATTTATTTACTCAGTGTTCCTGATGCTTGGATCTACTTTTGTATGTATCATCATGACCGTACTTGCAGCTTATCCCCTTTCTAAGAGGAACTTAAAGGGCGGAGCAGTGATTATGACCTTGTTTGTACTGACTATGTATTTAGATCCAGGTATTATTCCGAAGTATTTAAACGTAAAAAGCCTGAAACTTATCGATACCGTTTGGGCTTTGATTATACCTGAAGCACTGAGTGCGTATAACATGATCATCATGTGTACTGCATTTAAGGGACTGGATTCATCCCTTTACGAAGCAGCAAAGATTGATGGCTGTAATGAAGTACAGACATTATTCAAAGTAGCACTCCCATTGGTTTATCCAACACTGGCAACACTGGCACTGTTTTATGCAGTGGGTAGATGGAACCGTTTAAGCGATGTTCTTTACTACGTAAACTCTTCTAAGCTGTATACCGTACAGATGGTATTAAAACAGCTGATTGAAGCAGTAAAGCTGACCCAGGAGGAAGGTATCCAGTCTCAGCTTGTAGCAGATAATATTAAATCAGCAAGTATTGTAATTTCCATGACACCAATGGTGATTGCATATCCATTTATTCAGAAATATTTTACAAAGGGCATTATGCTTGGTGCCGTTAAAGGTTGATTATTTATTAATTAAATAATAAAAACGATTATGAAAGGGAGGTTTTATAATGAAAAAAGCAAAATTATTAAAGAGCTGTGTAGCTGTTTTAGCTGCAGCATCTCTGGTAACCGGATGTGGTTCCGGCGCAGCAAAAGATGCAACAACCGCAACAACCGCAGCAGCTGGCGGTACAGAAACAAAGGCAGCAGAGGCTTCCTCTTCCGCTGACAAGGGCGAAGAAGTAACAATCAAGGTTATGATCTGGGACAGAGGTGATGCAGCTCCCGGTACAACTGTAGAGAATAATACCCAGACAGAATGGGTAAAGAAACAGGTTAAAGAAAAGTACAATATTAACGTAGAGTACGTTTCAGTACCAAGATCTTCTTCTGATGAAAAAGTAAATATTATGATGTCTGGCGGAAGTGCTCCTGATATCGTATTTACCTATAATCAGGGTCTCTTCAACAGCTTTGCCCAGGCTGGCGGTCTTACCGATTTAACTGAGGCTTATGAAAAGAACGGCGCAGATATTAAGAAATTCGTTGCAGATGCTCAGAACATGGGACAGATTGATGGAAAGCAGTTTGCAATTATGAAACAGAGAGGTGTTGAATCTCCTCGCCATACAGCTTATATCCGTCAGGACTGGCTGGATAAACTTGGAATGCAGATGCCAAAAACCAAAGAAGAGCTTACTGCTTATTTACAGGCAGTAAAAGACAAAAACCCTGGTGGCGTAGACAATGTAATTCCATGGGCCATGAGCGGACGTAATGATACTGAAAAGGGTTATATCAATTACCTTGGTTCTTATGTAAATCTTGCAGGCGATAAGGATGCTTATGTATACAGTGAAGCTTATATGGCTGTAGCTCCTGGCGCTATTGATGGTATTAAAAAATTAAATGAACTTTATAACAAAGGACTTATTAATAAAGATTTTGCAACTGATACAAACGAAGATCTTTACAAGGCTCAGGTAACAGCTGGTAACGTTGGTTTCTTCCTTGACGATACAGAAAGTCCTTGGAACTATATCACTGTATTAAATCAGAGCGCAGGCGGAAGAACTTTCGTTCCTGTACAGTGCTTTGAACTGGCTGATGGTTCTTATCGTACACCATTTGAGCCTAGATACGGTATGTTTGTAATGGTACCAAAGAGCAGCGAGAAGAAGGCAGATGCCTGCATGAAGTATTTAAACTGGATGGCAGATCCGGCAGTTGCTGAAAATATCGTATTCACCGCAGAACACAAGAGAGATGAAAACGGAGTTCCGATTAAGTTATCCAGTGAAGAGCTTTCTTCTAAGGGATATCCAGGAACCTGTGATGACTTAAATATCGTTAACCTTGCTATGGATTGGACTAAAAATAAGGATTCAATCGTTTCTAAATGGGTGAAAGATCAGTCTGTTGAGTGGGAAACCCCTGACTGGTTCTCTAATTTCTATGATGTTCGTTCCGAAGGAAAGTTCCGTTTCCCTGTATATGCTAACGTTTCACAGGCAGAAGCTGATTACGGTAAGAATGTTGAGAACTTAATGGTAGGTTATGTTTACAAGCTGATCAGCTGTACACCGGATCAGTTCGATAGTCTGCAGAAGACAGAATATGACAACCTTGTAAATGCAGGGCTGCAGAAGATTCTTGACGCAAGAGCAGAATATTTTGACACAATAAAGTAATTCCTTAACGGGGCAGCAGGCTATAAGAAGCTCGTTACAGCTCTTTCTCATCGAAATAAGGATGATGCCGGGAAGCTGTAACGGGCTTTTTCTGCCCATCTGATCGTTAAAGAATTGTCGGAATGCTGTTTCCGCCACCATCTTTACGGAATTCAGAGGGCGACTGGCTGCAATACTTTTGAAAGATTCGGTTAAATTGTGAAAAGCTTGTAAATCCGCATTCTTCCGCCAGTTCAGAAATCTTCTTTTTCGTGTTTAACAGCAGGTATTGTACGTTTCGGATCCGTGTCATCTGAATGTACTGGGTCAGGGTGTAGCCTGTCACATCTTTAAACTGATGGGACAGATAGTAGGGACTGATATAAAATTCCCTGGAAAGGGAGTCCAGTGTTAATTCTTCTGAATAATGATTATGAATGAAGTTGGCAATGGTGTATATTTTTTGGGAAGCTTCATCCTTTAGTGGTTCGTTGGTATAGGTGTTAAATGGTGCCAGCTGCCGTAAAGTATAGAGAAATTCCACAAACATTCCGTGAACAATCAATGATTTAAGTTCCGGTTCCTCGTCCTGAAAGGAGTAGCGGTAAATGCGATTGAGCTTTTCGTTAATCAGCTGCTGCTGTTTAGAAGGAAAACGGAAGATCGGAAGTGGGGAATAAAACGGTTCAAACAGCTTCTGGTAAGTTTCTGGCATGCCCCAAAGTGCAGGGGGATATAAAAAGCCGATCACAAGCCGTTTGCTTGGAGCACCTTTCTGATATTCAGACCGGTGCAGAACCGATGGCCGTAGAAGCACAATATCTCCAGAACGTATGGAATAAGGAATACCTTCTACCAGATGGCTTGCCTGAGGACTGATCAGTATCATCAATTCATAAAAAGAATGGAAATGCTGAAATGGCATATTGATATCAAAGGAGCGTTCATCATAATCGAAGTAATAGTATAGGGAATGCTGGATATCGTTAATGGTGATATTATGTCTTTTTTTATAAAGCAGAGTATCATCAGGATTTGTCATAGGAACCACCTTTATACTTTCTATGGAATAGTCATGTATCGGATATACATTATAGCAGAATGATGACAAGATGTGCAATACATTGGCAAATAAAAAAGAAAAATATTGTAGAGATTGCAATGTGCCCCAACTATTTTGTTGGATGGCAGCAGAAAGGAAGTGGCAAAAGAATGGAAAATTTAAAAGAAAAAATAAACCTGCTTGTATCCAGCTTTGAGAAAATTCTGTATGATGAAGATGATATCTTTTTAAAAAACATGCAGACAAATAATCTTGCTGGAGACAATCCGGAACGGTATCGCTATTGGGAATGGACACAGGGAGTAGGCTTATTCGGTTTATGGAAGATCTATGAAGAAACCGGTGAAGAAGAAATTATAGAGAAACTGAACAAGTATTATGAAAGACAGCTTACCATTGGTTTGCCTGCCCGTAATATTAACACAACAGCTCCTCTTCTGGCTTTAACCTATCTGGTTGAGAAAGACGGAAATGAGACCTATATGGAAATCTGCCGGGACTGGGCACAGTGGCTTGTGGATGAACTTCCCAAAACAGAAGAAGGCGGATTTCAGCACCTGACTTCTGATACCTTAAATGAGCAGGAACTTTGGGATGACACCCTCTTTATGTCCGTTTTATTCCTTGCCCGTATGGGTGTGATTCTTAAGAAACAGGAATGGATTGACGAGGCTGAATATCAGTTCCTGATCCATGTAAAATATCTGGCTGACAAAAAGACTGGTCTCTGGTATCATGGCTGGACGTTCCATGGCTGCCATAACTTCGCCGGCGCATTCTGGGGAAGAGGTAACAGCTGGATCACAATGGCGATTCCGGAGCTGTTCGGCATCATTCCATGCAGCGGTGCTGTTAAACACTATTTAACAGAAGCATTAAAAAATCAGATTGATGCGTTGGTTTCTTACCAGAACGAAAACGGCATGTGGCATACAGTCATTGATGACAATACCTCTTATGTTGAGGCCAGTGCAACCTGTGGTTTTGGTTATGGAATATTAAAGGCGGTTCATTTAGGACTTGTAGATGCTTCTTTTGAGGCAAGTGCCAGAAAGGCTCTTTTGCCCGTTCTTCAGTGTATTGATACAGAAGGTGTGGTACATCAGGTATCCTATGGAACACCGATGGGAAGAGAAAGTGTACAGTTCTATAAAGATATTGAACTTCGCCCAATGCCATACGGACAGGCAATGGCTATGCTGTTCCTGTTAGAAGCATCAAAATAATAAAAGACAAAGGGCGGACCCATTTTACGGCAATCCGCTCTTTTACTATGGAGGAAAAAATGAGCACAGACTTAGAATTACTGGCAGCCTATAAACCAGTCATCATGCAGGATAAAAAAGAGCCTTTTGTAATTACAGCCATGGGATGTACTATTTTCCGGGAAACAAAGAAAAGCGAATCATTTCCAAAACGTGAGATTGTGATTAATAAGGAAGAAGTGGATTTTGCAATCGAGTATGCCATCTGGTATGATTTTGATATCCAGCATTTATACGAGCTGGAACATGTCTGGGTTTATGTTGACTATAATGGCAGAGTAAAAAAAGTGGAAGCCAGCTTCCATGGCAAGTTTTTAAATATGGTAGACTTAGAAAATGGTGAGCTGATCCTTAAGGACGGTACCCATCCAGTGGTCTATGCCCAGCCTGGCAAGCACGCGCTGGTGCCTGATCCCAGAGTGATCAGAATGATACCGGCCTGGTTAGAAAGCTGCCAGGAGATGGCAGGGTTAGACGGTGTCCTGGTTCAGGATATGTTTGAGGATCAGATTCATACCGATGATGATCTGCAGAAAATGACTGAGACATATATTAAGGAAGTATTTGGGTTTAAGCCTTCTATGGAATTTGTACCATTTATCCTGGAAAATGACAAGCTGATGTCCTGGGAAGAATTGAAAGATTCCATTCCTGACCGTGTTAACAAACAGATTGCAGTGATTAAAGCTTACTTTCACAAATAAAGAATGAGGGTGCAGGAATGCACCCTCATTTCACTTTAATAGGCGGCTGGAACCGCACGAAGTGATATTGTATGCTTAAAGCAGGTAAAGTCAGTAAAATAGACCGTATAACAGTCCTGTGAACGTCCCTGACTTCCGAACTTGCCTGCTACATAGTTATGTGCACCAAAGCCAGGTCCGGCTGTAATGGCGTATTTACCCTTGGAAGCAGTAACAGTCCCTTCTCTTGCCACAATTCCGCCGCCTGCATTCCCTTCAGAGATGAAATAAGGGGATTCTAGCCGGCAGCCTGCATCAAATGCAAGTTCCACACGCAGTGGAGCCCGGTCAATTCCAGCGGTTTCTATGGTAATATCAACTCCATCCGCTTCCTCCGTAACAGTCAGTACAAAATTCATGTCTGGTCCATGTAATTTTTCTCTCTTTGAGTGATCCATCTTCCACCAGTCGGCGGTGTCCTGAGGTTCCTGAAAGGGAAGGTAGTACCAGCCCGCCATTTTCTGATTCAGTACAAATCCCTCATCTCCGGGAAGCTGAACCAGATTCTCCGGAACGAAGTATCTGTGTTCACAGAAGCTTGCACCAATTTTCATACTGACGCATAAATCCCCATGTACAAAATAGAGAAAGGAAGGGCTGCTTTTTAAAATGGAACAGGAATAAGCTTCTCTGCGAAGCCGTACAATGCCGGAATCAGTATAGTGATGGCAGTAGTTAGTCAGAATCTTGCTTTCCTCATATTCAAACTCGCCCAGTTCAGGAAGAAGCATGAAATGAATCAGCCAGTCCAGAGGTCCGATTCCTTTTGTAACAGCCTGATCCATGATAAAGCAGGCGGCCTGCAAAAAGGTCTCGTTGTGGAATTTAATTCCCATATATAAGTATTCCAGATAATATCCGGTTGGGTAAACCCTTGTGCCCCGATCCTGTCTTGTAGAGTTATTGGTAAAGATACTTCCGTCCGGCTCCATATAGTGAAGCATCATGGTTAAATTTCTTTTAACAGGCTCATACCAGGAATCGTCACCGGTTGCCATTGCCAGCATGATCATGGCATTGTTATTAACCAGGTTATATCCTCCTGCTGACCGTTCTGCGTATTCTCCGTCTTCATTGCAGTCGCAGCCTTCGATTAAGAATTTCTCTGCCCCTTTCTTCATGGATTCATCTGAAGTGAGGCGATAGAGCATCATTAAAGTGGAAGCAATGGCCCAACGGTGGTTGGGAGTGTGGAATCCCCCGTTTATCATGGCCTTTCCGCCTTTGACCAGAATGGACTCCATAACAGGCATAAGAGTAGAAAGCATGGTCCGTTCCATAGAAGGGCAGTCTTCCTTCTCTGACAGCCGGTTTAAATAGATATAAGCGGGCAGAAGTCCGTCAATGCAAAATGCCGTATCTGCACCAGAATAAAAATTACAGTTTATCAGATCAAAAAATCCGTTTTCCCGCTGACCGTTTGCAATATAGGAGAGAGCGATGGATATTCTATTGTATATATCTTCATTGCCGTAAAAACGGCTTTGACTGTTAAATAAGCAGGCGGTCATGGTTGTCACCTGAAAGATGGCAAGTTTTGGTTCTACCAGCCCGTCATGATCACGAAAACCTCCATAGAATTCTGAGGTCTCATCCATGACCTGCTGATTCATAATTTCTTCTGTTTTCCGGTCGCTGTATAAAATGATTTTTTCGTAATGTTTTTTCATAGAAGCTCCATTCTCCGCAATCAGCGGCTTAAGTCTTTGCCGTTTTTATTGTATCACGGGAGTGGGAGCGGGACAATGCAGATGTTGCCAATCTGTTTTTTAAAGTTCGTAAAAATTGCGGTTCTTATTTAGAAAAAGAGGGCTGGGAGTAATATCCTATTGATTTGTTAGGAAGACATGATAAAAAAATGGAGCACCGCAGGATTGGGGAAATACGGTACTCCTAAGAAGAGTTACATAAAGTATAACGCAAGAAAACGGTTAAGTAAAGATAAATATGTAATTTTTTTTATAAATTAGTGAAAACTTTAAAAAAACAATGGGTATTTGAGATTATATAAGTGAGAACAACCGTGTTATTATGCAGTTGAAAATTAATTTCATATTGAACAGGTTGCTGCATAGATTATACCATATGCTCCATCTGAGATAGCAGGAGGTGCGAATGGAAAAAATTCTGGACAATCGATATTATGATTTAATTATTAGCAATGCCCTGGTCACTTCGTATAATACTGGTGATAACATTACCATGCTAAACGATTTGTTTTCTCTGCTTCATATTCCAAAGGACCGTATGGAGCCTTGTGATCTTGGAGTAAATGCCTATCACAGCTTTCCGGAGCTATATACACTGGAATCGGTTGTCAGCATGGAAAATACCGGTGAAGTATCAAGGCAGATCGCTGCTACCCGGGGACTGTTCGGCAGAGGTGTCATAGTGGGAATTGTTGATACAGGGATTGACTACCGCCATCCTGCCTTTATGAATAATGACAGAACCAGCCGTATTCTATCTATATGGGATCAGACAGTAGAAGGTACACCCCCGTCAGGTTTTAACTTTGGATCCGAATACACAAAGGATCTGATTAATTTTGCTCTTCTTTCCCAATATCCCTATAACATTGTACCGACTAATGATCCCTATCGGCATGGAACTGCAATTGCAAGCATTATCGCAGGACGATCTAACGATAAGGAAGAATTTAGCGGGGTAGTACCCCAGGCTGACTTAGTGGTTGTAAAGTTAAAGGAAGCAAAAGAAAATTTAAAAAGACTGTTTTGCGTTCAAACTGATGCCCTGTGCTATCAGGAATCAGATATTATATTAGGAATAAGGTATTTACTAACCGTCTCAAACAAGTTAAATCGCCCCCTGGTAATCTGTCTGACGCTGGGAACCAATCAGGGCGGACATGACGGGCGGGGGGCTTTAAGTACCTATTTAGACAATCTGATGCTGTTGCCTAAAATAAGTATCATTACCTCGTCAGGTAATGAAGGAAATAGCCGCAGGCACTATTATGGGGATGTCACAGAAGAACCGTTTACTGACAGTTTTCAGTTAAACTCAGGAGGAATAGACAACGAATACTTTATAGAAATCTGGCCCTTCATTCCTTCCAGACTTTCCATACAGCTGACAGCACCCACCTGGGAAAGCACCCAGGTTATAAAGCCTGCATTAGGAGAGTGCAAAAAGCTGACTTTTCAATCCATTAAAACCAATGTCTGGATAAATAATATTTTATTTGAATCACAGACTGGGAATCAGCTCAT
The DNA here is from genome assembly GCF_048627165.1 of Lacrimispora struthionigena. NCBI lineage: Bacteria > Bacillati > Bacillota > Clostridia > Lachnospirales > Lachnospiraceae > Lacrimispora > Lacrimispora struthionigena. Next base: position 118,882 of record NZ_JBMBWP010000001.1, read on the forward strand.
CCTGCTTCGGTTCCGGAATATGGAACCGGGTATCTGGTATATCAGGCTGGATAATAAAGATGCAATACCGTTTTCATTTCATTGCTGGCTCCCGTCTGGAAATTTGATTTCAAATGAGACTTATTTTGTAAATTCTGATCCCAATACAACCATTACCATGCAGGGTGATACTGCAAATCTTCTGACAGTTGCGGCGTATAACCAAGATACAGGATCCATTCTTGCGCAGTCCAGCAGAGGATATACAAGGCTGGGAGGGATAAAACCGGATCTGGCTGCACCCGGGTATAATATTCCATGTGCAATACCAGATTTTCAGTATGGAACAGCCACTGGAACCGGAGTAGCTGCGGCATATGCTGCCGGGATAGCTGTCAAGATCATAGAATGGGCATACATCAAAGGAAATTACACTGCGATTACAGGTAACCAGATCAATCGTCTGATGATGAGAACGGCAGAGCGAGACCCTGATGCTGTTTATCCCAATAATATCTGGGGGTATGGAAAAATCAGTATTGACAACATCTTTAATGAAATATTAGTCTTTTAACTGCCGCCTCTACGTATATTAAACAACTAATAAAACAGTGGGGCATGACTGAAGAATCACGATTCATTCCGTGATATTGGCGGGTTATCGGTAACCCGGCCCGCCTACTTCATGTCGCCTAATTCTTTTCTGACTCTGGGGTTGATTCCCCTGCGTTTCATCTCACTTAAAATGTTTTCAAATTCGTCCGGCGGAGCAACTGGAATATCTATATCTTTACTTGCTGCTTCCAGCCGGTCAAATTCTTGAGCCAGTTTTTTTTCCTTCTTGAAATTCATAATTATCACCTCCAGGTGAATTATAAATGAATTAGATATTAAACTATATATAAAATATTGAGTTTACTGCAGTATTACGAACAATTGACAAAGGATAATGGCGGGTATCCGGTGTTCGGTCCCGCCAATTGAAAACATAAGTGCTATAAAAATCAAGTACGATTAATACCAGAAAGCCGATTTAATATATTGTATATATTTATCTGTCCATATCCCCAAATATTATTAGGATAGATATATAGATTGTTGCGCTTAGCCTCCCGTATAATCATACGATTGATCTGAATACCAGTGACAGCTGTAAAGTTCCCTTTACCATAAGCCCATTCCAGAATCATGGCAATCACTCCCGCGGTATGTGCCGCAGCAGCGCCTGTTCCTGTAAGCGTACTGTACTGCTCTTTAGGAATAGCACAAGGAAGCTGGTATCCAGGAGCGGCAATATCTGGTTTAATAAGACCGCTTCTTGTATAACCTCTCCCGGATTCAACCAGTATTGTATCATTATATTGATTATAGGCGGTAACAGTCAGAGCGCTCATCGTGTTACCAGGCGTTGTAATAGTTGTGTTTGGATCACCTTTTAAGAAATAGGTTTCATCGGAAAGCAGATTTCCAGATGGCAGCCAGGAGTGAAAAGAGAACGGTTCCTTTTCATTATTACGCACCAGAAAATTCCAGATTCCCGGAAGGGGATTTTCAAACCGTATTAAAATGACAGGATCCCCAGTACTGCTCTCAAAGGAGATGTTATTAACCCAGATAAAACTCTGACTGTTTCTTAAAATAATTCCCTGACACTCATTGAGCGATGGATAAACAATCTGGGTTTTTTCACGAGTTGGCGTTGTAATTTCAATAGAGAATCTCTGAGGAGCATACGGCCAGATTTCCATAGAAAACCGTCTGTCACTGATCCCGATATTTAAGGCAAAGTTATTGTAGAACGGCTCGGATATAGTGTTATTAAAGTAATGCCTGTTATTGCCTCCTTCGTTTCCTGCAGAAACAGATATTCCGATTCCGGGGAAACGTGAAATAATGTCCAGATAAGTGCTTAAAGGACCATAACCATCATGTCCTCCATGACTGCTTCCAAGAGCAATACATATGACGAGAGGGCGGTTCAGCTTTTGAGATATTGTTATAAGGTAACGTACGCCAAGCATGATATCGGATTCTTGAAAGCATAGTGAATCTGGAGGAGCGAAGAAGATATTTTTAAGGTTATGCTTTGCTTCTTTTAACTTTACCACTACCAGTTCGGATTGTGGAACAATTCCGGAAAAAGAATGATCTGAATCGGGTTTACCTGCAATGATACTGGCAATCGCTGTTCCGTGTCCATTGGTATCCATTGAGGGGACAATTGAGGCTGGGTCTCTAGAGATTAATGCATTATTAATAAGAATTCTACTGTATTCCGTACCAAACGTAAAGCCGGAGGGCGGTAAGCCTTCCTGAATTGTCTGATCCCATATAGACAGGATGCGGGTAGTTCTGTCGTTATTTATAAAAGCGGAATGCTGATAATCAATACCGGTATCTATAATGCCAATGATAACTCCTTGGCCGAACAGAAGGAAATCAGGGTTGTTTTGAACCGCTTCAATGCCGGATTTTTCCATGCTGAGAGAAGAGGTAAGTGTAAACAGTGCAGGAAGGGTTTCATAAGGGCTTTGTTCCAGACCGCAGGCATCTTTTTCATATTTCAGGACATGCTTCAATGAGTGAAGACTGTTTAATAATGTAACATCATCACTGCCATAGGAAGAGACGGTAACATTATTTACGATTAAATCATAATAATCATCATCTAATATTTTTAACAAGATTTTTCCCCTTCTGTTTCGACAGGTTTGTAATATATTTTATGCCTTGGGGGATTAGTTATGAAAAATAATGCAAAAAAAATGAAAACACCGGATTACCTTGTATTAACGAGGGACTCCGGTGTTTCCATCAATTCATAATTCATGCGGGTAACAGGACTTGAACCTGCACGGTCTCCCACCAGAACCTAAATCTGGCGCGTCTGCCAATTCCGCCATACCCGCTGATAGCAAACAGATCATAATAAAATGAGACACCGGGGATTCGAACCCCGGACAACTTGATTAAAAGTCAAGTGCTCTACCACCTGAGCTAGTATCCCATACTGGGCTAGTTGGATTTGAACCAACGAATGCAGGAGTCAAAGTCCTGTGCCTTACCGCTTGGCGATAGCCCAATAACATCTCCTGATAAAAAAAAATTCCCTTTAAGGGAAAGGTGAGTACAGGGATTCGAACCCTGGGCCTCCAGAGCCACAATCTGGCGCGATAACCAACTTCGCCATACCCACCATAAAAAGCTTCACACTGCTGGTTGACAGTGTGAAACGAGCCTGAAGGGATTTGAACCCCCGACCCACGGCTTAGAAGGCCGTTGCTCTATCCAACTGAGCTACAGACTCAAGAGCGGGTGATGGGAATCGAACCCACGTATCTAGCTTGGAAGGCTAGTGTTCTACCATTGAACTACACCCGCAAGGGATTTTTGAGAATTAAATGACTTGATCTCAAGTCGGGGTGACAGGATTCGAACCTGCGACTTCCTGGTCCCAAACCAGGCGCTCTAGCCAAGCTGAGCCACACCCCGAAGGTTTTTTGCGTCTTTGTTTTTTTCTTGTTTTCCGCAACGCAAGAGTTATTATATATGATGGATATAGATTTGTCAACAATATTTTTAAAAAAAAATAAAAATCGAAAAAAGCAGATATTTGCGTGATTTTTTAATAGGGGAAAAGCGGGAAGAATGCCCTTAAAATGGGAGGAACCGGCAGGTACATAAATGTTCCTGCCGGTTTGAGTATGAAAAATAAAAAGTCAATGTTAAAAGGGTGGGGTTCCTTTACAAATATTAGTATACCCTGGAATTATGACATAAGTTTGACCAGTCGATAAAGATTTCATAAAAAAACTAAAAGAATTCTAAGTAATGTTTGAAAAAACAGAAAGTATTTCATTTTATGATATAATTGTTACAGACAGTAAAACAGGAAAAACCAAAGAGAAAGGAGCACTTATGAAATACTGGGATATTTTTGAGAGTGAACTGGGTCCTATTCATATAATATGTGATGAGGAAGGGATATTAGGTGTGGAATTTGGTAGTGAAACTCCAAAAGAGGGGCTAAAAAAGTCCACAGACCTGATTAAAAAGGCGGTTCTTCAGCTGAACGAGTATTTAATAGGAGAAAGAACAAAATTTGATCTTCCCTTAAAGCCTGAGGGAACAGCATTTCAAAAAAAGGTATGGGAGGCACTTTGCACCATTCCTTATGGACAGACAAGAAGTTATAAAGAGATTGCTGTTCAGATTGGGAATGAAAAGGCCTGCCGTGCAGTGGGGATGGCGAATAACCGCAACCCCATTTCCATAATCATCCCCTGTCACCGTGTAATTGGTGCAGACAGAAGCCTTGTGGGATATGGGGGCGGACTGAATATTAAAGTGAAATTATTGAATCTGGAGAGTCCTGGTGTCACCTGGAAAATTTATTAAGATTTCATTGTGATTCTTTCGGTTCGTTTAAAATGCTATACTTTCAGGACTGTTCATGTTATAATCCTCCACGTCACCAGAAAAGAATTTTATGATGAGGAGTGATTCTATGAGAAAAAATAAGATCTTAGCAGGAATTTTGATTGCGATGACAGTGATGATGACAGCGACAGCCTGCGGAAAGAATAATACTAAAGCGGAATCGACACAGGAAACCAAGCAGCAGGCAGAAGCAACCACTGAGGCGACCACAGCGGTAAACGCAGAAGTGGCTTCATCTGAGCAGGAAACATCAGAGGGTGAGGAGACATCGGAAGAAGAGGAAACAAAAGAAACACAGCCGATTACAGCCAATGATGCAGGAGATATTAAGGAAGGCTTATTTACTTCCAAATCAGGCAAATATCAGATTATGCCGCCAAAAGGCTGGTCACTGGACGAAGACGGAGACGAGAGTGTGGTAGCGATTTCTTCACCGAACGGCGAAGATTACCTGGAAGTTACTTATGTACAGGGTGATGATGCAGATGGTGCCAGGGAAGTTTATCCGGATACCATGGATGAATATAAGAAGTTAATCAGCCGTGGTGAGGATATGGAATTTGTCCGTTATGATGTTAAGAACGGCAGCGACGGCAGCCAGACCTTCCGTTATGCACTCCGGTATAAGACACCTCAGGATGGAGTTCGTTATTATGCCATCTCCGGTTCTTATAATGCAGCTACAAAAACCTATATCAGTGCAGCAGGAACCATTGGTTCAACTGACAGCGGTGTAGAAGGACAGATCGAAGCTGCTCTTGATTCTCTTAAACTGAAATAAAAATGACAATAATTGAATGAATGAAAGCAGGGGCAGTAACCAGTTCAACATGGTTATCGCCCCTGCTTTTATAAGTGGATCTTGATTCCGTTTAACAGCTGAACATCCTCTTCCTGATGTGTACTGATTAAAACCAGCTTTCCTGCCGATTGCTCTTTTATATAGGTTATCACCTGTTGTTTTGTCTCCTCATCAAGGCCTGTAAACGGTTCATCCATGATTACCATATCAAAAGGTACCATCAGAGCGCGTATTATGGCCACACGGCGCTTCATTCCACCACTTAAGGTTGATGCCGGACGGTCAAGAGATTCTTCAGGCAGCAGCCGTTTAAGGGCTTCCCTGGCCTTCCTTTTATTATTTCCTGAAGAGGAAGGCATTACCATGGTTACATTCTCTACCGGAGTGAACGCTTCGCAGAGCCGGTTTTCCTGAAATACGGCTGAAATTCGTTCTCTGTTAAGACCGTTTACCTCTCCGGAATCCGCTGAAACAAGACCCAGCAGTATATGAAACAATGTGGTTTTCCCTGATCCGGATGGTCCCATGAGGCAGTAAACATTACCCGATACCAGATGAAGATTGACATGGTCAAGTACGAAGTGTCCGTTAAAGGACTTGCAAAGCTTTCTGATTACAAGTTCCATATTCATCCTACCTCTTTCTTTTTTTGTCTGATACCGGGAGATGCCAGGCTTAAAAGCCACAGAAAGAAGGATTCAAAAAGCGCGCTGAGCAGAATGATCACCAGTGTCCATGCAAATAAATCAGCAGTACTTAAGTAAATCTTGGATAGATAAAGCTTTTCACCAATTGAATGGAGAGGAACGCCGATTACCTCTGCGGCAATTCCTGATTTCCAGCTCATACCCAGCGCCACCTGGCAGCCACTTGCCAGATAGGGAAGCAGCGCCGGACGATAAAGATAAAAAAACCTTTTTACTTCTGACATCTGAAAAACATCGGCCATTTGAAGCAGTTGCTGGTCCGTACTTTTGATTCCTGCAATGGTCTGTATATAGATTATGGGAAATACAACAAGAAACCCAATAATCACTGAGAGATTTTCAGATCCTGCCCAGATTAACGCCAGTATAACAAAGGAGGCAACGGGAACGGACTTCATCAGTGCCATAAGAGGCGACAGAAAATCTCCGATGAGGGGATATCGGCAGGCAGCTGTGCCGGATAAAATCCCGGCTGCAAAAGCAGAAAGAAATCCAAGGCTGATTTTTCCAAAAGAAAAACCAATGGTTTTCCAAAAGTCTGCCAGCCGGATCTGGTTGAATAATGCCAATATGACGTCCAAAGGCCCAACCAGTATTATGCTGTTGTGGACTGCCGTACTGGCAGCCTGCCATATCAAAAGCCAGAACAGAATAATTCCGGCTTTTTTAAAGCGGAGAATGCCTGCATTCATACTTGGATCTCCTTAATCGGGCTACTGATGCATATAGTAGAAGTCATCACCAGGCAGTGCGCCTCCCACTGTCTGAGGTTCCATTTCATAAAGAACATTTAAATATCCGCTTAATAGGGATTTCATTTTTTCACCGTCTACATAGGTAATACTGCAGAAAGGAATTGCTTTTTCTGCAACAGGCGCTTTTTCAATAATTCCAGCGGCAGCCACTAATGCAGCAGCCTCGCTTACATTATTATTGGCAAATTCTGCAGATTCTTTGTGATCTGCAAGAAATTGATCAATGGCTTCCTTATGATCCTTTAAAACATCATTTCTGCAGACGGTAACTCCGGTTACCAGACTTCCGTTTCCTTCTTTAGCAGCTGCATCCCACTCTTTGTTTAAATCAATAACCATTTTCAGCTGATCGTTCTGAGCCATGGCTGCTGTCACAAATGGCTGGGGGAGAAGACCTACTGCATCTGGTTTTTCTTTTAATACAGCGGCTACTTCCGCTGCCTCTGACTTATATTCCAGTTTTACGTCATCAGCAGTCAGCCCGTTTGCCTTCAGGACGTAATTTAAGACATAATCAGGAGTGGTTCCTTTTCCTGTTAAATAAACAGTTTTTCCTTTTAAATCAGCTGAGGTGTGAATGGAATCATCCGAAGACACAGCATAAAGAACGCCCATGGTATTGATGTCAAGAACGGTCACATTGTGTTTGGTTTTGGTGTAAAGGATGGATGACATATTGGCAGGGATCAGAGCGACATCCAGTTCTCCGCTCACAACTTTACCAAGAAGCTCATCTGCTGCAGTCACCATGGTAAATTCATAGGAATTTCCGGTTTCACCTTTCTTAGCCTTGTCCATCAGCCTTACCAGTCCCATGGAAGTAGGACCTTTTAAAGAGCCGATCTTTAAGGTGTAGGAGTCTTTTGAACCCTCTGCTTTGGTGGTTTCTGGTGCTTTGGTGGTTTCTGGTGCCGCTGTAGTCTGGGCTGCAGATGTGCTTTCCGGTGCAGGAGTGGAAGCCTGTGGACTGCTTTTTGCACAGCCGGTTAATACAACGGCTGTCATAGCAAGTGCTGCAAGTGCTGATAAAACTTTTTTCATAATAATCCTCACTTTCTGTCCGTACCATTAATATTGGTTTTTATGCAAACGGATGAAAAAAAACCACGCCGACAGGCATGGGATTTCCGGTTTGACGTATTCTCCTCGCCTTCTCCGTCAGGTATTCCTTTCGGGTTAGTACGAACAGGTAAAGTATACCATTTTTAAGTCTTGTTTGTCAAAATATTATGCGAAATCTCATGGAAATGTGTTATACTTGTAACACCTGAAGAGCGTGACTCTGTCAGGATTGTGAAAGGAGAAAAAACAATATGAACGAAGTATATGAGAAGCTTTTAAGCTGTTTAAAAAGTGTACGGGAGAAAACTGATTTTGTTCCCGAGGTTGCCCTTATTCTTGGTTCCGGACTTGGGGAATATGCGGAGGAGATTGAAGTAGCTGCCACCATAGATTATAAAGACATTGAGGGATTTCCGGTTTCAACCGTAGCCGGTCATAAAGGAAGATTCATCTTTGGTTATGTAAATAAAGTTCCAGTAGTCATTATGCAGGGACGGGTTCATTTTTATGAAGGATATCCTATGACGGATGTAGTTCTCCCAACAAGACTTATGGGACTTATGGGTGCAAAGACTTTATTTTTGACCAATGCCTGCGGTGGGGTGAACAAGGAATTCAAACCGGGGGATTTTATGCTTCTTAAGGATCACATTGCCACATTTGTTCCTTCTCCGTTAATTGGAACCAACATCGGAGAGCTGGGAACCAGATTCCCGGATATGAGCGATATTTACCGCAAAGAGCTGAGAGCAGTAATTAAAGAAGCGGCAAAGGAAGAGGGAATTGAACTGCAGGAGGGAATTTATCTGCAGCTGACAGGACCGGCCTATGAATCTCCTGCAGAAGTGCAGATGTGCCGGATACTGGGAGCGGATGCAGTTGGAATGAGTACAGCCTGTGAGGCGCTTGCTGCCAACCATATGGGGATGAAGGTTTGCGGTATTTCCTGTATCACCAATATGGCGTGCGGTATTATTGACCAGCCTTTAAGCCATGCAGAAGTTCAGGAGACTGCAGACCGGGTGGCACCGTTGTTTAAAAAACTGATTACGGCATCTATTACCAAGCTTGCCGGTAAATAAAGGAGGAAGGGGCCTATGGATCGTATGCTGGCGGAACGGATTTTTGCTGCGTCAGGAAGAAAAAAGCCATCTCTGGTATTGAAAAATGCCAGGATGGTAAATGTATTTACTTCAGAGCTGGAAGATGGTGATATCGCCATTGAGGGCGGATATATTGTGGGGATCGGTTTCTATGAGGGGGAAACAGAGGTGGATTTAGCCGGCCAGGTGGTGTGCCCAGGTTTGATTGACGGACATATCCATTTGGAGAGTTCCATGCTCTCTCCTGAAGAATTTGCGAAAACCGTAATACCTCATGGTACTTCAGCAGTCATTACGGACCCCCATGAGATTGCCAATGTGGCAGGAACTGAAGGGATAAGATTTATGATGGAACGATCCAGGAATCTGGATTTGGATGTGTACTTCATGCTCCCTTCCTGTGTTCCGGCTGCAAAGCTTGATGAGTCCGGAGCTGTTTTAACAGCAGATGATCTGGCCCCCTTTTATCAGGAAAAATATGTGCTTGGACTTGCAGAACTGATGGATTCCCATGGAACCATACAGGCAGATCCGGATATTATGAAAAAAATAGTGAGTGCCGCAGAACACGGCCGGATCATCGATGGTCACGGCCCTCTTCTTTGCGGCCGACAGTTAAATGCTTATATTACGGCCGGTGTTGGGTCGGATCATGAGTGCTCCTGCATGGAAGAAGCGGTGGAAAAGATAAAACGGGGACAGTGGGTGATGATACGGGAAGGAACTGCAGCCAGAAACTTAAAGGCCCTCCTCCCCCTGTTTGAGGAGCCCTATTATCACCGCTGTATGCTGGTGACCGATGACAGGCACCCTGGTGAGCTGGCCAGGCTGGGCCATATGGATTATATTATCAGAAAGGCGATCAGGCTGGGAGCTGATCCGGTGCGAGCTGTGATCATGGCTTCCTATCAGGCTGCCCGGTATTTCAGATTGAATGAGACAGGAGCCATTGCACCTGGTTATCAGGCGAATCTCATTGTTGTTTCTGACCTTAAGGAGTTCACAGTCAGTAAGGTTTACCGCAAAGGAATTCTGGTGGCAGAAGATGGAAGGCCCGTACAATCTCCAGATACTGGAACAAATGCTCACAGACAGATACCGGATAAAGTGGGTAACTCCTTCCGGTTAAAAGAGATTGTGCTAGAAGACTTTGTTATGAAGGAAGAGGGAGACACCATACGGGTTTTATGTTTAACTCCCGGAGAACTGACCACAAAGGAGAGACTTGTGCCATGGACTGAAAAGCTGAGAGCTGACCCGGAGGCCCTTGCTGACTTGGATATTGTAAAGATGGCAGTATTGGAACGGCATAAGAATACCGGACATACTGGCCTTGGATTCCTTGGCGGATACGGACTGAAACGTGGGGCTGTGGCAACCAGTATTGCCCATGATTCCCATAATCTGATCATAGCGGGGACAAATGACCGGGATATGGCGCTTGCAGGAAATACAGTGAGGAAAAATCAGGGTGGCATTGCGGTTGTGGCGGACGGAGTGGTTCTTTCGGAGCTGGCTCTTCCCATCGGAGGACTTATGAGCCCGGAGTCCGCAATATGGGTAGATGAACGGTTGGAAAGGCTGAAGAAGCATGCGCACCAGCTTGGTATTGGAACGGGAATTGACCCTTTTATGACCCTTGCATTTGCCAGTCTTCCAGTCATTCCCATGCTGCGGTTAAATACCTGCGGTCTGATTGACGTACAACGGCAGGAAGTTGTAAAAACTATATTTTTCAGTACTTCAAAAAATACACACAATCAGTAAATAAGTATTGATATAAATATAACAATATGCGATAATGGTCGAAACGGCAGTTCATGCAGGGGATTTATTTCGGAGGGAGAATATTCATGAGAGTAACAATATGCATAGGAAGTGCATGTCATTTAAAAGGATCCAGAGAGATCATAGCCCAGCTTCAGAATCTGGTGAGAGAGAAGCATCTGGAGGAGCAGGTGGATTTAAATGGTTCTTTTTGCAGCGGAAATTGTGTGAATGGAGTCTGCGTAACGGTTGACGGTCAGATCTATTCATTAAAACCGGAAGATACAAAGGAGTTTTTTGATAAAGAAATTCTGGGGAGGCTTTAGTCATGGGAATTATTGATTTCAAGGCGACCAAATGCAAGCACTGCTATAAATGTGTTCGTAACTGTGAAGTCAAAGCGGTCATGATTAAAGATGAACGGGCAGAAATTATGTCTGATAAGTGCATTTTATGCGGAAAATGCATGCAGGTATGTCCTCAGTCTGCCAAAACGCTTATCAGTGATCTGGATCTGGTCAAAGGATTTCTTGATATTGGGTATAAAACTGTGATTTCACTGGCCCCGTCCTATATGGGGCTGTTAAACTATAAAACGGCAGGGCAGGTGAACGGCGCCCTTAGAAAGCTGGGATTTTCCGATGTGCGGGAAACATCGGAGGGGGCGGCAGTTGTAACTGCTGAGTATACCAGACTTTTAAAGGAAGGCAGCATGGAGAATATAATCACAACCTGCTGTCCCAGTGTCAATGATTTAATTGAAATTTATTATCCTGCACTGATTCCTTATCTGGCACCGGTAGTTTCCCCTATGGTTGCTCATGGCAAGATGTTAAAGGAAGAATTCGGAAGGGATACCAAGGTGGTCTTTCTGGGACCCTGTATTGCCAAGAAGAAAGAAGCTGAGGATTTAAGACACGGGGATTATATTGATGCTGTCTTAAACTTCAATGATATAGAACGGTGGCTTGCACAGGAAGAGATTACCATCGGGGATTGCCAGGATATCCCTTTTGTTCATATGAATCCAAGAGTGAACCGGCTCTATCCGGTTACCAATGGAATCGTAAGTTCTGTGCTGGCAACAGAGGCCGAACGGGATGGATACCGGAAGTTTTATGTCCATGGCTGCCGCAACTGTATTGATCTTTGTGAAAGCATGCTCCGGGGTGAGATTACGGGGTGCTTCATTGAGATGAATATGTGTTCAGGCGGCTGTATCAAGGGCCCTGCTGCTGATCATGAGCATGTATCCAGATTCAGGATAAAGCTTGATATGGAAGATACCATTGAAAAAGATGGGGTTCCCGATGAGGAAATTCAGGAAATCTTCGACTCCCTTACCTTTGGAAAACGTTTCTTAAACCGTGCTCCCAGGGATATTGTTCCTACGGAAGCCCAGATTCAGGAGATTTTGAAGAAGACAGGTAAGACAAGGCCGGAAGATGAACTAAACTGCGGAGCATGCGGTTATTCCACATGCAGAGAGAAAGCCGTAGCTGTTATTCAGAAAAAAGCGGAATTAAATATGTGCATTCCTTTTATGCATGAAAAGGCGGAATCATTATCCAATCTTGTTATGGAGACGTCTCCCAACATTGTGCTTATTGTTGATAAGGAGATGAAGATTCTGGAATATTCTGCAGTTGGTGAAAAGTATTTTGGCAAGACCAGACAGGAAGCTTTAACCATGTATCTGTATGAATTGATTGATACCACTGATTTTCAGTGGGTGTATGATACCCATCAGAAAATTCATGGCAAAAAGGTCACATATGGAGAATATAGAATTTCTACTCTTCAGAACATTGTTTATGTAAACAAGGAAGATGTGGTGCTGGCTACGTTTATCGACATTACAAAGGAAGAAGAACAGGCCAGACAGGAGTACGAAAAGAAGTTAGAAACCATCGATCTGGCTCAAAAAGTAATTCATAAGCAGATGATGGTGGCCCAGGAGATCGCAGGGCTTCTGGGAGAGACTACGGCAGAAACGAAAACCACATTGACCAAGCTGTGCAAGTCTCTGTTAGATGAGGGCAGCGAAAGCGAGGTTAAATGATGGGAGTTACCGTTGACGTTGCTTATAAAAGCTTAAATAAATTCAGTGAAGTACTTTGCGGGGATAAGGTGGAGCTCCTCCATACGGATGACTCCAATATTATGATCCTCGCCGACGGTATGGGAAGCGGGGTAAAGGCAAACATACTGGCAACCATGACCTCTAAGATACTGGGCACCATGTTTTTAAACGGTGCAACCCTGGAAGAGTGTGTGGAGACCATTGTGGAGACACTTCCTGTCTGTCAGGTGAGACAGATTGCATATTCTACCTTCAGTATTCTTCAGGTATTCCACAATGGAGATGCCTATCTGGTGGAGTTTGATAACCCGGGCTGTATCTTTATCAGGGAGGGGAGTCTGGTCCCCATTCCACACAGCATGCGGGTGATACGGGATAAGAAAATTAATGAATACCGGTTCCGGGTAAAAAAAGGAGATGCTTTGATTCTGCTTAGTGACGGAACCATTCATGCAGGTGTGGGGCAGCTTTTAAATTTTGGCTGGCTCTGGGAAGATGTGGCTGCTTATGCGGTAAAACAGTATCGTATGACCATATCTGCTGTTCGTCTGGCCAATGCGTTATGCAGAGCGTGTGATGAACTTTACCAGTACCGGCCCGGAGATGATACAACCGTTGCTGTTATGCGGATTATCGACAGCAAACCGGTTCATTTAATGACAGGACCGCCAAAGGATCCGGAAGATGATGTTTGTATGGTAACGGATTTCTTATCCGGAGATGATACTACCAAGAGGATTGTCTGCGGAGGAACCAGTGCCAATATTGTTTCCAGGACCATGGATAAGAAACTGACGGTATCCCTGGAGTATAACGATCCGGATTTACCGCCTGTGGCTTACATCGACGGTATTGAACTGGTCACAGAAGGGGTATTGACTTTAAACCGGGTTTTAAAACTCTTAAAGCGGTATGTTAAAAATGAGTCGGTAACGGAGGAATTTTTTCTGGAACTGGATAAACCAAACGGCGCATCCATGGTAGCAAAGATGATTATTGAGGACTGTACGGAATTAAAGCTGTATGTGGGGAAAGCGATTAACAGCGCTTACCAGAATCCGGGGCTTCCCTTTGATTTGGGAATCCGGCAAAATCTTGTGGAGCAGCTGAAGCATGCGGTGGAAGAGATGGGGAAGACGGTTACAGTTGCTTATTATTAATAGAGAATATTCACACGGCCACGTTTTGTGGAAGCTTCAAGGAGGAACGATATGGTAACGAATGATGCAACATTACTTCGCATCAAGCATCAGGTTTTAAATGAAGTAGCGAAGCTTGCCTGGGAAGGTACATTGGAACAGAAAAGGGATGAGATTCCCTATCATATGATTCAGGGGCCTAAAGCACAGTTTCGGTGCTGTATTTACAGGGAGAGGGAAATTATCAGAGAGAGAGTCAGGCTGGCAGAGGGGTTCTGTCCCAGTGGCAGAGACACCAAAAATGTAGTGCAGGTAATTAATTCTGCCTGTGAGGGATGCCCCATTGCCAGATATGTAGTAACAGATAACTGCCAGCTCTGTATGGGTAAGGCCTGTCAGAATTCCTGTAATTTCGGAGCCATTTCCATGGGTCATGACCGTGCCCATATCGATCCTGATAAATGTAAGGAATGCGGAAAATGTTCTCAGGCATGTCCTTATAATGCTATCGCAGATTTAACACGCCCCTGTAAAAGAAGCTGTCCGGTAGATGCAATTACCATGGATGATGACGGAATTGTTGTAATCGATGAAAGCAAATGCATTCAGTGCGGAGCGTGTATTCACAGCTGTCCGTTTGGCGCAATTGGATCAAAAACCTTCATGGTAGACGTAATCAATCTGATTAAGGCCGGGAAAAAGGTAGTGGCTATGGTGGCTCCTGCAACAGAGGGGCAGTATGGGCCGGACATCACCATGGCCAGCTGGAGAACAGCCCTTAAGAAGATCGGGTTTGAAGATATGGTTGAGGTTGCCCTTGGGGGAGACTTAACAGCTGCTGCAGAAGCAGCGGAATGGGCAGAGGCTTATAAGGAAGGGAAGAAGATGACTACTTCCTGCTGTCCTGCATTTGTAAATATGATAAAGCAGCATTACCCCATGCTTTTGGAGAATATGTCCACAACTGTTTCTCCCATGTGCGCAGTATCCCGAATGCTGAAGGAGAAAGATCCGGAAACCATCGCTGTCTTTATCGGACCTTGTATTGCTAAGAAAAGCGAAGCTTTGGATTTAAATGTAAAGGGTAATGCGGATTACGTGCTGACTCTTGGAGAGGCTCGTGCCATGATGGCGGCCAGGGGAGTAGAACTGGAGCCGGAGGAGAATACATATCAGGCAGGTTCTATATTTGGAAAACGGTTTGGAAACGGAGGCGGAGTTACCGCTGCAGTATTAGAATGTCTCAAGGAATCAGGAGAAAATACAGATATTGAGGTCATGAAATGCAACGGTGCTGCGGAATGCAAGAAAGCGCTGATGCTTTTAAAGGTTGGAAAGCTTCCAGCAGACTTTGTGGAAGGAATGGCCTGCATGGGCGGCTGTGTAGGAGGCCCAAGTAAGCATAAGAGTGAGGGAGAGGCCAAAAAGGCAAGAGATTTACTCCTTGGCAAGGCTGATTCCAGAATGGTTCACGAGAATCTGAAAAAACAGGGTCTTGAGGCTGTTATGATGCATAGAAGTCATTAAATAAGATGAGAGTAACAGATATAAGTATCCCTGCCAGATGATAATCCGGCAGGGATACTTTTTTTAATGATAAATCTGCTTACATTCCTGCAAACTGATTCTTTATTTTGGAAATTTTTTGCTGTTCTGCCTGTTCTGTGGTATACCATCCCTTGGCAGACATCTTTTTATAGATATCTTCCTGCATGCACAGCGTATCATTTAACGCATTGTCAAATGCCTGGTGTACATTCATGGTAGGGGATTCAATGGTTCCGTGCATATATAAATCACAGGCACCCTTTGTGACGTTGAGTAAGTTTTCCATAATACACTTATCGTCCATCTTGCTTCCTCCTTACACTAATTTATAGATGTTATCGAAAATCTGCTGGTGCTTTTGCTGCAGCTGCTGTGCGCAGGCTTTTAATTCAGGATCCTGTAAATTTTGTGCAGCATCCTGGCACTGGGTTTTTAAAAACTTTTCATGTCCGAGAGCGTCTTCAATATAATTTAATTCTTTTGGGCTCATGTCTCATCACCTCCAGTCATAGTATGGAGAATTTAAGACGATCCATGCATTTTTATTTCATTTCCTTTTTATGACAAAAAAAACTCCTTCTGACCAGGCAGAAGGAGTTTTAAAATTAATTAATTATTATTGATAGATCTTTTTACGTAACTGGTGTGAAGCAGGTGATGTGCTTTTTCACTTCCAGGTGTGCCAAGATAGGTATCATAGAGTTCCTTAATTGCGGGGTTCTCATGAGATTTACGAATCGGTGCAGCTGCATCGGTATCGTAGAGAACTTTTGCACGCAGTGTGCGGATATCTGTGGTATTGCGCACATATCCTGGCTGCTGAGGCTGACCGCCGCCGTTTACACAACCGCCTGGGCAGCCCATGATCTCGATGAAGTGGTAATCAGCTTCACCGGATTTAACCTTGTTTAAAAGTTCTCTTGCATTGCCAAGACCGGAAGCAACAGCAACTTTTACATCCATATCGCCAACATGATAGGTGGCTTCCTTGATGCCTTCTGTACCGCGGACATCAGTGAAATCCAACTTCTTAAGTTCTTCACCGGTTAATGTCTCTACAGCAGTACGAAGAGCAGCTTCCATAACGCCGCCGGTAGCACCGAAGATTACGCCTGCACCGGAATAGATTCCAAGAGGAGCATCAAACTCTTCGTCAGGAAGATTGTTAAAACGAATACCAGCCTGTTTGATCATTCTGGCTAATTCTCTGGTTGTTAAGGAATAATCTACATCAGCAACGCCGTTGGCATCCTGATCATCTCTGCCAATCTCAAATTTCTTTGCAGTACATGGCATAATGCTGACAGATACAATATCCTCTGGCTTAATGCCCATCTTTTCTGCATAGTAGGATTTGGCAATGGCACCGAACATCTGCTGCGGAGATTTACAGGAAGATAAGTTCTCTGTCATATCCGGGAAGTAGTGCTCGCAGTATTTAACCCAGCCTGGAGAACAGGAAGTGATCATAGGAAGAACACCTCCGTGCTGTACACGCTCGATGAACTCGTGAGCTTCTTCCATAATGGTTAAATCTGCACTGAAGTTGGTATCAAATACTTTATCAAAGCCAAGTCTTCTAAGAGCAGCAGCCATCTTACCTTCTACATTGGTTCCGATGGGATAATCAAAGTCCTCACCAAGAGCAGCACGTACAGATGGTGCAGTCTGAACGATAACATGCTTTGTAGGATCTGCTATGGCAGCAGTTACTTCATCAATACTGGATTTCTCGTAAAGAGCTCCTGTAGGACATACTGCGATACACTGTCCGCAGGAAACACAGCTGGTTTCTCCCAGTCCCATATCAAAGGCAGAACCGATAAATGTGGCAAATCCACGATCATTTGGTCCGATTACGCCAATTCCCTGTACTTTCTCACAAACTGCAGTACAACGGCGGCAGAGGATACATTTGCTGTTGTCTCTGACCATGTGAGCGGCACTCTCATCCAGAACGGAAGGAGTCTTGTCGCCGTCAAAGTAGTCATCTGCGTCCACGCCCATTTCCTTACATAAAGTCTGCAGTTCACAGCTTCCGCTTCGTACGCAGGATAAGCAGGAACGGTCATGGTTGGAAAGAATCAGCTGAAGTGTTTTCTTTCTGTATTCACGAAGGCTTGGAGTATTGGTCTTTACCTCTAAGCCCGGATTAATTGGGTATACGCAGGAAGCAGCAAGTCTGCCTCCGTTGATCTCAACGGTACAGAGTCTGCAGGCTGCAATCTCATTGGTATCTTTTAAAAAGCATAAAGTCGGTATCTCAACCTGGGCAAGTCTGGCAGCTTCCAAAATGGTGGAGCCTGCCGGAGCGCTTACGTCCATGCCATTGATTTTTATAGTGATATTCTCCATGATACAATCTCCCTCCATTATTTTTTATAGACAGCGCCGAATTTACATTTCTCCATACAAACGCCGCACTTGATACATTTCTCAGGATCAATCACATGCAGGTTCTTTACGGAGCCGGTAATGGCGTTAGCAGGACAGTTTCTTGCACAAAGTGTACAGCCCTTGCACTTGTCAGCATCGATGTAGTAGGAAAGAAGTGCCTTACATACACCAGCCGGACATTTCTTGTCATAAATGTGGGCATTGTATTCGTCGCGGAAGTACTTTAAGGTAGAAAGTACCGGGTTTGGAGCTGTCTGGCCAAGTCCGCATGCAGAGTTAGCTTTCACGTAATAGCACAGTTCCTCTAAACGGTCAATATCTTCCGGTTTTGCCTGTCCTTTTGTAACCTTGTCAAGTATCTCAAGCATACGCTTGGTACCGATACGGCATGGAGTACATTTACCACAGGATTCCTCTACGGTGAACTCTAAGAAGAATTTCGCGATATCAACCATACAGTCGGTTTCATCCATTACAATCAGACCGCCGGAACCCATCATGGAGCCGATTGCAAGAAGGTTGTCATAGTCAATTGGAATATCGTAGTGCTCGGTAGGAATACAGCCGCCGGAAGGTCCGCCGGTCTGAGCAGCTTTAAACTTCTTACCGTTAGGAATGCCGCCGCCGATTTCCTCGATGATTTCACGCAGTGTGGTACCCATAGGAACTTCTACCAGACCGGTGTTGTGGATCTTGCCGCCTAAAGCGAATACTTTTGTTCCCTTGGATTTCTCTGTACCCATGGCTGCAAACCATTCCGGGCCGTTTAAGATGATCTGTGGGATATTTGCATAAGTCTCAACATTGTTTAAGATGGTTGGTTTTCCAAATAAACCTTTCTGAGCAGGGAACGGAGGTCTTGGTCTTGGTTCACCACGGTTTCCTTCGATGGATACCATAAGTGCAGTCTCCTCGCCGCAAACGAAAGCACCTGCACCCAGACGGAGATCAATGTTAAAGGAAAAGCCTGTTCCAAAGATATCGTCGCCTAAAAGTTCCATCTCTCTTGCCTGTGCAATTGCAATTTTAAGACGGTCAACAGCGATTGGATACTCGGCACGGACATAGATATAACCCTGGGAAGCACCGATGGCATAACCTGCAATGGTCATGGCCTCCAGTAATGCATGAGGATCTCCCTCTAATACAGAACGGTCCATGAATGCGCCTGGGTCACCCTCATCTGCGTTACAGCATACGTATTTCTGATCAGCATCATTCTGCTTAGCCAGTTTCCACTTCATACCGGTAGGGAAGCCGGCGCCGCCGCGTCCTCTTAATCCACTGTCTAAAAGAACCTGGATAACGTCATCAGGAGTCATCTCGGTAAGAACCTTACCAAGTGCCTGATATCCGCCGGTACCTATGTATTCTTCGATTTCTTCCGGATTAATAACACCGCAGTTTCTTAAAGCGATTCTGTGCTGCTTTTTATAGAAATCCGTATCACTTAAGGCTTTGATTCCAGTAGGAGTTACTGTCTCATCATAAAGAAGGCGTTCAACTGGACGTCCCTTTAATAAGTGTTCGCTGACAATCTCCGGAATATCCTCTTCTTTTACCATTGCATAGAAAGTAGCATCTGGGTAGATAATCATAATTGGGCCCAGAGCACAAAGGCCATGACAGCCTGTCTGTACCACTGATACTTCTTCGGAAAGACCCTGCTTTCCTAATTCATCTCTTAATTTAACCATAATCTGCTGGCTTCCGGAGGAAGTACATCCGGTGCCACCGCAAACCAATACATGTGAACGATACATCCTGATTCCTCCTTATTTGATATCAGCAGATGATAATGTGTAGTTTTGAACAACGTGTCCGCCCAGAAGATGCTCTTTATAAACTTCCTCTGCCTTCTCCGCTGTCATCTTTATGTAGGTTACTTTTTCTTTTCCCGGTTCTAATACTTCTACGATAGGCTCGTACTGGCATAAACCGATACAGCCTGTCTGGGTAACAGAAAAACGGTCTGTCATATGGTTCTCCTGAACCAGATCTGACAATTTATTAAGAACAGGTCTTGCTCCGCTTGCAATTCCGCATGTTGCCATACCAACTAAAATACGGGTACGGGCGTGATCTTCTCCGCGCATGCTGACCTGACTCTGCATCTTCTCCCGAATTGCTTTTAATTCTTCAAGAGTCTTCATGTTTATCCTCCAATTCTGACGGGTCTAAATGACCGCGCCTCCATCAGTCTCCAATTTGTTTTCAAATAAATATTCCTTTATGTAAGCGGCTACCTCAGGTGAGTCAAAGGCAATCTCACCCAGAATCTCCCGAAAGAGTCTGGTATCCAGCTCAAAGGACGCTTCGTTATAACGATAGATATAGAGAAAATCTGTATTCGGATGGCAGGTGATCAGTGTCTGAATGGTACTGTTCATGTCACCTAAGGGCATTCGGTCTATGTGGGAAAGTCCGAATACAGCAGTTGTCTTCGTTCCGATACCCGGTTTCGATTCGATGGAGAAGCTCCCTCCCGTGGATTCCGCTGCATATTTGAAAAACGGAATACCAAGACCGACCTTTCTGGTCTGGCGGGTGGTAAAAAACGGGTCTGTTACATTCTCTAACTGTTCTTTTGTCATTCCGCAGCCGTCGTCAGAAAGCTGGACGGTCAGTTCATCTGTAGAGGTATTCACAGAAACAAGAATGGTAACCAGGCTGGCGCCTGCCCGTGTGGAGTTCTCTGCCACATCCAAAATATTTAAAGAAATCTCTGTCATCATAAGCGTATGTAATTATTCGTATTTGGCTAAAATACCTGGAACATCATCGACTGTCAGTCTTCCGTAAACTTCTCCGTTCACCATCATGACAGGAGCCAGACCGCAGGCGCCTACGCAGCGGCAGGAGTCTAGAGAAAACTTTCCATCCGGAGTGCATTCTCCGTTGGTGATGCCAAGAATATCCTCAATTTTATGGAAAATGTCACCGGAGCCTTTTACGTAGCATGCGGTTCCAAGACAGACAGATACCTGATATTTGCCCTTAGGCTGAAGTGCAAACTGGGCATAAAAAGTGGCAACACCATAAATCTTCTCAAGGGGAATACCCGTTTCATCAGAAATTATGGTCTGAACTTCAATTGGAAGATAACCATAGATATCCTGTGCCTTCTGCATGATAGGCATAAGAGATCCTTTTGTATCTTTGAGCTGGGAAATCATTTCTTTCAAAGCAACTTCCTGCTCTTTTGTCCCGTTAAACTGGACGCCTTGTTTTTTACAAGTCATTTGATAACCTCCTTCAATGTTGCTTATGCAATGTAACTGATATTTTATCATGTTATTGAGAAAAAATCTATAGTTTTAATCAAGATTCGACAAAAAAATAACAATGATTACGTGGGAAATTTATACACTTAAGCAACTATTTATGATATAATTATCAATAATGTCTTGAATTGTGTGAATAGCGTGAATGGATGGAGGAAAAGGGCCATATGACAGTCGAAGATATCAGGAAAATACTGGGTGCAAAAGTGCTGGTGGGAGAGGAGCATATGTCTGAGGAGGTGAAAAGCGCCTGTGGTTCTGACATGATGAGTGATGTGCTTGCTTATTCAAAGGATCATTCTGTACTGCTCACAGGACTATGTAACCCCCAGGTGGTTCGGACTGCTGAAATGCTTGATATTGTGTGCATCGTGTTTGTAAGAGGGAAAAAGCCGGATGAAGCCATGCTTCAGATGGCGGCTGAGAGGGGGATTATTCTCCTGTCCACCGGGCACCGCATGTTTTCTGCCTGCGGAATGCTCTATGAGGCAGGACTACACGGAGGTGCGATTTAATTATGGATATGATTACGTTTCATTATACGATTTCTCCGGATGATTTTACAAGAGCGGGAGAGGCCAGCAGCGATGTGAAGAGCAAATTGAAAAAAATGGGTGTTACACCGGAAGCCGTTCGCAAGGTTGCCATTGCCATGTATGAAGGAGAGATCAATATGGTAATACACGCCAAAGGCGGGGAGATCACGGTACACATATCAACAGAACGGATTGAGATGGTTTTAGAAGATGTTGGTCCCGGCATTCCGGATATTGATCTTGCCATGCAGGCCGGATATTCCACAGCTCCGGATGCGGTTCGCTCCCTTGGTTTCGGTGCGGGAATGGGACTGCCCAATATGAAAAAGTATTCCGATGAGATGGAGATACATACGGTGATTGGAGAAGGAACCACCATTCGAATGGTGGTGAATCTGTAGCCGCAAAAATATGGATTGCTAAAAAGAGGTGAGCCATTGGATAAATTTTATCATTCTGTAAGACTTGATGAGGATCTCTGCATGGGCTGCATTAACTGCATTAAGCGCTGCCCCACCCAGGCGATCAGGGTCAGAAATAAAAAAGCACAGATTAACAGTAAATTCTGTATCGACTGCGGTGAGTGCATCCGTGTATGCCCTCATCACGCCAAACATGCCATTTACGATACCATGGAGGATTTAAAGCAGTTTGAATACACGGTTGCCCTGCCGGCACCATCTTTGTACAGCCAGTTTAATAACTTAGATGATGTGAACATTGTGCTTAATGCACTGCTGCTTATGGGATTCGATGATGTATTTGAAGTGAGCGCGGCAGCGGAACTGGTCAGTGAGGCAACCAGGGAGTATTTAAGCAAGAACCCGGATAAGCTTCCGGTTATTAGTACAGCATGCCCTTCCGTGGTACGGCTCATCCGCGTTCGTTTTCCTAATTTAATCCCCAATCTTCTGCCGCTTAATCCGCCAGTTGAGGTGGCTGCCATACTTGCAGTGAGAAGAGCCATGGAAAAGACCGGACTGCCCAGGGAAAAGATTGGGATCATATTTATTTCACCATGTCCGTCAAAGGTAACTTATGCCCGTGCTCCCCTGGGAACAGATCACAGTGAAGTGGATAAAGTCCTTGCAATTAAAGATGTTTATCCACGGCTTCTTTCCTGCATGAAAGCGGTGGGAGATGAACCGCCGGAGATCGGAACGTCGGGGAAAATCGGCGTCAGCTGGGGAAGAAGCGGAGGAGAAGCAAGCGGTCTCTTTACAGAGGATTATCTGGCTGCAGACGGGATTGAGAATGTTATACGGGTTCTGGAGGATATGGAAGACCAGAAATTTACCAATTTGAAATTTGTGGAGTTAAATGCCTGTAACGGTGGCTGCGTGGGAGGGGTTCTTACTGTAGAAAACCCTTATGTAGCGGAGGTAAAGTTAAAGCGCCTGCGTAAATATATGCCTGTGGCAAGAAGCCATATGGAATCAGAAGGGGAAGAACTTGTGAGATGGACCAGTACTGGTCCAGTATGAGCCGGTATTTCACCTGGGTGACACCATGATGGAAAGCTTTGCAAGGCTCAATCAGGTAGAACGGCTTCTGAAGAAATTTCCGGGACTTGATTGCGGTTCCTGCGGTGCTCCCACCTGTAAGGCACTGGCAGAAGATATTGTCAGAGGGGAAGCCGCGGAGTCGGACTGCATCTATTTCCTCCGGGATAATGTTCATAAGCTGACAAAGGAGGTTGCCAGACTGGCAGCTGATATTGAGGAGGGAGATGGAGACAGCTACAGTAAATTCAGAGCCATGACTTCATATATAGTAAGGATTTCTGATGAAATGAACCAGCTTGACAGGAAAGAGGGGAGAAATCAAAATGACGATAAGGGAATTGATTGATACTGGAGAATTTGAGACGATTCATGTAGGTGAGAGAACGGACAGAAGGATTACAAAACCATTTTGCTGTGATTTATTAAGTATTGCCATGGGCAAAGCGCCTGAGGGGTGTGCATGGGTGACTGTTATGGGAAATATGAACACCTTAGCTGTTGCGTCTTTAACGGATGCCGCCTGTGTGATTCTTGCAGAGGGAGTAGCACCTGACGAGGCCGCAAAACAAAAGGCAATCGAACAGAATATTACAGTAATGAAAACCGGGCTTCCTATTTTTGAAGCAGCTCTGCTGATTGAAAAAAGGCTTTCCCATGAAGACGCTTGAATATGACCTCCATATTCATTCCTGCTTATCCCCCTGCGGCGATGACGATATGACACCTGGTAATATCGTAGGAATGGCAGCGTTAAAAGGACTTGAAGTGATTGCGGTCACAGACCACAATTCCTGCAAGAACTGTCCCGCTGTTTTACATTTTGCAGAGGAATTCGGGATTCTCGCAATTCCTGGTATGGAGCTTTGCACGTCAGAGGAGGTACATGCGGTATGTCTCTTTCCTACACTGTCTAAAGCCATGGAATTCGATGCATATGTGGAGAAGAAACTGATCCCCTTTCCAAATAACGTGGAAATTTTTGGAAATCAGTTTATATATAATAAGGAAGATGAAGCAGCAGGCACGTTTGAAAATCTTCTGATTAACTCCACAGAGATATCCTTTGACGGACTTTGGGCTCTGGTCCGTTCCTTTGACGGTGTTATGTTTCCCGCTCATTTGGACAAAAACGCCAACAGCCTGTTATCAAACCTGGGTTTTGTTCCGCCTGACAGCCGTTTTATGGCGGCGGAAGTGAGGAATTGGGACCGTCTTCCTGAACTGATCAGACAAAACCCGTATCTTGAGTGCTGTACAATTCTTCAGAATTCAGACGCTCATCAGCTGGGGGACATCAAAGAGCCGGGTCAGCCCCTGGAAGTAGAAGAAAAAAGCGTGGAAGGGATAATTTCTGCCCTTTTGAAGGGAAGATTTGTATAAATATGAGGGACTGAAGCTGCAGTCGTTCCTACTCCTGTATGGATGTAAAAGAAAAGGCTCCGGAATACAGAAAACAACTGTATTTTGGGGCTTTTTTTGCTTTTTACTTTCCATTTCCCCCTAATTCCTGTATAGTAGAGATTAGTAACAGGGAAAGGAATGATGTTTTATGAAGAAATTTTTACAACTGGGTCTGGGTGTGACAGCCCTTGCCCTTATAACAGCCTTCGTGCCAGCTTCTCCATTTCCGTCCATGGCGTATGAGACGGCGGCAGCTGCACAAGAGACAACGCAGGTACGAGGCGGCTGGATAGATGAAGACCTGGGGCCGGGAGTTGCCAGATGGGTAGATGAAAACGGGAATATTTCTACAAAGCCAGGAAAGCAGGAAGAGACTCAGGCAGAAACAGCGACACAGTCACAGGCGGAGACAGAAAGTCAAAGTACAGGAGAGACAGCAGGGCAGCAGGAATCATCCGAAACGGAGGGACAACCTGCTGGGAGAGTGATTGATCCTTCCAAACCAATGGTTGCTCTGACCTTTGATGATGGTCCGTACGCTCCGGTGGGAAATCAGATTATGGACAGTCTGGCACAGTATGGCGGAAAAGCAACTTTTTTCGTGGTAGGAAACCGGGCAGCCTATTATCCTGACGAATTAAAGCGTATGGCTGCAGAAGGACATGAGATTGGTAATCATACATATGAGCATAAGTATTTAAACAAGTTAAATGCCCAGCAGATTCAAAGCCAGATTAACCGCTGCAATGATGCCGTACAAGCTGTCTGCGGTGTAAGACCTGTATTAGTCAGACTTCCGGGAGGAAATAAAAACAGCACAGTTCTTCAGAATGTTCATGCGCCTATGATTATGTGGAGTATTGATACGCTGGACTGGAAGACCCGAAACACGGCTAAATCCATACAGACAGTGATGAGCCGGGTGAAAGATGGGGATATTGTGCTGATGCATGAACTCTATCCTCAAAGCGGAGCTGCCGCAGTTGAGATTATCCGCAGATTATCCGAGCAGGGATATCAGCTGGTTACCGTAAGCGAGCTTGCAAGCTATCGGGGCGGAGTGGTTTCCGGCGGAGTTTATTCACAGTTTTATCGATAAGAATAAAAAAAGGAAAACTGTACCCTAATAGTATTACTATTAGGGTACTTTTACTTAATATGGAGAAGGTGAGCCAATTGATACTGAGAATAAAAGACATATTAGAAAAATTAGATGAAACAATAATTATAAAGGCGGTTTTATGCGAAGAAAATCTGACTATACGTGGAGTGAAACTATTAACTGACCATATTACGGTTTTTGATGCTAATATACTTTATATTGGCCGGTATTCTGACATTTCCAATAGTTCCGGCAATAATTTTCCCAGGAATGTTCTTTTGCTTGAGTGTCCGCTTAACCTGGATATTTCTCACGCGGTAAATGAGGAACGTCATGCCAATATGGTTTATATACAGCCGGGAATCACCATGGAGGAACTGCTCAATAATGTTACGGATATACTTGTGGACCAGTATTCGTTAATCGAGCGGCCAGCTGCACTTTTTAATACCATTATACAAGGCAGAGGGCTTCCCTATATTATAGATATAGCCAGTGAGTTATTAGGAAATCCTGTAATGCTGGGAGATAATAATCACCGCTTGTTAGCGGCATCTGATTTTAAGGAAGTAGATGACCTGCCGTGGATGGAATACAGGAACATGGGATTTACAACTTATGAGTATACGCAGAAATATAATTTTAAGCAGTGGATAGAAAAAACAGTACAAAATAAAAAAGCTGTGATTGGAAGTCTTGGAGAGGGTTACAAATATCGAAGGATATTTTGTGCAATACGGCTGGATCGGCGTATTGTGGGTCATTTTGCAGTTCTTGAATCCAACAGGCTTTTTACAGAGAAAGATCTGGAGATAACGGAATTCATATGTGATGTAATAGCAAATGAGATTAAAAACAATCAATCCTCAGGTTTTCAGTATGACTGGCTGGCGAACCGTTTTATTTCGGATCTGATACAGGGAAGTCTTACGGAACCGGAATTGATTAAAGACAGAGCAAAGAGACTGCAGTGGAAATTGCCGGAGAAAAAATATCTTATTATTATAAAATACAATCATTATTCGGAAACATTCAGCTTAATCTCTTTGATAAGAGAATCAAAACTTTTTAAAGGTTCCCATGGAGAGTTAATGTTTCATGATAATCATTTAATATTTATTACAGGCTGCAATCAGTCCCAATACCTGACTAATGAAGAGATTCAGCCCATTACTGATTATTTAAAGCAGATGCACATGAGCGCCGGTGTCAGTCAGAGTTTTGGTGAAATATTGGAGATCCCCGAGGCATACCAGCAGGCATTGGCAGCCATCCGCTTAGGGAAAAAGGAAGCAGCTGAGTTAAGTATCTATCGATATGAAGATTATGGAATTTATGATATGCTGGACCGGATAAAGGAACAAAAGGATCTGATCCATTATTGCCACCCGGATATTTTAAGATTAAAAGAATACGATGAGAACCATAAAACAGATTATTTGAAAAGTTTATATACGTACATTATAAACATGGGGAATCTGGTGGCTTCTGCCGATGATCTGTTTATTCACAGAAATACCATGAACTACCGTTTGTCTAAAATCCAAGAACTGATATCCGTGGATATTTATAACAGGGACTGTTATATGACTTTATATTTTTCCTATAAAATCTTAGAATATATCAGTAAATGAGATAAAAAATCATTTGTGCAGAAATGTCATTGTTTCTGATATTTTTCTAAATAAATGCACGATGCATAAACGTCCGTAAGTATGTTACCATAAATATGTTAATATTTTATCAAAAACATACTTACGGAGGCGGCATATGAATTACGAGATTTTAAACACACCATTTTCAATCGGAAATATGATTGTAAAGAATCGTATTGCCATGGCACCAATGGGACTTAACTCAGGCCATATTGACGGAACCATTGCTGATGATGAAATTGATTATTTTGAAGAGCGGGCAAAAGGGGGAACCGGACTGATCATTATGGGCTGCCAATTCTTAACGCAGGAACTGGCTCAGGGCTCCATGGAAGGATATCTGGATAATACCTATGTGATTCCTCAGTTAACCACATTAGTGGAAGCAGTTCACCGCTATGGAACGAAGATCTGTGCACAGCTCAGCTGCGGTACCGGAAAAAACGCATTTCCTAATATGTTAAATGGAAAGGCGCCTGTTTCTTCTTCCGCAATTCCTTCCATGTTTGATCCGAATTTAATGTGCCGCGAATTAACGGTTGAAGAAATAAGGACTATTATGAAGCAATTTTCCTACTCTGCAAAAGTACTGAAGGATGCTGGTTTTGATGCCATTGAGGTTCATGGTCATGCAGGATATTTAATTGACCAGTTTATGTCAGAAATCTGGAATAAAAGAACAGATGAGTATGGCGGAACACCGGAAAACCGTATGCGTTTTGCCGTTGAAATTGTACAATCCATACGGGAAGCAGTGGGACAAGATATGCCTATCCTGTTTCGAATGGCAGTAAAGCATAATTTTGAAGGCGGACGTACTTTTGAAGAAACCATTCCCCTTATGCAGGAACTGGAAAAAGCAGGAGTCGATGCATTGGATATTGACAGCGGAAGCTATGAAAATATTGATTATATATTTCCACCCGCCTATCTGGGTGATGCCTGTATGGCAGATGTTTGTGAGGTTGCACGTAAGGCGGTTAAAATTCCACTTTTAAATGCCGGTAACCACACTCCGGAAACAGCCGTTCAGTTAATTGAAAGCGGAAATGCTGATTTTGTTTTGATGGGAAGACCTTTAATCGCTGAACCGGAGATGGCAAACAAAATTTTAACTGACAGACGTGATGAAGTTCGTCCCTGTATTCGCTGTAACGATGACTGCATCGGAAGAATTCTCACCAGACTGACGAAAATCAGCTGCTCCGTCAATCCAGCCACTGGGTTCGAGAAACGTTTTAAACTTGAAAAGGTGGATAAACAGCAGCATGTAGTCGTAATCGGAGGAGGTCCTGGTGGAATGGAAGCTGCCAGAACAGCGGCGCTTATGGGACATAAGGTTGACTTGTTTGAAAAAGAGAGTGATCTAGGGGGACAGTTACGCAGTGCAGCAACTCCTCCTTTTAAGAGTCAGCTGCGTGAACTGATTACCTGGTATAAGCGCCAGCTGGAGTTAACGGGAGTTGCAGTACATGTGAATACGGAAATAGGGGAAGATGATCCAGTGTTTGAGAAGGCGGATGCGATCATCGTTGCTACCGGAGCAATTCCAATGATGCCCCCAATTAAGGGTATTGAACGTGCAATTAATGTTCTGGAAGCACATTTGGATGAGAACAAGCTGAAAGGTGAAAAAATCATTTATTGCGGCGGTGGTCTGTCCTCCTGTGACAGTGCTTTGGAAACTGCATTAAGGGGTAAGAAGGTGGCCATTATTGAAATGCTTGATGAAATGGCAGCTGGAGATCATATGATTAACAAAGCATCCTTAATACCAATGCTTTTAGAGAATAAAGTAGAACTTTATACGGGACATAAGGTGCTTGAAATCACGGCTGAAGGTGTTCGGGCTATGGGAAAAGATGGAAAAGAGGTTTTCCTTGAAGGAAACACAGTGGTAGCTTCCTTTGGAATGCTTCCTAACAATGAAACCGCGAAAGCCATTGATGCAAAATACCATAATAAGGTACGCCTGATTGGTGATTGTGCAAAAGTAGGAAAAGTAGGCGGCGCCGTGAGAAGCGGTATGTATGCGGCTATGTCTGTAAGATAATGAATTACAGGGCAGGAATCCTATAAGAGGATTAACCTGCCCTGTTTTTAAATGATTATTTCTCGTCACAAACCTGAAAAATATAAAATTTCAGGTAGTAAGAATTTTCGTCTCCGCTCCAGAGAATTGGGTGGTCTGCAGACTGGGTGCGGTATTCCACCTGACGCAGGCGCTTATGAGCGCTAACAGCCGCTTCTCTTATGGTTTTGGTAAACAACTCGGGGGTCATGAAATGAGAGCAGGAGCAGGTGGCTAAATAACCGCCATCTGTAACAAGCTTTAATCCCCGGATATTGATTTCCCGATACCCCTTCACTGCGTTTTTTACGGAGTTTCTGGACTTGGTAAACGCGGGAGGGTCAAGAATCACCACATCGAATTTTTCCCCGGATTTCTCAAGCTCGGGCAGGAGTTCAAAAACATCGGCACAGCGGAAGGAGACACGATCGGAAAGTCCGTTTAACTCTGCATTCTCCCTTGCCTGCTCAACCCCAAGTTCCGATGCATCGACTCCAATTACTTCTTTTGCACCTGCGATACCCGCATTTAAGGCAAAGGATCCGGTATGGGTAAAGCAGTCTAAAACCCGTTTGTCCCTGCATAAGCGTTTAATGGCAAGCCGGTTGTACTTCTGGTCCAGAAAGAATCCTGTTTTCTGGCCGTCTTCCACATCCACCATATATTTAACATCGTTCTCTGTAATCTCAACCTTAGTATCAAATGGCTCTCCGATGAATCCCTTAAATCGTTCCATCCCTTCCTGAAGCCGTACCTTGGCATCACTGCGTTCATAGATACCCCGGATCTGAATTCCGTCTTCTGCAAAAATATTTTTCAGCTTTTCAAGAATCACAGGTTTTAAGCGGTCAATACCCAGCGCAAGAGATTCCACTACCAGAACATCAGAGAACTTGTCCACTACGATTCCTGGAAGAAAATCGGCTTCTCCGAAGATGATCCGGCAGCTGCTGGTGTCTACAGTAGTTTTCCGGTATTCCCATGCGTTTCGTACCCGCATTTCAATGAAATCCTCATTGATCTCCACATCTTTTTTTCGTGTCATCATGCGGACTGTGATTTTGGAGTTGGTATTAATAAAGCCCCGGCCTAGAACGTAGCCGTCAAAATCATGGACAGTAATGATATCTCCGTTGGTATAATCTCCTGTTATGGTATCAATTTCGTTATCAAAAATCCACATTCCTCCGGCTTTTAATGACCGTCCTTCTCCCTTTTTAATTCTTACGATAGCTGTTTCCATAGTCTGATACTCCTTTGTTTTATGATTGATGCCGTTTCAGCCGGACGAGCAGCTGATATAAGGGCTTAAATAAAATAAGTGAAATAGTGAAATTCCCCATACCGTGGAGGATGTCAAATGGTATTCCGGCAGTCCACCAGACAAAGGCTGCATACAGGCCCCCGGTCAGAAGTGTGGGCAGAGAGGAACATAAACCAAACAGCATACCAAAGGTTCCTGACAGAAGCGCGGCGGAGAATGGTGATGGGCAGTTCTTATTATATAGAAGAAAAATGGCGGCTGGTATAATCGCCCACACATACAGGTAAGAAAACCACCATATGCCAATTCCCCAGAATAATCCTTCCAATAGAACAAACACGTACAGGATAATCCATACGTGTCTGCCAAATACCAAAGTGTATAAAATTAAAAACAAAGAAACCAGCTCCACATTGGGCAGCCAGGATAAGCTTACCTGACTGATCAGTAACAGCGAACTTAAAAACCCATCAATTACCAGATTCTTTGTGGTAATGGGACGATATTGTTTCATGACCCGCCGCCTTTACCATCAGAGAGGGTGTACTGAAAGGTGTAGTGTTCCCCGTCCTTAATCGCCTGCTGGCTGACGCCGTAATTGCATGGTTCTCCGTCACAAAGAAGAGCCCAGTAGGCACCGTCTTTTTTATAATCGGCCTGCTTGCCATTAATTTTAATCACCATCAGGCCCGTTTCCTCGGTGGTGGTTCCTTCCAGAGTAAGACCTGGTATGGCGTTTATGGCTTCCAGTAAGAACTGGGCTTCCGTCTTTAACTGATAGTGGTCTGTTGTCCCATCCTTATATACTACATCTACGGTAATGTTCTTGGTTCCCGCCATAGGAACCGGCCTTGTCAGAGTATAGATGACTAACAGCAGTGCCAGGACTGCTATCGCGGTACAGCCTCCCAAAAAGGGAGAGAGCCTTTTGAATCGATTCATGTTATGCTGACTTCCTTTTTCATTATTCAAATAGCACAGATTAGTATAGCATAGAAGAGAGCACCGCCGCAAGGTGAGAATTTCTATCTTTTCTTAAAAACTTAAGTGATGTATAATGGATCAGTACTGTAGAAAAGAAGGTGGATAACGTATGGCTTTAAAAGAGCAGATATTAAATGAAATAAAGGAATGTGAAAAGCTGTTAATTGGAATCGGAGAGGAATGGAACGGCATTATCGCTGGTGGGGAAGACAGCCTTTATGAAAAACTGGGCGGACTTATAAAAGACAAGGATTATTTTATTGTCACAACACTGACCAATGGGGAGTTGATGAAGTCAGGTCTGGATCCAAAACGTATGGTGGCACCCTGTGGCAATGTAACCTGGAGACAGTGTTCCAAAGCCTGTACGAAAGACATCTGGGAACCTGGAGAGATTCCTGATGATATCTGCCCTCATTGTGGAGAAACGCTGACTGGAAATACCATTCAGGCGGAAACTTATATTGAAGAGGGGTATCTCCCCCAGTGGAATGCCTATACCAGATGGCTGGCAGGAACACTGAATAAAAAACTTGTGATCTTAGAGCTTGGTGTGGGATTTCAGACGCCGACTGTAATCCGGTGGCCTTTTGAGAAAACGGCTTCTGTAAATAACAAGGCATTTCTGTACCGCATTCATGGAAGTTTTGCACAGCTTTCCGAAGGGCTGCGGGAAAAGGCAGAATCAATTCCTGTAAATTCCGTGGAATTCTTAGAAAGCATTTAGTAACGTTTTGCGTTGTGCAGGATCAGGGACTGTGTTAGAATATTGGAAAAAGGCGAAAAAGAGGTGGCTGCCATGATTGCGATTATTGACTATGATGCCGGAAACTTAAAAAGTGTGGAAAAAGCCCTTACTTCGTTAGGGGAGATACCAGTGGTGACCAGGGATAAGGAAACCATACTTGCAGCAGACAAAGTGATTCTACCAGGTGTGGGAGCATTTGGCGACGCCATGGATAAACTTTGCCAGTATGACCTGCCAGATGTGATCCGGAAGGTTACAGAAAAAGGAACTCCTTTTCTGGGAATCTGCCTGGGGCAGCAGCTGTTATTTGACAGCAGTGAGGAATGTGAAGGAGTCAAAGGACTTTCTATTCTTCCGGGAAAAATTGTTCGTTTTCCGGATCAGTCCGGGCTTAAGGTTCCCCATATGGGCTGGAACAGTCTGACAATCAGGCCGGGCGCAAGACTTTTTAAAGGTCTGGATTCCGGTGCATATGTTTATTTTGTCCATTCATATTATTTAGAGGCAGACAGGGAATCGGATGTTGCCGCCTCCTGTGAGTACGGTGTGGCTTTTGGGGCATCGGTGGAACGGGATAATATATTTGCCTGCCAGTTCCACCCGGAAAAGAGCGGAGATACCGGTCTTAAGATACTGAAAAACTTCATTGAACTGACTTAAAGGAGGAACCGGATGCTTACAAAACGAATTATTCCATGTCTGGATGTGCACAACGCAAGAGTGGTAAAGGGTGTTAATTTCGTTAATTTACAGGATGCCGGAGATCCGGTGGAAATCGCAGCCGCCTATGATAAAGCAGGGGCAGATGAGCTGGTATTTCTTGATATTACGGCTTCCTCCGATAACCGGAATACAGTGGTTGATATGGTGCGCCGGGTTGCTGAGAAGGTCTTTATTCCATTTACGGTAGGCGGAGGAATCCGGACAGTAGAGGATTTTAAGATGCTTTTACGGGAAGGGGCGGATAAGATTTCCATCAATTCCTCTGCAATTAATACACCCAGATTGATTTCTGATGCTGCTGATAAGTTTGGACGCCAGTGCGTGGTGGTTGCCATTGATGCAAGAAGACGGTCAGATGGAAGCGGCTGGAATGTCTTTAAGAACGGCGGAAGAATCGATACGGGACTGGATGCCGTAGAGTGGGCTATAAAAGCAGACCGTCTGGGAGCCGGAGAGATTCTGCTCACCAGCATGGACTGTGACGGCACAAAAGCTGGTTATGATGATGAACTGAACCGGATTATTGCAGAGTCTGTATCCGTTCCGGTTATTGCGTCAGGCGGGGCTGGAACCATGGAGCATTTTCACAGTGCTCTTACAGAGGGCAAGGCAGATGCGGCTCTGGCGGCCTCTCTATTTCATTACAAAGAACTGGAAATTATGGAGTTAAAACGGTACTTATCAGAGAAAGGAGTACCGGTTCGGATTTAAAGATGCAAAGGAGAAAAAATGGGAGCAATTGATAACGACTGGCTGGAACCCTTAAACGGGGAGTTTAAAAAGCCATATTACAGAGAACTTTATCAGAAGGTGAGGAAAGAGTACGAAACAACCCAGGTTTTTCCAGACCCCAATGACATATTCAATGCGTTTCAGTTTACCCCCCTTTCCAAGGTTAAGGTGGTAATACTGG
Organism: Lacrimispora struthionigena; assembly: GCF_048627165.1. NCBI lineage: Bacteria > Bacillati > Bacillota > Clostridia > Lachnospirales > Lachnospiraceae > Lacrimispora > Lacrimispora struthionigena. Next base: position 152,850 of record NZ_JBMBWP010000001.1, read on the forward strand.
GGCAGGATCCTTATCACAACGTGGGTCAGGCTCATGGCCTGTGCTTTTCTGTGAAGCCTGATGTGGATATTCCGCCGTCACTGGTGAATATCTATCAGGAACTGAGAGAGGATTTAGGCTGTGAGGTTCCTAATAACGGATACTTAAAAAAATGGGCAGACCAGGGAATTATGTTACTGAATACCGTATTGACTGTAAGAGCACATGCAGCTAACTCCCATCAGGGAATTGGCTGGGAGACTTTTACCGATGCGGCTATTAAGATTTTAAATGAGCAGGATCGCCCTATGGTCTTTCTTTTATGGGGGCGTCCCGCACAGAATAAGAAGGCAATGCTTACAAATCCCAAACACTTAATACTGGAAGCACCACATCCCAGTCCTCTTTCTGCTTACAGAGGATTCTTTGGATGCAAACATTTCAGCAAAACCAATGCTTATCTGGAAGCAAATGGAATGACTCCAATTGACTGGCAGATAGAAAATATTTAAAATAGAGGAATTAAGATGAATATAATTGAGATATTAAAAGTTATCGTTCTGGGAATCGTGGAAGGATTTACAGAATGGCTGCCAATCAGCAGCACCGGTCATATGATTTTAGTAGATGAGATCATTCATTTAAACCAGCCGGACAGTTATAAAAATATGTTTCTGGTTGTGATTCAGCTGGGGGCAATTCTTGCAGTAGTAGTATTGTATTTTGACAGGTTAAATCCATTTTCCCCAAGAAAAAAGGCGGCTCAGAAAAAAGCAACATTTATTTTATGGAGCAAGATTATACTGGCATGTCTGCCTGCAGCTGTGATTGGAATATTAGTGGATGACATCCTGGATAAATATTTAATGAACGGCTATGTAGTAGCAGCGACTTTAATTATATACGGTGTTCTCTTTCTGGTGATTGAGAACCGGAATAAGTACCGAAACTTTGAAGTGCAGAAGGTGGGAGAGATATCTTACCAGACAGCTCTTTATATTGGTTTGTTCCAGCTGCTTTCCTTAATTCCCGGTACCTCCCGTTCCGGTTCCACCATACTTGGTGCAATGATTTTGGGCTGCTCCAGGGCGGCATCAGCGGAATTTTCATTCTTTCTTGGGATCCCGGTTATGTTTGGTGCCAGCCTTTTAAAGATTGTGAAATTCGGTTTTAATTTTTCAGGAGCTCAGGTTTTTTATCTGATTTTGGGAATGGTTGTGGCATTTGCCGTTTCTGTGTATGCGATTAAGTTTCTTATGGGATATATCAGACAGCATGATTTTAAATTTTTTGGATATTACAGAATTGTCCTTGGGGCAATTGTACTTTTGTATTTTGGTGTAACCGCATTCCTCGGTTAAGGGAACCATGAAAAAGAGAGCTGTCCGCCGGCCAATCGCCGCGGTCAACTCTCTTTTGTATTGTAGGTCATATGGGTTCCTTTCCGACGGCTACGGTCTAAACAGCATTCCGATCCGCCCTTCAGCGGCCAACTCATCTTCGCCGTCGAAGTTAAATAATAAATTCCGATTCTGTGTAACCAGTCCCATCTTCATTTCATCGTAGTCTTTAACATTAACTCTGGTCAACCCGTAATCAATATAGATATCGCACATAAATGCATTGGCAGTATTGATCAGGAGTGCCAGCGGAATGGGAATGGTACGCAGCTGGATATCGACATTCATCGTCCGCATATCCGTACCTCCTTCTCTTTAGCACCGGACACGCCGGTGTGGGCTTATGAAACGTTACGTATAGGGGTAACTCTGGTAGTTTCATTTTACTCAATTCTATTTGAAATTACAAGAGTGAAAATAAAAAAGGACATGCTTTTTGGTGTATGCCTGCCCCGATAGATTGTGATGTTCTAATTATATAAATAAATTACCTTGTCATAAAACAATGGCAGGGTAATTTTTTTATGCAAACAATTTCAAAGAACCATGTGCTAACAGTGTGAGAGTCTTTGTAACAGATATTGTAAACAGTTTGAGGAAGAAGTTTGTACCAGCAGATTTAAAGCTTCCTGAATCTCGGTGTTGACCCGTGTTGACCGAATATAACTAAAAAAAATACCAAAAGTTACATATAAGCTGCTAATTATTACATGATAGTAGTTTTTGTAATTTATTGGAGTATAATGTAATTATTTATCAAATACAATTTAATAGTAACTAACAGGGGAAATAACAGAGGAGGAAGGAGCTTTTTCATGAATGCAGTCACATCCGGAAATCTAATAATCAACAGTCTTTTAAATATCAATGAAGTTATTGAATTTGAGATGGACATAAAGAAAAACTGCCATACACTTGCCAAGCTAAAAGGATATGTTTCGGAAGATATTGGAGTATCGCCGATCTTACAAAAACTGGAGGGAAGTAGTATATCCGTTACGGTGGCTGATAAAAATGGCAATGAAATGAGCCCTCCTGTTTTCTGTGGTTTTATTATGGAGGTTTCAATATGCAAGGAGGGGAACGGCTATACTGTTGAAATAGAGGCAGTGTCCCCTACCAAACTGCTTGACCGAGAAGAAAAATGCAGATCTTTTCAAAATATTGACATGACTTACAAAGCGTTGGTAAGGCGTGTCCTGGCAGATACAGCAAATGCTGAAGTGATATTTCACATTGAGGACAGAAAAATTGGAACTCCGATTTATCAATACAAGGAAACGGACTGGGAATTTTTAAAAAGAATTGCAGGACAACTAGGAACCTCCCTGCTTCCAGGGGGAGTTTCGGTTAAACCTGAGCTATATTTTGGTTTGCCCCGTGGCGAATCCAGAGAGGGCCAGGAAGCCAGTAAAGAAAAAATATGGTTTGATCGGTCTTATTACACCTATGATAAAGAGCAGTATCATTTTTTAAAGAGCCAGTTTATCTGTCATGAAATCAGCAACTATGAGAACTGGAAGGTTGGAGACAGTATAACAATACGGAATAATTCCAACAAGGTAATTATTGGCAAACGGTGTAAACTCAAACAAGGGCTGCTGGTTTATACCTATACGGTTGGTTCTCCCCAGGTATTTGGCACAGCCAGATATGACAATACCCAGATGGCTGGCATCTCACTTGCGAGTACGGTACTGGAAACAAAGGGAGAGTGTGTACGTGTAAGTCTGGATATTGATGGGGCTCAGAATGGCCAGGAAGTGTTCTGGTATCCATGGCTGCCGGATACCGGAAATGTGATGTACTGTATGCCTGAAATCGGAGAGCGTATCTGGATTACATTTGACGACGGAGATGGCAGTGCCAGGGCAAGCGGCAGTATCAGGAAAAACGGAACCGGTAATGGAGAGATGACTGATCCTTCAAAGCGATATTTTACCACAGCAAAGAATAAACGGATGTATCTGCTTCCGGATTGTCTGGGATTTGTAGATTTAAAACAGAGGGTGCCGTTAAAGGTGGAAATTAGCGACAGCCTGGGAGCAAATATTGAGAGTAGTAAAGGGCTTACCGTACTTGCAAAAAAAGGAGTGTGGCTAAAAGCCAGCCGAGTCTCTTTTCTTGCCCCTCAGGAAATCTCCCTTGTCAGAAGAGATTTGGCTTCTCCTGCGGTTATTAATATATGCAACGGGTTTGATTCCATTGGTAAATTTGGAAAGGTAAAAATGGAGGGAAGCGGTGATGTGGGATTTCCTGTAACCGAGTCTACCGACATGGGAAAATATAATTTAAATGGGGCAGAGAATGCAGTTCTGGCATCAACCCCATGTGCGGCAGGCACCACAAAACTGGAACGGCAGATAACAGGGACAAAGGTAAACTTTGTTACAGGGCAATAGATATAAAATTGTTATAAAAATAATATTTGGGGGGTGAAGAAATGAGTAAGACCATTAAAGTCGGCGGAGTTGGAAAAAGTCCTTTAATTGAAAAAGTCAACCGGCTGAATGCAATCAGCAGCCAGCTTGACGCAGCAGCTGTCTTAGAACAGAAGGTATTCCAGTCAGAGCAGGCGAAAGCACAGGATCGTTTGAATAAAAGAGATCAGATCATAGCAGATTTCGGCATCAGTTTTCAAAGCAGAGGGTAAACAGGAGTGTAACAGATGAATTTATTATATGATGAAAATACGGAAGGCTGCCTCCAGGAACCGGTTATGATGCAAGAAGTTATACTTGTTGGTGGAATCTTAACAGCCAGAATTCCGGTTTTGCTAAAAGAGATGTCAGATAACGGGAAGGAAGCATATTATCCATATGAGGATCGTCCGGAAATGATTTTCGCAGATGATACAGGGGAATGTCAAATGACGTTCCAAATGATAGATAAGGAGCTGGGACCGGATGAAACGGGAATCGCTGCAGAAGCAGTTAGAGAATATATCAGCAGTATTTATCCAAGAAATGAATTATCTCCGGTTCATCGGTACGATAAGGGTAAATTCCAGTGTGGCTGGTTTACCATGGAACTGGAAGAGGCGGGAGAGAGCAGTCAGCACGTAAAAGCGGTCTTATCGGTTCATAATCGGATGTTACTTGTCACGGCAACTTTTCCGGAACAGGATCGTTTGAAATGGGAGGCACTGTTAAAGTATTTTTTTGATACGCTGGAGGAAACTGCATAGTAGTTCGCAAAAGGTCAGGAGTGAGATAATGGAAGAGATAAATGATAACGATATTGATAAGATATTTTTGCAGCTTCAAAGAGAGATTAATAAGATAAAACAGGAGACACAGGAACGGGCTGACCGATCAAAAAAGTTGAAGTGGTTTCCCAGTCTGGGTATTGCAATGGACATTCCCGATGGTTTTTTTGAAGCAGATGAGGATAAAAGCGCTTCCATCTTTTTTTCAAAAAACCGCCCGGAGCTGGTATTAATCAATCCCTCTGCCCATTCAGGACTGACCTTCCAGACGGCAATTCTGGAAAAGAAGACTTACGTTCTTGATCTGTATCATGAGAGGGAACAAATGATACAAATTTTAAAGCGCGCAGATGAAAAAAACGTTTTCTATGATCAGGGAAATATTTCCGGCAATGTTCCTATGGTGTGGTTTGATTACAAAAGCTTTGCTGCCGATGAACGGGTCTATAACATGATGTTTTTGATCCTTTCTGACAGAAAAATGATGGTTGGAACCTTTTACTGCATATTTAAGGATTACGATAAATGGAGGCCGGTGATCCTTCGTATGCTTGAGACAATACAGACAGAGGAGGAAGAATGTGAAAGAATATAATTTAAAAACAGGACCGATTCAGTTTATTGAGGTCAGAGAGCTTATGGTAAACAGGCAGATTAATGAGCATGGAACAGCTGTGGTAAGCGGGTATATCGCAGATGAGGATGAAGATATCTATTTAAAGCAGCTGACTGGCGATGTATGGGAGAAGATTGAAGAAGTGGGGGAAGAGGGTGACGTACAGACACTTTTCTGGGGAGTAGTTACCGGCTTTTCCGTGGAACAGGTAAATGATCAGAAAAAGATGACATTAGAGCTTACAACAGGTACCTATTTTATGGATCTGAAATCACACTTCAGAACCTTTCAGGATGGCACAGTTACATATGAAGCAATTTTCGGACAAATTACGGGAAGCTATGAGAATTCGGGCATTATAAAGAATCGTCCCCTGACGGATAAGACCGGAAAACTGGTGCTGCAGCACAGGGAGACAGACTGGGAATTTTTAAAGAGGATAGCGGCAGGGTTTCACAGCTTCCTTGTGCCGAGTACCAGAATAAACGGGGTTAAGTATTTTTACGATTTACCAAAGGGAGAGAGTTATGAACTCCCCAAGTTTGCCAAATACGCTGTTAAAAAGAATCTGATGGATTATCAAAAGAAACGGAGTCAGGGATTAACGCAAATGCGGGAAGCCTCCTGTCTGGAGTATGTGATACAAAGCCGGGAGGATTACCAGATTGGTGACCAGATTTCAATAGATGGAATGCAACTCTTTGTCTGGAAAATAGAAAGCAGGTATGAAAGAGGTGAAATGCTGCATACATGTCACTTAAAATCCAGATCTGGTATGGATTTTCCGGAATACCGGGAGAAAGACCGTGCCGGCTGTTCTTTCCCGGCAGAAGTTCTAAAGGTAAAAGAAGATAAGGTGATGGTGAAGATCAGTAAGGATGAGAATCAGGATCAGAAAATTAATCTGTGGTATCCATACTCTACCGTTTATTCCACCCCTGACGGAACCGGCTGGTACTGTATGCCGGAGGTGGGGGATGCTGTCCGGCTCCATATACCGGAACAAAAGGAAGAAGAAGCATATGTGATAAGTTCGGTTCATCTTGATACACAAAGTTCTGATCGTAAAAATCCAGAGCACAAAATTATTAAGAATAAATACCAGAAGGAGATTCGTTTTACTCCAGATTCCATTGTAATTACCAATAACCAGGGAACCAAAATAGAACTAAGTGATGCCAAAGGAGTCCATATCGTCAGCCAGAATGATATTGTATTAAAGGCAAAAGATGACCTTACTATTTCAAGTGAAACTGGCTCTCTCATTGCAGCAGGAACAGATTCCGTCAATATAAAGCAGAAGACAACCAGCATTAATATAGAACAGGGCATCTCTTTTACTGGTGGGGAACTGAAAGTACAGTAAACAGGAGGAAGTGTGATGGGTCGGATAAAAGAACTGGAAAAAGCCGCCCAAAATGCGGAAGATAAGATATTTATATTAAAGTGCCGCAGGCTGGAACTTGATTACCAGAACAAAGAGTGGAGGAAGCAGGCTTTGGAGCCTTTCGTTCAGTTATTAGAAGAGGCGGCAAAGAAAGAGAAAAAGTGGTCCTGGCTTGGGATCTGTTATCTCAATACCAGTCTGCAAACAGGAAGCTATGAGTTTTTGTTGTCTTTATATAATAACGAATTTTATTTTGATCCGGATCCAGTGGAATTGTACTGGCGTCCATCCGGCTTTTTTGAGTGCTTTGAGGATGATATGAAATCAGTAATGGTAGATTTAAGGAAAAAGTATCCCAGGATCTGGAGGTATGAGGAGGACGCGGTCCGCAGAGTTTGTGTGGAATATTACTATGCGGCCGTACGTCAGCTGTGCGCGGACCTGGCAGATGAAATAATGGAAACAGAAGCCTTTCAAAGGGCAGGAAAGGCAAAAGACTTTTCTGCCTTTTTCGGCAGGTATCAGGGAGAGGGGGAGATTATATGGCGTACCAGGGAAACTTAAAATATTTTATACTGACCAACGAAGAAAAGAATCCCCTTTTGCAGATTATGAATGTTAACCAGTCTATTGATGTAAGGAAACTAAACAGGAAGGAGTATCAGAACATGCCTTCTTATGTATTGCTAAATGCAAAGCTTGGTATAGATGGAATATTTCCCGATATCATTGAGAAACCTGTTTTTCTGCTATCAAGGGCAGCTATGGAAGTAATTGGCTTATACGATTCCAATATTCCATTTCTGTTTTTTGTACTTTTCGATACAGACAAAGAAGAATGTGCTTCTTACTTTAGTCCGGTGCTGGAAGAAGAGGACTGTCTGGCGCAAAAACCGGGACCTGGGCAGCGGGAACTTATTTTGGATCGGAGTAAAATGAGAGGGACTCCATTGTTTCGTGTCAGAGTTGGAGCGGAGAATGTGATCGTTATTCGAATGGATCTGGCGGAAAGCCTGCTGGAAAGAAATATTATTGGATTGGAACTAAAAGAGATTTGTTTGATTGATGGAGCGTTTAATAGGCTGTAATAGAAGGGATAGATAAAAGAACAAAAGATAGGGGGAACCTTAATGAGTGACACAGGAAAATTGAATTTAGGATTTGGACTGGGGAATATTTTTAATCAGGATAAGAAATCCACTGACAGTACACAGTATCTGGTAGAAGGAGCAAAATTAATGTGTGTCAATGGTAGTTGTATTACACAGCTTAAGTTACCGGAAAATCATAACTATACCAGTGGTGGAAAGCAGAAAGCGAACTGCAAGGATTGTAAAGCATGTGTTAATATTCCTTATTTTGGTGAATGTAAGAAGAATCAGGATACTCATCAGTGTGAGGGTTTTATGGATCTGGTTGAAAAATGGGAAAATACTACAGTATCAGCCACAAAGGCAGAAATGGTTGGCGGAGAAGATGCAATTAGTATGAGTTCTGTTTTAATGTGCAAAAAGGGAGGAATCATAATTCCAGTCACATCAGGTCAGGGGTATGACGGAGCAATAAACTGGGCTGCTTTTTTGAAACGTTATCAAAATGTAGTCCGCTGGACCGCTGGGAAAAATATGCTCTGCCACGTTTTTGGCAAGGACCCAATTAATATGAATACAGGGAATTATATTTATGAAAAAGAAGACCTTGTTATTAATGGCGCCATGCCCTTAAGTTTCAAGCTGTTTTATAATGCAATGGACTGCGGTTCTCAGGGAGATATTGGAGTGGGCTGGAGCCATAATTATGGGGTGCGTCTGGTAAAGATTGTCGGTGAAGACCTGCTTGGAATCATCCTGGAGGATGGCAGAGAGATTCCATACCGTAAGAAGTTAGATGGAGATTATGCTCCGGTAATGGGAGATGGAGGTAGATTAAATAAGTCAGGAAGCAATTATTTGTACGAAAGGGAAGATGGAATAATTTATGAGTTCGACTGCGACGGAAGATTGCGTACTCAGAAAGATAAAAGTGGAAAGTGCCGAACATTTACATATGATGGGGCTGGTCTCCTTGAGAGAGTGGAAAACGGTACAGGTGATCAGCTAAAGTATAAATATAACAAGGAAAAGAATCTAATCTATGTGGAAGACCATACTGGGCGAAAGATCAGCTTAAAATATCAATACGGCAAATTGCGCTGGTTTACAAATACCTTAGGAAGTACCTTTACATATAAATATAACGAGAACGGTAAGTTAGATGAAATTGTCACACCTAATGGAATTTCGGGAGTGAAAAACAATTATGATGGTGCGGACCGGGTAGTGAAACAAATCATGCCAGATGGTGGCGAGGTAGAGCTGCGCTATGATGATAAAAATAATCTTACCTTTATGAAAGAGCAGAATGGTAATATGGTCATTTATGAATGCGATAATCGGATGCGTAACCTTCGAACTATTTATGAGGATGGTGAGGAAACGTTTGCATATAATGACAAGAACCAGAAAATCAGTTATACAGACAAGAATGGTAACGTTACCCGATATGCATATGACAACCGTGGGAATATTACACAGATAATAAATGCTCTGGGACAGAAAACAAATATGACGTATAATGCGAGTAATCAGTTAATTCAAGTTAAAGATCCAGGCAATGGCTGCTTAAAATATAATTATGACTGTAATGGTAATTGTACGGAAATTATAAATCAGCTTGGTATATCAACTAAAGTGTTATATCAGGATAAAGAGATGATTAGTAGAATTATACAGCCTGATGAATCAGATATTTGTTATCAATATGATCACAAAGGAAATGTGATATCATTCAAAGAAGGAAATGGCGGTATCAGTAAATACAAGTATGATTTATTAAATAGAATAATTGAAAGTGTTGATGGAAATCAAAATATAACAAAATATGAATATGATAACCAGGATAATTTAGTTAGCATAATAAATGCTGCGGGAAAAAGAAAATCTTTTGTATATGAAGATAATAGGCTTACTTTAATCATTGATTATGATGGAAGTAAACAAGTAATGAATTATAATGATAGTAATAAACCTTATCAATTTATAGATCAGGAGGGAAATATTACTATAGCTGAGTACAATACAATGAACATGCTCACTAAAAAAACACTACCTAATGGCAGATGCATTCAATATTATTATAATCACTTAAATCAATTGGAATGTATTGATAATGGATCTGGAGGAAAAACAAAATTTAAGTATGATAGAAATGGCAACAGGACAAATATCATAGACCCCTTGGGAAATGAAACTGTCTTTTCTTATGATGCATTAAATCGTAATATTGGTATTTATGAACCCGATGGTAACTTTACAACATTTGAGTATAATTACCAGGGTAAGATTATTAAAATTACTGATAATGCCGGAAGAAGCATACTTACGCAATATGATGCATTGGGTAGAACTATAAAAGAAACAGATATTTATGGAAGAACGCTTACATATGTTTACAATAATATGAATTTGCCTGTAAAAATAATTGATGGAGACGGACTAGAGACACTATGTTTTTATTATAAAGGAGGTTTATTAAAGAGAATTGAATATTCAAATGGAGTTAGTGAAGATTATAAATATGATGCAAATGAGAACATAACTGAAAAAATTATTAATAACGGATATGTATTAAATTACGAATACGACATACTTAATCAGCTTACGGGTATTATAAGTAATTTGGGTGAGAGCATTGTTTATGAATATGATGAGGTAGGCAATGTAACTTCAATTGTAGACGGAAACGGCAATAGGACAAACTACTCATATTCTCCAACAAAAAGGCTTACAGAAATTATTGATGCCATTGGAAATAAAACTCAATACGTATATGATAATTTAGGCGATTTAATTTCTATCCAACAAAGTGGCGGAATTTCTGATAAAATGGAGATGGAGTATGACAAAATAACAAATATAAACAGCAGACAAAAAAAAGAAAGAGACCACTCAATTTTATATAAAAGAGATTTGTTAGGAAGAGTTGAATCCATAACAGATGCTTTAAGTAACACTAATTATTATAATTATGACGAAATCGGAAATCTTGTAAGCATGATAGATTCAGATGGTTATGAAACAAAATATAAATATAATTTATCAGGTCTGATTACTGAAATATCCTATGGAAGTGATAAAAAAACTAATTTTATATATAATTCTATCAGGCAGCTTATTGAGATTAATGATTGTACAGGTAAAACCAAAATAAATAATGATATATATGGGAGAATAAATCAGGTTACTGATAGCGAAGGGAAAACAGTTAATTACAGATATAATGCTAATAATCAGAAAGAAGCGATAATTTATCCAGATGGAAGTTGTGTTAATTATATCTATGATAAATGTCACCGCCTGTCAAAAGTAGAAGGAACTGGCTGGATAAGCCAATACTGCTACAATGATAAAAATGAGCTAATTAATAAAAAATGTGGTAACGGCCTTATTTCAAATTATAATTACGATGTTTCCGGTAGACTAAACCATTTTACTCATTCAATCTATGATGAAACCATAGATGAATATTATATTAATTATGATGCGGTTGGTAATAAAAAAAATATAAAAAGCTATCGTAGAGGTATGAATTCCAAAAGTGATAATTCTATTTATTATTATGACAAACTAAATCGTTTGGAAGGAATTGAAAAGAATGGTGAGAAGGATATTAACTATCTATATGATGCTTATGGAAACCGTATCTGCACCGAGGCACGTGGTGAAAAAACAATATTTTTATACAATTCTGCGAACCAGCTTATAAAAGAAGAAGGAAGAGAGAGAAAAGAATACAATTATGATAAAAGAGGAAATTTAATTTCAGTTATTAAGAATGGAAAAGAAACATATAGTTATGAATTTGACGAAAAAAACAGACTTACAAATTTTACAGATAATGATGGTATGAGTGTAAAATACGAATACAATGGGTTGGGATTTCGAATAGGGAAGAGCAGTGATAAAAGAAAAACAGGTGTTTATGATAAAACGAAGTACGTAATCGATTTAACAAGTGGTTATAACAATTTGTTAAGGAAAGAGACAAATTCTGGTGGACAAAATTATATATGGGATGATAATTTAGCAGGTACCTGGGATAATTATGGAAAAAGGTATTTTTGGTTAGATGATCTTGGGAGCCCCATTCGGTATTTGGCGAATAATGGTACGGTGTTAGAAAGTTACAGCTATGATGAATTTGGAAATATTCTTGATGATAGTCCTTGTTTACAGCCCTTTGGGTTTACAGGATATCAGTTAGAGGAAGAAAATAATAATTATTTCGCACAGGCCAGAGAATATATGCCATCTATAGGTAGATTTATCAGTAATGACAGCTTTGGAGGCAGTCTGGGTATTACTGCTTCTTTAAACTACTATAACTATTGTTTTCAAAATCCTCTGGGATATGTTGATCCATGGGGGTATTACACTTCTAAGGAAGGTAGGGAAGCTCATGAAGTATTACAAGCTATTTTTATGGTAAGATATCCAGGAAATGGTGAAGTAGAGAAGAAAGTGACCGGATATCCCTATAGCATGACCGGAACCGGAAGTATTGATATGTATTTAAATAATAATGGAAGTGGAATGGCAGAGGTTTATGAAATAAAACCTATATCGCAATATCATCATAATTCATTTTGGAATAATGCAGGACAACCAACAGGAACACAACAGAGGAAAGGATATATACAGGCTCTGAGAACTATGGGAATCAATAATATTGATGCAACTGGAACCACATTTAATCCTAATGGCTGGACGGTACCTTGCCCCACGAAACCTAATAAAAATCTTCGATACTACACGTTTCTTGACGAGCCAGGAATGGTTTATTGGGGGTATGTAAATAAACCAAAGAAAGAACCTGTGGTTGTACCATCAGTGAGTACAGAAAAGGGGAAAAATGCGGAAAAGGTAGCAAAAACTGTGGGTATAGGAGTTGGAGCCGGAGTTGGTGGATATATACTTTATAGAGCAATACGTATGATTCCATCACTTTTCTTTCCTCCTTCTATTCCATTGAATTTTGCTTGTCCGTAATATTATGATCTTGGAGGAATAAAATAATGAATAAAATAGGAAAAATTAAAAAGATAATAGGTGACTCCATTTCCTCGCATGGTTTTAAAATCAATAATTCAGATAAGAATGAGGGGATTCGGTTTGTCAGGGAAAGAGGCGATCTAAAGCAGTTTATAGATGTACAAATAATACATTCTAAATATTTAGCACTCAAATTCAATACGAATGCATACCAGCAGAAAACGATAGATGGAAGTGAATTTTATCCAGACAAAAAGGTTACTTATTTATATCCAGGTCTCCCAATTCCGAAAGAATGGTGGCTGTGGAATAATGAGGAGGAATTTGTTGACATTTTAAATACATTTAAGAACATTATCCTGGAACATGGTCTTAATGCATTAGAAGAAATCAGTGTGCCATCAACGGAAAAACGACCCACAATAAAAACAAATCAGGAGTTATTTCAAAAACATAGTGACTTGAACCGAGAATACCGTATTCTTATGGGGATAGAAAATGAGACATCAACAAGAAAAGTACTGGAAAAAATCAATGAGGTAATACAAGAGTATAAAAATAAAGATTTTAAAGAGATAGAAAACAACCTCGTAGGTTTGGCGGCAGTATATGGAGAAGAACTGATATCCAGGAGGGGTGGTGAGTGGCAATGGAGAGAGGATTATGGAAATATATGCTGGATAGATAAGATGCGTGGAGACATAAGTGGGACTTATCCCTTGAATGATATAATTTATCATTGGCGCGAAGGAAAAAATAGCATCAATTATTTTTTGGATATGTTTAGAACATCAAGTGAAGAAAATATTTAAATTTAAAAATTACTTTAAAGTTAAAAAAGGTTATAGACCAAAGTAATCTGTTAAAAGATACATCAGATTGTTTTGGTCTATACCTTCTTTTAAATTACTTGTAATTGAGAAAAATATATGGGCAATTAACAGTTCTCCGCAATCTCATAAATCAGACGCTCGGATTCCTCCCACCCAAGACATGGATCGGTAATGGATTTTCCATAACATCCGTCTCCAACCTTCTGGCAGCCAGGCTCGATATAGCTTTCAATCATCAGTCCCTTAACAAGACTGCGGATCTCAGGCGCGTGCTTTCTGCTGTGAAGGACTTCTTTGGAGATACGAATCTGCTCTCTGTATTTTTTATTGGAGTTTGAATGGTTTGCATCTACGATGCACGCGGGATTCTGCAGATTGCGTCTGCTGTACATCTCATGAAGAAGAAATAAATCTTCAAAATGATAGTTGGGGATGCACTGACCGTGTTTGTTAACCGCACCTCGCAGGATGGTGTGGGCAAGTGGATTGCCGGAACTTTTCACTTCCCAGCCCCGGTAAGTAAAATCATGAGCCTGCTGGGCAGCAACTACGGAGTTGAGCATAACCGATATATCGCCGCTGGTGGGGTTTTTCATACCAACTGCCACCTCACAGCCGCTAGATGTTAACCGATGCTGCTGGTTTTCTACGGAACGGGCTCCGATGGCAATGTAGGACATAATATCGTCAAGGTAGGTTAAGTTCTCCGGATACAGCATTTCGTCTGCTGTGGATAAACCGGTCTCCTCAAAAACCTTCATGTGCATGCGGCGGATGGCGATGAGTCCTTCGTGCATGTCCGGCTTTTTCTCCGGGTCAGGCTGGTGAAGCATTCCTTTATAGCCTTCGCCTGTGGTTCTTGGCTTGTTTGTGTAAATTCTGGGAACCAGAATCAGACGGTCTTTTGTTTTTTCCTGAACTTTCACCAGCCGATTTACATAATCACAGACGGAGTCTTCGTTATCAGCAGAACAGGGACCAATAATAACCAGAAATTTGTCGCTGTTTCCTGTAAGTACGTCACTGATGGCCTGGTCTCTTTCTATCTTAAGGGCTTTTAAAGCGGCTGGAAGAGGAAAACGATCTTTGATTTCTTCCGGGCTGGGCAGATTGCTGACATATTGAAATCCCATAATATCCTCCTGTATCATTGCTGTTTTATTTTTTGCAGTTGATTATATAACAGAACACGGGAAAAATCCAGTGTTCCTTGAAATTTGGTTAAGTTTGACCAAGTGTCTCTTCTAAAGTGTTCCTTTTTATTCAAAAATGTTGTATGATGTTAACGAATGAAAAATGGAAAGGTGTTAAAAAAATGGAAAAATATTGGAACTGGGGAGGAAGCTATATCGGGGTGAAGCAACGGGATTATTTAGTTGCGTGTGATGGAACAGTTCTTGGTAAGTTTTACGGCAAAGAGCTGTATGACAAGAATGGAAATTACATAGGTGAGTTAGGAAGAAATGACAGACTGATTAAAAATAAAACAAAAGAACCATTTCGCCGTCTGACATTCAGTCCTTATGTTAAGGGGACCATAACCAGTCCGGTGAAAAGCATTGCACCCTATCCCATGATTTCGGGATTTGAGGATTTTACTGTCTGACGGTATCTGCCCCATGGGAGAATATGAAGTTGACTAAGGAGAAAGTATGAAAGACTTAACGAAAGGCAGCCCTGGAAAAATCATGCTTCAGTTTGCGCTTCCTGTTGCAGCTGGCAATCTATTTCAGCTATTTTACAGCCTTGCAGATACCCGGGTAGTGGGAAGCACCCTGGGAGAGAGTGCACTGGCGGCTGTGGGAGCTACAACTTCCATCAGCACTCTGTTTATTGGTTTTTTGTCCGGACTGACCGGCGGTTTCGCCCTGCTTACAGCAAGAAGCTATGGAGCGGGAGATGAGGAGAAGGTCAGAAGGTACTCGGCTGGTTGTCTGCTTTTAGGGACTCTCACCTCCATTGTAATTACTTTGCTGTGTGTGGGAGGTCTGCCTCTGTTTTTAAGAGCACTTCATGTACCGGAGTCTTTGATGCCTGCTGCAAAGGGATATATCCGGATCATTCTGTTTGGAATGGTCATGACCATGCTATATAACGCATGTGCCTCCATTTTAAGAGCGGTGGGAGATACGGCAGCCCCTTTGGCATTTCTGGTTTTATCCAGTATACTCAATGTATTTCTGGATCTTTTCTTCATACTTGTTCTCCATACCGGGGTGGAGGGAGCGGCCATTGCAACCGTATTGTCCCAAACCCTGTCGGCAGTGTTAAGCCTTTGCTATATGATAAAACGCTATCCGGTTTTTCGCTTTCATATCCGGGATTTTAAAATTACCAGAGGAGAGATCAGGCAGCTCTATTCGTCGGGAATTTCCATGGCTTTAATGATGTCACTGGTATTTTTTGGAACCCTTTCCCTGCAGAGTGCAATCAATCTTCTGGGGACAGATATTATTGTTGCACACACGGCGGCTCGTAAAATTACAGAGTTTTTCATGCTCCCTTTTTCCGTTATGGGCGTGACCATGGCGAATTTTTGTGGCCAGAATATGGGGGCGGGTAAGATATCCCGAATTTATAAGGGCATTTCCCAGGCGCTTATCATTACGTCCATCTGGTCAGTGGCAATGATTCTTTTAAGTTATACGGCTGCGCCTTATCTGGTGTATCTTGTGACCGGTTCTTTAAACCGTGATATAGCAGGAACGGCTGCCCTTTACTTAAAGATTAATTCCCTGTTTTATTTTGTACCTGCAGCTATTTCCATTTTCCGGAATGCACTTCAGGGATGCGGGGATCATAAAACCCCGGTTGTATCAAGCTTTATTGAACTGGCAGGAAAAGTTGCAATTGCAGCATTTCTGGCACCGGTTCTTAAATATATGGGAATTATTGTGGCAGAACCAATTGTCTGGATTTTAATGGTGATTCCATTGACGTTAAAAATCAGAAACCTGTCAGGATTAACAACAGATAAGAGGTAGATTATGAATCGATATGTTGAACTTGAAGAAATGCTTCATTTCCGCGAAAGGAAAGCCAGAATTCAGGAGGAACTGAGGGGAATATATATGGGACTGGTGACGATGACACTGGCAATGAACATACCGGGGCCCATTAAAACTTCCGATGATATTTTGTTTGCTTTTGAGGAGGGAACCAGGTGGTTAGAACAAAAAATTACTGATTCAGGCATAAAAATAATAGAGATGGCCGGAGTATCAGAGAATGCTGGGTTTATGAAATTCTATGTCTTAGACTGTGCGGACCCAGTCCTGGTGAAGGATCTGGCTGTCGGACTGGAAGAAACTCACCCATTAGGCCGCCTCTGGGATATAGATGTTTATAATATAGAAGGGATCAGTATGAGCAGAGCAGCTATTTCTGCACCTGCACGCACCTGTTTCATCTGCGGGCAGGAGGCAAAAGGGTGCGCCAGAAACAGAACCCATTCCGTTGAGGAGCTGATGCGTAAAGTAGAGAGTATGATCCGGGACTATCAAAAGCACCAGGAAAAATAAAGAGTATTTAACCAATTAAGAAAGGAAGCACTGCACGAAAATGCAGGCTTCCTTTCTTAATATTTTTTAAGGTACATTTTTTCCAGAGTTAAGATTCCCCATGTAAACTGAAATTATAGAAAATTAAAGGGAGGCTTTAAACAAAATGGAGATAGAAAGACCGGCTATGGCCGGAACGCTGGAATCCAGTGACTGTCAGGTAACTGTTGAGCCAGGAGACGGAAGAATTGATTTTACACTGGAAAGTGCAGTAATTAATCAGTATGGCAACCAAATCAGAAAAGTGGTATTTGAAACTCTGAGTCACCTGGGAGTGGATAATATAAAAATTTCCATGGTAGATAAGGGCGCCCTGGACTGCACCATCAAAGCCAGGGTAGAAGCGGCCGTATCCCGCTCTATGGATCAATTTGTCAATGCTTTATGGGGAGGTGCTTTAGAATGATCAATTTAGTAAAGAAGCGGCTCAGAAGAACCATGATGTTTTTAAATGCCCAGAAACCGGGACTGATTAAGGATCCCTATATTTATAGACCGGACAGCATCATCCTGGATTTAGAGGATGCAGTTGCAGAAAACCAAAAAGACGCTGCCAGATTTTCCCTGTATCATGCTCTTAAAGAGATTGATTACAGAGGGTGTGAACGGGTGGTAAGAATTAACGGGCTTGATACACCATACTGGCAGGAGGACATCCGCTGTGCAGTAGCTGGTGGATGTGATGCCATTCGTATTCCAAAGGTGGAAAGCCCCAAAGACGTCCACAGAGTGGAAGAGGAGATTTTAAAGGCAGAGAAGGATTTTGGAATGCCGGAAGGTATGATCCTTATCATGGCGGCAATAGAATCGGCAAGAGGTGTTATGAAGGCTCTGGATATCTGTGAAGCATCAGACCGTCTCTTTGGAATTGCTTTGTCA
The DNA here is from genome assembly GCF_048627165.1 of Lacrimispora struthionigena. Lineage (NCBI taxonomy): Bacteria > Bacillati > Bacillota > Clostridia > Lachnospirales > Lachnospiraceae > Lacrimispora > Lacrimispora struthionigena. The sequence goes on from NZ_JBMBWP010000001.1 coordinate 170,801, forward strand.
GGAGGAGATTATACCAAAGATCTGCAGACCCGCATTACAGGTACGGGTATTGAGCTCATGGGAGCCAGACAGAATTTAATCATCGCTGCAAGAGCCGCAAAGGTACAGTGCTTTGACACCGTATATACAAACCTTGATGATATGGAAGGCTTCCGCCGTGATGTGGAGACAATTCATCTTATGGGATTTGACGGAAAGTCAATTGTTAATCCCCGCCAGATTCCAATTGTTCATGATATTTTCACCCCTTCTGGAAAAGACATTATCTTTGCAGAAAAGGTGGTAAGAGAGATTGAAGAGAAAAAAGAAATGGGTATCGGTGTATTTACAGTAGATGGAAAGATGATTGACATTGCATTTTATGACGGAGCTAGGAGAACCATTGAACTGGCAAAGGCTTCCGGCGTATATAAAGGAGATTTATAAGATGATCAATGCAGTAGGAAGAGAGATTCCAGAAGAAATCTTAAAAATAACAGGAAAAGAACCATTTAAAGGAAATCACTATTTTGATGGATACGAATATAAAAAAGACGGTCCTTCTACCAGATGTGTCATTAATTCAGAGGGAAGTAAGCTGGTAGAGAACATTCACGAAGTTCTGGTAAAATGCGGGATTCGAGATGGGATGACACTGGGCTTTCACCACCATTTCAGGGATGGTGATTATGTAGTTAACATGGTAATGGAAGAGATCCACAAAATGGGTATTAAGGATATTACCATTTGCGCAAGCTCCCTGGGAAAAGCTCATGATAAGCTGGTGGAATTTATAGAAGACGGTACAATTACAAACATTCAGTCCTCCGGTGTCAGAGGAAAAATCGGGCGCGCCATTTCAGAAGGAAAACTAAAAGGTCTGGCTGTTATGCGTTCCCACGGGGGCAGAGTCCGTGCCATAGAGACTGGAGAAGTGAGAATTGATATTGCATTTATTGGATCGCCTACCTGTGATGATTACGGCAACTGTCGCGGAATCGGCGGAAAGTCCGATTGCGGTGTGCTTTCTTACTCCATGGTTGATGGGGATTATGCGGATAAAGTGGTTGCCATTACTGACTGCCTGGTTCCATTTCCCAACTTTCCTGCCCATATTTCCATGACAAAGGTGGATTACGTGGTTGTGGTTGATGAGATTGGAAACCCGGATAAAATTGCCACAGGAGCGGCAAAGCCAACCACAGATATGAGAAAGCTGATGATGGCTGATTATTGTACTCAGTTTGTAGTAAATACACCATATTTCAAAGATGGATTTTCTTATCAGACCGGTGTGGGCGGTGCTTCCATTGCTTCAACCATCTCTCTTTCTAAAATCATGAAAGAGAGAAACATACGAATGAAGTTCGGCGTGGGAGGTTTAACAAAACCCATGTGCGATCTTTTGGAAAACAATCAGGTAGATGCATTGCTTGATACCCAGGATTTTGACTTAAATGCAGTGGAGTCTGTAATTAATCCCAGACATTTCCGCATTAGTGCCGGTGAATATGCCGATCCGTTTAATAAAGGAGCGGTGGTTAATAAGCTGGATTTCGTAATTCTGGCTGCGCTTGAAGTAGATGTGAATTTTAACTGTAACGTTGTGGTGGGCTCTGACGGTATTATTACCGGCGCCCAGGGTGGGCATCCGGATACGGCGGCTGGTGCAAAATGCACCATCGTAATTGCACCTCTTTTACAGGGAAGAATTCCAGCCATCTGTACCGACGTGACAACCGTTACCACTCCTGGTGAATCCATTGACGTGGTAATAACGGATTATGGCATTGCAATTAATCCCAGAAGACAGGATTTAATTGAGGCCATGAAGAATGTGGATCTTCCGTTTAAGACCATAGAGGAGCTGCGGGATATCGCATATTCCATCGTGGGAGAGCCGGAACGGGTACAATTTGATGATAAAGTAGTGGGAATCATTGAAAGCCGTGATGGTACAGTAATGGATGTTGTCCGTAAGATTAAAAAATTTGAATTTTCAGGAGAATAGACAATGCAAAGCGGGTCTTGTGTGAACGTTCCATCAAAGGAGGAAGAAGCTGCATATCGGATTGGAAAACTGGCATACGTTGCGCTGCTGGAGGAGGTCTATACGCTTCCAAAGCCGGGGTTAGTGGATCCTTATTCCAATGGGGCTCATACGGATATGAATTTGGTCTCTTTTGAACGGAGTGCCAAGGCCCTAAAGCCTTATTTTGTCACAATGGCTCTTGAGGGGGAGAGGTTGTGGGAAGCGCCTCCTGTGTTATTTGAAACCATTCGCAGAATCGGAATTCTGGCAGAACGGGCCATGTATCAGGCGACTGGAGGAGTGAATACACACAAGGGGCTGGTCTTTCATCTGGGGATTTTATGCGGGGCAGCAGGAGCCTGCCACCGCACTTTTGGAAAAATTACTTTAAAACAGCTGATAGAGATGGAACAGGCTATGGTCAGAGATGTTCTGGTGAAAGAAGTACAAAGCATGGATCACTTTGTTTCGAAAGGTGAAAAAAACCTTGAGAAATACGGTTTGACCGGTGCCAGGGGGGAGGCCATCAGTGGCTATTCCTCTGTATTTCATATTTCACTGCCTGTGATGACTGCGGGGCTTTATAAAGGACAGGAATGGAACAGTATTAAGCTGGAGACCCTGTTCCATCTTATGAGCCAGGTGGACGATTCAAACATTCTTTCCAGGCATAATCCCGTAGTGCTAAAGCAGGTGAAGGACATCGCTGCCAGGTTTATAGAAGACGGAGGCGCCTACAGGAAAGAGAGTCTGTCTTTATTAAAAGAAATGGATCAGTGGTTTGTGAAAAAGAATATCAGTGCAGGAGGAAGCGCAGATCTTCTTGCTGTCACCATTTTTCTCACACAGTTAACTGGTAAGTGGGGAGGAGCCTATGGAATTCATGAGACTGGAAGGGAGACCTTTCCGGGGGAAAGAGCTGGAACGGTTGAAGACATTTCTTACCTTAAATCAATTGGATTACGATGACGGGATTGAGTATACCATCTGTCTTTTAGATGAGAATTACAGGATCGTGGCAACCGGTTCTGCTCATGACAATGTACTGAAATGTATCGCTGTGGATCAGGAAGCCAGAGGATTCGGACTGGCGGCAACCATTTGTTCTGCACTGGTTCAGTATGAATTTGAAAAGGAAAGATCCCATATTCTTCTTTACACAAAACCGGAAAACCAGGAGATGTTTGAAAATCTGGGATTCTATAGTGTATTGAAGACCAATGAAATTCTTTTTATGGAGAACCGGAAAGAGGGGTTTGATCAGTTTATACACCGCTTAAAAGAGGAGTCTCCCAAAGAAGCGCTGGAATCTGGTCCCGTAATCGGCTGCATGGTGGTAAACTGCAATCCATTTACCAATGGACACCGTTATCTGGTGGAACAGGCACTTCTTAATTGCGACTATCTTCACGTACTTGTATTATCGGATGACAGGAGTTTTTTTCATGCGGAAGACCGTTATCAGTTAGTAAAGGAAGGCGTCAGTGATTTATCAAAGGTGATTGTTCACCGGTCCTCGGATTTTGTTATTTCGGCGGCTACGTTTCCTACCTATTTTATTAAGGAGAAAGCCCAGGCTCAAAAGGCCAACTGCCTTTTGGATCTGACTTTATTCGCACGCCGGATCGCTCCGGAACTTAAGATCACCAGACGTTTTGTGGGTACAGAGCCAAACTGTGCCATAACAGGACAGTACAATGAGCAGATGAAAGAGATCCTGCCTCAATATGGGATTGAGGTAATTGAATTTGAAAGAAAACAGTTAAAAGGGATTCCTGTCAGTGCCTCCATGGTGAGAGCCTGGTATGAGAAGGGAGACTTTCATCGCATTAAGGAAGTGGTACCAGAGACTACTCTTAAATATCTGGAAATAAAAAAAGGCCAGAGGCCTATGGGATAAACCGGTATCCCAGACCTCTGACAGTTACAATATGGGCCGGCTTTTGCCGGTCCTCTTCGATTTTACCGCGGAGACGGTTGATATAAACCATAATGGCGTTATCATCAACTGCCACACTGTTTCCCCATACGTGCTCATAAATCATCTCTTTTGTGTAAACCTGTCCTGGATGCTTTAAAAATAACAGCATCAGGCTGCTTTCCTTAGAAGAGAGAACGATCTCTTCCCCTTTGTTATAAAAACGCATGGTAGAAGTGTTGTAGGAAAAGGGACCGCATTCCAGAATATCGGAACTGTCCAGCACCTGGTTTTTGTAGCGCCTTATGAGCGCCTTCACCTTGGCACCCAGCACAAGAGGGCGGAATGGCTTTGTAATATAATCATCGGCGCCTAACGACAGTCCATACAAGGAATCATAGTCCTCATTTCGACCGCTGACAATCATAACGGGAGTCTGTATTCCCTGGCCACGCAGCTTTTTAATGACTTCAAAGCCTTCCATATCTCCCAGCATGACATCCATAAGAATCATATCATATGTATGATTTTTTATGCAGTTAAGAGCAGCGAGGCCGCTGTCTGCCACAGTAGTCTCCAAATCATTGCTGTGCATGACTTTTTCCAGCAGTTTTAATACAGCTGGATCATCATCTACAATTAATACTTTATCAGACATAGTTTCCCCCAATGAAAATCATGTAGAATTTTATCGAAATATGTTATAATTTATTATAATATTAATAATAGAACAAGTCAATGAGGAAGAGGCAAACGAAAGGCAGAATCATGAATAATATAAAAGGAAAGAGAAAGTATACCGGAATATTTATCTGTTGCGCAATGGCGGCCGTACTGATTATTTTCTGCTTTCTCACATTTGGTATCTGGAATGATTATAAGGATGCCATTATAAACAATCAGAAAATGCAGATGCTTTTAACAACCCAGAGTATGGGGGAGAACCTAAAGGTTTTTATTGAAGGCTATCAGGCAGATCTAAATACAATTTATGATATAGAGGAAGAGAATTTTAAAAAGACCGGAAAACGGGACTGGAGTATGATTGGGGATTATGTTTCCAATCACAGACGGTTTGTTTATGATGTGATTGTGGAAGACAAACGTGGGGATATGATTAAAAGCATGAAGGGCTATGGTGTGGTGAAGACATATTCAGTCACACCAATCAGCCGGTCGGAACAGTTTCTTCAGTGTAAGCTGGAAAATGGAGACCTGTATCTGGTGTTAAAGAGGGATATTCCTGATGTGGGTTCTATCTCCATAGTAATCAATGAACGGAGCTACTATAAATCACTGGTATCTAAAATTCGCCTTGGCACAAATGGATACGTTGTCATAAAAGATTCTTCTGGCATCATACTGGCCCACCCCCAGGAGCAGCAGTGGGGAATTAATGTAATTTCCGGGAGAAAAGAGATGTTCCCGGGCGTAGATTTAACCAGTTTAAAGCAAATGATCGACAAACAGAACCGGGGAGAAGAAGGTGTTTCGGAGTATTTTTCTTACTGGTGGGTTGATCCGGGTGTTCCGGAGGTAAAGAAGATCAGCGCCTATTCACCGGTTCAGATCGGAGATGGATTTCTGGTCATCAGTGCAGTCATCGATTACAATGATATCTACATCCCTGTAGCAGCCGGATTTTTTAAGCTGGGGCTTGTATTCTTCTGTGCAATGGCAATTGTTCTGGGTCTGGTGATTTATATCGGAGATTTAAGGGTTCAAAAACGAAAGGATACGGAACAAATTACATATCTTTTGGAACTTAATAAAATACTGGAAGAGATTCATCAGAGTGAGGAAACCATTGCACATCAGCAGAGGCTTCAGATTATGGGAACCATGACAGGGGGAATTGCCCATGAATTTAACAATCTTCTCACTCCCATCATGGGTTATGCAGAGCTTCTGATGCTGGACCTGCCAGAACAATCAGAGAATCATGACAATGCCTCGGAAATCTATGAGGCATCCACAAAAGCAAAGGAAATTATCCAGCAGATCTCGTCATTAAGCAGAAAAAATATGGAGACGGCTTTTAAAAATCTTCAGGGTGAGAAAGTGTTAAAACGGGCGATAAAGATGGTTAGTTCTGTCTGCCCTCCCAATATACATCTTAAGGAATCATTTACCCTGAAGGAAGATTGCTTCCTGGGCAATGAAACACAGATGAATCAGGTGATACTAAACATCTGTGTTAACGCCATTCATGCCATCGGACACAGGGAAGGGACCATTTGTGTATCGTGTCAGACGGTGGATCGGGAGGAGCCTGGCCCAGTACAAGCTTTCCACACTGCCAGAGGGGTGGGATCATTATATCCGGATTGATGTGGAAGACGATGGGGAAGGAATGAGTGATGAGGTGCTGAAACAAATATTTGATCCGTTTTTCACCACAAAGAAAAATGGAAAAGGGACAGGTCTTGGTCTTTCCCTGGTGGAGCAGATTATTCATTCTCATAAAGGCTATGTATTTGCAGAAAGCACTCTGGGAAAAGGAAGCATCTTTCATATGTACCTTCCGGTTAATGAGCAGAAGGAGCGGGAAGAGGAGATTAAACTTGTGGATGGAGGACCGGTTCTGCGTATTTTGATTGTAGATGATAATCCTAAAATATTACGTCTTTTGGAAAAAAGCTTTAGCAGGCTGGATGTTCCTATCACTTCCTGTATGGATTTTGAAGAGGCGAGAAAAATATTAAAAGAACAGGAAGTGGCTGCTGTTGTAACGGAACAGTATGTGAGAGGGAAAAGCGGGGTGGATTTTTGTATGTCCTTACAGGGCCCGTTTCCCGGGGTCATTCGCATTGTTATGGCAGACCGTGTGACAAAAGAGCTTGTGGAAGCAAAGAAACGCAGAATGATAGATGATTACATTGATAAGCCGGTCTCAGATTCTGCAATTTTAAAAGCAGTCATGAATTTGAAAGATATATTTTAATTGGAAGTCCAATCTTAACAACTTTTAATTTTTCTCTTAAAGAAATGAAAGGGAGAAGATGTGAGACTGTAAGGTTGGACTTTTATACTTTCTCTATAACAAAATATAGAGGAGGAAGAAAAACATGAATGAGACAATGCTTGCATTATTAGGATTTGCAACCATTATCATGATCATTGTTTTACTGCTGAGAAATGTTACTGTACCGGCTCTGGCATTCATCGGAGTATCCTGTGTCAGCGCGCTGATTCTGGTATTAACAGGAACCTTTACAGTCAAAGAAGTTGGGGATTTTATTAAGGCGGGGGTTGCTGATGTGCATTCCACTGCTGCACTGTTCATATTTTCCGTTTTGTTTTTCGGAATTATGACGGATGCGGGAATGTTTGACAGCATCATCAATGCTTTAATGAAAAAAGTGGGGCACAATGTAGTTGGAGTTGCATTTATGACATGTATTATTGCTATAATCGGTCATCTGGACGGAGGTGGGGCTTCCACATTCCTGATCACCATACCGGCTATGCTTCCAATTTACAAAAAGCTGAAAATGCGTCCAACCACACTGCTTTTAATCTGCGTAACAGCTATGGGCGTTATGAATTTACTTCCATGGGGCGGACCTACCATGCGTGCTGCTTCTGTTCTTGGAATTGAAGCCAATGTACTTTGGATGAGAATCCTTCCGATGCAGGCAGTTGGTATTGTTATTGCGTTATTTACCGCATTCTTCTGGGGAATGATGGAGAAAAAGCGTGGTGCAGGAATTGACAGTACTCTGGAAATGGAAGACTATGATATGCTGGAAGAAAGCGCTTCTACCAGTGAACTGGGTGATCTTGCAAGACCTAAGCTTTTATTCTTTAACATAGGTCTTACCCTGCTTGTCATCTATTGCCTTGTATTTTTAAAGGTTCCATCTTACTTAACTTTCATGGTAGGCTGTGTAATTGCACTTCTGGTTAACTACCCGGGAGCGAAACTTCAGAATAAGATTATTAAGTCTCATTCTGGCCCTGCTCTTATGATGGCATCTACCATACTTGCAGCCGGTGTATTTTTAGGCGTGCTGGAGCAGAGTGAAATCATGAACCATATGGCTAATATTCTTGCGTCATTCATCCCTCAGTCTATGGGTCGTTTTATGCCTCTTATTATTGGCGTTTTATCTGTACCGCTTACAATGCTGTTCTGTACGGATTCTTATTTCTATGGACTGCTTCCTGTTCTGATCAGTGTAGGAAACAGCTTTGGAGTAGATCCTGTTCATACCGCAATTGCCATGGTAGTATGCCGCAACTGTGCAACCTTCATCAGCCCGGTAGTTCCGGCCACTTTCCTTGGTGTCGGTCTTGCTGGTGTTGAGATCAAAGACCACATAAAGAATTCGTTCCTTTGGATTTGGGGCGTCAGCCTTGTATGTCTGGTTGCCGGCGTTGTGCTTGGTGTCATTACATTTTAGTTAAAATATCTCCTAAGAATAACGGGGTTGCAATATGCAGCCCCGTTAAATTTTTCTGCATTAAAAAATGCGTTCTGAAATGCTGTGTATCAGCAGTCAGAACGCATTTTGATTTTATGAGGCGCTGACAGGATCCAGCCTGCCGCAGGAAATATCCATAACAAAGCCTTTTATGATAACACCGGAAGGCATAAGAGGATGCTCTTTTAACAGAGAAACAGAGCGCTTGACAGAAGTTTTTGTATCCTCAAATCCCTGAAACAGGTTTTCAAAATCAAACCCCATCTCTCTTTGACTTTGTATCGTTTCTCTTGTAATTCCCCGCTGCACTAAACGGGTAATTATGGATTCTGAACTGACAGATGCGGCACCGCAGTCAGTATGGCCAATTACCATAATCTCTTCCACACCAAAATCCAGTATGGCAATCAGCAGGCTCCGGATTGTACTGTCACAAGGATCTAAGATCAATCCGCCGGCGTTTTTAATTAATTTCACGTCACCGTTATGAATGCCCAGAGCTGCTGGAAGAAGCTCTACCAGCCTTGTGTCCATACAGGTTAGTATGGCAAGCCTTTTTCGGGGATATTTGTTGGTATTAAAGCGTTTATAGAAACCGCTGTTTACAAAGATGTCATTGTATTTCAGAATTTCCTCAATCATAATCTGCCTCCTTTTATATGGTGTCAGATTTATAATAGAGGTTTAATCTTAAACGGGACTTATAGTTCTCCTTAAAGATTATTTAGCTTAGAAGGTCAAATGTGCTCTGAAAATGAAAAATGTCGAAAAATGTAAGTGCTTAACCGGCGATGTTTAATAAAAAAACCAATAAAAACACATGTGAAAATATGTATAAAAATAACAAACAATAAAAGGGTTATTTGGAAAAAATTAGTATTAACACATAAAAATATTGTCATTATTTACCAAAAGTGCATAAGCGAGCTTGATTAATTTGAGAGAGAGTTGTAAAATTCTGCTGTAAGCGCTTACACTACAAAACGGGAGGAAATAAGTATGAATGCTTTGCGAAAACAATGCAGGAGGGGTGTGGCTGTGCTTTTAGCAGTAGTCATGCTGCCGCAGTGGGGAGTGCCGGGGGGCGGTCTGGCACATGCAGAACTCTTAACGGAAATGGAGGAAAGAGATTATGCCACACCGTCAGAAGCAACGGTATCAGATTATTTTGAAACTAAGGATCTGGAAGTGTTAACTGCCACACCTTCCAATGCCGAAATTTCACTGTCTGTTGAAACCGCTTCCCCATCCAGTGCCAGCCTGACACTTGCAGAGGTAAAACATTACAGCACGTCAGAGGGGAGCAGCGACGTGACCAACTTAAGAGTTCCCACACTGGCTTATGACGACACATCAATTACTCTGGTATGGGACAAGCCGGAGAATTATGCAGACGTTGCCAACTACTACGTATACTTAAACGATGTGAAACTTGGTGATGCGAGAAGTAATTTTGCCAGTCATGCAGACTGGGCATCTGTTTACATGAAAGCATTTTACGATTATTACCAGGAAAAAAACATCGATATGGTAAACGTAGATATTCATTCGTTTCGTGCAGACGGTCTGAAACCGGATACGGATTATAACTTTTCTGTAGTGGCTGTGAATGGGGCAGGAGAGGAACTTGGCAGCCGTGCAAGTATCTCCTGGTCAACAACCAGCAAACCGGAATTGTTTGACATTACGGATTATGGTGCAAAGCGGTCAGAAGAGGGATTTACCTCCATTGACGAGGAGAAAAATGCGTTTACAGTAGCAAATACTAAGGCAATCCAAAATGCCATTGATGCCTGTTCGGAAGGAGGAAAGGTTGTAGTTCCAGAGGGGATTTTTATGACCGGAGCCTTATATTTAAAGAGCAACATGACTCTTGAACTTTCTGAAGGGGCAGTGCTGTTCGGATCACCAAATGTAGATCATTATGATCAGAATTATCTGCTTTATCCCTATTCCACAGATACAAGATCCTGGGCACTGATCAACACCTACAGTGCAGATGAGGAAGGCGGATTTGAGAATATCCGGATTGTTGGAAAGGGGACGATTTACGGGAATGGTTGGAAATATGGTTCGGGAACGGTTTCTGCATCAGACGGAAACGGATATCTTCCTGCCATTCAGCCAAGGCAGAGTGGAGATCCGGACTGGACAAAGGGGGAATTTTCCAAATATGCCTTAAAAGGTTTTGTGGGAAGAAAAGATAAGAATTACAATGACATGAACCTTGGAATTCTTGCCAAAAGTGCCTTTGACAATGGCAAAAGCAATGGCCTTAGCAATACCTCAGCTTATGCCACCAGACCCAATCTCATTGTACTTCGAAATGTAAATGGCGTTTACATTGAGGGAATTACAGCAGAAAATCCTGCATTTCATACAATAGCAGTTCTTGACAGTGAAAATGTAGTTTCTGAAAATGTAAAATACATTACTTACGATGCAAACAATGCGGATGGAATCGAGCTTGGCAATACCCAGAACGCCATGGTCTTTAACAATTTCTTTGATACCGGGGATGATGGGATCAATTTTGCAACCGGAATGGGGAAAGGTGTGCAGGATACAGATCAGAAGCCATCTAGCGAAATCTGGACGTTTAACAATTTTCTGAGGGAATGCCACGGCGGAGCCATTGCAGCAGGAAGTCATACGGGTGCAGGCATAGGCAATATGCTTGTGGAGGACAATGTTTTAAATCACAGTGACATGCCGTTCCGTTTTAAGAGTGCACCTGTAAACGGGGGCGGAATCTATGATGTACTGATTCGTGACTGTGCGGTGGGGGATGCCCAAAAGGTATTCACCTTTAATACTACTTATAGTGATGCGAACCAGGCTATGACTGTGGAACCGGCAGATAAGCCGGCAGAATTTTACAACATTGATGCATTCCGCATTACAGCGGATACCATTACAAAAAACACCATCGATATTGTGGCAGATGTCGATGACCAGATGCCTTATAAACCAGTACATAGCCACCATGATCTTTATTTCCAGGACATAACATTTACGAATATTGACACAAAGCTGGCAAAGAACTCTGAAATCTTACAAGGTGCTTCCAATGTTACCTTTAATAATGTGGTGATGAACTGGAAGAATATTGAAAAAGGGTCAGATGATGCAGCAGCAGAAAGCTATCAGGCATGGGCAAATATCAGCGCCTGCAGCGATTTGAATTTTATTGGTACAACGACACAGTCAGTAAATTCCTATGATGCAATGTCAAAGCCCGTCTGGCCAGAGGACGCAGCCGCACTTGCCAGTGCATCGGAAGCAACCAAGAGTGGATCTGAGCGGAAAGTAACATTAAAATGGCCTGCAGCCAGGGATGGGGATCAGGTGGCAGGTAAAGGACAAATTACCGGGTATATCGTGGAAACATACCTGGGAGATGAGTTAATTGACAAAACTAAACCAGTAAGAGGGACATCCTGTGAAATCGGGGGACTTTCACAAGGTACCTGTTACTTATTTAAGGTTTATGGTGTTGATCAGACTGGAAACAGGACACCAGAGCTGGCGTATGAAGTAACCACAACAGAGGGAGAGGATCCGGAGTTAAAAGAACCGGAATCCAGTCAGGTTACATTCAGCGGAGTGGGGTACACCTGGGTGACAGCAAAGTTTGCAGGCAGCAAGGATCCACGAGTCAGGGGATACCGGGCATACGCAGACGGGGAGCTGGCAGCTACAGTTTATAAATATCAGCTTATCGATCCGAAAGCCAGTAACATAAGTATGACCATCGGAAGAATGATGGAGGAAAGCAATGAAATAACCGTTGAGGCATTCAGTGACTCAGGACAGACTTATGAATATAAGGAAAAAACGGTTAAGACAATGAAGAACTACGATTACAAAGCTCCAGTATGGGAATCGGATGCCCTTAAAGCGACTGTTACAGGGGAGAATGTGCTCCTGACATGGAAGGCACCAGAGGATGAGTCGGGAATTTATGCATACCGGGTGTATGTGGATGAGAAACCGGTTTATACGACGGAGGGGGATTATTTTAATCATGTTAATGGCGCCTATACTTCAACAGATGCATTTTACACGGTAAGTAATCTGGATTTATCCGTACCACATACATTCCGTGTGGAAGCGGCAGATGCATGGTGGAGAGCGAAAAACGGCAGCGGACCGTTCCACTGGACTAACAGCGGGCCTGAGGTTATGTGGGATGGGTCTGGTATCGTTCAAAAACGTATGATGGCTGGATCTGAAATTCTTTGGAAGTCTTCGGCATTTGGGCAGTCTACGGATTTGAACTTTAAATCTGGTGTCTTAGAGGACAAGATTGGAACTAATTATACCTGGCCTGTGAATAAAGATGTTCCTCTGGGAATGGATGGAAAACCGGCTCAGGATGTTGTAATTGAATCCAGGGGAGGAAAGCTTCAGGCAGGTCATGACGGGATTACATTTTATTATACCGAAGTGCCGACCAGCAAAAATTTTGCTCTTACGGCAGATGTTACAGTGGAAAAGATGGGTCCGGAGAATGGAACCAAGCCTAATCTCCAGGAAGGCGCGGGCCTTATGGTCAGGGATATTAACGGACCGCCCAGAAAGGATCCTCTGGAGGAAGGATACGAAGAGTACCCGGCTGCTTCCAATATGGTCATGCTGCAGGTAGGTGCAGCTGGAAAATCTCTTAATGCGGACTTAAACTTACTTGCATCAGCCCGCTATGGTGTAAACAGCCCGGCAGGAAACTTAAAGTCCGTTAAGAACACGGAGACCTTCGCAAAATCTGTTGGAAAAGCAGACAAATCAGGAGGAAAAACCAATAGTTATAACACTGAGCTTAAGCTGAAACTGGAGCGAACGGATGCCGGATTTATCACTACTTATCTGGATAAGGATGGAAAGGTGATCAGTACATATACCTTTAAAGATAAAAATGTGACACCCAATATTGTGTCCTATTTAGATGAGGATTTGATGTATGTTGGCTTTTTTGCTTCCAGAAATGCCAGAATAACGGTTAAAAATATTATTCTTGATCTAACGGATGTGGTAATTCCGGATGAATCACCGGCATATGTGGCACCAGATGATGAAGGAGCATCTCTTTATGTGGCTTCCGGAGAATATTCAAACAGCCAGGATTACATGGTTCAGGCGCTGACAAATCAGTCTGGCAGTATGACAGTAAGCCAGGACGGAAGCGTAATTGTTTCAAAGGCTGAAGTAACCGGAGGCACTCAGTTTAAAGTACCAGCTGTGTTAAATGAGTCCGGAGGAGAGTTTAAGCTGACTTTTGTACCATCGGAAGGGTTAGATGCCGGAAAAGAAATCGTAAAGACATTTCAGGTAACAAGAGAAGATTATGGCAAAGATCTTTATGTTTCATCGGAAGGATCAGATAGTGCGTTAGGAACAGCCGCTGATCCTATGTCCATTGAGGCCGCAATAAAGAAACTGGTACCAGGTGGAACTATTTACATGAATGAGGGAATCTATCAGCCATTTCAAATTCCTTTGACTGGGTCAGGTAATAAGGATAACAGAAAGACCCTGAAAGCGGTGGGTAAAGTTACTATAACAGGAAACTTAAAGATATTTGTCTTAGATTCAGATTACTGGAATGTTATGGGTTTAGATGTAGATGGGCGTAATGTGGAAAACAGCCGCGGTGTTATGATCCATGGCAGCTATAATCTGATGAAGGATTCCCTGATTCACAATACCTCCAGCGATGCAGGTCTGACCATTACAAAATCAAGAGGCAGCAGAAGCTTATGGCCGTCTTATAATGTGGTTGAAAACTGTGAGTCATATGAAAACAAAGATGGATCTATGATTAATGCGGATGGTTTCGCTTCAAAATCAGGTTCCGGTGATAACAACCGGTTTGTAAACTGCGTATCTCATGATAATGCAGATGACGGCTGGGATTTATATAATACGTTATCAGATGGGCCAAACGGCAGAACCATAATTGAGTCCTGTGTGGCATATAACAACGGAAACAATGGATTCAAGCTTGGAGGAGAGGGCAGAGAAGTACCTCATATTTTACGCAATAGCATTGCTTACCACAATAATTTGGATGGAATTACGGATAACTTTAATCCAGGTGAGCTTAGAGTTGAAAACAATACTTCTTTTGATAACGTCAGATTTAATTATATTTTACGCCCAAGTCCTTATAAGAAAGATGGGGGTGGCAATCTGACCGCGGATGGAATATTTAAGAATAATGTTTCCTACCGGACCGATGCATATAGTGCAAAGTTGAAAATGATTTATGGAGATAAAATAGCTGCAAGTGAGAACAGCAATAATTATCTTTATACGCAAACCGGAAACGCCATAGGCGGAGAAAATTTCCTCTCTCTGGATCCGGCAGCCAGCTACTACCGGGTTGACGGCAGAATTATGTTTGGAGATTTCCTGCGCCCGAAAAGAGGAAGTGTGATTCGAAATGCAAAGGCTGGCGCAGTACTGCCTGGAATTGATGAGCCAGAGCCAGAACCAGAACCAGAACCGATCCCAAATCCTACTCCAAATCCTACTCTAAATCCTACTTATTCCGATCGCGATTCCGATTCGGACAGGGATTACGGTATCAGAAAGCCATCAGGATCAGAAGAGGTAACAGGAGACTGGAAGCAGGATGAGAAAGGTTGGCGTTTAAAAAAGAAAGACGGTACCTATCCCAACGAGGAATGGGCAAAGGTCAACGGCGTCTGGTATTACTTCGGACAAACCGGATATATGACTACCGGCTGGAAGCAGGTAGAGGGAAAATGGTACTATCTGGCAACCGACGGAGGGATGCAGACAAATTGGGTATGGACCGGAGAAAACTGGTATTTTATGAATGCGGACGGTTCCATGGCAACCGGCTGGGTTATGGTAAATGACAGCTGGTATTATTTAAACCAGTCAGGAGAATGCCTTTTAAATGCGGTTACACCTGATGGATACCGGGTTAATGAAAAAGGTGAATGGACGAAATGATAATATTTCCTGATGTAACAAGTACATAATCAAATAAAAAACACGAACGTGCTGCAAGATCAGAAGAATACGATTTTTGCAGCACGCTTTTTGTCGTATTTTGTAGAAAATGGCAGAAAATGAAATTGTAGAATCTCCCGTTAAATGATAATATAGTTCTATAAAAAATTGCTGTTTGTCTTGCTTAAATATGATTCACACTTGAAGATTGTGAGGAAGTCTTTATGTTACATGAGGCAATGAGATCCTATTACGCACCGCTTTTAATCCTGCTGTTCTTTGGGGTAATGGTTTTGGTGGATAAACTTTTTTCCCAGAAAATTAAACGTTTATTTCTGCTGGAAATTTTTCTGCTCCTGCTTTTAATGGCTGTCACATCACTGGATCAGTATTTTGCAGCATTGGGTGATGCAGGAATGGCTTGGAGGCTGAGAAGCATCACTACCTGTCTGAATTTTGTTATTGGTCCGTGTTCTCCTATGATTATGGTGCTGATTTATGATACCGGTGTGTCAGGAAAGATGTCTAAAATGTTTTATCTTCCCCAGGTGATAAATGCTGTGCTAAGCGTATTAAGTTTATGGAATGGCTGGATTTTCTCTGTGAACTGCAATAATTTGTATAAAAGGGGGCCTCTGTTTCCCACCTCTTTAACGGTTGGATTTTTCTATCTGCTGACACTGATTGTATTTTCTGCCAAACAGCAGAATAAGCCCAACAGAAGGGCAGAGACGACATTTTTAACAGCTGCTTTTGTCGGGATTGGTTCAACTGTCTGCCTGGAATTATTTTTTGATTTAAATTTCATGATATGGAATGTTTCATCTGTATGTGTTGTTTTGTATTATTTACTTTTAACTACCCAGAAAATACTTTACGATTCCATGACAGGTACATATAGTCGGGTTGCTTATGAAAAACAAATGGAAAAGCTGAACTTTAAACATCAGTGTACCATTGCCATGATAGATTTAAATAATTTAAAGCAGTTAAATGACCGTTATGGACATTTCACAGGAGATTTAGCAATCTGCAGAGTAACAGAAGCTGTTTTAAAACAGAAGTCCAGACATATGAAGCTATATCGGTATGGAGGAGATGAATTTGTTCTTATCAGCAGCCGTATTTGTGAAGAAGAGATGAAATTTGTATTAAAAGCAGCACAGAAATATTGCGGTAGGATTTCTGAACTTCCAATTTCATTTTCCTATGGTGTTGCCATACATGAAAAGGGGGATGATATCTATAAAGCAATTTATCGTGCAGATGAGACGATGTATCGGAATAAAGCTAAAATTGGTAATGAGAAATTATGGGAATGAGATTGTGATAAAATAAAATAAGTGAATAATAATGTGATTTTAATATAAGACATAATAGCGAAGTGGTTTTAGACTGCTCCGCTATTTTTTGTAGAAAAAAATGTAAAAATTGTGAACTTATCTTTTATTAATATTTTGTGAACATTAAATAATTAGTGACATTCGAAAAGAACATGTGTTCGAAAAAAGTATTGACAATATGATTTAATAGTATTAAGATCTTCTTGTCGATTATAGAACATATGTTCGAAATAAAAGAAGATAAATTTATGCCAAATTTATTAGGACAGAAAAAATTATAAAAATTTAAATTTAAAGGAGAAAAATTATGTCAAGTACAAACAAAACATTATTAGGGTTAAATTTATGGGAAGCATCGGATAAACCGGTCAGGCAAGATTTTGTCAATGATAATACCATTATTGATGACAAGATAACTAAGATAAATAGCAATCTAGATAATGTAAATAGCAATTTAGATAATGTAAATAGCAATTTAAGTGATGTAAAGGGTAAGGCCCCTACTGACTTGACTTATATAATGGCATTTATACCACGTATAGTCGACTTTATTAGTACTGGACAAAGCGCAAATATGTTAAATGATATAACCTATATAATTAACACAAAAGGAATTCTTAGTGGTGCTTTTGGATTTTCAAACAGGTTATATACTGACAAACCTGCAGGAGCATCAAACTGGGGATACGTGGAATATTTTAAACATGCTGATAGCTACGTTACTGTTAAGTTCTACTCAGAAAGTAATATTGATATTTTTATAGGCCGGTTTATATTAGGAGAATCAACATGGTCTCAGCCTTGGAAAAAGGTTCAATACAGTACTTAAATGATCATTTTACGTTGGCATTGCATCTGTGGTAATCCATACCATTGTACCAGCAAAATTGTGATCAACACTCACAAATTTGTTAGCTGTTCCATCGAAGTAAACATCAGCAACAGCATTTGCAGTGCTATCCCACAGCAAAAAGTGTCGCAGACCAGCAGGACGGTACCCGCTTGGAACGCTTCTCTGGTTGAGCCATGAATTTAATATGTTAGCTTCGACTATATTGCCTTTTCGGATAAAAATGTCACTGCCTTTTAATACAAAATCACTTTTATCAACTTTATTACTTAAATTGCTATTTACTTAAGTCAGACGGAACTACGTATACTCCTTCATAAAAGGAGTATACGTATAAAATAACGTACTGGTGTATAAAACATCATAATCAAGATGGAAGACGAGAATTAATATACGAAAAATTTAATTACAATCAATTATGTAATAAAACTAATAAAATTAGAAAAATGAAAGGAGGAATCTATTATTTATGAACCGACCTGAATGCTTACATATTCCCACCCTATATGAAGGAAAAGAAACACAAATTTCTTGGGGAGTGGTGGAAAATGATAAGAATTATTTATTACAGCGTATATTTAACAAAACCTTTTCACAGGCCTTATCTGGATACAACTGGGACAATTTTGACAGTACTGATGCTCCCTGGAGCCAGTACGATCAAGCCGAATTAAACTGGAATCAAATTGAAACAAAAACCGGCAAAGGTCGGCACTGGGAACGCCTGGACTATGATCAGTTAAATTGGTCACAGATTGAGAAACAATCGTTTACCTGGCATCAAACAGAAAATCGTGAAATTGATTTTGAAATATTTAAAGGTCCGGGAACTGACCAGCCAGACATTGAGAAAGGGTGTACATGGTTAGAATTGGACGAGCTTGATAAAGCCTGGAGTAGCTTGGAAGAATCCATACATTCTTGGAAAGAAGGAGAACGGATAACTCTGCCTGGTATTACCTGGGAGAGTATTGACTCCAGATGGTTGACCTTTAAAGAGTGGGAAACAAAAGATCTTACTTTTCAAGAATATGATACACAAAAATACATAGAAGAACATCGGGGTATGAAAGACTTCATTCCCATTGGGGCAAGTAGTGCAATGTATCGAATTAAGTCATTGGATTTGAAAGAAGAGTCCGATTATTTAATAACAGAATCGATGCCCGTTATTCCTATATTTTACCGAAATAGTAAGAGAGAATATCCGGTTAAATCAGGTAATCGCTATGTTGTACTGTTGAAAGCCCATGAAGTCACAGGTCTGGAAAAAATTCGTATGAACTTACGATACAATCCGTATTTATTAAGATTAACCAACTTTGCAGCCAGCGGTCTGAATAATATAACACAACCCGGTAATTATCCAGAAGAAAAAATAATAATTTATTCCAGTACTCCTGGAAACATAAGGTTTCAATCAACCAGACATTTAAGAGAGAATGAATGTTTTAGCGGTTCCATCGCATTGGTAGAACTAGTGGCCATAGGTAATGGAAATGCAGTAATATCACTATATTAAGATCAAGAAAGGATTAAATGGACGATAAAAAGGTTTTAGAAGATCACAATGAGAAAAATGAATGGGATCTGTCAGATACAAAAACTGTGGAAAATGAATCAAATATAGAGGACAATGGAATAAAAGGTCTTAGTGCAATGCGTATGCAGACCTCGCAGTCCACTGATGACGATACTTTTTCAGATATCAAACAGTATCCGGAATCCCCATTTAACTACTTCGAAACAAATCAATTAAATGTTAGATTGAGCACA
The DNA here is from genome assembly GCF_048627165.1 of Lacrimispora struthionigena. Classification (NCBI taxonomy): domain Bacteria; kingdom Bacillati; phylum Bacillota; class Clostridia; order Lachnospirales; family Lachnospiraceae; genus Lacrimispora; species Lacrimispora struthionigena. The sequence continues at coordinate 190,107 of NZ_JBMBWP010000001.1, forward strand.
GGTGATGTGCAGTATGAGGTAACAGATTTTGTTTTGCCAGGCAAAGATGGCTTTGACATTTCCATTGCCAGACGGTATGACTCAGGCTGTGCAAATCTAGAGGATATGGATCCTCATTTTAAAAATGATAAGCTAACGACAGGATCTAAGAGTAATAGTTACTATGCTGACACTTATGGATTAGGATATGGCTGGTCCTTTGTTCTTCCCTCAATTGAGACTGTGCGTTATTTAAAATATTCTTACATTGATATGTCTGGGCTTAATAAGAAGCCAATTATAATTGAGCAGCCTGCATATGATTATATATTGCATCTGGAGGATGGAAGAAGTTTAAAAATGAGCCGGTACTTAGACGGTTTTTTGGACTATAGCCTAAAGGATATCAATATCATTGAAAGTTCAGGGACGATTCATCACCCTTACGCTCCTCATATTTCAAAAAATTACGATATCATAATAGAATACAAAAATGGTAACAAGGATTATTTTAAAGACGTCATGGATTTAAAAGGTAAAGATAATTCATATATACCATATAGTTTTAAACTTAAGGCCAGAAAAGATAAGTTTGGAAATGTTATTTTCTACGATCTGCAAAATGAGGGTGGCCTGACAATAATAGACACCTGGGGACGCAGCATTAGTCTTGAAAAAACAGATTATGGTCTTGTCTGGAACTTACCAGAAAGTACTGCGGGAAAAGAGTGTAAAATCATCTATCAGATTGATCGGTCACAACCACTAAAGCTTATATCTGTAACAGATCCAGAAGGGAACAGAACTCAGTATAACTACTATAATCCTGAAGATTACAAGGGCATTATGCGTTATTCCACCAAAAAGGCAGCAGGACATACTACTGAAATCAGACCACGTAGATATCTGCTGCTAGAAAGTATCACATATCCCAATCAGGCATCCACCCAATTTACCTATGGCAAGATATTTTACATTATAAATGATTACGGTGGAAGGATGACACATTATGGATTGACGATGAAAAAGGATATTGCTGATGGAGCCATATACAACCAGAGCGAATATGACTACAAGCTGGATTCCGGGCATACTTATGACACCATTAATGGCTATTATATCAACTACGCAGATGTAAAGCATCATCAGGACATTCAGGAAACCCACCAGTTCGATTCAGACGGACTGCTAATAAAAAAAGAAGTTCGTCATCAAAATTCGCTTATTTCAAAGAGTTTATATGAGTACAGGGATAAATTAATTGTGTCAGAAGTTGATCAGGTGTTTGATAGGAATAATGAATCAAAATATCTGGAAAAAAAGACATTTTGTAAGTACTCCGCTGACCGTAAAGCTAATGTCGTACAGCTTTTGGAGGAATATTCTAATGACTCTTCATGTAATCAGGAGATAAATACCAGCTATGGAGACTACAGTATTATTGTTGAAACACAAAGAAAAAAAGGTAATGACCAGATTAGAGAAACCAATGAACTTCATACGGAATTAGGAAACCGGGTGATAAAATTCCATTGTGTCTATCAAAATGGAATCCTGAAAGAAAAGACAGGATATGATTATAACGATTCTCAAAATCCCTATTCTGTGACAAATGAAAGAAGATATTACCTTACGGGAAGCGGTAATCTTGAGCAGTCAAATGAATACATAGAAATAATATATAAATACAGCAATCCATCCCATGTGATAAGCCGATACACAAACAAATTCATATCAAAAGAACAAAATGGCATTAAAGATGCAGATGGCAGGCCCTGTGATCTCATAAAAGAAGAGTATCAATACGATAACTGGGGGCGAATGATTACTAAAAAAGATGCCAGAAATCAAATCACGACCTTTGGCTATGATAAAATGGGGCGAGTGGTATCCGAAACATCACCTCCTTCAGACGGTCAGCAAGTTATAAATGAAACCTATTACAATGTTCGTTTAAACTACATAACAAAAACAGATGCAAACCATCAGAAGAGACGAATTCAATATACTCCATTAGGACAGGTCCAGCAGGTTTGCCTTGCAGTATCCAATGAACCAGGTGCTGGTGATGTGGTACTTCAGGATTACCGGTATAATACATGGGGAGAAATGACCCAGGTCATCACCTATGATGGAACAGGCACCGCAGCCAATCACGTACGAAAGACAGAGTATTATACCTACGATTCATTTGGCCGATTATTATCTCGTGAGATTCCCCAAGTTGGTTATGAGGAAAAATACGAATACAATGAGGTATTTACCGATTCCACAGATGGAAAAAATTATTTCCGGGAAATTAAAAAAATAATAGGAGATCCTTCTGCTCCAGATATTGTGACTGAGCGTTATAAAGATCAAAAAGGACAAATCAGGAAGGAACTTTTAGCTGGAGAGAAAACGTTTGTCTTCGAATATGACAATGCGGGAAATAACATTCGAAAAGTAAATGCCAGGAACAAAGAAGAGAGATGGGAGTACGATTATGCCAATCGGGCAGTAAAATCCATACGTATGGAATCTGACCAGGCGAGGGTCACCAGCACTCAATATGATGCATTAGGAAACAAACGATTTCAATGGGATGAAAGTGGAAAGCAGACCGAGTTCCAATACGATCATACAGGACGTCTGATTCAAACTATTTCACCATTTGATCATCGCAGTCAAATAGTAAAATATTACTATGATGGAGCAGGAAATGTAATAGGAGAAAAGAAAGCGCAAGACCATGGCTGGCAAGAGACCAGATATGTTTATGACGCCAGAAATCGATTAATAGAAACCTGTCAGTACCTAAGCTCCGACAGCTGGATTAAGACCGTTTGTCGATATGATGTGTTGGATCAGGTCATTTTAAGAAGGACTGGAGATACACCATATGCTGAAGGGCGAGAGGTGGTGAAATACGTTTATGATCGATTTGGAAACGTCACAGCAATGACAGACGCCCGTGGATGTACGGAATATCTTGAGTACGATAAGGTCGGCAGACTAATAAAAAAAACGGACAGAAATAAAGATCAAATTATTTATCAAAATGATGCCTTAGACCGCCTCATTAAAGAAACTATACAAAAAAGGACTTCTGATGGATTGTTAAAGAGTGAGAGAGAATACGCCTATAGTAAGAGTGGCAAACGGATTCGAGAGATCAGCAAAGAATTCATCGAAGGAAAACAAACATTACTGCTCGAAACAAAATATTATTATGATAATAAAGGTCAGCTCTCTTATCAGGAAGATCCGGGAAGTACCAAAAAGTATACCTATGACATTTACGGAAATCGCCAGTCCTTTCAATTATCCCGAATAGGTAAAGCCAACCCGGAGATAAATCTCTATTATATCTATGATGACTTATACCATTTAAAACAGGTAAGGAAAAATAGTGCTGCCGGAGAGGTACTGTCAGAGTATGAATATGACGTAAAGGGCAACCGAAAAATCCTTCGTTATCCTCAGACTGGTATGGAGACCATTTATCAATACAATGATGGAAACCGGGTAATATCCTTAGAAAATAAGCGGCAGGGAACTGTTATTTCTGCTTGGCAATACAGCTATGATGTTAACGGAAATATTCTTAGTAAGATAAATAGGGGTGGTCCAGTACCGGTTACAATTTCCTATTCCTATGACAGTCTTGGACGCCTGACAGCAGAAGATTATTCCGGATGGAAGCGAACCCATTATACTTATGATGCTTATTCCAATCGCACTAAAATGATGGTGGAAGGAAGAACAAAGGACGAGTTGGTAAGTGTAACCAGTTATGAGTATGGATTAAATAACAGACTGGAAAAGGAGATAAAAAAGCAAGGGAAAATAACAGAAACATATCAGTACCGTTATGATGATAATGGAAATGAAACCTTCCGAATTTGGGAGAAAACATCTCCAACACCCGATTATCCAGGAAACGTTAAGCTATCAGGAGGTATGAAAATTGTAACTCCCACGGTTTACGAATGGAGACATTATAATGGATTCAACCAACTGATCCGTATTAATCAGGATGAGAAAGAGATCACATATCAATACCGTGGAGATGAACTTCGCCATAGCGTTGCAGTAAGAGAATTAACCAAAAGTAAGAATAAAATAAATGAGTATTACTGGGATGGAAGTAATATTGTAGGGGAACAGGTTGATAACGAAACGCTTAAAATCTATATAAGGGGAATCAACTTAATTGCCTGTGAAACAGATCATGTGTTATACTACTATATATTAAATGAACATGGTGATGTAGCCCAGCAATGGGGTCCAAACGGAGTATGTAAATCCTCATATGAATATGATGCATTTGGTGCGGAGAGAAATCCTGATAAAGAGGATAAAAATCCGTTCCGGTATTGTGGTGAGTATATAGACGTAGAGACAAATACCTATTATTTGCGTGCAAGAAGCTATCGCCCAGAGACGGGCCGTTTCCTTAGTGAAGACAGTGTTGAAGCTGTTACAAGCAAAATGCCCAATAAACAGGAAATTCCAGATCCGCTAAGTTTAAATAAGTATACCTATTGTCACAATAATCCTGTATTTTATACAGATCCAACTGGTCATTTTGTATTGCCACTTTTGGTTGTTACAGCTTTAGTTGGTCTTGCTGCTGGTGCAATTGCAGGTGGAGTATCATCAGCAATAAAGGGTAAGTTTTCAGTGGAGGCAACTCTCAAAGGAGCGGCGATTGGTGCAACAATAGGTTTGACTGGAGGGGCGGCGCTCGCATATGGAGTGACAGGAAGTGCCCTGGCATCTACTGGAGCAGTTGCGTCAGGTCTTGGATTTGGCGTAACAACAGCTGGTTCCGCTGGAACAGCAGGCTTTAGTCAGGCTAGGCAGCTGGTACAGGCTCAGCAGGCGAAAGCTGCTGAGGGGGCGAATAAATCACTTGGCCAGATTATGGGTTCTAGTTATGACATAAGTAAAATACAAAAAACACAATCGTACATCTATCAGGAGAATGTTAATATTATAAAAGAAGCAATTATCAAGCAAGGCCCTGGTTCTATAACACCGATCGAGATAAGAGTTCATGATGGTCAGGCACTGGTAGTTGAAGGACATCATAGACTTGAGGCATTTCTACAGTTAGCCTATGATAGGGTACCAATAAAATATATTCATAGTAATCAGCTAGGTAGGATTCAAAAAGATGGATTCACCTATTATAGAAGTCTGCAAGAATTATTAGATGGATTGAAAAAATAAAGGAGGTGACACTGTGGACGACATAATTAAATCAATTATTGATGAATATATTACGAATGTGAATGAAGTTTGTCATAAATTATTAGATGGAATAAATACACAAGAAAATCTGAAACTTAAAACAAAGTGGGATTTTTTTGAGTATAGAAGTCTGGTTAGAAAGACGGAATTTAACATAAGCGGTATTAATTACTGCTTACATGGAAGGGGTTGCTTTGCATTTAGTGATGAAATATTCTTGAATTGGAACTTTGGTTATAGAAGTCGATGGTGCGGTATAGATCCGTACATGCTGGGGATGACCCTTAAAAAAAACAATAGTAAACATGTTGAATATTATGATGGAAAGCTAATAAAGGCAGCTTGTGAACAAGCATTGCTTAAAGGAGAAATGTTTGAAAAAGGTGGACTTTATCATTACTCTATACCAATAAACGAGACATTTTCTCCTGATTTTCCAAAAGAATACGATACATTAGTTATAGAATATTTTGATGAAAAATGGACAATTCCAAGAAATAAGGTTATTGATAAATTCTTACGCAAAAGCAATAGAGTATATAATCAAGTATATGACAGTAAAAATAGATATATTTTACGGTTTTTATTAGACAGCAAGGAAATATATTCAATTCCATATGATGACATTTGCTATCCTGAAAATGCAATTAAAATAATGACAGACGATATTATTTGGAATTTAAAAAGAGTGTCATAATAGTATTAAGAAAATGTACAGTGGTAGATGAATATGTTCTATTAATTAAGGATATTAAACTATGTCATAAGAATCTTTATAAGGATAAAGGAAGGGGGGCCACGCGCCTCCTTCCTTTATCCCGCATCATTTAGACTCCATGGTTCAACCCTAATAGCAAATATAAAAGCTTAATATTTAGTTGGGGCATATCTCAGCTACGGTAAGTTTTTAAGTATAATAGCCAGCAGAACATGATCAAGAAATCGAAAAGATCCTGCTTAGTTTTGATATAATCTGACCAGTATGCATGGCACTAAATTAGAGCTATTAAAAATTCTTTTTTTACTTACAAAAGGTCTTCTTTACATTCCAAAACTTTTTAAAGTGAACAATGTATGATAAATTATTATCAAAGTTTTCATGCAATTAATTAACTTAAAAAACTGTTATTAACAGCGAAAAAGTGAGGAGAATGATATGAAAAAAGGAATATTTGTGGGTATTGCTGCGATGGCGGCAGCTGCGGCAGCTGTAATTGTATTATCTGGTCCGGCTTATAACAGTCTGGACAAATCCGGGAAAAAGAATGTTCAGGAAGCGGCAGCTGAAGGCACGCTGGAACCTGAATCAGAAGTAAACAAAAAACAGGCAGACATCGTTATAATCGGAGCGGGGGGAGCTGGTATGACAGCGGCTGTTGAAGCCACACAAAAAGGAGCTACAAATCTGATTGTATTAGAGAAAATGCCCATTACAGGAGGAAATACCGTCCGTGCCACGGGTGGTTTAAATGCAGCTGAAACACCGTATCAGAAGGCTGATGGAATTGAAGATTCCATTGAGCTTTTTGTGGAAGACACCATGAAGGGCGGCAAAAATTTAAATGATCCAAAGCTTGTTCAGGTGATGGCAGAGCAGTCTGCGGACGCAGTTACGTGGGTCAACGAAATAGGCGGAGATTTATCGGTAGTAGGTCAGTTCGGCGGAGCCAGTGTTAAGAGAATCCACCGGCCGTCTGATACATCGGCAGTGGGACCCATGCTTGTAAATGCCCTTAATGCAAAGCTGAAGGAACTGGATGTACCTGTATTTTTGGAGACGGAAGCAGTACATATTTTACTGAACGAAGAGGGCGCCGTGGTGGGAGTGCAGGCGGCAACAAAGGGTGGAGAGCCTTATACCATTTCATGTAAGGCTGTAATTTTAGCATCTGGAGGGTTTGGTGCCAATTCTGAACTGGTGGTAAAATACAGAAAAGATTTGGACGGTTTTTGCACCACCAACCACTCCGGTGCCACTGGTGACGGAATTGTTATGGCGGGGGAGCTGAAGGCAGGACTTGTAGATATTGATCAGATCCAGACTCACCCTACCGTGAATCCGGATACAACCACCATGTACACAGAAGGCGTCCGTGGAAACGGAGCAATTTTAGTCAACCGGTCCGGAAAGCGTTTTGTCAATGAGTTGGAAACCAGAGATGTGGTATCAGAGGCCATTTTAAATCAGGAAGGAAAAACCTGCTTCATGGTATTTGACCAGTCTGTAAGAGAAAGCTTATCTGCTATTGAAAAATATATCGGTCAGGGCATCATTACCCAGGCAGACACTCCGGAAGAGCTGGCGGAGGCAATCGGCGTTGATAAGGATCAGCTGAAAGCCACACTGGAACAGTATGCAACGTATCAGACAGAGGGCAAGGATACAGAATTTGGAAGAGAAAGCATGGAAGTTCCATTAAACAAGCCTCCTTATTACGCCGGACTGTGCGCTCCAGCGGTTCATCATACCATGGGTGGTGTAAAGATTGATACAGCTACCCAGGTTCTAAAAGAAGACGGAAATGCTATCCCAGGACTATTTGCAGCCGGAGAGGTAGTTGGAGGCGTTCATGGAGCAAACCGGCTGGGAGGAAACGCAGTGACTGATATTGTGGTTTTCGGAAGACTGGCGGGAAATGCGGCGTATGACTATGTTATGAAAAATGGCGGGTTTACGGAGAAAACCATGAAAGCTGCAGGCGAAGAGGAAGCAGCACAGCCAGAAGTAAAGGGGAATTATAAGGACGGAACCTATACAGGAACAGGAAAAGGAAATAACGGAGATATTACAGTAGAGGTGGTGGTAAAAGACGGAAGTGTGACCTCTATAGAATTGACAGATCATCATGAGACTCCTGGAATCTATGAGGCAGCAGAGAAGACGGTTACATCTGCCATCATCAAAACTCAGAGTACTACTGTTGATGGAGTATCGGGAGCGACCAATTCTTCCAATGGAATCAAAAAAGCGGTTGCAGCGGCTCTTGAAAAAGCAAAATAAACTTTTAATTATAATAGTAATAAGGATAGCGCTGGTAATATTTCGGCGCTATCTTTCTATGCTTTTTTCCGAACTGGATTTACTTTTTTTCATGAGCAGTTATAATTAATATAATATTTATATACTTAGCAGGACACAGGAGGAAATCTTCACCCCAATGATCCTCCTGTATGCAGTCTGGGAGGAGTTCACAGTCTGATCTGGAATTCCAAATGCTTTGACCGGGCATTTGAATTGGCTGGAGACAGTCCTTATCTGGGCATGAAACTATGCATTGGCTGCTGGCTGGAAGATCGTGGTTTTGGAGATCTGAACGAAGATATCAGCAGATATGCAAAGAAGGATAAAATATTGGTGGTACATTTCCGAAATGTAAGCAGTACAATTCCCTATTTTGAAGAGACCCTTTTGGAAGATGGTTATGGGGATATGAACGAGATTTTAAAACAGCTGATTTTAAGCGGATATGACGGACAGATCAATATTGACCATCCATTCTTTTTGCCGGAAGGAAAAGGTCCATCTCCTGTATCAGAGGCGTATATGTTGGGGTACTTAAAGGGAATGATTCACAGTGCATATAAATCTCTTTCGTGAAAATGTATTTGAACTATTTACGGTTCAACGTTATAATAGAAAAAATAATTTACGGGAACTTTGCAGGATAAGGAAAGGAAGACAGAATGAAGACGGTCAGAGTAAGAGATGTAGTCATTGGCGAAGGTATGCCCAAGGTATGCGTTCCGATTGTTGAAATAAAACTGAAAGATGCGGTAGCATTTGCCGAAAGCCTGGAAGCAGCCGGAGCTGATATAGCGGAATGGCGGATTGACTGGTTTGATGAGGCATATGAAATCAGTAAAGTTGTGGAAGCAGCAGGGTGTATCCGGAAAGCATTGAAGGAAGTTCCTCTTCTTGCAACCTTTCGGACTGCAAAAGAAGGCGGAGAAAAGGAAATCAATGTAAAGCAGTATATTGATTTAAATCTTGCACTGATCCGCTCCGGTTATGTGGATATTATCGATGTGGAATTGTTTTTTGATGAAGAAGCTGCAAAGATTCTTGTGGAAGAAGCTCACAGGCTTGGAGTCTGCGTCATAGCTTCCAATCATGATTTTCAGAAAACACCGGAAAAAGAGGAGCTGTTTCGCCGTATAAAGCTGATGATTGAACTGGGCGCAGACATTCCTAAAATTGCAGTAATGCCCGAAAACGTGGAAGATGTTATGGTACTTCTGACAGCAACCTATGAGATGTCCCGCTATCTATCAGACCGCCCCATCATTACTATGTCCATGTCGAAAGAGGGTGTGATCAGCCGGTTTTCCGGTGAATTTTTTGGATCTGCACTGACCTTTGCAGCTGTTGGAAAAGAATCGGCACCCGGACAGATTGAAGCAGGCAGTTTAAAAAAGATGCTCAGCCAGATCCACGATATTATATCGTAAATTTGCCGTTTCCTGCGGAACTTGCTTTAATAAAAAGGATCTTGACAAATATAAGGAAACCTCATATACTAAAAACTAACTTCATATATAAACAAAAGCATTGATAAGAACAAGTAACAGTACGTAAAACCAGACAGAAAGCAGCCGGTTGATGAAAGGCGCATGGAAAACGGACTGCGAATACATCTTTGAGCTTCGCTCCCAAAGGCATGATTGCCCAGTAGGCGGCGACGGATTCCTGCACCCGTTATTGTGCTAGAGTATCAGACGGTACTTGAAGAGATAAGCAGCGTGAGCTGTTTATAAAAAAAGGTGGTAACGCGAGATTTTAACCTCGTCCTTTTAACAGGACGGGGTTTATTTTTTTGTAAAGGAGAATTGGAATGACAATCTACGAAGAACTGAAAGCCAGAGGGCTGATTGCCCAGGTGACCAATGAAGAAGAGATCAGCAAAATGGTCAATGAAGGAAAGGCAGTATTTTACATTGGATTTGACCCCACAGCAGACAGTCTCCATGTGGGACATTTTATGGCTCTGTGTTTAATGAAACGTCTGCAGGAGGCAGGGAATAAACCTATCGCATTAATCGGCGGAGGAACCGCAATGATTGGCGATCCTTCCGGAAGAAGCGACATGCGTCAGATGATGACAGTGGAAACTATCGCCCATAACTGTGACTGCTTTAAACAGCAGATGAGCCGTTTTATTGACTTCTCCGACGGAAAGGCAATGATGGTAAACAACGCGGACTGGCTGATGGACTTAAACTACGTTGAATTCCTGCGGGAAATCGGTCCTCATTTCTCAGTAAACCGTATGCTCAGTGCAGAATGCTACAAACAGCGTATGGAAAAAGGATTAAGCTTCCTGGAATTCAACTATATGATCATGCAGAGCTACGATTTCTATGAGCTGTTCCAGCGCCATGGCTGTAACATGCAGTTTGGCGGTGATGATCAGTGGAGCAATATGCTTGGAGGAACCGAACTGATCCGCAGAAAGCTTGGTAAGGATGCTCATGCAATGACCATCACCCTGCTGTTAAACTCAGAAGGCAAAAAGATGGGAAAGACCCAGTCCGGTGCTGTGTGGCTTGATCCGGAAAAGACTTCTCCATTTGATTTCTTCCAGTACTGGAGAAATATTGCCGATGCTGATGTGTTAAAATGTCTGCGTATGCTCACCTTCCTTCCTTTAAGCCAGATCGATGAGATGGATAGCTGGGAAGGCAGCCAGTTAAACGAGGCAAAAGAAATTCTGGCTTACGAGCTGACTAAGCTGGTACATGGGGAAGAAGAGGCAGAGAAAGCCAAAAAGAGCGCAAGAGAGCTGTTTACAGGCGGAAATGCAGAAAATATGCCATTATGTGAGCTTGATGAAGCTGATTTTACAGATGGCAGTGTTGATATTTTGACCATTCTCCAGAAGTCCGGACTGGCACCCTCCCGTTCAGAAGCAAGACGGAATGTGGAACAGGGCGGAGTTACCGTTGAGGGAGAAACCGTGAATGACATAAAAGCTTCCTATACCAGAGAACAGCTGGCTGACGGAGCTGTTGTTCGCCGGGGGAAAAAGAAGTTTGTGAAAGTGATTGCTAAATAAGGATGTATTAGTATAGAGAGAAAGGGCTGTATCCATATGAAACGGATACAGCCCTTTTTTATGGCCACAACGCAGCCTTTTCCTGTTTTTTTATGGAAAGTGCGAAATTTAGTTTTTCGTCGTCAATGGTAAGACCCAGCAGATACTGGTATTCATTTTTCAGCTTTTCATAGATACGAAGGATGGGCCTGCAGCGGACCGCTGTTGTTTCAAGAATGGAGTCCAGATTGGTGACTGCAATGGTTACAATATCCGGATCCACAAGCTGGTCGTTTTTCATGCTTTCCAGGATGTTTGTTATTTTTTCCAATGGATAGGAGTCCTTATAACTTCTTGTTCCCGTAAGTGCACTAATGATATCTGCGATGGCAACCAGGCGTTCCTCTTTTGATAAATCCTTTGCAAAGAGACCTTCGGGATAGCCGGTACCGTTTAACTTTTCATGGTGGCGCAGAGCAATCCGTTCCACTGCTTCGTCGATGCTTCCGCCAAAGATCTCTTTCGTGTAACCTACATGAGTCCGCATAATATTCATTGCCTGCCGGCTTAGTTTACCGGGGTACTCAAGGATCTCTACCGGGACTGCTATTTTGCCCAGATCGTGAAGCAGGGCGCCGCAGAGAATTACATTTAAACGGTCCTCGGGATAGGATAGAAGTTTACCAAGTTCATAGCTGATACTTGTGGTAGTCATGGTGTGGGTGACGGTATGGTGGCTTCTGAAGTCAATAATAAAAACCAGCATTTTTAAATAATCCGTAATCGCCTCACCTGATAGTGGAATACCGATAAGAAACTGATTAAACTGAATGTCTGCTTTCCATTCTTCCTCAATGGAATTTTTAAAATCCAGTTTTTCCACCAGTTCTATGATATGGGAGGCATAAACGGTACCCTGATCTTTTTTCAGTAAGAAAAGTGTCTCCTCCCAGGAACAATTCTGCAGAGACATTAATACATCAATCCGGTCTGCTATATGAATCAGCTGTCCCAAATCCTTCATCAAAGGATCCAGACTACTTTGTTTTTCCAAAAAATCCCAGTTGAGATGGTGCAGGAGTACTGCGGGAGCGAAATCCTTTAAAGGCGAGAAGTAACGGATAAAAAGATATCCATAAAACGAATGGTCCCAGACATCTTTTGTTTCAAACTGAAGCATTCGGGAGATCTCTTCTGTCTTGTAGGCTCCCACATCATGAAGCTGAGCCACAAAGCAGATGTTTCTCAGTTCTTCTTTTGTAAAACGACTATTTTCTCTAAGCATCTGAAAAACAATGTAAGATACATGGGAACCATGCTCTGTAAGCCGTGGATCAATGTAATTGCAAAAACGGCGAATAATGTTTAGAATGCTTTCGTTATTAATATCTTTGGTGTACTGAACCTGCATGCATGCGATTCTCCTTTCGTACAAAACTCTGTATCACAGTTTACCATATTCGACCAGATATGGAAAGAAGAGATTCACATCTTTGGTGTGTAAATTTTAGATATAGCCGGGGAAAACGAGTTGAGAATAATGGAAAGCGGTTGTATAATAAACTGGTTAGTATCATGAGAAAGGTGCTTATGGAGGGAATCGCATGAAGAAAGAAACGACGGGTTACGTTCAACTGATTGAAGAAAGGTTAATTTACGACAATCCCCTTGCCAAACCGGAAGATATTGAAGGCTTCGTGGTAGAAGGAAAGGCATCAATAAGTTTTGATGAAGGCAGTTTGCGTTTAAAAAACAGCCTTGATGAGGAGTTAGGACAAAAAGCCAATTACGTTTTGTGGTGTCCGAAGGAATTTCCGGAAAATGTTAAAATTACATGGGAGTTTAAGCCGATTACGGATCAGGGGCTTTGTATTTTATTTTTTGCTGCTAAAGGACGGAATGGGGAAGATTTATTTGATTCCACCCTGGCAGAACGGACGGGAGAATATCCTCAGTATCACAGCGGTGACATCAATGCATTCCACGTATCTTATTTCCGCAGAAAAGAGCCGGATGAAAGAGCGTTTCATACCTGCAATTTAAGAAAAAGCCATGGGTTTCACCTGGTTGCACAGGGGGCGGATCCGTTGCCCGGCGCAGCAGATGCACTGGATTTTTACCGGATATCCATACGCAAATATCATGGAGATATTCGATTTTCCATTAATGATATGACTGTGTTTGAATATAATGATGAGCTGGAATTTTTTGGAAAGCCGTTAAAAGGCGGAAAAATTGGATTCCGTCAGCTGGCCCCGCTGACTGCTGATTACAGAAATCTGAAAGTATTCGAATTATGTTAACTGATTTAAAGATCAAAAATCTGTTTGCCATAAAAGACGGAAAATATGAAAAGCGCCTGTTTACCCAGTTTCTCCTGCTTGTAACGGTTCCTCTTATTGTTATGGGGCTGGTTTCTTACTGGATCTATGTCAATGGAGAGACAGAAAAAAGCAGACAGGCGCTGGAATCTTACTGCAATAGCGTGGCCAATGAGTACGAGAACCTTTTTTCCTCTGTCAGGGAATATTATCTGGACAGCACAAGCAGTACATCCATCAAATGGCTGGTCAATCAAAAGGATGTCCCCTATTCCCAGTATAAAGAAGTGAGGCAGGCCCAGAACATGCTTCAGGGTAATTACTTTTTGTCCAAATACATCGGTTTTTACAATTTTATTAATGTAAAAGAGGGCTGGGTTCTCAGCAAGTATGGAATGTACAACTATAAAGATTTAAAAAACAGGGAAGAGACAGAACTGTTTTTACAGGATCAGAAAGAAGTTCCGTTATCTCTTTACTGGCTGAACCGGACTGATGTATTGGGCCCCTATCAGGATGGGGCAAAGGAATCCGGATTCATTGATACATCAGGAGAGCTGCTCATTGTAAAGGAAGAGTATGCAAGTACCGGACTGGTCTATCTGCTCACAGTCCAGCTGAATATGGCACAGCTTGGAAGTCTGACTGAGCCCTATCAAAAAATGGGTTATGATGTGACTGTGTTAAGTCAGGGTAAGGTTTTGATGGAAACCAATCCGGATTTTACAGCTGCGTTTCTAAAATCGGGAAATAATGAGAAGACAGACGGAGGATTTTTTTCATCTCCCAAAGGGAATAAATACCGTTATAGTGTCAGTCGTTCCGGCAGTAACGGTCTTGTTTACATAACTGGAATGGATACGGAGAAAATGAAACGGGGCGGCATCGTGTTTGTGTTTGCTTCTGTTGCAGTCATTGCTGCATTTGGAGTGATACTGGTTCTTCTGCGTTTTGCTGCTTCTGTTTTTTCGGAACCTCTTTTGAAGCTTCAGAGATTTGTGGATGATCAGAATGTGCAGATCAGGGAGCTGTTTGTATCAAACCTTGTAAAGGGTGAGCTGAATATGGACCGGATACAGGATACCATGAAGAAATATGGAATGGAAGCATTTCATTCCTATCGTATGATTGGAGTTTCCTGTAAATCTGATGAAATAAAAAAGAATCTGACCCAGGAAGAGCAGGATGAGCTGAACAGGAAAATCCTGCTTGGCCTTCCACAGGAAGTGAAGGAAGCTTTCTTTGTGGCTCCGGTAATCTATGAGCACACTCTGTTATTTATGATTGGAGAAAATGATGATATAGAAGAGGATCATAAGACTGCGCTGGTCTATAAGCAGATGAAGGATTATATCATGGAGACATACGGATATCCGGCGGCTTTTGGAATCAGCCGGACCTTCCATAAACTGACCCATGCCAGAAGGGCGTATGACGAATGCTCGGAGGCACTTCACAGCAAAAATCATGACCGGAATGAAAATGGTCCCTCCCTGGTTCTTTATGATGATTATTCTCTGATGGATCCGGCTGGGAATGTTTATGACAGAATTGTGGAAGATGAGCTGATTCATGCAGTAGAAAGCTGCAATGAGGAAGAAGCCAGGCGTCTGCTTGATCTGATTTTGGAACGGCTTGAGATCAAAGGGGCTTCCGGCATGGAGCGGACCTATTATGTCACCCGGCTTTTGACAGCCATCCTGGATATCCCGGCAAAGGTCTCTATGCCCCTTTCTGATATTTTTGACAGCGAGCAATATGACGTCTTATCCAAGGCATCAAGAATTTACGGAAAAAAGGAACTTTTCACCTATCTGTTTACGGAAATTTTAAATCCGGTGATGAAGGCCCTTAACGATTACCGGCAATTAAATTCCTGTGACATTGCAAAGCAGGTGACAGCCATGATTAAGTCAAGCAGTGGCAATATAACCCTGAATGAGTGTGCGGATGCCTTAAGCTATCACCCCAATTATATCAGCCGGGTACTAAAACGGGAAAAGGGGATGTCATTTACGGACATGGTCAATGAAGAAAAGCTGAAGATTGCAAAGTACATGCTTCTGACCACCCAGGATCCCATAGCAGAAATTTCGGCCAGATTAAATTACAACAACGTACAGAATTTTATCCGTTTTTTTAAAACACAGGTGGGAATTACGCCACTGGCTTTTCGCAAAGAGCATCGGGAATAGGAAAAATCAGATGGAAACAAAATGATAATTCTAAAGGACAAGCCTTGGAAACTCCTTTTATTATAAGGGGATCCAGGGCTTTTTTGTGATAAAAATCAGGTTTGATCATGATTATTTACAAATGCAGATACCTGGTGTAGGATAACCTCACAACAGGGGAGCAACATTCGTAAGACAATCCCCGTAATATTGAGGAGGAGAGACAATGAGTCAGAAAGCAGAACGTTTCGTTCCGCAAAAAAGGGCTGGATCCCTAAAGCAGGCATACCGCTCTCATAAGTGGCTGTATCTTATGATCATTCCGGGAGTGATCTATCTCTTGGTTTTTCATTATCTGCCCATGGGTGGTCTTGTCATGGCATTCCAGGATTTCAGCCCTTATAACGGAGACACCATGATGGGGGCATTTTTTCACAGTCCGTTTGTGGGATTGGCAGTTTTTAAGAAATTTTTCACCGGACCGGATTTTATTCGTATATTAACCAATACGCTTTCCATTTCCATAGCCAGCCTTGTTTTTTATTTTCCAGCGCCCATTCTTCTTGCGCTTTTATTAAATGAAATCAAAAATATGGCATTTAAAAAAGCGGCTCAGACAATGGTTTACATTCCCCATTTTATTTCCATGGTGATTGTGGCGGCTTTAACTGCCCAGCTGTTTAGCACAACCGATGGTCTGGTTTACCACTGGCTCATCGGGATATTTGGAAAAAGTCATGCCCCGGATATCATGTCCAATCCAAAGCTTTTTGTCCCCATGATTGTAGGGCAGAACATGTGGAAGGAAACAGGATACGGAACGATTATATTTCTGGCCGCTTTATCTGGCGTTGATGTACAGCTTTATGAAGCTGCTGAAGTGGACGGAGCAAACCGGTGGCAGAAGATGTGGCACATTACCCTTCCGGCCATTCGATCCACCATTGTAATCATGCTGATCTTAAAGGTAGGAACTATTTTAAATACCGGCTACGAACAGATTTTCCTGATGCAGAATTCCATGAACCGTGCCGTATCTGATGTATTTGATACTTACATCTACACGAAGGGTGTAGTAAATGGAAACTATTCCATGGCAACGGCAGCAGGTATGTTTAAATCCATTGTCTGTATGATCATGGTACTAGGAGCAAATAAGCTTGCAAAGCTGTTTGGGGAATCAGGATTCTATTAATGGGGAGGTCCATAAAATGGCAAACACAAAAACAATCAAAATAAAACGAAGTCCGGGAGACCAGTTGGTTCAGGTGATTATTTACATACTGGTAGGGGGATTTGCACTGGCTACCCTGCTGCCCTTTGTATACATTGTGGCAGGATCCTTTGCTACAGAACGGGAACTGACAGAACGGGCATTTTTCGTATTCCCTCACACCCTTTCCTTAAATGCTTACCAGTATATATTTAAAACCGGTGATGCAGTAAAAGGGATTATAAACTCTGTTTTTGTAACAACCGTGGGAGTAATCATTAATATGGCGTTATCGGCTACACTTGCGTATCCATTGTCCAGACCTTATTTTAAGGGAAGAACGTTCTTTACCAACATGGTTATCATCACTATGCTTTTTACAGGAGGAATGGTGCCTACCTATATGCTGGTGGCAAATGTGCTTCATTTAAAAAATTCCTATTGGGCGCTGTGGCTACCGGGAGCAATTAATCCCTTTAATATGCTTATTATTAAAAACTATTTTCAGGGACTGCCATCGGAGCTTGAGGAAGCGGCCAGAATGGATGGATGTAATGATGGGGAAATATTTATTAAAATCATTCTTCCTTTGTCAAAACCGGTCCTTGCCAGTGTTGCCCTGTTTTATGCAGTTACCCACTGGAACTCTTATTTCAATGCAATGATGTATATTTCAGACAGCTCAAAGGAAGTGATTCAGATTGTGTTAAGGAGAATCATATTCCTCACCTCCAAGGTGGCCAATGAGAGCAGCTTCGATTGGGGAGCCTTTGGAATGCCGCCTCAGAAAGCGGTAAAAATGGCAACAACTGTAGTTGC
Source organism: Lacrimispora struthionigena (assembly GCF_048627165.1). Lineage (NCBI taxonomy): Bacteria > Bacillati > Bacillota > Clostridia > Lachnospirales > Lachnospiraceae > Lacrimispora > Lacrimispora struthionigena. Next base: position 207,883 of record NZ_JBMBWP010000001.1, read on the forward strand.
CACCATTCCCATTTTATGTATTTACCCATTTGTTCAGAAGTACTTTACGCAGGGCGTTATGGTTGGCTCTGTAAAAGGATAAATAAAAGTTTAAAAGGAGAAGTGTTATGATGAAACAGGTATGGAAAAAGGCAATGGCAGTGACCCTTGCCGGTACAATGGCGCTGTCCATGGCGGGGTGCAGCTCCAAAACAACCAGCCAGACGGCAGGAGAGTCAAAAGAGTCAAAAACAGCGGAAGCGGGAGATGGAAAAGCATCTATTTCCATGATGGTTACCCAGTTTTATGGGACTGAGCTGAAAAATGATCATTCCGATGAAGTGATTAAAAAATTTCAGGACTATACCAATACCAATGTAGATTTCCGTTGGGAAGCAAACGACACCTATAATGAAAAGCTGGGTCTGGTACTCATGGATAAAGACAATATGCCTATGATTATCACTGGAAAAGGTGATTTATCAGCTAACGTGGTTGATGCAGCAAAGAAAGGTGCGTTCTGGGACTTAAGCGAATTTATTAAGGACAGTGCAAGCTACCCCAATTTATCAAAGGCAGATCCCCAGGTATTAAAATCCATGACAGTGGACGGTAAAGTGATCGGTCTTTACCGTGCAAGAGAAATCGGCAGATTTGGATTTTCTTACCGCACCGACTGGGCAGAAGCAGTGGGCATTACCGAGGCACCAAAAACAGTGGAAGATGTTTATAACATGCTTTATAAATTCACCTATGAAGATCCTGATGGCAATGGAAAGGATGATACATACGGGCTGGAAATGACCAAATATGTTGGACCAATTGATATTATACAGTCCTGGTTTGGAACCGGCAATGAGTGGGTGGTGCAGGATGGAAAGCTGATTCCTGTTCATCAGACCAAGGAATACAAAGAAGCCTTAACCTGGGTCAAGAAAATATATGATGACGGTCTGATCCGGAAAGACTGGGCAACTGTGGATTCCGGTACATTTGGTGATGCTCTTAAAAAGGGAGAAGCCGGTGCATTTGTAGATGTTATGGACAGTGCAAAAAGAATCTGGAACTACTATATTCAAAATGATATAAAATCAGTTACAGATCCGTCCAAGACAGCCACCATGACCATGGTAGGGCCGATTAACGGAAAAACACTGGCTACCAGCGGCTTTAACGGTTATTATCTGATCACCAAAGCAGGTGCAAAAACAGAAGAAGATGTGAAAAACTGCCTGCATTTCCTGGATAAGATGTGCGACAATGAAATGCTTGTACTGGCTGATTACGGTCTTGAAGGTGTTACTTATGACTTAAAGGATGGCAAAGTAGTGGTGAGAAATGATCTGGAAGTTCAGCAGACTCCTCACACTGGATTAAATCAGACCATCTGCTATATTCCAAACCTTGCTTCAACGGAACCGGTCCTGGAAAAGACAGAACCAACCATTGCCCAGGATAAGGCTTATGCAGAAAATAAAAAGGTTGCAGTCTTTAATCCGGCACTTGGTTATCTTGCTAATTCCGGTGTCAATGCAGAAGTAGGCACGGATATCGAACAGATTATTGATGATGCAAGAACCCAGTATATCTGCGGACAGATAGATGAAGCGGGTCTTGACGCAGCTGCCAAACAGTGGTTAGACAGAGGTGGTGACAGATTAATCGAAGAAATCAATCAGCTGTATCAGCAGGATACCGGGAAATAGGTTCAGCCTGGGCGGTGCGGATTCCTTGCAGGAGCCGTACCGCCTCTTTTAATGAGAAAAGCGCAGCTGTGCGCAGACGGAGGATTATATGAAACTGCATAATTTAAAAGACAGGCAGAAACGGGGGTACACCACCTGGGGGTGTATGTGGAAACAGGGAGAATGCGGAAAAAATCAGTCCTATGTGTTGGAAAATCAGGATGGGACTCAGGCTGCCATGCAGTCCAGAATTACGGCATACTGGCCTGACGGTTCAGTCAAGTGGACCGCGCATTCTGCATGTGCAGACCAGCTTACCGATGAAATCCAGGTTCTGACTGGTGATGGAAATACACAGAAGATATCCCGTAGCCTGATCATCAGCAAGGAGACAGAGGGGATGTTAATAAAAACGGAGACTTTGTCTTTTTGTGTTCCTTATAAAGGTTCTTTTTTATTTGAGGATCTGAAAGTCCATGGGCAACCACGGGTATCGTCTGCAAACCCGGTACTTTTGCTGGAAGAACCTTTTACGAAAGACGGAATGACAGGGCAACTGCAAAAACAGTACCAGGGCTTCGTGGAGGAAGTCACCCTGGAGGAGGAAGGACCGCTTCAGGCTGTTATTAAATATACAGGAGTCCATATTTCAAAAGACGGGGACAGAAAGCTTCCCTTTATTATCCGGCTTCATGTAGGTATGGGCAGTGAACGCCTTCATTTCACCCATACGTTTCTTTATGACGGGGACGAAAACAGAGACTTTTTAAAAGGAATCGGTCTGGAATTTACCATTCCGGTAAGAGGAAGTATGTATAACCGGCATGTGAGATTTGAAGGGGATTTTGGGACGGTTCATGAGGCACTGGCAGAGCTTTTAACCTGGAGACCAAGGGTGCCGGAAGCAGTTTATTCCAGCCAGATGGCTGGAAAACAGTTGATTCTTCAGGGAAATGACAGAAAAATTGTGGAAAAAGTCATGGAAGATATGCCGTTTTGGGATGAATATGATTTCTGTCAGGACAGTCCCAGTCATTTCCGGCTGAAGAAGAAAATGAAAGAGGAAGGAGTGTGTTACTTAGACTGTCTCCATGGAAGAAGAGCGGGAGGAGCTGCTGCTTTGGGAGGAGAAAACGGAAGTATAGGATTTGCTATCCGTGATTTCTGGCAGACCTATCCTTCCGGATATACGTTTCGCAGTCTGACAGGAGAAGAGGCGAAAGCCACAGTCTGGCTTTACAGTCCCGCAGCAGAGGCAATGGATTTCAGACATTATGCCAGCCGTGGATATAACCAGGTATATTATGAGGGTTATGATTATAAGGGGGCGGACCCCTTTGGAATTGCGTCCACCAGCGAATATTCGGTATCGTTTTTTGATGAAGTCATTCCCAGTGAGGAAGAACTTCTGGAATTTTCAAATGAGGTGAATCATCCCCCACAGTACGTGGGAACTCCGGAATTTTATCATGAGCACCGTGCGTTTGGATACTGGTCTCTGCCTAAACGGGAAAGCGAAATGGAAATCTGGCTGGAAGACCAGTTGGAGCGGGCCGCAGCCTTCTATGAAAAGGAAGTGGATCAAAGGGGCTGGTACGGGCTTTTTAATTATGGGGATTTTATGCATACTTACGATAAGGAGCGCCACCAGTGGAGGTATGATATGGGCGGTTACGCCTGGGATAATACGGAACTGGTACCTACACTCTGGCTGTGGCTTTCTTTTATGCGTTCCGGAAGAGCAGAAACATTTTCTCTGGCGGAGAAACTGACCAGACATGCTTCCGAGGTAGATGTATATCATATGGGAAAATATAAGGGACTGGGCTCCCGACATAATGTACGTCACTGGGGCTGTCCATGCAAGGAAGCACGAATAGCCATGGCAGCTCATCACCGGTATTATTACTATATGACAGGAGACCACCGGCTGGAGGATATCTTTGAGGAACTAAAGGATAATGAAAAAACGTTCCTGGCAAAAGATCCACTGGCAGATTTTTATGATTCCTCTGAAATGGTCTATAAAAGCCACGCCAGAAGCGGCCCTGACTGGTCTTCTCTTTGTGCAAACTGGATGACCTGGTGGGAGCGGTTTGAGGATAACCGTTACCTGGATAAGATTCTTACGGGAATTGAGGATATAAAAATGGCTCCACTCCGACTGGTATCAGGACCGGACTTTGAATTTGACCCTGAGACCGTTCATTTAAGGTACATTGGAGAGCGGGCAGCAGGCGGGACACACCTGCAGATCTGTATGGGAGCGCCTCAGATCTGGCAGGAGATGGCAGATTTAATTTCTGATCCAATCTGGAAGGAGATGCTGGCGGAGTACGGCAGATTCTATTATCTGCCAAGGGAAAAGCAGCTGGAGGAATCCAGTGGGATTATTGGTGACCGGGAGTTTTCCCTTCCGTTTATGGCAGCTGCCATGGGAGCTTATGGAGCCTGGTATTATAACGATGATATGCTTGCAAAGGCTACCTGGAGTCATCTTCTTCACGCTCTTCTTTGTGAAGAGAATCATAGTGGTTTCCAAACCACCGTTTTAAAAAATTGTGCAAACCAGGAAGAGCTTCAGGAGATACCCTGGATTTCTACGAATTTTGCAGCCCAGTGGTGCTTAAATGTGATATGTACTCTGGAATATATCAGAAATCAGCTGCCGGAAAGTTTAGAGGAAGCGGACACCCTGATATCTGGAATGCCTTTTGAAAGCTTCCGGAAAGCCTAGACAGAGGGAGGAATTATTATGATAAGGCTGTTATCTATTAATCCACAGGAGTTTACCATTGCCTGGGATCCGGTCAATAAGGCAAAAACTACCTGTATCTACTGGTCGGATCGGGAAACCAGTGAAAACTGCTATCGTCTGATGAAAGAGATTCATGAAACAGATAAGAAGATGTTTACTTTGAGAAAAGCAACTTTCCTTCCCCACCATATTCTTATCTGCCACAAATCAGAAGATGGCTGTGTGCTGGAAAAAGAGTCTTTTATTTCTCCTGTTCATTTCCATCAGGAGGAACAGCTGGAGAAACTTTCAAGAGGACTGATTGCAGTTAAGGTGAAAAATGGAATCTTCTTAAGCTGGCGCCTTTTTCTGAATGAAGTGACTGGAGTATCAGATGGAGGAGATGGTCTTACAGGTGTGGATTTTAGAATTTACCGGGATGGAGTCAGCCTTGGGGTTGTGACAGGCAGCACCAACTATCTGGATAGCTATGGAGCAGAATCGTCAGTCTATTGTGTGGCACCGGTCATCAATGGGGTGGAATCAGAACCCTGCGGGCCAGTAAGGGTATGGGAGCATGATTATCTGGATATTCCGGTTAAAAAGCCAGCTGGGGGAGTGATACCATCAAAAGAGGAGTTCACTTATTCTGCCAATGACATGTCTGTGGCAGATGTTAATGGAGATGGAGAATACGAATACATAGTCAAATGGGACCCGTCTAATTCCCATGACGTATCCATTTCCGGATACACGGGAAACTGTATACTGGATTGCTATCAGCTGGACGGAACCCTATTATGGCGGCTTGACATGGGACCCAATATCCGGGCAGGTGCCCATTATACCCAGTTTATCTGCTACGATTTTAATGGAGACGGAAAGGCGGAAATGGCTGTAAAGACGGCTCCGGGGACCCACATGACCAGATATGGAGCAGGCGGAGAGGTTGTGGAAGAATTCTATATTACCATGCCACAGGAGGACTGTAACAGAGGGTACAGCCATAGTGATTCCTATGTGTCAGGATCTGAGGATTATGAAGCCCACCTTTGCCGTTTGTTTGCCGGATGGCAGGAGCAACCGGAGGTGAAGGCGGGACAATGGCCGGTTACTTTAGAGGAATGCTTTCATATCCCGCCCCGCTGGAGCTATCCCTTAAATGAGGTTCAGCAAAAAGAGGCAGTGGATTACTTTCTTGATGTGTATGCCCCTGCAAGGAGTCCGAAAAACAGATTGAGAGAATGGGAAGGCTTTATTTTTCACGGACCGGAATATTTAACCATGTTTGCTGGTGACGGAAAAGAGCTGGATACCATCGTATTTCCATTTGAACGGGTGGATGACGGTCTGCGCTGGGGGGATTATGCAATGCCCCGCATCGAACCCTGCAACCGGGTAGACCGGTTTTTGGCAGGAGTGGCCTATCTGGATGGAAAAAGACCTTATTTCATTGCCTGCCGTGGGTATTATACCCGGGCGGCAATCGCTGCCTATTCATTTTTTGACAATCGTTTTCGAAAGGAATGGGTGGCAGACAGCGGGTTTGTTCCCATGAAAAATCCATTCTGTGATAATCCCCATGAGAAATGGGGAACAGATCCCGTTTATGGGAAAATGGCAGGACAGGGAAATCATTCTCTGGCTGTTGCAGACATAGATGGGGACGGCTGCATGGAAATCATCTACGGAGCTGCCTGTATCGATCATGACGGAACTCTTTTGTACAGTCTGACAGGACTTCTCCCTGACGGGAGAGAAGCAAAGCTGGGGCATGGAGATGCCATGCATGTGGCAGATATTGATCCGGACCGCCCTGGATTTGAGATATTCGCTGTATTTGAAGGAGCAGAGAATGCTCCATACGGTTATGCACTGCGGGATGGAGAAAACGGACAGATCATTTTTGGAAAATATGCCGAAGAAGATCTGGGCAGATGTATGATTGGAGATGTACTGGCGGGAGTAAAAGGACTGCAGTGCTGGGTAAACGGAGAGGGGACCTATGATTGTCATGGTGAATTGATGAAAAAAGAAACCCTTGGAACCAATATGTCCATCCGGTGGGCAGGAGATTTATCCACCCAGATTACAGACGGGACGGATTATTTAAGCCAGCATCCCACAGGTGTGATAAACGACTGGGTTCATGGCACAATCCTCTGTCCCGAACAAACGGCAACAAACAATGGAACCAAGGGAAACCCATGCCTTGTAGCGGACATTTTTGGTGATTTCAGGGAAGAGATTCTTGTGAGAACAAAGGACAGTACTGCCATACGGATTTATACCAATACGGAAGTAACCAGACATAAACTGTTTACACTCATGCACGACACTCAGTACCGGTGTGGAGTGGCATGGCAGAACAACTGCTATAACCAGCCATGCTATCCTAAATTTTATTATGGAACTGATATGGATTTTCGCCGTGTACTTCCTTTTATGCAGCGAAAACCTGTTGTTTTTCTGGCAGGTGACTCCATTACACAAAGCTATTGGGAGGAAGAGAAAAAGCAGACCGGAATAGGAGAAAAACTGCTTTCCTGCCTGGATCATGGCAGCTCCTATGAGATCAGGCGCTGTACAGCGGGTTCATTTCCCCAGGAAACAAGATACGAGAGCAGGAGACTTGTAGTGGATAACTGCGCAATGGCAGGAAGATCTTTAAAAACATTTTTAGAAGAAGGAAGACTGGAAGATATAAAAAGACGAATGAAGCCAGGGGACTATCTCTTCATCCAATTTGGACACAATGATGCCGCTGCTTCAAAAGAAGACCGGTATGTTCCACTTGCGCGGCTTTCTGAATATCTGGAACTCTATGTGGAAGCGGCACTTGAGAAAGGCGGTTACCCTGTTATTATCTCCCCTGTCTGTCTCTGCCCCTTTGATCCGGACAGGAAAGAGGAAAAAGAAGAGATTGCCCGTCTCCTTCCAGCTTACAGGGATGAGATGAGAAAATTTGCAGAAACAAGAATGGTTTTGTTTGTGGATTTATATGGCTTATGTGAGGAGTTTCTGTGGAAAGCAGGAGAAAAGATGGCAGTAAAATGCTACGCGGAAGATCGGGTTCATTTATCGGAAATGGGTGCAGGTATCTTTGGGCAATTATTGGCAAATGAAGGAAAAAGATTTATAATAGATGGAAAAACGGAGGTATAAGTGATGGGGAAGTTACATTATGATGAGACAAGAATTACAGACGCCATGAACCTTATTCTGGAACGGACAAAGAGAATGGATATGTCCTGGGACTGGCCCTGCGGAGTGGCATATTACGGGCTGGCAGAAGCCTATGAAGTAACAAAGAATGAATCGTATCTGAACTTTTTAAAGGAGCGGGTAGATGAACTGATGGAACTTGGACTTCCGGTGCTGACAGTAAATACCTGTGCCATGGGCCACTGCCTTATTACCCTTTACGAAGCCACTGGAGAAGAAAAATATATGGAGGTAATCCGGTTAAAGACCCGTTATTTAACGGAAGAAGCACTTCGTTTCGGAGATCACGTCCTTCAGCATACCGTATCTGCAGACAATGATTTTCCAGAACAATGCTGGGCGGATACTTTATTTATGGCTGCTTTCTTTCTCCTCAGAGTGGGTGTTATGACGGGCGATGAGGCCATGATAAAGGATGCCTTAAATCAGTATTACTGGCATATTCAGTATCTTCAGGACGAAGAAACGGGGCTTTGGTATCATGGCTACAACAATATTACCAAGGATCATATGTCTGGCTTTTACTGGGGAAGAGCCAACTGCTGGGCAGCCTATACCATGAGTAAGGTGGGACTGATTCTTCCTCAATGCTATCTGTATCCCCAGTATTTAGAAATCGTTGGAAGTATCAATGAACAGCTGTCTGCGTTAAAGGGACTGCAGACGGAAAATGGGCTTTGGAGAACTATTTTAAATGATGAAGAATCCTATGAGGAAGTATCTGCTTCTGCGGGAATTGCTGCAGCCATGGCATTAAAGAGAAACCCTCTTCACATCAAATATGTGGAACGTTCCATAGAAGGAATTCTTTCCCATGTGGCAGCAGACGGAAGAGTGACCGATGTATCCGGAGGAACGGCAGTGATGAAGGACCGGGAAGGCTACCGGAATATATCAAAAAAATGGATTCAGGGCTGGGGACAGGGAATGGCACTGGCATTCTTTTGTGCGGTACTGAATTACGATAAGATTGCAGGAGACGGAGCATTATAATGATGGAAAATATGAAAAATATCTATATCTGCTATCCGGGAGGAAAGCATAAGGCACTTACCATGAGCTATGATGATGGGAGACTGGAAGACAGAAGGCTGACCCAGCTGTTTAATCAATATGGAATCAAGGGTACATTTCATATCAACTCAGGACTTGCAGATCAGGAGGAAAGGCTGAAACCAGAAGAGTGGAACGAAGTATACAAGGGCCACGAAATTTCCTGTCACACCGTGCTCCACCCAACCATAGCAAGATGTCCGTTACCTTTGACGGCACTTCAGGTATTGGAGGACAGGCGGGGGTTAGAACGGGCAGCTGGTTATCCGGTTCGTGGAATGTCCTATCCCAATGGTTCCTATACAGAAGAAATTGTAGCCATGCTGCCCAGTCTTGGAATTGAATACTGCAGAGTGGTGGGCAGCACCGATGATTTTTCCATGCCTGAAAATTATTTAAAATGGAAAGCCACCTGCCATCACAACCATAACCTGTTGGAAAATGGAAGACGATTCATCGAGCTTAATAAAACCCAATACCTCTATCTGATGTATGTCTGGGGACACAGCTATGAATTTCCCCGGGATGACAACTGGGAGCTTATGGAAGAATTCTGCCGTATGACAGGGCAGCGGGAGGATACCTGGTATGCAACAAATATTCAGATTGTAGACTATATGAATGCGGCAGCGGCACTGAAATATACCATTGACGCAGACTTTGTATATAATCCATCCGCAATGGATGTCTGGATCAGTGTAGATAAAACAATTGTGAAAGTGCCCGGCGGCAGCCAGATTATGATATAAAATCTGTCCCTGTTTACATTTCAAAGAGATGCTGGAACAAAATTTTAACACCCATCACTATGAGAATGATTCCCCCAGAGAATTCTGCTTTTGATTTAAAGCGTGAACCGAAAACATTGCCAACTTTTATTCCGGCAACGGAGAGGGAAAAAGTGGTTGCTCCGATGAACGAAACGGCCGGAATGATCTGAACCTTTAAAAAGGCAAAGGTCACACCCACTGCCAATGCGTCTATACTGGTGGCAATGGCAAGCATCAACATATTTTTGGGATCCAGGGAGCAGTCTGCACATTCCACTTCTTCTTTGCTAAAGGATTCTTTGATCATATTGATGCCGATAATTCCAAGAAGGACGAAGGCAATCCAGTGGTCATAGGAGGTAATGGCTTCCTTAAACTGGGAGCCAAGCAGATATCCGATAACCGGCATTCCTGCCTGGAAGCCACCAAAATATAAACCGGCAATGACTGCATTTTTCCAGTTCATCTGAGGCATACAAAGACCTTTGCAGATTGATACGGCAAACGCATCCATGGACAGACCCAATGCAATGATAAATAACTCCAATAATGACATGTGATTTTCCCCCTGTATATGGTATCTAATTATATGTATTAGAGGGAGAATATAATAAAAAAGACTTATCTGTGTGTACAGAAATGAACACACAGATAAGTCTCGTCTTTTTGTATTAAAAACAAATTAGCAAAGCCAGACAGAAAAAACCTGTCAGTATGTTGACTTTGCAGGCATCTTACCTGACCCGGGCAGATGCTGACTACTCCCTCATCCTTTGCTAATTCTAACGTATGGGGTAACTTATGTCAAGATTAAATCGGATCATCTCTTTACAAAAGTGGAAATTTATGGTATATTCTTTCTGATTTTGAAACCAGGGAGGAAAATAGTATGGATGATTTAATAGCTGTTATAATTTTTATTGTTTTTCTTGGAGTATTGTTTTTTATCAACGGGCTTTATATGAATTTTATGGGTAAAGTGCAACAAAACAATATTAAAAAGAAAATTGCAAAAGGAAAAATGAAAGACAAGAAGCTGATTTATTTTTATAAAACCACGGATAGAAACCGTAAAAATAAAATTCTTGCGTTTTTGGCATATGGAGTATATTACCGCTCATTTTTAAAATTAAATGAAGCAAAATATCAGTTATTCAAAGAAGAAGTAGAGCGAAGAGGATTAATAAACCAGATTTAATATTGTACTTGTCATACATAGAAAGAATCCGGAAAAAAGACTCGTATCAGGGATACCAGTCTTTTTTTTGTGATAATAGTTGACTAATCAACTAAATCCTGATACAGTAAGAGACTGAATAAAAAAGGTGGTAATATAATGGGGAATGAACCTATGAATTTAATGATGCTCAACAGTAAAATATATAGAAATACACAGAGTTATTTAGACAAAGTATTAAAACAATATGATTTAAGCAGCGGATCATTTCACTATTTATTTATAATGGAGCAAAATGAAGGGTTATGTCAGAGCCGGATCAGTGAACTGATTGGACATGATAAAGCAATGTCTGCCAGAACCATCAGCAGGCTGACAGAGGTTGGCTATGTAGTGAAAATAGAAGATCAATTGGACAGCAGGGCATATAAATTATATCTGACTGATAAAGCAAGGCTCATTCTTCCTCAGATCAGAGAGGAGATAGGTAAATTAATAGAACTTATTACTGGTGATTTAACTGCAGAGGAAAAGGAAATCACGTTGTCTTCCCTGGTTAAAATTCTAAATAAAGCGCTTGAATTGAACACATAAGAAAGGAATTAAAATGGAAGAAGTAAGGAAACGTAATAAATGGTCGGTACTAATCATTGTTGTATTATCGACTTTCATGTCAACGTTAGACAGCAGTATTGTTAATGTGGCACTGCCCCGTATGGCAGATTCTCTGGGCGTTACCACAGCCAGCATCCAGTTCGTTGCCACAAGCTATCTGATCGTAATATCGGGTACCGTTCTGATTTTTGGAAAACTGGGAGATATGTTTGGCAAGACAACCATGTTTACCCTTGGCGTTATTGTTTTTACCATTGGCTCACTCCTGTGCGGGTTGTCCCACTCCTACTGGTTTTTAATCATGGCCAGAGCCATTCAGGCAATCGGTGCGGCGGGAACCATGGCTAATAACCAGGGAATCGTAACGGAAGTCTTTCCTGTTCAGGAAAGAGGAAAGGCACTGGGACTCCTTGGGACGGCAGTTGCACTGGGGTCTCTGGTAGGCCCCGGACTGGGTGGAATGATTGTAGGAGTATTAAGCTGGGAATATATCTTTACCATTAACGTTCCCATCGGTATCCTTGCAGCAATAGGAGCCTTCTGTCTGCTTCCAAAAACAAAGACAAAGGCCAATGGCAGGATGGATTTATATGGTGCGCTTCTATTTATTGTGACTATTGTTTCTTTATTTGGCGCACTGAGTGAGGGACTGAATCTTGGTTTCGGACATCCCCTTATTTTAACAGGATTCTTCCTTGCAGCAGTCTGTTTTGCAGTATTTCTGGCTGTAGAGAAAAAAAGGAAAGATCCTATGATCCAGCTGGATATCTTTAAAAACGGTCTTTTTTCCTTAAGTATATTCTGTGGTTTTATTAGTTTTGTTGCCATGTTCTGCAACAATATCATACTTCCTTTTTATTTACAGGATGTTATGGAGTTTTCACCTCAGAAGGCAGGTCTTATCATGATGGCTTATCCGCTGATTTTAATGGTGGTAGCACCTGTGAGCGGTCATCTTTCCGATAAAATAGGTTCTGAAATTCTTACCTTTATCGGACTTGTTTTCACCAGTGTGGGGTTGTTTTCCATGTCCTTTTTAAATGAAAATTCAGCCGTAATTACCATGGTCAGCCTGATTGGAATTATGTCTGTTGGTATGGGACTGTTTCAGTCTCCCAATAATTCCCTTATTATGTCCACCGTATCCCGTGATAAGCTTGGAGTGGCAGGAAGCATTAATGCTCTGGTGAGAAATGTGGGTATGGTATGCGGAATTGCTCTTGCTACCACGCTTTTGTATGGCATGATGAGCAGCAGGCTGGGATACCGGGTAACAGACTACATCCCGGGGAGAAGTGATGCCTTTTTATATGGCATGAATAAGGTTTATATCACTGCATCTGCCATCTGTATGTTGGGAGCGGTTTTAACATTTTTCAGGTTAAAGAGAAAAAGCATCACAGCCATGGGCGGGAAATAAATTATAAAAAAGCATTGCATCGGGAAAAAGATTGTGATATTATAAGTGAAATTCATTGTAGTGAAGTGTTGAACTGTTTAAAAAAATTAAAAACAGGGCATGATGAAGCTACAGAATGAAATAAATACTAAAAAGGCAGAGAAGGAGACTCTGGCCTATGGATCCGGACAGGAAGATTGCGTCACCGACTGAGAGCGCTTTCACGAGAGACTTGGCTATGGGAACACTCCGGAGCCGATAGATCGAAGCGGCTGGTACTGAGTTGTACCGGTGACATGAGTAGGTTTGTCCGTATACATGCGTTAAATGTTTGAGTGGAGATATCTTTATCTCAATGCGGGTGGTACCGCGGGAGTCTATAGCCTAGTAATCCCGTCCCGGAATATGTAACTGTATTCCGGGACGGGATATTTTATTGTCATAAAATATTTCTCCGGAATCAAAGCAATTACATTCAGGTAAGGAGAAATCAATCATGGAATTTATCAGTGGTGTAAAACAGAAAGAAACAGTGGGAATCCAGGAAATTATATCTGGTGATTATGCAGGAAAGACAGTCCGAATGGAAGGAAGTGTCCATACCATTCGTGACATGGGTGATGTGGCTTTTATTATTTTGAGAAAAGCCGAAGGTCTGGTACAGTGCGTGTTTGAAGACGGTAAAACAGCCTTTGATTTAAACCAGTTAAAAGAAGAGTCTGCAATTCGTGTTACCGGTGTGGTAAGCGGCGAGGAGCGGGCACCTCATGGATTTGAAATCAGGCTTCAGGAAATAACCGTGTTGTCACAGCCGGCAGAAGTGCTTCCTATCGCCATCAGCAAGTGGAAGTTAAAAACCTCTTTGGAAACAAAGCTGGGTCTTCGCCCCATTACCTTGCGAAACCCCATGGAGCGTGCAAAATTCCGTATTCAGGAAGGAATTGTAAGAGGCTTCCGGGATTTTCTTCATTCCCAGAATTTTACCGAAATCCGTACACCAAAGATTGTAGCCCGGGGCGCAGAAGGCGGATCAAACGTATTTAAACTGGATTATTTTAATAAAAAAGCAGAACTGGGTCAGAGCCCGCAGTTTTACAAACAGACTATGGTTGGCGTATATGACAGGGTATTTGAAGTTGCACCTGTTTTCCGCGCAGAGAAACACAATACAACCAGACATTTAAATGAATATACCAGCATGGATTTTGAAATGGGATACATTGACAGCTTTGAGGAGATCATGGAAATGGAAACAGCCATGTTACAGTATGTCTTCGAGCTTCTTTGTGAGGAATATGCACAGGAACTTGCTATGTTAAAGATCGACCTTCCTGATGTAACCAACATTCCCCAGGTTCGTTTCGATAAAGCCAAAGAGCTGGTATCTGAAAAATATAACAGAAAGATTAGAAACCCCTATGATTTAGAACCAGAAGAGGAAGTTTTAATCGGCCGTTACTTTAAAGAAGAGTATGGCAGTGATTTCGTATTTGTCACTCATTATCCTTCCAAAAAGCGTCCGTTCTATGCCATGGATGATCCGGCAGATTCTAAATTCACCTTAAGCTTTGACTTACTCTTTAAGGGACTTGAGATCACAACCGGAGGCCAGAGAATCCATGATTATGACACCATCATAAAAAAAATGGAGACCAGAGGAATGAATCCCGAGGACATCTCTTCCTATTTAATGATATTTAAGTATGGTATGCCTCCTCACGGCGGACTGGGAATTGGTCTGGAACGTCTGACCATGCGTCTTCTTGACGAGTCAAACGTGAGAGAGACCACACTGTTCCCAAGAGATGTAACAAGGCTGGAACCGTAATAACAGGCGGAGAGGAGACGAAAAGAAATGGCGCACATCATTGATGATGAAACAATTGAGTATGTAGGCATTCTCGCCAAGCTGGAGCTTGATGATGCAGAAAAGGAAGCGGCGAAAAAGGATATGGGCCGTATGCTTGATTATATTGATAAATTAAATGAACTTGATACAGATGGAGTAGAACCCATGTCACATGTATTTCCAGTTTACAATGTATTCCGGGAAGACGTAGTGACAAACGGAGACGACAGAGACCAGATCTTAAAGAACGCACCGGAAAGCAAAGATGGAGCGTTCAAAGTGCCGAAGACAGTGGAATAGGGGGAATTAAAATGACAGTAAGCGAAATATTGTCCCTCACAGCGGTACAGCTGGGGAAAAAGATAAAAGAGGGAGAGGTTACCTCCCCTGAGGCTGTTAAAGCGGTTTTAAGCCAGATTAAGGCCATGGAACCGGAGCTTAACAGCTACGTAACCATTGATGAAGAGGGTGCCTTAAAGCAGGCAGAGGAGATCCAAAAGCGTATTGAATCAGGAGAACTGACTGGTCCTCTTGCCGGTGTTCCGGCAGCAGTTAAAGATAACATCTGCATGGAAGGACTGAAAACTACCTGCAGTTCTAAGATCTTATCCGATTTTGTTCCTACCTACAATGCCAAGGCAGTGGAGAATTTAAAACAGGCGGGAGCTGTAATCATTGGAAAAACCAACATGGATGAGTTTGCAATGGGAAGTACAACGGAAACCTCTGCATTTGGCGTCACCAGAAACCCCTGGAATCCGGAGCATGTTCCAGGCGGTTCCTCTGGTGGTTCCTGTGCGGCAGTGGCAGCAGCTGAGTGCTTTTTCGCTCTGGGCTCTGATACGGGCGGTTCCATCAGACAGCCGGCTTCCTTTTGCGGTGTTACGGGTTTAAAGCCAACTTACGGAACGATTTCCCGCTATGGTCTCATCGCTTACGGTTCCTCCTTAGATCAGATTGGACCGGTAGCAAAGGATGTGACTGACTGTGCAGCCATTCTTGAGGTTCTGGCTTCCCATGATGGTATGGACAGTACTTCCGTACAGAGGGAGGATTATGAATTTACCAAGTATTTAACCGGTGAGGTAAAAGGCTTAAAGGTAGGAATACCTGCTGATTATATGGGAGAGGGTCTGGAACCGGAAGTAAAAGAAGCTGTTTTGAAGGCTGCAAAGGTACTGGAAGAAAAGGGTGCTATTGTGGAAACCTTTGATCTTGGCATGGTGGAGTACGCCATTCCGGCATATTATGTGATCGCTTCTGCAGAAGCCAGCTCCAATCTGTCCCGTTTCGACGGTGTAAAATACGGATACCGGGCGAAGGAATATACAGGACTTCACGGCATGTATAAAAAGAGCCGTTCTGAGGGCTTCGGACCGGAAGTAAAACGCCGTATTATGCTGGGTTCTTTTGTACTCAGTTCCGGTTATTATGACGCATATTATTTGAAGGCATTAAAGACAAAAGCACTGATTAAGAAAGCCTTTGATGAGGCATTTTCCAAATATGATGTAATTTTAGGACCTGCGGCACCGACCACAGCCCCAAGACTGGGCGAAAGCTTAAGCGATCCTTTAAAGATGTACCTGGGAGATATCTACACAATCTCAGTAAACTTAGCCGGA
The DNA here is from genome assembly GCF_048627165.1 of Lacrimispora struthionigena. Taxonomy (NCBI): domain Bacteria; kingdom Bacillati; phylum Bacillota; class Clostridia; order Lachnospirales; family Lachnospiraceae; genus Lacrimispora; species Lacrimispora struthionigena. The sequence goes on from NZ_JBMBWP010000001.1 coordinate 223,997, forward strand.
CTTCCCGGTCTGTCCGTTCCGTTTGGAACAGATGAGAAGGGACTTCCCATCGGCGTACAGCTGATTGCAGACTGTTTCCAGGAAAAGAATATTTTAAGGGCCGGTTTTGCAGTGGAGCAAAGCAGAACCTACGAGATGCCATCTCTGGCTGTAAAGGCAATGAAAGAAAAGGAGGAGAAGTAAATGAGCAAACAGTACGAAACAGTGATTGGTCTGGAAGTCCATGTTGAGCTTGCGACTAAAACAAAAATCTTCTGCTCCTGTTCCACAGAATTCGGCGGAGCGCCCAACACCCACACCTGTCCGGTCTGCACCGGAATGCCGGGATCTCTTCCCGTTTTTAACAAACAGGTGGTGGAATACGCCCTTGCAGTAGGCCTTGCAGCAAACTGTCAGATTAACCAGAATTGTAAATTTGACCGTAAAAATTATTTTTATCCTGACAATCCCCAGAATTATCAGATCTCCCAGCTTTATCTCCCCATCTGCCACGACGGATATGTGGAGATTGATACAGCTGCAGGAAAGAAAAAGATAGGAATTCATGAGATCCATATGGAAGAGGATGCAGGAAAACTGATTCACGATGAGTGGGAAGACTGTTCTTTGGTTGATTTTAACCGAAGCGGTGTTCCGTTAATTGAGATCGTTTCTGAGCCGGATATGCGAAGCGCAGATGAGGTAATCGCTTATTTGGAGAAGCTGCGTTTAATCATTCAGTACTTAGGCGCCTCTGACTGCAAGCTGCAGGAAGGTTCCATGAGAGCTGATGTAAACTTATCGGTAAGAGAAGCAGGCGCTTCCCAGTTCGGAACAAGAACTGAGATGAAGAACTTAAACTCCTTTAAAGCCATTGCACGTGCCATTGAAGGGGAGAGAAAGCGCCAGATTGAGCTGATTGAAGACGGGAAAGCTGTGGTTCAGGAAACCAGACGCTGGGATGACAACAAGGAGTCTTCTCATGCCATGCGTTCCAAAGAGGATGCGAAAGATTACCGTTATTTCCCGGATCCTGATCTGCCGCCTATTTCCATAAGCGATGAGTGGATTCAGAGCATTAAAGAGAAGCAGCCGGAACTGCGGACTGAGAAGATGGCAAGATACCAGGAGGAATATAGTCTTTCTGAATACGACGCGGATATTATTACCGGATCCAAGCACATGGCTGATATCTTTGAACAGGTTACAGCCATCTGTCAGAAGCCGAAAGAAGCAGCAAACTGGCTGATGGTAGAGGGCATGAGACTGTTAAAAGAGCATGAGATGGAAATGGAAAATATGACATTTTCTGCGGAAAATCTTGCAAAACTGATTGTTTTAGTGGATAATGGAACCATTAACCGCACGGTTGCCAAGGAAGTGTTTGAGCAGATTTTCTTAAATGATATCGATCCGGAGCGTTATGTAGAAGAAAAGGGACTGAAAGTCGTAAGCGATGAAGGTGCCCTTAAGTCCGCCATTGAGGCGATTCTTGCTGCAAATCCCCAGTCCGCCCTGGACTACCGGAACGGAAAAGAGAAAGCCATGGGCTTTCTGGTTGGTCAGACCATGCGTTCCATGAAAGGAAAGGCTGATCCGGGAGCGGTCAACCGAATTCTGAAGGAACTGTTAGGTTAGAGGAATCTTTATGAGGAGGAAGAAATCTATGAAGCCGTATGTTGAGATGACAAAGGAAGAGTTACAGGAGCTTAGAAAGGAACTTTCTGCACAGTATAAGGAGTTTCAGGGCAGAGACTTAAAGCTTGATATGTCCAGAGGAAAGCCAAGTGCCGAGCAGCTGGATATTTCCATGGGAATGATGGATGTGTTAAGCAGCAGCGATGATTTAACCTGCGATGACGGTACAGACTGCCGCAATTATGGTGTGCTTGATGGAATCAAGGAGGCAAAGGAACTTCTTGCCGATATGATGGAGGTTGCACCGGATCACATTATTATTTATGGCAATTCCAGCTTAAATGTAATGTATGATACCGTTTCCCGTTCCATGACCCACGGTGTTATGGGAAGCACTCCCTGGTGTAAGCTGGATAAAGTGAAATTCCTTTGTCCTGTACCTGGATATGACAGACATTTCTCCATAACGGAATACTTTGGAATTGAGATGGTAAACGTACCTATGACTCCAACTGGCCCGGATATGGATCTGGTAGAACAGCTGGTGGCTGCAGACGATTCCATCAAGGGCATCTGGTGTGTGCCCAAGTACTCCAATCCTCAGGGAATTTCTTACTCCGATGAAACCGTACGCCGTTTTGCCCGTTTAAAACCGGCAGCAAGCGATTTCCGTATTTACTGGGATAACGCTTATACCATTCATCATTTATACGATAACGAGCAGGATCATTTAATTGAGATTCTGGCAGAATGTAAGAGAGCCGGTAATCCGGATATGGTTTATAAATTTGCTTCTACTTCAAAGGTAAGCTTCCCAGGTTCCGGTATCGCAGCGATTGCCGCTAGCGAGAACAACTTAACAGACATCATGAAGCAGTTAAAGATTCAGACCATTGGCCATGATAAAGTGAACCAGCTTCGTCATGTACGTTTCTTTGGGGATATTCATGGAATGGTAGAGCATATGAGAAAGCATGCAGATATCATGAGACCTAAATTTGAAGCTGTGATTGAAACTCTGGAAAAAGAGTTGGGCGGTCTTGCAGTCGGCGAATGGACCTGTCCAAAAGGTGGATATTTTATTTCCTTTGATTCCTTAGATGGCTGTGCCAAAACCATTGTTGCAAAATGCAAAAAAGCAGGTCTGGTGATGACTGGTGCAGGAGCAACCTATCCATATGGAAAGGATCCTCATGACAACAACATTCGTATTGCACCGTCTTATCCAACCCTGCCGGATTTAAAGCAGGCCATGGAATTATTTGCACTCTGTGTTAAGATTGTAAGTATTGACCACATTTTGTCTGAAAAAGCATAAATAGAAAGCGCCGCACAAGTCTTCCTCTGATGGGAGATGATGTGCGGCGCTTTTGTTTTATGTATATCAGTCAAATAAGACCAGATTAATAAAAGCCTGAAAGGATTCTGTCTGAAATTTGTCTTTATGGAATACAACATGATTCATACAGCTGATCTCCATATCTTTTACCTCGATCTCAAAAACCTCACCCTTTTTAATGGATTCATCGGCAAAAATTCTTGGTACAACACCAATCCCAATATTTTCTCTGGCTGCCTGTAAAATTACGTCAGAATTGGTACTGGTCCACAACGGCTCTGCAGATAAGTTATTCAGTGCCAGCGCGCAGTCAAAGGTATCTCTGATGGTGCAGCCGGTCTCTCGTAATAAAAGAGGTTCTTCAATCAGCCTGTCTAAGGATACCGGCTGTGCAGCCCGGTTTGCAAAGGGATGGCTTGGAGAACAGATTACAGCCATGGGATAGGAGGAAAATGGAATTTTCTCCAGCTGCTCGTCGGATACGACACCTTCTACCAAAGCCAGATCCAGCTCATTCTTTAACAGTTTGCTGATGATTTCCCCAGAATTATCTACGGTAACCTTCAGCTGTATGTCAGGATTTGTCAGAGCGAAACGGGAAACAGCGTTAGGAAGTAAGTAACTGGCCAGAGTCACACAGGAGCCCACCCGCAAAGGTGCCTGTAAGTGCAGGGAACCAGAATAGTTCTCCAGATCCTGGTATAACTCCAGAAGAGGAATCACTTTGGATAAATAAAATTTACCATTTTCATTAATCATTACTCTTCGGGATACTCGGTCAAACAGGGGGGAGCCAACGGATTCTTCTAGTTCATTGATGGCATGAGAGATAGCGGGCTGAGTCATAGACAACGCTTTCGCCGCTCCTGTAATGCTTCCTTCCTCACATACTGTTTTAAAGATTGTTAGATGTCGTAGATTCATGTTTATAGGTCCTTCCATTACCAGTGCTTCATATGATAACTTTCATTATATCATTTTGATAATGGGTTGAACAGAGATTTTGAAAAAAATGTCGTTTTTAATAAGAGCTGTGATCATTGTTGGGATATGTTAAAATTGACTTTAAAGATCTAATGACCTTTGGTCTTTTCCTTCTGGCATTACTTACATTCGTTTTTACATTTTGTAAGTAGCAATAAATAAGAAAAACCACCCTTGTACTCGGGTGGATTTTCTATCTGATTAACGGCCAACCACCTTGTGGGCGATTGTTCCTTTTTATATTTTAATTATAACTTTCAATGCTTGGTGTGTAAAGACAGAAATTTAAAGTCGTGTTGCAATCGCTTTTATAAACTCCTCGCTGTTTAAAACAGTGGGGTTTTCAATTGTTGTAATAAGCGCAAGGTCCTTTGTCATCTCTCCAGCCTCGATGGTATCGATGGTGGCCTGTTCTAACTTATCTGCAAATGCAACCAGTTCCTGATTGCCATCAAGCTCTCCACGCTTTCTTAAAGCTCCTGTCCAGGCGAAAATGGTAGCAACGGAGTTGGTAGAAGTTTCCCCACCCTTTAAGTGCTGATAATAATGTCTCTGTACCGTTCCGTGTGCTGCTTCATACTCAAAGTCGCCGTCAGGAGAAACCAGAACTGAGGTCATCATTGCAAGAGATCCAAATGCAGAGGAAACCATGTCACTCATAACGTCTCCGTCGTAATTCTTGCAGGCCCAGATATAACCGCCTTCCGACTTCATCACTCTTGCTACCGCATCATCGATTAAGGTATAGAAATATTCAATACCTGCTTCCTTAAAGCGGTTCTCATACTCAGCATCAAAGATATCCTGGAAAATGTCCTTAAAGGTGTGGTCATACTTTTTGGAGATGGTATCTTTGGTTGCAAACCATAAATCCTGCTTTGTATCCAGTGCATAATTAAAGCAGCTTCTTGCAAAGCTTTCAATGGAATTGTTAATATTATGCATACCCTGGACAATTCCGGCACTCTCAAAGTTATGAACCAGTTCCCGTACCTCTGTTCCGTCAGCGGCAGTATAAACAAGTTCTACTTTGCCGGCACCGGGGATCTTCATCTCAGATCCTTTGTAAACATCACCGTAAGCATGTCTGGCAATGGTAATGGGCTTTTTCCAGTTTACAACACATGGTTCGATTCCTTTAACAACTATAGGCGCCCGGAATACAGTTCCGTCGAGAATTGCACGAATGGTGCCATTGGGGCTTTTCCACATCTCTTTTAAGTTGTATTCTTTTACGCGGGCAGCATTTGGCGTAATAGTGGCGCATTTAACGGCTACTTTATATTTCTTTGTGGCCAGAGCAGAATCAGTGGTCACTTTATCATCTGTCTGATCCCGATATTCCAGTCCAAGGTCATAATATTCTGTCTTTAAGTCAATATAGGGCAGCAGAAGGTTGTCCTTAATCATCTGCCAGAGAATACGGGTCATCTCGTCGCCATCCATTTCGACTATGGGGGTTGTCATCTTAATCTTATCCATGTGTTTCTCCTCCTTAGAAATGTTCGTGTTATGCTATAGTATACGACGAAATATCAAATCACACAAGCATATCTATGCAAATTTATCCAACCATTTTTGAATATTATACACTGTTTCCGGATCAATGAAATGCTCAACTTTTTCCACCTGCTCCAGATCATCGGCTTTTTGGTTGACATAACAAAAGAAACGGGTAAGAATCTGGTGCCGGAACAGGAGGTATTCCCCTAACTCCTTTCCGTCACTGGTCAGAGATACGGTCCCGTATTTTTCAAAGCCAACCAGCCCCTGTTTCCTTAAATTCCCAGTCATTTTAGAAGCAGAGGAGGGCTTGACATGAAGACACTCGGCCAGTTCCTTAATGCGTACAGGCTGATTTTCCTGAGATAGCCGGTATATCATCTCCAGGTAATCTTCCATCGAGGATGTGATTTTTGTATGCTCCAAAAGAGAGTAACCCTTTAATGTATAAAAATTATCGTTCTGAGGCATAGTCAGTTCCTCCTTGTATACGGCTGTTAGTTATATCTATTCAAAGGCGGCGGTTTCTATGAATTACCAGGGCTGCAGGGGGATGAGTGAGACAGGAACCTGTTTTTTATCAAATGCATATGTTAGGATATGGAAACTTTTTCGGAGGTTAAAGAGATGTCGGGACGCTTTTGCTTAAATGACTTAAAAAGAGGTCAGAAAGGAATCATTTCCAGACTGACCGTTTGTGATGATATGAGACGCAGATTACAGGATATGGGACTGATTGAGGGCACTGTAGTAGAGTGCGTGGGGAAAAGTCCACTTGGGGATCCAACTGCATTTTTAATAAGAGGTGCTGTAATAGCCCTGCGAAATGAAGATTCCGTCAGGGTTTTGATACAGAATCATGACCAGGAGTCCTTTGAGCCCAGTTATGGAGAGGGGATTGCGGCTGCCTGTGTCACTGCGGAGGAAGATATATGGGACTAAGCAGAGAATCCATGGGAATCAAATCGGTAGACTGTGGACTTGAAATTAAAAAAAAGGAGCCGGAAGATCTGGTGATAGCGCTGGCCGGAAACCCCAATGTGGGGAAAAGTACGGTATTTAATCAGCTGACTGGGATGAACCAGCACACCGGATCATGTATTTAGTGGTAAAATCGTTATAAAAAAATAATAGTATATTCCCTGCGACAGCCGGAGCGCTTACTCAGGCGTATTTCTTTGATGACTGACCTCCAGAACAGGCGCTTTTGCTGGTTATCAAGGCATTGATACATGCTTTCAAAATCTTTATTAATCATATTTATGAAAGCCTCCGGATTTTCAGGCGGCTGCTTTATATCAGAAAGTTTATTCAGCTGGATCTCTAATTCTTCTCTGTCAGTTTTATATTCTTCCAGTGTAATTGCTTCATTTAAATATAAATCCTTTAACCGGTCAATTTTCTTTTCAAGCTGATTTTTTTTCTGACGGTTATCAATTGTTTTTTTGCTTTTTGCTTCAAAGTCTGCAATATAAGATCCAACCTGTTTTTTTACATTTTTAAGAAGATATTCCTCAATGCGGACTTCCCTGATTGCCCCCCCGTTGTCACATTTCCTGAAAGACCGGTGCCGCTTGCATTCGTAGGCTGGATATTTATATCGGAGCACTGTTTTGTCCTTCCGCTTTGAAACTGTATTGATATGACAGCCGCCCATTTTTTGACCGCATTCGGCGCACACTAAAAGGCCGGTAAAAATGTAGGGGTATTTCTGGCTGGATTTTATATTGCTGTTAAGATCCAGAATGCGCTGAATCTGATGGAAGGCTTCATCGGAAACCAGACGGGGACAGTAAGTCTCATTGCTTCTGTAACGCCCGGTGATTTTTTCATTGCGAAGGATTGACTGTTTAAAGTTTTGTACCGACATGATAATTCCGTGTGTGTCTTTCAAATACTGTACAGCCTGATTCATGGATTGATGTTTTAAGAAATAAAAAATCGTATCCTGAATGGCAGGGGCTTCCTCTGACAGTACCAGATGCTTATTATCGATCCGGTATCCGTGTGGGACTTTGCCTGTTATGACCTCCCCGTGGGTGACCTTTGTACGAAAGACATCAGCCACACGAAGACCGCCATTTTGTGCCTCAAGCTCTGCCCAGGTCATGGATTGGGCCACAAATGCCCGGCCGTAGGGAGTGGAAGTGTCAAAGAAGGGCTGGTCGATGGCGGTCCATGCTGCATGATATTTTTCCAGGACTGCCTGGGTATTGAGATAGTGGCGCAGGCTGCGAAACCACCGGTCCAGCTTGGTAAATATAATCAGATCCACAAGCCCTTCCTTTACATGATTCATTAAACGGGTAAAGTCGTCCCGGTCAATTTTCTGCCCGGAAACGCCGTCGTCCAGATAAATATCCTGCAGAACCATATTTTTATGTTCTTCGATGTATTTGATGCCCCGCTCTTTTTGATCTCTTATGGAATCGCCCCGTTCCGCCTGTTCATCGGAAGACACACGGATGTAGACGGCTACACGCAGCAGTTTCTCTGATTCCTCAGCATGTTTCATTCTATCATCTCCTGGTATAATCTACTCCCTCCGTCAGAAAATTAAAACCCATTTCCGGTGATTGCTTTAAATAAGGTAAGAAGGACAAACAGCGGAACATACAATGAACCAGAAAGGAGGTGGTAGTAGTGGCAGATACTATCACCACAGTAAATCAGGCAGACCCGGTCAAGGCCTTTGAAGCGCTGGCAAGAATTATAGGGGAAAAAGAGGGAGTGGAGATCACTCTGAAAAATCTTCGGAAAAAAGAAGAAAAAGAAACTGGTTCAACGGAATGATTCTATATAAAAATGCAGGCAGATCGAATTGACGGATCTGCCTTTTGGTATGCTATGTAGGAATCTTACTAACTAATTAGAAGCTTTCTTTGTTTCTGTTCCTGCTGCTTTACTGTCTTTTGCAGCAGCTGTGGATTCTGCCTTCACTTTGCTGTCGCCAGTCTTGGACTCTGCAACAGTTGTTTCATCTTTCTTGGTTTCGTCCTTTTTTGTTTCTTCTTTCTTAGTCTCGTCTTTTTTAGTTTCTGCTAAAGAACTGCTTTCTTTTACTTCTTTTTTAGTTTCTGCTGGTTTTGTAGTAGCTTCGGTTGTTACTTCTGCTTTTGTTGCGGCAGTTGTTTCAGAAGTTTTGGTATTTCCACATGCGGAGATAGCTGCCATTGTTAATACTGCAACACCTGTCAGAACCAGTTTCTTTGTTGTTAACCTCATAATTATATCCTCCTTGAGACTGCATAGGTATTATGGTTGTATGGCTTCCGGTTGTCCTATGTCCCTGAAGTCAGAACTCAGTGTAGCACCGAAATTGAATAAAATCAATGGCAAATTTGTTATTTATTTCTTAAAAAAAATTAAGTTGTATTAAAAAAATAGAAATCAGTTAAAATTAAGAATAAATTCACAAATATTTCACAGTTTGAACAAACTTCCATCACAAACCCGTTATTTTTCGGCTAACTGCATCAACCCACCGGAAACTGGCCCGGCAAAACAGTTGCCAATGCCCAGGGCTGGTGCCGGGATGGGGATCAGGGGTATGTTATGGTGGATATTCCAGGCTGCTATTCCCTTATGGCACACTCTACAGAAGAGGAGGTTGCTCGGGATTTCATCTGCTTTGAAAATCCCGACGCAGTAGTAACTGTTTGTGATGCCACTTGTCTGGAGCGGAATTTAAACCTGGTACTCCAGATTACGGAGGCAGCTGACCGTGTGGTGGTCTGCGTAAACCTTATGGATGAGGCAAAGAAGAAACGGATTGTTTTAAATCTGGATCTTTTGGAGGAACGGCTCCACGCTCCTGTAGCAGGAACAACAGCAAGAAGCAAAAAGGGACTGAACCAGATATACCAGGGGTTAAAGCGGTGCATCAAAGAAAAGGAGACTAATTATGAGAGACCTGTGCTCATATATTATCCCCAATATATTGAAGAGGCAATAAAAAGGCTGGCTCCCGCTGTGGAGGAAGTATCAGACGGAGCAGTTAAGGTACGGTGGCTTTGTGCAAGGCTTTTGGATGCCAATGAAAACCTGATGGGAGCAGTAAACAGATATTTAAAGCCTCTGGCAGACTCGGAGGCTGTAAAGGCATGCCTGACTGAAATCTGGAGCGAATGGAGAGAGCAGGGAATCAGCCAGGAACAGGTTAGCGATGATATGGCTGCTGTATTTATCCGAAAAGCAGAAGAGTTATGTAAGGGAGTCGTGGTATTTGAGAATAAGACCTATAACGGGAAAGACCGAAAACTGGATCGTCTCTTTACCAGTAAAGCAACTGGATTTCCTATTATGTTTCTGGTTCTTCTGGGGATTTTCTGGCTGACTATCACAGGCGCCAATTATCCATCCCAGCTATTAAGCAATCTGTTATTTGGTATCGAAGACCGCCTGGCTATTGCTGCAGATGCAGCGGGGATTCCGGCAATTCTGTCCGGGCTTTTCATTCACGGTGTATACCGGGTGCTGGCATGGGTAATATCGGTTATGCTGCCGCCTATGGCCATTTTCTTTCCCCTCTTTACTTTGTTGGAGGATTTTGGTTATCTTCCCAGAGTAGCTTTTAATTTAGACCGGTGCTTTAAACGATGTTCTGCCTGTGGAAAGCAGGCGCTGACCATGTGACAGAAGAAATCTATGCTCTTTTCCGCTGTTAAATCCTGGATTACTATCTTGACACTTCTTATTCTGAATGTTATAGTTACAAATATAAACTGTAATTAAAAATAGTACAGAAACACAAGGTTAACTGCCATAAGCAGGCGGTAAAAGTATCACTTACAGGAGGTAATCATTTGGGATTTTCGATTGACATGAGTGTTCCGGTATTAACCGTATTTTTACAGGGAATAGTAAGCTTTTTTTCACCCTGTGTGCTGCCTTTAATTCCTCTCTATATTGGTTATCTGTCAGGGGGAACCGGAGTAACAGGTGAGGATGGAAGAATCTATTATAAGCGAAGCAAGGTTATGTTACATACCATTTGTTTCGTGATTGGAATCAGTTTTACTTTCTTTCTTCTGGGAATTGGTGTCTCAGCACTTGGAAGCTTCTTTAAAACCAATCAGCTTCTGTTTGCCAGACTGGGTGGGCTTCTTGTGTTCATGTTCGGGTTATATCAGCTGGGCTTCCTGGGTAATTCGTCATTTCTGGGAAAGGAGCGCAGGCTTTCCGTTTCCTTTGACAAACTAGCCATGTCTCCGCTCACGGCCCTTCTCATGGGATTTACCTTCAGCTTTGCCTGGACACCCTGTGTAGGACCTGCTCTGGCCAGTGTACTGATCATGGCAGCATCTGCTACCACCAAAACCCTGGGATTTATGTTAATTGGAGTCTACACCCTGGGATTTATTCTGCCATTTCTGGCAGTGGGATTTTTCACCACATCTGTTCTTGAATTTTTTAAGACACACAGGAATGTTGCTAAAAATGCGGTTAAAGTTGGCGGAGTGCTGATGATACTCATGGGATTGCTGATGTTTACGGGGAAAATGAATTCTGTGACCGGATATCTGTCTTCTGTAAAGTCTCCATTTACCAGAGAATCAACAAAACCTGCAAAAGAGACAGAACCATCAACCAGGGAAACGGTGTCTGAAACGGTAAAAGAATCTGCCACAGAGGCAGCAACGGACGAATCCCAATCTCAGACAGAGGAAGCCCGGAACGAAGAAGACCAGATCCTTCCGGCCATTGATTTTACTTTAACAGACCAGTTTGGCAAAACACATTCCCTATCGGATTATAAAGGAAAAACCATCTTTTTAAATTTCTGGGCGACCTGGTGTCCGCCCTGCAGGGCAGAAATGCCGGATATACAGAAGATCTATGAGACCTACAGCACAGAAGGTGATGACGCGCTGATTGTCCTTGGAGTAGCAGCTCCCGGTTATGGGAATGAAAAGGATGAGGAGGGAATCAAAACGTTTTTAAAAGATAATGGATACACCTATCCGGTGCTCATGGATACCGATGCAAAATTATTCGAAGCGTATGGAATATACTCCTATCCAACTACCTTTATGATTGACCGGGATGGCAATGTATTTGGATATGCAAGCGGACAGTTATCAGAGGATACGATGAAGAGTATTATCGATCAGACAAGGAAAGGAGTAAGAAACTAATAATATGGATAAAAACAGGGCCAGAAGAAAACGTGAAAGAAGAAATCGGAGAATCATTTATGGATCATTGCTAATAGCTGCCCTGTCAACGGTTGGTATTTTATATAGCTTTGGAAGTAGTAAAAAAACCAAAGATTCTGACAGCAGCCAGGTGATCACAGAAACCAAAGAAAAAGAAACAGTCCCGGAGAAAGCGCTGGTATCGGCCAGGATTGGAGATACAAATCTCTCCGGATTGACTGTTAAAGAGGCAAAGGATACAATAGAAGAGCGTTATCAGTGGGGAATGACGGTTACAGACGGAACAGATGCAGTTGTAATCGATGATATAGTAAGCAGTCAGCTGGAGAAGATTATGAAGCAGCTGAGTGAAACCCCGGCAGATCAGCCACAGGATTATCAGCTGGATTATGATTCCATGAAGGAAGCATTTACAAAGCAGGCAGAAGCCCTTGCCAAGCGCTGGAACAAAGACGGAGTCAATTCCCAGGTAGAATCATTTGACCCGAAAACTGGGGTGTACAGTTATACAAAAGAGCAGAATGGCAGAGTACTGGACCAGGAGAAGTTAGTAAATCAGCTGCTGGATGCTGTTAAGAAAGAGAATTTTCAGGCAGAGATCCCGGCAGAGTTTGCCCTTAAGGCACCTGTAAGGACCCAGGCTCAGGCAAAGGAACAGTATAAGGTAATCGGAACCTTTACTACCAAAACCACCACCAATAAAAACCGGAATCAGAATATCAGCCTTGCAGTGAATGCCATCAACGGCGTGGTCTTAAAGCCTGGTGAGGAATTTTCCTTTAATAATACCACAGGAAACCGTACCAGTGAAAAGGGATATCAGCCTGCAGGCGCTTACAGAAACGGCGTTTTAATTGAAGAGCCGGGTGGCGGCGTATGTCAGGTTTCCACCACACTGTACCATGCGATTATAGAAAGCGGGTTTAAAACCACAGAACGGAATTCACACAGCTTTGCTCCCTCCTACGTGGAAAAGGGACAGGATGCCATGGTCAGCTTTGACGGCTATGCCGGACCGGATTTAAAATTTATCAATACAGGAAGTTCTTCTGTTGTATTGAGAGCATCTTTAGACGGAACTACTTTAAAACTATCTATCGTAGGAATCCCGGTTCTGGAGGATGGGGTAAAGGTTACCATACGTTCAGAAAAGGTGAAGGACTCCGATCCCCTTCCGGTTACCTATGAGGAAAACACAGCGCTGCCTTTTGGAACAGAAAAGGTAGTGGATAAAGGAACCATCGGCGGATATTTTAAGAGCTACCGTGTATTCAAGAAGGGCGACACTGTAATAAAGGAAGAGCCGCTTCACAACAGCAGTTATAAAGGGAAACCTCAGGTAATTCAGAGAAATACCACCTTAAAGCATGAAGAGACCGTACAGGAAACTCATGTACAGCCGGAAAGCACCACAGCAGCTCCGACTGAAGAACCAGGTGAGACCCATGAGACTGTGAATGTGGGACCTGGTGTGGCAGGAACAGACAATCAGTAAGTCAGAAAGAAACAGAACAGGAAAAACCATTTTTAGATTTTCCTGTCCTGTTTCTTTTTTTGCGTTATTGGTGTGCATTTTGACTATATCTTAAACTCTAAAATCATGTCATGTAAGTCTTTTGCAAGCTGGGATAAGAGATCGCTGGAAGCAGCGATCTCTTCCAGCGCGCCGGCTTCCTCCTCCATAGATTGATTCACGTCTCCCGCAGCCTGGGAATTTTGCTTTGCAATGTGGGTTAGATTTTCAATTAGAGCCAGTATTGTATTTTTCATATCATACATTTCTTTTCCGGTATCATTTAATTGCATTGAGGCATTTTTAGACTTTTCCATGGCCTGATTAATGGCCTGATAAGTGGCTCGGCTGTTTTCAACCCGATGGGTTTGTTCCGTGGTAATGCATTTAATTCGTTCCATGATATCCACAGCGTTAGAAGCGTTTATTTGCAGATCTGAAACAATTTCTTCTATATTTTTTGAAGAATCGGCAGATAAGGCAGCCAGTTTCTTTATCTCACTGGCAACAACTGAAAAGCCTTTACCAGCCTGACCTGCACGGGCTGCTTCTACAGATGCATTGAGAGCCAGAAGCCTGGTCTGAAGGGCAATGGAGGAGATCAGGCTGCTTGCTGCACTGATCTGATGGGAGCTCTCGTTGGTTTTAGTCACTAAATCATATATTTTCTCGTTGGCACTGTTGCTCTCCGCTGTTATTTCAGAAAGGTTATCCATTTCTTTAAGACCGTCATTAATTGACTCTGTAACAACTGTTATGGCACTGTTTATATGATTTGCTAATGAAAGGTTATTATCAATAATATTTCCTAATTGGGTTGTTTTTAAAGCTCCTTCCATGGTGCTTTCCATCTGATCGTCTGCTCTGGAAGCTATCTCGTGAATGGTGTGGGATACCTCTTCGGCCGCTCTGGCTGATTGAGTAGAAGCGGCAGTCAGCTGATTAGAGGTAAGAGCAACCTGACTGGAGGAAGAGTTTATCTTACCAATCAGCACTTGAAAGTTATTTCTGATATTTTCCAATGAATTGGCTAAAACTCCAAATTCATCCTTTTTTCGTAATTCTTTTTTTGAAATACTGTTTTGTAAATTGAACTCTGCCAGTTCTTTTGCAAAATCAGAGGATCGTTTAATGGAGCGGGATATTTTATCTGAAAAAAGAAACCCTGCCAAGGCAATAATTGCTGTAAATATCACAAGAATCAGTAAGCAGACCTTTTTAAAGTGCTCCATTTCATTATAAATAGATTCTGCATCAAAGTCCGCACCCATGATTCCCACAACCGTACCCTGACTGTCCTTAATGGGATAATAGGAGCTTATGTAGATTCCCCAGCCTTCTACAAAGTTAAGCCTCTGGTCTGTATAGGGAATTCCGCTCCAGGACTGTTCGTAGCAGAGTGCAGATTCTTCCATATCTCCGATATGAGAGAGTTCTCCCTCAGGTGAACCGTCAACTACATACATAAATTTTCCATCAGAGGTTTTTCTAAGAGTGAAGATATGTCTTGCTCCGGTGATCTCCCTGATTTTTATTAAGTTGTCCCGTTCTTTTTTATAATAATCGGTGTTTTCATCCTCTGGAGAGGTCAGTGTTATAAATTTTTCCACATCAATGTACTTACTGGACTGGGATACTGTCTGGTAAGCCGTCTCGGAGGCCTTACTGGTAACAGCTTTATAGCTTTGCTGATATAAGATATAAGCAAGTGTCATTGTAATAGAAAGTACCATAATCAGAAAAAATGCAATGATTTTTATCCTGATGTTTTTTTGAAAAGATAATCCTGATGGAAAAAAATGTCTCATAATAAGCTCCCCTAATCATTTTTTCAGCCATAGATGGTACAGAGGCAATGGCTGATTCCTCATTTGGTATATAGCCTGATTATAGCTTTTAATATTTAAGAGTGCAAGTTACTTTTTGTTGAAAACAGTGCAATATGCATAAAAACAATGCAATGGTTTAGGGCAGTTTAGAACAATGTGCATAAAAGACTTGGAAAAATCAACCTTTTAGAGAAGCTGAAATCAACACCTCTAAATGCAAATAGCAATTTTTCGCCAGTTGGATTCACTTATGTATATGGTACAAACCTTTATGAATAAGATTTTTCAGGAGGTGGGCATCATGGATTTGTCCAAAGAGAGCGCCTATGAAAAAAAATGGGGAGAAAAGCAAACTGCGGTTTTGATCGAGCGCTGTTATCAAGGAGAGGCATCCGTAAAGGAATTGGTTCTCTGCCTGTTAAAGAAACGGCTGGAGGCAGGAGGTCGTGATTAGAGAAAGAGACAAAGAGGGGCGGCAGTATAAGGCGGCTTTGTACATGAGACTCTCCAAAGACGACGGGACTGGGGAGAGCGCAAGCATTAATACTCAGCGGAGCATGCTGCGTTCCTATGCTGACCGAAATGGTTTTTTTATATACGGAGAATACGCAGATGATGGCTACAGCGGGACTACTTATGATCGTCCGGCATGGAAACGCCTGCTTGCAGATATAGAGGCGGAGAAGGTAAATCTTGTAATCACCAGAGATCTTTCCAGGCTTGGAAGGGATTACATACTTACAGGTCAGTACACAGAGATTTATTTTCCAGCTAAAGGGGTTCGTTATATTGCAGTAAATGACGGCTATGATTCAAACAATCGGGGAAATGATCTGGCTCCCTTTCAGAATATTGTCAATGAAATGTATGCCAGAGATACATCAAAAAAGATTCGAAGCGCATTGAGAACCAAGATGGAAGACGGGGCATATATCGGAAATTATGCTCCTTATGGATATAGAAAGGACCCTGGTGATAGAAACCATCTTTTAATTGATCCTCTGACGGCACCAGTGGTGCGGGACATCTTTGAGCGGGCTTCCAGGGGAGAACCTCCATTAAAGATTGCAAAGGAGCTGAATGAGAGGTGTATTAAAACTCCGGCCAGTTACCGTCGTTTTAAACGGAAGGAGGTGGATATGGAGACTGTTGGAGGAGAAAAGGGCTGGACATCCAGCACCATCTGCAAGATTCTTTCCAACCGGGTTTATACAGGGGATATGGTGCAGGGCAAAACCTCCAAGCTGTCATTTAAAAGTCAGATGACCTTAAGGATACCGAAAGAGGAATGGATCGTGGTAGAAAACAAGCATAACGCCATTGTATCCAAAGATTTGTTTGAGCAGGCAGGAAGGCGGAGTGTCCCACGGAAGAGATCAAAATCAGCTCAATTTTCTAATGCATTTTCCGGACTGGTGTACTGTGGGGACTGCAAAAGAGTGATGACCACAACAGGGGGTAGTCATAAGGAGGACAGAAAGCTGGTATGCAGCGGATATAAGCAGTATGGGAGAACTGCATGCACAAACCACTACATGAAATATGACCTGCTCTGCCAGATTGTATCCCAGGAGCTTGAGACTCTCATTACACTGTCAGAAGAAGAGAGAAAAGAGGTTGCGGGCCAGTTAGAGTTCTATGGAAGAAACAGAGGCAATCCAGAAGAAAAACGGGCGGCTGCATCTTTAAAAAAAAGGGAGAGGCAGATTGAGCGAATTATTGGAAAGCTTTACGAGGATCGAGTCAATGAAGTGGTGGGAGAAGAACGTTTCTGTAAGCTGCTCATTTCTTATGAACAGGAGCTAAAGGAGATTGGGGCAGAAGCAAATGCCTTAAAGCGAATGACCAAATGTGAGTGGAAAAGCATAGAGGAGTCAGAGAAGTCTGTGGATTGTTTATTAATTGAGATAAGGGAAAAAAGGATTCCAGCTTTTGATCTGCTGCACCAGTTTATTGACCGGATTGAAATTTTTCAGTCAGGGAAAGATCCGGATCAGAAAGACAATACAATTATGACTGTCAGGATTTGTTACCGGTCAGAGTCTCCAGACAGTAAAAAAGCATAGATTTCTCCCGACATGTGCATGGGTTTTGGCTGCAATGCAGCAGGAATTGTAGGCTGCCGGATTATTGATTCTCCAAGAGAACGGCTTATTGCAATGATAACCAATAACTTTGTTCCCTGCAATGGCCGTTTCCCAACCATGATTGCAATTATCACCATGTTTTTTATCGGAGGAGCGGCGGGATCATTTTCCACTCTTTTATCTGCAGGGATTCTGTCAGGTATTATTCTTCTTGGAATTTTCATGACCCTTGTAATATCCAAAATACTCTCTGTAACCATATTAAAGGGGATTCCCTCTTCCTTTACCTTGGAGCTGCCCCCTTACCGCAGGCCACAGATCGGAAAGGTCATTGTCCGTTCCATATTTGACCGGACCCTCTTTGTTCTGGGAAGAGCGGCTGCAGTGGCTGCTCCCGCAGGTCTGTTAATCTGGCTCATGGCAAATATCACAGTGGGGGATATGACCTTATTAACCCGCTGCTCCGGTTTTTTAGATCCCTTTGCCAGAGTCATCGGCCTTGACGGCGTGATCCTCCTGGCATTCATCCTTGGCTTTCCTGCCAATGAGATTGTTGTTCCCATTATGATAATGGCTTATCTTTCCGAAGGCAGCATAAGGGAAATCAATGATTTATCCATATTAAGGGATCTGCTGATTGCCCATGGCTGGACCTGGGTGACTGCCGTCAGCACCCTGCTTTTCTCCCTCATGCACTGGCCCTGCTCCACCACCTGCCTGACCATAAGGAAGGAGACCGGGAGCATGAAATGGACTCTTTTGTCCTGGGTTGTTCCTACGGTAACCGGAGTTATTGTCTGCTTTTTATTTACTACTGCAGCAAGGGCGTTCCTGTAATGTTTAAAGTTCCCTCTGATTGTCTACAATAGGGGTAAGACACTCATAGAAAGGAGGGAGAAGCGTGAACAGGAGTTACCACGTTTACGCCCTGTCAGACCGGCCAAAGGCCAGAAAAATTGAGCGGGAAATTGCAAAGGTCGATGGGGTGAAAGTAGTAAAGATTTCAGAAGACTTAAAAGTGATGAACATTGAGATGGAGAACAGCAAGATTACGGCTGTCATGGAGCGGGTGGTAAATATCTGCAACCGCATTTCTAACGGCTGTGAAGTGCATTATAAGTTTACGTAAGGATAATAAAAAAAGAGGGCTTGAATGGATTTCATTTAAGTCCTCTTTCCCTGCTAATGGGCTGTCTTTGCGTATTCGCCGATCTTTTTGTCCATATTTGAAATGTGCTTTGTCAGCCATTCAAGCACCATCTGGTTTGCATTTAAGATAACAAGTAAATTACCGCCTGAAGAATTATAATCACTTCTCAGCTTGGAAAGCTGGGCAATGAAAGTAGTATGTGCCTGCTTCTGCTCTGTATATCCCGGGTAATGAATCTTCTGCATGTAAACTTCCTCGTCTGCAAAATGCTTCTTTGTGTAATCTTCAAGAAAATCTAAAAGCTCTCCTACATATTCCTTCGCTTTGTTGTTCTTTCCGGCATCAAAGAGAGCCTCTGCTTTTTCAAACCACATCTTATGCTGATCATCAATCATTGAAATACCAACTGATAAATTTTGTGTCCATGGCATAACGAAATCCTCCTATGTAATAATGATATTTATTATTATAATACTCTTGTTAAGAAAAAGCAAACCATATTTTACCAATCAGCAAAGAAAAATTGATTTTAAAATACAGATAAAAATTTGACGTACCACTTTAGCAATGTTATAATTTTTATCTAGCAAATAGTAAGGGAGAACAATTATGGATGCAAATGGAATCCGTCTGAATAAATATTTAAGTGAGGCAGGGATCTGTTCCCGCAGGGAGGCGGATCGGCTCATTGAGACAGGAAAGGTTAAAATCGATGGACAGGCCGCAGTACCGGGACAAAAGGTGCTTACGGGGCAGTCTGTTACGGTTAAGGGCCGTTCTGTCAGCGCAGCCAAAGGTGAGACCGGCCATAAGGCAGAGCCTGTCTTTTTAGCAGTCCATAAGCCCCGGGGTGTGGTATGCACCACCTCAGACAAGGACCGGGCTCCCAATATCGTGGATCTGGTTCATTATCCTGTGAGGATTTATCCCATAGGCCGTCTGGACAAGGAGTCCGAGGGTCTGATTCTCATGACCAACCAGGGAGATTTAGTGAATAAAATCATGCGCAGCGGAAATGCTCATGAAAAGGAATATTTAGTAAAAGTGAATCGTCCGGTCACAGACGATTTCATCAGAAAGATGCGAAAGGGAGTCACTCTTTCCGAGTTAGACGTAACCACAAAGCCCTGCTTTGCAGAGAAAGCGGGAGAGAAAACATTTCGTATCGTATTAACCCAGGGATTAAACCGCCAGATTCGCCGAATGTGCACCCAGCTTGGTTTTGAAGTGCGCATGTTAAAGCGAATGCGGATTATGAATATTGAACTAGGAGATTTAAAGCCGGGTGCTTACCGTGAACTCTCCCGGCGTGAATACCACCAGATGAAAGAGTCTTTAAAAAGCTCGACCAGTCTTTCCTATCAAGAACAGAAAAAGGAGAAATCTGATGGACGAAAAACTAAAAAGAATTAAGGAACTGATCCTGTTATTGCAGGAAGCAGGAAAAGCCTACTACCAGGAAAGCCGGGAGATTATGAGCAATTACGAGTATGATCGTCTCTACGATGAACTGGCGGCGCTGGAGGAGGAAACCGGAATTGTTTTATCTAACAGCCCCACACAGAACGTTGGCTATCAGGTCTTAAGCGAGCTTCCCAAGGAAGCCCATGATTCCCCTATGCTTTCTCTGGATAAGACGAAAAGCACGGAGGATTTAGCAGACTGGCTGGGAGGCCAGAGGGGAATTCTCTCCTGGAAGCTGGACGGACTGACGGTTGTTCTGGTTTACCGGGAAGGAACGCTTCAAAAAGCGGTAACACGGGGAAATGGTGAGATCGGAGAAGTAATTACCAACAATGCCAGGGTATTTGCAAACATACCCCTTACCATATCCTACCAGGGAGAACTGGTGATTAGGGGAGAGGCTGTCATAAAATATACTGACTTTAACCGGATTAATAATGAGATTGAGGATGTGACCGCAAAATATAAGAATCCAAGAAATCTCTGCAGCGGTTCCGTCAGACAGTTAAACAACCAGATCACCGCCCGCCGAAACGTAAATTTTGAGGCATTTGCACTGGTTTCCGCCCCAGGGGTTGATTTTAAAAACTCCAGAGCTGAGCAGTTTCAGTGGTTGAAAGCCCAGGGCTTTGATGTGGTGGATTATAAGATCGTGACGAAAGAAACCATCGGGGAAGCAGTTGCTGAATTCGCAAAGACTGTACCGGAATATGACATTCCGTCAGACGGACTGGTGCTTTTATTTGATGATATCGCTTATGGAGAATCTCTTGGACGGACTGCCAAGTTCCCCCGCAACGCCATCGCATTTAAATGGGCTGATGAGATCAGGGAGACGACTCTGACAGAAATTGAATGGAGTGCGTCAAGAACCGGCCTGATTAATCCGGTTGCCATCTTTGAGCCGGTTGAGTTAGAGGGTACGACAGTGAGCCGTGCCAGTGTTCATAATCTAAGTATTATGGAAGCTTTGGAGCTGGGTGAAGGGGACCAGATCACGGTTTACAAGGCGAATATGATTATTCCTCAGATTGCCGACAATTTAACCAGAAGCGGAAAAATAAAGATTCCGGATCACTGCCCGGTCTGTGACGGAAGGACGGAAATCCGTCAGGTAAATGATGTAAAAAGTTTATATTGCACCAACCCGGATTGTCAGGCAAAGCGGATCAAGGGCTTTTCTCTGTTTGTAAGCCGGGATGCTTTAAATATTGATGGATTATCAGAAGCTACGCTGGAAAAGTTTATCGGGGCCGGATTTATCCGGGAGTTTGCCGATATGTTTCATTTAGATCAGCATGAAGAAGCTATTACTCAGATGGAGGGCTTCGGTAAAAAATCTTATGATAATTTAATTCAGGCAGTGAAAAAGGCGTCTCATACCACCCTGCCCCGTCTGATCTATGGGCTTGGAATTGCTGGTATCGGAGTTGCCAATGCAAAGATGCTCTGCCGGGAATTCCGTTTCGATTTTGACCGAATGCGTCATGCAGAGGAAGAGGAGCTGACTGCTGTCTCCGGCATTGGAAAGGTGCTGGCAGATGCATGGATTACTTATTTTAAGGACGAGAAGAATAATGAGATGACAGATCGTCTGTTAGCGGAAGTAACCATTGAGCAGGAGGCGGAGACCGGAGGAGAGAAGCGGCTGGAGGGAATGACGTTTGTTATTACCGGATCCGTGGAGCATTTTGAGAACCGGAAGGCACTTCAGGAAGCAATTGAAGCACAGGGAGGCAAAGCGACTGGTTCGGTTACATCAAAGACGACTTATTTAATTAACAATGATACCACATCCAATTCGTCTAAAAATAAAAAGGCAAAGGAACTGGGAGTGCCCATTATTTCAGAAGAGGATTTCATAAAACTGCTGGAGGGATAAAATATGCCGATTAAAGTACAAAAGGATTTACCTGCGAAAGCCATACTGGAAACAGAGAACATATTTATCATGGACGAGGACCGGGCCTTAAGCCAGGACATTCGTCCCCTTGAAATCCTGATTATTAATTTAATGCCCATTAAGGAAGAGACGGAGACCCAGCTTCTTCGCGCATTGTCTAATACTCCCCTGCAGGTGGACTGTACGTTTCTGATGCTGGAGAGTCATACTTCAAAGAATACTTCTGCCAGTCATTTGAATAAGTTTTATGTGTTCTTTGATGAGGTAAAAGAGAAAAAGTTCGATGGTATGATTATTACCGGTGCGCCTGTTGAGAATATGGAGTTTGAAGAGGTGAACTACTGGGAAGAGCTGACGAAGATTATGGAGTGGAGTAAAACCAATGTCACCAGCTCCCTTCATATCTGCTGGGGCGCCCAGGCGGGTCTTTACTATCATTATGGTGTGCCCAAGTATAAGAGGGATACAAAGCTTTCTGGTATTTACAGACACAGGGTTCTGGATAGGAAAGTGCCGCTGGTACGCAGTCTTGATGATTATGTGATGGCGCCTCATTCCCGGTATACCGAGGTGAGGAGAGCAGATATAGAGAAGCATGAGGGGCTGAAGATTCTGGCGGAGTCGAAGGAAGCTGGAATCCTGATGGTGATGAGTGAGGATGGAAAGCAGGTTTTCATTCAGGGGCATCCGGAATATGATCGGATGACGTTGAATGGGGAGTATCATAGGGATCTGGATAAGGGGTTGAATCCGGAGATTCCATGTAATTATTATGAGGACGATGATCCGGATACGATGCCGGTGCTTTGTTGGAGGAATGCGGCGAATACGATTTATGGGAATTGGTTGAATTATTATGTATATCAGGTTACACCGTATGAGTTGTAGGAAATGTAAGGAAAATAGCGTGTTTACGGCATTTTAAAGAGCTGTGTGCAATTTTCAAAGTATCGTAAAATATCGCCGAATAACACCTTTTATCGTGAAATTGGGGTATTAATGAGGTATAGCAAAGTGCTTTGTGGGGTACGGAAACTGTTGAATAAAAGACTTATATAATATATAAATTTGGACATCTAAATAAGTCTATATGCTTATAGAAATATGAGCCTGTAGGCTTATTTTAGTGCCTAAAAATCACATATGGGGAAAAATATCTGTGACAGTTAAACGTCTGTATGGACATTCTGGTGCGCCACAGGGGTATTGTAACAGCACTATCACATGACACTAGCAAACAGCAGTTTTATAGCAACACAGGAATAATAAGGATTCGATGTGTATTCCGATGATAGAGCCGACAATAAGGCTAAACACAAAGAAAGACGGTTCACATGACCGCCTTTTTTTGTTATAAATATTTAATTTTTATATGTTTCATGCAATCAAATGGTTAATAGATTCTAGTTCATAAAGCATGAACGGATCAAGGTCTATGCATTCACTTGGGTTCCTATCCCCTGTTATGTCCCAAGCAAGAGTGTCATTTAAGACAGTACATGTGTCTTTAAACACCTGAATATTTTGTAATGGCTTAAAGACTTCACCTTGTAAAAGACCTGATGCGTCATACTCGACGATTTTTCCATCATCAAAAAATACTTGCACATGGTAATTGTCAAAAGGTATCACTTGTACAACTACAGGAAAATAATCTTGCATATTCACCCCTCCTATACTAAAGGATTAATTCTGTTTAATGGCTTTTGATCTTTTGTGAGTTCCCAGTTTTGCATTAATTCGTCTTGATGGATTGTACACCATGCAAGTATTAAACGTAATTGTTTATTAGGCAATGACCCTTTTATAACTTGAATGTTAATAATATCAACCAATGCTTTATTACCATTGTACTCAGCGTGGAAATGTGGTGGCGTATGGTCGTTATAGTACATAGTTATGCGTATACCATAGAATAATGATATCTCAGGCATTTTATCACCGTCCTTTGTTTTATTATACCATGATAAGATAGTGATATGCAAGTTAGTGTAGAATCACTTAAATCTCTTTTCTTTCATTATCTGAATAGCTTACCATCGTTAATTTATCCTTTTTGTATTAATTCTTTATTTCCCTATTATAATGAACCTTTTTATTCTTTGTCTGGTACATGCTCCATCAAGTCCCCAGGCTGACAATTTAACTCCTTACACCAGCGGTCAATGATATCCGCACTTAACTTTGCAGTACCATTCATTAGTGTTGTGTATGCGTTTTGTCCCATAATTCCATCTTTCTTTACCTTATGAACTGTAGGGAAGGGCTTGGGAAGTGCACTATATAAGGGTATTTCAGACTTTTACGACCAAAATAGAATAGACAAGATTAACGTAAAATATCGCGATATATCATGTTTTAATGAAAGATTGGGGTACGATTTAAGACAATGTTGGAAGTAGATATTATAAACCTGTATTTCAGTAAGAAATTGATGGAACAAATTTATGAAGCGAATTAGCTATTAAGCAAGCAGATAGGAAGCCTATCCCCTCCAATCCCACGTATGGAAATCAGCCAATTTAGTTTGAACCCAAGTTGGAAAAGAAATTAGCAAATCCTATTCTACCGTAGTGCCTATTATATGATAACTACCAGTGAATTTGCGTTCTGTTATTATAATGCTATAATTCCCTTTTGTTAGTGTCACGGTATCGGAGCCAGATTGATATTCTTTCATTGGGTACACAAAGTCTTTTGTGTCCTTATCTTTTATTCCAAGCTTGAAGTCTCCAGATTCATTGGATACGGTAATAGTGAATTCTGTATTATCCGCAACTATAAAATCATAACGCAATGGTTGAGCATATGCAGAGTTTTCAATCTTATATAATTCTTTTGGTAAATCCAAAATTTCTTCATTGTTATTAATCGTGTTGTCCTTTAAAGTATTAGATTCCACCTCAGAGAAGGTGGACTTATCAATATATTCACTAGTTGTACACCCAACCAATATAAACATTAAATTAATGATTAAAAAAATGCAGATTCTCTTCATATAAACCTCCACAAACGTAAAAAAACATATAACCATGCAACTACTC
The DNA here is from genome assembly GCF_048627165.1 of Lacrimispora struthionigena. NCBI lineage: Bacteria > Bacillati > Bacillota > Clostridia > Lachnospirales > Lachnospiraceae > Lacrimispora > Lacrimispora struthionigena. The sequence goes on from NZ_JBMBWP010000001.1 coordinate 248,588, forward strand.
AATTAATGATACAGCATATGCAGAGATTGTCAACTATTTCCTGGGTTTCTTTAACTGGATATACCCTTTAAAGAAAACGATATAAATTCTCTACGCGTATGAACGATAGAAGTCCCACCCCTCCATCTGGTTGATGGATAGGATATCGAATGAAAAAGCTTTTTAACTTAATTTTCGAAAGCATATAATTATATTGTAGAAATGACGTGGTTTATTGTATATAATAAGAAAGATATTCTAGCTAAAAATACACCAAGGGTATGACCAAGAGGAGCAAATGTGAAAAAGCATATACTACTACTCAGCAATCTCATTATCATCATTTCCATTGTAATTGGATTTATCGGTATCGTTTATCGAGATACCACCGCGTACCAGGACCTGGCAGAAAAACATTTGGAAAATATTTTAAGCCTGTCTAATAAAGATATTTCCAGCCATGTGGAAGACGCTATGACGAAACCAGTGATGGTTTCCAAAACAATGGCGAATGATGAATTCCTGAAAAAATGGCTTTCACAGGAACCCCAAAATGTTGGAAATGATACATACCTGAAACAGTTATATAATTATTTGAACACGTATCGGAATAAATATGGATATACCACAGTGTTTTGTATTTCAGCAGAAACAGGAAATTATTATTATCAGGACGGCTTTAACAAGACTATTTCAAAGACAGATGATCATGACATCTGGTATTATAATTTTATTAGATCCGGTAATGAGTATGATCTTGAGGTAGACACCAATGAAACGAAGGAAGACTATATAACGGTATTTGTTAATTTTCGTGTGGAAGGCATTGATGGAACACTTCTGGGTGTAATTGGAGTAGGGTTACAGGTTGATTCCTTGGGTGATACGATCTATTCTTATGAAAGAGATTATGGTTTGTCGGTACATATCATTAATGTCATGGGAGCTGAAACTTCTTTTAAAGGGAATACCGATATCTTTATCAGCGAAGAAGAACTGCAAAAACGGATTGGGATTACAGAACGCCTTCAATTAAATCAGTCAGAAACCCCAATCATGCAGTGGTATACATCGGAAGGGAAGCGAAAATGCTTAATCACCCAGTATGATAAAATACTTGGCTGGTATTTGGTTTTTGAGATGGATACCAGTTCCATTAGCCAGGTGTTTCAGGAACGCGTAAAAAGCAATATATTTTTTATGTTGGTTGCACTGGCTGCCTGTATCGTAGTTTCCACATCTGTTTTTATCAACTGCAATCTGCGTATTGTAAAGATTGAGAATACGGATGAGTTAACAGGACTTCCTAATCGAAAGCAATTTTCCAAACGGTATCTGGCATTTCTTCGAAAGCACCGGAAGACGAAAAAAACGTTGTTTATGTTTGACATTGACCATTTTAAAGATATTAATGATACATACGGCCACATATTTGGAAATTCAGTCATTGCAATGGTAGGGGAAGACTTACAACATGCAATAGGCGAAAATGGAATCGCAGCACGATGGGGCGGAGACGAGTTTTTTGGTATCTTGACGGTGGGACTGGATGAAGCAAAGCAAATCATGGAATGGTTTATGGACTCATTGAAAAGCGAGGAAAAGAAAGAAGGTTACCATGTGACCATTAGTGTAGGAATTTCAGAGGTGGATGAAGAACTTAGTATGGAGCAGATGGTAAAGAAAGTTGATGCGGCGCTATACCATTCTAAGAAAAACGGACGGAATCGGATTACAATTTTATAAAACTGGAGTATTGTAAGCAGAGAGATAGAAGAGATAAAATTAGCAAGTGTGTAGAAGCCTGTATTATGAAACAGTACGGAGGTAATGTTTATGGAATGGAAGGCAAAATGGATCATGCCATCATCTGAAACAGGGGAGGTTTGTCCGCTGTTTTCAAAAAGCTTTTGTCCAAAAGGGAAGGTTAAGAAAGCGAGGCTGTTTATCACTGCAACAGGTGTTTATGAAGCAGTGTTGAATGGAAAAAGAGTAGGACAATATATTCTTGCCCCTGGTTGGACCAGTTATCAAAAGAGGCTGCAATATCAGGAATATGATATAACGGAACAGTTAAAAGAAGAAAATCAGCTGCTTGTAACGGTTGGAAAAGGCTGGTATCGAAGCAGATTAGTTGGCTGGGAAGAATCGAAAACGCAAAAAGAGCTGCAGAAATCACCTGCGGGGCTTCTGGCGCAAATTGAAATTCATTATGAGGACGGAACGGAGGAAGTGGTTCTGACGGATACGACCTGGAACTCTGGTTTAAGTAATGTCCGTTTTTCAGAAATATATGATGGTGAAACCTATGATGCTTCCTATTGCACGGATCTCAGTGACCATGCCCGTGTTCAGATTTTTGATGGACCTTTCCATACCCTGATTCCGCAGCAGGGGGAGGAGATCAGAGAGAGGGAGCGTGTTTATGCAGCCAGGCTGTTTCAGACGCCTAAGGGAGAAGTTGTGGTAGACTTCGGTCAGGAGGTAACCGGTTATGTGGAATTGACGATTGATGGGAAAAAAGGCGATAAAGCAGAACTGTCTCATGCTGAAGTTTTAGACAAAGAGGGCAATTTTTATACTGAAAATTATCGCAGTGCCAAGGCGAAATATCTCTATATCTGCAAGGAGGGTAAGCAGACCTATAAACCGAAGTTTACATATTTTGGATTCCGCTATATCAGGATAGATCAGTTTCCCGGAGGTGTGGAGTGTGCGAAACCAGAAAATTTTACAGCAGTTGTTGTGTACTCTGATATCAAACGCACCGGTTATTTAAGCTGTTCTAATTCGAAGCTCAATCAGCTTTTTGACAACATTATATGGGGGCAGAAGGGCAACTTTTTGGATGTTCCTACGGACTGTCCTCAACGTGATGAGCGATTGGGCTGGACCGGGGATGCGCAGGTATTTATCAGAACTGCAGCACTTAATTATAATGTAGAAAAATTTTTTTCTAAATGGTTATCGGATCTGGTGGCTGACCAGGATGAAAACGGACGAGTCGGTCATGTAATACCAGACTTATTGGGGGGAGAAAGCAGTGCTGCCTGGGCTGATGCGGCTACAATCTGTCCATGGGAATTATATTTGGCATATGGAAATTCCCAGATACTTTCTGCTCAATTTACAAGCATGAAGAAGTGGGTTGATTACATCACGGAGCATACGAAAGATAAAAATTTATGGACAGGAGGAGAGCATTTCGGAGACTGGCTTGGCCTTGATGCACCCGCTGGAAGCTATAAGGGTTCCAGCAGAGAAGATTTCATAGCCTCTGCTTTTTATGCTCATTCTGCTTCACTGGTCATTAAAGCAGGTAAGGTATTGGAAGAAGACGTATCAAATTATGAAGCACTATATGAGCGTATCATATCTGCTTTTCAAGAGAGATATCCAAAATGCCTCACTCAAACGGAATGTGTTCTTGCAGCATATTTTAACTTAGCACCTGATTGCCAGGAGCTTGCCGATCAGCTTGCTGTCATGGTGAAAGCGTGTGGGATCCAGCTGCAGACAGGCTTTGTTGGAACCCCATATCTTCTGCATGTTTTAAGTGAGTATGGCTATATTGATTTAGCCTATACCTTACTGCTTCGTGAAGAATATCCTTCCTGGCTGTATCCCATTACCAAGGGTGCTACTACCATATGGGAACATTGGGATGGGATCAGGGAAAACGGAGATTTTTGGAGTTCAGATATGAATTCTTATAATCACTATGCATACGGTGCGGTTGCTGACTGGGTATACGGTGTAGCTGCCGGTATTAAAAAACTGGAAGAATTTCCGGGTTACGAAAAAGTAATCATTTCACCAAATCCGGATAAACGGTTGGATTTCTTAAAAGCTGCTGTGGAAACCAGATACGGAACGATTCGTTCAGAATGGAAAAAAGCCGATGACCTATGGAGATATGAAATAGAGACTCCTGTGGACGCGTATATAATCATTGGGGATAAGCACTGGGAAGTGTCAAAAGGAATTCATACCTTTTATAGTAGTTACTGACTTTTGCGATGATAAAAAATGATGAAGTTAAATAAGTGCAGGCTGACCGGATTAATCCATAAGTCAGCCTGCTTTCTATTATTTATTTTTCTCCGCACACATCTCCAATCATTTCTACATCAACTGCCCTGTCTATTTTTTCTCCTCTGTATGTTCCGGTAATATGATAGAGACACTGACAGCCGGATAATAGCTTGATTTCATGAACAAATTCAGCATCCTGTCCCTTGGCAAGGCTGGTAAGGGTTACATTAAAATCTTCGGAAGGGATAGCTATATGAATGGTATTCGGATAGGAATGTCCGGTTTTCCTGCTTATCCAGATATCATCATAGGAAATATCGATGGATGCATTTGTCATAATACCATCCTCATGCAGAAATGTTCCGAAAGCAAATCGTTTATCTGTGGAATAAATATCCCAAAGTGATACAGCTCCCAGCTGATTCATAAGGGGTGATAAACCAATCCACAGCCAGCTGTTTTGACCCGGAGCAAATGTTAATTCAGATGGACGGCTTGCAGGGATACCGTATTGCCTGTCGAACCATGCGTGGGCATTTTTTACTTTATATTCATGGCCCTGGAGAATAAATGTGCCTTCCATTTTCATCTGTGGAAATGAATATTGATAGGAGCCGGTGTTCCCAATTTCAATCAGGCCGGTTCCGCCATTATACAGAATTTCACCATTGGGTACGAAAGTCATGTGAATTTCATTTCCATCAATTATTAAGTCAAGGGACATATGATTCATATCTCCGTTTAGATCTCCCCAGGATGAGTAGCAATGCATAGAATCAGAGTCAAAGCCGTTTTCTTCATTTTCAGAAGAAAGAATGCGGTTATTCAGCCAGATATTATCGGATGCATTCATTAAAAGACTTTCTGCACTGACCTTTTTTTCATTTCCGTAAGCTTGTAACATCTGATGCCAGGTAAAGCCCAGCTGTTTTCCGTCAGCTTCAAATTCCGTCTTGATATACCAGGAATCTATCTGTGCGTGTGGTAAGGGTTTAAGATCTTCCGAAGGATTAACTGACATGGGAAAGCCGCTATTGGTCATTAAATTTTTTTTCATAAGAATACCTCTTTTCTGATATTTTTATTGACATTGTATAAAATACTTTTAATATAAGAATATAAACACTGTGTCGTATTTCTTGTGATTAGTATAATTCAGCAGATACGAAAAAGCAATTTACAATTATAGACAATATGTCGTATTTTAAAAAAGAGGTGAAAAGATGCAGATATATGAAAATGCAAGAGAAAAAACAAGAAAAAAAATTGTTGATGCGTTTTGGAGAACATATAAAAGAAAGCCAATTGAGAAAATTACAGTAAAAAGTATCACGGATGACTGTGAGATGCACCGTGCAACTTTTTATCTGCACTATAAGGACGTATATGCCGTTTTAGAGGAAATTGAAGATATGCTGTTACAATCATTGGACCAGATCAGTATGGAATACTTTGAAACAGCCCAGGATCTTGATAATTATGCAAAGGCACTTTTTAAGATTTTCCATGACAATGGGGATTACCTTCATGATCTGGTTATAGAAAATAAGCAGCCTCTTTTTGCAATAAAGTATAAAAATAAACTAAAAAGTATATTCCCTAATGTATTTCAGTCAAAAAGCAATGACCCCAAGACTAATTTGGCAATTAACATGACCATTTCTGTTTTCGTTGATATGTTTATACAATGGGCAGATACCGACGTATTTTCTACCGAAGAAATGATTAGTATGACAAAGGGGTTTATGGTGAATGGCATTTTTCCTACCTTGCTGAAAAATTTTGAAATTGAGCCGGTAATTGACCTTCGCAGCGACAGATATATGACAACTTAGATATAATTTGTCCGCTGCATTTCTACGTGTATCGGTTTGCTTTTAAATATTGTATTACTTTTTCTGTCAGAATAATTTTAAATATGTCATCGCCATTGTTAAGATCTAAATCAGCTTTTTCTGTAATTTTATTAATGCGGTAGAATAATGTGTTTTTATGAATATGGAGCTCTTTTGCTGTTTCAGATGCGCTTTTGGGACTTTTCACATATAGGAAAAGAGTGTCCAGTAATTCCTGGTTTTGATTATTATCAGATATATACATTTCAAACAGTTCAGGAATACATAAGGAAGCAATGGGTAAATAATCCTTTAGTGAACTGAACATCCGAAAAGCCGTGTATTTATTATAAAGATATATGGTTTCCTCCGTATCTGTCCTGATTCCCCATTTAATTGCCTCAGTGGATTGAATATAATGTTCTGACATGTCAGATATCTGATAAAAGCAATTGCTTATTCCTGCTATGAGGTGATTGCCTGTCAGAAAGTTTCTTAAATCCTCCTGCAAAATATCCAGAAGGGGCTGTTCAGGCTGCAGACTGACCAGCAGTACAATGTCACGCTTATAGATTAAAGATATACTATGGGAAAAAAAGTTTCTCAGTGCAGACTGGCTGACATTTTTTAACGTCGATTCAGTGATCTGTGTATCGGCATGGATATCACGAATGGTAATTACGTAAAGCTTAGGCAGCAGAGTTTTCCCAAGAAGAGCAAGCCGGCTCTTGATGATTCCTTCACCTGTAACACGTTGTATTTTATTTGGGGCTGGCATGATTGGCTCCGGATATGCAAATTCTGTATCAATGCTGATTGTAACTTATGGTCTTGGCGTGGGACTGAGTGTTGGACTTGTGTATGGAACCACAGTAGCAAATACTGTAAAATTCTTCCCTGACAAGAGAGGGCTGGCAGGCGGACTGATAACCGCCTGCTATGGAGGAAGTTCAATTATTATTCCGCCAATTGCAACGGCGTTAGTTACAAATTATCATGTAACCACTGCATTCCGGGTAATCGGAATTGTCATGATGTTTATAATCTGTGCGTCGGCTTTTGTAATAGAAGCGTGCCCTTTGGAGGTTCAGCACAAGGATAATCCCCTGGCTGGAAAGAAAAAAAACAAAGAAAGTGCCGGGGGAAAAGAGTATACTTACAAGCAAATGATCAGAGAATCAAGTTTCTATTTAATGCTGCTTACGCTTACCTGCGGTGCATTTGCCGGACTTATGGTTATTTCCCAGGCATCACCGATTGCACAGCAGATGATGGGCTTTACCAGAGGACAGGCGGCAACAGTAGTCTCAATCCTTGCGCTGTTTAATATGATGGGAAGACTTGTATCAGGAACCATGTCAGATAAATTTGGAGCTACAGGAACCTTAAAGGTTATATTCATTGGTTCATTGATTGCCAGTCTGTTATTATATTTTTGTAACAAAGAAAACCTGGCGTTTTTTTATATTGGTCTTACCATGATTGGGTTCTGTTTTGGCGGAACAATGGGGACCTTTCCCGGATTTACGGCTGCCCTGTTTGGCAGCAGGAATAACAGTGTGAATTATGGGATTATGTTTATTGGATTTGCTTTTGCCGGCCTGGCAGGGCCGATGATTATGAATAAAATAAATACGATTACAGGCAGATATCAGCCTGCATTTCTTGTATCAGCATTATTTGCTGTTGCTGGTATGATTTTAATTATAATATTTGAGAAGCTGATCTTATTAAATAAACGACGGGTGGAATAATTTGCAAGTGAAAAATAGATAAGTACATATATAAAATGAGTGCTAATCCAATATGATTGACACTCATTTTATACGTTCTTATGCAATTATGCTTAAATGGAGTGGTACCGCATAAGATCAAGTCTTTTGTCTCTCTGGCAGATTGCCGGAGATGTAAGGCTTTTTTTATTATCATTAAGGAGGAAAAAATTATGTTTAGTCATCAATTTATGTGATACAATTACAAAATATATTCAATCCCTTAATGGGGGAATGTGGGGAGAAAAATATGAAATTCAGCAAATATAATTCAATCATTATAAAAATATTCTTTTCCGTGCTTGTTTACATCAATATTTTCGCGGCAGGAAAAGATAAAATAATCTTCCTGATACTCTTATATAGTATTAGTTTATGCAATGATTTTTATAGAAAAAAGGTATTAAGAAATAACAACCCGGATGTGACCTGGGATATAAGAGCGATCGCATCCATCTTATTTTCCATCGGTATGGCCTGTATCTTAAAATATTTTGCAGGCACATATATTTATATCTATATCATTTTAATTGAGCTGCTGTTTTATGATAAGAAGCAAATACCTGCGGATTTGCTGGGCATTTATGGAGTAAGCTATCTGTTAACGGATCTGGGACGCTTTTTAAAAGGAGGCAGCATAGAAGCAGCCTGGTCCTATGTGGGGTATGATATCGTATATTTTCTTGCGGTATTATTTATCTGTATTCTAATCCTGGAGCAAATTAAGCAAAAAGAAAAATTGAAGTTGCTAAATCATCAGTTGAATAAAAAAAATGAATTATTGAAGCAACAACAGCAATTGAACGAAGAATTGGCGAGAAGCAGGGAACGTGAGGCAATTGCACAGGAATTGCATGATTCGATCGGTCACACGTTAGTTGCAGTAAAGATGTACGTTAAGGTGCTGGAAAAGTACATTGCAATTGATCCTGAAAAGGAGAAAGAAATTTTATCTACGTTAAATGAAGTAATACAGGATAGTATTTTACAGCTGCGAACAACAGTATATCGGCTCAAAGAAAATAGTCAGTATTCAAATTTAAAGAACTCACTGGAGCAGTTGATTCAATCCATAGTCCAAACCGGGAGTCAGGAGATTTATCTTGATTGTGATGAAAGAATAGAAAAAGTTGAATTGGGCTTGAAAGAAGATATCTATAATTCAATTCGGGAAGGCATCACAAATTCTATGAAATATTCGGAGGCAAAGCATATCTGGATTGCATTAACTATGTCGGATGGGGGTCTGGAGTTTTCTGTGAAAGATGATGGAGTCGGGGTAAATACCATTCATAAATCTTATGGAATTCTTGGAATTGAGGAAAGAATGAAGAAATGGAACGGTGTCTGCAAGCTGAACAGTGCCCGGAACAATGGTTTTTCTTTACAAGTACAGATTAAATTCAATCAGGAGGAACGATTCGATGATTCGAATAATAATAGCAGATGATCAGCCCATTATTCGTCATGGACTACGGTATGTGATCGGCCTGGATTCAGAGCTTAATCTGGTTGAAGAGGCTGTGGATGGAATTGATTTAATCGATAAAATGGAACAACAATCCTGTGATGTGATTCTTATGGATATTCGAATGCCCCGCATGGATGGGGTAGAAGCAACGCTGCAGGTAAAGAACAAATATCCTGGTGTAAAAGTACTGATATTGACCACATTTGAAGATGAAGAATATATTTTTCATGCATTGGAGAATGGAGCAGACGGATATTTGTTAAAAGATTCCGATCCTGATGATCTGATTCATGCAATAAAGACCATTGCAAAGGGAGGAATGCTGCTTCACCCCAGAATTACAGAGACCGTTGTGTCGGCACTGAGGCTGAATAAAGGAGGGATCGGAGCAGATGACCGTGACGTAAATCCTGTGGAGACAGCTGAAAATTCAGGTAAGAGACCGGAAGGATTGCGGGAACTTACAAGCCGTGAATTTGAAATCGCATGTATGGTCATGCAGGGAAATACTAACCGTGAAATCGCATCCAAGGTGTTTGTGTCAGAGGGAACCGTAAAAAACCATGTGACCAAAATACTGGACAAACTGGGTATGGAAAATCGAAAGCAATTGATGGTATATATGACCAAAGTCATGGGAAATTAAAAGATTTGTGACCTTAGATGTGACTTAGGATAGATGAAAAGCATAGCAATTCCTGATAATCTGATAATATAAAAATCAAACAAATCAGGAAAAGGAGATAATATATGCAGCAGATAATCACTGTTATTATATCAATCGCAGTATTTGCTTTTTTTGTTACAAATCATTTTAAAAAACAGGAAATCAACGGGAAGGCTTTAATCCCATTTATGATTTTCATGCTGGTTTCTTTTGAGCGGTATATTCATTGTCAATTCCTGCACTCAGTGGTAACCGGACTTTTTTTAAGGATACTTGTTGGTTTCGCCATAGGCATTCTACAAGGTCTGCTTGCCAAAATCACAATTGTGGATCATAAAGCTTTCACAGAAGGAACCTTGCTGGGGATGGCGTTCTGGCTTATTTTTATTCCAGTGAGAATTCTGGTGTTACCATGGTTTGAAACAATTGCTCATGGAGGAATCAACTTAAATAGTACCCAATATATCGGTCTTACAGCTCTTTTTATATTTACTGGGTTTTTCCTGGGAAAAGCCATCACGCTGATTCTTAGAAAAAATGCGGGATTTACGAGGGGGGAATTTGTATCATGACAATGTCATATGGGATTGTTATTTTGTTGCTCTTAAAAATATCCAATATTTCAAAAGGTAAAACAAAATTAATTAAATTTCCAAATCTATGGATTATGCCTGTTTTATTTATTAGCATGATGCTGGAAGATTATGGAAATCAGAATCTTATCTACTCGTTTCAAATGATGATGGCACTGATTGTCTTTGGCGTTGCCGGTTTGTGTGTGGGCTTGCTTAGAGGGGGATCATTGAAGTACGAAAAAGATTCAGACGATAAAATGTATTATAAAGAATCCTATTTGAGCCTTCTTATCTATATTTTAGTTATCATCTTGAAATGGGGATTGAAATTTATACGAATTGCAGGCAGCGGTGTTATTGCAGCAGGACTTATGAGCTTTGCCTGTGGATCGCTGGTCGGAAAATGCAGTTATATTTCTTATCGGTATCTTTTTTCTGGAAGTCTGTAAATTTATTGTATTATATTCATTGACCGTTATTCATTCGGGTGCTATAATGCGTTTATAGGAGGCGTCAAATGAGAATATCAAAAGAACCAGAAGTCCGTAAGCGTGAAATTGCAGATAACGCCATGAGATTATTTTGTGAAAAAGGTTATGAAGCAACTTCCATGAAAGATATTGCAAGAGCAGTCAATGTTGTTCCAGGTCTTTGCTATAACTATTTTAAATCAAAGTACGAATTATATGAGTATGCCGTTTCTTTGTATGCAGATGAGTGCCTTACCCCTTTAATTGAGATTCTTCAGACAGAGGAAGTTTCACTGGACATTTATTATGAAAAAATAGTGAATGTTTTCATCCGAAATGAAGGCAAAGAAAAGTATCACGATTTTTTTCATAAAGAGGGGAATCAATTATTTCACAAGCAGTTAGAAATTATAATGAATGATAAGCTTCAACCATATTTAGAAAATTTTATTGCCCGCCTTAACAATAAGGGACAGTTAATGGTTGAAGATCCCAAAAGTGTATCAAGATTTATTATATATGGGCAATCCCCCATCGTAAATGATGATTCTCTGTCACCAGAAGAAAAAGCAGATAAAGTAATGAAAATTATCAAATTATTATTGAAATAAAAGATACCCCGGTGAAAATCCGGGGTAAAAAATTCCAGTTGAATGAATAAAAGTCAATGAATAATAATCAATAAAATCAGGGAGGAAAAATAAAATGGATTTAGGTTATGAAAGGGCGTCATTATTGTACAGACTCATAGATGATCTGGGTAATAACAGATTATTTAGTTTTATTTATAAAAGGCATATTAATCAGTTAGGTATTGAAGGAAATGAAACTATTTTGGATTTTGGGAGTGGTTCAGGAGCAGGATCCAGACATTTGGCAAAAAAACTTTATAGTTTAAATGGTCATTTAACTTGTGTAGATATATCAGAATTTTGGATGAAAAAAGCAAAAATGCGGATGAGACATTATGATAATGTTGATTTTTTAACTGGTCAACTCCCAGAACTTCAATTAAATGTAGAATCTTATGATATCATATATATTTTTTACGCATTACACGAAGTTCCCAAGAATTTAAGAAACGGAATCGTAATTGAATTTTTTAGGATTCTGAAAAATAATGGAAAATTATTTATTAAAGAACCGCAAAGAGAAAATGATGGAATGCCTATAAATGAAATACAAGAATTAATGGTAAGTAATGGATTTTACAGAGAAAGTTGTAACGTGTCTAAAGGTACATATAGTGCGGTTTATATAAAATCTAATAAATGAATCCAGGAGGAATCAATGAAAAATGCGGCTTTAATAACAGGTGCAACCAGCGGACTTGGTTTGGCGTATGCAAACGAGTATGGGAAAAAAGGATACAATCTTATTATTACGGGCAGAAGGGAAGATAAGATTAGGACAAATGCAGTATATATAGAGAATACTTATCACGTAAAAGTCAAAACAGTTATTGTAGATCTGGCATATGAAGAAGGAATAAATATTCTTCTTAATGAGATCCGGGATGATGAGATTGAAGTATTAATTAACAATGCAGGATTTGGATTGAAGCCTGTATTTACAGAAGTGCCAAAAGAAGACAGAGATGGTATTATGTTTTTACAAATGAATACGGTCGTTATTCTAACCCAGCATATATTAAAACAAATGATGGTCAGAAACAGGGGAACTATTATTAATGTTTCTTCCGATGGAGCCTTTGCAGTAATGCCAAGAAACATTCTATATTCTTCAACTAAATTATTTATTCTTAATTTTACGGAAGGGCTTTATATGGAATTGATCGATACCGCTATTCTTGTGCAGGTGGTATGCCCTGGCTTTATTGATTCAGATTTTCATGAAAGTGCTGGAATGAATGTAGTTAAGAAGAAAAAAGGATTTATGAAATTTATGGATCCGGAGGAGATTGTTAATCTGGCTATGAGAGATTTAAAGAAGGAACGGGTAGTAAGTGTGCCAGGTTTGGATGCAAAAATAATTCGATTTATAGCTGTTTTCCTTCCAAGAAGAATGTTTTATAAAATAATAATTAATTTTACAAGAAAAAGAAATGATAAACTGAAAAGATAATATAGAATTAGTCTGGGAATAAAATAAAATGTAGTACAAAATACTGTAAATTACTTACAATTAAATTACATATTTTTACAAAAAAATAAATTTCATTGACTTATAACTACAATTGAATATATACTCTAGGCAGATCCGGATCAGAATAAACATATATAAGGAGGTCAGAAGCTTTGAAAAAAAGGTTTTTAATGGTTACAGCCATATCTATGGCTATAACTATAGGAAGTGCGATGTCATCATTTGCGGCTGGTTTCGAAAGCACTCCACAGGGGGTAAAATATAGATGGGGGTCTGGCGATTATTGTATAAATAACTGGGTCAATTTTAAAGGTCATTGGTACTTTTTTGGCAATGATGAGCTTATGCGTACTGGATGGATTCAAAGGGATGATTCCTGGTATTTCACAACTGATACTGGTGAGCTTCAGGGTGGAATTATGAAAATAAATGGTAATGTATACTACTTTAACACCAATTCACTGAAAATGGTAACCGGACCTTATACCTATAATGAAACCACCTATAATTTTACCGAAAACGGAACAACAGGCGGTGCTCCTTACGTGTATACAGAATGGAATAGTGATGGCACCATCAGAAGGGGTAATAAAATAAAGGTTCGTTAATTTTACCACTTCCGTCTTAACTGATTTTAGAATTAATTTTCCATAAGGAAAGGGAAGAATGAGATTGGATTTGGCACCTCACACTTCCCTTCTTTATGCTCATTTATTTGTAAGTATCCAGAGCTGATAGCAGCTTTAAATTCACCTGTTCATTTTTGTTGAACACACTGTCTTTAAAATTTTCAGGTGTGATTGACGGTTCGTACCAAATCTGTCCTTTAAAGTAGTTATTTAAATCTTGATTCTTAAAAATATATCCATGCCTGGCATAAATCTCATTTTTGGCCAGATGTATGATTAATGGAGGAACCTGATCAAAATCCTGATTTTGATAAATTTTTAAATCTGTAAAATATAGAGGTTCCACAACAGAAGAAATATCCCTTACCTCCCGAACATTTTCTAAATAATTGGATACTTCCGGATAAAAAGAACATAGATCACGGTATTGTTTCCGTTTTGCAATTTCACTTTGCATTTCGCTTTCCGTCCAGGGGGCGTAATATTTTTCATATATCACATGAAACAAATCTGGTTCTGTTGTCTTGCTGGCTGTAGTTTCACTGCTTTTATCTCCATCTTCCCCTTTATTCTGTAATGTGCTGGCTTGAACTATAGTTTCTGATTTTGTGTCTGTAGCTGATTCATTCGTCTGAACTGTTTTTATGTTCTCTGAATAGCTGGTATTGGTTTTAGAGCAGCCATACAGTGAAAAAATACAGATAATCATTATAATTGTTTTGTTTTTCATAGAAATCACCTTTCTGACCAGCCATTGCATATCAGTCGTCTTACTCTGTTAGATTTGATGATAGTATAACACAAATCATTAACTCTACATACTGGCAGTTATTACTCTACAGATTATGCTATCCAAAAACAGTACTCCTCCATTGACAACCTTTATTCCATTGTTCCTCTTAGGTATCTTATAGAGAGAATAGCCTTGTAAACGCTCCGTGACATCATCACAGATATAAATATTTTTTTGAGGTAAAATAACATCATCAAAAACATAGTTGTTATAAACGGAAAGGAGCATATACGATGAGCGTATTGAAAATAACGAAGGAAAATTTTGAGAAGGAGGTAATGCAGTCAGATAAACCCATTTTACTGGACTTCTGGGCATCCTGGTGCGGCCCGTGTAAGATGGTGGGGCCTGTTGTTGAGCAGGTGGCAGTCGAAACGGCAGAAGTGGCCAGAGTCGGCAAAATTAATGTAGATGAGGAGCAGGAACTTGCCCAGGCATTTAAGGTGATGAGCATTCCTACTTTAGTGGTTATGAAAGAGGGAAAAGTGGTAAAAAGCACAGTTGGTGTCCAGTCCAAGCAGACGCTTTTATCAATGCTCCAGTAAAAAATATTACGATTGGAGCAAAATATGGCACACAAGTTTAAAGTAATAAATAAGAGCAAGTTGGACAGTCCAAAACGCAGAGAAGTATTGCCTGCAAAAGAGATCCTGAAAACAGTCGGGATCAAAGAATCGGATGTTGTTGCAGATATAGGCTGTGGAATTGGTTTTTTCACTTTCCCATTATCCGATGCGGTAGGCAAAGAGGGAATTGTATATGCTTTGGATATAGAAAAAGAGATGCTTGATGATGTGGAAGCGGGAATGCTGGAACGAAATATAAAAAATGTGCGCCCGGTTGTGACACAGGAGTACCGTTTGATTTTAGAGGATAAATCCGTTGACGTTGCTTTTTTATGTACCGTAATGCATGAAGTCAAGATGCGTGAGAAATTTTTAAAGGAAGCAAATCGGATTCTGCTCCCTGACGGGCGAATCATTATTATTGAATGGATCAGGAAAGAAAGTGACTATGGACCGCCAGCGGATCACCGGCTGGATAAGAATACTTTAAAAAGAAATCTTCAAAGGGCGGGATTTAAAGATATAAAGATCACAGATTTTAACGATTATTTTTACATTGCAGATGCAAAGAAAAAATAGATAAAGAAAAGATTGAGACACATTTGTTGCCTCAATCTTTTCTTTTGTCAGCTCAAGCTGGCTGAATATCTGTTATAATGAAAGAAAATGAATTCAGGGGGAAATAAAATGGAATTATTAATCGATTGCATCCCGTGTTTACTGCGTCAGTCTCTGGAGGCAGCCAGAATAGCCACAGATCAGAAAGAAATCCATAATAAAATTATGAAAGATACAATAAAATTGCTGACAGAATATGATAAATACAAAAATTCCCCGCAGCTGGCAAAGGAAATCCATAATCTGGTTAAGAACGAGACTGGCAATCCTGATCCATACCAGCAGATAAAAAATAGAGATTTGCAGGCAGCAAAGGTTTTATATCCGTTTTTAAAAGACTTTCTGCAAAAAAAAGATAACAGCATATACTGGGCTCTAAAAGTAGCGGCTGTAGGAAATAATCTGGACGCGGCAGTCTATTGTAATCCAGAATTGGAAAAAAGCATTAGCAGGGAGTTGGAAAAGGAATTTACCATTTGTGATCTGGAGCTCTTTACCGAAAAATTACAACAGGCGAAGAATATACTTATTATTGGAGATAATACAGGTGAAACAGTATTTGACAGAGTCATGTTAGAGAGTTTTCCTGACGCAGCAATCACCTATGGAGTACGGGAGAAACCTATTATTAACGATGTGACAGAAAAAGAGGCAATGGATTCGGGACTTAATACGGTTGCACGGGTCATTTCCACCGGCTGTGCATCTCCAGGGACAATTTTAGCTGACTGCAGCCCTGAGTTTATGGATATTTATGAAAGATCCGACGTTATTATCAGCAAAGGACAGGGGAACTTTGAAGCTCTTTCAGGAGAAAAAGGCAATTTGTTTTTTCTGCTGAAAGCAAAGTGCCCGGCGATTGCAGAAAAGTTTCAGGTGAAAATTAATGATTATATTTTTCATTATGAAGTTGCTAAATATTGACATATGTCAAAAATAGTATTAATATATTTAGCAAAGGAAAAGACAGGAGAAGAGAATATGAGTGAGAATGCAAGGGGTTGTTCAAATAGCAGCTGTACTAAGGATTCCTGTGCAGGTTGCGAGCATAGTAAAGAAAGTATGCTGGAGCAGTTAAACCAGTACAGTTCCATAAAAAATGTAATTGGTATTGTCAGCGGTAAAGGCGGAGTAGGAAAATCATTTGTAACGGCAATGCTGGCGGTTTTGTTAAATAGAAAAGGATACCGTGTAGGAATCTTAGATGCAGATATTACAGGCCCCTCCATTCCAAGAATGTTTGGGATAAACGGAAAAGCTTCTGCAAATGAACTAGGGTTACTTCCGGAACTAACAGTAAATAACATAAAAATAATGTCCGTAAATCTGCTGCTGGATAAAGAAGATGCTCCCGTTGTATGGAGAGGTCCTATCCTGGCTGGCACGGTGAAACAGTTCTGGACAGATGTGGTATGGGAGGAATTAGACTATCTTTTTATTGATATGCCACCGGGAACGGGTGACGTCCCCCTGACAGTATTTCAGTCAATTCCCCTGGACGGAATTGTCATTGTTTCCTCACCTCAGGATCTGGTCTCCATGATTGTGAAGAAAGCCTATAACATGGCTAAATTAATGAATATTCCCATTCTTGGCTATGTGGAAAACATGAGTTATGTGAAATGTCCGGATTGCGGAAAAGAAATTCCTATATTTGGAGAGAGCAAACTGGGAGAAATAGCTGATGAAACGGGTGTTGATATTTTAGGAAGAATTCCCATTGATCCAGTACTTGCAAGCCTGGTAGATAAGGGAGAGTTTGAACGATTTTCCTGCGATTATCTGTCAGGTGCGGCAGAGCATATAGAAAAATGTATGAAGTAAAAGTGTAAGTATAACAGTTAAAACAGAGCAAACAGTTTAAAACAGTATAACAGTTAAATATAAACCACTGCCATATTAGTGTCATGTCACAGACCGCTTAAATGGCAGCGGTTTTTTCTTTTCCTTTTATTGAAAAAGTTTTGATAGTATAATAAGAATATGCTTAAGAGGCGAAATAATAAAGGAAGGTACAAACATATGGTTGATCACAATAAACTGGTAAGAGATAAGATTCCGGATATGATTGAAAATAGTGGACGCAAGGCAAAATATCATATATTGTCAGAGGAGGAATATCTTGCTGCTCTGGATGAAAAACTTTTTGAAGAAGTACATGAGTATCAGGCAGACAAAAGCCTGGAGGAAATGGCTGATGTTCTGGAAGTTTTGTATGCAATTTGCAAAGCACGGGGATACAGCATAGAGGAGCTGGAAGGAAAGAGGGTGGAAAAGTTGATACATCGCGGCGGATTTGATAAGAAAGTATTTTTGGAGTTCTCCGAAAAAGTGAGGTGATAGTAATGGGGAAAATACAAACTGTTACGGTTAGAAATATATTTCCGCATATGATTTTCGGAGGAGAATTATACCGTGCGGATTTAAATAAAGTTATAAAATTAGCAATATATGACAAAAAAATCGAATAAGCGACACGTAAAATAATTAATATTGACAAAATTATCTTTATATTATATATTTATTTCATAAATTGCCTATTGCTTTTAAAAATAAAATGATGCACTTTTCTTGATACTAACAGGCGGTACATCGTTTGAAACTTTACTAATTTACGACTATTTTAAGAGTCCGGAAGATGAGGTGGTAATATTATGGGAGAATTGACACACTTTGATGACCATGGCAATGCAATTATGGTTGATGTATCAAAGAAGGATATCACTGTGCGTACAGCAGTTGCAAAAGGTAAGATCATTGTTAATTCAGAGGTTATGGAGGCCGTTTTAAGTCATACTGTGAAAAAGGGAGATGTTCTTGGGGTAGCCAGGGTAGCAGGAATCATGGCGGTAAAAAACACCTCTTCTCTTATCCCTATGTGTCATCCGCTTGCCATAAACAAATGTCAGATAGACTTTGAAGTATGCAGAGAAACAGGGAGTATTAAAGCGGTCTGCCTGGTTAAGTCGGAAGGAAAAACTGGAGTTGAGATGGAGGCTCTCACTGGAGTTACAGTAACTTTGCTTACCGTTTATGATATGTGCAAAGCAATTGATAAGAATATGGAGATAACGGATATTTTTCTTGAGAAAAAGAGTGGAGGAAAAAGCGGAGATATTTTCAACGGAAAGGACATGGGATGATTGACAAGTGGGATAGAAAGATTGATTATATTCGGATTTCAGTAACAGACAGATGCAATCTTCGCTGTATTTATTGTATGCCAGAGGAGGGCGTTCCATCTTTATCCCATAAAGAAATACTGACCTTTGATGAAATTCTCAGGCTTTGCAGATGCTTTTTAAAGCTTGGAATTGATAAAGTAAAGATAACAGGGGGCGAGCCGCTGGTAAGAAAAGATGTTGCATTTCTCATTGGACAGATGAAATCACAGGTTGGAATGAAAAACGTTACCTTAACAACCAACGGTCTGTTACTGGGAGAATATCTTCCTGATCTTGCGGCAGCTGGATTAGATGGAGTTAATATCAGCCTTGATACGCTGAATCCTTCAAAATATGAGCAGATCACAAGAAAAGATGCTTTAAATGAGGTGCTTTCATCAATACAGGATGCGCTTAATTATCCGAAACTAAAAGTAAAATTAAATTGTGTTCCGGTTCTCGATACAGATGAAAAAGATATTATAAAGATTGCCGGTATGGCAAAGAATTCCAGACTGGGTGTCCGTTTTATAGAAATGATGCCCATTGGGCTTGGAAAAAACTACTCTTATTATAGTGAAGAAGACATCATTGCAATCTTGAAAGAAGCCTATGGACCATTAGAACCAGTTGATTCTGTACTTGGAAACGGACCGGCCCATTATTATTCAGTATCCGGATTTGAGGGGAATATTGGTTTTATCAGTGCGATTTCCCATAAATTCTGCAATGAATGCAACCGGGTAAGGCTTACTTCCGATGGTTATTTAAAAACCTGCCTGCAATATGAACATGGAACGGACTTAAAAGAAGTTTTAAGAGGCAATAAAGAGGATTCTTTTCTGGAACAGATGATTGAGCAGACGATTTATGAAAAGCCAGTCAGCCACAACTTTAAAGGGGATAATCCCCAGGGAACATTAGAACTTGATGGTATGTCAAAAATAGGAGGATAAGAAAAGAATACTTATGGGAAAAATAATCGCAGTCTGCATCAGTGAAAAAAAAGGAACACAAAAGAAAAATGTCCATATGGCAGAATTTATTAAGGAATATGGAATAAATGGAGATGCTCATGCTGGAAAATGGCACAGACAGGTCAGTCTTCTGTCCAATGATAAGATTGAAGCATTTAAGGACCGGGGAGCAGAAGTGGCAGAAGGCGCATTTGGTGAAAATCTTATCGTGGAAGGAATTGATTTCCGCTCCCTGCCGGTAGGCACCAGATTTCAATGCAATGACGTTCTTTTAGAGCTTACCCAGATTGGAAAAGAATGCCATACCGGTTGTGAGATCTTTCATAAAATGGGAGATTGCATTATGCCCAGAGAGGGCGTATTTGCCCGTGTATTATCAGGTGGTATCATTCGGGAAGGGGATGATATGGTCGTATTGGAATCTGCAGTGGTGAAAACGGAAACTGATAAATTGCGGGTGGCGGTGATAACCTCCAGCGACTCTGGATTTGCAGGAGAAAGAGAGGATATAAGCGGACCCGTTATTTGCAGAATTGTGAAAGAATATGGATATGAAGTTGTTCACCGGACCATTCTCCCTGATGATATGACCATGTTATGCGACGAGATTAAATATATCTGTGACAATCATACAGC
This sequence comes from Lacrimispora struthionigena, assembly GCF_048627165.1. Classification (NCBI taxonomy): domain Bacteria; kingdom Bacillati; phylum Bacillota; class Clostridia; order Lachnospirales; family Lachnospiraceae; genus Lacrimispora; species Lacrimispora struthionigena. Next base: position 268,881 of record NZ_JBMBWP010000001.1, read on the forward strand.
AGATCTTATATTAACCACCGGTGGAACCGGTTTCTCTCAAAGAGACTGTATGCCGGAGGCAACTCAAAAAGTCGTTGAACGTATGGTTCCCGGAATACCGGAGGCTATGCGTGCCTACAGCCTGCAGATGACAAAGCGGTCTATGTTATCAAGAGCAGCCTGCGGTATCCGAAAATCTACATTAATACTCAATCTGCCAGGAAGTCCGAAAGCGGTGGAAGAATGCCTTACTTATGTGATTACTGAACTTGAGCACGGTCTGAAGATCCTGATTGGAACTGCTAACAATTGTGCAAGATAAGAACAGTGGCCTATATATAAATAAAAAAGGGGATTAAATAGATGAAAAATAAAATTACTTTAATTTTTTTCTGCATCTTATTAGGCACTGTATTATCAGCATGCAGTAATTCTGTAAAACAGGAAAACACTGTTGCAGAGAGTACAACAAAAAACAATTCTGCTGAAACAACAGCTTCTGTAACATCCAAAAAGGGTAAGATAATTTTGGCAACAACTACCAGTACACAGGATTCAGGGCTTCTGGATGAATTACTGCCTGATTTTACCAAAAAAACAGGATGGGAAGTGGATACCATAGCCGTCGGTACAGGAGAAGCCTTAAAGATGGGAGAGAACGGAGAAGCGGATGTACTGCTTGTGCATGCAAAAGCAAAGGAAGAAGCATTCATACAGGCTGGACATGGTTTAAAACGTTTTGATGTCATGTATAATGATTTTGTGGTTGTGGGACCGAAGGGTGAAATAGAAACGAATAATAATGCAGAAGAGACCTTTCGTACTATATTTGATAATAAGGACGCCTTCGTATCCCGTGGAGATGAATCCGGTACCCATACAAAGGAACTCTCTATCTGGAAAAATCTGAATATAACACCTGCGGACAACCCCAATTATATCAGTGCAGGTCAGGGAATGGGGGCTACCCTGCTGATGGCAGAAGAAAAAAATGCCTATACGCTTTCAGACAGGGCGACCTGGTTAGCCACTAAATCAAAGACAGCTATGGATATTGTATGTGAAAAGGATAAACAGCTTCTCAATTATTACGGTGTAATAGCGGTAAATCCGGAAAAGAGTTCAAAAATCAATGCAGAAGGCGCACAGGACTTCATTAACTGGATACTTTCAGATGATACCCAGAAGCTCATCGGAGATTTTGGTGTAAAAGAGTATGGAGAATCTTTATTTACTCCTGACGCGGCAGCAAATAAATAAAGAGGAGTCTGCATGAATGCAGTTTTGGACAAGTATGGGCATTGAAATAAATCAGGAAATCATAGATATTATCCTACTGACAATGAAACTGGGGATTGTCTCTACATTTATCTCTGCCTTACTTGGTGTCCCGTTTGGTATGTTCTTGGAACGGGTTGACTTCTTCGGTAAAAAGGTGATTATCAGAATAAACCGGACTTTTATGGGATTTCCGCCCGTGGTCGCAGGTTTAGCAGTTTATCTGCTTTTAATGAGAAGAGGGCCCTTGGGCAGATGGGAGTTATTATTCACTTTTCCGGCGATGGTCATTGTACAGACATTAATCATTGCTCCAATAATCAGCGGGATGGTTTACACGTCCTGTAAAAATATGGCGCCTCAGATAAGAAACTTCGCAATAAGCATGGGTGCTGACCGGTGGCAGACATTTCTGCTTGTGATAAAGGAAATAAAAAATGACATTTATTTCATCCTTATAACCGGTTTTGGACGTTCCATCAGCGAAGTAGGTGCTGTGATGATTGTAGGCGGTAATATAAAGTATAAGACAAGGACTATGACTACTGCAATATCATTAATGAGAAATAAAGGCGATTTTGGGGAAGCAATTACTTTGGGTTTTGTTCTGCTTATAATTTCTTTTACAATCCAATGTTTTGTAGATTTTCTCAGAAGGTACGAAGAGAATGTTGAAAATAATTAAGCTGGAAAAAAAAATAGGTGACTTTCAGTTAAGTGTTAAAGATTTATGTCTGGAAGAGAAAAAAATACATGGTATTATAGGAAATAATGGAAGCGGCAAGTCTACACTGATTAAACTGATGACGGGGCTGTTAAAGCCCGATATGGGGGTTATGGATTTTGGTACATTAACGAAGCGGGATATTGTGATTACAGCGCCAAGACCCTATATGCTTCATGATACGGTATATAATAATCTCACTTATCCATTAAAGATAAGGAAGCAGGTTATTAAGAAAGAAATAATCATGGAATGGATAGACAGGTGCGGGCTTTCCGGCAAAGAGAAACAATATGCGCCAAGCCTCTCAAGCGGAGAACGCCAGAAGCTTTCATTAGCAAGAGCATTGATCTTTGAGCCAGAAGTGATTTTTATTGATGAAACCATGGCCAATATGGATCCGGACAGTGTCGTACTGTTTGAGCAGATAATTTTTGAAATTCAGTCAAAAAAACCGGTTACATGGATCATTGTAAGCCATCAGCTGACACATATTTATAAGCTGTGTCAATGCATTCACTTTATGGATGCAGGAAGTATTCTCGCATCAGGAACTCCGGATGATATTTTACTTAATACTGATAATCCTGTTATCAGACAATATTTGTCAAAATACACGATTGGAAACTGAATCAGGAAAGGCAATAATAAGAATGAAATTATTAAAGGTAGATACCATAGCATCAGCAAGAGATAAGACAGTAAATATCATGCAGAATAAGCTGATTAAGACAGAATGCAGAAAATTACTTGAATCCCAGGGATATATATTAGCCAGCGACATTATTTCCAGGGAACCGGTACCGGCCTTTCACAGGTCTGTAGTAGACGGATATGCTGTTATATCCGGTGATACCGCCGGATCATCGGAGAATCTGCCGGTTTTTTTGGAATGTGTGGATGAAATTAACATGGGTTTTCCAGCCCTGAAAGACATACATGCCGGAGAATGCGCTTATGTGCCAACCGGCGGAATGATTCCTCCTGGAGCAGATGCAGTGGTAATGGTTGAATACTGTGAAGCCTTTGACAGCAGTCATATTGCCGTTTACAGTCCGGTTTCCTATGGGAAAAATGTAGTTTTAGCAGGTGAAGACATAGAGCAGGGAGAAATAGTGATAAAGAAAGGAACCAGGATCCGTCCCCAGGAAATTGGAGCTATGGCAAGCCTGGGTATTACAGAGGTTATAGTTTTTAAACCATGGGAGATTACCATTATATCCACAGGGGATGAACTGGTTCCCCCTCATAACACACCGTCTCCGGGGGAAATAAGAGATATTAATTCCTATTCACTTTGTGCCCAGGCACAAAAACACGGCCTTACAGTACTGAATACAGTGGTACAAAAGGATGACGAACAGAAGTTAAAAGAAGCCGTGATACAGGCAATGCAGGTGAGTGATGTGGTTGTCATATCAGGTGGCAGTTCTCAGGGGAAAAAGGATGCAACCAATGATATCATTGACGAAGTGGCAAGTGAAGGTTCATTCATTCATGGATTAGCATTAAAACCGGGAAAGCCAACTATTGTAGGATATGATGAAATCAGCCGTACACTTTTGGCAGGACTTCCTGGTCATCCGGTAGCAGCCATGCTGGTTTTTGAACTGTTGGTTATATGGGTTTGGAAGCATTTGACAGATCAACCTGCAGACAGCTCTTTATTTGCCCGTATTACGTCAAATCTGGCAGGAGCCCCTGGAAAAATGACCTGCCAGCTTGTTAAACTGAACAGGCAGGAAAATGAAATACATGCAGAACCGGTTTTCGGAAAGTCGGGCCTTATTACGACCATGACAAGAGCTGATGGCTATATTTTAATTGAGGAGAATAAAGAAGGACTTAAAAAAGACGAAATTGTTGAAGTGTTTTATATATAAAATTACATGATAGTCAGGATTTCCGGGATAAAGCAGAAAGGCATAGAAGCTATGGCAAACAGAAATCTCTATTTAAATAATACACCTGTAAATGAAGCGCTGGGCATTTATAAAAAAGCGCTGAAAGATATAGTAAAAATGCAATATGAGGAAATTCCGGTAGAAAAAAGTCTGGGCCGGATAACAAAAGAGGCTGTTTATGCAAGGTGCTCGTCACCTCTTTTTAATGCTGCAGCCATGGATGGGATAGCGGTAATAACAGAAAAAACAAAGGGCGCCTCGGAAAGGACGCCTCTTATTTTAGAAAAGAATAAGGATTTCATTGTGGTTGATACCGGAGATCCTGTTAATTATCCTTATGACGCTGTAATCATGGCAGAGGACGTAATTGAAATTGATGAAAGAACTGTTAAAATTCTGGAGGCAGCAACAGCCTGGCAGCATATCAGACCCATTGGCGAAGATATCGTATCCGGTGAGATGCTGCTGCCCAGCATGCACAAAATACGACCGATTGACATAGGCGTATTATTTTCCGGCGGAATTATTAAAATCATGGTGGTGAAGCAGCCAAAAGCAGCAATCTTTCCTACCGGAACTGAAATTATAGAACCAACCAAAACGCCGGAAGCAGGAGAAATTATTGAATCAAATTCCAGAATGTTTGAGGCAATGGTAACCTCGTATGGAGGATTAGCAGACCGTTTTCCGCCTACCCCGGATGACTACAATAAAATAAAAACGGCGGTTTCAGAAGCACTGGACAGCTACGATATGGTAATAATCAATGCAGGTTCCAGTGCGGGGACAGAAGATTATACCGTGCATATTTTAAGGGAACTGGGGGAAGTGTTCGTGCATGGGGTTGCAATTAAACCCGGAAAACCGGTGATACTGGCTGCCGTAAAAGGAAAACCGGTGATCGGTCTTCCAGGTTATCCGGTTTCGGCTTATATTGATTTTGAAAATTTTGTTAAGCCGGTACTGGCATTGTTAACAGGAGAAACCTACTGTGATAATAATGTGGCAGAGGCAGTGCTGTCAAAGAGAATGATATCTTCTCTAAAGCATAAAGAATACGTAAGGGTAAAAGTGGGACAGGTAGGTGATAAACTGGTAGCTTCTCCCCTTGCCAGAGGGGCAGGCGCAGCCATGAGCCTTGTGCGTGCCGACGGTTTCTGTGTGATTGAACAGAATTGTGAAGGAATTGAAGCCGGAGAAATGGTCAGAGTTGAATTGTACAGAAGCTTGCAGGAAATAAGACATACGGTTGTCTGCATTGGCAGCCATGACCTGCTTCTTGACCTGGCTGCTGATCTGATGGCATTCCATTATCCGGGTGTATATCTGTCCAGTACTCATATTGGAAGTATGGGGGGATTAATGGCACTAAAAAGAGGAGAAGCTCATATCGTACCTGTCCATCTTCTGGATGAAGCCTCTGGTAAATATAATATACCTTATATAAAAAGAATGTTTGAAGAACCCATGGCGTTGATTAAAGGGGTTAAACGCATTCAGGGACTCATTGTGCAAAAAGGAAATCCATTGAACTTGAAAGGAATAGCAGACTTAAAACGATGCAGGTTTGTGAACCGGCAGAGAGGTGCAGGAACAAGAGTATTGTTTGATTATAAACTGAAGCAGGCTGGCATGGACGCTTCTGAGATTAATGGCTACGACAGAGAGGCAGCCACCCATATGGCTGTGGCGGCTCTTGTTGCCGGGAACAGTGCAGATGCAGCCATGGGTATATTCGCGGCAGCAAAGGCTATGCAGCTGGATTTCATAGAAGTCGGGCAGGAGGAATATGATTTCGCTGTTCCGGTAAAATATCTGAATCTTCCTGAAATCAAAGCATTTATCGAAGTATTAAAGAGTAGTGAGCTTCATACACGCTTGGCAAATGCCGGAGGTTACCAGTATGATGAGGCGGGAAACATATGCTATCTAGATGAAGAATAACGGGGTACAAAATTGCAGTCAGGATATGTAGAATCACTTCAGATACAAAGAAAAAAAGGTCAGCCATTTGAATGCGTAACATTCGTAGAGCTTGAAGCGGGTAAAGGGATAGTTGGCGATTGCCACGCTTTAGGAGGAGAGAAACAGATAGCTCTTATTTCGTCAAAATCAAAGCAGTGGATCAGAAAACAGGAAAAAGAAGGTTTGTGTTTCCGGAAATTTCAGGAAAATATTGTGACCCAGGGGATCGATTATACCCGGCTGAATGAAGGTGATATTCTAATTATAGATCACGCAGCCATAGAAATAGGGACATATACCAAACGCTGCTTTCCTGAATGCACACTGAGGCAGACGGATCGCCCATGCGTATTAACTTCGGGTACATGCTTCGGAAAAGTTAAAAAGTCAGGAAAAATACAAACTGGTGATCAAATCAGGCAGACAGATTCAAAGACCTGAAAAATGGAATATGTTACAAAAAATACCACATATAAACAGATAAATTTGTTAAAAAAGCAACAAATAAAAAACTAATTGCATTTTTTTGTCGAATAATGTACAATAAAATTAAGGATCCGAGTTTTATCTTGAGTAGATAAAGCCTATGGGTACTAACCTAAGAATTAGTGCCTCCCGCGTTTGGAAAGGACTCCTTTTCTATTTCGTTACAGTTTACTTTTAAACAATGAAAGGAAAGGGTGTTATTATGCAGACAGCGTACAATGGAAAGATAGCCCGAATTAATTTATCAACTGGAGAGATCAGAGTAGAAGAACTTAATATGGATCTGGCCAGAAAGTTTATCGGAGGCCGCGGTCTCGGTACCAAGATGTTATATGATGAAGGTATTGCAACCGTTGATCCTTTATCGGAAGACAACAAGTTAATTTATATAACCGGTGCCATGACCGGAACCAAGACACCGACTTCCGGCCGTTATATGGTTGTAACCAAGTCACCGTTAACCGGTATGATTGCAAGTTCTAATTCCGGTGGTGTATGGGGCGCAAAGCTCAAATATGCAGGGTGGGATGCCATTATAGTGGAAGGAAAGGCAAAGACACCAGTTTATATCAATGTAGTGGATGATAAGATAGAGATTCTGCCGGCAGATGAATATGTTGGCATGATGAGTGAAGAAATTGATGAAGAGTTAAAAAAAGTACATGAGAAGTGTTCCGTTTTAAATATCGGACCAGCAGGCGAAAAATTATCCTTATTAGCCGCAATTATGAATGATAAAGACCGTGCAGCAGGCAGAAGCGGTGTCGGCGCAGTTATGGGGTCAAAGAATTTAAAAGCGATTACGGCTACAGCAACAAAATCCTCCATTGAATCATATGATCCGGAAGCTTTGCAGGAAGTGACAAAAGGATGTCTGAAGGCGATAAAAGAGAATGGGGTTACCGGAGGCGGTTTACCTACATACGGAACGGCAGTACTTGTTAACATTATTAATAATACCGGTGCATTTCCTACCAGAAACTGGCAGGAGTCCTATTATGAGGAAGCGGACGATACGTCCGGCGAAAGTTTAAAAGACCAGTATCTTGTAAAACAGAGCTTCTGCCACAGATGTCCCATTGGCTGCGGCCGTGTTATCAATGTTGAGGGTAAGGTTGCAGGCGGACCGGAATATGAACCATTATGGGCATTTGGCGGAAACTGTGGAATTAATGATTTAAATGCAATTAATACAGCCAACTACTGGTGCAATGAATATGGATTAGATGCGATCTCTACTCCCTGTACCATTGCAGCAGCCATGGAATTGTATGAAAAGGGTTTGATTAAGGAAGAAGAATGTGAAGGCGTGCCGTTAAAGTGGGGCAATGCAGAGGCAATCATAGAGTGGACCAAGCGGATGGGTGAGTCTGATATTCCGTTAGCCAGGCTGATGGCCCAGGGTTCTTACCGTTTATGTGAATACTATGGACATCCTGAAATTTCCATGAGTGTTAAGAAACAGGAGATGCCCGCATACGATGCACGTGCCATCCAGGGAATTGGTATCACCTATGCAACAAGTAACCGGGGTGGCTGTCACGTAAGAGGTTATTTAATCTCACCGGAGATTCTTGGGTTACCCCAGCAGTTAGACCGTACCGAAACCGAAGGAAAGGCACTGTGGACGAAGATATTCCAGGACCTGACTGCAGTTATTGATTCTATGGGACTTTGTCTGTTCACCTCGTTTGCTTTGGGAGCACCTGAATATGCTGCCATGTTAAATGCAGGAACAGGAACCAGCTATACAGCTGAGGAACTTTTAGAAGTAGGGGAGCGGATCTATAACATTGAACGGTTGTTTAACAAAGCTGCGGGTATGAAGCCGGAAGATGACAGACTTCCAAAACGTCTGACAGAGCAGCCGATTCCGGATGGTCCATCCAAAGGACAGGTAAGCCAGATTAATATTACATTACCGGAATATTACAAAGTACGCGGTTGGGAAAATGCATTTCCTACTGAGGAAACATTAGCACGTCTGGGCTTATAGTCTCCATACCGGTAACAAAAAAGTAATAAAGTCGTGCCACTATTATATACAGGAAGGATTTTAAGTGAAAGCGATGCTTCATTTATAAAATCCTTCCTATATTTATATAATAAAGAATACGACAGTATAAAACACTGTAAATCAACAATGGAGGTTATGATGATAGAAGTAAGATTATTTGCTACATTCCGTGAAGGCAGGCAAAAGATTACCTTCCTGGAGGCAGGTCAGTTTCAGACAGCTGCTCAGGTAATCGATTATTTTCACATACCTCATGAAGAGGTGGCAATCTGCTTAATTAATGGAAGGCATTCTAAGTTAGATGCTTCTGTGAAAGATGAGGATGTTCTGGCTCTGTTTCCACCGGTAGGAGGAGGCTGATTATGAGATATGAACGTCAGATTTTAATGAAGGAAATTGGTGAAGAGGGACAGAACACATTAAAAAAATCAAAAGTCACAGTAATTGGTGCAGGAGGTCTTGCTTCACCAGTTCTGACTTACCTGGCATGTGCAGGAGTGGGAACAATAACGCTGATTGATTATGATACAGTATCAGATTCCAACTTAAACAGGCAATTCCTTTACCATGAAAAAGATATGGGAATGAATAAAGCAGAGCTGGCTGGAGAGGTCTTAAACAGCTTAAACTCTCAAATCACAATCAATCCTGTTTCTGAAAGGATAGACGAAGAGAATATTGGGAAGATAATCAATGGTGCAGATGTAGTAATTGATTGTGTTGATAATGTAGAAACAAGATTAATTGTGAACAGGGAATGTATAAAACAGGATATTCCTTTGGTTGAAGGCGGGGTATACGGTTTTTATGGTTTTGTTATGTCAATAAAACAGGATTTTCCATGTCTGGAATGCATTGGCTATGGTAATACAAAGCTGAAACGGCCAGGTCCGGTACTGGGAGCAGTGGTTGGTGTGATCGGTTCCTTACAGGCAGTAGAATGCATTAAAATATTGCTGGGGTTGGATGAAGTTCTTTATGGAAAGATGTTAAATTATGATGGTCTTTTAGTAAGCTTTGATTTGGTTGAACTGCAGAAGAATGATCTGTGCGAAGTTCATGGATTGCTGAAAGATTAATGATAATAATTATATGGGCTCCAGTCATAACTGACTGAAGCCCGTTTTTGTTATCAGATATATATAATTTCCACTCCTGCAAAATTAAGTTCCCCTACCAGTTTTAAAACCGGAGCAGTATTACTGGTGACAAACCCTCTCCCTTTCTCACTAACTCCACCGACCACGGATTCGATCTCATTTTCCACCCGCCACTCTTTCGGAACATAAAGTTCGATTCCGCAGAAGTTACCGCTGATTCGTACAATGGCCTCTGTTTCCACGTGTGCTTTATTAAAATAAACCTGTATGGAGCCAAAACTGCAGTCTAAGTCAGCCTGTTTAAAATCATCTGAGTTTATATATTTTGTGCTGGATCCAAACGTAGTGCTTTGTTTTACATGGTCATTGTCTTCTATATCGATCACTTCCACCTGTGGGTCCTGATTAAAGCTGTTGTATTTATGATGATGGTTATACCAATAGTGGCTTTTCTTGTGAAACAGTAACGACAACCCGATGCTTCCCAGGAGTGCTACTGCAAGGACAGTCCAGGGGGTGAGGCTTTCGATCCCCAGAACCTTGTCATAGGTGATGCACAGGAATGCAATTGGAAATAAGATTCCTGAAAAATTTAAGCGCGGAATACTTTTTACGATGATGGCCAGCATAAATACAGTGAAAACTAAGGAAAATGGGCTGAAGCTTCCAAGATATCCCAGTTTTCCGATTATTACAAATGCGGCTGCCAGGAGAAACATGATTCCCCAAAATAATCTATTTTTTTGCATAATGATTTTACCTCTCTTTTTTATCGTTCCATGTGCTGGTGATCCAGCTTCCATTTTAAAAGCTTATAGTAGTTTCTTGATAGATAGACCTTTTTATAGGAGTTTTGAAATTCCACTCTGCTGGAGGCAGTGGGGCTGCGTGTGATGCTGTAAACCTTTGTGGTGTTTAATATGGTGGATTTTGAAATTCTCATAAAATAAGGGGGGAGAAGCTCTTCCAGTTCATAAAGCTTATATTCTACCAGAAATTCATCATCGGTTGTATGGGCAAAAATGCCCTTGTCTGCAGTCTCAAAAAACAGGACTCTGCTTACATGAAAATAGAATTCCGTATCATTTTGATAGAAAATCATTTGTGTCTGGCTGTTATCCAGTTCCGAAATCATTTTTTGAATCAGGGTAATTTCCTCGTTGATTTCAGGACAGCGGATACGCAATTCACTTTCCTGTAAAGCCGTATCAATTTCTATTTGAATTTTCATAATAAAGTGATATCCATCCTCCTGTTCTTTCTGGTCAGCTGCCGGCGCCTGTTTTTAATATGTGCTAATTTTATCTGAAAATAACAGCGATGTAAATATGTTTCAGGCAAGTGGTGGGTTATTGGCGGTAAGAGGTGTATTTTTATACAGTGAAAGGCAATATCATACAAGAAAGTAGCTACCATCTATGTTATACTATGCATTAGACAGGAGAGAAAGGAGGGACCCGTTTATGAAGCAGGAAATACGGACTGTGAAATATGATGGGGAATTAAATGTTGAGGCTTATCTTTTTCAGGGGATTATGCAAAAGTTTCCCAACCACTTTCATGATTATTACGTAATTGGTTTCATTGACGCTGGCCAGCGGTATCTGCACTGTAAAAACAAGGATTATACCATAGAACCAGGCGATTTATTGCTGTTTAATCCCCGGGATAATCATGCCTGCGAACAGATTGACGGAAAAGCGTTTGATTATCGGTGTATTAATATCCAGCCTGAAATTATGAAAAAGGCAATGTTAGAAATAACCGGGAAAGAGTATCTGCCTTATTTCACGTCTCAGGTAATTTTTCACAGTGAGCTGGTTGTGATACTAAAGGAGCTTCATCAGATGATTATGGAGGAAGAAACGGATTTTAAAAAAGAGGAGATATTCTTTTTCCTTCTGGGGCAGCTGATTGAAGAATACACAAAACAGCATCTGCCAAAAGAACAAATGGTGCAAAGCACTAAGGCAACGGTGGTCTGCCAATTCCTGGAGTCTCATTATATGGAAAATATCTCTCTCAATGATCTTTGTAATATGACTGGGCTGAGTAAATACTACCTGCTTCGGTCATTCACCAGGCAAAAGGGAATCTCTCCTTACAGCTATCTGGAAACCATACGGATTGACAGAGCAAAGAAGCTGCTGGAGCAAGGGGCCATGCCTGTGGAGGCAGCAATTCAGACCGGATTCAGTGATCAAAGCCATTTTTCCAACTTTTTTAAACGCTACATAGGACTTACACCAAAGCAGTATAGTAAAATATTTAAAGATACTTGATGCTGACTGATAAAAAGAAAGGGTTTTCATGGACAGAAAGAAAGAGATTCAGGGACATTTGTTTTCATTATTTACAATATTTATCTGGGGCACCACATTCATATCGACTAAAATACTTTTAAAGACATTTTCTCCCATAGAAATATTATTTATAAGATTTGTAATTGGCTATTTCGCTTTACTTGCGTTATATCCCCACCGCCTGAAGGTGAAGGAAAGAAAACAGGAGCTGTATTTTGCAGGAGCAGGATTATGTGGTATCACACTTTATTTTCTGCTGGAAAATATAGCATTGACTTATACATTTGCATCGAATGTTGGCGTTATCATCTCCATTGCACCGTTTTTTACAGCAATTTTCGCCCATTTGCTTTTGGCAGGGGAAAAGATGAGAGCCCAGTTTTTTATTGGGTTTGCAGTGGCAGTGGGTGGAATATTTCTCATCAGCTTTAATGGAAGCAGCCAATTGAAATTAAATCCAATGGGAGATATACTGGCGGTTCTGGCGGCTGTGGTATGGGCCATATATTCCGTACTTACTAAGAAAATCAGTGGGTATCATTACCACACCATTTCAGTGACACGAAGAATTTTCTTTTACGGCTTACTGTTTATGATGCCTGTATTATTTATATTTAAGTTTGAACCGGACATTGGTCAGATTATAAAGCCGGTAAATTTGTTTAATATCATATTTCTTGGATTTGGAGCATCGGCTATTTGCTTCGTAACCTGGAATTATGCTCTGAAAATACTGGGAGCCGTAAAAACCAGTGTCTATATTTATATGGTTCCGGTAATTACTGTTATTACCTCCGTACTGATCCTTCACGAGACAATTACAGGTACCGCCGTGCTTGGAATCCTGCTTACACTGGCAGGACTATTTATATCAGAAATAAAGTTGCCGGCCAGACACCAGAATAAATAGAAATGGTTTTAAAAAATCCCCTGTTCATGATAATATAAGTACATAAATGGAATGTCATACTGTTGGAAATAATAAGAGCAGACAGACGGAAAGGGGAATAAAGATGTTAGAAACAGGAATAAAAGCACCATCATTTGAATTACCGGACCAGAATGGAGTAATCCATACATTAGATGAATACAGGGGTAAGAAAGTGATTCTTTATTTTTATCCAAAAGACCAGACACCGGGCTGCACCAGTCAGGCATGCGGATTTGCGCAGCTTTATCCCCAGTTTCTTGAAAAGGATGCTGTCGTGATCGGCATCAGCAAGGACAGCGTTGCTTCTCATAAGAAATTTGAGGAGAAGAATGGTTTGCCGTTTACTCTGCTTTCTGATCCGGATCTGACTGCGATTCAGGCTTACGATGTGTGGCAGGAAAAGAATATGTATGGAAAAAAGACCATGGGTGTGGTTCGGACCACATATCTGATTGATGAACAGGGAGTAATTATAAAGGCATTGGGAAAAGTAAAGGCGGCTGAAAATCCGGCGCAGATGTTAAAGGAAATCTAAATGAAGATCATAATCTCACCAGCGAAAAAAATGAATGTGGATACCGATTCCATGGCCACAACAGGACTGCCTGTCTTATTAGATCATACCAGAATACTTTGGGAAGAAATTAAAAAGTTGTCCTATGATGAGGCAAAGAAGTTATGGGGCTGCAACGACAAGCTTGCGGGATTAAACTACAGGCGGTTTGCTGAAATGAACTTGGAAAAAAACATAACTCCTGCAGTACTGGCCTATGAGGGACTTCAATACCAGCATATGGCGCCTCTGATTATGACCAGACAGGCACTTGATTATCTCGGAGACCATCTGCGGATTCTCTCCGGGTTCTACGGAATCTTATCTCCCTTTGACGGAGTAGTGCCATACCGCCTTGAGATGCAGGCGCGTATGGCTGTTGCTGGGAGCAGAGATTTATACGGCTTCTGGGACAACAGAATCTATAAAGAACTGGCAGGGGAAGATCATACTGTAATAAATCTCGCCTCTAAGGAGTACTCTCAGGCAGTGAAGCCATATTTGTCATCTGCTGATACATTTGTAACCTGTATATTTGGAGAACTGGATCAGGGTAAGATAAAGCAGAAAGGAACTCTCGCCAAGATGGCAAGGGGAGAGATGGTTCGGTTTATGGCAGAGAACCATGTGACAGAGGTCAGACAGTTAAAGAAATTTAATGCATTGGGGTACCGGTACATAGAGGAGTTATCAACTGAGACAGAAATGACTTTTGTTATTGGCGGTTAATATAGCCATTCTTCGCGGTGACAGGTTCTTACAGAGGGATCCTTTACCATATTATGTTCCCGTTTTCTGATAATCTGAGTCTTAGCCATCCGTTTTACCTTTGTTTTTGCAAATTGCAACTGCTGGTTGTCAGATCATACAGTGCACTTGGTAGTTGACAACCGGTAAAAATCTTATAATAGAGGCAGTCAACGGGCATTTATCACTTTCTTTCAGACTATAACAGAATAGAAAGCAAAGGATGGGCAGTATGACCAATATAAATGATGAGAGGATGGATCATTGTGATATTAGCAGAAAAAATTATGGAACTCAGAAAGAAAAATGGGTGGTCTCAGGAGGAGCTGGCTTTTCAGATGGATGTATCCAGGCAGTCAGTTTCAAAGTGGGAGTCAGGGGCTTCCATTCCGGATCTGGAACGAATCTTAAAACTCAGTCAGCTGTTTGGTGTATCTACGGATTATCTGCTGAAGGAGGAGTTAGAAGACTTACCGGCAGCATCGCCGGAAGCTTCTGATGGTGAAAATGGGAAAAGACGAATCACCATGGAAGTTGCAAGTGAATTTATGGAGAATAAGATCAAAGCATCAAAGAAGATAGCCGGGGCTGTTTCAGCCTGTATCTTATCTCCGGTTGTTCTTATTTATCTTGGGGCACTGTCACAGTTTAAAGAAAATGTAATCAGCGAAGGGAGGGCAGGGGGTGTCGGTGTTGCTGTTCTACTTCTGATTGTGGGATTTTCTACGGTATTTTTCATATTAAACGGGATGAAGATGGAAGCATTTGAACATCTGAAAAAAGAAACATTTCAGCTGGAATATGGAGTAGAAGCAGTAGTACGCAATAAAATGGCACAATATGAAGGGATTAACCGTCTCTATACTGTCTCAGGTGTGTTTCTATGTATTATCTCCGTGTGCCCGTTGGTGATCGCATCTTCTATAGGTGTTTCTGAATATATACAAACGATTTGTCTGTTACTATTATTTGTTATAGTATCCGCAGGTGTTTTTCTGATCATTGTGGCAGGCGAGAAGAAATCCTGCTTTCATATTCTTCTTCAGGAGGGAGATTATTCAGAAGGCAAAAAAGTGGAAAAGAAAAAAGAAGAACGTGTTCCAGCAATTTACTGGTGTATCGTGACTGCAGTTTATCTGGGGATCAGCTTTTTAACCGAAGGCTGGGGTAAGACCTGGATTATCTGGCCAAGTGCAGCGGTATTGTATGGAGCTGTTTTGGGTATTGCCGGGGCATTGAGAAAAGATTGATATCACAAGGACTTAAGTGCAAATTCTTATTGATGAAACTCGCATCATCTAATGCGGGGGAAAGTTTCTTTTAATGAATTTACTCTTAAGTCCCAATGATTTTAAAACAAGAAAATCAGGCTAGCCGCAGCGCGTTCATTGGACAAAATCTGGTACATTTGCCACAGCGTATGCAGGCTTCCATATCAACCGTGGGGGCCTGAAAGCCGTTTTGTTTTAAGGCTCCTACCGGACAGATACGGACAGACGGACAGGGGTGATTTTGGGGGCAGTTCTCTTTTATAACAACAAGGGTTTGTGCATTCATTGTTTAACCTTCTTTCCATAGGTGGGTTGTTTATGTTCCTGATTATAAAAAAATTTACGCAATATGTATGTAACAATGTCACACGAAAAGAGAAAATTTATCAATACCAGGAGGTGACAACATGAAGATCAAAATAGTCGGATCAGGCGGCTGTGTCAGCATACCAAGACCATTATGCCAATGCAGAATCTGTAAGGAGGCCAGAATAAAAGGAGTTCCATACGCAAGATGTGGATGCAGTCTGTATTTAGAAGATTTGAACTTGTTAATAGATACACCGGAAGACATCAATGCAGCACTAAACCATGTTGATGTGAAAGCAATTGATACCATTTTGTTCAGCCATGCAGACCCGGATCATACCATGGGAATCAGAGTGATTGAGCAGTTAAAGATGGACTGGCTCGCCCGGTCTTTGGGGATAACCTGCAGCCAGCCTTTGACCGTAGGGGCGATGCCTGAGATTATAAAGGAACTGAGGAGTCAGTGCAGTAAATATGGTTCCATGCTGAAATATTATGAAGATATGGGGCTGGCAAAAGTCAAAAATATGAACCATCTGGAACAAAACGGAATTCAGATCGAATTTGTCCCGGTTGATGAAAGTGGGATTGTAACCGTTTTTGTGATAAAGGATAAAGACCGGAAAGTGATTTATGCGCCCTGTGATGTAAAACCATTTCCAGATCACCTGCTATTTTATAAAGCCGATGTCTTAATAATTGGCAATACCATTGTGGGAGATCAGTTAAAGGATGGGTTTGTACTTGATGAATCAAATATTCTGCGGAAAGAATTATTTGTTATGGATGAGATTGTTGCATTAAAAAAGAATTATCAGATAGGAAAGGTAATCATTACCCATTTAGAAGAAGACTGGGGAAAGTCCTATGACGATTACTTTAGGCTGCAAAGACAGTATGAAGGAATTGAATTTGCCTATGATGGAATGAAAATTGAATTCCCATAGGCTGAAAAGCAGGAAACTCCCACCGGCTTTCTATTTCATGGACGTTGCGGTGTCCTTGAAATCAGCCATTTGGGAGTTAAAGGCGTGGCATTCATTATAGCAGAGATAAAAGTAGCGGTTCATGGGCATATCCTTTATGGGACGGGCATGAATCACTTCAGACCGGGAAGATCCCTTTACATAGCGGGTGGAGATGACTCCGATGCCAAGGTTGCGGGCAACACCGTCCAGTATGGCAGATCCGCTGTAGGATTCCCATTTAACGCTATAAGGAATATGCCGGGTCTGCATTAGGTTTTCAAAGATAGAACGTGTTCCGCTGCCAACTTCCCGCAGTATAAATTCACAGTTGTATAAATCCTCAGCTCTGATCACATCCCTTCCGGAAAAAGGATGGTCTATGCTGTAAATCAGCTGCAATTCGTCTTCCATAATTGGTTCTGTATGAATTTTCTCATTTAATATCACGCCTTCCACCAGAGCGATATCCAGCTCATTGTGAATCAGGCGGTGTTCCAGTATCTTTGTATTTTCTATATATACAGAGCATGAGATGTCCGGATGGCTCTTTTGCAGTCTCTGTATCATATCACTGATCATGGTATCTCCGATGGTTAAGGTAACGCCCACCCGCAGAGGGCGGAGTACGGCAGAGTTTTTCATGGATTGGTTTAATGTCTCATAGCTGTTTAAAACATTCAGGGCTCTGTCCCAGAAAAGCTTTCCCATGGGGGTCAGTTCCAGACGCTTGGGGTATCGTTTAAAAAATGTAGTTTCATATTCTTTTTCCAAATCTGCAATAATCTGACTTACGGTAGGCTGGGACAGATAGAGCCGTTTGGCTGCCTCACTCATCTTTAATGTCTCTGCCACTGCTATAAAGGTCTTTAACTGCTTCAAGGTTGCCATCTTACTATCTCCCTTCATCTGGTATAGATAAAACCAATATCATGCTTTAGATAATACTATTTTACGGTGCAAAAAACAAGTGCTATGATATTGATAAAAAGTAATCAAAGTTTTGATACAAATCAAAAGGAGAAACCAATGAAGGTGATTGTACTTGGCGGTGTGGCTGCAGGAACAAAAACGGCCGCAAAGCTTATGCGGGAAGACAGAGAAAATGAAGTGATCGTTCTGAATAAAGGAGAAAACATCTCTTATGCAGGTTGTGGACTTCCGTATTTCGTAGGAAATGTAATTCCTGAAAAGGAGCAGCTGATTGTCAATACTCCCCAGAAATTTGAGAAACTCACTGGAGCAAAGGTATTGATCCGTACAGAGGCAACAAAGGTAGATCGTAACGGCAAAACTGTGACAGCAGTTGATCTGGGGACTGGAGAAGAAAAGTTATACCATTATGATAAGCTGGTAATTGCAACAGGAGCAAGCCCGGTCATTCCGCCTGTTGAGGGAAGAGAACGAAAGAATGTATTTACCATGAGAACGCCTGAAGATGCCATAGCGATCAGGGAGCTTGCAGTAAATGGAGGAATAAAAAAGGCAGTTGTGGTGGGTGCAGGCTATATCGGTCTTGAACTTGCTGAGAATCTGGCTGCGGAAGGAATTAAGCCATTTGTGGTGGATATGGCGCCTCACATTCTTCCGGGTTTTGATCCGGAGGTTTCTGACTATCTGGAACGAAAGCTTGCAGATGCCGGAATTCCTGTTGTGACAGGGGTGAAGGTAACCGCTCTTGAAGGCGATGGAAAAGTGGAGAAGGTAGTAACGGATAAACGCTCCTATAAAGCAGATATGGTTGTCTTCTGCGCAGGGATCAAACCCAATACAGAATTCTTAGAGGGCACCGGAATTGAGATGTTTAAGGGAGCAATCATTACTGATTCCCAGGGAAGAACCAATGATAAGGATATATATGGAGCAGGAGACTGTGCCATGGTGAAAAATGCCATCACAGGAAAACCAGCATGGTCACCCATGGGATCAACGGCCAATATCAGCGGAAGGCTCATTGCACAAAATATTGCAGGAGAAGAGCGTTCCTACCGCGGCGTTCTGGGAACTGCAGTGTGTAAGCTTCCGGGGTTAAATGCCGCAAGAACTGGACTGACAGAGACCCAGGCCATAGAGGAAGGATTTGATGCAGCAAGCGTGATCGCGGTGGTGGATGATAAAGCACATTATATGCCGGGTGCATCTTATTTTATTATTAAAATGATCGCGGATAAGAAAACCCTTCGCCTTCTTGGAGTTCAGGCCGTTGGCAGCGGTGCCGTTGATAAAATTGTGGATATGGCAGTGACTGCGATTATGTGTAAGGCGGATTTAAACGATCTTACGGATATGGATCTTGCTTATGCACCTCCATTTTCTACCGCAATCCATCCATTTGTACATACTTTAAATATTCTACTGAATAAATTAAACGGCAATTTAAAATCCATGACTCCTGCGGAATATGCAAATGGAATGGCAGAAGGTTATAAGCTGGTGGACGCAGGTCAGGTTCCTTCCGTGCCAGGTGCCATGCATGTGGAATTAACGGAGGTAGACGGACCGGTTAAAGGGCTTGATAAAGAGGATCATATTCTTCTGGTATGTAACAGGGGAAAGCGGGCCTATCTGCTTCAGAACCGGCTGGATTACTACGGATATAAGCATACAAAGGTGCTGGAAGGCGGAATTACTTTTACAGAGGTAGAAGGATCATAATAAAAAAACAGGAGTGGTAAAATTATGACATGCACATTAAAGCCAGATGAGATCAAAAGGGTTAAGGCTCTGGGGTTTTTAAATAATAAGGGAACGGATTTATTTAACGGGCGGGTAATTACGGTAAACGGTAAGATTACAGCAGATCAGACCGCTGCCATTGCTAAGGCAGCAAGAAAGTTTGGAAACGGAGATGTGGAATTTACAGCCCGCTTAACAGTGGAAGTAAGAGGAATTCATTATAATGACATTGAGGCATTTCAAAGCTGCCTCGCAGAAGCGGGACTGGAGACCGGAGGAACGGGCTCACTGGTGCGGCCGGTTGTATCCTGTAAAGGAACCACCTGCCAGTATGGGCTTTACGATACCTTTGATCTATCAGAAAAGATTCATGAGCGGTTCTACAAGGGCTATCACACGGTTAAACTGCCTCACAAATTTAAGATTGCCACAGGTGGATGCCCCAATAACTGCGTAAAGCCTAATTTAAATGATCTGGGCATTGTAGGTCAGATGATACCCTGCGTTGACGAAGATATGTGTAACGGCTGCAGGAAATGTCAGGTTGAGACAGCCTGTCCCATGAAAGCAGCAAAGCTTTCCGACGGCCTGATAGAGATTGATAAGGAAATCTGCAACAACTGCGGACGGTGTATAGGAAAATGTACATTTGATGTCATCGAAGAGGGTACCCCCGGATTTCTTGTGTACATTGGTGGCAGATGGGGAAAGAAAATCACCCATGGAAAAGCTCTTGGCAGGATTTTTAAGAGCGAAGAGGAAGTTCTGTCAGTCGTTGAAAAAACCATTCTCCTGTTCCGGGAGCAGGGGCAGACTGGAGAACGCTTTGCGGATACCATTGAACGGATTGGGTTTGAAAACGTTGAGGCACAACTTCTTACTGATGATATTTTAAGCAGAAAGCAGGAAATACTGGATGCAAAGCTGCATCTGGTGGGTGGGGCAACCTGCTAGGCATCCAGTTTCCATGCTTTCTGACTTGCAAATTTAACAGCTCCCCACAGTTTGTCAGAATGGGAGCTGTTTTTTCAGCCATGCACCAGCAAGTTGGAACCAGGTCTCAACTTCTGGAGATATCTGGTCTGGAGTGTTGGCTGTTACCTGATTTGCCAGAGCCAGTCCATGCTCTCCTTCCTGGAAGATATGGAGTTCGTAAGGGACATGGTGTCTGGCCATCTCAAGGGCAAATACCAGAGAGTTCTCGGAGTAAACCAGCCCATCCTCTGAGGTATGCCACAAAAAAGCGGGCGGAGTATTGGAAGAGACAAAACGGGAGGGACTGAAGGTCTGGATCACACTCTCTGTAATCTCTTTCTCTCCGGTCAGAGCCACATTTGCCTGGTCCATAAAATCAAACATCTGTTTTTTTGACTCATCTTGTGCCAATTCGACCGATTTTTCCTTCATCACCTGATAATCCAGCAGACCATATCCGAGAATCAGTGCGCTTGGCCGGATTTCTTCCGGGCTGGCCGCTTCAGGCGAAAGAGATTCTCCCAGCTCTTTTTCGTGCCAGTGTACGCCAAGGCTGGCAGCAAGGTGCGCGCCTGCGGAAAAACCACAGATCCCAATCTTATCCGGGTCAATGAGCAGGTGTTCGCAATTCTGCCTTAAGTACCGGACCGTCTGAGCCAGTTCTTTTAACGCAGTGTCAGCCACTCCGATTCTGTTTTCCGCCGGATTACCGGTTGTATATCTTAATACAACGACATGATATCCCATGGATAAAAATTTGAATGCAATGGGTTCTGCTTCCCGGTCAGAGGTGAACAGATAGCCTCCCCCAGGCGCAATTACGATTACTGGACGTTTTTTACCGGGTAAAAGTTCTTTGGAATCCTCGATCAGGTATGCGGTGAAAAATCCAGCAGTTTCATTCAGTTTGTGTGTTTGAATAATCAAGATGTCAGCTCCTTTCTTAAAGATATTAATGTATTCATTGTATCAGATTCCATTGATAATCACCAGGTTTTAAACCAGAACACTGAATTATCACAAATCTTTCACAGAATGAAAATAATTATTTAAGCTGTATTTCAGGTTTGTAATATACAATGTTTTCAAAATGAAAAGTCAATAAGTTAGAGGAGGCAGTAAATATGCATTTTAACAGATTTAATAAAACAATGGCTGGAATTTTAGTCATGACCATGGTGGTTTCCATGGCGTCACAGACAGTAACGATTCATGCTGCAAATACAACACAGGAAACAACTCAGTCCTCAGAACCGCCCGCAGGCGGACCCGGTGGCCAGCAGCCGCCCGAAGGGGCTCCAACTGGTCAACCCCCTGAAAATGGACAACAGTCACCGGAAGGAGCTCCAACCGGTCAGCCTCCTGAGAATGGCCAGCAGCCGCCTGACGGAGCACCTGCCGGTCAGACACAACAGGGGGAAGAAAAAACTCAGGGCCAGCAGCCCTCTGACATGAATCAGGCGCCTCCTGGAGGAGTTGGAGGTGCAGATACCATGACTTTTGACTATAAGGGCAGTTATACGGCTGCGCTGGTTGCTGATGGGAAAGAGGTTTCCTCTGGTAAAGAATCCATCACTGCTTCAGATGCAGACCAGAACGCTGCACTGGTTCAAAACGGAGGAACTTTAACCATTACAGAGGGTACATTACAGAAATCAGGTGATGATACCAATGGAGACAATTGTAATTTTTACGGTCTGAATTCCATTCTTCTCGGGGTAAACAGTGATTCAAAGGCATATATATCTGGAAGTTCCTTAAAGGCTGACAGTGAAGGGAGTAACGGTATCTTTTCTACCGATAATGCGGTGATTTATGCCAATGACAATCAGATTTCTACCTCTGCCGGCAATTCCAGAGGTTTGGACGCTACCTATGGAGGTACGATCATAGCAAATTTAATGGATATTTCCACCAAGGGAGATCATAGTGCAGCTATCGCTACAGACCGGGGAGGCGGAACCATATCCGTTACCAACAGTACATTATCTACGGAAGGATCGGGTTCTCCTCTTCTTTATTCCACAGGTAATATTGAGGTAGATAACGTTACTGGTTCGTCAACAGGCAGCCAGATTGCAGGAATGGAAGGGCTTAATACAATTCGTATTTATCATTCCAGTCTTACCAGTGCCATTACAGGTAAAACAGCCAGTGATCCGGTTGCAAACGGAATCATTATCTATCAGTCAACATCAGGAGATGCGGAAGCCTCCACTGGTGAAGCAGCGACCTTTGAGGCAGCAGATTCCACATTAAAAAGCGCAGTAAAAAGTGGTTCCATGTTTTATAGTACCAATACAGAAGCCAATATTGTTCTGAGTAATACACAGCTGGATTTTGACAGCAATAATGCAGGTCTGCTTACTGTGGAAGGCAATGATTCCAATAACTGGGGAACTGCCGGAAGCAATGGTTCAAAAGTGAAATTTACCGGATTAAACCAGACATTAAACGGGACAATTTCAGTTGATACCATCAGCAGCCTGGAACTGTATCTTCTTAAAAATACAACCTACACCGGTTCAATCGTAATTCAGACCAATTCTGTGAATACGAAAACAACAGAGTCACCTGTTACCGTCAATCTGGACAGTACCTCCAAGTGGGTGGTTGTAAAGGACTGTGAAATCAGTAATCTGAACGCCGAAAAAGGCGCTTCTATTGTAGATGAAGATGGAAAGACAGTAACCATTGTAGCAAATGGAAAGACAGTGGTAACCGGTACAGGTTCCCGGACTCTGACTGTTACTGGAACTTATACAGAGACAATAACAACAGACACCAGCAATGCTTTAAGTACTTCCTATACAGACAGATCTGAATTTGACAAGTATTATGGAATCTCCACTACATTTGGGGAGAATAGTGCAGCAGAGGATGGGAAAGCTGAGACATCAGCGGAAAGCCAGTCTGAAGTGGAAAGCCAGGCAGGGGACCAGGAAGAAACGTCTCAAAATAGTCCGGCTGGTATTCTGGCAGTAGTTGCATCGGTTTGTGCCATTATTGGCTTTGGTGGCATTTTTGCTTACAGAAAGAAAAGAAAGTGAAGTATATAGAAGAAAGAAAGTTAAGCATAGACTTGACATTCTTAAGAGCCTATGTTAATGTGATAAAGTGAAAAAGTAATAAACCAACAAGCGAAGTTCGTAGGAAAATGACGATTTGTCTGCCGAAGGAGTAACACTCTCAGGCATCCGGAGTACCGGATAAGGACTATGAATGGATGTGGCTCTGGAGAATCTCATGAATGAGTGCCGAAGGTGCAAGGCGCGGGAAACCGCGTTAATCTCTCAGGCAAAAGGACAGAGTTTAAGTTCAAACGTTTAGCGGCAGTGATGCCCTTATTTGTTTGCTTTCAGAGCCAAATCATCCCGTATGGTTTGGCTTTTTTTAGTAAACAAAAAGAGAGGGTCTATCACATGGAACAATTTACACAGCTGGTTGATCAGGTCAGCGGCATTGTCTGGAACAGCATTTTACTGTATCTGCTGGTTGGAACAGGAATTTTATTTACTGTCCGCACCCGTTTTGTACAGGTCAGAAAATTTGGAGAAGGATTTAAGCGTATGTTCGGCAGTTTTAAGCTGAATGGCGAAAACGCCGGCAAAGACGGAATGTCCTCCTTTCAGGCATTAACTACGGCAATTGCAGCCCAGGTAGGTACGGGTAATATTGCAGGCTGTGCGACAGCACTTTATTCCGGAGGACCTGGAGCAATATTCTGGATGTGGCTCAGTGCCTTTTTTGGAATGGCTACCAACTATGGAGAAGCTGTTCTTGCCCAAAAATATAAAACGGTTAATTCACAGGGAGAAGTAACAGGCGGTCCCATATATTATATTAAAGCCCGTTTTAAAGGAACTGCAGGTAAGGTTATGGCAGTATTCTTCTCAATGGCAATAATTTTTGCTTTAGGATTTACCGGAAATATGGTTCAGGCTAATTCCATCGGTCTGGCTTTTCACACTGCCTTTGGTGTGGATCCCCTGATTGTTGGAATTGTGATTGCGGCAGTTGCTGCATTTACCTTTATGGGAGGTGTGAAGCGAATTGCTTCCCTTACAGAAAAACTTGTACCGGTGATGGCCGGATTTTATATAATCGGATGTCTCATCGTTCTGGTTATCAATCACAGCGCTCTTTTGCCTGCACTTAGGTCCATTGTAATTGGTGCATTCCGTCCCCAGGCACTGCTAGGCGGCGCTGCTGGAATCGGAGTTCAGAAAGCCATGCGTTATGGTGTTGCCAGAGGATTATTTTCCAATGAGGCAGGTATGGGATCTACTCCTCACGCCCATGCCATTGCTAAGGTAGAAAAACCCCAGGATCAGGGCGTTATGGCGATTATGGCTGTATTTATTGATACCTTTGTGGTTCTTAATCTAACTGCTTTGGTGATCCTCACCTCAGGAAGACTGGCTCCAGGTGTGGAAGGAGCTCCTCAGGGAACAGCTCTTGCCCAGGCAGCATTCAGTGAGGCATTCGGCTCTTTTGGAAATACGTTTGTAGCAATCTGTCTTCTGTTTTTCGCATTTTCAACAATCATCGGATGGTACTTTTTCGGTGAGGTAAATGTAAAAGCACTTTTTGGACCCAAAGCAACCAAGGTATATGCATTGATCGTTGTACTGTTCCTGGTGCTTGGATCATTTTTAAAGGTTCAGCTGGTCTGGAATTTATCCGATTTATTTAACGCACTTATGGTATTTCCAAACCTGATTGCTCTTCTGGCTTCCTCTGGTATCGTAGCCAGAGCTGCCAGGGGAGAAGATATCATGAAATAATCTACTCTTTGAAGCCGGTTAAAAATCCGCTGAATTCATGGAAAAGAGTTTCTTCTATCTTTTTCATCCATACGGTAATACCGTCTTCTGACAGAGTTAAAAGGATATGGATGGAACCCACGTATTCGCCCACAACGGAAACAGGGAGATAAAGTGTTCTGGAATCTGCCCACAAAGCTTTGACTGCAATTCTCTGTTTGTAGCCATTTAAGATGCTGACAGCAGGTTCTGTAAAGGAAAAAGAGAATGTGTATGTCTTATCCGGTCCGGAAAGGGTAAGGCTGCCTTCTTTGGAGTCAAGGGAAAGGGCAAGCCTTGTAAATCTCTGCCGGCCGGGCAGAAGGCGGTAAACGGCGTTTAAATGAGAGGGACCGGAAAAGACAGGAAGGCTGGGAACCGGATTTAAAAATTCCTTTAGTCCATCCCGAACCAGATCCAGTATTTTTTGTTGTCCCCCTCTGATATTCTGAGTATTTGCCGTAATGACTATAACCAGATCCAGTTCCGGATAAAAAAGCACATACTGACTTCCCATACCATACATGGCAAAGCCATTGCGGATCTGCCAGATCTGATAGCCGTATCCCTGCTTCTCATCTAATGTCTGTCCGAAATGAATGGTGGGAACCTGAAAGGAAACGGCATCTCTTAAATAATCTGCAAAAACCCCCGTCCCATGTTTTACTGTATTCATACAGAATCTGCCAGTCTTTAATAAATCAAGGGAATAGGCCATCAGGCCGGAGCCGCCCATTTCACTTCCAAAGGGATCTTTTATGATATACGCATCTTTGGAAAAATCAAGTTCATCCAGACATTTCTCTCTTAAATAATCAAGAACTCCTTTTCCAGTCAGCTTTTTTATAAGTGCTGCCAGCGTATGGGCAGCGGAAGTATCATAGAGAAAGGTTTCCCCGCTTTTATGGGTAGGCGGAACCAAAAAGAAGCTTTCCACCCAGTTTTTCTGCCTGTCAATCTTATAGGTGGTTGAGGAGTGGCAGGTCTGCATCATCAGCATTTGCTGTATGGTCATATTCATAAGCCAGGGACTTTTCGTTTCAGTATCTGAGTATTCCGGGAAATAGCCGGTTATGGGATCTGAAAGGGAAATCAGACCGTCCTCAAGGAGATATCCCACTGCCAGGGCGCAGAAGCTCTTTGTGATGGAGAACATGCGGTGAAGGTCCTGTTTCGTATAAGGTGCCTGATAGTTTTCCGTAAGAAGAGTTCCGCCCTGTTCAGCCAGAAAACTATGAATGGGAAGCCCGCTTTCTTTCAGTGTGAGCCAAAGCTGTTCCATGTGTTCTTTTGATGGTATGTTGTTATGCATTTACCTTGTCCCTCATTTCTTTTGGAGATACTCCATAGTTCTTTTTAAATGCTCTTCGAAAAGAAGCTGCGTTGTTATAACCCAGATATTGATACAGCGTGGATAGACTTGTATCAGTTTCCAGTATAATTTCCTTGGCTTTTGCCATTCGAAGCCGCTCTAAATAGGTAGAAAAGTTTTCAGATACTTCTTTTTTAAAGAGATAGCTGAAATAATTTTCCGAGATGCCGAACTCATCTGATATTTTAGTCAGACATAGATCGGAATCATGATAGTTATTGATGATGTAATCCTGTATTTTTATAATCAGTTCATTACTTTCCGTATCTGTTCCGCAGATATCACAAAGCTCAAAGGCGATGGTCTTTAAGCTGTCTAAGCTCATCTCTCCTTCAAACTGCTTATCAATCATATCCAAAAGCCTTAGTTTTTCTCCATCCAGGCCGTCTTCTGAGATGGTGTGCCTTTTCTTAAAGACAGTCGCCCGGATATCGGACAAAAGCCATTTTTGCTGGGTAAAGGAAAGACTGCGCATGTCAGTATTTTCTTTCCGGATCAGCTTAAAAAGTTCCCTTACCTGGTCTTTATTGCCGGTAGAGATAAAGCCGCTTAACTGTATGGATAAACTTTCCGGGAAATAATATACATCATTTGATTTGGCAAAATCATTGCAGCTTAAAATATATTTTTCGTTAGTGGTAATTGATTTCGCATCTTTTGCCTGCTGATAGGATTTCCACGTATAGGAGATCAGTCCGTTTCTGCCTCCTAATCCGCCCCGGATCCAGATTCCATACTTTTCTAAAAGTTCCCTGTGCATGGTAAGGAAGATGTCTCTGTCACTGCTTAACACCTGCTCAAGAGGTATGGATCTATCAGAGGCAATCAGTATGGCAAAGGCCCGGTCTGACGGTTTGTATACATATCCCGTATCCGGGTAATAGCGCCGGAGGGCTTCTCTCACCAGCATATCGTAATTTTCAAAGCACAATTCCAAATCCTTGGTACAGATATCGGATTCCTCTGATGGGGATACTTCTGTATACAAAACGTGGAATTTAGTGTCAGGGCGTTCCAGACCAAGTTCATCTATGATATACTGCATCTCTACGTTATTGGTAATGCTGCCTTCCATGATTCGTCGCATATAGGACTCCGCCACAACCGGTTTTTGCTTTTCCACAAGGAGGTTTAAGGAGCTTGCCAGTGATTCCTTTATATTCAGTTCATTGGACAGCTTTAAAATCTTTTGATTTCCAAAGGATGAAAAGATCACCGCAAGGATTCCGCCAAGAATGATTGCTGCCAGAGTTACAGTTGTAAAAAAACGCTGATAGGGGGTGATGGAGTAGTAAGCTTTCTCTTCCGGCTGAATCAGGTAGTAATTCCAGCTATTATAGGAAGAAGATATAGTGGTGATCAGCATTTCCTCCCTGTTACTGCCCTGGGTAAAATGTGCGATATTATGTTCAAAGTCCATATTTTTCAAGGTTTCGTATTCAATAACAGGGCCTCCATCGGAAAGAAGAAACGTCTGATTGCCGTTTTTATCGTATGCAACCAGGTATCCGTTATTATAAAAATTAATACTCGAAAAATATTTGATGATCTTTTCGTGGTCAAACTGGTAGCAGATCACGGAACTGCTGTGATTGGCGATCTGAGAGGCAGAGGTCAGAGGATAAAGATATAAAAAGTTTTCTGACGAGGTGCCAAGCTGTTCAAAAGGAATAAATTTGTTCCAGTAAACAGGATTCACAAGTACTTTTGAAAAAAGTGCCGGATCAATTGGGTACTTTGTATTATGCCAGATAAAAAAATCAAAATCCGAAAACAGGATTGGAGAGATTGCATAGCTGGATTTCTCGATATAAATAAAAGAGTTGCTGATTGGCAGCAGCAGCTCCACAGGTGTAATTGATTTAAGGCTTTGCTGGGTCTTATAACCAAGATAATAAAAAGATGAGTCCTCTCTGTCTTTCTGGTTGATAAGATTATTAAAAAGGCTGTTGGCAGTAATTTGTTTCACCGATGCATTCATCAGCTCCAATGTATTGTCAAGCTGGTTAACGGATGCGGTCAGACTAAGCCGGTTTTGCTGGTAAATGCCGTTCTTAACCTGGCGATAGGAAAGGGAATAAAGAATCACTCCAATCATTAGAATGATTGCCAGAATCAAAGTATAGGAAAGCATCAGCTGATTTTTATAGGACATATTTTTATTTTGTTTTAATGTAAGTTTGCGATTTTTCATATGCACCGTTCCTTTTTTCATATGGAAATTATAGTATGAAACGGTACTAAAATCAATCAGATCCCTCCCTTACATTAAGATCTGTACATAGAACGTAAAATATGTACTCAATATCCATTCCTGTCTCTTCCTATATAATGATGTGGAATTGAAATCAGAGGATCCAGTAAATATAAAATATGCATAATAAATGATTGGGAAATCGGGGCATTTAGCTAAAAATGAACAACGATAGTAAATAATGCGCGTTGATATTGTGTGTACGGGATGCTATGATGGCAATGCAAAAAAGGTGCGCACCACCAATGACAAAATCAATAATATTGGGAGGTTCTTAATGAGAGTTAAAAAAATGCTTGCAGCTGGTATGGCGGTTACCATGGCTGCGTCTGTGGCTTTAAGTGGTTGTTCTTCTTCTGCCAAAACTGGTGTGGATGCAACAAGTGCAGGTGCAAATACGGAAAGTGGCTCTTCAACAGGGGAGAGCAAAGCTGGGAATGAGATCAAGAAGCCAGATAAAATCACGATTATGGTAAATTCAACTGTAACAACAAAGGCAAATAACAGAGATGCTTTTGAAAAAAGGTGGGAAGAGCTTACCGGTATTGATCTGGAAATTATTCAGCCTGATCATGATGCTTATTTTGATGTTTTAGGACAAAGTTTTGCTTCCGGACCGGAAAACTGGCCTGACGTGATTATTCTAAATGGAAGTTATTACACCGGTTATGCAGAGGAAGGTGCTCTGTGGGATATGACAGAAGCATGGGAGAATTCAGAGCTGAAGGCTTCGGGACGCGTAACAGGGGAAGATGTTATTGAAGCAACCAAGATTGATGGTAAACTTTATGGATTTCCTGATGCAAGAAGAGGTGGCTGCCTTACTTACGTAAAGAAAAAATGGCTTGATAACTGTGGATTAGAGGCGCCCACTACTTATGAAGAATATTTAAATATGTTAAAAGCATTTACGGAAGGTGACCCGGATGGGAATGGAATCAATGGGGATACATATGGCGTTTCAGCAGCAGGACTGATGGGGGCTAAAGGAGGAGATCCCTCTTCCAATTATCTTCCTGAGTTTTATCAGGATGCGCAGCCAAACTTTGTAAAAGGTGAGGATGGTGTCTGGTATGATGGCTTTACAAAAGAAAACTTCAGGGGTGCTTTGGAGCGTCTGAGAGATGCCTATTCAAAAGGATATATTGATAAGGAAACTTTGACCAATGGTACAAAAGACTGCCGCAATAAATTCTACGAAGATAAGTTTGGTGTATTTACGTATTGGGCAGGTACCTGGGCTTCCAACTTAAAGAACAATCTGGAAGCAAATGGAAAAGACGGAGAGTTGATTCCTTTAAAACCAATTAAAGAGGTTGGTACTTACGAAGAAGGAACAGCTCCTGTATGGGCAATTACTTCTGCCTGTGAAAATCCAGAAGGGGTCTTTAAGTATTTTATAGAGTCTATGCTTGATGGCGGTGATATGCAGATGCTTTGGAGCTACGGCGTAGAAGACGTTCACTGGTCTACAAAAGCTGAAACAGTTCTTGATAAGACCTATGCAGCTGGAGAATTCCATACACGGGAAAGCCTGGAACAGCCGGGAACACAGTATACAAAGCAGCATCTGGATCCCACATTAGCCATTGCTACATGGGAAAATGATCCTGGAAAAGATACCGTTAAAGAAGAAGCAAAAGTATCTCAGAAGATATTTAATGAAAATTGCCATCAGGCAAACATTATTCCTTCGACCGAAGTAATGGCAACTTATAATGGTGATTTGACTACATTAAAAAACTCTATCGTTGCAGATGTCGTAGTACAGGGACTTTCTATTGATGCTGCATATGAAAGATTTGAAAAAGAGGGTGGAGCTGAGTGGTCTAAATTGATCGTAGATTCTTTAAATGAATTGGGATCTTCAAAATAGGTTTAGGAAGGTTAACGTATGAATACAAAAAAGAAAGGGCCTGCAGCGAAAGCTGCAGGCAGCAACAAGCGGCCGCTGCTGGTTTCGCTTCGGTATTACAAAGGCTTTTATCTGATGTTTCTGCCAGTACTGGCTTTTGCAATCGTGTTTAACTATCTTCCTATGTTTGGTATCAGATATGCCTTTTATTCTTATAAGGGAATCAAGGAGCCTGTATTCGTAGGACTTGCCCATTTTGAGAAGATGATGAAAATGTCAGGGTTCTGGAATGCCTTTGGCAATACCATAACATTAAGTGTTGTTAAGCTTCTTTTAAATACATTTACGGCAGTTGCACTTTCTCTTATGCTCAATGAGATGAAAAGCGCAACTTTTAAGAAGATCACTCAGACGATTGTGTATCTTCCCCATTTTATGTCATGGGTGGTTACAGCTTCCGTCTTTACATTAATACTTTCTCCTACCAGTGCAGGTCTGGTAAACTCCATACTGATAAAACTGGGGATTTTAAAAGAGGGAATTTATTTCCTGGCAGATAAATCATGGTGGCGTACCATGTTTTATGGCATTAACGTCTGGAAGGATACAGGCTGGGGAACGATTATTTTTATAGCAACCCTGTCCGGAATTAATCCGGAACTTTATGAAGCGGCAGCCATGGATGGGGCAGGCCGGTGGAATAAATTGCGTTTTATTACAATGCCGGCTCTTAACAATACCATTATCACAGTGTTGATTTTAAATCTGGCAAAGGTCATGAACTTATTTGAGTCTGTATTCGTTATGCAAAACGATGCCGTAATCCAGGTATCAGATGTACTTCATACATACATTTATACGCAGACATTCAATTCCGGTGCACTTCCTGATTATGGATATACCACCGCAGTAGGGCTGACTGCTTCACTTGTAGGTTGCTTATTTGTGCTGGTCTGCAACAAGGCCAGCCACAAAGTAAGAGGAAGAGGAATTGTGTAGGAGGGACAACATGAAAAAGAAAGCAACAGCATTTGATTATGGGCTAATGATAATATTTGTGCTAATAAGCCTGATCATGATTATCCCTATTTATAAAGTATTAATCGATTCGCTTGATTTAAAAACAGCGTATGGTATGAAATTATTTCCGGAACAGTTCGGTTTTGCAGGATATATATCCGTATTTACCAATCCGACTCTGTACAGACCGTTTCTGGTGTCCTGCTTTACTACAATCGTAGGAACTTTTACAGGTCTTACAATTGCAACACTTGGGGCATATGTACTGATTCAATGGAAAATGCCGGGACGGACATTTTTTGCAAATATGCTGCTGTTTACCATGATTTTCAGCGGTGGTATGATTCCCACGTATCTGGTTATGAAAGCAATTCATATCACCAATACATTGCTGGTGGTTATTCTTATGCCGGCTATTAATGTTTATAATATCGTATTAATGAGAAACTTTTTTGAAGGAATTCCTACCAGCTTATTTGAATCAGCAGAAATTGACGGCTGCTCTCCAATGGGAGTATTTCTTAAAATCGTTCTCCCGTTATCAAAGGCGGCGCTGACAGCCATTGGTCTGATGTACGCAGTTTCTTACTGGAATGACTATACACACTATAAGCTTTATATCACAAATGATAATTTATATAATTTTCAAATGAAGCTAAGATCTGTTATAATGGGAAGTGATTTGCCCCAGGCAATCGGCGGTGCTACTGAAAACACAGTAAAAAACGCAGCAGTTATTGTAGCAATCCTCCCCTTCATGATCATATATCCATTCTGCCAGAAGTATTTTATTCAGGGTGTTAATATTGGTGCCGTAAAGGAGTAACGATCAGGCAGAAAGAGGGGCAGAATTTCTGCTCCTTTTTTCACATGAACTATATTATGGGAGGCAATTACGATGTCCATGTATCAGAATCCGGTTTTGTATGCCGATTATTCAGATCCCGATGTAATTCGGGTGGGGGAAGACTATTATATGGTGGCTTCTTCTTTTACATATCTTCCAGGTGTACCTCTTCTCCATTCCAGAGATCTGGTTCACTGGGAAATCATCAATCACTGTGTGGATTCACTGCCCTTTGAAAAATACGATTTTCCTTCTCACGGATCAGGAACCTGGGCGCCTTCCATCCGTTTTCATGAGGATACCTTTTATGTATTCATTCCCCTTCCTGATGAAGGGATTTTTGTAGCCACATCAAAGGATCCATATGGAAAATTTAAACTTCACTGCCTCCATGAAGCGAAAGGTTGGATTGATCCTTGTCCTTTTTGGGATATGGATGGAAAAGCGTATATGGTATTTGCCTATGCCAACAGCCGGTGCGGGATCAAGCACAGACTGGATCTGGTAGAAATCGACCCTCTATGCAGAAATATTATTGGAGAGCCGGTTACCATATTTGACGGGGAACAGATTGCTCCCACTACAGAAGGACCCAAGATGTATTATGACCAGGGATATTATTATATTCTAATGCCGTCAGGAGGAGTTTCAACAGGCTGGCAGTCTGTATTGAGAGCGAGATCTGCAAAGGGGCCATATGAATACAAGATTGTGATGCATCAGGGAAATACATCCGTAAACGGGCCTCATCAGGGCGGCTGGGTCATAGCACCTGACGGCAGGCACTGGTTTATTCATTTCCAGGATGTCAATGAGCTTGGAAGAATTGTGCATCTGCAACCCATGTGCTTTCATAATGGCTGGCCTTTTATCGGAACAGATCAAAATGGAGACGGAATTGGAGAACCGGTTAAGGAGTGGAAGGTTCCCACAGAAGGGCAGCCAGAATACAGGATCGCCCAGTCAGATGAGTTTAATGGGAAAAGCATTGGCCTTCAGTGGCAGTGGCAGGCAAATCCCCAAAAGTCCTATTATTCTCTGGCAGGGCATAATGGTATCCGTCTGTTTTGTATGAAAAACAATACCAGAGAAAATTTACTTTGGTATGCACCCAATGCCATGACTCAGATCCCCCAGCAAAGGACTTTCACCGCTGTCACAAAGGTACGCCTTAACTGGGAAGAAGAGGGAGATATGTCCTCCATTGGAATGATTGGACATTCCTATGCCTATCTGGCTCTGGAGCGGACCATTGATGGCAACAGCCTTATGCTGTACAAAGGAACCGTAACAAAAAAGGAACTGCTTGGAGAAGCCCGGGAAATTCTTGAAACTTCCTGTCCTTATGAGAATGATACGGTGTATCTGCGTATGGAGTTACTTGCTGATAAAACATACCGTTTTTCCTGGTCACCGGATGGAGCCAGCTATACCTCCATCGGCAATCCGCAGCCCCTATGCCGGGCGACTTGGACAGGTGCAAAGCTTTGTCTGTGGAGTGCTAACAAAAACAATGTAAAATCAGAAGGGTATGGGGAATATGAATTTATACACATCAAAGACGGAAAGGGCAGCAAAGAGAGCTTTTGAGGCAGCAGAACGTGGAGCGTATGAGGCGGTTGTCCACCTGATTGATCACAGTTTTAATATAGAGGACTGTGATGAGAATGGGAACAGCCTTCTCCACTATGCAGTGAAAGGGAAAAACCAAAAACTGGTGGAGTATCTGGTGGAGCGCTGCAACATGGATCCCACATGGGCAAATCAGTCCATGTGTACGCCTTATGATCTGGCGGCAGGGTCACCCCTGGAAGAGTATTTTAAAAGTAAATGCGGTTTTTCCCTGGAGGAATCTTACCGCAATCCTGTTTTAAGGGGTATGCACCCGGATCCCAGTATTGTACGTGTGGGTGAAAATTATTATATGGTACATTCCAGTTTCCTGTTTTTCCCATGCATTCCAATCTCTCATTCCAGGGATTTAATTCACTGGAAAACAATCGGTTATGCGGTTACAGATGAAATATGGGCAAAAGAATATCTGGGAGATCTGGAAGGAGGAAGGGGATTCTGGGCGCCTGATATCAGCTTTTCCAATGGAAGATTTTATATCTGCGCAACTCTGCGTAATAATGACGATGCGCCTTATATTCAGACACAGATGATCACCAGTTCCATTCATCCCGAAGGTCCTTATGAGACTCCGGTCATTCATAATCTCTTAGGGATTGATCCCTCCCTTTTCACTGATGAGGATGGAAAACGGTATATGCTGATTAACCGGGGAGCAAGAATCATGGAGATTTCCCAGGATGGAAAACAACTGCTGTCCCAACCGGAACTGATCTGGTACGGGCATTCCGGTCATGCGCCGGAGGGACCTCATCTCATAAAAAAGGATGGGTATTATTATTGTTTTCTGGCAGAAGGCGGAACTGGAAAAGGACATATGATTACCGTTGCAAGATCAACACGATTATATGGGCCCTATGAAAACTGTCCTTACAATCCAATCATGCATCAATGGGATGAAATGGGTGCCATTCAGTGCTGTGGTCATGGAAAACCGGTTGAGACACCAGACGGCAGATGGTTTATGGTATATTTATCTTCCCGTTTTATCAATGGGACATGGGGGATGCTGGGCAGAGAAACCTGCCTTGACGAAATCATCTGGACGGCTGATGGGTGGCCTGTAATAAATAAAAGAAAAGGTCCTTCTTATCTGGATCGAGTTCCGTTTCCCAAGACATATGAAAAGTCAGCGCCAGTCAATACAAAGGAGGCCTGGCTGTCCCCAAGGACAAGAGACAGAAAACGTGTCTGGACTGGGGAAGACGGAACGCTGTGGATCAGAGGAGACGGATTTGATTTATGCAGCAGAATATGCAACAGCATGCTACTTAAATTCCAGCCGGATTTTAGCTTCGCAGCAGAGTTTGAGATGTGGATACCAGAGGAAGAGCAGGAGGAATTTACCTCTGATGCAGGTGTGACCTTGTACTATGATGAAAACACCTACATAAAATTTGGTGTAACAAAGAATCAGATATTTGTAACGGAATATGTGGACAACGCTTATGTAAGGACAGAAAAGAACGATTATTCTTTTGAAGGGCGTGTTTTATTCCGGGTTGAGACAGATGGTCTTAACAGAACGTTTCTATTAAATAATAAAATTCTGTGGCGGTGGACTGATGTGACTTCTATCTGTTCGGAAGGTCTGACAAAAGGAAAACGTTTTACAGGAGCAGCTTATGGAGTGTACGTAAATGGCAGCAATCTTTTATGCTGGAGACAGCACAGTGAAATTTAATAAAGCTTCCACATATCCCCAGACGGGGATATCCCAGGCAATGCTTCTTTATCTGGCAGATGGTGTGGAGATGAAAAGCTATGCACAGAATGGGAGAAGTACCAAATCATTTCTGGAAGAAGGCCTGCTGGCCTTGATGGAAAAAGAAATGAAAGAGGGAGACTTTCTCTTTATACAGTTTGGTCACAACGATGAAAAGGATGATCCTGGCCGCCATACTGACCCGGATACCACATTTAAAGAGAATCTCATGATATTTATTCAGGCAGCCAGAGAAAATGGAGCTTACCCAGTACTCATTACCCCCATCGCCAGAAGGCATTTTAATGACCAGGGTAAATTTCTTCCTGGCAGCCACGGAGCCTATCCGGAGGCGGTGAGGCAGACCGGAAAAGAAGCCTGCGTTCCGGTTATTGACTTAACCGCTATCACAGAGGCCTATCTTAACGCAGTGGGAGATTTAGCCTCTAAAGCATATTTTATGTGGCCTGGGGATAATACCCATTTAAAACCAGAGGGGGCTGTCATCATGGCAGGGTTTATTTCCGAAGAATTGAGTAAGCTTGGATCACCTTATGCAGATCTGTTAGACAGCAAACATGTGGTAATAGAGAATCAGGGGCTTGATGTCTCCTAGGGAGAAGACGATGGATCAATATGAGAAAATGGAACACCGGTTTATCGACTGCTATAGGACGTACAGGAATCATTCGGTTATGGTGCTGCTTGGATTTTATAAAGGGCAGTACCATAAGTTTCTTCTGTCCACTTTCTTTTTTGTAATCAAACATGCGCCCAGTCTCTTTGCTGCCCTTCTGACTGCCAATGTAATTAACGGAGCCATAGCAGGAGGAGAAGAGGGAAAGCGTCAGATCATCTTAAATGTCGCAGTCTGGATTGGACTTTTAGCAGTGCATCTTCCTGCAAACTGGCTTCACAACAAGTACAAAAATCAGGTTATACGAAAAACTGAGGCTGGTTTAAGAGGCGCACTGGTCCGGAAACTCCAGGAATTGTCCATTCCATACCACACGCAGATACAATCAGGCAGGCTTCAGTCCAAGATCATACGTGATGTGGAGGCAGTGGAGACATTGTCCTCCCAGCTTTTTGTTAATCTCATGAATATTCTGATGAATCTGGTCATCACTCTGGGAATTACAGCCGTGAAAAACAGATCAGTGCTCCTGTTTTTTCTTCTGGTGGCTCCAGTGACTGCTGTAACAGTTGTCGCGTTTCGCAAACGGATTCACAGTGAGAACCGGGCTTTTCGACGTGAGATGGAGGAAACCAGCGCCCGTGTGATGGAGATGGTGGAGCTGGTTCCTGTTACAAGAGCCCATGCCCTTGAAAAACAAGAGGTGGATAAGATCAAGGAACAGCTGGAAGAAACGGCAGACAAGGGATACCGGCTGGATATGGTGCAGGCACATTTTGGGGCTGTAAGCTGGTGTGTATTCCAGGTATTTCAGGCATTGTGTCTGGGGTTCTCCGGATATATGGCATGGAAAGGCTCCATAAAGATCGGCGATGTAACCTTTTACCAGGCAAGCTTTACCACAGTAGTCAACCAGTTTACCGGGCTTATTAATCTGCTTCCCATACTGACAAAGGGACTGGAATCTGTTTCTTCCATCGGCGAGGTATTAATTTCCGACGATGTGGAGCATAATGAAGGAAAGAGGGAACTAAACCAGTTAAAGGGCAGATTTACCTTTCAGAATGTTGCATTTTCCTACAAAGACTCCAATCAACCGGTTTTGTCGGGAATTGATTTAGATGTGAAGGAAGGGGAGACCATCGCTTTGGTGGGAGAGTCCGGTTCAGGAAAAACCACCATACTAAATCTGCTAATTGGTTTTATAACACCAGGCGGTGGCAGGCTATCCATTGACGGAACAGATATCAGTGAAATTAATTTAAGAAGCTACCGGAGATTTATCTCAGTGGTACCCCAGACCCCCATTCTCTTTACAGGTACGGTAAGGGAAAATATCACTTATGGTCTTACCAATGTATCGGACGAAGAGGTGAATCATGCAGTGGAAGCGGCAAATCTAAAATCAGTGATTGCCAGGCTGCCCAATGGTCTTAATACCATGATTGGAGAACATGGAGCCAATTTAAGCGGAGGTCAGAGACAGAGAATTTCCATAGCCAGGGCGATTATCAGAGATCCACGGGTAATTATACTGGATGAAGCGACCTCGGCTCTTGATACCATATCAGAAAAGGAGATTCAGGATGCGCTTAACGAGCTGATTAAAGGAAGAACCACATTTATTGTTGCACACAGGCTTTCCACAGTAAGAGGAGCAGACCGGATCGTGGTTTTAGACCAGGGGAAAATAAGGGAAGAAGGAAGCTACCAGACGTTAATGGATTTAAAAGGGGAATTCTATGAAATGGAGCGGCTTCAGATGGCATTGCGATGAAAAAACGGTTTACATCTGAATCGATCCGGTGTATAATCAAATCTTACATACGTAGTAATTTATCTGTATACAGGGAGGGTATAAAGTGTCCCTGTTCCTTTCATATTATAAATATTACAAGCGTAAGAATAAGGAGAATTATGCGCCGCAATCATCTATTTAAGAATAAAAGCTTACCTGATATTTCATTTCAGATTCCCAGATTGCTGATATTGGGATTATTTTTTGGATTTTTATTATCATCACTGCTGGTAAGGTTATATCACCTGCAGATTATGGAGGGGGCTGCCAGCCAGGAGGAGTTCATCAGCTCCATTATGAAAACCCAGAGGCTTCCCGGGAACAGAGGGAACATCTATGACAGGAACGGAACGCTTCTGGCATCAAACCGTCTATCCTATAATATCACTCTGGAAGATTCGGGAAATTATAAGAATCAGAAGGAGAAACAGAAAACATTAAACGGAATCGCCTATCAGCTGATTGGTCTTGTGGGAGATGAAGATAAGTTAAATGTCAGTCTTCCCATTGTGGTAAACGAAGAAGGAAATTATCAATATTCGGTGGACGGCTGGAAGCTGAGCCGCTTTAAGGCTGACTTTTATGGTAAGAGTCAGGTCACGGATCTGACGGAAGAGCAGTCACAAAAGACCGCCGATGAACTGATGCAGGATCTTTGCGGCAAGAAGAAGTTTATGATTGATTCTTCCTATCCGGAAGAGGAGCAGAAATTGTACAGGCTTCCTGCGTCCTTAACGCCCAAAGAGATCTTACAGATCGCCAACATTCGTTATGGTCTGTCCTTAAATTCATACCGGAAATACCTGCCGTATCTGGTGGCCTCCGATGTATCTGACAAAGCCATGGTGGGTGTAATGGAACAAAAGCACGATCTTCAGGGAGCTGATGTGGAAAACAGCAGCATCCGGGTGTACTATGGCGGAGAAAGCATGTCCTCTATTTTAGGATATACTGGTGGCATATCAGCCGATGAGCTGGCTGCAGTTGGGGACAATAACAGTATTTATTCCAATCAGTCCGTAATCGGCAAAAGTGGAATTGAAAAATCCATGGAAGAATGGCTGAGAGGACAGGATGGAACTCAGGAATTTTATACCGACGTGGTGGGAAATCCAAAGACAGAACCAGTTATTACCAACAGCCCCGGAACTGGCAAAGATGTTTACTTAACGGTGGATAAAGGTCTGCAGGATGCGGTATATCAGATGCTGAAACAGCAGATAGCCGGAATTCTTCTGGCCAATATGGTGGAAACCAGAAGGGCAGAAATGCCAAAAGCAGCCGATGCTTCCCAGATCCGGATTGCTTCTGACGAAGTCTACTATGCGTTGATCCAGAATCATGTCATCGATACGGAGCGGTTAAAGGATGAGAATGCATCGGATCTGGAAAAAAAGGTCTATGGAGATTTTAAACAGAAAAAAGAAGCGGTGATTGGCCAGCTTTCAGCTGCCTTCGACGCATCAGGAGCCTCTTACCAGGCACTTGGTCCCCAGATGCAGGGATACTTGGATTTTCTGGTCAGCCAGGCCCGTAAAGATCAGTTCCTGCTAAATGGAAGCGGCACATGGGACTGGAAAGAAAAAAGCTTAAGGCAATATCTGACTGAATCCATTGCTGCAGGTCATATGGACTTAAGCCACCTGGAAAACAATGAAAAGTATACGGAGATCCAGGATGCAGAGCGCCTGGCGGAAGAAAAGATGTTACAGGATATCACCGATAACCGTGATTTTGAGCAGAAGATTTATCAGGCCATGATCGGGGAAGGGTCCCTTAGCGGCAGAGAGACAGAGCAGCTTCTGTATGAACAGGGAGTTTTGTCAAAGGATGATCCGGACTATCCTCTTCTTATGAATGGTCAGTTAAGTCCTTATCAGTTTATCCGTAAGAAAATCACCAATCTGGAGATTACACCGGCTCAGCTGGCGTTAAATCCATGTTCCGGATCTGCTGTTGTGGTCAATCCCCAGAACGGTGAGGTAATAGCCTGTGTCAGCTATCCGGGTTATGACAATAACCGGCTGGCGAACCAGATGGACACCTCCTATTACCAGCAGCTGGAACAGGATTTATCCCTGCCTCTGTTCAACCGTGCCACCAGTCAGTTAACGGCACCCGGATCTACCTTTAAACCGGTTACGGTTATTGCCGGATTAACGGAAGGCGTGATTCAGACGGATACCAGTGTTTTGTGTACTGGTGCATTTGACAAGGTGGAACCGCCTCTGCGATGCTGGAAACGTTCCGGTCACGGTGTAATCTCTTCCAGTGCCGATGCACTTAAAAACTCCTGTAACGTATATCTGTCAGAAATCACTTACAGGCTGGGAACAGGAGCAGATGGAAGCTTTTCAGAGGATAAGGGACTTGGCACCTTAGTTAAATATGCCCAGCTTCTGGATCTGGATAAGAATACAGGAATTGAGATCGGAGAGGCAAAACCTCATGTAACAGATCAGTATGCCATTCCATCCTCCATCGGTCAGGGAACTCATAACTACACCACATCCCAGATAGCCCGTTATACAGCGACTCTGGCGAACCATGGTCAAAGTTATCAGCTGTCTATGATTGGCAAGATTACTGATGGAGACGGCGCAGTGGTAAAATCCTTTACTCCTGCCTTAAACAGTACAGTCAGCTTACCGGAATTTGTATGGAATGATGTGGCAAAAGGTATGAACGAACTGGTAAAATCCAATGCAAACTTAAAAGATTTAAAAATTGATGCTGCTGGAAAAACCGGTACAGCCGAGGAATCTAAAACAAAACCAAACCATGGTCTCTTTATTGGATATGCACCCCTTGTGAATCCGCAGATCGCCATAACAGTCAGGATCGCAAACGGATACAGCTCCGGTAATGTGGTAGGCGTAGGAAAAAATATATTTAATTATTATTTCCATCTGGAAGATACCGAAAAGATTTTAACTGGTACCGCTTCCGGTGTATCCAATAACCTTCGTACGGATTAAAGGAGAAATGGAATGAGACGGGGAATGAAACGGGGATTGAGACGATTTGTGTTTTCTGTTGTTTGCACGTTATTAATACTGATGATTGGTGTGGCCGGAGGAATTTTATTTCTCCGGCTTGAAAGTAAGAAGAACCAGTTAAAAAAGCCGGATGTGCTTTTTTCTGACTATGTGTCAAACTTACAAAAGGCGGATTATGAATCCATGTATGGCATGCTTGATGGGCAGAGCCAGTTAAATATCAGCCAGGAAGATTTTATTGCCAGAAATAAGAATATTTATGAGGGAATTGAAGCGGAAAATATAAAAGCGGATATCACCGGCGTTGACTTAAAAGATGAGGAAGCAGTAGTCACTTATCAGATGAGTTTAACCAGTCTGGCAGGAGAGATCAGTTTTTCCAATCAGGCAGTATTTAAAAAAGAAAAGAAAACCGGCTATAAACTGGAATGGAATGACACCATGATTTTTCCAGAGCTTGATAAAACTGATAAAGTCAGAGTTTCAACAGATGAGGCACAAAGAGGGTCTATTTTTGACAGGAACGGTCTTGTGCTGGCAGGAAAGGGAACTGCTTCCTCTGTCGGTCTTGTTCCGGGGAAAATGAGTGAGAATTCCGGTCCGGATGTGGAAAAACTGGGAGAACTTCTATCCATGTCTCCGGAGAGTATACAAAAAAAGCTGTCTGCAGGCTGGGTAAAGGAAGATTCCTTTGTTCCCTTAAAAACCGTGAAAAAGGTAGATGATTTTCAGCTACACTCAGATCAGGTCAGTGAAGAAGATCAGAAAAACAAAGAGCTTCAGGATCAGCTTCTTACAATTCCCGGAGTGTTAATTACAGACACTTCCGTGCGTTCCTATCCCCTTGGGGTAAAGGGCGCCCATCTCATTGGATACGTCCAGAATGTGACCAGTGAGGACTTGGAAAAACATAAGGGAGAAGATTATTTAACAGACAGCGTAATTGGTAAAAGTGGTATGGAAGGGTTGTATGAAAAGGAATTGAAGGGGACAAACGGCCATACTATTTCCATTACAGATGCAACGGGAAACAGCAAGAAAAAGCTGGCGGTAAGGCCCAGAACGGATGGTGCTGATATCACACTTACCATTGACAGTACGCTTCAGAGTGCGATCTATGATGCATTTTCAGAAGACAAAAGCTGCAGCGTAGCCATGAATCCCCAAACAGGAGAGATCCTGGCTCTTGTGAGTACGCCTTCCTATGATGACAATGATTTCATTCTGGGAATGCCGTCAGAAAAATGGGATTCCTTAAATAATGATGAGCGGAAGCCTCTTTATAACCGCTTCCGTCAGAAGTTTGCTCCAGGATCTTCCTTTAAGCCCATTACGGCTGTGGTTGGACTTGAAAACGGTGCCATCGATCCCAATGAGGATTATGGAAGTACCGGGTTAAGCTGGAGAAAAGATGAGAGCTGGGGAAACTATTACATAACCACCCTTCATGACAGCAATCCCCTTAATTTAGAAAATGCTTTTATATATTCAAACAATATTTATTTTGCTAAAGCTGCATTAAAGATTGGCTATGATGATTTTATGTCAGGGCTTAACAAGCTGGGATTTAACCAGGACCTTCCTTTTGAGATTTCCGTTGCCAAGTCCCAGTATTCCAATTCAGACCGGATCGAAAAGGAAGTACAGCTGGCTGACAGCGGCTATGGACAGGGGCAGATGCTTGTTAATCCCATCCATCTGGCAGCTCTTTACACCATGTTTACCAACGGGGGCAATGTGATACAGCCTGTTTTAAAAGCAGA
Source organism: Lacrimispora struthionigena (assembly GCF_048627165.1). Taxonomy (NCBI): domain Bacteria; kingdom Bacillati; phylum Bacillota; class Clostridia; order Lachnospirales; family Lachnospiraceae; genus Lacrimispora; species Lacrimispora struthionigena. The sequence continues at coordinate 311,751 of NZ_JBMBWP010000001.1, forward strand.
GCCAAATGCAGCACCCAAAGTATGGCTTCAGGGAGCCTGCTCTGCAGACAATGCCAATCTGGTCCGTGAGGATTTAATTAAGGTTGTCAGCTCAGAACATGGAACCGGCCATGCCATTATGAGATCTGATCTGACCCTTGGAGGAAAGACAGGAACTGCTGAGATCAAAGCTTCCAAAGGGGATACTACCGGAACGGAGCTTGGCTGGTTTTCAGTATTTACTGCAGATCCTGATACAAAGACACCACTGCTTCTTGTCAGCATGGTGGAAGATGTGAAGAACCGGGGCGGGAGCGGGTATGTTGTGAGGAAAGATAAACTGATTCTAGATTCCTATATTCCGGTACAATAAATGAAAAAGACAGAGCCTGGGGCTGGAGAGATTCTCCCGTCTCAGGCTCTGTTTTACTGTCTGTAGATATTCTGGTTCTTTAAGATGTCCAGTGTAATTGCTGCGGCGATGCGTCCGTTGGCACATTGATCACTTTGTATGTTGGTGGAGAATACATAAGTCTCATCCTGAGACTGCGCAAAACCGATAAACCAGCCGTTGACATCTTTGCCGTTTATGTTGCCGGTTCCGGTTTTTCCGTATAATGAAACACCCTGGCTGGCAGAAATATAAAGGGAATCTTTTACGGCTTTGATATGATCCGGTTGAAACGGGAGAGTTTCCTGGCAAAGCCTGCTTAAGAGCTCCACCTGTTCCACAGGAGAAATTTTCAAGGAAGACTCCAGCCAGTAGCTGCCGATTCCTCCAGATAAATCCTGATTTCCATATTCCAGTTGCCCAATGCAGTTTTTTAAAGCGGATATGCCGCTTTTCTCATCCAGAGCTTTAAAATACCAGTTAACAGAACGGTTCATGGCAGTATTCAGGTTCTGATCCTGATTCCACGCTTCAAATGGGAAGACTGATCCGTCCCATTTGATATAAGAGGAGTCAGGCGTAATCACGCCCTGTTCCAGCGCACACAGCGCGCTGTATATCTTGTAGGTGGAGTCTGGGGAAATCCTGGTTGTGCCTGCTTTCTGATTATAAATATAATATTGATGGGAATTGACTCCGTAAAGTACAAAACTCCCTTCATAACCGTAAAAACAGGAGTCTAAATCCAGCTGTTTCATATGCTCAGGATAAAAAGGGTAATAAGAACCGCTGGATGCATGTACAGACATGACCGGTATAAAGGCCAGCAGCACCAGGCTGGTTAAGGTGAGTAAAAACCGGCTTTTTAATTGTTTCCATCTGGATTCTTTGCGGTAAGAAGCAATGCAGCGGATTCTCCTCCTGATCTCTTTTTCAGAGCCTGCGATTTGGGAGGCAAAAGAAAGTCGTCTCCCTATATTTTCTGCAAAACGAATCAGTGTTTTTCCATAATCCAGATAGCTGTTTTCTTCTAACATGGACAAAACGGACAGATCACAATAAACTTCCTGGTCCTTTCTCATCTCTCTTAGCCCGATCCAGACGACTGGATGATACCAGTACAGTGCCTGCATAAGAGCCAGAAAACGGTTAAGAAAAAGGTCTCTGTGCTTAATATGGGTCAGTTCGTGAAGAAGAATAAAGCGAATTTCTTTTTCTGTAAATTCTGAAAGCATATGGATGGGCAGTATAATTACCGGTTTAACTAAACCGGCAGCCACGGGAGAACTTAAATATGCGCTGCTATAAAGGGGAATTTTCTTTTTTATATTCATTTCACTGAGGCAGCAGTCATACAGTTCTCTGATCTGCCTGTTTTGGAGAGGAAGGCTGGCCTGTCTGATTCGTCTGATTTTAATGTCTGAAATAAGATTAAGGATTGATACAATACCAATTCCCAGTCCCCATATATAAGGCAGAAAAGCAGGTAGATGAAAGATACGGCTTCGGCTGACGGATATGGAGAAATCCTGTATAACGCTGGAAATACCGGCATCATTAGAAAAAGTGGGAGTCATTCCTTTGACAGGTGAGACACTGCCTCCAGAAAGGCTTAATAAACGAAGCCCTGCATGGATCATGGAGGAAGGGAGAAAAGGAAAGATCAGTACAAGCAACAGGTAATACCAGATTCTGTATTGGGCTTTCCAGGTAAGATGATTTTTAAATCGTTCTTTTATCAGCAGGATTATTCCGAAAGACGGAATTATCACAACGCTGTTTAACATAAGACGGATCACAAGGGAAAGAAGCATATTATGTTTCCTCCTCATGTTCCTTAAAAAGAAGCTTTTTCAACTCGTCTAAGTCCTCGTTGGATATATGATTGCTGTTCATGTAGTTTGTTACCATACCGGATATGCTGCCATTATAAAACCGGTTTAAAAAGTGGCTGTTTTCCTTCTTCAGATAGTCGTCCTCATTAATAAGAGGAGTATAAATAAATACACGGCTTTCCTTCGTATAGGTAGCAGCCCCCTTTTGAACCAGTCTCTTTAACAGGGTGTGAATCGTCTTGGGATTCCAGTCGGTTGTCTGGATCAGTTTTTCAGTTACCTCGTTGGTGTTAATTGGAGCATACCTCCAAAGTACCTTCATCACTTCATATTCTGCCTCAGAAATTTGCGGAAGGTGGCTCATACTCATTCTCCTGTTCTTACAACTGTAATACATATATTATAAGAGTTTAGAGCCACAGTGTCAAGAAAGCAGAGGCCGATTATTTCATAAGTGTGCTTAAACCAGCCACATCATTCACTGGAAGAGAGAATGCAATGGCATGTTCTCCTGTTTCTTTTAATACGGTTTCACAAATGGATTTTAATATTGCCTGTTTATCTGCTTTAGGAACCAGCATCAGAAGAATTTCTTTTTCATTTGAGACGGTCATCCCAAACAGCTTACTGGTAGAATCTCCGCCCAGTTCTCTTGCTTTTATTAGTGTGCCGCCTTTACAGCCTGCATTTCGCGCGGACTCCATAATTGGGTTTGAAAGGTCTGTATTTATGACGGATGCAATTAATTCATACGCGTTTGTATCTGACATAGGATGATCCTCCTTGTGATAATCTGTAGATATATGGTTCTCATTGCCTGTAATGCCGGAGTTTAGAAGGTTCGAAGCCGCGGCACTGATTCCTGACAGAGAAATAGTGAATACGATACCGTATCCGGGGTTATCAAGCTCCAGTTTTTTATGAAGCGCGGATAGGAGGTTTTGGGAGGCTGACTGATCAACCACTCCGATTACCAGGTCCTTTTCCGGCTCATCAAGTCCAAGGCAATCTTTAATTGCAGAACTGGCTGTTCCGTGTCCTCTGACATTAAGCAGCAGTTCCTGATTGTATTCTTTGAAAACGGAAGCAGCTTTTTCGCCTTTTCCACGGTCTACAATAACTGTAATCCAGTAAACTTTATGATTGGAAGTCATCTGCTTCATCCTTTCCTAATTCAATAAATTCCAGTTCCATATCAATTGAGGCAGCCCCTGCAAAAGAACTGGATTTTTTTGTTTTAAAATGGTAAATCACACCGATCAGCTGAATGGTGATTAAAGGTGTCATGGCCACCATGGCTACAATTCCAAAGGCATCAGTCACAATGTTACCGCCCACTGCTTCACATGCGCCCATTGCAAACGGAAGCAGGAAAGTAGCAGTCATGGGACCGGAAGCCACACCGCCGGAGTCAAATGCGATTGATGTAAAGATGGGCGGTACAACAAAGGAAAGACCCAGTGCCAGCGCATATCCGGGGATTAAAAGTGCAAGAAGGGGAAGGCCCGTTAAAATCCTTATGACAGATAATCCCAAAGATACTGACATACCTACCGATAATCCTGTCATCATGGTTTTTTCTGATATGGAACCTCCAGTTATATCCTCCACCTGTTTATTTAATACTAAAACAGCAGGTTCTGCTTTTACAATATAATAACCGATGAGCATGGCAATGGGAATCATAATCCAGTTATAGGAAAGAGAGGCCAGCTGTTTTCCAAGATAATTGCCGGCAGGCATAAATCCAACATTGACACCGGTTAAAAACAGTGTGAGTCCAATGTAGGAGTACAGTATTCCCATCAGTATTTTAATGATCTGTCTTTGTCTTAGTTTTAAGAAAAATATCTGGAAAACTACAAAAAATAAAAGAATAGGAAACAAAGCCAGAAAAACTTCCTTTGCATAAACCGGAAATTCATGTTGAAAAGCCAGCCACAGATCCTGTGAATTGGTGAAGGCAGGAATTACCGTGGGTTCATAGCTGCTGGAAGAGGAGCCATAGAGTAACCCCAGAATCATGACTGAGAGAATCGGTCCTACAGAGCAGAGGGCCACTAGACCAAAGCTGTCACTGCCTGAATTTTTACTTCTTCCAACAGAGGAAAGACCGACGCCCAGAGCCATGATGAATGGAACGGTAATGGGACCGGTTGTTACACCTCCGGAGTCAAAAGCCACAGCCAGAAAATCTTTTGGAACAAAAATTGTGGTAACAAAGAGTACTCCATAGAAGATCAGAAGAAGCTTTGATAAATTCCAACCCAGCAGAGTTCTTAAAAATGCCAGGGCGAGAAAGATTCCCACACCGGCTGCCACTGAAAGAATCAGCACCATATCAGGTACTGCAGGGGTCTGACCAGCCAGAACCTGAAGATCTGGCTCAGCAATGGTAATGATAAAACCAATGATAAAGCAGGCAAAAATAATTATAGGTAATTTTTTAGATTTTGCCAGATGGTTACCAACTTTTTCCCCGATGATCATCATGGACATGTCTACACCCAGTGTAAAAAATCCCATTCCCACAATAAGTAAGGTTGCACCTACCAGAAACAGCATCAGCGGATCAAGCGGCATGGGTGTAATGGTTATACACAAAATCAGCACAATGCATGTAACGGGCAGTACAGATGAAAGGGATTCAATAATTTTTTCCTTTAGTTTTTGATTCAAGCGAATACCTCCTGTTGTCCGTTTTTTTTGAGTCAGTGGTGCAAAGGCTGAGAACAAGTATAAATCATGCCTATGCAACTCTGACTCGATTCGATTATATTAAGTGTAACACAAAAATAGTTGCGATTGCAACTATAATTTTGTTAGAGCTTTGTTAACATTTACCTGTATTTGGAAACTTCTTCATAATTTTCACCCAGTCTGGTTTCTGTAAAGGGCACAGAAGGACCAATGCGAAAGACCGGTTTTAACACGATTGGTGTGATTATTGTGGTAATAATGACAACAAGAACCACCGGCCCCAGAAAATCACCGCTGAGAAGTCCAAGCTGTTGTCCTTTTCCTGCAACAATCAGAGCGACCTCGCCTCTGGAAATCATACCAACCCCGATCCGAATGCTCTGGTAATTTTTATAACCGCAGAGTTTAGCTCCGATTCCACAGCCAATTACTTTTGTTAGTATGGCAGTAAGGGTTAAAAGAAATGCAAAAAGAATAATTGCTGGTGTCATGGACGGGAGTTCCACCTTAAGTCCTATGCTTGCAAAAAATACCGGTGAAAGCAGAAGATAGGACAGGGTGTCAAATTTAGAAGTCAGGAACTGGGATTTCTGGGTGTTGGATATGATAACTCCGGCTATGTAGGCTCCTGTAATATCGGCCACGCCGAAAAAGTGTTCTGCGATGTAAGACATGAGAAGACAAAGACAAAAAGCAGCGATTGCATGGCGTTGTAAGCCACGTTCCGCGTCGTTGCTCCAACGGGAATATGCTTTATAGATCAGAACGCCGCCAATACCAGAAAAGACAAAGAACGCGGCAATTTTTAATAAGACAGCAAACAGATTGACATTGGGATCGGTGGTGCTGGTAATGATGGTAAGTGCAATGATACCCAACACATCATCAATAATGGCGGCTCCCAGGATAGCGTTGCCGGAATGGGTCTTTATCTTACCGATTTCTTTTAAAGTTTCAGCTGTAATGCTTACAGAAGTAGCTGTCAGAATGACTCCGATAAACATATTCTGAAGAAATAAAGAGCAGGTGGCATCGGAAGAAATCACACCAGGGCGGTTAAAGAAAGAAGCAACAGCGAAGCCGCCGAATAAAGGCACGATGACACCGATCAGTGCAATGATAAACGCTGATTTACCACTCTTTTTTAATTCTGCGGTATCTGTCTCCAGACCGGCGCAAAACATGAGGACAATCACACCGATTTCTGCCAGTTTGTCAAGGAATTCGGTTTCATGGAGTGTGCCTAGCATGGCAGGGCCAAGAATCACCCCCGCTAACAGTGCTCCTACTACCTGCGGCATGTGAAATTTACGCGTTACAAGACCTAAAACCTTAGTGCTTAAAAGAATAATTGTGAGATTTAACAAAAAGCTGTAATCCATACAAACCCCTCCTTTTAATTATATAAGATCAACAAAATTTATCTTACTCCTATTGGAACTTACTGTCAATTGTTACTAATAGTTTGTCTCTTCTTTACATACAACCGTTTTCATGATATAGTGACAAAGTAATTCACTACGAAATCCGGAGGGCAGATTTATGCCATTATCTATTTTCTCATCATATGATCCCACGTAGAAAAAAATCATAAAGATGGCATTAAAAAAAGCACTGTGAAAACAGAGCTTATTTTTGGTACCTGTTATTTTGAAAAATACGGATCATTGGAGAAAATATGAAAGATAAAAAAAATATATATTTGCTTTATGCCATTTCCTTTCTACAGGGACTGGTATTTTATGGACCTGTGGCCACTCTCTACAGACAGGCAGCAGGTGTCAGCGTATTTCAAATCACTGTAATCGAAAGCATTTGTCTGGCTCTTTGCATCGCTCTTGAGATGCCATGGGGACTGGTTGCAGACCGGATCGGATATAGAAAGACCATGATTATCACCTGCGGAATCTATTTTATTTCCAAGGTGGTTTTCTGGAGAGCGGACGGGTTTGATGGATTTTTACTGGAACGGATACTGCTCAGTGTGGTGATGGCAGGAATGTCAGGCTGTGATTTAAGCATTCTCTATCTTTCCTGCAGGGAGGAAGAAAGCCAGCAGGTATTTGGTATTTACCAGTCTTTAGGAATGGCGGGTTTGCTTTTTGCCTCTCTTTTCTATTCTGTTTTTATTGGGGAAAATTACAGACTGGCAGGTTTTTTAACCATGATTACCTATGGAGTGGCAGCCGTTCTTGTCTTTGGTTTAAAAGAAGTAAAAGAGCCGGAGAAAGAGAAAAAAAGCATGATACATTTTTTCCACACCTTTTTAGACGTGGTAAAAGACCGGTATTTTCTTCTTGGCATGGTGGGAATTACACTGCTTGAGGAGACAAATCAGACGATTACTGTGTTTTTAAACCAGCTGCAGTATGTGAAATGCGGAATGGAGCCAAAGACAATGGGCTATGTTTTTATTATAGTCACATTGTCAGGAATTGCAGGTGGTATGTGGTCTTACCGCCTGAATAAAAAAATGGGAATTCTTCCATTTACCATTGTCCTGTTTTTATGCGGGAGTATCTCCTGCCTGGTTCTTTTCCAGACGAAAAGTGGACTGCTTTCCGTTCTTGGCATTATTTTTTTAAGGCTTGCGTCCTCTTTGTTTGGACCGTTAAAGGCCAGGCTGCAAAACTGCCGTGTTACTTCTACAGACCGGGCTACCGTACTTAGTATCTATGCAGTGGTCGGGGAGGCATGCGGGACGGGAACCAATCTCATATTTGGGAAGGCTGCCGCCGCTGACCTTACCTATGCCATGCTCTGGGGCAGCCTGTTGTGTACTGTGGGCGGCGTACTTTTTGTGATTTCACAATTAAAAATGAATAAAATAACTAAGGCGTGGTAAAGCTGACGTCTCCTGTGTTTGTGGTTTCATAGCCGTTAAAATGCAGGAGACTGTCTTTAAATTCCCTGGAACGGATTGTTTCAAGGAGAGCCGTAAAGGCTGGCTGTTCCATGGCAGATTTAAGTATGACCAGATCCATGGATGCTTCTTTTAAGGGGATAAAATCCATATGGGGATATGCAGTCAGATGGGAGAGATCCCCCATGCTGACATCTGAAAGCCCGGAAGCAACCCCGTTAGCAGATGACATGTGAGACAGGCTTTCATCTGCGTAACCCTTAATAAGGGACCTGTCTATTTTTTTCTCTGTCAGTATCCGGTCTAAATAAATCCGCAGGCCATTTCCCTTTTCCCGGTTTAAAAATTTAATTTCAGGTCGGCATAAATCCTTTGGGCTGCTTATATGATCTGGATTTCCTTCTTTTACATAAAAGCCAGTTTTTAATGTGCAGATATGGATGACCGCGGCTTCTAGCCCCGGAAGAAAATGGCTGATCTGGCTGATCCGTTCTTCAAACTGTTCAAAGCAAAAACAGGTCAGTGCCATATGGGTTTTCTCATAATAAAGCGAATAAAGGCTGTTGTAATCGTTCATATAAGAATGAAGGAGTGGCAGGCTGTTATCTCTCTGACTTAACAGACTGCGAAGCAGTTCTACTGTTCTGGATTCCTGGCTGTTAATAATAAGGCCGCTTGTATGAAGAAGATAATCCATCTGCCTGCTTGCCTGATCAGCCGAAAAACGGGGAATATCCATAACAGGAGGCAGTGCATTGGCAGTAACAGCAGCTTCTTTCTTCTGATTTGTTCTTGTCAGATACTCATCAAGCTGATCCTGGCTGATGCGGATCTGCTTCCCTACCTTTGCGGATTTTAATTCTCCCCGTTTAATTAATTCATATACGGTCGCTTTTTTGATTTTTAGCTGATCCGCCACTTCCTGGGGTCTGTAAATTTTTTCCATGTGATATCCTCTTTCCCCTGTCTCATAATTATTTATGGTATAACAAGGTTTATTTTTTGTCAATCAAAGGTGAGAACTGATATGTTGAAATAAATTGATTAATTAATCCAGAAAAATAAGAAATAATCTGAAGATATAGGAATATTGACTTTTAATTATGTATCATTTAAAATAAACAAATACTTACAAAACGTAACAAAACAGAACAAAACAGATCATGAATAAAAAAAGAGGAGGAAAAAAGATGAAAAAAAGAAACAGATTACTGCAAATTATGATGGCGGTATCACTCATTGGCGGATTGCTTTCAGGCTGTGGTCTGGCGGGGGTAAAAGCGGTTCCTGCCACCCAGGCGGCATCATCACAAACTGAGACATCAAAACCTGCCCAGGAGACAACAACCGCTGTTACGACTGCAAAGGCAGAGGAAACAAAGGCAGAGGAAGCAAAGCCGGTTGATGTATATGTGTTTATTGCAGCAAGCCTGAAAAACACCATGGAAAAGATTAAGGAGAATTATGAAAGTACCCACCCTGGTGTAGCAATTGTTTACAATGCGGACAGTTCAGGTACTCTTCAAAAACAGATTGAGGAGGGCGCCCAGTGTGATATTTTCTTTTCAGCAGCACCCAAGCAGATGAATGCATTAAAGGATGGGGGATTGGTAGAGGAGGGTTCCGATACAAATCTTCTTGTAAACAAGGTTGTGCTTATTAAGCCGAAGGGTGAAAAGACGTCAGTAACCGGATTTGAGAATATCACAGCGGCTTCCAGTCTTGCACTTGCAGGAGAAGATGTTCCGGTAGGACAGTATGCCAGAAAACTTTTCACCAATATGGGAATACTGGATCAGGTTATGAAGATGGAGATCAATGAAGGCGCCAATGTTACCGCAGTTTTAACCGCAGTTGCAGAAGGCAGCAACGAGGTAGGTGTGGTTTATGCCACAGATGCAGCGTCCATGCCGGACAAAGTGGAGATCATAGCGGAAGCAGATAAAACAAAAATTGATCCGGCTGTCTATCCGGTAGGATTAATCAAAGACAAAGAAGCCAGTGAGGATCAGAAAAAAGCAGCAGCAGAGTTTAAGGATTACTTAACCAGTGATGAAAGTGTGATGAAACTCTTTACGGATGCCGGATTTACCAAATATACAAAATAAACCAGCAGTGAGAAGGAGGTGAAATGCATTGGGGGAATTATTAAAGACCATCGACTGGAGTCCTCTTTACCTGTCGTTGAAAACAGGAATTGTAGCGACTGTACTGACCTTCTTTTTAGGAATCGGAGCAGCCAGGCAGATCATGAAATTAAATAACACTGCAAAAGCCATTGCGGACGGAATCCTTACACTTCCCCTGGTGCTGCCTCCAACGGTAGCAGGCTTTTTTCTTCTTTTAATCTTCAGTCTGCGCCGGCCATTTGGAAGATATCTTCTTGAAAACTTTGATTTAAAGCTGGTGCAGACCTGGCCGGGATGTGTTATGGCGGCATTTGTCATAGCCTTCCCCCTTATGTACCGCAATGCCAGAGCGGCTTTTGAACAGGTGGATGTAACCATGATTCAGGCAGGTAGAACCCTTGGTTTGTCAGAACGAAAAATTTTCTGGAAGATCGTAGTTCCAATCGCCGCCCCCGGGCTTGCATCGGGCACAGTGTTATCCTTCGCAAGAGCCATAGGAGAGTACGGAGCCACTACCATGCTGGCAGGAAATATTCTGGGCAAGACGAGAACTGTGTCAGTAGCCATTGCTACGGAAGTGACTGCGGGTAACTGGGATACGGCAGGATTCTGGGTCCTGGTCATTGTTCTTTTATCCTTCGTCATTGTAGCGGCTATGAACATAATATCAGGGAAAAATTTTAACAATGGAAGCGGGTGGGCCTGATATGTCATTGAAAGCAAAGATCGTAAAAAAATTCCATGGTTTCAATCTGGAAGTGGAATTTGAAACAGACGGCAGCTGCATGGGAATATTAGGGGCTTCCGGATGTGGAAAAAGCATGACTCTAAAATGTGTGGCAGGTATTGAAAAACCAGACAGCGGCAGGATTGTTCACAATGGCAGGGTGCTTTATGATTCTGAAAAAGGCATTAATCTGCCGGCAAGAGAACGCCATGTGGGTTATCTGTTTCAGAACTATGCACTGTTTCCCACCATGACAGTAGAGGAAAATTTAAAAATTTCTCTGACAGGCAGGGGAAAGGAAAAAGAGATTCAGGTTTTGGAACAGATAGAACGTTTTCAGTTAAAAGGTCTGGAAAAACGGCTACCCTCCCAGTTGTCAGGCGGTCAGCAGCAGCGTGTGGCGCTGGCACGGATGCTTTTATGTAAGCCGGAGATGATTTTGCTGGATGAGCCATTTTCCGCTCTGGATGGATTTTTAAAAGATACTCTTCAGCTGGAAATGCTGGAACTGTTAAAGGAGTTTCATGGAGATGTTTTATTTGTTTCCCATTCCAGAGATGAGATTTACCGGTTCTGTGATCATATGATTCTGTTGTCCAATGGCAAACCTGTAGTAAAAGGACTTACAAAGGATATCTTTCGAAAACCATTAAAAGTGGAGGCAGCCAGACTGACTGGCTGTAAAAATATCTCGCCAATAGAACGAATCAGTGAATATGAACTTTACGCCCAGGATTGGGATATCAGACTGAGGACGATCGAACCAATTGGAGACTCCATACGCTATATCGGGATCAGAGGCCATAATCTGGTTCCGGCCAGTGATCCTAAGGAAGAGAATACAATGAAAATTTCTCTGGCAGGAAGTGCCCATACCACCTTTCAACAGCAATACTTAGTTCAGAATGCATCCCGGCTGTCATCTTCAAAAATCTGGTGGATTAGAGAAAAGAAAGAATACGAAACGGAAGAAACGGAGACAATCCCATTATATTTAAAATTCCCCAAGGAAGATCTTTTGCTTTTGTCTTAATTTTATTAGGTATTTTTGAAATAGATTGACAAATGTGAGAAAGATAATTATTATGAAGAAAATAATACCATTGAGAGGGGGCTGGTCACATGAAAATAAGTGCCAGAAATCAGTTAAAGGGAAAGGTCGTAGAAATTCAGTCCGGTGCAGTGAATGCAATTGTGACCATAGACATCGGAGGGGGTAATTTTATATCCGCCACGATCTCTATGGCATCAGTGAATGATTTAAAACTGGAAGTTGGGTCAGATGCATACGCCATCATCAAGGCCACTTCTGTTATGGTAGGGATTGATTCATAGGACAGCATAGAGGAGGGGGCCGGTTACGGCTCCTTTTCAAAATTACAGCGCGCACTGGCATGCTGTTATTTTTTTAGATGGAATAATTTTTAGATAACAAGCATTAGTTTGTATAAAATACTGTAAATAACGGATTAAAAGATTTATATTTGTGCATTGTGTTGTATTGAATTCAATGATGAAAACATATATAGTGATAGCAACCTAAGTCGTCGACAAAACTTTAAGGTTACTTTTTCATTTTCTATTCACAAAGAGGTGGAATGGCAGGATCTGTGCGAGATCTGCCTTCCGCCTCTTCTTTTATGTAAGGAGGAATTGGTTATGAGACAGGTTGCTATCTATGGAAAAGGCGGTATCGGTAAATCAACAACAACCCAGAACTTAACAGCAGGTCTGGCAGAGATGGGAAAGCACATTATGATCGTGGGCTGTGATCCCAAAGCAGACTCCACCAGACTGGTTTTAGGCGGTCTGGCGCAGAAGACAGTACTTGATACCCTTCGTGACGAAGGCGACGACATTGAACTGGATGCGGTTTTAAAAGAAGGCTACGGCAAAATCAAAGGCGTGGAGTCCGGCGGACCGGAGCCAGGAGTTGGCTGTGCAGGACGGGGCATTATCACTTCCATTAATCTGTTAGAGCAGCTGGGTGCCTATACCGACGATCTGGACTATGTATTCTATGATGTTCTTGGTGATGTCGTGTGCGGAGGCTTTGCAATGCCGATCCGGGAAGGAAAGGCACAGGAAATTTATATTGTATGTTCCGGCGAGATGATGGCTCTTTATGCAGCAAATAACATTTCCAAAGGAATTACCAAGTATGCAAAGACCGGCGGGGTCAGGCTTGGAGGTCTCATCTGTAACTCCAGAAAGGTAGATAAGGAGCAGGATCTTGTGGAGGCTGTGGCAGCCAAGATCGGCACTCAGATGATTCATTTTGTACCTCGTGACAATGCGGTGCAGAGGGCAGAAATCAGAAAAAGAACGGTTATAGATTTTTCTCCTGAAGAACCTCAGGCAGATGAATACCGTACGCTGGCAAGAAAGGTGGATGCCAATGAAATGTTTGTCATTCCAAATCCAATGAAAATCGATGAACTGGAAGAAATTTTAATGCAGTACGGAGTTATGGACTAAGGGGTCAGGAGAGGAGAAAATATTATGTTACTGGTGAGAGCGATTATCAGGCCGGAAAAAGCGGATTATGTTATGAAGGAAGCCTCAGAAGCAGGATTTCAGGCTGTGACAAAGATGGATGTATATGGACGTGGCAAACAAAAAGGAATTACAGTAGGAGATGTTCACTACGATGAGATTCCAAAAGAAATGCTGTTATTTTTCTGCAGCGATGAAGACAAGGATGATTTAGTCAGGGTGATTATGAGAACTGCAAGAACAGGGGAGGGCAATTACGGAGACGGACGTATCTTTGTATCTCCGGTAGAAGATGCCTACACCATCAGTACAGGAAAGCAGGGACTTTAGGAGGAACGATTGCTATGAAAGAAGTAATGGCATTTATCCGGGTGAATAAGATAAACCCCACGAAAAAAGCTCTGGCAGAAGGCGGATTTCCTGCACTGACCTGCAGACCGGTATTAGGAAGAGGAAAGAAACGGATTGATCCCGAGCTTTTATCCCTTGTTCTGGAAACAGGAGAGCTTCCCATGTCTCCCAAAGGGGAGTATTTAACAGAGTCCTTCCGCTGGATTCCAAAACGACTGGTCACCCTGATTGTAGAAGACCAGCAGGTGAAGGATGTGGTGGATATCCTGATCAAAACCAACCAGACAGGAAATCCCGGAGACGGAAAAATATTTGTGCTGCCAATCTATGAGGCTTACACCGTCAGAAGCGGTGAGTGCACAAAAGAGGCATATTGACAGGAGGTGAGGGAAATGTCAAAGGAACGAGATTTATTGCTGGATAAATATTCTTCCAGAATCTTTAAAAATAGAAAAAGTCATATCACTCAGCTGGAATTTGGAGAAAATCCGGATGAGATTACAGCAAATACCAGGGCAATACCGGGAATTATCACTGCACGAGGATGCTGCTATGCAGGCTGTAAGGGCGTTGTGGTAGGACCGGTTAAGGATTCTGTGGTTATTACACACGGTCCCATTGGCTGCGCCTTCTATTCCTGGGGAACCAGAAGGAACAAAGCCAGGTCTTCCTATGAAGGCGAGCCCAATTTTGTTCCATATTCCTTTTGTACCGATATGAGGGCATCGGACATTGTATTTGGAGGAGAGAAGAAACTGGAAGAGGGAATTGATGAAATCATGCAGCTTTTCCATCCCAAGTGTATTTTCATCTGCTCCACCTGCCCCATTGGTCTGATTGGTGACGATGTGCAGGCCGTGGCAAAAAGAGTGGAAGAAAAATACGGTATTACTGCAATCGGGTATTCCTGCGAAGGCTATAAGGGAGTTTCCCAGTCAGCCGGTCATCACATTGCAAACAACGGACTGATGCGATATGTAATCGGAAAAGGGGAAGAAGCCCCCAAAGGAAAATACAGTGTAAATATCTTAGGCGAATACAACATCGGAGGCGACGGCTGGGAACAGGAACGGATCTTAAAAAAGATTGGTTATGAAGTGGTTTCTGTGTTTACCGGCGACGGTTCCTACGAAACCTTAAAAAATTCCCACCTGGCAGATTTAAATCTTGTTATGTGCCATCGTTCTATTAATTACATAGCGGAGATGATGAAGACAAAATATGGGGTTGACTGGCTGAAAGTAAATTTCATCGGTGTAGGGGCAACATCCAAATCACTGCGTATGATGGCAAAGTATTTCAATGATCCGGAGCTTACGAAACGCACGGAGGAAGTGATTGCTGAGGAACTGGCGGAAATCAATGAGGATATGGAGTTTTACAAATCCAAATTAAAGGGGAAAACAGCCGGAATCTTTGTTGGAGGCTCACGTTCCCATCATTATCAGATGCTTTTAAGGGATTTTGGTATGGAAACCACCATTGCAGGGTATGAATTTGCCCACCGGGATGATTATGAAGGGCGGGAAATTATTCCCCAGATTAAGGCAGATGCAGATTCAAAAAACATCGAGGAGATCTCGGTGGAGAGAGCAGTGGGATATGATGACCGGTATTCCATGGACGAATTGGTAAGTCTGCGAAGCCAGGGTGTTGAGCTTGATACTTACGACGGAATGATGAAAGATATGAAGAAAGGCTATATGGTAGTTGATGACTATAATATGTTCGAAACGGACCAGCTGATTGAACAGTATAAACCAGACATTTTCTTTTCCGGAATTAAGGATAAATATGCCATACAGCATGGCGGAGTGGTATCCCGCCAGATGCATTCCTATGATTACTCCGGACCGTATGCAGGCTTTCGGGGAGCAGTAAACTTTGGAAGAGATGTGACCATGAGCCTTTATACCAACGCCTGGTCGCTGGTGAAACCGCCGTGGAAAACCATGCCAATGTTAGAAGGAACGTTAGGAGGTGCTGGCTGATGCTTGAATTAACACCAAAAGAAATTATGGAAAATCGTCATATGACCATCAATCCCTGCAAAACCTGTGAGCCGGTAGGCGCAATGTTCTGCGCTCTGGGCGCCGAAAAGTGCATGCCTCACTCCCATGGATCACAAGGGTGCTGCTCCTATCACAGAACGGTGTTAAGCCGGCACTTCAAGGAACCAGCCATCGCTTCGTCAAGTTCCTTTACAGAGGGCGCATCGGTATTCGGAGGACGCAGCAATATTACAACTGCAATGAAGAATGTCTTTGATATCTATAAACCGGATATTATGGCAATTCACACCACCTGTCTGTCTGAGACCATTGGTGATGACGTTGGTTCTTATATAATGGATATGGAAATTCCGGAGGGAAAAACAGTTCTTTATGCCAGTACACCTTCCTATGAAGGTTCCCATATCCAGGGATTCTCCAACATGATGATCGGATTCATGAAGTATATGACGAAGAAAACCGGAACACCCAATGGAAAAGTAGCCATTTTCCCCGGCTGGGTGAATCCTGGTGATGACAGGGAATTAAAGCGGATTGCAGGACTGATGGGTGCAAAATATATTTATTTTCCTGATCATGACGGAACCTTAGATCACCCGATGGATGGAAAGAATGAGTATTTCCATGATCATGCAGGAACCAAAGCCAAAGACATTGAGGCGCTGGGAGATTGTGAGAAACTGATTTCTATGGGAATCTACTGTTCCCTGGAACCGTCGGAGCATTTAAAGAAGGAATACAAAGTTCCTTTTTCCAATATTCCAGTCCCTGTAGGCGTCAAGCTGACAGATCAATATATACTGGAACTTCAGAAATTTACAAAAAAAGAAGTTCCAAAAGAGCTGGAAGATGAGCGGGGCAGACTGGTGGATTTAATGCTGGATTCTCATCAGTATGTATATAAGAAGAAAGCGGCTATCTACGGAGATCCTGACATTGTATACGGCTTCACCGCCTTGTGTCTGGAACTGGGAATGACTCCTAAATATATTATAACCGGTACCCCAAAAGCTCACTGGGAGAAAGAAATCAAAGAGCTGATGGATCAGTATGGGGTGGATGAAAGTGAATATGTGGTGAAGGCAGACACGGATTTGTTTTACCTTCATCAGCTGATTAAAAATGAGTCCGTGGATCTTCTCTTGGGTTCCAGCTATGGAAAACAAATTGCAAAAGCAGAAGATATTCCGCTGGTACGTATGGGATTTCCGGTACTGGACCGCTATGGAAATCCAATACAGGCTACGGTGGGATATGCAGGTGCAATCCGGTATACGGAAAAAATTGTAGATGCCATGATGGACCGGAAGGACCGGGATGCGGCCGACGAAGATTTTGATGTAGTTATGTAAATTAGTAAGTGAATGGAACCAGGGAGGGAACCGACCCCTCCCTATTTCTGTTTAAAATGGCGGGTCTTTGAAAGGAGTATGATCATGGAAACGGAGAACAGCAACAGGAATGTATTGGATGCCAGGAAAAGTTCCATTGTGATAAAAGACGGGTGCAATGGCCAGGGGGGCAAAATTTCATGTGACAGCAACAGTGTATCCGGTTCTGTGTCTCAGCGGGCCTGTGTATACTGCGGAGCCAGGGTTGTTTTAAATCCAATTACCGATGCTTATCACATTGTTCACGGTCCCATCGGATGTTCCAGCTATACCTGGGATATCAGAGGATCCTTAACAAGCGGGGAGGATATTTACAGAAACAGCTTTTCTACGGATTTACAGGAAACGGATATTATATTTGGCGGAATCCGAAAGCTTGAGGCAGCAGTGGATGAGCTGATGGAAAAGGAAGACAACGTAAAGCTGATTTTTATCTATGCCACCTGCATTGTAGGCGTAATCGGAGACGATGTGGAGGCCTTATGTAAGATGAAATCAGAGCAGTATCATATTCCGGTGATACCTGTAAAGTCTCCAGGCTTCTCCGGCAATAAATCCACCGGATACCGGATGGCGTGTGATGCCATTATGAACGTACTTCTGCCTCACAAAAGTGAAGAAAAAAGAAATGCCATTAACCTGTTAGGAGATTTTAATCTGGCAGGAGAGATGTGGATTATTAAAAATTATTTCAGGGAAATAGGGATTGATGTAATCTCCGGTTTTACTGGTGATACCTGCTATGAGGATATGATTGAAGCACCGAAGGCTTCATTAAATATAGTCCAGTGTGCAGGCTCCAGCACCTATCTGGCAAACCGTATGGAAGAGGAATTTGGAATTCCATTTATAAAGGTCAGTTTCTTTGGAATCGAGGATACCACCACTTCCTTAATCCGGACGGCGGAGGCTCTTGGAAATGAACTGGCAAGAAAAAAGGCGGTGGAATTTTGCAAAAAGAAAGCGGAGGAGCTTGAAAAATTCTTAGGCCGGTACCGAAAAAATCTGGAGGGGAAAAAGGCGGCCATCTACGTAGGCGGGGGATTTAAGGCCATCTCTCTCATTCGGCAGTTTCAGGCTATGGGGATGGAGACTGTGGTGGTTGGAACCCAGACGGGGAAAAAGGAAGATTATGAGGTAATTGAAAGTCTGGTGAAATCGGATACCATCATTCTTGACGATGCCAATCCGGCGGAGCTGGAAACTTTTATGAAAGAAAAGGGAGCGGATATTCTGGTGGGAGGTGTGAAAGAACGGCCTCTTGCCTATAAGCTGGGAATCGCATTTTGCGATCACAACCATGAAAGAAAGTTCCCGTTGGCTGGTTTTGAAGGGGTGGTCAATTTCACCATGGAAATCAATAAAAGCATAAACAGTCCGGTATGGGGCTATATCAGCTGACAGAAAGGCGGAGTGACGATGAAAAGTGAAATAAAACCTCTGGTAAATCTAAATATCAATCCCTGTAAAATGTGTATGCCAATGGGCAGCGCAACTGCTTTTTACGGTCTGAAGAACTGTATGACGATCCTTCATGGCTCTCAGGGGTGTGCGACCTATATCCGTCGTCATATGGCAACTCACTACAACGAACCGGTGGATATCGCTTCCTCCTCCCTGACGGAACAGGGAACGGTTTACGGCGGCAGTGAAAATCTAAAAAAGGGATTAAAGAATTTAATAGAGCTTTACCATCCGGAAATTATTGGTGTCATGACCACCTGTCTTGCGGAGACCATCGGAGAGGATGTTCCGGGAATCCTTCAGTCCTTTCTGGAAGAAAATCCGGGGTACGCAGATATTACGCTGATTCCATGCCACTCTCCCGGATACGGCGGAAGTCAGTATGAGGGGTATTTCGCAGCTCTTTACGCCATTGTTTCTTCTATTAAAATGGAGAGAGAAAAGAATAATCTGGTAAATATAATTACAGCGCCCATAAGCCCGGCAGATACCAGATATTTAAAGAGGATGCTCACCCTTTTTGGGATTGACGCCATTCTTCTTCCTGACTTATCCGATAATTTAGACGGGGCACACGATCCGCATTACAACCGGCTTCCACATGAGGGAACGGACCTGGCTCTGTTAAAAAGGATGGGGGGAGCAAGGTTTACTCTGGAATTAACTGCATTTCACCATAAGAATTCCGTGGGAGAATATCTGTCAGAAACATATGGAGTTCCTTATGAGCGCCTGTCCCTGCCAACAGGTTTAAGAGATACGGATGCATTTTTAGACGCACTTTCCCGTATTTCCGGTAATGAAATTCCAGAAGAGCTGAAAAAAGAAAGAGGACGCTATTTGGATGCCATGATTGATTCCCATAAATATCATTCTTCAGGGAGAGCCGCTGTATTTGGGGAGCCGGATCTGGTATATTCCACCGTGCGCATGATGTGTGAATGCGGAATTATGCCGGTTGTCTGTGCGGCGGGATCGGCAAGTCCGGAGCTTGACGGACTGATCAGACCGGAGATTGAAAATCTCGCAGGTCTGTATCTGGTGGATGAGTATAAAATTGCAGATAAAGCAGACTTTAAGGACATTGAGGATATGATTCTCACCTATAAAGCCAATATTCTTGCAGGAAGCTCAGATGGAAGACGCATTGCAGAAGATTTACATCTTCCCCTGGTTCGAAGAGGGTTTCCCATTCATGACCATGTAGGCGGTCAGCGGTTAAAAATGCTGGGATATGAGGGCTCCGTGGAATATATGGATGAGATTGCAAATCAGTTAATTGATACCGTTGAAACCACATTCCGTGAGACCTTATATGACACCTACTATAAAGACACAGCCATTGATCATAAAAAGGTTTCTGAAACTCCACAAGAGATCATGAAGCGCAAGACAAAAGAGCACCCCTGCTATAATTGTCAGGCTCATCAGTTTGCCAGGATTCATCTTCCGGTAGCCCCTGCCTGTAATGTACAGTGCGGCTACTGCGTAAGAAAATTTGACTGTCCAAACGAAAGCCGTCCCGGAGTCACTTCTGCTATTTTATCACCGGAGGAAGCGCTGGAGAGGTATGTATCAGTAAAGGAAAAAATGCCCAATTTAACCGTAGTTGGCATAGCCGGACCGGGAGAAGCGCTGGAAAACTGGGAGAATGTCAGAAAGGTCTTTGAGCTCATAAGGAAGCAGGATCCGGAAGTGACCTTCTGCCTTTCCACCAATGGGTTAAAGCTTCCCATGTATGCCCAGGAACTAAAGGAACTGGGAGTTTCCCATGTAACAGTGACCATGAATGCGGTGGATCCCCATATCAGCGGACAGATGTATCAGTATATCCGGTTTATGGGCAGGGAATACACCGGTGATGCAGCAGGAGCACTCATGGTAGCAAACCAGCTTGCAGGTATCAGACTTTTAATTGCCAATGATATTCTGGTAAAAGTCAATATCGTTACAGTGAAGGGAATCAATGACAGTCATGTGCCGGAGGTAGTAAAGACCGTCAAATCCCTGGGATGCTTTATCACCAATATTATGCAGATGATTCCGGTAAAGGGAAGCGCGCTGGAGTATGTGGAACCTGTTTCAAATAAGCAGTTAAATGAGATTCGGAAACAATGTGAAGAGATCATGCCCCAGATGTATCACTGCCAGCATTGCAGGGCTGATGCAGTCGGAACCTTAACGGATGATAAATCCATACAGCTAAAGGGATTCTTAGGAGAGGAAAAGCAGACCTTTGTACCTGTATCCCAAAGCTACCGGTTTGCAGTCGCTTCCAAGAGCGGGGTGGTAGTCGATACCCACTTTGGTCACGCAAAGGAGTTTTATTTATATGATTACCGGAATGGGGAAGTCCGGTTTGCGGGGAAACGAAGTGTAGAGCAGTATTGTCAGGGGGAAGAGGAATGCGGAGATAAAGAGGATAAAATAGAACGGATTATAGCTGCGTTAAATGGCTGCAACGGAGTCATTGCCATGCGCATCGGCATGGAGCCAACGAAAAAGCTGGCGAAACTGGGGATAAAGCCGGTAAACACCTATGACATGATTGAAGATGCGGTTAAAAAAGCGGCGGAAGCCATGTAAGAGGAGGAGAAAGATGGTACAGCCAAAATATCATGTATTTATCTGCACAAGCTGCAGAATTAACGGAACACAAAAAGGGATGTGTTTTCAAAAAGGAGCGGTGGATTTAATCCAGACCTTTATGCAGGAGATTGAAGACAGAGAGATGTCCGGAGAAGTAGTGATCAGCAACACCGGGTGCTTTGGAATCTGTGACAAGGGTCCTGTTGTAGTTGTTTATCCGGAAGGAGTCTGGTACGGCAATGTATCCGGAGACGATGTGGAACGCATTTTTGATGAGCATTTTGAAGGGGGAAAACCTGTACGTGATTTAATGATTTAGTACCTGGAATGACGCAGAAGGGAGCACGGGAAAAAGGAGGGTATGCTGTTGATTAAAATCATTGATGCCACACTGACAATGCTGGAGGAATATCCGTTAAAGAAGGAACTGGTTTACGAGTTTGCAAAGACGTTAGAGAGTCTTTGCATATGGGGAGCTGTGCTGACCCCAAGAGTCTACCAGCTGATGCAGGGCGACTTACCCCAGGGACTCACCTGGTATATGGAACTTCCCAGTCCATCGGAAAGCGGGAAATATCCGGGAATTCATTATTTTCTCTCCTCTTTTTGCGATGGTACTGGAAAGTACATACGCAATATACAGGTCAATGATGTATCAGAGCTAAAAGGGCTGGAAGGTGCCAGAACAGACAGCAGCTTAAGGCTTACTGGGCTGGATGATTTACTCATCTATGAAAGCCGTGATATTTATGAACGGGGAATGAAACTTTTAATCCAGGCTTCCCCCATTCTGTATCCGGAAAATTCCTGCTATTGTGCTTCTGCCATTGCGGCGGATTATTTACAAAATCATCATAACGGAACAGTGATGACCACTTTTACCGGGATTGGAAACAAGGCTGCCACGGAACAGGTTATTCTGGCCATGAGAGTGGTGGAGCGATTTAAACCCAACAACAGCTTTGAGAAGCTGGCAGACTTACGCAGTCTCTTTGAAACCATAACAAATACTCAGATACCGGGTCATACGCCTGTTATCGGTAGAAAGATCTTTTATATAGAATCCGGGCTGCATGTGGATGGGGTTTTGAAAAAACCATCCAATTACGAGTCCTTTCCTCCGGAACTTGTGGGAGCATCCAGAAAGGTGATTCTGGGAAAGCATTCCGGTGGTACGTCCATAAGGTATAAGCTGAAACAGTATCACATGGAAGATTGTTATCCGGTGGAGCATCTTCTGGAAAAGGTAAAACGGCTCAGTATTAAAAAGGGCGGGGAAGTAACTGATGAAGAGTTTTTAACAATGATGAGTGAGTGTGATAAGTATGAAAAGGCGAATCAAAATAGTTGATACCACTCTTCGGGATGGCGAACAGTGCCCAGGTATCGTATTCTCTCCTTCTGACAAGGTACGTCTGGCTTTGTTTCTGGATCGTATTGGTGTTTCTGAAATTGAAGCGGGGATCTACGACGTGGGGACAGAGGGCGTTCATTATATCAGCGAAATCATGAAAAAGAAAAAGCAGGCCGTCATCTCTCTCTGGTCTAAATTAAACCCTGGAAATGTGGAAGAATCAGCCAGGCAGAAACCGGATTTAATTCATATCGGCACTCCGGTGTCCTACGCGCAGATTTACAATAAGTTAGGAAAAAATAAAAAATGGATAGAAAATTCCCTGCAGGAATGTATTGAGGTTGCCAGGAATTATAACATACCAATTACTGTAGGTCTGGAAGATGCCTCAAGAGCAGATGTGGCATTTTTAGTCTCTTTAATCCGTCTGATGAAACAGCAGGGAGTGGAGACCATTCGACTTGCAGATACAGTTGGTGTGTTGTTTCCCAGGCGGGCAGGGGAGCTGGTGCGGGAAATAAAGCAGACAGGAATTATGATTGAGGTTCATGAACATAATGACTTTGGAATGGCAGTGGCCAATTCCATGGTTATGGCACTTTCAGGAGCAGATATGGTAGATGGAACGCTGCTTGGAATTGGAGAACGGGCAGGAAATTGCAACCTGTATGAATTTGTCCATAGTGCAGCCCGTAAATTTGATCTAAGTGTCAGCAGCCAGGACATAAAAAAAGGGGAAAATCTTTTAAAATCCATAATGAATGGAGGAAAGAGAAATGATTCGGAAGATTAAATTTGAAGATGGCAGAAAAAAACTGGCAGAAGGAATTTTAAGTCTCTGCCGCGTTCTTTCCCTGGAAGGACAGGTGCTGGTAAATGGAACTTTCAGCTTTTCTGCTGCGGAGGTGGCAGGAAAACTTGAGGGTAGCGATCTATATTTCAACCAGGGAATCCGCCTTTGTGCAGCCGCCATTAGTGAGATCAATCAGACAGCAGGCTGCGGAACCGGAGAGTCAGCCCGTCTGACGGCGGAGCTTTTGGCATATTGTGAAAGAAAATCGGCATCTGGAATCAGCCCGGTACTTCTGGCCAGGGAGTTGAAAGCAGCAGCGAAAACCCTGGAAGACTTTGTTCGTGAAAACGCCATTCCCCTGTCTGATGCAGGCGGGGATCTGGTGGAAGCCATCACCAAAGACCGGGAGACTGCCCAAATGGTGGTGGATGGCACCAACGTGGGAGAAGTGGTTGTAAAAGATTCCATGTTCGGGAAAACAAAGCTTGAAATCACCAGAGGAATGCGTCTTGATGGCGGTTTGACAGTGGGGGAAGAAGGAACCGTATCCGATCCGCTTGTTCTGATTGTAAAAAATCCAATCACTTCCTTTTCAAGCATCTATCCTCTTCTTCAGAAGGCTCAACAGCAGAATTTATTCATTCTGGCTGACGGGATAGAGGGGGAGGCTCTGACTCTTTTGAATACAAATGTAAAGCAGAACCGCATTCACGTAAGAGCCATGAAGGCACCGGGAATTGGCAGGAGAAAAGAGGATCTTTTGGAGGACGCTGCGGTATATACGGATACGGTGGTTTTTGACGGCATTTACCCATGCACAATGGAAGAAGTATCTCCGGCCATGCTGGGACGGGCAAAGGCGGTGACAGCGGCTGGTTCCTACACAATTATAAAAGGAAATACGGATAACAGCCGGATTTGCAAACGAATTGAGGCAATAGAAGAACGGATTCGGGATCCGAAAACCAATTATTATGACAAGCAGAAGCTAAGAGAAAGAATTGCCGGATTAACAGGCTGTGCACCTGTAATCTATGCAGGCGGGTACACCACAGCAGAGGCAAAGGAAGAGAAACGGAGAATCGAATCTGCGGTGGCCTACTATCAGACCATGAAACAGTATGGAATATTAAAAAAAGAGGTTTTAAATAACGTTCCAGTGGGATCAGAAGCTGAGCGGTTCCTGACAGAGTCCATGAAGCAAAGCTTTAAAAAAGAGGAAATCAGCGCATATTTACTGATCCTGATGATTCAAAAAATATGCGGACTGATTGTCATGTGGCTGACAACCGGAGCAGTTATGGTGAGTACCGGATATGACAGAGAAGACTTAGAGCTGATTAAGGGCGGAGTGGATATAGAAAGGTTAAGGGGCTAATATGAACATCAGGAAAGTGAAGCTGAAGCCTGGATTTGCATTAATGGAACTGGGAGGGGAATTTTGTATTTTTGATGAAAGAGACAGCCAGAATGGTTCCTTAGACGGCCTGCCGTCGGTAAATGAGATCTGCATCTTCTTGTGGAACAGCCTGGAAAGGGGGGCAGGAGTGGATGAACTGATCACACTTTTGTCCGAGGAAAAAAATATCGATGAAGAAGACGCAAGACTTGAGCTGGAGGAATTTCTTGCAAAGCTGATCAATGGAAATGTAGTTGAAATTGATGGGTAAAGGAGGAACGGGCAGATGGAAAAAATAGCGGTGATCAGCAAAGATCAAAAACTGGTTCCTTTTTTGTATTGCAACCTGGTAGAAATATATGAAAAAGAGGGGACACAGTGGCAGGCGGTTCGGACTGCTTCCTTTTCTCCCATAAAAGGGAATTCAGTGGAGGAACTGAGAAAAGAAACGGAAGCAGTCCTGACTCTCACAGAGGATGCAAAAGCCATTCTGTGCAAAGAGCTTTCAGGAATTCCTTTTTCGGTATTCAACCAGAAGGGATATTGCATCTTTTGTGCAGAGATGGCTGATCAGGACACATTAGACGGAATGGTAAAGGATATGGAAGACAGCGATGAAAAACGAAGAAGGAAAGAAGAGATGATTAAGAATGCAGGACCTGTGGAAACCCAGACGCCTGGAATCTATTTTCTTGATTTGGCACAGCTTCAAAAGGAGTGCCCGGAGATTTCCTCTAAAAAGGCACTATTACCTTTTTTTTCCAACACTCCGTTTTTAGAGCTGCAGCTTGTCTGTGCACACATACCACCATGGCTGGAAACAGATGCTTCCTATGAAAAAAAGATCCGGAAAGAAGAGGGCGGATTACATATAACGGTAACCAGAAAACAGTGTTAGCAGGAGGGAAAAGCGATGCAAAATTATATGGTTTTAGACCCGAAGACACTTCAGACTCCTTACGGAATTCTGGGTGGAGTGGATTCCTTTCTCTGCCATCCAAACGGAGAGCTTTTGGGAGTGAGCCTGTCGGAAAAGAATATGATCATCACTCAGGCAGGAGAGCTGATTCCAGCTTATACGGAAAATGGAAGAAGAAAAAAGAAGCCGTCAGTGGAGTTTGACAGGCAGGGAATGGTGGTCAGTGTGGCACTGGAAGAACAGCAGGAGGTTCTTACTCCCATTGGGGAGCTCCCAGTGGAACTGATTAAATTCTATCCGACTGGAGAAATACACCGGGTATTTATACTGGATGGGCAGATAAGCGGCTTCTGGACGGAGGAAGATGAGCGAAAGCTTAACATTTCCCTGACCTTTGATCTTGAATTCACGGAATTTCAGGCAATGATCAATGGTCTGTGTTTTTATAAGAGTGGAGACATTAAAAGCATCACATTATTTCCGGGAGAAAAGGCTTCCATACGGACTCCAATGGGAATGGTGGAAACGAAAGTG
Organism: Lacrimispora struthionigena; assembly: GCF_048627165.1. Lineage (NCBI taxonomy): Bacteria > Bacillati > Bacillota > Clostridia > Lachnospirales > Lachnospiraceae > Lacrimispora > Lacrimispora struthionigena. Next base: position 337,677 of record NZ_JBMBWP010000001.1, read on the forward strand.
GGGCTGTCCTTATATGAGTCGGGGAATCTAAAATCAGTAGAACCGGCAGATCCTGTGCTGTTATCCACTCCCATCGGGAGGATTACCGCTTACGATCCGGATCAGATCGGAATCAATGCAGACAGCAATTCTCTGTCATTTACCGAAAATGGAGAAATTAAGGCTCTTACAACCTGCGATCACTCCATCTATGTACAGACAGAGGATGAAGTGATGAGAAAATATTCTCCCCATATAAAGCCTCATCCGCTCTACGATGAGGTACTTACTGTATCCGGAATAAAAGTAGAGTTTCTGGCAGAATCAGGGGAAGTATTAATTGAAAAAGACAGATATAATCTGGAATCATGCGGATTTACCATAGAGCCTTTTGTACGGCCCGGAATGCACTGCAGCCCTTCTGACTGCGCAAACTGTTCCCTGTGCAATAAAGCAATGAGGGAATGAAATACGGAACTGCCAGGGCTGGACACCCGGGCAGTTCCGTATTTTTAATGCTTAGTCTGATTTTGCTGCAGCATACTCTGTCTCACAGGAGGAAGCAGTGGCATGCCTGCCCTTTCCAAGAACAGTCGTATAGAAAAAGGTCCCAAAACAGGCAGCTGCAAAAATTATTCCAATGGGATAAGCAATGGCGGTGGATATCTGAAGTCCTTCCTTTGCCATCAGTATGTAAGTACAGGAGACTGCGGACATAAAAGTTGCAGGAAGCACTGTAATCCAGTAAAAGCGTTTTTTACGGAAGAGATAAACGCTTGCAGTCCATAATGCGATCATTGCCAGTGTCTGGTTGCTCCAGGAGAAGTATCTCCATACGATCTGAACATCAAACTGAGTCAGAACAGAGCCAACTGCCAGAAGCGGTATGGTAAGGAGCAGGCGGTTTTTCGCCGGTTTCTGGTCAAGCTTAAACCAGTCCGCCAAAGTCAGACGTGCACTCCGGTAAGCCGTATCTGCAGAAGAGATGGGGCATGCGATAACTCCAATCATGGCTATAACAGCACCTACGGGTCCAAGAAGCTGAAAGCAGATTTCATAAACAACGCTGGACTGCCCATTTCCAAGTGCCGTTAAAAGACCGCCGGTTCCGTCATAAAAAGCAACTCCAGCTGCAGCCCAGATGAGCGCAATCACACCTTCTGCGACCATGGCTCCATAAAATACCTTTCGTCCATCTGCCTCATTGGTAAGACAGCGGGCCATCAAAGGGGACTGTGTGGCATGAAATCCCGATATGGCGCCGCAGGCAACAGAGATAAACATGGTGGGCCAGATTGGTGTCCCGGCCGGGTGAAGATTGGCCAGGGTGATTTCCGGAATGTGGTATCCTTTAAAAAGAATGGCTCCGCCAACACCAAGTGCCATTACTATCAGGCAGATTCCAAAGAACGGATAAATCTTTCCGATCACCTTATCAATAGGGACAAAGGTGGCAATAAAATAATAGACCAGTACAACAATGAGCCAGAATCTGGAATCCAGTACATGTGGTGTCAGCATCGCTAAGAGATTTGCCGGCCCGGTAGAAAAGGTTACACCCACCAATACAAGAAGAATTACTGAAAATACCCGCATAATCTGCTTCATGGCAGTGCCAAGATAGGAACCGGTCAGTTCTGATACACTGGCTCCCTTATGCCGCATGGACATCATACCTATCATATAATCGTGTACACCGCCCCCTAAAAGAGTACCGAAGGTGATCCATAAAAATACACTGGGTCCCCAGCAGGCTCCTGCAAGTGCACCGAAGATGGGACCCAGGCCTGCTATATTTAACAGCTGTATTAAAAAGATGCGTGGGGTCCCCATGGGAACGTAGTCATTTCCATCCGTCATGGAAAGAGCTGGTGTTACTCTGTCATCAGGTCCAAAAACTTTTTCTGTGATTTTGCTGTAGAAGAAGAAACCTGCAATCAGCAGCAACAGACATAAAAAGAAACTTATCATTTGCCTACCTCCTATTATTAAAACATCTCATTACCACCAATTATAATGAAATATGCACAATAATAAATGAAAAATGTATGAAAAGGAGGTATTTGTGCATAAACAGCAGCTAGACACCAATGATCTGCTTAAACTGTTTGATCTTTTCTCTTCCTACGGGCAGAATCTCTTTTTCGAACCCCTGCATTTTAACAGCCATACTGTTATTTGCCCATGGAAACATTTCGGATATGTAATTTAAGTTGATCAGATAACTTTTGTGAATCCGGTAAAATCCACAGGAAGAAAGGCGTTTCTCATATTCACCTAACAGCTGGTTCTCCGTATAATCCCTGGAAACGGTATGGATAATGCAGCTTCGGCAGCAGGTTTCTATGTACACGATCTGCCTGATATCAAGCAGTATAATGGTTCTGTTGACATTAATTGGAAACTTATGTGCTGGGAGACATAAATCGTTTTTCAAAGAATGATCCAAATCCTGTCTGCATTTTTCCAGAATGCAGCGTAACCGTTCCGGATCAAAGGGTTTTAAAATATAGTTGTTTACACCCAGCTCAAATGCCTGGACTGCATATTGGGAAAATGCTGTTGCAAAGATGATCTGGGCATGAGGCATCATTCTCCTTGCGGCAGCTGCCAGTGTGGTTCCATCCATATCATTTAAACTAATATCCAGAAAGAGAATATCAAAATAATGATGGCCAAATAATTCAAGGGCTGCATTACCACTGTCTCCTTCCATAATCTCGCTGTCAGGAAGGAAGGATAAAATCTGGTGGATCAGTTCTTTACGCGCAGGACGTTCATCATCAATCACAGCAATTTTCATAATTGAATCCCCCTTCATATTTTGATTCTGGAGAGACCGGAATGGTAAAAAAGATGTGAGATCCGGAATCAGAACTTTCAATATGAAGTCCGTGCTCCTGTCCATAAATGCTTTTTAGCCGTTTATGGACATTTTCCAGTCCCACTCCCCCGTAATGCTCTCCTTCATACAGATGCTTAATGACTGTTTCTGGAATTCCGGGTCCTTTATCGGAAACGGAGATCTTTATAAATGCTCCCTCCATACAGGCGCAGATGGATACATAGCGATTGGCGCTTTTATCAAAACCATAGCGGATTGCATTTTCCACTAAGGGCTGAAGTATGAAGGCCGGAATCAGGCAGTTTGTCTTTTCGTCTGTTATTATTTCTATATGGAGCTTTTCTTCAAATCTGGCTTTTTCCAGCTCCAGATAGCTGGTAATATGCTGAAGTTCCGTTTTTAGTGTGTGCATGTAGGAATTGTGCTCCAGTGTCTGCCTGTAATAGGAAGACAAAGTAAGAAGCAGTTCTCTTGCTCTGTCCGGATTGTCCCGGCAGACGTAGGAGATGGTATTGAGAGAATTATAAAGGAAATGGGGATTGACCTGAGACTGCAGCGCTTTTAATTCTGCCTTACGCCTTAATTTTTTCTGGTATTCCAGTTCAGACAGCTCAAACTGAGTGGAAAAAAGCCTTGCAAGTTCCGAGGCAAAATTTAAATCGGACTGGGACTGTTGCCAGTGCTTTTTTATTATCATGGTCAGACTTCCCATAACCTGATTCATTTCTATAATGGGAGCAGCCACAATAATATGGTTTTTTAAAATGGAATAAAGTGGTTCCCCTTTTCTGGCATAATGAAAAATGGTTGGTTTCCTGTCGTGTATAGACTTAAGTATTGGGAGAAGAACCGTATCCTCATTCATATCCTTCAGTTCCAGATTGGCTTTCCTGCTTATTATTTTTTCGGTATCTGTTATAAGTATGGCGGCGCAGCTGGTGGACTGAAAAATAATTTCAGCAGCAGCCTGCATATCCTTTATACTGTATAAACCTTTGCGAAGATGGGGAAGACTCTGCTCCACGATTCCAAGAGCCAGCCGCATCCGTTCAGCAAACTGACTGTCTTCCTCCAAAAACACCATGTTAAAAGTGCCTAGAAATACTAACATTCCAAGTGCGTTCATGGTCATCATGGGGAGTGAGATCAGCTTTACAAGCTGGACAGCTGCAGAAAAGGGCCGTGAAATAAGCAGAATGATCATCATCTGAAGAAATTCTACAAAAACTGTAAGAATAAAAACACTGGAGCTGCCCATTTTTCCGGACTTAAACCGGCTGGAGAACAAAGAGCCTGCAAGCCCCTCAACCAGAGTAGAGACAGCACAGGCTGCAGCGGTAAATCCACCAACGTCAAACAGATAACGGTGGATCCCTCCAATTAAGGCAGCACCCATTCCCACATATGGGCCGCCCAAAAGGCCGGCAGCCAGCACTCCGATTACCCGTGTGTTGACAATTGCTCCCTGGGTGCGAACCCCTGTGTAAGTTGATATAATGCTGATTAAACCAAATAAGATGGCAAGCATGATTCCGCAGCCGGCGGAATGCATATCATAAAGGAGCATGCTCCTTACAATGGGGATTTTGGTAAGAAGGGTAGCGATCAGAACCAGAAGACCGATATTTAAAAGAAGACTGAAAAACATAGCACTTGACATAAGTTTCCCCCTTATACTGGCTGTTAAAATTCTGTTATAATTATAACAGATATTTTATAGAAATACAGTGGGAGTCATGGAAGATAGAAAGTAACTTGCATTTATAGTCAGGAATCATATATAATTGAGTATCAGGAACTGATGCAGGCAAAATAGTATTTATTGGAGGTAAAATGATGAAATTATTTATTAAGTATATATCAATTGTATTAGCCATATATCTGATGTCGTTTGTATTCAACTCGGTTTATATTGGAAGTATAGGCGCACTGCTTATTATGGGCATGGTACTTTTGCTTGTGAACCTGATCATAAAACCGTTTCTTATGCTGATCACATTACCCGCTAATTTGCTGACGTTAGGCTTATTCAGCTTTATTGTAAATGCGTGGACGATCATGATTGCCGATTCCCTTGTTGAAAATATAAGTATGGGCGGCTTTTTTAATTCGCTGATTGCCGCTTTTATAATTACTATTTTAAATAATCTGTTTCAGGATAAAGATTAATTAACAGAATAAAAGCATGACCTGAACCTCCAGTACGGGTTTAAGTCATGCTTTTATCGTTTTCTAATATTTGACGCCCTTCCAGTAAAGCGGCTTATAAACATTTGCTTCTTCCGGCAAAGTCACATCCTTCATTGCCCAACGGTAGAATTCTTCAAATCCGGTCCGGTCCACAATATATCCGATGTGTTCCTTTCCGCCGGGAGCGGTGGTATCAATGTATTTTGTCACATAATCATAGGTGTTTAAAATAATTTTTAAAATGCTGTCCTCATCGGCCCATTTGATGAAATCCTCGCCCAAACGGGGATTTTTCTTTCCGGTACGTCCAAGCAGAGTGAGACGGTAAAATTTCTCCTGACTTCTGGTCCAGGCTCTGGTGGGGCAGGCAAGTACACATTCTCCACAGCCGATGCAGGTTTCATGATTACGGGATACCTTACAGTTTACGGTTTCCAGAGCTCCGGTAGATTTCCGTTTGCACGCTTTTACGCAGGCGCCGCAGTTGACACAGCGGTCTGCATCGTAGTGGGGGAGTGTCATTCCCATAATGCCGAAATCATGCATCCGCACCTTGGCACAGTCGTTGGGGCAGCCGGTTAATGCGACCTTAAAATGGAGATTGTTTGGGAAAATGGCTTTCTCTATTTTCTTTGCAAAATCCGCCGTATTATAGCAGGCATAAGGGCAGACATTGTTGCCGATGCATGCGGTTATATTTCTTGTTCCGGCAGCGCTGTAGCCCTCTCCCGATTTTTCCTGGTTAATACCCAGTCCTTCAATAATTGGCTGCAGGAGAGCATTGACCTTTGGAATATCCGCAAATGGGATTCCAGGAATCTCGAAACCCTGTCTGGAGGTAATGTGTACAGTGCCATTGCCGTAAGTATCAGCAATATTCTGAATCATAGATAAAAATCTGGCTTCCAGATAACCGCCTGGAACCCGGACGCGGGAGGCTGTAAGACCTCTGTGTTTCGTAACCCGGAAAGCATTTTTTTTCAGTTCCTTTGTGTTAATATCCATTAGACGTTCCCCTTTCTAATCCAAGAGTTTGCGGCCTTTGGTAAATGGAAAGACAGGTCCGTCCAGGCACACATAGGTGTCATCAATTTTACAGTGTCCGCATTTGCCGATTCCGCAGCACATTTTCCGTTCATGGGATATCCAGATATTTTCTTCCAACAGTCCAATATCAAGAAGTCCCTGAGTGGTAAAGCGCATCATGGCTGGAGGCCCCACCACAATTGCAGTGGTTTCTTCTTTGTTTTTCAGCTTTAATTTTGGTATATACTGGGTGACCAGTCCGATCTGGCAGGCTGTGTCATCATCTGCACAATCCACGGTCAGAATGACTTCCATTGCCTGCTTCCATTTGCCGAAGTTCTCCAGAAAGAGAATGTCTTTGGGCGTCTTAAATCCGGCGATGAGTGTCATGCCCTTTGTTTCTTCCATATGACTGGAAAAATAATCAACCACACCCTTCACAGGAGAAAGTCCGGTTCCGCCTGCTATGACCAGAAGCTCTTTCCCCCGGAAATTCTCTATATCAAATCCATTACCGTAAGGCCCTCTTAAAAACAGGCTGTCTCCCTGATAACGTTCAAAGATTTCTCCTGTCACCTTACCTACCCGGCGAATTGTTAAATCCACGGAATCCTCCCGGATGCCGCTGACAGAAATGGGCGCTTCTCCGAACTTGGGAATGGAAACCTCAAAAAACTGACCCGGTTTTACGTCTCCATGATAAGCCATGCGGAATGTGTATTCAATGTCCGTATGGCGGATTACCTCCTTGATTTCAGAACGGAAAGGAAGATATTCGTTATGATTCATTTCCATTTACCTCCTTCATGGCATCCTCCAGCTGATTGATGCAGTGGGAAAATGAGATGTACTCCGGGCACACGTCGTCGCACCGGCCGCAGCCTACGCACATATGAATACCATTGCGCTTCTTGTAGTCAAATACTTTGTGAAGAACCTTAAAGCGCATGCGCTGTCCGTTATTCTGGCGATAGCTTCCGCCTCCTGCTACATCAGGAAAACCATCTGTCATACAGGAAGCCCATACTCTGCGGCGTTCTCCGGCTTTGCCATTATCGGTATAGAAAATATCCTGCATGGTAAAACAGGTACAGGTTGGGCATACAAAATTACACCGTCCGCAGTTAATGCAGCGGCTGTCATATTGTTTCCACATGGATGACTTCATAACATCTAAGGAAAGAGAATCAGGGATGTTGACCTGTGTTTCAGTCCCGGTTACGTAAAAAGGGGTTACATCTGCCTGTTTTGAACAGTTGGCAGCAAATAACTCATCCCATTCCGGATTTTTATTATCAATTCTCACTCCGTCTTCCCACAGTTCCATGGAAGCATGGTAGTCGTCTGTACGATTGGTACCCATATCAACACAGAAGCAGCTCTCAAAGGATTCTTTGCACCCCATAAGTACAAATTTCACCCGGTCCCGAAGACGTTTATAATAAGGGTCTTCAGCCCCGTTATGGAGATACATGGTATCTAAGCGTTTCACCCCGTGAAGATCGCAGCTTCGCAGAAAAATAATTGCCTGCTTCACAGGGGCTTCCGGTTCCTTTACCGAATCTTCCGTAAAATAAAATAAGGTCTCTGAGATGGGAAGAAGTATTTCTTTAAAAGAAAAGTCTGACTTCTGGTCAAATACGATTTCGTCAATGGACTGGATTTCTCCGTAGTGAACAGAGTCTGTATCGGAAAAAGCACCACCATTTTTCTTCAGCACGGGAGCATAGATGACGGAATCCTTTTTCCAGTTTTGAAATACTTGGTTGACCTCTTTTGTATTAAGGATATATCCCATGCTAAGCCTCCTTTTTTCCGGAAATCAGATAATAGGGAACAGCAGTAAATAAAATTCCGCCTGCCATATTGCCAAGAGTTACAACCAGAATATTGTAAAAATATCCGGAAAGGGAAACAGCCGCACCGTTAGGACTTAAGACTCCCACCGTAAGCAGTGTCATGTTTGCAATGCTGTGCTCATAGCCGCTTGTTATAAACGCAAAAAGACACCAGAACACCATGATTAATTTTCCGCTTTCTGATTTGCAGCGGAAGCTGCACCAGATAGCAAGGCAAACTAAGATGTTGCAGAGAACCGCTCTGAAAAAGAGAGGAATGAGGGGGATTGCCATTTTTGCAGCAGCGGCATTTGCCATAAATTCCCCTACTGGCCCTTTTGCCAGCCCGGCACCCCAGAAAATAAGTGCAAGAAGAATGGAACCGGCCCAGTTTCCAAGTAAACAGACCACCCACAGTTTAACAGTCTCCGAAAATGTGACCGTACCGCTGAACATTCCGCCTGCCATTACTAAATTATTGCCGGTAAACAGTTCTGCTCCTGCCATAACAACAAGGCTGAGGGCGATGCCAAAGGATGCACCCATAATAATCTTGACGTAAGGCTGACTGGAAATCATCCCTCCGGCGGAGAAGATCAATAGAATTCCAAAACCCACATAAATACCTGCCAGCATGGCCGCAACCCAGTATCCAACAGGATTCTTTTTCAGAAACTTTGATTTGTTTTCCGCCGCTTTTGCTAACATTGAATATTCTTCCTGAAACATAAACAACCTCCTTTGTTTATTTTTTATCAAACTACCCACAAAACAAGTATAATCAATAATTAAAATAAATTCCGTGATCTAAATCACGGTTGCAGGTTATTTTAATACAAGTCTCGTTGACCTTAGGCAAACTTAATGTTAAAATTAATCTGATTTTAATTAAAATTAAGCATAGAAGCAGGTAATTAAATGGAAAAAAAAGTTACAATGCAAATGATTGCTCAACGGGCTGGTGTTAGTGTGGTAACTGTATCAAATGTGCTCTCTGGAAAGAAAGGGGCAAGTGATCAGGTGCGCAATCTGATCTTTGCTTTGGCAGAGGAAACCGGATATCGTAAAAGTGCACCGAAACCACAGGATGATGGGCAGACATATCGCTTCGGAGTTTTGATTGCTGAACGCTATGTAAAAGAATATCCTTCGTTTTATATGCATATATACAAAGAAATTGCGCAGGAGGCGGCCAAACGGGACTGTATCACAATTTTGGATGTAATTGATGAAACCTGTGAACGCATTGCAGATCCGGTTTATCTATTTCCAGATGCTGAAATAGATGGACTTTTGATTATTGGTGAGATGGCCTCTTTGTTCGTGGATTTAGTCAGGGAAAATTCAAAGGTGCCTGTAGTGGGTGTGGATTTTTATGATGTGGATAAAGATATGGATTTTATCATTGCGGACAGTTTCAGGGGAATGCAGAAGGCAACGGAAAGATTAATTGAATGCGGTCATAAGGATATTGTATTTCTTGGAACACCCAGGGCGACAAACAGTATTATGGACCGGTATATGGGTTATTGTAAAGCAATGTTACTGAACCATATTGATCATACCAGCCTGATCTGTGACCGCAGCGTGGATGAATATGGCTCTTTAATCGATTTTGATCTACCTTCACAGCTGCCAGCCGCATTTGTTTGTAATTGTGAAAGAAGTACTGCCTTACTAATTGAGAAACTGAGGGAAAAAGGCGTGAGAATTCCGGAGGATGTATCAATCGTAGCATTTGACCGTTTTTTGGATGAATATCCGGATGGGCTGAAAGTGACAACGTATGAAATTGATGAGAAAGTATTGGCACGGATCAGTGTTAACACACTTTTAAAAAGAATCAAAGGAAAAGGCAAGAGCTTTGGTATCCGAATGGTGGATGGGGTTATAAAAGAAGGAAATACCGTAAAAAGAAGGGGTAGGTAAGTCTTTGGCAAGAATAGTGACGTTAAAAGATATTGCAAACGAATTAGGGACAAGTATTGTGACGGCATCAAATGCTCTTTCCGGCAAGAAGGGAGTCAGCGAAGCAGTTAGAGCTCAGGTTATTGAAAAGGCAAGAGAGCTGGGCTATGACAATACAAAGCAGAATAAAATCCCACAAGGAAAAGTTACAATAGGTGTGATTGTATCAGAGCAGTATATTGGTATTGGAACCTCTTTTTATTGGACAATGTATCAGCAGGCTGTCTGGGCTGCCTCCACACACAAAGCGCTTACAACGCTTGAAATTATCAGTACTGACCAGGAAAAGAAGCTTGAACCGCCTCGCCTGGCTGCAGACGAAGCAATTGACGGTCTTATTGTGATCGGAAAACTGGAAAAAATATATCTGGATTGTATACTTAAAGTGCTGAAGGTTCCCGTGGTTCTATTGGATTTCAGATGTGAGGAATCCGGCTGTTCCTCTGTTATGTCCAACAATTATATAGGAATGTATAAAATGACGCGGTATCTGTTAAAGAAGGGACATCGCAGCATCGGATATGTGGGGGAAGTAGAAACAAACGAAAACCTATGTGACCGTTATTTCGGCTATCGAAAAGTAATGGAAGAGTGGGGAGTACAAGTGAATCAGGAGTGGGTGATTGCAGATCCGCAGGTTGTCAGCCAAAAGGCAGCGATATCGCTGCCCAAAACCCTGCCCACAGCATTTGTGTGCTGCAATGATTACGTCGCAGGGTTTCTCTATGACAGACTTTCCCAGTTGGGATATCGCGTTCCGGAAGATATATCGCTGGTAGGATACGATAATTACCTGTACGGGCATTCCCTGGCAAAGAAGCTTACAACTTATAATGTTGATATGAAAGAGATGGCCTCTGCTGCAGTAAAAATGCTTTTAAAAAAGGCAAATGGAAAGTCGGATTATTATAAAATAGTATATTTGGACAGTCAAATTGTGGAAAGGGATAGTGTAAAAAGCATAATAGTATAATTCTAAAAAGGGTGGCAGTGTGCCGCTCTTTTTTTATTTCCCAATAATAAAATTAACTTAAATTAAAAATACTTAAATTTAAGTTAATTTATATACAAAATAGTGGGAATGTAGATAATGGTAATATGTATTGTGTATAGAAATAATATATAAAAATGTGATATTTAAACAAAAATATATGAAAAATCAAAATAAACTTGTGGTTAAAATACAAATATGCTAAGATTAATTTAAGTTAAAAAAGATTAAATAATTGGGAGGTTTTATCATGAGGGTAAGATATGGGAAACGACTTCTGGCAATTGTTCTTGCCGGAACATTAACCGCTTCACTGGCGGCCTGCAATAAAAAAGTGGAAAGCAGAGCAGATAAGGCAGACATAGCAGTTACATTTGATCAGATTAAGCTGGGAGAGCATAAAGACTTAAAGGCAAATTTAAAATTTCTGACCCATAAAACAGACATTGTTGACACGACGTTTAAAGAGTATGTTTCAGAGTTTCAAAAAATGTATCCAAACATTAGTATTGAATATGAGGGGATAACCAATTATGCCAATGATATCACCACCCGGCTGACTACGGGAGACTGGGGAGATATCTGTATGATTCCGGTCACGGTAGATAAGAATGAACTTAAGAATTATTTTGTTACCTTTGGGAATTTAGATGAGATGTCAAAAGAATATACCATGCTGTTTAATTACAGCTATGACAACAAGGTATATGGACTTCCATCCATGGGTAATACTCAGGGGATTGTTTACAACAAGAGGATATTTGAAGAGGCTGGGGTGAAAGAGATTCCTAAAACCCCGGATGAATTTTTGGACGCTCTTTCGAAGATAAAAGAGCATACAGATGCAATTCCGCTGTATACAAATTTTGCAGCCGGTTGGACCATGACAGCCTGGGATGCTTACATAGATGCATGTGCTACCGGGCAGGCGGATTTTGCACATGAAGGACGTGTTAAGGGAAAAAATCCATTTGCCGACAGGGGGGACCAGACCGGACCTTACGCCGTATATAATTTGCTTTACGAGGCAGTTTCAAGAGGGCTAACAGAGGAAGACCCCACCACTACAGACTGGGAAGGAAGCAAGGCCCGTTTAAACAAGGGAGAAATTGCCTGTATGGCACTTGGTTCATGGTCTATCGCCCAGATGAAGGCTGCGGCAGAGCATGGGGATGATGTGGCATATATGCCATTCCCTATTTCTGTTAACGGAAAACAGTATACATCCGTATCACCCGATTATAATTACGGGATCAACTGCAACAGCTCAGCAGACAATCAGCTTGCCGCAATGCTGTATGTCAAATGGCTCATAGATAAGTCAGGCTTTGAAGTGAGCCAGGGTGGAATTCCGATTAAAGTAAATGCCCAGTTGCCGGACTTTTTGAAAGACTTTGACGGAGTGGGGCTTCTATATGATTTACCCACACCAGCAGGTGAAGAAACCCTTGGGAATGATGTGAACAATGAATCAGAGCTGGGAGTGAATGTATCCGGCGGTCTGGCTAAAGCTGTGGTAGAAGCAGCAATTAATGGTCAGCCAGGAATGAAAGAGCTGGCTGCGGAGTGGGATGAAAAATGGACGGCTGCACAGGAGAAATGCGGAATTACTCATTGACAGACAGCAAAAGGGGAGACGATATGAACACAAAAAGAGCACCATTTAATTTTTTTAAGTGGATTCAGTCGGGAAAAGTAAACCGCAGGCTGTGTATGGTTACGTTCATGCTCACACCGCTCTTATTACTTCTGGTTTTTACATATATTCCTTTTGTAAAGATGTTTCAATTCAGCTTTTATGATATGAAATACATCGGAGAACGGAAATTCGTAGGTCTTAAAAATTATTCAGAAGTATTTTCCAGAAAGGATTGCTTTCAGGCATTAAAGCTGAGCGGTTACTATATCGCTGCCTCCTTCGTACAGTTGGGAATTGCTTTGTGGTTCGCCTCTGTTTTAAGCTTCCGGGTAAAAGGCGGCAGTCTGTATAAAGGGTTCTTGTTTTTTCCATACCTTGTTTGCGGAATCGCAGTAGGTTTTATATTCAAATTCTTCTATACCAGGGGATTTGTGCTGGACACAGTTCTTCAGTGGATCGGATTTGATCTGCAATCTCTGCCTTATTGGCTGAAAGATAAGAAAATCAATAACATTTCAATCACCGCCACCTCCGTGTGGCGGTACACGGGGCAGAACATGGTTCTGTTTATCGGTGCCATAATGTCTGTTGACAGTACACTTTACGAGGCGGCGGCGATTGATGGAGCAACTGGGTGGAATAAGTTCCGATATATTATTTTGCCCAGTATAAAAACAATTATTGTTCTGAATATGATACTGTCCATTACCGGTTCACTCAGCGTTTTTGAGCCGCCTTATGTTATAACAGGCGGTGAGTTTGGAACTGGAACCTATTTTGTCATTATGAATAAGCTGGCCCATGAAAGCCAGAAGGTAGGTCTGGCTTCCGCTATGGCAATCGTACTCTTTGTATTAATTCTGGTGGCCACGCTGCTTCAGAAAGCGGGAGAGTGGTATTTTCTGGGAGTTGGTGATCGGGAGCCAATACGGACCATAAGAAGGCAGAAGCGGATCGTGAAGCAGGCAGAGGAGGGCGGCAGATGAGGAAGCTCAATTTAAAGAAAATTCTTTGGACAATTGTAAAATATACAACATTGATCCTAGGTTCTGTCATTTCCGTGCTTCCGGTTATTGTTTGTGTAATCACCGCTTTCAAAACGCCGGAAGAATATGCGACTACCAGTGTTATGACTCTTCCGGACAGCTGGTTCTATCTAAATAATTTCATAGAGGCATGGCAGAAAGCAAATATGGGAGTGGCTTTTCGGAATTCGCTAATCATTCTGGTGTGCGTGCTGGCTGGTTCTGTGCTGACAGGATCTATGCTGGCTTATATTTTAAGCCGGTTCAAGTTTCCCGGGAATGGTTTAATCCGCAGCCTTTTTTTGTTTGCTTCCCTGCTTCCCGGAATTGCCATGCAGGTGTCCGTATATCAGATTATGTATAGCCTGGGCTGGATTAACAGCCTGGCGGGATACATGATCCTGATGTGCGGTACTGATGTCATGTCCATTTATATTTTCATTCAGTACTTTGAAAATATACCCGTATCCCTGGATGAATCGGCTATTATGGATGGCTGCACCTATTTTGGAGTGTTTTTTCGGGTGCTCCTGCCCCTTCTGAAACCGGCGATCATTACCGTGATGATTTTAAAAGGAGTGGGAACTTATAATGAATACTATGCAGCAAATCTTTATCTTCAGGATAAAAACAGGCTGGTGACAGTGGCGACGTCTCTGTTTAAATTCACGGGACCTCTTGGAAACCAGTACAATTATATTTGTGCAGGAGTCATTATAACGATGATCCCTGCCTTGACTGTCTTTATCCTGTGTCAAAAACAGATTTACAGTGGCCTGACGCAGGGAGCCGTCAAGGCATAAACAGGAACTGGAATCATTGTAATACATAAATGGAGGAAACGATCATGAGTGAAGTAAGAATAATTGGATCACACGTTCCGAATATGCCGTGGCAGGAAAGACAGGAGGGAGCAAAAAAGTGGATGCCTGTGTGGAGATATGATAAAAATCCCATCATTAAGCGGAATCCACTGGAGGGGGTAGCCCGTATTTTCAACAGTGCTGTGATTCCTTATGAGAATGAATTTATGGGAGTGTTCAGGGGAGAACAGACAAATGGAGTTCCTTTTATATATCTGGGACACAGCGCAGATGGGATTTCCTGGGAGTTTGAACGTGAAAAAATACAGTTTGTGGATGAGAATGGAGAACCGTTCATGCCTGTTTACGCATATGACCCACGGCTTGTAAAAGTAGAAGAAACTTATTATCTCATGTGGTGTCAGGACTGTTACGGCGCTTCCATTGGGATGGCACGGACCAGGGATTTTAAGACATTTACAAGAATTGAAAATCCTTTTTTGCCTTTTAACAGAAATGCAGTCCTTTTCCCCAGAAAGATCAGAGGAAACTTCATGATGTTTTCCAGACCCAGTGACAGCGGCCATACGCCCTTTGGTGATATTTACATTTCGGAGAGTCCCGATCTGATCTATTGGGGAAAACACAGGCATGTAATGGGGAAAACAGGAGACAGCTGGTGGGAGAATGTGAAGATCGGGGGCGGAGCGGCTCCGATTGAAACCACAGAGGGCTGGTTATTGTTTTACCATGGAGTAACAGGGACCTGCAATGGTTTTGTGTACAGCATAGGCGGAGCAATCCTGGATATTGACAATCCCTCCATCGTGAAATACCGCTGCAGGAATTTTCTTCTCACACCGGAAGAATGGTATGAGGAGCGGGGATTTGTACCCAATGTGACCTTTCCCTGCGCAACAATACATGATTCAGAAACCGGCAGGATTGCAATTTATTACGGAGCGGCTGACAGCTACGTAGGCCTGGCATTTACAACCGTTCAGGAAGTGGCGGCCTATATAAAAGAACATAGTTGGGTTACGGAAAGTGATACAGAAATAGGATTGCGCTAGAGGAGATAAGCATATGTTAGCGGAGGAAATGAAACAGCATCTCACAAGGGATATCATTCCCTTCTGGGAGAAACTTGAGGATAAGGAGTTTGGTGGCTTTTACGGATATATGGGATATGATTTAAAGGTCCATAAGAAGGCGGTAAAGGGATGTATACTAAACAGCCGTATCCTCTGGTTCTTTTCAAATGCGTATCTGCTTTTACAAGAAGACAGTCTCCTTTTTTATGCCAGCCATGCCTATTCATTTCTCAAAGATCAATGTCTGGATAAAGAAAACGGAGGGGTGTACTGGTCCGTGACATTTGACGGACATCCGGAAGAAAAAGTTAAGCACACATATAATCAGGCATTTGCGATTTATGCACTGTCGTCCTATTATGATGCTTCGGGAGACGAAGAAGCGCTGGATCTTGCAAAGGCTCTCTTTAAATTGGTAGAGACAAAATGTGCCGATGAATACGGTTATCAGGAAGCCTTTGATGAAGCATTTCATATCATTGATAACGAAAAACTTTCGGAAAATGGAATTGTTGCAGATAAGACAATGAATACTTTGCTTCATGTATTTGAAGCTTACACGGAGCTTTTTCGGGTGAGCAAAGATCTATATGTAGCAGAGCGGATGCGTTTTATTCTCGATACATTTGCAGAACGTGTCTATAATCGGGAGACTGGACATCAGGAGGTATTTTTTGACCGGAAGTGGAATTCTTTAATTGACCTATATTCATACGGTCATGATATTGAGACCGCATGGCTAATTGACAGGGGCTGTGAGATTCTGGGAGATAACAATTACAAGAATAAGCTGGGGGTAATCACAAAAGAAATAACTGCAAATATTTATAACAGAGCCTATGTGGACTCCTCGCTTATGAACGAGTGCTTAAACGGGATAAATGATACCACAAGAGTCTGGTGGGTTCAGGCGGAGGCTGTAGTTGGTTTTTTAAATGGATATGAAAAGAACCATAAGGAACACCAGTATTTGGAAGCTGCAAACTCTGTATGGAACTACATAAAAACGTACTTGATTGATCGACGCACCGGATCGGAATGGTACTGGGCACTTGATCAGGATAGAATTCCGTTAAGCAGGCCCATTGTGGAGCCGTGGAAATGTCCGTACCATAATGGAAGAATGTGTTTTGAGGTAATAAGGAGGGCAAAGCATGATTCATAGCAGATATTATACAGAGCTTGACAAATACAACCAGCTGATAAAGAAAAAAAACAAAAAAAGCGGATTTTATAATGGTATTATTGACCGATATGAAAATCCGGTACTGACGAGAAATCATGCACCACTTATCTGGAGATACGATCTTGATGCAGAAAGAAATCCTTTTTTTATGGAACGTCTTGGCATAAATGCAGTGATGAATTCTGGTGCAATTGAAATAAATAATAAATTTTATCTGGTAGCAAGGGTTGAGGGAAATGACAGAAAATCTTTTTTTGCTGTGGCAGAAAGCATCAGCGGAATTGATGAATTCCAATTTTGGGATTATCCCGTTTTACTTCCCGATACCTGCCCGGAAGAAACCAATGTTTACGATATGCGGCTGACAAAGCACCAGGATGGTTTTATTTACGGCGTCTTCTGCTCTGAAAGTAAGGACACAAAAAGCAGTGATTTGTCTGCGGCAGTCGCCGTGGCAGGAATTGTAAGAACAAAAGATCTAAAAACCTGGGAACGCCTTGATAACCTGACCACTCTGCATTCGCCACAGCAGAGAAATGTAGTTTTGCATCCAGAATTTGTAAATGGAAAGTATGCATTTTATACCAGGCCAATGGATGGCTTTATTGAGACGGGCAGCGGTGGAGGAATCGGGTTCGGACTCTGTGAAAATATAGCACATGCCGTGATTGAGGAGGAGAAAATTATCAGCCATCGGGTCTACCATACGTTGACAGAAGTGAAAAACGGCGCTGGTGCAGTTCCTATTAAGGGAAAGAAAAGCTGGATTCATATTGCTCATGGAGTGCGCAATACAGCAGCAGGACTTCGCTATGTACTTTATGTTTTTGCAACGGATCTAAATGACCCATCCAAAGTGATTGCCCAACCATCTGGTCTGTTTCTGGCGCCGTTAGGAATGGAACGGGTGGGGGATGTATCAAATGTAGTGTTTACCAATGGTGCAATTGCCAGGGAAAATGGTGAAGTTTACCTGTATTATGCTTCCTGCGACACACGTATGCATGTGGCAACTACTACAATAGATCAATTAGAGGATTATGCATTTCATACGCCAGAGGATCCCCTTCGCTCCTCAGATTGCGTATTACAAAGATACCGGATTATACATGACAATTTAAAATTATTAAAAGATAAAGGTGAAAAGGGAGCTGTTTATGAAAATCAATTTGGATGATCGTAAGCTCCGCTACAGCGGACGAATCGACAATACGGACCCCAGTCGCCCGGTATTTATCTTTCCAGCCAGCTCTCTCTCCTTTACCTTTCTAGGAACAGGGGCATCAGTTGTCATAGATAATCAAAGAGCCTATTGGGATAACTATATAGGAATCATTGTGGATGGAGTACAAAGAAAAGAACGGCTTGCGGATACAGGAAGCAGAAAAATCGTTCTGGCTGAGAACCTGGAGGAGAAGGAACACCGTATTATGATATTCAAACGTCAGGATTCCTGCCATATATTTACAATCCAGGAACTGACTCTGACCGGAACAGGAAATTTGACGGATAGTCTGGTAAGACCAGTGCGCAGGATTGAAGTCTACGGAGATTCCGTTTCTGCAGGAGAGGTGTCAGAGGCAACCGCGTATGCCGGAAAGGCAGACCCCTGGCACAGCGGAGAGTACTCTAACAGCTGGTATTCATTTGGCTGGATAGCAGCCAGAAAATTAAAGGCTGAAATCCATATTATAGCACAGGGAGGAATCGCCCTGAAAAACGGAACCGGCTGGTTCTTAGCACCTCAGTATCTGGGGATGGAAAACGTCTGGGATAAAGTACATTATAATCCTCAGCTTGGATCCGTCATGGATTGGGATTTCCATAAGTATATTCCCCATGTGGTAATTGTGGCAATTGGACAAAATGACAATAATCCTGAAGATTACATGAAGGCGGATATAGAAGGGGAAAAAGCTCAGCTCTGGCGGTTAACTTATAAAACCTGGATACAGAAAATCCGGGAAAAGTATCCGAAGGCGCTCATTATTCTTTCAACTACCATATTGGAGCATAATGGGAATTGGGATACTTCTATTGGCAGGGTGTGCCGTGAACTTAAGGATGACAAAATTGTTCATTTTCTATACTCAAAAAATGGTGTGGGGACTCCTGGTCACATACGTATCATGGAGGCGGAGCAGATGGCAGATGAGCTATGTGCATTTATAGAAAGTGTATCGGAGGGTGTCTGGGAATGAATGGAAAATTAATTGATGATGGAACGCTAATATCCGGCATGGAGGCTGTGACGGATCAGGAAATAGCAGATAACAGTGTGTACAGTAAGGGAAATCTGTCGCGTCTCATAAATGTTTTTAAGAAAGCATATAGAGGGGAGTCAGTGACAATTTCTTATCTGGGCGGTTCTATTACCAATGGTTCCAGCGCAGATCCCAAAGAGACCAATTGTTTCGCATACCGAACTACTCAGTGGTGGAAGAAAACGTTTCCTAATGCAAAGATTAACTATGTCAATGCCGGTATTGGAGCCACGGATTCCTATCTTGGTGTCCATCGCGTTGCGCAAGATGTACTTTTTAAGAATCCTGATCTGGTGGTTGTCGAATTTAGTGTAAACGACTATCGCAGCCATAATCAGGAGAGCTATGAAAGTTTATTGCGGAGAATACTTAAGTACAAGACAAAGCCTGCAGTAGTGGCCTTGTGCCTGACCCAGTTTTCACAGGAAGGCCAATGCATTAATTACAGCCAGTACCATAAAATAATCGCAGATCATTATAACGTCTCCGTAATCAGCTATGGAGACGTAGTGGGGCCAAGGCTTGAAAATGGAACGTTACAGTGGAACCAGTTAGGTCCTTCCAATGACTTCACACATCCCAATAATGCTGGACATAAGATCATATCACGGTGTTTGAACTGCTTCTACCAAAAGGTACTGGAGGAGATGAAGAGTCAAAGTGACGGCGATTTCGGTATCTATGAGATGCCGGAAGATACTCTGACTGAATCCAGATATGAAAATGGTGAAATTCTGGATCATCGTTCCGGCAGCAAGGCTGGCATTTCCATATCAGGCAGCAATGTGTCCAGGGTCACGGTAGAAAATGCTCAGTTCCCATATGGGTGGCAGACTGACACGGGGGCAGATATTACAGTTACAATTGAAAATGCCACCAACATTGGACTGATTTATTATGGAGGAATGGAAAAGAGCTATGGGATTTTTGATGTGTATGTGGATGACCGGTATATCGATACGATCGATACATATTTTTATGGAAGCTGGGGAAGCCATGCGGATTACAAGCTGCTTCTGACAAATGGAACCACAGGTCAACATACGGTACGTATCATGAAAAATGAGTATAGCCAGGGAAATAAATTTATCATTTTGGGATTTACCGTATCAAGGAGCTGTTATGAATAAGCGCCAGAAAGAGAATGTGAGAAAATAAGATGGAAGCCAGAAACGAATATGAATCATGGTGTAAAAATCCATTTTTTGATGAGAGGATTAAAAAGGAACTGCTTGCCATTAAGGATAATGAGACGGAGATTCAGGACCGTTTTTATAAAGAACTGGAATTTGGGACCGGAGGACTAAGAGGAATAATGGGAGCAGGAACAAACCGAATGAATATCTATACGGTGCGCAGGGCAACCCAGGGGCTGGCTAATTACATTATCAGGGAAAAGGGAGAAAAAAGAGGTGTAGCCATTGCCTATGATTCCAGGAATCATTCCCCAGAGTTTGCTCAGGAGGTGGCTCTTTGCCTGGCAGCAAACGGAATCGGCACTTACATATTTGATTCATTGAAACCCACACCAATGCTTTCCTTTGCAGTTCGAAGGCTGGGGTGCATTGCCGGAGTTGTGATTACAGCCAGCCATAATCCACCTGAATACAATGGTTATAAGGTGTATTGGGAAGATGGTGCACAAATTACTGCTCCAAAAGACAAGGAAATAATCGGAGAGGTAAAGAAAGTTACGAATTACGCACAGGTCAGGACCATGAAATTGGAAGAAGCAATAAAAAAGGGTTTTTACCACGTAATTGAAAAGGAATTAGAAGACTGCTATATAGAGGAATTAAAAAAGCTGGTAATTCACCCGGAAATAATTCTTAAACAGCAAAAGAAGTTGAAAATTGTATATACCCCTCTTCATGGAGCCGGTAATTTACCGGTGCGCCGTATCTTAAAAGAACTTGGCTTTGAGCAGGTTTATGTAGTGCCTGAGCAGGAAATTCCGGATGGAAATTTCCCAACGGTAAATTATCCCAACCCGGAAGACAGTAACGCTTTTTCCCTGGCCATTAAGCAGGCAAAAGAGGTGGATGCAGATATTATTCTTGCTACGGATCCGGATGCAGACCGCCTGGGAGTCTATGCAAAGAACGACGAAAGCGGGGAATATGTATCCTTTACTGGAAATATGTCGGGAATGCTTATCCTAGAGTATATCTTATCACAGAAAAAAGAAAATTATGAGCTTCTTAAGAATGGTGCAGTAGTAACAACGATAGTATCCGGCAAGATGTCCAAGGTAATTACACAAGCTTATGGAGTGGAATTAATAGAAACGCTGACTGGCTTTAAATACATCGGAGAGCAGATAAAACTCTTTGAGCAAAGCGGCAGCCATAACTTTTTATTTGGCTATGAGGAAAGCTATGGCTGCCTTGAGGGAACGCATGCCAGGGATAAGGATGCGGTAGTCGCAGCAATGGTACTATGTGAAGCGGCAGCTTATTATCACACAATGGGAAGAAGTCTTTGTCAGCAAATGGAGTATTTATACAAGAAATATGGTTATTATCGGGAAAATCTCAGCACCATCATTTTTAAGGGAATGGATGGATCAGAAAAAATAAATGGAATAATGCAATCGATCAGAAAAAATCCTCCGTCCTGCATCGGAACTTTTCCAGTGATAAAATTCCGTGATTACGAAACCGGTGTGGTAAAAGATTTGGAAAGCAGGGCAGAGTTTCCTACATACCTTCCGCTTTCCAATGTTTTGTATTTTGATTTGGCTGACGAAGCATGGTGTTGTATCCGTCCGTCAGGAACTGAACCGAAGATAAAATGCTATATCGGCGTAAAAGGCTCTGAAAGCTGTGATGCAGCGGAAAAGCTAGCTGGTCTTACAGCTGCGGTAAAAGTCTTAATCAGCAATTAATTCCCTTAAAAAATGCAGACAGGGCATCTCTGTCAGGAATGATGATTTTACCTCTTAGAACACGGACCAGCCCCTGATCGGTTAAATGCTTTAACTGACGGGATACGGTTTCCCGTCTGGATCCCAGCATATCAGCCAGATAAGTAATGCTTAATTCCATATTGATTAAGGTCCCTTCCTCATCGGGAATGCCGTAATCCTTGGAAAGCCGCCACAGCTTTGCTGCGATCTTCTTTTCCCCATGTATGGAGTTGGAAGTATTTTTTAACTGTCGGTATAAGCGGCGGTTTTTTAAAGCAAGGGAATCAAGAATCAGTTTTGTCAGTTCAAAATCATGACGCATGACCTCTAAAAAATCCATCTTTCCAAAGCACAGAACTACAGATGGTTCAAAGGCTTCGCAGTTAATGGAGGCGGGCATATTCTGCAAAACTTCTTCATTCACCATTTCCCCTTTTCCCAATAGAAAAATGGTTTTTCTCTCCCCCTGGGAATTAATCTTATAAAGGGATACGAAACCGGTTACTACTATATAAAGCGTCTGGTTCATTTCTTTATCCCAAAACAGGTGTGATCCTTTTGGAAAACGCCTCAGGCTGCCACAGGCCATCAGTGCCGCCGCTGATTTTTCAGATATGTTTTGAAAAAGCTGGGTACAGGAACAGGCTTCTTTTATATTCATGGGAACCGGATTCTCCTTTTGTAAGTGATATACAAATATTATACTATACCATGAAATTCAACGCAAGGAGTAGGAAAACAGCGCTTTATACCTTTACTCTTCCCCGTGCTTAATAATGTGAGCTCCAAACAGCAGTACCAGATAAAAGATACTTAAAATCAAGATATGTAATGCCGTTTTAATAAACAAAGGAAGGCCTCCAAATGGATCAATAAAGGAAAAAGCTGCGTAATAGATTCCAATAGCCAGTATCATGAGTGCCGATGGTTTTGCAATCATATCCCATGCATTCCACACAAACTCCACCATTTTCTTCAAAGTCAGCACATGCATGAAAGCAAGCAGCAGTTCACTTGCCAGAGCTCCCACCAGGTATGCAAATATTCCCAGACGGGGGATACCAAAAAGCACAAATAATAACCGGAGAGTCATGGCAATGACGTTCTGGGTAAACGTGATGGAGGTTTTGCCCAGCCCGTTTAAGATACTTCCCATGGTGGTAGCCATGTAAAGAAACGGGCAGAGCCATGCCAGCACTGTCATATATTGTCCGGCAGAACTGTCTTTAAACACACTGACTCCCAAATCATTGCCGAATAAAGTAAATATACCAATGCAAAGAATTCCCACATACATACAGTAACGAAGAGACATGGAAATCGCTGTTCCGATCCGTTTCTCATTTCCCTCTGACTGGGCCTCTGCCACAGTAGGAAGTAATAGTACTGCAAGGGAATTAAATACAGTGGAAGGGAACAAAATAAAGGGCAGTGCCATTCCGGTTAAAACACCGTATACAGAAAATGCGGCCGAATCCGAAAGACCGGACATCTGCAGTCTGCTGGGAATCAGTATGGCCTCTGCACTGGCAAGAATATTTAATACCAGCCGGTTTCCCATAAGAGGAACTGCCAGGTGAAGAAGTCCCGGAGCCGTTTCGCCAAAATGGGAGGAATCATAAGCAAAATCTTTGGCCATTTTTGGCGGGAAAAAGCGGTAGGCAAAAACCGTAAAGAGAGAAGATGCAATCTCCCCGATTAAATGTCCCATAACTGCCAGCTGGACAGTAATGGTAATTCCCGACTGGATCATAATGTCAGCAATGAGGAAAACAGCGCCGATTCTTATAATCTGCTCCATGATCTGTGCCAATGCCGGAACGGAGGGACGCTGCATACCATAATAGTAACCGTTGATACAGGCATGAATCGCCGCGCAGGGAACAGATACGGCAAGAAACGTAAGTAATGGCGCGCAGCGAGGTTCCATTAAAATAGAACTGGCGATAAAATCCTTAAACTGAATAATAAGATAAGCAAGGATCATGGAAATAGCCACTGAAATGATAAGACCGCTGCGAAAAACAGAACGGCCCTTCTTCACATTAGCGGCTACGGACTGGGAGATGGCGGTCTGAATGGATCCTGCACAAAGGGCAAAGCAGATTCCAAAAACCGGATGAATCAGATTAAAAATACCCAGACCCTCAGCTCCAATGGTACGGGAGAGAAAGATCCGGTAAAAAAAGCCCAGCACCCGGGTGATGAGCCCGGCTGATGTCAGAAGAAGGGTGCCGGTCAGAAGCGCATATTTTCTTTTTGAAAGTTTTCTGGGGATCTTTAGAGAATCATTCATGAAATCTCCTGAAAATGAGAATTATTATAAATATATGGAAATTGTTCTTTCTTCATGACACAATCATAATGAGAATCATTCCTATTGAATTTCTAGGAAATGTGTGTATAATAGGAAATGTAGATGAAGCTTTTAACTTTAGAACTACAGAAAGGCGGAACTAACAAATATGAAGCAACTGATTTATTTAGACAACGCAGCGACGACCAAAACCAGACCAGAGGTCGTAGAAGCCATGCTGCCTTACTTTACGGAATATTATGGTAATCCTTCTTCCGTATACGAATTTTCCGGTATCTCAAAGAAAGCGGTTCAGGATTCCAGAGAGATCATTGCGAGTTCTCTCGGCGCCAAGACGAACGAAATTTATTTCACAGCCGGCGGTTCTGAATCCGATAACTGGGCTCTCATTGCAACAGCAGAAGCCTATGCAGACAAAGGAAAACACATCATTACCAGTAAAATCGAGCATCATGCCGTGCTTCACACCTGTGAATATCTGGAGAAACGCGGTTTTGATATCACTTATCTGAATGTAGATGAGAATGGTTCCATAAAGTTAGACGAGCTGAAAAAAGCCATTCGTCCAGACACCATCCTCATTTCTATCATGTTTGCCAATAACGAGATCGGCACCATTGAACCCATTAAGGAAATTGGTGAGATAGCAAAAGAGCATAAGATCTTATTCCATACGGATGCAGTTCAGGCATTCGGTCATGTGCCCATTAACGTAGATGAATACCACATTGATATGTTAAGTGCCAGCGGTCATAAGATTAACGGACCAAAGGGAATTGGATTTTTATATATCAGAACAGGCGTTAAGTCTCGTTCCTTTGTTCATGGCGGCGGTCAGGAAAGAAAGCGCCGTGCAGGTACAGAGAATGTAACAGGAATCGTAGGTTTCGGAAAAGCGGTAGAGCTTGCAGTCGCAGGAATGGAAGAGAGAACCCGCAAAGAGACCGAGCTTCGTGAATATTTAATGGAACGTGTCATGAAAGAAGTTCCATACACCAGAATTAACGGCAGCAGAAAGAGCCGCCTTTCCAATAACGTAAATTTTGCCTTCCAGTTTATTGAGGGTGAATCCTTACTGATCATGCTGGATATGAAAGGAATCTGCGGATCCAGCGGTTCAGCATGTACTTCCGGTTCCTTAGATCCGTCTCATGTGCTTCTGGCAATCGGCCTTCCTCATGAGATCGCACACGGTTCTCTCCGTCTGACCCTCGATGAGGTAAATACCAGAGAAGAGATGGATTATGTGGTGGAAGCAATTAAGGAGATCGTAGCAAAACTGCGCAGTATGTCCCCTCTTTATGAGGATTATATCAGACATCAGGGAAACTAGTACAGGGTAGATGAATTACCAGAAAATGGAGAATATAGAATATGTATACAGAGAAAGTTATGGATCATTTTGAACACCCGAGAAATGTGGGTGAAATAGAGAACGCCAGCGGCATGGGTACAGTTGGTAATGCAAAATGCGGCGATATTATGAGAATTTATCTGGATATTGATGACAATCAGATTATTCAGGATGTGAAGTTTAAAACATTTGGCTGCGGTGCAGCAGTTGCTACCAGCAGTATGGCAACAGAGATGGTAAAAGGAAAATCAGTTCAGGAAGCTATGGAGGTTACCAATAAGGCCGTATGTGAGGCACTTGATGGGTTGCCCCCTGTAAAAGTCCACTGCTCCTTGCTGGCCGAAGAAGCAATCCATGCTGCGTTGTGGGATTATGCAACCAAGCATGACATTAAGATTGAAGGCTTGGAGAAGCCAAAGTCTGATATCGGCGAGGAAGAAGTAGAAGAAGAATATTAATGGAAATGGAATACTATGAGTAAAGCGAAAGTAGTAGTTGGAATGTCAGGCGGCGTGGATTCTTCCGTTGCAGCCTGGCTGTTAAAGGAACAGGGCTATGACGTAATCGGGGTGACCATGCAGATCTGGCAGGACGAGGATAACGTGACCCAGGAAGAAAACGGAGGCTGCTGCGGGCTCAGTGCCGTGGACGATGCCAGAAGAGTTGCCTGGGATCTTGGAGTTCCTTATTATGTTATGAATTTTAAAGAAGAATTTAAATCACAGGTTATCGATTACTTTGTAGAGGAATACCAGAGAGGACGGACTCCCAATCCCTGTATCGCCTGTAACCGCTATGTCAAGTGGGAGTCTCTTTTAAAGCGGAGTTTAGATATTGGAGCGGATTATATTGCCACAGGTCATTACGCCCAGATCGACCGGCTTCCAAACGGCAGATATGCCCTTAAAAAGTCAGTGACTGCTGCGAAAGACCAGACCTATGCTCTTTATAACTTAACACAGGACCAGCTGGCCTGCACCCTGATGCCGGTAGGTGCTTATTCCAAAGATCAGATCAGGGCTATTGCTGACCAGATCAATCTAAACGTTGCTCATAAACCGGACAGCCAGGAGATCTGCTTTATTCCAGATCATGATTATGCCGGTTTTATTGAAGAGAGCGCAGGAGAGCGGGCCCCGGAAGGTAATTTTGTGGATCTGGACGGCCAGGTCATTGGACGCCATAAAGGAATCACTCATTACACCGTAGGCCAGAGAAAGGGACTTAATTTATCCCTTGGCTACCCGGTTTTTGTTGTGGAGATACGCCCTGATACAAACGAAGTGGTGATTGGAACAGGAGAGGATGTCTATTCTGACACCCTTCGTGCCGGTCATTTAAACTGGATGGCAGTTGACGGTATTTATGGAGAAGAGATGGAGGTAATGGCAAAGATCCGTTACAGCCACAAAGGCGCCCCCTGTACCATAAAAGAGGTGGAGGACGGCGTGGTGGAATGCAGATTTGAGGAGCCGCAAAGAGCGATCACTCCCGGACAGGCTGTGGTATTTTACCAGGGCGAGTATGTAGTGGGAGGAGGAACCATACTGTGATAATCAGAAAAAAATCAAGCAGATGGATGGTTCCTGCCGTCCTGCTTTTTTGTCTGTTTCTGCTTTCTGGCTGCGGGAAAAAATATGAAGCCATACAGACTCCTGCAGTAGAAGAAGCAAAAGGAGAATTATCCCAGGAGGCTGAAAGTGCTCCTGTAACCATTGAAGACGATACGGAAAAGACGGCGGAAAAAAGCTCTCACGAAGCTTCTGTGACGAAGGAGACAGCTCCTGAGTTTCAAAAAGCAGATGAGACGGTTTATGTGACTGGCAGCGGAGTGAATGTCAGGACACAGCCATCTTCTTCCGGACAGATAGCAGCCACTCTTAATCAGGGAGCGGCACTGAAGCGAACCGGATACAGCCAGAGCTGGAGCCGCGTTATCTATGAGAACAAAGAATGCTATGTGTCTTCCCGTTATTTATCCAAGGACAAGCCGGCGGATAAGGCAGCAGTCACTCCTTCCGTTTCAGGAAGCGGTAACGGAAAGCTTATTGCCATTGATCCGGGACACCAGGCAAAGGGGAACTCACAAAAGGAACCCATCGGACCAGGATCCTCTCAGATGAAACCAAAGGTGGCTTCCGGAACCCAGGGTGTGTCTACGGGTATACCAGAATATAAGCTGACTCTGGATGTCTCCCTTAAATTAAAGCAGGAGCTGCTGAACCGGGGGTATCGTGTTTATATGATCCGCGAGACCCATGATGTGAATATCAGCAATGCAGAGCGTGCCAATATGGCAAACGAAAGCGGAGCGGATATTTTTGTAAGGGTTCATGCTAATTCATTAAACGACAGCTCTGTAGCCGGAGTCCTGACCATGTGTCAGACTTCTAAGAATCCTTATAACGCCAATCTGTACGGTAAAAGTTCCGCTCTTTCTAAAACAGTGGTAAACGGAATCAGCAGCCAGACCGGATTTAAAAACCGTGGGGTACAGGAGACTGATTCCATGAGCGGAATTAACTGGTGTAAAATACCGGTAACCATCGTGGAGATGGGCTTTATGAGTAATGCAGAAGAAGATAAAAAGATGGCCACCGATGAATATCGCGACAAGATTGTAAAAGGAATTGCAGATGGAATCGATGCCTATTATGCAGGCGGGAATTAAAACCATATAAGACGCCGGAAAGTGAAAGGGAAGACCCTGTTGCTTTCCGGCTTTTTGCTGTCCTCCTTCATCCCGTCAGGTTATAAATGAACAGAAAAAAGCATACATTTTCCTGAAACGTTTCTTCCAGGCAAGGAGAAAAAAACATGGCGGATTATGGGCTTGCGTTAGCAGGAGGAGGAACCAGAGGAGCGGTTCATGTAGGCGTTCTTACGGCGTTAGAAGAAAATGGTCTTTTGCCCACCCAGGTAGCAGGAGCCAGTGCAGGAAGTATTGTGGCTGGATTATACGCATCCGGAATGGATATTGGAAAGATGAGAGATACAGTGAGATGGCTGGCAGCCCACGGAGAAAATTATATTGATCCCAATATAATCGGTGTCATTTTATTTCTGCCCCAGGTGCTGCTTCATAGAAAGACATCTTTAATGGGCTTAATTAAAGGTAACCGGCTTTCTGATTTTCTCTGCGATTTAACCGAAGGGATAGAAATACAGGATTGTAAGACGGGGCTGTTAATCCCGGCAGTGGATATTAACAGCGGAAATACGGTTGTATTTACAAATCTTTTTCAGGAAAAGGTTCCTATGTCAGCACTTCGGGAAGAAAATGTGAGATGGCAGAAAAATGGGCTTTTATGTGACATTATGATGGCAAGCTCTTCTGTTCCAGCAGTATTCTGCCCAAGGCAGATTAATGGCTTTTTGCTGGTGGATGGGGGAGTGACCAACAATCTTCCGGTAGACTTACTGATTTCAACGGGAGTATCAAACGTCATTGCAGTTGATATTGGGGAAGCATATGAAATGCCAAAGGATCATTCCATCATGGAGATTGCGTTCCATTCATTTTCCATTATGAGCAGGGAGTTAAAGGACTGCCGTTCCAGCGGTGAGATTCTTCTGTTAAAGCCACCGATTCCCAAAGGGTCAGGGCTTTTAACCTTTGAATATATGGAGGAATGCATGGAAAGCGGATATCTGTATACGAAAAAAATGATGCCGCGGATTAAGCATGTTCTGGAAAAAATAAAATAAATACGGTATACTGTATAAAAATACATTTACATGAGGAGAAATATAATGGAACAGACCTTTCGATATGCACAGGAATCAGATACTGCTCTGATTCTGGAATTCATTAAAGCACTGGCAGATTACGAGAAAATGTCAGATGATGTGGTTGCTACAGAAGAACTTTTAAAAGAATGGCTGTTTATGCAGAAAAAAGCAGAAGTGATTTTTGCACTTGCAGACGGGAAAGAAGTAGGATTTGCATTGTTTTTCCATAATTTCTCCACATTCCTGGGCAGAGGCGGGATCTATCTGGAAGACCTGTTTGTAAAGCCTGAATACAGAGGTAAGGGAATTGGAAAAGCCATTTTCAAGAAATTAGGTGCCATTGCAAGAGAACGTGGCTGCGGAAGACTGGAGTGGTGGTGCCTGAACTGGAATCAGCCCAGCATCGATTTTTATCGCTCCATGGGAGCAGAGGCAATGGATGAATGGACCGTATACCGCATTGCCGGCGAGGGCCTGAACCAACTGGCAGATGGTGGTGAAAAATAAAGGGATCAGAATACAGGAAACAGACAGGGGGGGGCGTTATGAAAACGCTCCCTTCTTTATTTGGAAAAGAATCATGAAATTGTAATGTCTTTGTAACCAATTTTATTTCATTACGGGTTATACTGCTATTGTAAGAAATAAATTCCAAGGAGGATATCATGAGACGTATCATGGGAAAAAATAATAAAAAATACAGCAGGAGGCTGCTGGCTGCATTACTGCTTTTCAGTATGTTGGAAATAAGCGGATGCAGTATAAAAGAAACAGACAGGACAGCTGGTAGCACGAAAGAATCCATTGCCCCTTCCATAATCCAGACTGAGGCTGCAAAGGAAAGTTCTACGGCAGCAGAAAATGAGTCAGCCCTGTTAGACCGCTATATCGCTCTGTTGGGCCTTACAAAAGAGGAGCTGGTGAAAAACTTAGGCGAGGAGCCGGAGAAGATTGACGAGGGAGGTCTGGAATTTAAAAAAGCCGGAATCCGCATCTGGTTCGATCAGACGAATTACAAGACAGCAGAGCAGATTTTTGTAATGGATCCGGATTTTGACATTCATGGTGTGAAATTGGGTGAAAAAATTGACAAATTTAAAGAAGTGTTAAAAGATCCGGTCAGCGACCGGAACGGGGATGCTCATTTTAAATATAACGATATCTATCTGTCCATTAACTACGATACAAATACCCAGGTCACCTATGGATTGTATCTGTTGAAGAATGATTTTTAATGGCAGAATCACAGCAGCTTGAAAAGAGACGGAGACACAAACATGAAAAGAAAAAATAAAAAGATCCTGTTGCAGGCAGCGGTCGCAGCTGCAATGACCGCATACTTAACCGGATGCAGTTATTCCGGCAATCAGGCGGGGTTCATACAGCAGCCCAAAGCGGAAAATTCAAAAGAAGAGGATCTTACACAGAAAATAAAAAGTATCCTGCCTGCAGGTGCCGAATATTTAACGGCTGATCATTCAGATAAGAAACAAAGCATCGTTCTTGATGACATCAATCAGGACGGGAAACAGGAAGTGCTGGTTTTATATCGGGATACCAGGGATAATAAGCAGGCACATTTCCTGATGTTACAGGAAAAGGACGGAAGTTACGAAAAAATATGGGATCAGGAGACCGGATTTTCCTCGTTTGATTCATTTGAAGTGGTGGATCTAGATGGAGACGGAAAAAAGGAGATCATGGCAGGCGGACAGATTTCCGGTCCGGAAAGCCCAAAGCAGTTGTTCATCTATGAGCTTAATCAGGGGCAATTAGTGCAAAAGGAAAACCGCAGTTATGAAAAGCTTTTAATCAGGCAGTTTGGAAACAGCCAGACCCCTTCTATATTTTTATTGGACGGAAAAATAGAGGAAGAACAGAAAGCAGAACTGTTTTCCTATGAGACAGGTCAGTTGATATCCCGTTCCAGCGTGGAGTTAAATCCCCAGGCAGTCCCGGAACAAATCACAGCCGGACTTCTGGCAGATGGGGCAGATGGCGTCTTTGTTGACAGCGGACTGGGTGCCCATTCCATGTTAACGGAAATTCTTGGAGTGAAAGACGGAAAACTGATAAAAGTGGGAGATGACAACGACAGTACTCTGATGAAGGAATATCCTCTTTACAGCAGAGATATAAACGGAGACGGTGTCATTGAGGCAGGAGGAATGTATATACCAAACGGGTATGAAGATGCTGCTATGGCTGAGATTCCATTTATCCAGGTTTATTATGACTATAAGCTGGATGGATCGAAAACGGCTGTTGAGGAACGTTATACAGAAGAAGGGCAGCATTTTTATATTTCCATTCCATCGGATTTAAACGGTAAGATCACGGTAAAACGATTGGAACAGGGTGTACAGCTTGTAACCGTTTCAGGGGGAGAAACCGTGTTTGAAGTGAAATGGGCAAAGAACGATGATGCTGGCCAGCATGGCACCATTTTGGGCAAGACAAACGATACCATCTATTATACTGAGTCAAAAGATGAACTGCCTATATCCAGAGACCAGTTTCACCTGATGGGGGAGGAAAATGAAAGCAATACTGGTAGTTGAGGATGAGCTTTCCATCAGAAGCTTTATCTGCCTGAATTTAAGGAGAAAGAAGTATGAGGTTCTGGAAGCAGAAACCGGTGAGAAAGCACTTGAACTGTTTGCGTCCAACCCGGTGGATGTGGTGCTGCTTGACCTCATGCTTCCAGGTATCAATGGATTTGCTGTCTGTGAGAAAATGAGAGATTTAAGTCCTCAGGCGGGGATTATTATGTTGACAGCACGTTCCCAGGAAGAGGATAAAATCAAGGGACTGATTCAGGGAGCCGATGATTATATCACAAAACCATTCAGTATGACAGAACTGGAGGCCAGAATCATTTCTCTTCTGCGCCGTATGGATTTAAGATCCTTTGACCAGAATGGGACAAGGCTTTGTTCCGGGCCATTTGAGCTGGATTTTGAAAAGAACCGGTTAATACGAAAGGGGTTTGCCGTAAAGGTGACGCCTACGGAGTTCAGCCTCATTCAGTTCTTTATCAGAAACAAAAACAGGGTTTTTACCAGAAACCAGATTTTAGATCAGGTATGGGGAGAAAATTATGTGGGAGATCTAAAGGTGGTTGATGTGAACATCAGGCGGATCCGAAGGAAGATTGAAGATGACCCGGCAAATCCAGCGTACCTGTGTACGGAATGGGGATATGGATATATTTGGAAGGAGTGATTGATTGAAACGGAAAGTAATGGCCTATTTTATGATAATCATCCTTCTTACACTGGGTCTTGTACTGGCTAGTTTTGGTATTGGAGTAAAAAAATATTTATATCAGCAGATATCAGATACCTTCGAACACTATGCCCAGGCGGTTATTCCCGTTTGGGATGGGCAGTCTGATTCCCGATCGTTCCGGCTGTCGGACTTCAGTGACCAGATCATTAAAGACTATACGTTTCAGGGTGCAGATTTAGAGCTGTTAAGCAGGAGCGGACAGATGATTCAGTCTTCAACCGGATTTTACAAAGACCGAAGTTACTGGATAGATCCCCAGGTGCCTGACGGAAAAACTGTTTACAGGGTGGAAAAAAACGGCCAGGCAAAAGAACGGATTATGGCTGTATACACGCCTCTTTTGTATGAAGAGCAGGTGGTGGGGATATTAAGATATACCACCTCCTTAAAGCCGGCGGACAGCACTATTTTAAGGTTTTTTTCTTATGCACTGCTTACCTGTACTGTAATTGCAGCCATCACTTTTTTTGTCAGCCTACATCTTGGAAATTCCATTGTAAAACCACTGGAAGATATTATCTCTTTAACAAGAAAAATGGCTGAGGGTAATTACCGGGAGAAAATCAATAAGCAGTATCCTTATGAAGCGGGAGAACTGGTAACCATATTAAACCATATGGGAGATGAAATTGGAAAAGCGGATCAGTTAAAAAATGATTTCATCTCTTCCATATCCCATGAACTTCGCACTCCTCTGACCGGAATTAAGGGGTGGGTGGAAACCATGAGAGGGCCTGAGGGGCTACAGGAAGAGGAGATGGAGTTTGGTCTTAAGATAATCGAACATGAAACTGAGCGGTTAATCACTATGGTAGAAACCCTGCTTGACTTTTCCAGATACCAGTCGGACCGGGTGACAGTTTCATTTGGGCAGGTTAATATAGAAGAACTGGTTTTGGAAGTGGTGTTTCAATTACAGAAAAAAGCAGAAAAGAAGGACATACAGCTTGAGACCAGCACTGATTTTTTAGAAGTTTACGGAGATGGGGATAAACTGAAACAGGTACTGCTAAATGTAATAGATAATAGTATTAAATTCTCAAATAAGCACAGTATCATTTTTGTGGATCAGAAAAAGGAACCCGATTGGGTTAAAATTACAATCCGGGATTCTGGTACAGGCATTAAGCCCGAAGATCTTTCTTATGTGACCAGATCCTTTTATAAAGGAGAGGATCAATCAGCTGGGGAAGGGATCGGTTTATCCATCTCCCAGAAAATAATCGAGTTGCATGGAGGAAAACTTGAAATAGAAAGCGAATATGGAAAGGGGACGACGGTTACCATTCTCATACCCAAAAACCACTGCGTCGACCACTCATAAAATAAGATACCGCAGCCCTTTTTATTGGGCTGCGGTATCTTTTCTATTAATATTTATCTGTAAAAATAGGAGTTTCTGTAATGCCTGTATTTTCTGACGATTCTGTTATATCAATTTTTTCATTTACTGGTTCACTGGCCTTTTGCTTGGAAGATCCAGTGTCATCCATCAGGGAAATCCAGCTGATTTCATCTTTCATCGCCTGAGCCTGGGCTGCCAGTTCTTCGCTGGAAGCAGAGCTTTCTTCGGCAGTGGCTGCATTGGTCTGTACCACGGAGGATACCTGGGTTAAACCGGTATTAATCTGCTGAATGGCACTTACCTGTTCTGCAGAAGAATTGCTGATTTTGTCCATGGATTGTCCCAGAAAGTCTGCTTTATCAGCCAGCCCCTTTAGGATTTCCACCGTTTCTTTTGATAAGCTTTCTCCATTTTCGACCAGGGTAGCCGACTGAGCCAGTAAAGAAGCAGTTTCACCAGCAGCTTCCGATACCTTTACAGCCAGATTACGTACTTCATCTGCAACCACAGCAAAGCCTTTTCCGGCTTCCCCGGCCCGTGCTGCTTCGATGGCAGCATTCAGAGCAAGAATGTTGGTTTGGAATGCAATATCTTCAATCACTTTCGTAATATTGGTGATTTTCTTTGAGGATTCTCCGATTTCACTCATTGCCTGGTTTAAATCCTGAATATAGGAATTGCCTTTTGTGAGTTCGATACCAGTCTGTCTGACGTATTCGCTGACCTGGGAAACAGTGACTACATTTTCCTCTGCATGATGTGCCACGCTTGTAACTGCGGCATTTAATTCTTCCACCGTAGCTGCCTGTTCTGTGGTTCCTGATGCCAAAAGCTGGGCTCCTGAAGAGATCTGGTCTGCACCGTTTGAAATCTGGTTGATTGAATTTCTGAAATTTCCAAAAATCTTATTTAAATTTAAAATAATTCCGTTAATTGAAGTTTTAAGCAAAATAAAATCTGCCTGGTACTCAGATTCTATGGTTAACGTACAATCTCCTTTCTCCACACCATCTAACACGGTTGTAGCATCATTGATAATGGAACGGAGAGAGTATACGGTATATTTCAGGGAAGCAGAAAG
The DNA here is from genome assembly GCF_048627165.1 of Lacrimispora struthionigena. Classification (NCBI taxonomy): domain Bacteria; kingdom Bacillati; phylum Bacillota; class Clostridia; order Lachnospirales; family Lachnospiraceae; genus Lacrimispora; species Lacrimispora struthionigena. Next base: position 372,553 of record NZ_JBMBWP010000001.1, read on the forward strand.
TGTGCCGATCTCGTCGTCTCTCTCATAAATGGGAACCTCAGAATGCAAATCTCCTTTGGTAAGAAGTTCCAGACGCTCCACCATTTTAATGATGGGATTTACAATAGGAGAGGCTATCTTTACTGCGGATATCAGAGCAAGCAGTAAAAATATCAGTGTGAAAATCAGAGTAATACCTACAGAAATATAAAAACCTTTCATAAGTTCTGCTGTTTTAGCTGACACACCAATGGACCAGCCATCTGTATTTGGGATGGGGGCGTAACCTACGGTAAGTTTCTCTCCTTTGTAATGAACGGTATCAATCCCCTTATTTCCGGATATCATATCATTTACCAAGCCTGCAACTTCTGAAAAGGAGGAATCTGTTTTTGCAGCTTCTATATAGTTTAGCTGCTGTTTCACATTGTCCGTATTCTTATGTGCAACCACAGTTCCGGTTTTATCTACCATAAATCCATAACCGGATTTACCCAGTGAAATATCCTGAATCATCTTGCTGAAGGAATCACTGGATAATCTGGCATATACAATCCCCTTGTTTTGGTCGCCCCCAATTGGAGCGGATAAGATGATCTGCATATCGCCAGTTGCTTTACTTACGATAGGGGAGGATATATAGGTTTCCCCTGCTATGGACCGTTTGAAATAATCCCGGTCGCTGATATTTACTCCGTCTGATGTTAAGCCATTTGTGTTGGCAAGAATCACGGAGTCAAATCCATATTTCTTGGCCAGCTCTGGTAATAACTTCTGTGTTTGTCCCAGTGTGCCGGCAGATTGTTCAATTCCCTTATCATTGGCAATTGCTTCAATTTTAGTTTTAAATATAAGGATGGCATTTTCAACAGAATGGCTGTATGCATTTGTGGATTCATTGATTCTTAAATCCATATTTATCATAGAGTCATTATAGATGAGAAAGGAATTGACCGTACCAAAAAGAATGGTAATGACGATTGCCAGTGAGGCAATGTTGACTTGCAGTTTACGTTTGATGGAATTGCTGCCGAGGAATTTACCTATCAGCTTTTTTTTTCGTGGGGTTTTCATTTTTTCTCTCCTGTATTGGATTTTATCAAAAATATGTAAAATTATAGAATTTGTAACCTTGGCAATTATAAATCAGCCGTCAATAAAATGTCAATTGCACTGGAGAAGAAAAACAAGATTAAACGATTTGCGGGATTTTTAATGGATTTGCGTAAAAATATTGTGAATTTTGTTCTGGATTTTGTAGTAAAAAAGAAAGCAGGCATTGCTGCCGGATCAGAGAGACCGGCTGACAATGCCTGTAATTGAAATGGCTGATTATTTTTTTTGTTCCTGCATCTTCATAGCACGAACCTTTAACGGAAGACCGAACAGAGTGATGAAGCCTTCCGCATCGTGATGATCATAGAGATCACCAGTAGTAAAGGAAGCAAGAGATTCGCTGTATAAGGAGTAAGGGGAAGTGGTTCCTGCTTTAATGATGTTGCCCTTATAAAGTTTGAACTTCACTTCTCCGGTCACATATTCCTGTGTGGAAGTAACAAATGCCTGAACTGCCTCACGAAGGGGTGTGAACCATTTACCTTCGTATACGATCTGTGCAAATTTATTACCCATGTCTTTTTTTACTTCTATGGTAGCACGGTCTAATACCAGCTCTTCCAGCTGCTGATGTGCTTCTAAGAGAATGGTTCCGCCTGGTGTTTCATAAACGCCTCTGGATTTCATGCCTACTACACGGTTTTCTACAATATCCACAATGCCGATGCCGTGCTTACCGCCAAGCTCATTTAACTTTGTGATAATATCGGAAACCTTCATGGCTTCTCCGTTTACGCTGACAGGAATGCCTTTTTCAAAGGTCATGGTTACGTACTCCCCTTCATCAGGAGCCTTTTCAGGAGAAACGCCAAGCACCAGAAGGTGATCGTAATTTGGCTCATTTGCCGGATCTTCCAGCTCTAAGCCCTCATGGCTGATGTGCCATAAATTGCGGTCACGGCTGTAGCTGTTGTTTGCTGAAAATGGGAGGTCGATTCCATGCTGTTTGCAGTATTCAATTTCATCTTCACGAGACTGCATGGTCCATACATCAGTCATACGCCATGGTGCGATGATTTTTAAATCAGGAGCAAGAGCCTTGATACCAAGTTCGAAACGGATCTGGTCGTTGCCCTTACCGGTTGCTCCGTGGCAGATGGCAGTAGCGCCTTCCTTCCTTGCGATCTCAACCAGTCTTTTCGCGATGGCAGGACGAGCCATGGAAGTACCCAGAAGATACTTATTCTCATAAACGGCATTGGCCTGTACACATGGGATAATGTAGTTATCGCAGAAGTCATCTACCAGATCTTCTATATATAATTTGGAAGCGCCGGATAATTTGGCTCTCTCCTCAAGACCATCAAGCTCATTGCCCTGTCCGCAGTCGATGCAGCAGCAAACTACATCATAATCAAAATTTTCCTTTAACCATGGAATAATGGCAGTGGTGTCAAGTCCGCCGGAATAGGCTAAAATTACTTTCTCTTTCATATATGATTCCTCCTCTATGGTTTTTGTATATTTTCTTTTTGAACTTACATAAATATACAACAAAACCAGGGAAAATGCAAGGGTAAAATGAAAAATATAAAAACATCTTGCATAATATACAAAAGAGATGTATAATTATGAAAATCCTGAAGGGAATGGTAAAACGCTCATGAATGGAGAGCGCAGAGCCGATACAAAATAGAGAATGCAAAGGAGCGATGACAATGATTAAAGCAGGAATTATAGGATCAACTGGATATGCAGGTGGTGAGCTGGCAAGACTTTTACTCCAGAGAGATGACGTGGAGATTAAGTGGTACGGGTCGAAAAGCTATGTGGACCAGAAATACGCTTCCATTTATCAGAATATGTTTGAAATCGTCAGCGCTTCCTGCATGGATGATAATATAGAAGCATTAGCAGAGATGGTGGACGTGATCTTCACAGCAACACCTCAGGGTTTTCTGGCATCTGCTTTAAATGACCGTATTTTATCACAGACTAAAGTCATTGATTTAAGTGCGGATTTCCGCATTCAGGATGTGAATATCTATGAAGAGTGGTATCAGATAAAACATCAATCTCCTCAATATATAAAGGAAGCGGTATATGGACTTCCGGAAATCAACCGGGAAAAGATTAAAAATGCAAGGCTGATAGCCAATCCGGGCTGTTACCCCACCTGTTCAGAGCTTTCCATTTATCCTCTGGTAAAAGAAGGCCTGATTGATCCTGATACAATTATTATTGATGCAAAATCAGGAACGTCCGGAGCAGGAAGAGGAGCAAAGGTTGATAATCTTTACTGTGAAGTAAATGAGAACATCAAAGCTTACGGCGTCGGTGTACACAGACACACGCCTGAGATAGAAGAGCAGCTTTCTTACGGGGCAGGAAAACCGGTAACCATCAGTTTCACACCACACCTGGTTCCCATGAACAGAGGAATTCTCATAACTGCTTATGCATCCTTAACCAGTAAGGTTTCTTATGAAGAAGTAAAGTCCGTTTACGATAAATATTATCGCAAAGAATTCTTTGTACGTGTGCTGGAAAAAGATGTGACACCTCAGACAAAATGGGTGGAAGGAAGCAATTTTGTTGATGTGAATTTCAAGATCGATCCAAGGACCAACCGCATTGTGATGATGGGAGCCATGGATAATCTGGTTAAGGGAGCCGCCGGGCAGGCAGTCCAGAACATGAATCTTTTATTCGGACTGGAGGAAAACAAGGGACTGAAGCTGATTCCCATGTTTCCCTAGATGTTGAAAGAACGAATAACCGTAAAGGAAAAAACAATGATAATACGATCAATGACAATCGATGATTATGAACAGGTATATGCACTATGGTCAGGAATTAAGGGATTCGGTATCCGGGCTGTTGATGATTCGCAGGAAGGGATCAGCCGTTTTCTTCAGAGAAATCCAGGTCTGAGTGTAGTTGCAGAAGATGAAAAAGCGATTATAGGTACTATTTTATGCGGTCATGACGGGCGCAGGGGAACGTTATACCATGTGTGCGTAGCAGAAAAATACAGAAAGCATGGAGTCGGTCGTGAAATGGTCTCGGAAGCAGTCAGCCGATTAAAAAAAGAGGGAATTAATAAAGTCAATTTAATTGCTTTTTGTAATAACCTTTTGGGAAATAATTTCTGGAAGAAGGAAAAATTCACGTTTCGTGATGATTTAAATTACTATGATTTAGCCATCAGTGAGGAAAACAATACTGATTTTGTAAGCTGACCGGACACCATGACAGGAACAGGGAGGAAAGATATTATGAAGCAGATAAGCGGAGGAGTAACAGCAGCAAAGGGATTTAAAGCTGCATCAACAGCGGCAGGCATTAAATATAAAAATAACCGGAAAGATATGGCGATGATTTACAGTGAGGTTCCATGCAAGGCAGCAGGTACATTTACTACCAATATCGTAAAAGCAGCTCCTGTCAAATGGGATAAAGAGATCGTGACCACTTCTCCCTTTGCACAGGCAGTTGTAGTAAATGCGGGAATTGCCAATGCATGTACCGGAGAAGAAGGATTTTCCTACTGCAGTCAGACGGCAAAAGCTGTTTCCCAGTGCCTTTCAATCCCGGAAGATTCCGTTCTGGTAGCTTCTACCGGTGTCATCGGAATGCAGCTTCCCATTGACCGCATCACAGCGGGAGTAAAGGCAATGTCCGTGATTCTGGACGGCAGTGAGGAGAGCGGAACCGCTGCAGCACAGGCAATTATGACTACCGATACAGTAAAAAAGGAAGTGGCCGTTCAGTTTGAGGCAGGAGGTGCTACCATCACCATCGGAGGCATGTGCAAGGGCTCCGGAATGATTCACCCTGATATGTGTACCATGTTAAGTTTTGTTACTACAGATGCAGCCATATCCAAAGAACTGCTTCAGGAAGCATTAAGGGAAGATATTAAAGATACGTACAACATGATTTCCGTTGACGGAGACACATCCACCAACGATACGGTTCTCCTTCTGGCAAATGGCATGGCCGGAAATAAAGAAATTACGGAAAAAAATGAAGATTATCAGTTATTTATCAAAGCACTTAACTTCATCAATGAAACTCTGGCCAAAAAGATGGCAGGGGACGGAGAAGGCTGTACTGCTTTATTTGAAGTAAAAATTATTGGTGCAGAAACAAAGGCGCAGGCTGTAACATTATCAAAATCGATAATTACCTCCAGTCTGACAAAAGCAGCCATTTTTGGTCATGATGCCAACTGGGGACGGATTCTTTGTGCCATGGGATATTCCAAAGCCACCTTTGATCCGGAAAAAGTAGATCTGTATTTTGAAAGCGCGGCAGGAAAGCTTCAGATCATTGAAAATGGCGTGGCACTTCCCTACAGTGAGGAAGAGGCGACTAAGATATTATCGGAGCCGGAAGTGACTGCCATTGCTGACATCAAAATGGGAAATGCATCTGCAACGGCCTGGGGCTGTGACCTGACCTTTGACTATGTGAAAATCAACGCAGATTACCGTTCATAACTATTTCAGGGCAGATCATAAGAAGGAGAGGAAACAAAAAATGATACTGGATCAGAGCATTATGCAAAAAGCCGAAGTGTTAATTGAGGCACTTCCTTATATACAGAGGTTTAACCGTAAAACGATTGTGGTAAAATACGGCGGAAGCGCCATGGTAGATGAGGAACTGAAAAAACAGGTAATTCAGGATGTAGTTCTTTTAAAGCTGGTAGGATTTAAGCCTATTATTGTTCACGGGGGCGGAAAAGAGATCAGCAGATGGGTGGAGAAAACCGGTATGGAGCCACATTTTGTCAATGGTTTACGGGTAACGGATGATGCCACTATGGAGATTGCAGAAATGGTATTAAACCGGGTGAACAAAAGCCTGGTTCAGCTTGTCAATGAGCTTGGAGTTAAGGCTGTGGGAATCAGCGGAAAAGACGGTATGATGTTAAAATGCCAGAAGCGTTATTCAAACGGAGAAGACATCGGTTTTGTAGGCGACATCACAGCGGTAGATACCCAGATCATTAACGATCTTTTGGAAAAGGATTTTCTTCCCATCATCTGTCCGGTAGGATTTGATGAGGACTTTAAAACCTATAACATCAATGCAGACGATGCGGCCTGTGCCATTGCAACAGCCATGGAGGCAGAGAAACTGGCTTTTTTGACTGATGTGGAGGGCGTTTACCGGGACTTTCAGGATAAGGATTCTTTAATCTCTGAAATGTCTATTGAAGAAGCTCAGGAGTTCGTCAGCGGAGGAACTCTTGGAGGCGGAATGCTCCCCAAACTTCAAAACTGTATTGATGCCATGAATCACGGGGTGTCCAGAGTACATATTATGGACGGAAGAATTCCCCACTGTCTGCTGCTTGAGATCTTCACCAATAAAGGAATCGGAACTGCGATCGTAAGCCCGGGAGAGGAGCGTTTTTATCATGCTGAATAAACAGGAATATATCGATAAGGCGGAATCAGAGATCTATAAGACCTATAACCGTTTTCCAGTTGTCTTTGACCATGGGGATGGAGTAAGGCTTTATGATACAGATGGAAATGAGTACCTGGATTTCTATGCCGGGATTGCAGTAAATGGTCTGGGCTATAATGATGCGGAATTTAATGAGGCAGTAAAAGCTCAGGTGGATAAACTGCTTCACATTTCCAATCTCTATTATAATGTACCGTCTGTAGAGGCAGCAGAACTGCTTTTAAAGGCATCTCAGATGGACAAAGTGTTTTTCACCAACAGCGGAACGGAAGCCATTGAGGGAGCTTTAAAAATCGCCAGAAGATACGCTTATAACAAAGACGGCGGTCATGACCATGAAATCATTGCCATGAATCATTCCTTTCACGGAAGAAGCCTTGGTGCACTTTCTGTAACTGGAAATGATCATTATCAGGAGCCGTTTAAACCCTTAATTCCCGGAATAAAGTTTGCCAATTTTAATGATCTGGAAAGTGTAAAGGCTGTTGTAAATGAAAAAACCTGCGCTATCATTATGGAAACTGTTCAGGGAGAAGGCGGGATTTATCCGGCAACCCAGGAATTTTTATCCGGAGTGAGAGAGCTTTGCGATAAAAATGATATTCTGTTAATCCTTGATGAGATTCAGTGCGGAATGGGGCGCACAGGCTCTATGTTTGCCTGGCAGCAATACGGGGTGAAACCCGATGTAATGACGGTTGCAAAGGCACTGGGGAACGGAGTTCCCATTGGGGCATTTCTGGCATCTGGGAAAGCAGCAACGGCTATGGTTCCGGGGGATCATGGAACTACATACGGAGGAAATCCGTTTGTGACTGCTGCTGCATATAAGGTTTTGGAATTGTTTGAGAAACGGGATATTGTGAATCATGTAAAGGAAATGGGAGATTACCTGACCAAAAAGCTTGAAAAGCTGAAAGATAAATATGACATTATTATAGCTAGAAGAGGACTGGGCCTCATTCAGGGGTTGGAATTTAAAGTACCGGTTTCCCCTATTATCAGTCAGGCGCTCATGGAGCAGAAGCTGGTTATAATCAGTGCAGGCACCAATATAATACGGTTTGTCCCCCCTCTGGTGATTGAAAAAGAACATGTGGACGAGATGGTGGAAAAACTGTCTGCAGTGTTGGATCAGCAAAAATATTGAATTAAGAGAAGCCGATAACTGCAAGATAAAGTTATCGGCTTTATAATAGTGGGGTTGATTCATTGAGAGGAGACTGTCAGACCTCTCAGTTATGTCACTTGCTGCTGGTCTTTTTAATCAGGTCCACTCCATCGTATTTCAGACTTTCCAGACTTAAAGCCTTGTGCAGTATATAATGATCAAAAAAGTTCTTTGTATAGTCTGTAACAATATTCCGCATCTCCATAGCATCCCGTTGTCCTCTGACTTCCTCATTAACACAGGTAAACACGATGTCGCAGTAATCCAGATGAGCAACACGGTTAACGGAGAAATAATAAGTCTCCCTGCTGTTATTAGAGCCAATAATCGCATTCATATTATAGTTAGGTTCACTAAACAGTAGTAAGAATGGTTTCGTAAGGTTGCTGTCGAGAAGTCCGAACGCACCGCTGTCCAGGCCAATCCCGCAGACGAACCGGTGGTCATCCCGGCAGACTATTGCAGTAGTAGGTCCGCCATAAGAATGTCCGACGATACCCATGCCGATGTCCAGCTCCAATCTGTCCTTAAAAATAGAATTCACTTCTCCAGAATCCAGTCTGTAAAGATAATCGGCTACATACCTTACATCCTCTGCCTGTAATTCACTAAACTCCGTTAGCCTGGAAAGGATTGGCAGTGTAAGCACGTTATGACACATCTCAATGGCAGTCTCATCATCAGGGCGCATTACCATTTTACCAGTCAATTCCTGCATTTTGGGATCCTCAGAAAATGATATTATGACATCTGAGAAATCCTTTGATATATTGAACAGGCGCCCATCTTTACGTTTATACATCGTACTATTCAGATGTCCGATGCTTACCACAACATATCCCATGCTTGCCAGGTCTGAACAGAGCACTGTCCCCCATTCTGGAGAACCGCCCCCGCCGCAGACATAGAATAACACGGGGTAGCGTTTTTCCTTTCCGGAGAGAGCAAGATCGTCGTAACACCAGGTCTTGATATCAATAGAGAAAACATCCTTTAAGGCAGTGACAAGTGGTCGTTCGTTAAACATCTTGTAAACTTCAGGAAACATATATGTTGATGTGGTCTTACCTTCGTTACTGTCGGACGGATAGTACACAAACGCCGTCAGTTCTCTTTTACAGTGATCCGATGCCGTGTACTCAAGATCCATCTGAGACCGCCCCACTGTATAGCTGCCAATTGGTTCCGGAAATACGTCGTAAGTCTTCATATTTTATTTCTCCTCCAACCTTTCATAAATCATATTTACTCTCTGTTTTTTTTGAACTCACCAACAATTTCAGAGTATTTTTGATCTTCAAGCAGTCCGTGGCCCATAAAGTCAGTAAAGTACCTGCTAATCTTATACTGCAGCTCAGAGTCCTTAATATCGAATTCCCTGAAGAACATAATCAAATTAAACTGCATTGACTCAAACATAAAAGAAATCAGATCGTCGTCAATATCGGGTCGGAGATATCCATCAACCCTCATACGCCGTAAAATATCTTTGATTAAGGGAAATGACTCGCCCTTTAGAACATTTGTATAAACTTTAAGCAGAGTATCCTCAGGAATGTTAAAAAATGTTTCAGTGAGTTTGATTTCCAACTCATTTAGTGGTTCGGTCACGATGCCGTTAACGTTACCAAATAAGCCAGTGAGAAAAAACTGGAAAAGGAAATCTTCATTACCATTATTAAAATACGCAGTTCTTTTCCTGGTCACATTCCGTATTAAGAGACAATAAAGGTCATCTTTGTCTTCAAAATACCGATAAAATGTGCCAGGATGCATGGACAAACAATCCAAGACCATCTTCATGGTTATATCTTCGTATAGATAATCAACAAAAAGATGCATAGCGCTATTTGATATTTCTTCTTGCCTTGCTTCCGTTAAACGAAAAAAAGAATTTTTAGGCATAGGATCCTCCTCCTTTATGTGAAAACCAGTGGTAAATGTTAATGTGAATTGATTCACACTATATCAGTAATATATTCTCGTGTCAAGTGATATTAAAATGCAGATAAAAAAATCATTTTTGGAACAGCAGGTTTCACCTTTTTCCGTTATAATGAATCTACCACGTGGAAAAAAAGAAAGGAAGCAGACGAAAGTGGAAGTAAATGACAGAATATCCATGGTTGCCGTTTTCATCGATAAGCACATAAAAGAGGATCTGACCATCCTGCAGCTGTCTGCCTGGGCGGGCTATTCCCCCGGCTATTTTACCAGATGTTTCAAACAAAAATTCGGGATTTCTCCCATGGAATATGTAAAACAGAGAAAGCTTTTAACCGCTGCAAAGGAGATTGCAAATGGGAGGCGGATTCTTGATTCAGCGTTGGACTACGGCTGGGAAACCCACAGTGGATTTACCAAATCCTTTACCTCTGTGTTTGGATATTCCCCCGTTTTGCTGCGGGCCTTCTACGTTCGTGATGCCTCTGTGAAAGGAGACAGACAAATAATGGAAACATATATAAAAACAACACAGGCATATAAAGAACCCCAGGAGTTATGGCAGATTCTTTGCCACACATTAAAAGAAAACAAAACAGAGTATGACAACGAAAAATTAAATAGAATCTATGAATTGGCGAAGACATTACATCAAGGAGAGAAAAGAAAATCCGGGGAGGAATATATTACCCATCCGTTAAATGTGGCAATCATTCTGGCGGATATGGGTACCGATGAAAATACTGTCAGTGCCGGACTTCTCCATGACGTGTGGAGGGAAGAATATAAGGAGAGAATCGTTCAGGAGGCAGGTTCTGCAATCGGTGAGATTTTATTATCTTACGAAGAATTTGAGCGTACCCATGAAAGTCCTGATGATCGGGGAGCTTTAGTAGCACTTTCAGACCGTCTTCATAACATGAGAACAATTGAATTTGTAGATCCGGCAACATGGAAAACCCGTGCAGAAGATACTTTACGGCTGTTTTCCCCCATTGCTTCAAAATGTGCCGATTTCAGACTGCGCTCTGAGCTTGATGAGCTTTCCATAAAGTTTCTTTAACGTAATACTCTGTCAAAAACAGGAGAAAAAAGTCATAAATCACCTTGTACTTTTTATAAAAGGCCGATATAATGGTAAAAAATAAAGCCGAAAAGAGAGGAACACATCAATGATAAAGGATCTTACAGTTTCCACATTTCTGGAAGAGCTGTCCTCAAAAAAACCAACACCAGGAGGCGGAGGTGCTGCAGCCCTTGGTGGTGCCCAGGGAGTGGCATTAGGAGAGATGGTAATTAACCTGACTCTGGGAAAAAAGAAGTATGCAGATGTGGAAGAGGAGATGCAGCTTCTTCTGGTCAAACTGGAGGAAATAAGAGCCGAATTTTTAAGACTGGCTGATGAAGATGCCAGAGTATTTGCACCTCTTGCGGCAGCCTATGGTCTCCCTTCCGGAACGGAAGAGGAAAAAAAGCATAAGGAGGAAGTATTGGAAACCCACCTTCTTGCGGCCAGCCTGGTTCCTAAAACTGTAATGGAACAGGCGGTAGAAGCAATTAAAATTATGGATATTCTGGCACACAAGGGCAGCAGGCTGGCTGTCAGTGATGTGGGTGTGGGTGTGTCATTTTTACGGACAGCACTTTTAGGCGCAAAGATGAACGTTTCCATCAATACTAAATTTATGAAACAGAGAGAAACAGCCAAGCAGCTGGATCAGGAAGCCAGTGTGCTTGCCGAAACAGGCAGGAAGCTGTCTGATGAGATCTATGCAAATGTGGAAGCTGCGTTAAAGTAAAGATAAAGGAGTTTCGGTATCGTGATAACATTAAAAGGAGCAGCGGTGTCTGCTAAAATCAAGGAAGAGGTAACTGAACTTTTACGTGAACTTGAGGGAGCGGTTCCGAAACTGGCGATTGTCAGGGTGGGAGAACGGCCCGATGACATGGCATATGAGCGTGGTGCATTAAAGAAAATGGAAAACTTTGGTTTGCAGGCAGAAAGCTTTTCCTATCCGGCGGATATATCAAATGAAGATTTCCAGGCGGAATTTAAAAAGATTAACGAGAACCCGGATATTGACGGAATTCTCCTCCTGCGCCCACTGCCTAAACAGATTAATGAACGGGACATCGAGCATATGATTGACCCTCAAAAAGACCTGGATGGAATTTCCCCTGAGAATATAGCCCGGGTATTTGCAGGAGAGAATGAGGGGTTTGCACCCTGTACTGCAGAAGCGGTTATTGAGGTGTTTAAGGCCAACGATATTTCCCTGTCTGGAAAGCGGGTATCTGTGGTTGGAAGAAGCATGGTAGTAGGCCGTCCTCTTTCCATGCTTTTGCTAAAGGAGAACGCAACAGTTACCATCTGTCATACACGGACAAAGGAAATTGAAAAAACCTGTCAGAATGCGGAAATCTTAATTGCCGCTGCCGGACAGGCAAAGATGATAGATTCTTCTTATGTTGGGGCAGATGCGGTTGTGATTGACGTAGGAATTAATGTGGATAACGAAGGGAATCTTTGCGGAGATGTGGATTTTGAATCATTAAACGGCATTGCCTCTATGGCAACCCCAGTGCCGGGAGGTGTGGGAGCCGTGACCACAGCGGTTCTTGCAAAGCATCTGGTAATGGCAGCAGAAAAACGCAGAGGCAGCAGGGCATAAGTAAATCAGATAAATTTAAAAGCGTCATAGACCGGACTGTATTTAACCGGTTTATGACGCTTTTCTTATATCTATTCCATCTATTTCTTCGGAATATCGGAATGATGAATTTCTTCCGAAAATTCTGTTAATAAACGGCGCCGTTTTGCAGTTTCTTCCTGTACACGTTTTGGAGTGGGGGCCTTTCGCTTTACCGAGGCACGCACAAATGGATAGCAGGCTGTGAAAAATGCAACCAAAGCCAGACCAGCAATAAATCCCAGAGTCTGTCCTTTTATAAATGGCATGCTGAACATAGCGATTACTAGACCTGCCAAAGTAAATAAGGAACTGTATGGGAAACCGCACAGTCTGCAGTTTCCTTCCGGTTTTCCGTTCTTTTTCCGGAAACGGATATGAGTTGCCATAAGCATAATATAAGTGAAAAGAAGTGCAAATCCTCCGGAACTGATTAAAAACAAATAAACTTCAGGAAAAATCAGACCAATATAAAGAAACAGCAGCATGGAACAACCGGAAAAAAGGATTCCACGATAAGGAACGTCGGTTCTGTCTCTTAGAAAAGCGGGTCCCAGGCCATCCTCTACCAGAGAGCGGAGCATTCTTCCAATTCCAAACATGGCGGCTACCATTGTGGATAAAATGGCACTGATTAAGATGATTGTCATGACCGTGCCCGCCCATGACATCCGAAAACTGTTTAATGCCGTAACCATGGGGCTTACCTCTTCACTTAAAGATGAGGTAGGAACCAGAAGCAGAAGCATGGAAATACAGAGAATATAAAGTGTAACCAACCATCCTACAGTCATATGAATTGCCCGGGGAACGTTTTTTTCCTTATCCTTTGTTTCACTGGCAGCAAGTCCTATAATTTCAAATCCTGCATAGGTGAACAGGACAATCAGCATGCTGCCTGCCAGACTTTTAATGCCGCCGGGCAGAAATGGTTCTGACCTTAATACCTGGAACCCCAGCGGTTTATAACCAGGAACCAGTCCAAACACAAAGAGAGCACCAAAAAGAATAAATCCCAGGATAGCAACAACTTTTACTCCTGCCAGAAGACTTTCCAGACTGCTGAGCTGGCTGGCTCCCAGAAGATTAATAAGGGTCACTCCTAAAATCAGAATTGTTCCCAAAACCGGTATGGAAACAGTGGGAAACCAGGTTCGAAACAGCAGGGAAACTGCTGTCGCTTCACTTGACATAGAGATTACCATACCGGTCCAGTAAACCCAGCCCACTACAAATCCGGCACCTTTACCTAGATATTCTGCTGCAAATGTCCGGAAGGAGCTGGAGGCAGGATTGGAGACCGTCATTTCTGAAAGTGCAAACAGGATGAAATAGACCATAACTCCGCATATCAGGTAAGAAAGTATAATCCCGGGACCAGCGGCCTTTATGGCAACGGAAGATCCGAGGAAAAAGGAACCGCCAATCACAGTTCCCAAAGCCATCATTGTTAAGTGGCCTGCAGTCAGACCATTTGTTTTCTGTTTCATAGGAAGCCTCACTTTTTGCTTTTAGTCTTATTATTTCTGTTATTGTAAAAGTTATTCGAAATAAAAAAACAAGCTGTACAATACACAGCCTGTTTTTCTGAAAATCTTATTTTTTCCTTGCCCTGATTAAATACTGGTAAGTGGTAAATGCGTCCATACCGCTGGAACTAATGGAGCACAGCTGTTCAATAAGCTTTTGCTGCTCCGGAGTAATATAGATCCGGGTGACACCAATGTCTTCAATCTGGTAACCAGTCTGGGAAAACATTCGTACAATCTCATTCTTGGTAAAGAAACGAAGATGGGTTTTATCCAGAATCCCGCTGTCTTCATAAGTCCAGTATCCGTTTAGCAGATTGCTGACAATTGAGATATGCATAATGTTTGGAATACTTGCAAGTATAGCGCCCCCCGGTTTTAAATACCGTTTCATATTCTCCAGCACAGCAGCAGGTTGATGAAGGTGCTCTAATACATCTCCGAAGATAATATAGTCAAAATATCCATCCTCATAATCCAGGGTTTCTTCCACATTTCCCTGGGTAACGGGAAAGATAAGGGAAGAAATACTCCAGGATCCTTCATCCAGCTCAATTCCATGAAGGGTTGATTTGGGGTATTTATTCTTAATGGCAAGCAGGGAGGCACCGCAGGCACAGCCTACATCCAATACATTTATAGGCGTGTCAGCAGGATCTTTGATTAATGCCAGAATATCAGGACGTGGGAACAGGGAATAATTCAACCGCACGTTCCATTTTTCATAGAAATGGTTGTAATCATACCAGCGTGCCTGATTGCTCTGTTCTAAACCAAAGGTATAAACATATCCATGATGGCATAAATAGGTGATCTTTTTTAACTTAAGAAGCTGAAAAGAAAAATCTTTTTGTGATACTTCCTGGGTAAGATAATTTTTATCAAACCCCGCCGTTTTATCAAATACATCTCTGCGTATAAGAACGGTACAGCAGGAGGGGATCAGAACCGGGTCCATTTGCTCGTCACCAGGAAGATTATGCTCATCGGCATAAACGCTTGCCCGGTCAATGGGAGTGATAAAATCGGTCAGTCCAAAAACAACCCCGTTGGTAACCCCGTTGACTGCACCTATGGATTCATCCTTATAAAGAGACATACGCAGCTGGAACAGTGCGTGAGGAAGTAAAACGGATCCTTTGCCAAGGGCTAATAAATCCTCTTGTTTTTCTGCCTGTTCACAGGCTTTATTAAATGCTGCACCCGGTGTCAGTCCCTTTACAGAAACAAGTTTTATATCCTTTTGATCTTTCAGCCATTCCGTAACTTCCATAGATACTTCTTCATCTGAAACTATTATGGTTTTAACGTCTTCTCTGCTTAAGACACATGTTTGAATAATGGCTTTCATCATATTTAAATCAGGGACAGAAGGGATTATGAGGGCCGCTTTCGGCAACTCGTCAAAATGTGACTCTTCCCAGTCTTTTATCACTTCTGTCAGCCGTTTCGTATCCTCTTCACTATTGCACAAGAACAGGCTGTGAGCGTAGCAGAGATAGGCCCGTTTCAGATTGCCATTCTGGTGATAATAATTTCCCATTTCTTCATAAGTTTTATGATTGCGGCTGTTTTTTGCAGCCTCTAGGTGTAGATCCTGAATATTCATGAAGACTCCTTTCAAGAAATCCTGATTGAATCAAATTAGCACTCTCATATCAGTATATTCTGCTGGTACATGCCGGTGTGATAAAACCTGGTTGGGACAAACAGTTAATAGAAAAAAGGAGGATGGAAATTCAAAATTCCGATAATTTGTTAAGAAAAGCTTAAGTATTGTTGAATTGAAACCAAGAGTTTTGTTTGTTATAATAAATAAGGCTGTATTTTATGAACAGTTCAAAATATTACACCAATAGAAAGGGGAAAAGAATATATGAGTATGATCAATATGAGTATGATTTCCACGATTATCACCGTTGTTCTGGCTGTAGTTATCCTGGGTATCCTGATGTCAGGATATGTAAAGGCTCCGCCGGATATGGCATTTATTATTTCCGGTTTAAGAAGAAAGACGGTGATCGGCAAAGCCAGCATTAAGATTCCGTTTCTTGAGCGGATTGACCGGTTGAGTTTAAAGCTGATCCCGATTGACGTTAAGACATCCAATGCGGTTCCTACTGCGGATTACATTAATATCCAGGTAGATGCGGCTGTCAATGTAAAAATCAGCAGTGAGCCAAACAAATTGTCTTTAGCAGCACAGAACTTCTTAAATCAGAATTCCGAATACATAGGCTCGGTGGCGAGAGAGGTTTTAGAAGGAAACATGCGTGAAATTGTTGGGCGCATGAGACTGGAAGAGATGGTCAGCGACCGTATGAAATTTGCGGAGCTGGTGAAGGAAAATGCCATGCCGGATCTTGCAGCCATGGGACTTGACATCGTAAGCTTTAACGTACAGAACTTTTCCGATGCCAACGGTGTTATAGATGACCTGGGTATAGATAATATTTCCCAGATTAAGAAGAAGGCAGCCATAGCAAAAGCCGAGGCGGATAAAGAGATCGCCATTGCAAAGGCATCTGCAGATAAACAGGCCAATGATGCAAGAATCAATTCTGAGCGGGAAATAGCCATCAAAAACAATGAGCTGGATATTCAGAAATCTGACTTAAAGAAAATTGCTGATGTGAAAAAGGCAGAGGCAGATGCTGCATACCAGATTCAGCAGGAAGAACAGCGTAAAACCATTGAGATCACTTCAGCTGATGCAGACATTGCCAAGCAGGAAAAAGAAGTTTTAATTAAGCAGCGGGAAGCCGAAGTTATGGAAAAATCTCTTGATGCGGAAATCAGAAAGAAAGCGGAAGCAGACAAATTTGCCAGACAGCAGAAGGCAGAAGCCGAGCTTTATGAGCGCCAGAAAAACGCGGAAGCAAAGAGGTTTGAGAAGGTTCAGGAGGCAGAAGCACAGAAGGCAAGTGCAGAGGCAGAACGTTATACAAAAGAGCAGGAAGCTCAGGGAATCCGTATGGTGGGTGAAGCGGAAGCGGAAGCCATCAAGGCCAAGGGTCTTGCGGAAGCGGAAGCCATGGAAAAGAAAGCCCAGGCTTATCAGAAGTATAATAATGCGGCTGTAGCTGAAATGATCATTAAGGTATTACCGGAAGTGGCCGGAAAGATTGCAGAGCCCCTTTCCCAGATTGATAAGATCACCATCATCGGAGGCGGTGAAGGCAGCAGCCTTGATTCCGTATCCGGCAATGTTCCGGCTGTTATGGCAAAGCTGTTTGAATCCATGAAGGAAACCACCGGAATTGATTTAGGCGACATTGTAAAGGCAGGAACCTATGATGCAAAGGTAAACCGGAATATTAATATTACAGGAGTGCCGGAGATTACCATTAAGCCGGAAGAGAAGACGGTGGTGCAGAAGACAGATGAAGTAATAGATACAGAACCAACCATTTAAATTAAGAAGCGGTATTGGAGAGCGGATCTCTAATACCGCTTTTTTTACGCCCGATTTTTTACAATTTATTACGTAAAAGTGATATAATTTTACCAAAAGTTACATGTATCGTGTTAATTATTACATTAAGCACATTTTTGTCATTTTTTATTATATAGTATATTAAGCCCGTCATTATGGCATACAGGAAAAGAAGCTATCTTACTTAAGAAAAAGGAGTGACTTGGAAAATGATTATTTGGGGATATGGAAAAGTTACAAGAAATAGAATTGGTGGAGTATTCAAGAAAAAATGTGAACATTGTAATGTGGATTTAGTATGGGAGTTATGTAAAAGGACAACTTGGTTTACTTTATTTTTCATACCAATTATTCCTTACCAGGTAGTATATTGCATTGAATGTCCTATATGTGGCAGTTACATAGAAATTACAAAAGAAAGGTTTCTTATGATCAATGAGGAAATTATGAGAAAAAAGGAAAGTGGTTCTGTTATGTATGATACGTATGAAACGTATTATGTAAAGTAAGATGAGTAAGGTCAAAAATTCGCTTTAAGAATAAGGATATATGAGACAGGATCAAAAAAGGATGCTCACTGCGTATGAGCGTCCTTTCTTATTTAAACCAATGAAATTTCTTATCAATTCCCATTTATGCAGCCAAACTGCATTTATTTAACAGCATCTTAATACGAGGCAGATTCAGTCTCATCATCAATCCCGTATTAATAATCCGTATATATTTACGCATAATTGTTAAAAAAACGTAAAAGAATGTCGAAAAATAGTTAAAATTCTGCATGTTAAATATTTAACTTGTTCAAAACATAAAGTTTTCATATTCTTCTGGAACGGTTTTCTGTATTTTGCTTTTATACATTAAATCTGTATAAATTGTACACAAAACAAAACATTGACATCCCTTTTTCGTGTGATATAATGAGCACGAATTGATCAATTATGTAATATGACATCTTAGGTTTCGACATTTTATATAACTAAAAAATAATTTTTACGCGATTCTTGACAGAAATTATAAAAAGTAAGGTGATGAATGTATGGGTGCGATTACGGTATTGGTATTATTTCCTCTTTTGGCAGCGCTTGCTGTGCTTTTAGTGAAAGAGGACGAAGTAAGAAACAAAATTGTCAGGGTGAGTGCAGGCATAACAGCTGCTTTGACGGTGGTTGTTGTCTGTCTGTTTTTCCATAAGGGAATCGCTTATTCCTACCGTTTGGAAACTGTAATCGATTTAGTTATGGCAGCGGTGGAAGTGGTACTTGCCGCTTATATTATTACAATTGGTATCCGTTATAAAAATTATGCTATTTCTTTTCTTTCCTTTCTGCAGACTGCAGCCATACTCTGCTTTGAACTGACCGCAAAGAGCCAGATTGAAGTGAAGAATGCGATTGTCTTTGATAAACTTACTGCAATCATGGTTGTAATCGTGGGAGTGGTAGGCAGCCTGATCTGTATTTATGCGGTTGGTTATATGAAAACATATCATATACACCATACCGAGTATGAGGATCGTAAGGGTTTCTTCTTTGCAGTTTTATTTCTATTCCTTTCCGCAATGTTTGGTATTGTATTAAGTAATCAGCTTACCTGGATGTATTTTTGCTGGGAGCTGACAACATTCTGCTCCTTTTTACTGATTGGGTACACAAAGACGAAGGAGGCAAGAAACAATTCGTTTCGTGCACTTTTCATTAACCTCTTAGGAGGAGCAGCATTTGCTGCCGGAATCATTATCATTGGCATGAACGGCCATACACTGGAACTATCTGTATTTACAGCACAAAAGCCAGATGCATACCTTATGATTCCTGTATTTCTGCTGTCACTGGCAGCACTTACCAAATCGGCACAGCTGCCGTTTTCTTCCTGGCTGCTTGGCGCCATGGTTGCACCTACCCCCACATCGGCTCTGCTCCATTCGGCCACCATGGTTAAGGCAGGCGTGTATTTAATTATCAGACTGGCTCCCCTTCTTGGTGCTTCTCCAGTGGGTAAAACTGTCACGCTTGTAGGAGGAGTCACATTTTTAGCATGCTCTTTTATGGCGATTTCCCAAAGCGATGCCAAGAAGATTCTGGCCTATTCCACACTGGCAAACCTGGGACTTATCGTTATCTGCGCCAGCGTTGGAACGGAAGAATCCATCTGGGCAGCAATCCTTTTAATTATCTTTCATGCAGTATCAAAGTCTCTGCTCTTTATATCTGTTGGTTCTGCGGAACATCAGATTGGAAACAGGAATGTGGAAAACATGGATATTCTTCTTGGAATCTCAAGAAAACTGGCTCTGTGTATGATGATTGGTATTGCAGGTATGTTCCTTGCCCCCTTTGGTATGCTGATTTCCAAATGGGTGGCAATGAAAGCATTTATTGACTCCAATAATATTCTGATCGTTATTATCCTGGCTTATGGCAGCGCAGCCACGCTGTTTTACTGGACCAAGTGGATGGGTAAGCTGGTGTCAAAAGTTAATATGAGGCAGCAAAGTGAAAACGAATATCACTTAGATGAGGAGATTCCCATTACAATCCTTGCCTGTCTGGTGGTAGTATCCTGCTTCACTTTTCCCATTGTATCCAAATATGCCCTGATACCTTATTTAAACGAAGTTTTTTTACGTCGGGCTTTGATGCCTATCGGAGCAGGAGACATCAAGCTGATGCTTTACATGTTAAGTATGCTTATTATTCTGCCAATCAGCTTTATACCAGTCTATAAAAATGATAAACGAAGAAGAGTTCCCATTTATATGGCAGGAGAAAACACAGGAGACAATGAGACCTTTTACGGAGCCTGCGGGACTAAACGGCAGGTGGAACTTCATAACTGGTATATGGAAAGCTATTTTGGAGCAAAGAGGTTATCCTTCTTTAGTGACATTTTATCTTTTGTCATTCTCGTTTGGGGAGTGATACTGCTGATCGGAGGGATTGCATCATGATGAGCGTTCTAAGAATTATCGGAATAATAATTCTCGCACCTGTGGTGGGCGGTCTGCTGACCGGCATCGACCGTGTTATCACTGCCCGAATGCAGGGCAGGCAGGGTCCCCCTGTTTTACAGCCATTTTATGATGTGCTGAAGCTGATGCAGAAGGAATCCATCGAAGTCAATTCCATGCACCGTTTTTTCGTGTATGTATCAATGGTATTTGCTGTGTTTACCACAGTCATCATGCTTTCAGGCGGCGATATTTTATTGGCAATCTTTGCACTGACACTTGGATCTGTATTCTTTGTTCTGGGAGGATACGCGTCAAATTCTCCATATAACACCATCGGATCGGAGCGGGAGCTTTTACAGATTATGGCTTATGAGCCAATGGTGCTTCTAACCTGCATTGGCCTTTACTACGCGGAAAAAAGCTTCTTTATCAAAGATATTGTCATGACTGACAAACCATCCATTCTTTATCTGCCTGGGGTTTTCATCGGTCTGGTTTTTGTTCTGACATTTAAACTGAGAAAATCACCCTTCGATTTAAGCATGTCCCATCATGGACATCAGGAGATCGTCAAAGGTATTACCACCGAGTACTCCGGAAAGGATCTGGCTGTGATTGAGGTAACACACTGGTATGAGGTGATCATATCGTTATCTCTTGTTTATGTATTTTTTGCCACCTCTGCACCAGGCAGCCATGTGGTTGCTGCAATTGTGTGTCTCGGTGTGTATCTGTTTGAAATAATTGTAGATAACTGTGCAGCAAGGCTGAAATGGCAGCATGCACTTAATTCTGCGTGGATTGTTACGGGAGTAATGGGTACGGTGAATCTGGTGATCCTTTCATTTTTTATGAAATGAAATCCCGGGAAAATTAAGGAGAGTGCGTATGAATTTGAATGTGGTTAAGAAATCACCCTGGATTCTGCATTATGACGGCACAAGCTGCAATGGCTGTGATATCGAAGTACTGGCGTGTCTGACACCATTATATGACGTGGAACGTTTTGGGATTATTAATACCGGGAATCCCAAGCATGCGGATATCTTACTTATCACCGGCAGCGTCAATGAACAGAATATTCCGGTTGTGAAGCAGCTTTATGAACAGATGCCGGAACCCAAAGCAGTGGTAGCAGTTGGAATTTGCGCAACCTCCGGCGGCATCTTTGCAGAATGTTATAACGTAGCAGGTGGTGTTGATAAGGTAATACCTGTTGATGTATATGTGCCTGGATGTGCAGCACGGCCGGAATCCATTATTGATGGCGTAGTGAAAGCCCTTGATATTCTGGCTGAGAAGAAAAAAGCGATGCCGAAAAAGCGGATTGGAGAAAAATGAAAGAACAGATATTAAAAGAAATCTCCCCCAATGATCTGCTGACGGAGATTATGAAAATAAAAAATGATGGTTACCGGCTGGTAGCGATTACCTGCACCAATAAAAATGGAATGGAATTAACCTATTCCTTTGATAAGGATTATGAATTGCTGAATATCCGGCTGATCACAGATACAGAAACCGAACTGCCAAGTATCAGCATTCTATATCCCTATTCATTTCTCTATGAGAATGAGATAAAGGAATTGTTCGGAGTAAAAATAACAGGCATAATGCCGGATTTCAATGATAATCTTTATAAGATTCCGGTGAAGACACCATTTGGCGTGAACGAATAGCTGGCTGTGGCAGCCTGCATCAGTATGGAGGTTATTTATGGGAAATAGGACAATTGTTCCGTTTGGTCCACAGCACCCGGTTCTTCCGGAGCCGATCCACCTGGATCTGGTGCTGGAGGATGAAACGGTTGTAGAAGCAATTCCTAGAATTGGATACATTCACAGAGGCTTGGAAAAGCTGGTGGAAAAAAGAGATTATCAGCAGTATTGTTACGTGGCAGAACGAATCTGCGGAATCTGCTCGTTTATGCATGGAATGGGATATTGTATGTCCATTGAGCGTATTATGGATGTAGAGGTACCGGAGCGGGGCGAGTTTTTGCGCACAATCTGGGCAGAGCTTTCAAGGCTTCACAGCCATCTGCTCTGGCTTGGACTTCTGGCTGATGCCTTTGGATTTGAAAGTCTGTTTATGCAGTCCTGGAAGTTAAGGGAACAGGTTCTGGATATTTTTGAAGAGACTACAGGCGGACGTGTCATTTTCTCCGTATGTGATATCGGAGGAGTAAGAAAAGACATCAGTCCCGAGACGTTAATGAAGATTAAAACCGTTTTAACTGAGATGGAAAAGGAATTAAAAGAGACAACCAGTGTCTTTATCAACGATACCACAGTGAAGCTGCGCACCAAAGGTGTGGGAGTTCTGACAAAACAGATGGCATTTGATTTAGGTGCAGTAGGTCCTATGGCAAGAGCAAGCGGAATCGAAATGGATATGAGAACACAGGGATACAGTGCATATGGCAAGCTGGACTTTAAACCAATTACCAATAATGGGGGGGACTGTTATGCCAGAACCAGAGTAAGAATCAAGGAAATGTTCCAGTCAATCGATTTAATCAGACAGTGTATTGATATAATCCCTGGCGGTGATATCAATGTGAAAGTAAAAGGAACTCCAAACGGAGAACAGTTTATCCGGCTGGAGCAGCCCCGCGGTGAGGTTGTTTATTATACCAAAGCAAACGGAACCAAGTTTTTAGACCGGGTAAGAGTCCGGACTCCTACCTTTGCCAATTTGCCTGCATTGCTTGAAACACTAAAGAACTGCTCGCTGGCAGACGTACCCATATTGATTCTTACCATAGATCCCTGTATCAGCTGTACCGAGCGGTAACAAACAGATGTGCAGCCAAACAGGTAACAGGATAACATGTAAATGCTGTCATAAGCAGCAGAATCGAGGGTATTATGTCTGTGTTTAAGATGTCAAAGACACTGTTAAAGAATATATTCCATGGTCCCTATACCGTGCCATACCCGGTAAAGAAGAAAGAAACCTACGAACGGACCAGAGGAAAAATTGGAATTTCCATTGATGACTGTATTTTCTGCGGTATGTGTGAAAGAAGATGTCCGACCGGAGCGATTCAGACAGATAAGGCAAAGACGTCATGGAGCATTGAACGGCTGAAATGTATCCAGTGCGGGTACTGCAGTGAGGTCTGCCCGAAAAAATGTCTTACCATGGAAAATCAGTACACAGCTCCATCATATGGGAACGTAAGGGATGAATACGTAAAATGCACGAATATCCAATCACCAGGCGAATCATAGAAATCGCCGGAGAATACGCAAAGGACAACGGTGCATCTGAGGTAAAGGTGATCAATCTGGTTGTGGGAGATTACTGTGGTTATGTGGCCAGCTCCATTGAACTCTATTTTGAGCTGATTGCGGAGGGAACTCCATGTGAGCATGCAAAGCTTCATATCGAGAGAGTAGTTCCCAAACTGCGGTGCACAGGCTGCGGCCAGCTGTTTGTCAGAAAGCCCTTTACCTTTGAGTGCCCCCTTTGTAAGGGTGAAGGAACACCCACTGAAATAGGACAGGAATTTTATATTAAATCCATTGAAGTACAGGATTTAAATGAGCCGTAAAGAGGCTTGTTTTACGAAAGGCAGGAAGGTTGTCATGTCAGAAAATAAAGAAATTGAAATCATGCAGTCTGTCTATGATAAAAATGACCAGGTTGCAGCTAAAATCCAGGCTTCCCTGACAGAGATCGGAATTTTTGCCGTCAATGTGATGGGAGCGCCGGGAGCGGGAAAAACCACCTCTCTGATTCAGCTGATCAAACGTCTGGAAGAAGTGACCGCTTATGTAATAGAAGGTGATATTGAGGCGGATTTTGATACAAAAACCTTACAATCCCTGGGTGTAAAAGCGATTCAGATCAACACCGGCGGAGCCTGCCATCTGGATTCTCCGTTAATCGGACAGGCGGTAGAGGATCTCCATATCAGTGATGGAGTGCTGTTTATTGAAAATATCGGAAATCTGGTTTGTCCTGCCGAATTTATGATTGGTGAGCATGCGAAAATGCTCATATCCACTGTAACAGAGGGAAGCGATAAGCCTTATAAATATCCCCTGGCATTTGAAAAGGCAGATTTAATTCTGTTAAACAAATGTGATCTTTTGCCCTATGTGGACTTCGATGAAGACTTTTTCATGAAGGGAGTCAGGGCATTAAATAAAACAGCTCCGGTGATTAAGGTCTCAGGAAAGACCGGAGAAGGCTATGAAAAGGCAGCAGAATGGATAATGGAAAAAATAAAGAAACAGCAGTAAAAATTAAAGTCTGCGGTATTGTACAGGGGGTTGGATTCCGACCCCTTGTTTATCGTGCAGCCAGGGAACTGGGGTTGAAAGGCTGGGTACGAAACGTTGGCGGTGATGTGGAAATTGTGGCACAGGCATCAAAAACAGCACTGGATCAGTTCTTATCTGATTTAAAAGAAAATAAAGATCAAAGATATGAGATTATAAATATGGAGATAGAAGATCTGCCGGTCTCTGCTCTTGATAATTTTGTTATCATACCAAGCGGTGAAGCAAAAGAAGTTTCCATGATACCTGCAGATTTGCCGGTCTGCCCGGAATGCTTAAAAGAACTTGCTGATCCATCGGACAGAAGATATGGCAATCCATTTATCAGCTGTATGGCGTGCGGTCCCAGATATACAATAATAGAAGAAATGCCCTATGACAGAGACAACACTGTTATGAAGGATTTCCCCATGTGCAGTGCCTGCAATAAGGAATACACTTCTCCTGAAAGCAGGCGGTTTCATGCGCAGACAATTTCCTGTAATGACTGCGGACCCTATCTTTTATACCAGGATAACAGGCAGCAGGAGGCAGAAGAACTTACCGACCGGGAGGCCTTAAAAAAAGCCATAAAGGTGCTGGGAGATGGCGGAATTGTGGCAGTAAAGGGAATTGGAGGTTATCACCTTGTGTGTTCGCCTTTTCTCGAGACATCGGTAGTCCGGCTTCGTCAATGCAAAGGACGGGAAGAAAAGCCTTTTGCCGTTATGTTTCATTCTGTTTCTGAAATAAAGAGGTACTGTGATGTTTCAAAAGAAGAAGAGATACTTCTGACATCCAAAGCAAGACCCATCGTACTGCTACCCATGCAGGAAGACCTCATGGCTCCATCCACCAATAAGAAAAGCCTGTACTGCGGTGCGTTTCTGCCCTATACTCCCCTCCAGCATCTGCTGACGGAAGAACTTGGCCCCCTTATTATGACAAGTGCCAATGCATCAGGACAGCCAATTATCCGTGAAGATGAGTGTATGTGTTCTCTTTCGGATCCATACCTTGATGGAGTATTGTATCATAAAAGGAGAATTGTAAGATCCGTAGATGATTCTGTAGCTAAAATCGTGGCAGGCAGTCCTCAGCTCATCAGAAGGAGTCGGGGATATGTTCCCTATCCGGTTATTCTGCAAAAAGAAAAAGCCGGGGAAGCAGAGGCTTTTGCTGCGGGAGGAGATTTGAAAGCGGCTTTCTGTCTCAGCCGCGGTGCGAAAGCAGTTGTATCCCAGTATTTCGGTGATTTGGAAGAATGTAGTGTAATGGACGAGTACAAAAAATCCTACAAAGATCTGACACGCCTGTTAAACATCGCTCCAAAGCTGGCAGTTTGTGACCTACATCCCAATTATTACTCTTCCCGTTTTGCCCATAGCCTGATGCTCCCTATAATAAAGGTTCAGCATCATCATGCCCATATTGCATCTGTTATGGCGGAGCAT
The DNA here is from genome assembly GCF_048627165.1 of Lacrimispora struthionigena. Classification (NCBI taxonomy): domain Bacteria; kingdom Bacillati; phylum Bacillota; class Clostridia; order Lachnospirales; family Lachnospiraceae; genus Lacrimispora; species Lacrimispora struthionigena. Next base: position 398,520 of record NZ_JBMBWP010000001.1, read on the forward strand.
GGGCTGAAAGGGCCTGTAATAGGCGTGGCATTTGACGGGACCGGCTATGGGACCGATGGGAGCATATGGGGAGGGGAATTTTTGATTTGTGAAGGAACGGAATTTGTGCGGGCTGCTCATTTGCGCCCGTTCCCGATTCTTGGAGGTGATCAGTCCATGCGGAATGGGAAAAAGACTGCAGTCTGTTATCTCCATCATGCAGGTCTGGACAGTTCTTTTCCCGATGAAAGAAAGCAGCTGATAACGGCTGCATTAGATCAAAAAATTAATACGGTTTTAACTTCCAGTATGGGCAGGCTCTTTGATGCAGCGGCATCTGTCCTACAGATTGCCCATGAGAACAGGTATGAGGGAGAATGCGCCATACTGCTTGAACGGGAGGCTGAAATTGCCAGAAGAGAACATATAAACCCTCCGTCCCTGCCATTTCTGATAACAAAAGAGGACGGTGTTTTAAAACTGGATCCCAGGCCATTTTTCGAAGCAGCAGTAAACTGCAAAGGCAGAACGAAAACCGGCGCGCTGGCTCTGGGCTTTCACCATGCAGCAGCAGAAGGAATTGCAGAAATCTGTGAAATGCTGAGAAGCTGTCACCATACCAGTGATGTGGCACTGAGCGGAGGCGTATTTCAGAACACGGTACTTACAGAACTGACGATTACTCTTTTAAAGAAAAGAGGTTTTCGTGTATACGTAAACCGCCTTGTTCCTCCGGGGGACGGCGGACTGAGTCTTGGACAGATCTACTTAGGCAGGGAATATTGTAAGGAAGGCAACACGTAACTGGAAGAAAGGAGAGAATCTCATGTGCGTTGCAATACCAGGAAAAGTCATAGAAATACGGGGAGATTATGCAAGAGTGAATGTAATGGATAATATCACCGATGTGAATATAAAGCTTGTGGATGCTGGAATCGGAGATTATGTTCTGATCCACGCAGGCTGTGCCATAGAAGTAATAAGCGGGGAAATGGCTGAGGATATCTTGAGCCTTTTTTCAGAACTTCAGGAGGTCAGGTATGAAGATCCAGGAAGTGATTGATGAACTGAAATCTTATGACGGGAAACCGGTGAAAATTATGGAAGTATGCGGAACCCATACTTCCAGCATTTTTAAAAATGGAATCCGAAGTATGATATCTCCTAAAATTAAACTGATCTCCGGCCCCGGCTGTCCGGTTTGTGTTACCTCAGCTGCTTATATCGACCGACTGACAGAATTTTCCTTAAAAGAAGATCACTGTGTTTTGACCTTTGGCGATATGATGAAAGTAAAAGGCAGCAGTATGTCCTTAACAGAAGCAAAGGCAGCAGGAGGAAAAGTGAAAATCCTGTATTCTCCATTAATGGCTTTAACGGAGGCCAGAGAACATAAAAATATCCAGTATCTGTTTGCAGCTGTAGGCTTTGAGACAACCGCCCCCATCTATGCTCTCATGATGGAGGAAATGAAGCAAAAAAATATTACCAATCTGAAACTTTTAACTTCTGTAAAAACAATCGTACCAGCCCTTTCTTATATCTGTGAGAGAGAAAAAAATATCGATGCATTCTTAAGCCCTGGCCATGTCAGCGTGATTACGGGGGCTGACAGCTACCGGGAACTTGCAGAAAAATACAAGAAGCCGTTTGTCATTGCAGGCTTTGAGGGAGAGCATATTCTGGCAGCTGTCTTTGAAATCATGAGGCAGTTAAAAACAGGTCGATATGAAGTGAAAAATATGTACGCCACTGCAGTAAAGGAAAAAGGCAATGAAAAAGCCCGTGCCCTGCTTACAGAGTATTTTGAACAGGGAGATGATTTCTGGCGGGGGATCGGTATCATTGAAAATTCCGCTTTAAGGCTGAAAAAGGAATATGAGATGTTTGACGGGGGCAGCCGTATTGAGGGCATTAGTGAGGAAATGCCCAAAGGGTGCAAATGTACAGACGTAATTCTTGGGCGTAAGAATCCAGCAGAATGTCCGCTGTTTAAGACGGTCTGCACGCCGCTTCATGCGATTGGTCCTTGTATGGTATCATCGGAAGGAGCCTGCGGGATATGGTATCAGAATTCCTAACAAATCCATTTCACAATAGCAGACGAAAGGAGCAGGACAGAAACTATGAAAATTGATATGTCTTATGGTAGCGGTGGTAAGCAGACCGGTGATCTGATTAATCAGGTTTTTTTAAAGCATTTCAATAACAAAACGTTAAACCGACTGGAAGATGCTGCAGTGCTGTCTGTTGAGGGAAAGATTGCCTACACAACAGATTCCTTTGTTGTTACTCCTTTGTTTTTTAGAGGAGGAAATATTGGTAAGCTGGCAGTGTGCGGGACCGTTAACGATTTATCCATGATGGGGGCAGTTCCCAAATATCTCACTGCAGGCTTTATTATAGAAGAAGGGACTGAGCTGGAAACCATAGAGGAGATCGCCCACACCATGGCTTTGACTGCAAAAGAAGCAGGAGTCCGGATTGTAGCAGGCGATACCAAGGTAGTGGATGGAAATGGCGGTGTTTTTATTAATACGTCAGGAATCGGGGAAGTGAAGAAAGGTGGTATCAGTATCTCTCACTGTAAACCAGGTGATGCCATTATTTTATCGGGAAACTTAGGAGAGCATCATGCGGCGATTCTTTCCCACCGCATGGGGATAGAAAATCAGATCGCCAGCGATTGTGCGCCGCTTAATTCCATAGTCCAGAACTTATTGGACAGCCAGATCAGGGTTCACTGCATGCGGGATGTCACCAGAGGCGGTCTTGCCACAGTATTAAATGAAGCAGCAGAGCAGTCTGCATGCAGTGTGGAGATCTGGGAGGAGGCTCTTCCTGTCAGTCCCCAGGTGAAAGGCTTCTGCGGTATTCTGGGGCTGGATCCTCTTTATATGGCCAATGAGGGAAAGATGATAGCCGTTGTCCCGGGAAATCAGGCCCAAAAGGCGTTAAAAGCAATGCAGAACAGTAAATACGGAACTAATGCCAGAATAATTGGAACAATTCTTGAGGGAAACGGAGTCAGAATGAAAACCAGGCTTAATGGACTTCGAACCATTGATCTTTTATATGGAGAAGGTCTTCCAAGAATCTGTTAGTGTAAGTAAAGAGGTCAGCTTATAAAAAGCAGGCTTCTTTTTTCTTTTGCCAGAATAAATTTTATTGACGTAGTAACAACTTATTTGATATAATGAAGTTGTTGCTTATGAAGTAAAAGGAGAATAAATATATGGAAAAAGAAAAAAAACGTCAAATATCACTACAGCGGGCAGATGAACTGAAGGGGAGGATTGAAGATTTTCTTGAGGCAAGGAAATCAATTTCCACTGGTATCAGCAAAGAAGATGTGCTGAAGGAACGGAAAAACAGAATACTTCATATTTATTCGGCAACGGAAGAGGACTGGAATGATTACAGATGGCAATTGAAAAACAGAATCACAGATGTTGAGAGCTTAAGCCGGATTCTTCCTGTCAGCGAAAAAGAGAAACAGCTGATACAGGAAGTGGGGGAAAAATTTCGGTGGGCAGTTTCCCCGTATTACCTAAGTCTTGCAGATCCGGACGACAGCTTTGATCCCATACGTCTGATGAGTGTCCCAAATTATAAGGAGCTGGAAGACAGCTGTACGGATTTAGATCCTATGGCTGAAGAGTATACCAATCCAGCCGGCTGTATTACCAGACGGTACCCGGACCGCCTGATTATCAATGTAACCAATGAATGTGCCATGTACTGCAGGCACTGCCAGAGACGGCGCAACATTGGAGAACAGGATGTTCACAATTCCCGTGACAAGATTGCAGAATCCATTCATTACATCAGAGAGAATGAAGAAATCAGGGATGTTCTTATCACAGGGGGAGATGCGCTCACTCTGTCAGATCAGCAGCTGGAATGGATTATCAGCCAGTTAAAAGAGATTCCTCATGTGGATTATATAAGGCTTGGCAGCAGAATTCCCGTGACCATGCCACAGAGAATCACCAAAGAGCTTTGCGATATGTTAAAGAAATACCATCCCATCTATTTAAACACTCATTTTAATCACCCCATGGAGATTACAAGCGAATCAAAAGCAGCCTGTGAGCGGCTTGCAGATGCAGGAATTGTACTGGGAAATCAGGCAGTTTTGTTAAATGGTATTAACAACGACAAATTTGTAATGCGTGTGCTCAATCATGAACTGTTAAAATGCAGGGTGCGGCCTTATTATATTTTTCATGCAAAACACGTTCAGGGAACCACCCATTTCAACACATCCATTGAGGATGGCATTGAGATTATGGAATATTTAAGAGGATACACCTCCGGTTTGGCAATTCCCACATTTATTGTCAATGCGCCCAAGGGGCAGGGCAAAACTCCCATATTCCCCAATTATATTATTTCCAGAGGTCCGGGTTATGTAAAATTCAGAACATGGGAAGGCAATGTAGTCAAATATGAGGATCATGAGACAAAAGACATTCATGAGCTTCTCTGATTCATAAAAAACCGCTGATCCAGATGCGATGTTTTATTCGCCAATGGATCAGCGGTTTTTAACCGTTATTTTTGCATAATATGAATGGCAAAGCCTCCAAACTCACCGTCTAAATAGACATTTTTCAGTGTTCCATCTTCAAAATATGCGGCTGTCTCCATATTAAAGGAAAAACCTTTCTCTTTCAGTTCCTGAACGGCGGAGGTTAAATCCGGTGTACGCATGGCAATGTGACCGTTTGAACCCAGGAAAGGAGCTTTCATGCATTCAAAATAAGGACCTCCAAACTCAGACTTTTGCCCGTGGCGAGGCTCCAGGTTAAACATCATACTCAGCAGCTGCGCCAGTTTTTCTGCTTCTTCCGCATTTGGAGTGTTTATGCCAATATGCTCCAGTTCATATTTATTATTCATAACTGTACCTCTTTCTCATTTAAGTAGATTAGCATTTTACATTGGGAACAATAGCAAAGCTCCGGCAGTTAAAGCAAGCAGTCGGATAAAGTACATTGGAATCGTGTATTTCCAAAACTCTGTCAGTTTATATTTACCAATTCCCATTACCATAGCTGGCATACCGTCAATTGGTAAGAAATGGCCATTCCAGCCTGAAATTACAATTGCAGCAGCGGCAGCTGTCGGATTCAGTCCAAGACTCATACAGGTAGCAATCGCCATAGGCGCAAATACATATACAGTACCGATTGTGGATCCTGTAAGGGTTGCAAGTACACTTGTTAACATACAGAATACAAAAATAAGAACGAACGGATTGATATTTGTTCCAAGCATATTAGCTACCGTTTCACCAACTAAAGCAGTTAATCCGGTACCGCCAAGAGCATCAGCAACACCAATAACACCAGCTGACATTAAAATAATTGGAGCTCCAATGTTATTACGAATTTCATCAAAATTCAGAACACCGATTACTAAAACCAGACCTGCGGATAAACCAGGAATCATATATCCGGCATCGCCTACTTTACTTTGAAGAATCATACCGATAACAGCTGCGATAAAGGCTGCATAGGTTGCATTTTCTTTCCATTTTGGTAAATCGTAAACAATATCCTTGGATTTATCTGTGCCGGTTTCTGTATCTTCCACATTTTTACTGGGCAGAACTTTATAACCAATTAGAGCCCATGCCACATAAGCCAGGGAAAGAATCAGATTTACAATAGAGAATTTTGCTAAGGAAACACTGGTAATACCGGATTTGGCAGCCGCTAATACAGCAATCACAATGCCATATTGTAATGTAACATTAACCGGGATCAGTGGGTGGTTAGCTGCGAAACCAGCAGCAGCGATCACCTTGCCACGAGGTAATTTGTCTGAGTACTGTATTGTAGATAAAATACCTAAAGTAAGAACATAGAATGCAGTGGAACCTGTTCCAAAGATACTGCTGGCCAGCATGACGATAATAAACAACATGATATATGCCTTGTATCCGCCTTTGTTAGCCATATTCATAATTGTTTTTCTGAAAGCGCCAATCAGGCTTGTCTTTTGAAGAGCGGCCACGATTGCCATGAAAGAGGCAAGCATAATAATGGTAGCGTTAGAAAAACCGCCAAAAGCAGTCTTGATATCGGTTATGCCAAAAAGAACCATTAGAAGACAGGCAAGTATTGGAGGTGCACCGAATGGAAGTTTGTCTGTCATGATCAAAATAATCATGAGAATTGTGATAGCAAGAGCAATAATCATTGGGATAGTCATTTGTTTGGACTCCTCTCTTATATAAAGCTATATTAATTGGCAGTAGGGTGCAAGTTATCAATTTCAGGATTCTTTTCTGGCATGAACCATAAGGATGGCGTAATCAATTGCATTGACCAGACTCAGCTCACTGGAGCGGCCGCTGCCAGCAAGATCGATGCCGGTTCCATGGTCTACACTGGCACGAATAATAGGCAGTCCGAGAGTCACGTTAACACCTTCAACCGCTTCCCAGTGTTTTTCTTCACGGTTATAAACAAACCCTTTTACCTTTAGGGGAATATGACCCTGATCATGGTACATGGCGACAACAATATCGTACCAGCCGCCCAGTGCTTTAGAAAATATGGTATCGGGAGGGGTGGGCTTCTTTTCCGGAATAACAATTCCCTCAGCCATGGCTGCATCAATGGCAGGCTGGATTTCTTCGACTTCCTCCCAGCCAAACATGCCGTTCTCACCACAGTGGGGATTTAACCCTGCTACTCCGATTTTGGGTTCTTTTATTCCCAGGGCTTTGCAGCCCTCGTTGGCAATTCGAATGCAATCCAGAACACGGTCTTTTTTAACACGATCACAAGCTTCCCGCAACGATACATGAGTGGAAACATGGACTACCCGCAGGTCCCCGTGAGCCAGCATCATGGTGTACTTTGGTGTATTCGTATAATCAGCATAAATCTCGGTATGACCGGAATAATGATGACCTGCCATGTTTATGGCTTCTTTACTAAGGGCGTTGGTAACGGTAGCGTCAATCTGGCGCTCCATAGCCAGCTGAATCACTTTTACTACATACTGGAAGGCTGCCTCGCCACCCAGTGCACAGGCACCTACGCCAAATGGTTTTGGTTCATTCAGTCCGGAGGTATCCGGAATAGCATCTGCAGGTATCAGTTTCAAATCCATCAGATCAATGGTGCCATAGGTGTATCTGCCTTCAGCGGGAGAAGAGATAACATTCAGTTCCAGGTGAATGCCATGAACTTTTTCAGCCACCTTCAAAGCGTAACTTATGGAAGTTTCATCCCCTACTATCAAAGGTTTACAGCGCTCATAGAGTTTTTCATCTGCCAATGCCCGAACCGTAATCTCCGGGCCATTTCCAAAGGGATCACCCATGGAAATTCCAATAATAGGTCTCGTTTGATTATTCATATCAGCACATCCCTCTGTCGGCATTTTCCTTTAAAACCTGTTTTAGTGCGTCAATTCCTTCCTCGCATAGATAGTTAAAAGGACGGCGGCAGTCGCCTACCGGATAGCCAAGCAGAGAAACAGCCTTCTTAACAACCGTATTAGGGTTGCCATATTTGAATACAGCACGGAATGAGGCAATGGAGTCCTGAGCAGCCTTGGCCTCATCCGGTTTACCGGCCTGAAACAGCTCATAAATAGATGCAAGAACATGTGGATATACGTTGGCACATCCGGCAATACCGCCGGCACCGCCTGCTTCAAGGCAGGGAAGGATAAGGGAATCATTACCGGATAACACACGGAAATCTTTATCTAAGTCTTTTGTAAGGTTAATATAGGCAAGTAAGTTATCCCAGTCACCGCTGGAATCTTTGGCACCCATAATAAGGTCTACATCTTTCGCCAGCTTTGCAACGGTCTCAGGAAGCAATTTATTGCCTGTACGTGCCGGGATGTTGTACAGTACAATTGGGATGTCTACATGTTTTGCAATTTCCACGTAATGATCGTAGAGCTCTTTTTGGGAAGCAAGAGCAAAGCTGGGCGTGATAATGGACAGCACATCAGCCCCAAGTTCCTGAGCTTTCCGGCTGACACGAATGGTATCAGATGTGGAAATACAGCCTGTACCTGCATATACCGGAACACGATGTTTTACCTGATCGATGGCAGCCTCAAGCACTTCAATTTTTTCTTTTTCATTTAGGATATAACCTTCTCCGTTGGTTCCAAATGGGAATATACCGTGTACACCGCCCTCCAGCATTCGTTCAATCTGGTTACGCAGCTCCTCCAGATTAAGGGATTCATCGGCATTCATAGGGGTTAGAATTGGTGGGATAATGCCTTTTAATTCGACGTTCTTCATGATAATAATCTCCTCTGATTAAATAATTTTCTCATACAGTGACCTGGCATCAGCAGGTGTAACTTCCCGCATATTGTTTACCAGAAGGCGTGTTACCTGCATACCGGCTTCTACCAGTCCGTCTAAGTCTTCGGCGGGTACTCCAAACTCTTTTAAGCTGGTGGGAATTTCTAAGTCTTTTACGATTTTCTCCATCCACGCAAGCACATAAGCACTTTTTTCTTCCGCTGTCTGGCAGTTTTTCTGGGTGTGAACACACCGGTCATAAACTGCAGCAAATTTCTCACGGCATACCGGTTCATTGAATTCCATGACGGGAGCCAGTAACATTGCGTTGGAAACGCCGTGTGGGATGTGGTACTTACCTCCAAGGGGATAGCTTAATGCGTGTACGGCAGTCGTCCCGGAGGCAGTAATAGCCAGTCCGCCGTAATAGGCGGCAATCTCCATCCTGTTTTTTGCTTCCATTGCCTCGGAATTGTCACATGCATGTATGATGTTATTAAGAATCAGATCCAGACCCTCAAGTGCGTACAAATCGCTGAATGGATTTGCTTTATTGCTGGTAAAGCACTCAATGCAGTGGGCCAGAGCATCTACACCCGTAGCTGCTGCAATCTTGCGGGGCACGTTCTTGATCATTCTGGCATCCAGTATCACATAGTCAGCGATCATGTTCTCATTGACGATCCCCACCTTTAATTCCTTTTCCGGAACGGCAACGATGGCATTGGGGGTAACCTCTGCTCCAGTACCTGCAGTGGTGGGAATCAGAATAATGGGAACGCACTTTTGTGCGCGGCCCGGATCGTCTAACAGTTCCTTCACACCGTACTCGTCGGTGACAAGGATACTTGCCAGCTTGGCTGCGTCCATGACGCTGCCACCGCCGCATGCTACGATCATATCCGCTTTGCTGGCTTTAAACTGGTCTACCAGCTTTTGAACTGCGGTATAAGTCGGTTCAGGAGGGAGTTCATCAAGGACAAAGTAATGGGCTCCTGCAGCTTTTACTGCTTCCTCAGGCAGGGAAAACAGGCCAGATTCCTCGATCCCTTTATCTGTAAACATGGCAACCCGATTCACCTTTTGGTTCTTTAAGATGGTGGTGATGCATTCCATGGCGTTTTCTCCGCCATATACGGCGTGGGGCATTTTAATGTTATAGGTTTTCAGCATTTTTAAATCCTCTCTGTGGTATTAATGGCTCTGGGCAGCAGTTGGGTTATAGAGACCAACCCGCTCTCTCTTTTGTCCCAGAACATCCTGCTCGGTGAATCGAAGGTATTTCACTCCGGCACGGGTGTGGGAGGCATAGGACAGATGGAGCGCCCCATCAGCTGACTGCATCAGATAGGGATATTCGTACTGCCGGTTATTGGTTTTATTTTCCTCACCCATGTAGCCTTCACCCCGTTCCATATAGCGGATGATGGGGAAAGTCAGCCCCCCATCCTCAGTGAGTGCAACCGCAACCGGGCAGCGAAGACCAGGCCATGCAGCCTTACCAGGCTGGGGATCGGGTGTGCAGGTGGGGTTGTAGGCAATGGCAATGCGTCCGCTTTGCAGTTTCACTGCACTGATACTGGAGTTGTTGTTTGGAAGAGGAGTGGGAGCCGGCTCGCTCCAGGTCTCGCCCCAGTCAAAGGACTCACTGCGGTGAATGCGGTAAGCTTCACGGTTACGCATAAAAGCAACCAGATGTCCGTTTTCCAGCTCTATGACATTGGCATGAACATGACCGTTGCTTTTAGGTATCATCACCATGCGCCACGTCTTTCCTTCGTCATCAGAGATGCGCAAAGCGGTGGGATCTCCGGAAAGCCCGTCTTTCGAATCTGTGCACAGCCAGTTGGCGAAAATCCACCGTCCAGATGAAAGGATCTGAATCGGCTGGCGGCAAAAGGTTCCTTCTTCGGGAAACACTGTTTCAAAGGGTCCCCATGTTCTGCCCCCATCCGTACTCTTCTGGCAGCGCACTACGGCTGTATACTGCATGTTGTCTTTGCCTTCCTGGCGATCCATCTGGGCGGTGTACATCGCCCATACAGCATGATCAGGACCGTAGAATAAAGAGGGGTTCTGCTCACTGCGGTCAGGGTCACCGGAGATATCCACAGGCGGAAGCCATGCTGCTCCGTCTTTAGGAAGAAGTGAGCAGATAATATGGATATCAGCGCTGCCTTCGTAGGTGCCTGCAAACCAGCAGCACAGCAGATCGCCGTCAGGCAGTTCAAGCATTGCCGGAGCATGGGCGGTGGGATATCCACCGGTAGGAAGGAGTGCTTCCAGAATTCCCATATCATCATTTTGGTAAATAGTGCCGTCCCAGGTCAGGCCAGGTAATTTCGCGTATTGCATGTTTTATCCTCCTGATTTGTATTTTTTAAGGCAATATTTCATTGCCGGATACACTGATTTAAATTTGAAACCGGTCTGACAGATCCATAAAGAGAGATTCCCTGCCGAAACCACCTGACTTTGATATGATATTAATTCTTTTTCCCTTGTAGAGGACTTCTGAGAGTACAACACCCTGTTCAACCTCACAGACAGGTGAAATAACGTTTATGCCAGTCTGTCTTACAAACTGGTATAGAAGATCTCCACCCATGAGAAAAACAGTAGCGTTTACTCCACGATCAATCAAACCTTCGATCAGCTGTGCCATTACAGCGACCACATTTTCTCTGATCTGTGAAAGTTCAATCCCTTTTTCTTTTGCATATGCGTAGGTCTTCTCAGGCTCGTCCGGTCCGTTGGCATTTAAAATAACCACAGGTGATTCCTCACAGGATTGAAGCACATGAGACACCAGGCTGCACGCCGAATCTCCATTTGCCCAGGAAGGACTCAGTTTTTCTTCCGGAGTCAGATGGTAATGAGGAGCTCCATTTCTTACAGCATAGCTGCATTGGGCCAGAGACACCGGATGAATGCTGCCGCATGCGATGAGCAAATGAGGAGATATTTCCGGTATTTGAGGTTTGCTCCCGCAAAGCCCTGTCAGGGTGGGGAGCAGCGACGCGAAGCCTGCACAGCCAGCCAGCAGATGTATTTCCCCTTTCTCTTTCAGCTTCTGTGCAATCTGCTCCAGATCGTCTGCTGACTGTGAATCATGAATCAGGATTCCTTCATACTGGCTCCAGTCCTGTCGGGGATCTTCTATAATGAAAGAAGTGATATCTGTCTGGGACCGGATAATCTGTGTAATGTCAGAATATAAAACAGGTTCAAAGGGATCTTTTCCAAAAATGCTTTTATCAATAGGAATGTTGTCAGCGTAGTGGATTCCCTTTCTGGTTGTGCGGTTCATCTGGGGATAAGCGGGAATAAAATGGATCCGCTTCTGTCCACCAGCTTTTAGTACAGCAGAAAGCTCTGCTCCGATATTTCCACGAAGAACGGAATCCGTTTTTTTATATACATAAGGAATTCCAGCTTTTCGTGCGTGCTCCGTTATGGAAAACACAGCTTCATAGGCGTCTTTCTGGTTTAAGTGACGGGTTTCGGCATCAACCACCAGGACATCAGTTTCAGGGCTGAAATCTGACGTATTAAACTTACAATCTAAGGTAACATACGCAGTTGCACCACTTGCTGATAACTGGACACTGGTATCCAGTGCGCCCGTAAAATCATCTGATATTATTAATAATTTAATCATGTAATTCCCTTTTCCATCTGCTTTTATCAGGTTTTAATAAACGCCCTTATATCTTAAAAACATGATACCATACGGGGATAGGTTCACCAACCAATTAAATCATTGTTTTAGTTCATATATGAAACACATCATAGAAACGAGTTAAAGGTTTTTGTATAAAATACACAAATTAATTTTATTGCTTTCAAAGAAAAGTGAAATATGGTATAATGAATTATAAACAAATTGTTCCAAATATGAACGATTTGGAACGACAACAAGAACATGCCATTCATATTATTTACGGGAGAAGAACTATGCGAAAAGAATACTTAATGGAATCAACAGATGTTTTAAGCCAGTTGGAGACATCGCTTCAGGGACTTTCGGATGCTTCAGTGGAAGAGAGAAGGTTAACGTATGGGCTTAACAAACTAAAGGAAGGGAAAAAGCCCAGCCTGATCGAAAAATTTTTAAAAGAACTTGCTAACTTTATGACAATTGTTCTGATTGTTGCAGCAGTTATTTCAGGAGTAACTTCGATTTATGCAGGGGAAAGCATGATTGATACCCTTATTATTATTTCTGTAGTTATCATCAATGCCGTTCTCGGTGTTTATCAGCAGTCAAAAGCAGAATCTGCAATCGAATCCTTGCAGGAGATGGCGGCAGCCACGTCAAAGGTAATCCGAAATGACAAGCTTCTCATTGTCCGTTCCGAAGAACTGGTTCCTGGTGACATTATTCTTTTAGAGGCAGGGGACAGCGTACCTGCAGATTCCAGAGTCTTGGAATCTGCCAGCTTAAAGGTGGAGGAAGCGGCGCTGACCGGAGAATCCGTATCCGTATCTAAGATGATGGAAGCCGTTTCAGGCGGATCAGGAGAGGTTGGGCTGGCAGACAGAAAGAACATGGTTTATACTGGTTCTACCATTGTGTATGGAAGAGGTAAGGCTGTGGTATGTTACACTGGCATGGAGACTGAAATCGGGCATATTGCCGATGCACTCAACACAGCGAAAGAGGAAGAAACCCCGCTGCAGATTAAATTAGACCAGCTTTCCAAAGTACTGTCCATTATGGTTCTTGGAATCTGCGCTCTTATGTTCGCCATAGATTTAATAAGAATTGGCATATCTGGAGGCGGAATTCATTTAGAGCAGATTATTGATACCTTTATGATTGCTGTTTCTCTGGCAGTAGCCGCTATTCCGGAAGGTCTGGCAGCCGTTGTTACCATTCTGCTTTCCATTGGTGTGACTAAGATGTCAAAGAAACATGCCATTATCAGAAGACTGACGGCAGTGGAAACCCTGGGGTGTACCCAGATTATCTGTTCAGATAAGACAGGAACCTTAACACAAAACAAAATGACGGTTGTGGAGCATTCTGCATCTGATGAAACTCTTTTGATGACTGCCATGTCACTTTGCTGTGACGCACAACTGGATCTGGACAGTTCACAGGCAGTGGGAGAACCTACGGAATGTGCCCTGGTTAACGATGCATTTAAAAACAGTTTGTCAAAGACAGAGTTATCCAGGTTATATGTAAGAATTGGGGAAGCGCCCTTTGATTCTGTCAGAAAAATGATGTCAACGGTTCATAAAAAAGCAGACGGCACTGTAATACAGTTTACAAAAGGAGCTCCTGATGAGGTTTTAAAGCGATGCACCAAAGTTTATACAGGGGCTGGCATTGCAGAAATGACAGATGAAATACGCGAAGCCATTTTAAAAACCAATAAGAGCATGGCTGATAAGGCGCTCAGGGTTTTGTGCGGTTCCATGAGAGAGTGGGACAGCGCTCCGGCTGCTATGGAACCGGATATTCTGGAAAAAGAACTGGTGTATCTGGGATTGTCCGGAATGATTGATCCGGTTCGCCCGGAAGTAAAAGCAGCCATTACAGAGTGCCAGGAAGCAGGGATCCGTCCGATCATGATCACTGGGGACCATAAGGATACCGCAGTTGCCATAGCAAAAGAGCTTGGAATTCTTGAAAATGAAAGCATGGCAATTACCGGTGCCCAACTTCAGAAGATCTCCGATAAAGAACTGGAACAGACCATACAGAATTTTTCTGTTTATGCAAGAGTTCAGCCCGAACATAAAGTTCGTATTGTTAAGATATGGAAGAAGCTTTCCAAAGTAACCGCCATGACAGGAGACGGAGTGAACGATGCTCCTTCTATTAAAGAAGCTGATATTGGGGTAGGAATGGGAATTACCGGAACAGATGTGACTAAGGATGTTGCAGATATGGTACTTGCTGATGACAATTTTGCAACCATCGTAGCTGCAGTAGCAGAGGGCCGCCGTATTTACGACAATATCCGTAAAGCGATCCAGTTTTTACTTTCCTCAAATCTTGCAGAGGTAATTGCCGTATTTGTGGCCAGTCTTTTAGGATTTACTATTTTAAAGCCGGTGCATTTGTTGTGGATCAATCTGATTACAGACTGTTTCCCTGCCATTGGTCTTGGTATGGAAGCAGAAGAAGGCGATATTATGAAGCGGGATCCCAGAAGCCCCAAAGATGGTGTATTTTCCGATGGAATAGGAGCCGAAACGGCATTTCAGGGTATGGTAATTGCCATCCTCACTCTGGCGGCGTACTTTATCGGACATTATATGGAAAGCGGAGTATGGGAAATTGCGGAGAGTTCCGATGGTATGACGATGGCGTTTTTAGCCCTGTCCCTGCTTGAGATGTTTCACTCCTTTAATATGCGTTCCAGAAAGGATTCCATCTTTCATTTAAAATCGCGGAATAACTTTTTGACCGCATCATTGGCAGTATCCTTCGTTCTGACAACCGCTGTCATTTATGTTCCGTTTTTACGGGAAGCGTTTTCCTTTGAACATATTTCATTGGTGGAATATCTTGTGGCGGTATTGATTTCCGTTTCCATCATTCCCATTGTGGAAATCACCAAGCTGCTAAAGCATAAAAAGAAATAATGTGATTATGAAAAATACCGTCCCGGGGGGCGGTATTTTTTGCCTGAATTGTGCCCGGTGCAGCCTGGGTTGTATTTATATTTGCTTAATTTCAGCCGATAATAAAAGTAGAAAAACTCAATTAGTTTCTGTTTAGGAGGAAAATTTTATGGAAATAACCGGGTTAAATAAATACTGCCATACCGACACAGCATCAAAAAATGTGAGAACAAAATATAATGATGGCGCAGAAATAAATATGGCTGAGGTATTCAGAAAGGAAGTATTAAATTGGGAGAAAAAAATCAAGAAAAAGATTAATGAGGATTTAGAAAATGACCGTGAAGGCAATAATAATATGTCTGAAAAAAAATGGAGTGCTTTCATGAATGGAGTGGATAAAGCGCTGAATGCTTATAATCAGAATGAAAATACAGATATTAAAACGGATTATTCCAGACCCAATATGGAAAGTAAACGGCTTCGTGATGATTCTTTTGCAAAATCCCAGATAAGTGTACTTGATTCTTTTCAAAAGTATTATTGGTAGGATACAAATAAAATAGTAGCCCGGATAGATATAGATCTATGCCGGACTACTATCTGTTTTAACCGTTTACTGCCTGGCGTTTCATCTGGGTGATGGCTTCGATGACCGGTGGCAGATATAATATTACGATAGTTACAACCATTTCAGGAATAATATAGGTAGCGTTATATCCAAAGGTATATAAAAGCGGGTTCATGCCTTCCGGCGCATAGGAAGCAAAGAATATGTAACCGGAAATAACATGGCAGATATATCTGCCTAAAACACCTGTGATATATCCTGGAATCAGTCCGTATTTTTTGTTATGAAACAATCCGGAAAGGCCCAGACAGCCAAATGCTATGGGATAGTCCAGGAGAACCTGAACAGGAGCGTAAATATATGGCCCCATAATAAACTGAAGAATTCCGTATGCCACTCCTGTCATGATTCCGGCTTTAACGCCGTAGATATAGCCGATCAGACAGATAAACAGCATGGAAAACAATGTGATGGAACCTCCGAACGGAAGTGAGGCAAATTTGATGAAAGAAGCCACCATAGCCAGTGCCATCGCACCTGCGCAGGTTACCATCTGGCGGGTTTTCAGCTGTCTGGTAGGAAGTGTTTTGCCAGTAAGCAGATGAATCCCCAGTAAAATTATTAAAAGTGCTGCAATCACCAGTCCGTAACCGGCTGGCTTTAAAAGGTATTCTCCGGATTCCTGAGAATAGGTTAGAAAAAATGACATAAAAAAACCTCCTTCGTATGCACAGGAGGGGACTACTACTATTGCTTCCTTCCGCCGGCATTATCCGGTTCAAGTAGTAAGGGTCAGGTAAATACCATTCTCAGCCTAAGGCTCCCCCAGCGTGTCATAATTTTTTCATTTCGGTGTGAGTATAACTGAAATAAAAGGGAATGTCAAGATATTTAAGCCTGTAAAATAAGTATAAAAAAGTAAATTAAGCACAACCTAGTAAAGCAGTGCATCATTGCATTTTTTCAATTAAAAAATACAGATGCGGAGGTTGTATCTATGACAGGCTTTATCATTGCCCTGATATCAGGAGCGCTTATGAGCATACAGGGAGTATTAAATACGGGAGTGTCCAAGCAGACAAGCATGTGGGTTTCCACAGGCTGGGTCCAGCTGACTGCTTTTTTGACCTGCCTCATTTTATGGTATTTCTCAGGGAGGGACGATATTTCAGCCCTTCTTTCGGTTCACCCCAAATACATGCTGATCGGAGGCATTATCGGTGCATTTATTACTTACACAGTTGTGAAAAGTATGGGGACGTTAGGTCCGGCAAAAGCAGCACTGGTGATAGTATTGTCCCAGATCGTGGTGGCTTATGCAGTGGAGGTATTTGGTTTATTTGGCGTAGAAAAAGTTGGATTTGAGTGGAAAAAACTGATTGGAGCAGTTGTAGCCATCATAGGCATTATAATCTTTAACTAATTTGGAAATAGTGCTTGTATTTACTTATTTCTTTAGGTAGAATAGGTACAAGGGCTGAGGATGGGATCCTTTTTTACAAAATTTTGTAAAGGGAGGATTCCATGAACTATCATAGGATTAAGATCGCAGCCATAGCTTTCTGCGTAATTATATGCAGTATTTGCTATGGCTTAAACAGAAATCATAAATACCGGGAAGAAGGGTTTGTTTCCATTCAGGAGACACCTGCATCGTCACAAGAGGAAACGTTAGCCGGGGATTTAAAAGAAACATCAAAAGAACCGATACGTATTTGCTATGTACATATATGCGGAGAGGTGGCTTTTCCAGGCGTCTATGAGCTGGAGGAGGGAAGCCGTATCTTTCAGGCTGTGGCAGTAGCCGGAGGTTTTACGGAGAATGC
Organism: Lacrimispora struthionigena; assembly: GCF_048627165.1. NCBI lineage: Bacteria > Bacillati > Bacillota > Clostridia > Lachnospirales > Lachnospiraceae > Lacrimispora > Lacrimispora struthionigena. The sequence goes on from NZ_JBMBWP010000001.1 coordinate 415,774, forward strand.
AGCAGCTGATTCGCTAAACATGGCGGAACCGGTCAAAGACGGGATGAAGCTTAAAGTGCCGGACAAGGAAGAAGCCAAAGTGCTTTTGGACCAGGCGTTATCTTCCGGACCAGGTTCATCGGAAGGCAGACGTAAAGTGAATCTTAACACGGCTGACAAGGACCAGCTCATGACCTTAAGAGGAGTGGGAGAGGCGAAGGCGGATGACATCATTCGTTACAGGGAGAGTCACGGTGGATTTCAGAAGATTGAAGACATTATGAAGATATCAGGGATCAAGGAGGCAGCCTTTCAGAAGATAAAAGACGATATCACGGTTTAAATAGAAGACAGAGGTGCAAAATGGCAAGTGTTTTAGTAGTAGATGACGAAAAACTGATTGTAAAGGGAATGAGATTCAGTCTGGAGCAGGACGGTATGGAAGTGGACTGTGCCTATGATGGTGAGGAAGCCATTAATCTGGCAAAACAGAAGGAATACGATGTAGTGCTTTTGGATGTCATGCTTCCAAAGTTTGATGGATATGAGGTTTGTCAGGCCATCCGGGAATTTTCTGAGATGCCCATCATTATGCTGACAGCCAAGGGCAACGATATGGATAAGATTCTGGGGCTTGAGTATGGAGCTGATGATTACATTACGAAGCCCTTTAACATTCTGGAAGTAAAAGCAAGAATTAAGGCAATTATGCGTAGAAACGCCAAGAAGGGGAGACGGGATAAAAAGGAAGACAGCCATCTGGTGACAGCCGGTGATTTAAAGCTGGATCGGGATGCCAGAAGGGTCTTTATTGCAGAAAAAGAGATCAATTTAACAGCAAAAGAATTCGATCTTCTGGAGCTTTTAACCTGCAATCCCAGCAAAGTTTACAGCAGAGAACAGCTGCTTACTTACGTTTGGGGGAATAAGGCGATGGACACAGGCGATGTCCGTACTGTAGATGTTCATGTAAGGCGTCTGAGGGAGAAAATTGAGCCCAGCCCCAGCGATCCCAAATATGTGCATACGAAATGGGGCGTAGGATATTATTTCCGCGTCTAGTGAAAAAAAGGAGGATTTCTGCCGGGAGACTGGAGAGATCCGCCTTTTCTTAAATTAAGGAGTGCCGAAACGATGAAAAAAAGCCCGCAGGGTGAACGATGGAGAAGGCTTGACAATACGGCAAAGATTTTTCCTGTCATAGCCGATGAAAATTTAAGCAATGTGTTCCGGATCAGTGCCCAGCTAAAAAGTGAAGTGGTACCTGGAACCTTACAAAGAGCGTTAGAGGAAGTTCTGCCACAGTTTGAAGGATTTTCCGTGAAACTGAGGAGAGGCTTTTTCTGGTATTATTTTGAACACAACAGCCGGATGCCGGTCATTGAACGGGAGACAACTTATCCCTGTAAGTATATTGACCCTCACAGCAACCAGCTTTTTTTATTCCGGGTCACTTATTTTGGAAGCCGGATCAATCTGGAAGTATTTCATGCTGTCACAGATGGACTGGGTGCAGTTAATTTTTTAAAGGCACTGGTTTACCGCTACCTGGATCTGGTAAAGGATTCAAGAACAGGTCACAGAGCCCCCCAGAAGATTTCTTCCGATGTTTCCATGAATGTGGAGGACAGTTACGTCCGTAACTATAGAAAGATCCGGAAACAAAAATACAGTTCTGCAAAAGCCTATCATATCACCGGGGAGCTGCTCTCATTGGATGAGGAGAATATTCTTCACGGCTATATCGGTTTAAAAGAGATCAAGGCTGTAAGCAAGGGCTATGGCGTCAGTATTACCCGTTTTTTAACTGCTGGGCTGATCTGGTCTATTTATCAGGAGTATTTAAAAAAGAAGCCATCTGATCAATCCATTGGAATCAGCATTCCCATTAATCTAAGGAATTTTTTCGGTTCTGAGACAATGGCGAATTTTTTTGCTGTGACTTTAGTGGAATTTCTTTCTTCCGGAGAGAATCATACCTTTGAGGAGATACTACAGGTGGTCTGTACCCAGATGGATGAAAAGATTACAAAAGAGAAGATGGAGGAGACCATTTCCTATAATGTTTCCAGCGAGAAGAAGTGGTATCTGCGCATTACTCCTCTTGTAATAAAATGGCTTGCTTTAAATCTGATATTCTGGAGGAACAATGGGGCATATACCATGACATTGTCAAACATCGGTCCCATTGAGATGGATGAAGAATATGCAGATGAGATAGAACGCTTTACCATGATGATCGGGGTTTCACGCAGACAGCCTATGAAATGCGGGGTATGTTCCTATGGAGATGAGGTTATTGTTACCTTCAGCTCTGTTTTTCAGGATACAAGGCTTGCGGATACCTTTTTCGGTTTTCTAAGAAAAGAAGGGATTCCGGTTGAACTGGAAAGCAATGGTGTGCCGGATCACAGAGATGATAAGGGGCAGTATCCCCAGATCCGGTATGACAAGGAACGGATGAAAAAGATTGCCAATATCTTTTACGGCATCATGATTTTTGCCGCGGTGATACTTGGAATTATTAACCTTGCTACCTATTCTGGTTCCATATGGTCAGTGATCGCAATTGCCTTAATGGCTTACTCCGTCATGACAGTCCGGTATTCCTTTATGCGCCATTCCAATCTGGCGGGAAAAGTGGTGATGCAGACCATAGCGGCAGAGATCGTATGGGTTGCGATTGATCATGTGACAGGGTACAGCGGCTGGTCTGTAAACTATGGGATACCAAGCACCATATTATTTGCTGACCTGGCGGTGGTATTTTTAATTCTTGTTAACCGAATGAATTGGCAAAGCTATTTCATGTATCAGATTGCAGTTACTGTATTCAGCTTTATTCCGTTAATTCTATGGGCAGCAGGGCTGATTACCAGACCGCTTCTGTCCATTGTGACAGTGGTGGTGACCGTGATAATTCTTGCAGTCACCATTGCTTTGGGAGACCGGAGAGTAAAGAATGAGCTGATCAGACGATTTCATATATAGAACGTGCTGTCTGGAAAGGAGGTAGACATATGAGAAGAAAAAAAGTGAGTGTGATGGGAAATCTGGTGAGAGATATGATGCAGAATGTGATGGAAACTTCGTTTAAACAGCCATTCCAGAGTGGTGAACTGAGAAAGAATCCAGTGGAACCGGCCTGGGTATGTCCGGCTGGATATGAATATGAAATTATAGAAAAATGTGATTTAAAGATGGAATATTTAAGACCTGTTGGAGTGGTAACAGGTCGCGTGATTCTTCAGCTTCACGGTGGCGGTTATATCGGCCCCATGAAGAATATTTACCGGAGATTTGCAGTCCGGTATTCCAAGATCAGTTATGGAGGAGATGTTCTGACTCCGGATTACCGGGTAGCTCCGGAAGATCCCTATCCGGCTGCGTTACAGGATGCCGTTTCGGCTTACCAGTGGCTTTTACAGGAGAAGGGGTATGCCCCTGAAAATATTGTAATAGCAGGAGATTCAGCTGGCGGAGGTTTAGGCCTTGCATTGGGCCTATATTTAAAGGACAATCACCTGCCTCTTCCGGGAGGCTTTCTCACCATGTCTGCCTGGACGGATTTAACAAATAGCGGGGAAAGCTATCAGGCTAATTATGAGCTGGATCCCCTTTTTGGCAATTCCACCCATAATATGCTTTATGATTCTACGTATATCGGAGAGTCAGATCCCATGGAACCGTATATCTCGCCGCTGTTCGGAGACTTTAGCGGATTCCCTCCCGTACTGATGCAGGTTGGAAATTACGAGGTATTGTTAAGCGACACCCTGATGGTTGGGCAGAAGTTAAAAAAAGCTGGGGTGAAATGCCGGATATCCGTTTTTGAAGGAATGTTTCATGTATTCCAGATGGGGCTGGATCTAATTCCTGAGAGCCGGGAAGCCTGGGAGGAAGCGGAAGAATTCTTACGGGTGGTTTATCATATCAGTGTAAAACCGGAAGGAAAAGTTGTCCGTAAAGTGAAGACAGGGCAAAAACGGTCTGCACGAGATATTACTGAATTTTTAATTGCCATGATGAAGAAAGAATTGAATGGATAGAGGAGATACGAATGAAGATCACATTGGTGACTGTGGGGAAGATAAAAGAAAAGTTTTATACTGACGCCATAGCCGAATACAGCAAGAGACTGAGCCGCTACTGCAAGCTTGAAATGATTCAGGTGGTAGATGAAAAGACACCCGACCATGCCAGCGAGACGGTGGAGCGGCAGATTAAGGAGAAGGAAGGCGAGAGAATTCTTCTTTCCATAAAGGAAGGCGCCTATGTGATCGCCCTGGCCATTGACGGAGATACCCCGGATTCGGTGAAGCTGTCAGAAAAAATAGCGGCTCTTGGAGTGGGCGGGGTAAGCCAGATTGTATTTATTATCGGCGGTTCCCTTGGGCTTGCGGACGCTGTATTAAAGCGGGCTGATTACAAGCTGAGCTTTTCTAATATGACGTTTCCCCATCAGTTGATGCGGGTGATTTTGCTGGAACAGATTTATCGGAGTTATCGGATTATCAATGGGGAACCGTATCACAAATAGGCACAAAATTTTTCTTTAATGTTAAAGCCTGATTTAAAAGAAGATCAGGCTCAAACATTAATTTTACTTTAGAAAATCATGATATTATCTAACATTGTCTAATGTTATTCTCTTTATAAACTCCTGCGCAAGTAATTTGTTTTCTTGATGTGGTTTATCTGTATTAGATGTAATTACAAAAATTACCTGCAAGTCAGGTATTACATAAAGAGCTTGACCGCCAAATCCACCTGCATGAAAAGCTTTATGATTTTCAATATCATTTACCCGCCATAAATAGCCGTAGGAATTGCTTTCAGGAAAATTACCATGTACATGCTCACTTGTTGATTCTTGTATATATTCTGAGGAAATAAGTTGTTGATTTTCCCACAAACCATTATTTAAATATAAATATCCTAATTTTGCAATATCTCTTGTTTTCAGTGACAAAAATCCATCTTTATAGAAATTAGTATTCCAGAGATAATCCTTAATACCTAATTTGGAAAACAAGTTGTTATCAACATAAGAAACAAAGTCCATTCCTGAAAGCTTTTCTATAACATAAATTAAAATATGAGGGTCAGGCTTATATTTAAAGACTTTTCCAGGTTCATCCTCTATTTTTAACGAAAATGGAAGTCTTATATCATTAAATTGTTCATTCTCTGGAAATTGATAATTAGGACCTGGCCATTTTATTCCTGATGTTTTTGTTAAAAGATGTTTTATTGTTATTTTATAAAAGTTTTTATCAATGTTTTCGGGAACATCTTTTGAGAAAATATCAACCACTTTTGTATCAAGATTTTTTATAAGCTTATTTTGAATTGCGGTACCAATTACAGCAGATAAAAAACTTTTAGACATACATGCCGTTTCGTAGAGAGTATCTTGTGAATAACTATTTAGATATTTTTCGTAGATAATTGAACCGTTTTTTACAATGAGAACACTTTTTAAATGAGAAAAGTCTTTTTCAATCATATTATTTAAAGTATGTATAATTTCTACATTAATATTATGTTCAGAACTTTCTTTCTTCCAACATTTTGTTGGATAATATAATGGTCTCATTTTATTTCTCCTTTTATAATAAATTATAAATGTATTTAAACTGAGGTTACAAGTGAGTAACAAACAATCACATAGTTATAAGTCATTATAACATTTATTTAAAATTATCGCATATAATTACATAAAATAATTGCCTCTTATTTTGTAAAGTTATAGATTATAAATATAATAATCTGCGAATAGTGCAACATGAAAGTTGAGCTAATTATTATGTTAATTTTTCAATAAGTTTTTTTCTCTAGTGTTATAAATTATATCGCCTAAATAAGTGTAAAAATACTGAATATAATTCACACAAACAGTTGTCAAATCTTGTCGTTTTTTGTATAATATAGATAGATAAAGCCGTTGGATTTTAAATAAAATATAGGGGGATCAGTATGAATTTGCCGCAGTTATATTATTTCATAAAATTAGCAGAATTACAGCATTATACGAAAGCCGCAAAAGAACTTTACATCGCTCAGCCCTCGTTAAGTGACTCCATCGCTTCACTGGAAAGTGAGCTTGGAATATCCTTGTTTCAGAAAAAAGGACGTAATGTAACACTGACAAAATACGGAGAAGAATTTTATATCCATGTATCCCAGGCGCTAAACGAACTGGAACGGGGGATTGCCACAATGAAGATGCATTCCGGTCAGCTGGGAGGTACCATTGATGTAGGCTGTATCCCCACTTTATTAGGTGATTTTCTTCCAACAGCAATACAAAATTACATGAAAAAGAATCCTCAGGCGAAATTTAATATATTCCAGGGGATGTCTATTGAGGTCGCTCATGGGGTAGCAGCCGGTAAATATGACCTGGGTTTTTGCTCCATGGTGGAAGAGGAACCTGATCTTTTATTTGTTCCCATTATGGCACAGGAGCTGGTTTTGATCGTTAACGACGCCCATCCCCTTGCAGGAAGAAAAGAATTATGTTTAAGCGAATTAAAGAACTATAATCTTACTACATATCGTGATTGCATACCTATCGGAAAGGTAGTCAGAAATCTTTTGCAGCAGCATGAGGTGGAGGCAACGTTTTCTTATGATGACGAAATTTCCATCGGAGGTGTGATATCAGAGTCAAATCTGGCAGCTATCGTTGCCCGCACTCCCTTTTTAAAACAATTTGATAACCTGGTACTGATTCCTCTGTCAGATGTACCAAAGGATACCCGCCTGATTTATATGACATTCAGCAGAAAGAATTTCGTTTCCTCCTCTGTGGAAGCATTTGCAGATTTCATTGTAGCGCATGAGATGAATCTGCCGTAACCGGGCAGACAGGATGGAGCAGAATATGAGATTAATATATGGAACTGGAAATCCAGCTAAATTATCAGCAATGCCATCTGTCTTGTTGTGGATGATCAGCATATTTATCAGGCGATGGAAGAGAGTATGGCCAGTGAACCATTTTTTATGAAATCAAAACCTCATAACATGAGACGGAAGGGCTTTCCGCTGGATAGCCTGTCTGTTGATATAAAAACTGGTAAGTACTATTATGATCTGGATAAAAACGAACTTGATACAGTTGCAGTAGAAGATGGATTTCTTCAGTTTTTTCAGACGTTTTTAAACACTTATAAAAAGGATTAAACATAAAACAGCGGTATGCTGCCAAAAGCGCATACCGCTGTTTCTATATCATAGACGATTGATCCAAAACAGATTATACAATACCTGCAGTCGCCATAAGTGCAATTACCAGTCCGGCAATAAAAGCAGGGATCATGGTTCCTAAAATAATATGTTTATAGCTTTCCTTTAAGCTGCATCCGCATATGGACATGGTGAGGATTGCAACGGAGGAGTTGGGCAGTTTATTTAAAATCAAGGCAGATTCTGTTACAATGCGGTGAAGAGCAGCAACATTGACTCCCATATCAACAAATGCTTTACCAAAGCTCTCCATGAAGATGGTTTCACCTGAAATTGCGGAACCGGTCAGTCCGGTCAGCACCGTTGTGCCGAAAAATGCTTTCAGATATGCGGGCATATTCATGGCAAGCACTGCCTGCTGCAGCTGCTGGAATGCAGGAGAAGCGCCTAAAACCTTGGAAAGACCCATAACTGCAGCAACCGTAAGCATGGAGTTTAAGCCGGAGCTGCTTCCAGTCTTAATGGAGGTTTTCATGTTCTTAATCCGTTTTAACTGGGTGCAGATAATTAACAGGATACCAATTACCAGAGAGAACATAATGCTTGGGGAAGTCCCCCAGCTGGAGGTTGCAACTACACAGCCTAAAACAAGGACAAAAGGAAGAACGGACATGAAAATTCCGGGAAGCTCCTCTTCGGAAACGGCGGTCTGCTGTGTCTTATACATGGCAAGAAGCTGTTCCGGTGTGTTGTTTTTCAGACTCTGCTTTTGGGCATAATTAAAATACAGGAAATAAGAAACAGCAAGGATCGCAGTAAATACAAAGGAAAGAAGAGGCGCTGATCCAAGGGAGGTATTTAAATATTTACTTGGCAGTACATTGCAGATATCTAAGGAATAGGCAAAACCGTTGGCAGAAGCGCCGCCGCCAAGAAGAAGGAAGGGAAGCACCCGCCGGTCCATTTTATTTTCATATAAAAGGTTATCGGCAATGGGGTAAAGGACAAATACCATAATATAACCGTTGATACCAAGCAGAGTGATGAAAAATGTACAGATCAGGATGACCAGACCTACCATTTTCGTTCCCAGCTTCTTTGTCAGTGTCTGGGCGATTTTTGTTGCCAGACCTGTTTCTAAAACAAGCTGGCCAAAGACTCCGCCTAGCCCCAGGATCAGAAACCAGGAGGCTACAAAGCCGCCGGCACCGCCGGAAAATGTGGTCAGAAACCCTTCCTTAAGATCCAGTCCGCTTGTGACCAGAATAATGGCTGCCGTGATCACCGTCGCTGTTATCATATCGATGCCCTTGATAATCATTACAACTAAAAGTGCAATGGCAATAATAAGACCAATTGTAGCTAACATAATGTTCCCTCCAATATTTATATAGTCTGTCAGTCAGGAAAACTCTTCATTAAGCTTTCTCATTTGCACCGGACTGCCACTGTGCCGTCATTTTATCAAGCGGAATCGCAGTCAGCCCTGTTTCCCTGGAAAAAGAATAGATTACAAATCCACGTTTACAGCGGAAGACGCATTCCAGGCATGGGTCTTCATCACAATAGGCAAAGGCATCGGTGTCTGCCAGGGAAAAAACAAGAGGAGGACGCTTTGTCTTAGGTAAATATTTTAAATACCCCCCGGTAAAGGTTTTTAAATACATCCACTCCGGCATATATTCCGGCTTTAATGCTTCCCAGAACACTTCCACGGCGTTGTCATTGTAGCCGCCGGTGATTCGATAGTTTAAGTGAATTTTATCGTTTACCAGGTCTGGTGATTCCGGTATTAAATGGACTGCTTTGGAACCACAGCATATAATTTCCACTTCACCAGGGGGAGGTACAGCAATGGCGGGAAACAGTCCGCCGCATGTTTCACATCGGTAAAAGGTTACTTCCGGACACTGGTTAGCCGGAGGTTTTCTTGTGTCACGGCATCTTCTTGGTCCGAATGTTTGTTGAATCATAACCTGTCACCCCTTCATCCGTTTTAACAGCTCTTCCCGCAGCAGATATTTTTTTACTTTTCCGCTTCCTGTGTGGGGAATTCGTTTAATTATTTCCAGACGTTCCGGCCAGAAGCGTTTGGATATGCGGTGTTCTTTTAAATAATCGATTACATCTGTCAGAGAGAGATTTTCAAACCCTTTTGCAACAACCACAAAGGCACAGATCCGTTCCCCCAGACGTTCGTCTGGCATACCAATGACGGTATGGTCCAGAATTCCGGGACAGCCTTCTAAATTATCATTGATTTCATTGGAATTTAAATTTTCACCGCCACGGACGATCATATCTTTCTTTCTTCCAATAATCCGTATGTTTCCGTCTTCATCCATAACGCAGAGATCTCCGCTGTGAAACCAGCCGTCATCGTCGAGGACTTCATCGGTAATTCCGCGGTTTTTTAAATATCCCACAAATACATTGGGACCTCTTGACAATTCTTCTCCTGCAGTACCAAAAGGAACATCTGCACCGTTTTCATCCACTACACGGATTTCAACTCCCTCCAGTGGCTTTCCTGAAGTAGTTCCATTCAGCCTTAATGCGTCACAGGGTCTGACAAAAACATGGGGAACACTCTCCGTAGAACCATATACCTCACAAAGAAGTATCCCATAATCCCAGGCTTTTTGTACCATATAGCCCGGAACAGGTGCGCCGCCGCATAAATAGAATTTAAGAGAGGGGATTGCACCTCCGTTGGTCTCCAAATCCCTTAAAATATCATAGATAAAAGGAGTGGCGCCCATGGAATAAGTACAGGCCTCCAGGTTCATTAAATCAATGGCTTCCCGGCAGCAGTATTTTTGCTGTAAAACCACCTTCCCACCTGAGAGCATGGGAGCAATAATCCCATGGTGAAAACCGGTTGCATGATTGAGAGGGGCAGGCATAAACATGATGTCGTCCATTGAGATCCCCAGCTCCCGGTTAAAGGTTTCCTCACTGTAACGGATGTTATCATGAGTTAAAATCACACCCTTTGATCCGCAGGTAGTTCCGGAGGTTCCAAGAATGGCGGCAATATCCTGCCCAGTCTGCCGGGCACAATCCTCCAGCCTTAATGGTTCGTAATCTTTTAGAATATTCTTCCAGGAATAACAACTGCTTTTCATCTCCCTGGTCTGATCCAGCAAAACCACTGCACGAAGGCTGTTAATGTGAGGAAGTGCTGATTGAATCATTTCCTCATAATCGGTCTTGTGAAAGCAAGTGGGAGCAAAGTAAGCTTTTGCCTGGGTTAGATTTAAGCAGCGGACCAGTTCTTTTTCCTCGTATGACATGGCAATGGGGTGGGCTGCAGCACCCGCCTTAAAGCAGGCAATGGTGATCACTGCGAATTCGCTCCAGATGGGAATCTGATAGGAAACCACATCGCCGGGGCCGATTCCCTGGGAACGGAGAAAGGCCGCCACTTTAGAAGCGGCCTCATCCATCTGCCTGTATGTATATCGGCATCCTCTGTCATCAACTACATATTCCCGGTCCGGATATTTTCTCACTGACTCATGAAAGCAGTCAGCGAGTGTACGGTCCGACCAGTATCCATTCTGCAAATACTGAAGCTTTAAATCAGGATTTATTTTTATTTCTTCAAGCATAACCCTTCTCCTTGGAAATGAAGAGCAGAGGTATGATATGGTTAACCCTGCTGCCTCGCCTTCAGCTCTTTGACAAGAGCAGGAACCACTTCAAATAAATCGCCAACGATGCAATAGTCCGCAACCTCGAAAATAGGAGCGGTTTCATCCTTGTTAATGGCAATGATGGTTCCTGACTCACTCATTCCGGCTACATGCTGCACTGCGCCTGAAATACCACAGGCAAAATATATTTTAGGGGAAACGGTAGCGCCTGTCTGTCCGACCTGCTTGCTCTGAGGCATCCAGCCCGCATCAACAGCAGCGCGGGAACACCCCACGGTACCGCAAAGTGCATCAGCCAATTCCTTTAATACAGAAAAGTTCTCGGCAGATTTCATACCCCGGCCGCCGGAAACGATAATTTCAGCCTCATCAAGCCGAATGTCATTGTCTTCACAGGCTTTTATAAAGTCAATTACCTTAGTCCGGATCTCCTGGGCCGGAGTGGAGATTTCTTCCCGGATCACAACCGGTTTATTATCCGGATTCTTTTCCGGTTTTTTAAATGCTCCCGGTCTGCAGGTACCCATCTGAGGTCTGGTTTCACTGCAAAGAATCTGAGCATATAAATTGCCTCCGAAAGCAGGGCGCTCCCAGACAACATTGCCGGTTTCCTCATCAACGCTGAGGGCGGTACAGTCTGCAGTCAGACCGGTACGCAGGCTTACAGCGATTTTGGATCCAAGGTCTCTGCCGTTTACAGTTGCACCAACTAAGATCGTGTTGGGCTGATACTTTTCACATAGTTTTAAAAATACATTTCCATAGGCATCGGCAGAGTAATCTTCGTATTCCGCTCCCTCAACCACATAAATTTTATCTGCACCATATTCTCCGGCGGCTTTTACAGCCTCTTTGGTATCTTTTCCGATTACTACTGCACAAAGATCCTGTTTTAATCCTTCTGCCAGTTTTCTGCCCTGGCCTAAAAGTTCCAGTCCCACGCTTTTTGGCTGGTCTTTAAAACATTCAACAAATACCCATACATCCTTCCATGCTTCAAAACTCATTTTCTTCGGCCTCCTTTTACAGTATTTTCCCGTCGGCCAGCTTGCCGATCAGTGCGTTAGCAATTTCACCGGGAGTAGTTCCCTCTATGGTCACGCCGCAGGCGGTCCGTTTTGGTGTGAAAGTAGCTTTTACCTTGGTGGGAGAGCCTTTGAGTCCCATTTTTGACACATCCGCATCTGGTAAGTCAGCCAGGGTGATTTCCGGTATCTCTGCTTTTAAAGAGGCGATTTTTCTCTTTATGGTAGCATATCTGGGTTTGTTGCTTTCCTTTGTAGCAGTACAAAGAATGGGGAAGCGGGCCTCGATTACTTCGATTCCTTCCTCCACCTGCCGTCTGGCAATTACCTTATCCCCGTCTGCCTCTAAATCCAGAATATAAGTAAGTCTTGCAGCGCCAAGGTGTTCTGCAATACTGGGGGCAGTCTGACCTGTATCCCCGTCTATCGCCTGTTTTCCGCCCAGAATCACATCGAAGTTACCAAGCTTTTTAATGGCCTGTGACAGGATATAGCTGGTGGCATAGGTATCGGAACCGCCAAATGCACGGTCAGTCACCAGATAAGCTTCATCAGCTCCCATGGAAAGAGCTTCTCTTAATACAGCCTTTGCCTGAGGAGGTCCCATGGAGATCACAGTCACTTTTCCGCCGTAGCGGTCCTTTAAAGTAAGCCCTGTTTCTAAGGCATTTTTGTCAAATGGATTCATGATACTTGGTACACCTGTACGGATCAGGGTGTTTTTTACCGGATCGATTTTAATCTCTGTTGTATCCGGAACCTGTTTGATGCAAACAACGATATTCATCCTGTTATCTCCTCCTATCTGTATTCCTTATCCAGCACATTCGCAATGGTCATACGCTGGATCTGGTTGGCGCCTTCAAAAATCTGGAACACTTTGCAGTCTCTCATCAGCTTTTCTACGGGATATTCTTTGCTGTATCCGTATCCGCCGAAGATCTGTACTGCATTGGAGGTAACCTCCTGTGCACAGTCGGAGACAAAGGTTTTGCAGATGGAACCTTCCTTCTGAACCATGATTCCCTGGTCCATCATGCGCATGGTGTTATTAACCAGACACCGGGATGCTTCAACCTTGATTGCCATATCCGCAAGCAGAGCCTGAACCATCTGGAACTTAATGATGGGGGTCCCGAACTGTTTACGTTCTTTTGCATATTTTACGGATTCATCAAGGGCTCTCTGCATAATTCCCACTGCCAGGGTTGCCACGAATGCACGGGATAAGTTCAGTGCATTTAAAGCCAGCTTAAAGCCGGAGCCTTCCGGTCCAACCATAGCAGAAGCTTTTACCCGCACATTTTCAAAGATTAAGTCAGTGGTATTGGAAAGACGAAGTCCCATCTTATTTTCATGGGCACCAACGGTAACGCCAGGTGCATCCGCATCAATAATAAAGGCGGAAATTCCCTTGTGTCCGGCAGCCGGGCTGGTTTTGAAAAATCCTACAAATACATCGGAGAGAGCTCCGTTTGTAATAAAGGTTTTTGTTCCGTTTAAGATGTATTCATCCCCATCTAAGACTGCGGTGGAACGCATGGCGGCCGGATCAGAGCCTGCATTGGGCTCGGTTAAGGCAAATCCTGCAAATGATCCTGGTCTGATTTTGTCAGCAAAATACTGTCCCTGCTCCTTGGTTCCTGCAAGAATTACATTTCTTAAGGCAACAAAGGTGGTTACAAAGGTGATTGCATAGCCTGCATCTACTTTTGCCAGCTCTTCAAATATCATGGCAGTGGTTTCATAGCTTAAGCCGGTTCCGCCGTATTCCTCTGGAATTTCCAGCATGTGAAGTCCCATATCAAAACCCCATTTAAAGAGTTCTCTTGGACATTCACCCTTCTCATCTGCTTCTTTTACGTAAGGCTTGATTTCGTTTTCAGCCATTTCTCGTACGAGAGCAAGAAGTTCTTTTTGTTCTTCGGTGTATAGTAAACTCATGTCATCTCACCTTTCCATTCTATCGTGGTTATTTTTTCAGCTTTGTTTCCCCGGTGGCTGCGCCGGAGCTAAGAATCTCCCCTATTTCATTCTGGCTGTATCCCAGATGATCAAGGATCTCAACCGTATGAGCACCCTGAGAGCCGCCGATCCGATACTCCGGTTCTCCGACAGAACCAAAGTTTACCGGGTTAGTGGGAAGATAGCGTTCACCGGAGGGATATGGGATCTTTGCAATAATGTGATTGGCCCAGACCTGTTCATCCTCGTACATATCAAGAGGTTCATAGGCAGCTTCGCAGGCTAAGTCGTTGGCCTTAAACATGCTCATTAAATCTTTTCTTGTGAGTTTGCCAATGGCGGCATCAAGAACATCAATGACCTCATGGTTTAAATGACCTGCATTTACGTCAGCACATCTCATGTAACGGGAGTTTCCGACCATATCCGGCCTATCTAACAGTGTCATAATCTTCTCATAGTCACGGTCATATTCCGGACAGCAGATTACCACCCATTTCTGGTCGCTGGTGCGGTATACGTTATTAAATGGATTGGGAACTTCTTTTCTGCTTTTTGGATACTGATTGCCGTACTGGGCAGAAATTACTCCTGTGCTCAGTGCGTAAACTGCGGCATGGTGGAGGGAGACCGTGATCTTATCGCCTTTTCCTGATTTTTCCCGTGCATAAAGTGCAGCACAGATCCCGGAAGCAAGGCTTAAGGAAACCTGAAAGTCGCCAAAGCCATTGGTTGGGATCATGGGAGCATCCCCTTTGTTTACGGTAGTTCCGAACACGCCGCCCCTGGCCATGTAGCAGGTAACATCAAATCCCGCAGAATCTTTTTCCGGACCGTTCTCCCCATAACCTAAGACCTGAGCAAAAACCAGCTTCGGGAAACGTTTGCTTAATGTTTCATAGTCAAGCCCCAGTTTTGTCAAAGATTTTGTTCTGGTATTGGTGACAAAGACATCTGCTTCTCCAATGAGTTTGTATGCGATTTCCAGACCCTTCTCGGACTTTAAATCCAGGGTGATAAAGCGTTTGTTCATGTTGGCAACATCAAATGCCAGGTTTTCATCATCTTCGTAGGGCATATTAAATACTGCGCCCTGTGTTCTTGCAGGATCACCCTTGGCGGACTCGATTTTAATGCAGTCGGCGCCCCATTCTCCCAGAACGCGGACTGTGGTAGGGGCTGCAAGATATGTGGTTAAATCTACTACTTTTACTCCCTCTAAAGGTTTCATACGGATCCTCCTCCTTTACAAAAACCTGGGGTCATCAGGCCCATACGGAACCGGATGACCCCAAGGTGAATTCCTGTTAGATGATGTATTCCATTTTTGCGCCATGTTTAATGGTATTTCTGGAAATGGTGATGCGCTGAACGGTAGGAGCGCCTTCTTCCAGCCACATTGCGCGGCAGTCACGGTAGAGACGTTCTACTGGACCGTATTTGCAGTCTTCAAAGTATCCTACTCCGCCGAAGATCTCTAACATCTCATCACTGACTTTTCTTGTGGTATCAATGCTGTACAGCTTGCACATTGCTGCTTTCTCTTCAATGTACTCGCCGGTAGGATTCTCTTCATAGGATTTAGCAAAATCGTAAACCATGCAGCGCAGTGCATGAACCATCATGGACATATCAGCTATTTTGCAACGGATTGCCTGACGGGTTCCGATTGGTTTTCCAAATGTTACACGGTCATTTGCATACTGTAAGGAAAGTTCCAGCATTCTCTGAGCCATACCTAAGTTACTTGCTGCGATATGGGCACGGGATACAGATAAGGAATGCATGGCAATTTCAAGACCCTGACCTTCTTTTCCTAATAAATACTTCTTGTCAATCTTGCAGTCTGTAAATTTCAGTTCTCCGTGTCCAGCTCCGCGGCAGCCCATCATATGAGGCATGTTGATTACTTCAAATCCCGGAGCATCCATTGGAACAAAGAATGCGGAAAGTCTGTCATCTTTCTTTGAATCAGGATTGGTAACTGCAATTACATAAGCGAATTCGCAGCAGTCGGTATGGGAGATTAATGTTTTTTCACCGTTTAATACGTAGGAATCGCCGTCTTTTACTGCCAGGGTATGTAAATCAGCTCCGGTACCGCCGGCTGCTTCTGTCAGAGCAAAGCAGGTGAATACAGATTTATCCTGGAACTTGTTCATGTATTCATCTTTCAGTTCCTTGCTGCCGTAATCATCAAGGATTCTCCAGTTTAAATCCATTGCATAGTGAAGATGCATTCTCATTCCGCCTGGTCCTCTGGAGAATTCTTCCTGTACCTGTAAGATCTCAAGCTCGGACAGACCGTAGCCGCCGTATTCTACTGGCAGAGCGCAGCGGTATAAATCATTTTTAATTGAAAGATCGTAGAACTCTTTTGGAAATTTATTGGTAACCTCGACTTCCTTCTGGATCTCTTCTAACGGTCCTTCCGCCAGCTCTCGGATTTGCATTAAATAGGACTTGAATTCTTCTTTGGATAATTTACTCATAGTTCCTTCCTCCTGGTTATAAATAATTATTTTTTTAACAATCTTGCTGTTTTTATTATAAGCGTTGTATCTGTAAAAATCCAATCGGCTCTGTTCGGCCTTTTTTCAAGCATTGATAGCCAGTGCCTATGCATGAATTTTGAATTTTGTTTTTTATGATTGTCCAGACGAAAGCTGTGTGGCATAATAAAAGCAATAAGAATATAAAGGAGTATGGAAAGATGAAAGACAAGCTGCTTGCGCCGATTCTTTCAGGGGAAGAGGAACTGATTCTCATTGAAGAAGAGGAATTAGTTAGAAAAATAGAGAGGGAAGAAGAAATTCGGGATGCCATAATCCGAAACGTCCGTATGAGTGGGAAGGATATTTCCCGTATGCAGTTTTCCGCTTCCGTTTTTGAAAACTGCCTGTTTCAGGACTGTTCTTTTGAAAAAGGGGAATTTACAGATGTTGTTTTCCGTTCCTGTAATTTATCCAACTGCGGTCTGGAAGACTGCTATTTTAACCGGACAGAATTTATTTCTTCCAAAGGAGTGGGCGCCAGGTTTTGCGGCAGTACCATACTACATACCAGAATAACAGACTGTAATTTCCGCTATGCCAATTTTGACAGTTCCAAGATGGAACACATTAACCTTACCGGCTCCCAGTTAGAGGGAGTATTTCTTACCCAGTGCCGAATGAAGGACTTGTTGTGGAATCAGGTCAACTTAGATAATGCCAGCTTTTTTAAGACGATGTTGAAAGGGATGAATTTTACTACCTGTTCCATTCAAGGTCTTGTTCTCTCCGATGAGTGCAGGGAACTAAAAGGGGCAGTGGTGGATTTATATCAGGCGGCAGAACTGGCGAAATACTTAGGGGTGGTTGTAAAGAGCTAAGGAGTGATCATTTTTAATTCTATATTAATTATAAGGTATTATTTCCCATGATTTTGTGGTAAAATATTAACGATACAGCGGGTGAATGAGTGTTGAAAAGGAGGCGGGTTATTTATGATGGAACCCTCAAAGACTGCATAGCACGGGTTATGCAGTGAAATAATAAGTAATTGTATAGCCTTTGCTAATCCGGACAGAAAATTGTTTAGGAGGCAGCGATGCGCTATCAGAGAGCCAATGAAATTCTGCCAGAAGAGCTGGTGGAGCTGATTCAGAATTATATTGACGGGGAGTATGTCTATATCCCCAGAAAACAGGAAAACAAAAGGACCTGGGGAGAAGGAACCGGAGCGAGAGAAGAGCGGAAACGCAGGGATCGCTCCATCTATATAGATTATGTATCCGGATTTTGTGTAAAGGTTCTGGCAGAACGCTATTATCTGTCAGAGAAGAGCATTCAAAGGATCGTACTCCAGGAGAAGAAAGTAGATACAGGCAGTGTGTCATTATAACGATGATACACTGCCTTTTTTTTATTTCATAATCGAGAGTGAGGTGGGAAGGCGGCTTCGTTCATAGTAGAGTTATCCGTAAAGACGACAATATGGAGGAAGATATGAATCGTAATTTACGGAAACTATGGCTGATTGTTCCCGATCAGCTGTCCACTGTCATAAGAAGGTGTCCAAAATGCAAAGGAAAAACAGAATTTCAAAACAGCGGGAAATTCAGGGTAAATGCCAATGGAAAACTGCTTGACATATGGTTAATCTATCGCTGCAGTCATTGTGACACTTCCTGGAATATGACCATTATTGAGCGGGCAAACCCAGAGAATATAGATAAAGAAGAATATAAAGGCTTTTTAAGCAACAGCCCACAGCTGGCTGCCAGTTATGGAAGTAACAGAGAACTGTTTATAAAAAACAAAGCGGAAATCGTGGAAGCAAAATCTGGGTATCATATCCTGAAGACCCCCACTACCACACCAGGAAACAAAGAATATTCTCTGGAAATACAGATAAAAAATCCGTCGGCATTGAAACTCAGGGCAGATGTTCTGCTTGCAGGTGAGCTTAAAGTTTCCAGAAGTCAGATTAAAAAATGGTTTGATGACGGGCTGGTGACATCAGAAGAGGAAGTTCTTATGCCGGGGGCAAGAGTTATGGATGGAATGTTAATTCAGATAAAAAAGGAAGAGTCCAACAGGCAGGAATTACTTGACGTTTGAATCATGCTGATTTATTCTTATAATGTAATAAAGTATAAGAACAAGGGTGATGAGAAATATGATAAGAACAGTTGCATCCGTAGGTTTGCCTGTAGGAGAAAGCTGGAATATATATAAAAACCGATTGGTACCAGAGACGGTAACCGGTAAAGAAAAGCGGATCAGTATTGTCACCGGCGTTCATGGGGACGAGCTGGAAGGCCAGTTTGTATGTTATGAAATTAACCGTATTATCAGAGAAAATAAGGATCATTTAAAAGGAATTGTTGATATATATCCGGCACTTAACCCACTTGGAATCGATTCCATTACCAGAGGCCTGCCCGGGTATGACATTGATATGAACCGGATTTTTCCAGGTGATGAGGAGGGAGCTGTATCAGAACATATTGCTTCTGAGATCATGGCAGACATCTCCGGTTCTGATTTCTGTGTGGATTTACATGCCAGTAATATCTTTTTAAGAGAGATTCCCCAGATCCGTATGAGCGAAGCCTATGCAGACAAGCTGATCGGCTACGCAAAGCTGATGAATGTGGATCTGGTCTGGGTTTATGAGAATGCCGTAGTGCTGGATTCCACCCTGTCCCACGGATTAAACAGCATTGGAGTTCCTACCTTTGTAGTTGAGATGGGAGTGGGAATGCGGATTACTAAAACTTATGGAAAGCAGCTGACAGAAGGCATCCTCTGCCTGATGAAGGAACTGGGAATCTGGACCGGAGAAACCGTAGTTCCCAAAGAACCCATGATTTCCTATAATCGGAAGCTTGGACTTTTGCATTCAGAAAGCCCGGGAATATTTATGCCCCTGGTGGAGCATCTTGGTATCGTGAGAGAAAACCAGCCCATAGGGCAGATCTTAAATCCTTTAACGGGAACAATTCTGGAGGAAGTGGTTTCTCCCATTGATGGTCTGGTATTTACCCTCAGGGAATATCCGGTGGTATCGGCAGGATCTTTGCTGGCGCGGGTGTTAGGAGGGGAGCAGGCATGAGAAAAGAAACCATTTTCACACTGAAGAATCTTTACAGAGATGATATGAATCTGTATGGCTATCATTTTGGCAAAGGGGAAAAGTCGGCCTGTATTGTAGGCGCATGCAGAGGCAACGAGGTACAGCAGCTTTATATCTGTTCCCAGTTAATCCGACAGCTGAAAGAGTTAGAAGAGCGGGGAGCCATCATTAAAGGCAATGAGATTATGGTGATTCCCACAGTGAATACAGCCTCATTGAATGTTGGCAAACGGTTCTGGCCTACCGATGATTCGGACATTAACCGCATGTATCCGGGAGATGGAAGCGGAGAAACGACGAAACGGATTGCAGCAGGCATCTTCGATGCAGTGAAAGAATACAGCTATGGAATTCAGTTTACCAGTTTTTATATACCTGGTAATTTCGTACCACATGTGCGTATGATGGATACCGGATTTCAAAACCCCAGTCTTGCAAATCTCTTTGGGCTTCCCTATGTGGTGGTCCGGGATGCCAAGCCATTTGATAAGGCAACACTGAATTATAACTGGCAGTTAAAGAATACCAGCGCATTCTCCATTTATACCAGCGGAACGGATCAGATTGACGAACCCTCTGCCCGTATGGCAGTGGCTTCTGTGCTGCGGTTTTTAACCCGTATGGGAATGGTGCGTTACACCAGTCACAGCGGCTATATTGCAACCGTTCTTCACGAAAGCGATTTATCCAGTGTCAGGACAGACTGTGCCGGCATTTACCGTCCCCACGTAAAGCCAGGCGAGGAAGTAAGCAGGGGGGAGATTCTGGCAGATATCCTGGATCCCTATGAAGGTGAGATTATAAGCCAGATTCTTGCGCCTACGGAAGGAATCGTATTTTTTTCCCATTCCCAGCCATTCGTTACTGAGGGGGGTATTATTTTTAAAATCATAAGGCGGCTTCATGAATAATGTGCCGGTAAGAATGGAAAGGAGAGCGGACATGCAGGTTGCTGCTCTGGAGCGTATGCTCATTAATTCAATCATGGAAGTACAGATGAAACTGGGATATGAAAAGGAAGTAATCCGGTTTTATTATCCTGAAAAAGCATTGCTTAATATCCTGAAATCAGGGGATTCAGATGATGAAATAAAAACAGCACTGAAAGAATTTAAAGCTTATGTAAAAGACCGGCTGGGAGAAATAAAAATTACGAAAAGTCAGGACCGGTTCTGCTTTCTCATTCCCCCAAAAGGGGCACAATATGTATGGGAACAGGAAGAGAAGAGTGGGTTTTTAGAAGAATTTATTAAGATTATTGAAAAGCCTGGTGTACAGCTTAAAGATATTAAAAACGTATTCTCCAGATATTCAGACGGCAGATATATCTGCGAAAGCTGCGACGGGGAAGAATGCGATTATATTTTGTATTTCGAAGACCCTGCCAGGGATTCATACCGTTATTTTATTAAATTCCATGATAATCATGGGACATACCACAGATTTCTGTCAGAAGACGTGAAAGATATGGGATTCTAAAATTCACAGGAGGAGAAACCATGCATAAGAAAACATTAATTGCAGTCTTGTTTACAGGGATTCTAATCGCAGGATCAGTCAGCTTTCCGGCAAAGGCTGACACTGTTTCAGCAAATGAACCCATACCGCTGATAGAACCCCTTATCATAAATACTGTAAATGGACCGGGGGCCAGAATAAACGGACCCTCTTCACCAAACCAGTCAGCAGCAGGAGATCAGGTGGTGTCCTTTGCAAGACAATTTTTAGGTAACCCTTACCGGTATGGAGGGACAAGCCTGACTGAGGGTGCAGACTGTTCCGGTTTTGTACAGAGTGTATATAAAAATTTCGGAATCAATCTGCCAAGAACCTCCCAGGATCAGGCAGCTGCAGGAGTGGATGCAGGCGGTATTGAAAATGCCAGACCGGGAGATCTTATCTCATACATAGGCCATATCGGGATTTATGCAGGCAATGGCCAGCTGATTCACGCCAGCGGTCCCGAGGATGGAATTAAGATATCCAATGTGGATTTTCAGCCGATTCAGTCGGTGAGAAGAATTTTAAACTAGTAGAGAGAAAACGTATTGAGGATAAAACCTCATACGTTTTTTTTTGCCTAAAGTGCTGAAAGCAGATACATGGTAAAGGAACCGGCAGCCAGAAGCATTCCATCGGAAGATGTGACTTCCACTCTGTTTACCACCGACCGTCTTCCTTTATGAATGGCGTTTGCCTCCACAAAGATCTGACCGGAGCTGATTCCTTTTAAAAAATCAATATTTCCATGCTGTGTAACATTGGCGTACTCGTAAGCATAGGCAGCCATACCAGATGTAATATCACAAAGGGTGAAAATAAAGCCTCCATGAAGATTTCCATATAGATTTAAGGCACCTTCTGTAATTTCTAAAGTAATTTTCGAGTGACCGGGCCATACCTCTAAAAGTTCGGCTTTCTCCACACCGCTTAAAGGGAGGATGTGACGCCGGATTCCTTCCATAATTTCTTCACGCATTTGGTCTTCCTCCTCTTCTTTATAAAAAGAATTTTCGTACTTTCTGCAATATATCATACTTTTTTACTACCGTACAAGCGGTAAATAAATATATGGTCAAAAACTATTAATCCACTGTTATACATAGGAGGGATCGATTGGATGTTATTTCGTACATGTCTTATAATATGACTATATTGTTAAAAATACGACATAGTTCGACTTTCATGGGGAGAGGGGTACTGGGTCGTCATAAAGGAGGATGGTATTATGAGCACCGGAGTTGCAGGTAACAGAAATCAAACCAGTGCAGTAGACTGGAAGACGGTAGTTGTATTTGTTTCCATAGCATTTAGTTCCCAGTGCGGGGGCGGATTTGCCGCCGGTTCAACACCCTGGTCCTATTTTTTTATGAATACGGGATTTTACGGGATGCTGCCTAAAGTAACACAGCCTTATTTCTGCCTGTTCATGCCCCTTGTGGTAGCGGCAATCAACTGTTTTATTATCTATTTTTTTATGAAGTTTGCGATGGATTTTAAAACCTTTGACTATGGTCAGTTTTTAAAGAAATACGGTTCCCGTTTTCTGGGAGGCAGGTTTGCAAAACCAATGCAGCTTGTATACGAGTTTAACTTTAACTGGCTTTTAATCGTATGCATGGCTCTTGCCTACTCCTCTTCCGGATCAGCGTTAGCAGAGCTTTCGGGAATGCCTTACCTGATTACTACCTTTGCAGTCGGAATTATTATGTTTTTACTTTGCATGAAAGGAGCCGGTCTTGTAAGAAAAAATGCCGTTTTCATGAGTGCAGTGATCTTTGTCACTTTACTGGCAATTCACGTTCCCAATCTTATTTACAATATCAGCAGCGGCAGGCTGACAAGAGAACTGGGAGTAATGGGAGAATCCTTTAATCAGGGAATTGCATCGGGGGCAGGAAGCTTTTTAAGTTACCTTCTGACAGCGTTATGCTGGGCCTACATATTTTCCGGTCAGAATCTTGGCGGATTCGGAGCTTATGTAAATCACGCGCAGCTGTTTAAAAATAAAAGTACTTTGCGCTGGTCTGTGGTTCTGTCTGTTATTTTAAACTGGATTTTCCTTGAAATCACCGTGGTCAATTTAGCTGCTAATTATTCTGAGGTATTAGAAGGCTGGAAAGCGGGAAAAGCGGTGTACACCATTTTGGTGGTGCAAAACGGATTTGGAGGAGAGCAGGTGAAAGCGGTTTTACTGACTCTCATTACCATTTCCATCTTTTTTGCCACCATTTCCACAGCAATTAACTATGCTCAGGGATTTAATGACCGCGTGATCAACTGGTATCAGAAAAAAACAGGAGAGAATGCCCAGACAGCAGAAGCAAAAAGAAACAAAAGAGGAGCTTTGCTCACTTTGTTTTATATTATTATTACCTGGGGTGTCTCACAGGTGGGGCTTACCAGCCTTGTTTCCAAAGGACTTACGCTGGTATCCTATATTAATTTATTTACACTCATCATTCCCACCGTCATGAATGTAATAGTTGGCTGGCGGGATGGCGATTACTCGAAAGAATAAAATGAGAAGGGGCAATATGATGGAAAAAGAAAACAGGAAAGCATGGAAACAAAAGAACTCAGTAGGCAGAAAGATTACAGAAAAAATGGAAAATAAGTCCATAAAAAAGAGGCTTCTTTATGGAATCATTGGTATGGCAGTTACCATATCAGCCATCTACGGATTGATTAACGGTATGATGTTTTACCGGGATGCCAAGAAGAACATTGAACTTCGTCTGACGGAATGTGCCACTGCCTACAGCCAGTCAGTGGAGAATTCCATAGATCTTTACAGAGCAAGAATTGAATTTATTGCACAGAATCCGGAAATTACGGATTCATCCTTAAGTAAGGATCAGAGGACCCAGTTACTGGCTGAAATTGCAAAAGATAACGGATTTGCAACGCTTTCCATTGCGGGTGCAGACGGAAAAACCAGCGATGGTGGGGACGCCAGCGAACGGGAGTATTTTAAACAGTCTATTGCGGGAAATACATACATATCCTCTACCATTGTAAGCAAAGTAACGGGTAAAACTGTATTAATAGTATCTGCAAAGGTAAAAAGTGATAATTATAATGGAATTGTCATTGCAACACTGGATTCAGATACCTTCAGCACAATGATTGATGGTGTGGAGGTTGGTGAGTCCGGCTACGGATTTATTATTGATAAAGAAGGAAAGATTATCGCCCACAAAAACAGAGACCGGGTAAAAGATCAGACTAACTATATTGAAATAGCCAAAACAGATAAAAACTATCAGGGTACATCCGATGAAATGAAGGACATGATAGCGGGGAAGACAGGAATACAGACGGTTAATTTCAAAGGGGTGAATATGACCACTGGTTATACTCCCATAAAGGGGACAGACGGCTGGTCAATCGGTGTAGTTACAAAGGAATCGGAGATGATGTCAAGTTTTCGGTCCTCCATTATTAATACCATGATTATCACCATGATTATGATCCTTCTGTCATTTGTAGTTGCATTCCGGATTGCAAAACCCATTGTTGAACCTATTTTAAATCTGGTTAACCGGATCCGGCTTCTGGAAGAAGGAGATCTTCATTCTCCAGTGCCCCAGATCAATTCAGGCAATGAGCTGGAAACCCTTTCCAAATCATTTACAGGTACAGTTGCCACGTTAAACAGTTATATTAATGAAATATCAGTCATTCTGTCCAGCCTGGAAAGAGGAGACTGTACCGTCAGTGTAAACCAGGATTACAAAGGGGATTTCGTTCAGATCAAGGATTCCTTAAGAGGAATTATTTTAAATCTCAATTCAGTTTTAGGAAACATCCGTGTATCCTCTGATCAGGTAGCAGAAGGTTCAAGGCAGATATCCAGTGCTTCCCAGTCTCTTGCTACGGGAGCTACCGAGCAGGCTGCCACTGTGGAAGAGTTAAATGCTGCCATCTCCAATGTATCCAGCCAGGCAGAGGAAAATGCGAAACGGGTAGAGAATGCCACCAGATTTGTAAAGGAAGCTGTAACAGGAGTCAGGGAAGGCAATGAATGTATGGATCAGCTGGACCGTTCCATGAAAGAAATCGGTGCAGCTTCCGAAAAGATTAAAAACATTACAAAGGTAATTGAGGATATTGCATTTCAGACCAATATTCTGGCTTTAAACGCTGCCGTGGAATCGGCCCGTGCTGGAGAAGCTGGAAAGGGATTTGCAGTGGTGGCAGATGAAGTACGTAATTTAGCAGCCAAATCTGCAGAAGCAGCCAAGCAGACAGCAGATTTAATCGGTTATTCCGTAGCTACTATTTCAGAAGGAGGAAAACTGGCTGACCAGTCTGCGGGAATTTTAAAAACAGTGGAAGAAAAAGCTGGTCTGGTTGATGACATTATTCATGAGATTGCCCTGGCTTCCGAAGCCCAGGTTCAGGCAATGGAAGAGATTAACCAGGGACTGTCCCAGGTATCCACTGTGGTACAAAATAATGCTGCTACGGCCGAGGAAAGCTCTGCTTCCAGTGAGGAGCTGGATTCCCTGGCTCAGGCACTGAAACAGGAAGTGGAGACTTTTAAACTGAGAGACAGCATGTAAAAATAACAGAGTCCACAGGAAGTCCGTTTTTTACGTCAGTATGATGACGCAAAGAACGGACTTTTTTTAAGTCATAATTTGTCCCACTTTTCATATATTGAGGTAAGAGGAGGGATGAGAGTGGAGAGAAAAGACGAGCTGATCAATCTGTTTTCTAAAAACGTAAGAGAAATCTTAAACAAGGTAGCCTTAAATTTCGACGAAGTCCAGGAAATAAGGCTCCGTGTGGCTGCCCCTCTTATGCTGGTGTACAGAAACGAAGAGTATTATTTAACCGGATCAGGGGATATCAGCAAAAAACTGGAAGAAGCCTATCACATTACAAAAAACGAATTGAAGGAAACCATGGAGTATATGAGCAACTACTCCCTGTATGCATTTGAAGAAGAATTAAAGCAGGGCTTCCTTACTGTACAAGGGGGGCATAGAATCGGGATTGCAGGCAAGACAATCCTCGATGAGTCCGGGATAAAAACCATGAAATACATATCTTTTATTAATATCCGCCTTTCCCATCAGGTAAAGGGCTGTGCTTCTCCCATACTGCCTTTTGTCTATAAAAATCAAAGAGAGGTCTGCCATACCCTGATTATTTCTCCGCCCAGATGCGGAAAGACCACACTTCTTCGGGATTTGATCCGGCAGATATCAGATGGATCCAGAGAGTTTGAAGGCATGAACGTGGGAGTAGTAGATGAACGGTCTGAGATCGGAGCCTGTTACCAGGGAGCGCCACAAAATGATCTGGGAATCCGCACTGATATTTTAGACTGCTGTCCAAAAGCAAAGGGGATGATGATGTTAATCCGCACCATGTCTCCCAGAGTGATTGCAGTGGATGAGGTGGGAAGCAGGGAAGACTTAGATGCCATCGAATACGTAATGAACTGCGGATGCAAACTCATCGCAACGGTACACGGCAGCTCCATAGAAGATTTAAGACAGAAGCCGGTGCTGAGAAGTCTTTTGGAGGAACGGATTTTTGAACGGTATATCGTCTTAAACAATTTAGGCAGAATCGGAAACATTGATCAGATCTTTGATTCCAGAGGAACCCAGTTGTATCAGGCAAATATATTTGGGACAGGGGTCCGGCCGGACAGGCAGGAGAGCAGGGCTTATGGGTAATACATGTTTGAGGCTGGCAGGGGCAGCCCTTGTAATCGTATCCTGCTCCGGTCTTGGTTTTTATATGGCATCCCAGTGGAATGAGCATTTAAAAACAGTGGAACATTTAAGGAAAATGATATTTCTCTTAAAAGGGGAAATCGTCTATGCCAATTCTCCCCTGGCAGAAGCCTTTGAGCGGACAGGCAGGAAAGCAGGAGGGCAGATGGGAGATTTGTTTTTAAAGGTGTCCGAACGATTGATGGGGCAAAGAGGGGAAAGCTTTTACGGTATCTGGCAGGAAGAAATTGACGGTCTTCCAAAAGAGGTGTGTCTTTCCAGTGAGGATAAGCAGAATTTAAAGGGCCTTGGGGAACATCTGGGATATTTGGACACCGGAATGCAGGAGAGGACAATCCTTCTTTATCTGGAACAGCTGGATCTGTCAATTGATTATCTAAGAAATCATAAACAGGAAAAAAGCCGGCTTTATACAAGCCTTGGCATCATGGGAGGTTTATTCCTGACCATTGTAATGTATTAAGGAGGATAGCATGGGAGTCAATTTGATATTTAAAATTGCAGCAGTGGGAATTCTGGTTTCCGTCATCTGCCAGGTATTAAAACACAGCGGACGGGAAGAACAGGCATTTTTAACAAGCCTGGCAGGGCTCATTCTTGTGCTGTTCTGGCTGGTACCTTACATTTATCAGCTGTTTGAATCCATTAAAAATCTGTTTGCATTGTAGGTGAGAATATGACGGTTGTTTCCATAGCTGTTGTGGGGATTGTGGCAGTGCTTCTGGCAGTTTCCCTAAAAGGAATGAAGGGGGAATACGGAACTCTTCTGGTCCTTGCAGCAGGGTTTTTTATCTTTTTTTATGGGGTAGGAAAGCTTAGCACAATTCTTGATACCATGAAAGAAATCCAGTCCTACATAAAAATTAACAGCGTCTATCTTTCCACCCTGGTAAAGATGATAGGAATTACCTATATTGCAGAGTTTGCATCGGGAATCTGTAAAGATGCAGGCTACGGTGCAGTGGGAACGCAGATAGAGATATTTGGAAAGCTTTCCGTGCTGGCGGTCAGTATGCCAATTCTTCTGGCACTGATTGAAACACTTCAGGTATTTTTATCATGACAGGAGGAAGGAACATGAAAAGGAGGTTTTTATTTTTTCTGTGTCTTCTTTGTTTTCTTTTTCCCGCCAGCATCTCCTGGGGAGCGGAGGCTCCGGCAAAAGAGCAGGAAACAGAGGTCACCCAGGGGCTTGATCTGGATCAGTATGATCTGTCTGATATTCAGAAATTTCTGGATCAGAGAAATGATAATCAGGGGCTTAATCTTTCCTTTCAGGATTTAATGAAAAGTCTTATGGATGGGAAGTTAAATGATGTACTCAGCCAGACTGGAAAAGCGCTTAAAAAAATGCTGATGGGCGAAATCGAAAGCAGCGGGCATATGATGGGACAGATTCTTGTACTTGGCATTATCGGGGCTGTCTTTTCTAATTTTTCCAGTGTATTTACAGGAAGTCAGATCTCCGAAACAGGTTTTTTTGTTACTTATTTATTACTGTTTACCTATCTGGCAGCCAGCTTTTTTACCAGCATTTCCATTGTAAGCGGCGTGGTTAACCAGATACTGGGATTTATGAGAGTGCTGATGCCTGCGTATTTTCTGGCGGCGGCATTTGCGGGAAGCAGTGCTACCGCAGTGGCATCTTATGAGTTTACCCTGGTTATCTTATCTGCTTCCCAGTGGCTTTTAGGAACGGTACTGCTATCACTGATCCGTGTATACGCCCTTCTGGTTATGGCAGGTCATATTGCAAAAGAGGATATGTTATCAAAGCTGACTGAACTGTTAGAGCAGGTGGTTTCCTGGAGCTTAAAAACTTTAATCGGACTGGTCCTGGGGTTTCAGATGATCCAGTCCATGGTGCTTCCTTATGTGGATTCCTTAAAGACAGGAGCCCTGCAGAAGCTGGTGGGCGCGATTCCAGGTATTGGACAGGGGGTCAGCTCTGTGGCCCAGATGGTATTAGGCTCTGGTGTACTGATTAAGAATACCATAGGAGCAGCCGGTATCCTGATTCTCATTATTCTTACCATCGTTCCCATTCTAAAGCTTGTTATCTTAATGTTATTTTATCAATGTGTGGCAGCCCTTTTGCAGCCAGTCTGTGATAAACGGATTATATCCTGCATTTCCGATATGGCAAAGGGACATAAAATGCTTTTGTCCGTGGCTATATCCTGCATGATTTTATTTATCGTCACCATAGCACTTGTGTGTGCTTCTACCAATGTAACCTATTATTCCGGGTGAGTGGCATGGATCAATTATATGAATGGATCAGAAATATCACTTATTATCTGATCTTTATCACTGTGGTAGAAAATCTTCTGCCAAATAAAAAGTATGAAAAATACGTCAAATTCTTTGCCGGTATGGTGCTGATTCTTCTTGTGTTAAAGCCCGTTACAGGCGGATTAAGACTGGATGATAAACTGGCCTACTCATTTGAAGCAATAAGCCTTAAAAAGGAAGCAGGTGAGTTAACCGGGAAAGTTTCAAAAATGGAGGAATCAAGACTGAAACGAATGATTTCCGGTTACGAAAAAGCAGTGGGAACTGATTTGGAGACCATGGCGCAGACAGCAGGTTTTTCCTGCAAAGAAACCAATGCAGAAATTAACAGTGATCAGTCCAGTGACCGGTTCGGTCATGTGGTAAAGGTTTCCCTTGTACTCTCCTCTGGAAAAGAGGAAATGCAGGCGGAGGAAGCAGCTTCTGTTGGCAGTAAAATGGATCCTGTTAAGAAGGTTGAGGAAATAAAAAATATTAGAATAACTGGGAAAGAATCGGATCAAAGTGCTGAAATAAAGCCGGAAGATGGAAAAAAAGAAGAGCAGAAAGAAAATTCCAGTCTATCTGGTCTTAGAAGGAGGATTGCGGAATATTATGGATTGGAGGAACAGGATATTGAAATTCAAATGGAAGATGGGTAAGGATAAATTGTTAATCCTGCTGGCGGTTGGAATGATAATCCTGATCCTTACATTTCCTTCTGGTCCCGGAATTGCAAAGAAAGTGGAAAAGACTGCGCAGAAAGAAAATAATAAGCAATCCACTTTACAGCAGGGAATTGTAACACAGCCTGCAGACGGAGATGCTGCCGCTTCCGTTTCCGCTGACCGCACTTATGAAGAAGAACTGGAAGCCAGGGTGAAAAAAATATTAAAAACCGTGGATGGAGTCGGTCAGGTTGATGTGCTCATTGTAGTAAAATCTTCAGGGGAAAAGGTACTGAGAGTGGATAAAGATAACTCAAATTCCACCACCGAAGAAAATGACACATCAGGAGGGTCGAGAAAGATTACAAGCGCAGAATTAAAAGAGAGTACCATTCTTACCGGCCAGGGAGAAAATACGGCTCCCATTGTGGAGAAAGAAATACGTCCTGAAATAGAAGGAATTATTATCAGTGCCCAGGGCGGAGGCAGTCCTACGGTAAAAGCTGAAATTTCCAGTGCCATGGAAGCATTATTTAACCTGCCCCCACATAAAATAAAAGTATTAAAGAGGGTGGAATAAAAAGGAGTGTCAGGTATGAAAAGTTGGAAAACAAGCAATGAACCCAATGTCCCGAAAACCCCAAAGAAAATGGATATGAAGAAACTGTTCCGAAGAAACCAGATTATTATTACAACTCTGGCAGTCATGATCGCTGCCGCCGGATATTTAAATTATGCCGGAAAGCAGGATGCAGCCTCCGGAACCGATGTGTATGAAGCCGGAATGACAGACATTTCCGAAGAAGACATTTTAGCAGAGAACCAGGCATTAAATGGCAGTGATTCCAGCAAGGATATCGCCAGTCTGGATCAGGATGCCGCAGATATTGACAAACTGGCAGCAGCCGATTCTGCGGGCAGCGCAGATAAGACAGCGGCCGGAAGTACCCAGGTAGCAGCTGGGGATGAAACAGCTCAAAGTCTTGCAGCAGGTGAGACCCAGGCAGCAGCCAGCCTTGCAGAAGGTGAAACACAGGCAGCTGATACCGGTCTTGACAATCCTGGTGAGGCTGTTTTAACCAGCGGTATGAACGTCGCAGATTACATATCAAGCGTGCAGTTAAACAGAGAACAGGTAAGGGCCAGAAATAAAGAAACTCTGATGAACTTAATCAACAATCCAAACATTGAAGAGGCTGCCAAACAGCAGGCAATTCAGCAGATGGTTGATATGACAGCCATTGCCGAGAAGGAGAATGCAGCAGAAACCCTTCTTCTTGCAAAAGGATTTGCAGATCCCGTTGTCAGCATTTCAAATGGAAAAGTTGATGTTGTCATCAATGCCGCCAGCATTACAGATCCCCAGCGTGCCCAGATTGAAGATATTGTAAAGAGAAAAACTGAAGTGGGAGCAGAGAGTATCGTTATTACCCTCATGAAACTGGAAGAGTAAAAAGCCTTTGCAAACAGTTGACAATTTTGCTATAATGATTTCAGAACCCAGAAATACTAAACAGGAGGGAATCGAAGTGGCAGAATTGGAAAACAGAAATACTCATAAAGTATATGAAAAAGATAAAATCGGCGAAGTTCAGATCGCAGATGATGTAGTCGCGATTATCGCAGGTCTTGCTGCGACGGAAGTAGATGGAGTGGATTCCATGGCAGGCAACATCACCAACGAACTGGTGGCGAAGCTGGGCATGAAAAACTTATCCAAAGGTGTCAAAGTGGAACTGACAGAGGAACATGTTTCCGTAGATTTGTCCTTAAACATAAAATATGGTTACAGTATCCCAACCGTCAGTGAAAAAGTTCAGGAAAAGGTGCAGAATGCCATTGAGAACATGACTGGACTTTCCGTTCTTGATGTGAACATCCGGATTGCCGGTGTTGCAATGGATGAGAACAAATAATTTTATAATTTACAGCGGGAATAACCGGTCATACGGTTCATTCCCGCTGTTTTTTTTATAGAAAAGATGAAATTATCCTTGTAATGATATAGGACAGGATTTATAATGGACGATATTGTGAATCGAAAGATTCTTAAGGACAGGTGTTTTTAAATATGATGAATCGTAGAAACGGGGGGCATTATCCGCCGGGTTTGCTGATCCTGGCAAGTCTTGTGATATCTGTGATTATCGGAATTTGTGTTTTAAATTTCTATTATTTTCACGAAGTGGAGCAGAGTCTGTTTCAGCAGACTCACAGAGATTTAAAGCAGGAGAATGATAAAGCACTGAATTATATAGAATCCATGATACAGACCAGATTCGAATGGCTGGAATTGTTTGCATTCTACTGTGATCTGCCGGATGGCTCAGGCAACGAACAATGGTGGCAGCAGGTACAGGATTACGAAAAAGAAGATTCCCGGTTTGGTGTTGCAGATACGTCAGGTACTCTATATTATGGAAATCGTGAAACCCAGGACATTTCTTCCCGTGACTATTTTAAAAAAGCGTTAGACGGTGAAAAGAATATATCCGGATTATTGAAAGAAAGCTTTAAGGGCCAGGACAGTATCATTTTAACCGTCCCCATTATCAGAGACGGTGTAGTTAAGGGTGCGGCGTGTCTGGAGTTGTCTTCCGATAGGCTGAAACAGTATTTAAGCGATACGGATTTAAGCCGCTACGGTGCCAATATGATATTTCAAAAAGATGGAGAGATTTTGATTTCCTGCACGGCGTGTGAAAATCAGATTTCTCTGTTTGAGATGCTTAAAACAAGGAAATTTGGAACGGGTGAGACATTTTCGGAGATGGAAGCCGGAATCAGCCAGGGGCTGTCCGGTTATATTACTTATTATGAAAATGATTACCGCCGCCTTCTTTACTACCAGCCTATGGGAATCAATGACTGGTATATGGCGACCGTTGTGGAGACAGAAGGATATGAGAATACGTTTCATAAGATTAAATCCCTTTCTGCAAAATTTATAGCAGGATCCACCTTCCTTTTGTTTTGCGGAGTGATCCTGATCCTTTTAATTGTTCACACCAGAAAAAAAGAAGAAAAGAGACTGCAGAAGGATTATTTAACAGGAGTTTATACCAGAGAAACAGCAAGAAAACTGGTGGAGCATGGATTAAAAGCCGGCGGAAAAAACCGCTTTTATGCATGCATGTTCCTTGACATCGATGATTTTAAGAAGATAAACGATACCTTTGGTCACCATAAAGGGGATCTGGTTCTCGTTCAGGCGGGACAGATATTAAGTGCCTGCACCAGGCAGGAGGATGTAATTGTCCGGTTCGGAGGAGATGAATTCTGTATCTGGCTTTATGGAATGAGAGGAAGGAAACAGCCCGAAGCAATTGCCCAGCGTATTATTAATGCATTTCATGTCTCAGGAAAGGTACATGCCAGTATTGGAATTACTTTGATTGGAGAGAATGAAACTGAATACGATGCCATCTTAAGAAGGGCAGATCAGGCATTATACGAGGCAAAGGGAAAAGGAAAAAACCAGTATGCTGTTACCAATTAACATTCCATACAGGCGCGCAAAAGTTTCTATTGTATAAAAAACCCTGTTAAGGTATAATAATTCCAAACGTCCAGTTAAATCACCAATAGGAGGACCATGGTAAATGACCAGAAGTAAAATGCGTGAACACTGCTTTAAGATGCTTTTCTGCGCTGATTTTCACCCCGCAGAGGAGAAGATTTGGCAGATTAATCAATATTTTGAGGAACCAAAAGAGGATGATCTTAATACGGAAGGTGTAGAAGAGATCGTTCATGATGTGGATATGAGTGAAGAGAATTCTGCTTTCTTAAAAGAAAAGACAGAAGCAATTATGAATAAAATTCCGGAACTGGATGAAAAAATCAATGAAGTAGCCGAAGGCTGGAAGACAAAACGTATGGGAAGAGCGGAATTAACCATTCTCCGCCTCGCTCTTTATGAAATCTTATTCGATGATGAGGTGCCGGAAAAGGTAGCCATCAACGAAGCAGTAGAACTGGGTAAAAAATACGGCGGAAACGAAGCTCCGGCTTTCATTAACGGAGTTCTTGCAAAGCTGGTGTAAGTATGGCAGGTGTCTATTCCGTAACCCAGATTAATGCTTATATTAAAAACATGTTTGCCCAGGATTTTGCACTGAACCGGATTTCCATCAAAGGGGAAGTGTCCAACTGCAAATATCATACTTCCGGTCATATCTATTTTACCTTAAAAGACAAAGCCTCTTCTATTTCGGCAGTGATGTTTGCCGGATCCAGAAAAGGTCTTTCCTTTCATCTGGAAGAAGGACAGCAGATCGTTGCAAAGGGAAGCGTTGAGGTTTATGAAAGAGACGGAAGATATCAGCTTTACGCCCAGGAAATTACGAAAGAGGGAATGGGAGATTTATTCGAACGTTTTTTAAAGCTTCGTAATGAATTGGAAGAGATGGGGATGTTTTCCCCTGAATACAAGAAAGAAATTCCAGGATATGCAAGGCGTGTGGGTGTGGTAACTGCCCCCACAGGCGCTGCCATCCGGGATATTATGAATATATCCGCCAGGCGGAACCCCTTTGTGCAGCTCTATCTTTACCCCGCTCTTGTGCAGGGAAGCGGTGCTGCAGAAAGTATTGTAAAAGGAATTGAGACCTTAGACCAGATGGGACTTGATGTTCTCATTGTGGGAAGAGGGGGCGGCTCCATTGAAGACTTATGGGCTTTTAATGAAGAAGCGGTTGCCAGAGCAATCTTTAACTGCTCCGTACCGGTGATTTCTGCAGTCGGTCATGAAACCGATGTGACTATCGCAGATTATGTTGCGGACATGCGTGCACCCACCCCTTCGGCAGCTGCGGAGCTGGCAGTATTTGATTATAAACAGTTTAAAGAACAGACAGAGAGCATTCGGTATACGTTAAAAACCATGATGGAGCGAAAGCTGGAGCGGTATCGTTTCTCTGTGAACCAATATGGATTAAAGCTAAAATACTTTGATCCAAAGCGAAGTATTCGTGAACAGCGCCAGCGTCTTCATGATCTGGAAGAGAAGCTGAAACGTCTGCTTTTAAAGCAGATAGAGGCGGAGCGCAGGCAGCTTGACGAATCCGCAGCTAAGATGAGTCAGCTGATGGAGAAGCAGACTTTAAGAGACAGGCACAGGCTGGAACTTCTTGCCGGACGCCTTCATGCCTGTTCCCCGCTGGCAAAAATAGGCGGCGGCTACGGTTTTATCACTGATTCAGGGAATCACAGGATTGATTCTGTCATGCAGGTAAAGGCCGGAGATGCTCTTGGTCTTAAATTGCGGGATGGAACTATCCATACTCTGGTATCAGGAGTGGAGCCACTAACAGGGTCAGAGGCAGAAAAATAAGGAGATACAGGCTTATGGCAGTAAAAAAAGAAAGAACCATTGAAGAGACCTTAAAGGACTTAGAGGAGCTGATCAAAAAGCTGGAAAGCGGAGAGAGCTCCTTAGAGGAATCCTTTGAATATTACGAGACAGGTATGAAACTTGTTAAGTCCTGCAATGATAAAATA
Source organism: Lacrimispora struthionigena (assembly GCF_048627165.1). NCBI lineage: Bacteria > Bacillati > Bacillota > Clostridia > Lachnospirales > Lachnospiraceae > Lacrimispora > Lacrimispora struthionigena. Next base: position 450,918 of record NZ_JBMBWP010000001.1, read on the forward strand.
GATAAAGTGGAAAAAAAGATAATTGTACTGGAGGAAAATGGTGAAGAACATGAACTTTGAGGATGAGTTGCTGAAACGGACCAAAGATGTGTGGGAGATTGTGGAAAGTTTCCTTCCGGCTGTAGAGGGACATCAGAGCACTGTTCTTGAGGCAATGGATTACAGTATGCGGGCAGGCGGAAAGCGGCTGCGTCCTATGCTGATGAGGGAGACATACCGCCTTTTTGGAGGTATGGGAAAAGAGATAGATCCTTTTATGGCAGCCATAGAGATGATTCATACCTCTTCTCTGATTCACGATGATCTTCCCTGTATGGATAATGATACCCTTCGCAGAGGACTTCCCACTGCCTGGGTGAAATTTGGATATGATATGGCGGTGCTGGCAGGTGACGGTCTTTTGATTTATTCCATGGAGACGGCAGCGAAGGCACTTAATTTTTCGGACAGGCCGGACCGGGTCGCCAGGGCTATGGGTATTCTTGCCCAAAAGACAGGTATATTCGGTATGATAGGCGGCCAGACGGTAGACGTGGAGCTGGCTGGAAAGCCGATTCCAGTGGACAAGCTGGACTTTATCTACCGGTTAAAGACCGGAGCGCTTTTAGAGGCGTCCATGATGATCGGAGCACTCCTTGGCGGAGCCAGTGAAGACGAGTTAAAGGCAGTGGAAGAGATGGCATCTAAAATCGGACTTGCTTTTCAGATTCAGGATGATATTCTTGATGTTACAAGCAATGCCGAAGTATTGGGAAAACCCGTATTCAGCGATGAAAAAAATAATAAAACCACTTATGTAACATTGGAGGGAATGGAACAGGCGAAGATGGCTGTGGAGAGAATTTCGAAAGAAGCAGTTGCCTGCCTTCAAAAGCTGCCGGGAGAGAACCGCTTTCTGGAAGAACTGATCCGGATGCTGGTTAACCGGGAAAAATAAAGGATTAAAAATTATGATGCTGGAACTGATTAACGGACCTGACGATATAAAGAAATTCTCCAAACAGGAGCTGACCATATTAAGCCAGGAAATCCGTGATTTTTTAATAGAAAAGATAAGTACCACAGGCGGTCATCTGGCCTCCAATTTAGGAGTTGTGGAGCTGACCATGGCAATTTATCTTGCTTTTGATCTGCCAATGGACAAGATTGTCTGGGATGTAGGGCATCAGTCCTATACCCATAAGATCTTAAGCGGAAGAAGGATGGAATTTGATGAACTGCGCCAGTACGGCGGCATGAGTGGTTTTCCAAAGAGAAAGGAAAGCCCCTGTGATGCCTTTGATACCGGGCACAGTTCTACTTCTATTTCTGCCGGACTGGGACTTGCCCAGGCAAGAGATGTGCTGGGGGAAGGTCATTTTGTGGTATCAGTCATCGGTGACGGTTCCCTGACGGGAGGCATGGCATATGAAGCACTGAATAATGCAGCCCAGATGAAGAAAAATTTCGTTATTATTCTCAATGACAATAATATGTCTATTTCTGAAAATGTAGGCGGCATGTCCTCCTATCTAAACAGTATACGGACCGGGAATGGATATCTGGATTTAAAGAAACATGTTACCAATACGCTTTCAAGGATTCCGGTTATCGGAGAACCTCTGATTGAGAAGATCAGCCGGACTAAAAATGGCATTAAGCAGCTTCTGATTCCGGGAATGCTGTTTGAAAATATGGGTATTACCTATTTAGGGCCGGTAGACGGCCATAATTTAAAGGCTCTGACAAGAACCCTGAAAGAGGCGAAGAAACTTGACCATACCGTACTGGTTCATGTGATTACCAAAAAGGGAAAAGGATATGCTCCGGCAGAAAAAAATCCGTCCAAGTTTCACGGAGTGGATCCCTTTGATATCCTGACTGGCAAGCCTAAAAAAGAAAAGAAGAATTTAAGCTATACAGATGTGTTTTCTAAAACAATCTGCCGTCTGGCAAAAGATGATAAGAAAATTGTGGCGGTAACCGCTGCGATGCCGGATGGAACCGGATTGAAACGGTTCTCAAACCTGTATCCGGACCGCTTTTTTGATGTGGGGATTGCAGAAGAGCATGCAGTGACTTCGGCGGCAGGAATGGCAGCAGGCGGTCTGAAACCGGTAGTGGCTGTTTATTCCTCTTTTTTGCAGAGAGGGTTTGATCAGGTACTTCATGATGTGTGTATTCAGAATCTTCCTGTTGTATTCGCAGTTGACCGGGCAGGACTGGTTGGCAGCGATGGAGAGACCCATCAGGGGATTTTTGATCTGTCCTTTTTAAGTGCCATACCCAATATGAGCATTTTTGCACCGAAAAATGACTGGGAGCTGGCAAACGGACTGGAGTTCGCATTTTCCCTTGACAGTCCCATTGCGGTACGCTATCCCAGAGGGGAAGCCTATCAGGGGCTGGAAGAATTCAAAGCACCCATTGAATACGGGAAAGGCGAAATCATTTATGAAGAGACGGACATTGCCCTTCTGGCAGTAGGCAGCATGGTAAGTACAGGAGAGCATGTAAGGCAGAAATTGAAAGCGGAAGGCTGGAACTGTACTCTTGCCAATGGGCGCTTTATTAAGCCTTTTGATAAAAAACTGATTGATCACCTGGCAAAAAATCACTGGCTGATTGTGACCATGGAGGAGAATGTTCTTCAGGGCGGGTATGGAAGCCTGATCAATGGTTATATTCATGAACACTATCCAAAAGTAAAGGTACTAAACATTGCCCTGCCGGATGCATATGTGGAGCACGGCAACGTTTCTCTGCTTCGAAAAGGACTTGGAATTGACAGTGATTCCATAATCTGGCGCATGAAAAAGGAATACCTGGATATGGAGCGGCAGAACAGGGAATGGAAGGATAAGATGAAGTAAAATGAAAGAACGGTTGGATGTGCTATTAGTAAAACAGGGACATGCAGAGTCCAGGGAAAAGGCGAAAGCCATCATCATGTCCGGAATCGTATACGTGGACGGTGATAAAGAGGACAAAGCAGGTTCCACATTTGAAGAAACTGCACTCATTGAGGTAAGAGGCAGCACTTTAAAATATGTAAGCCGGGGCGGATTAAAGCTTGAAAAAGCCATGACCCATTTTGACGTTACGCTGGAGGGAAAGGTCTGCATGGATGTAGGCTCTTCTACCGGAGGATTTACGGACTGCATGCTGCAAAACGGCGGGGTGAAAGTCTATGCGGTTGACGTGGGACATGGGCAGCTTGCGTGGAAGCTTCGAAACGATGAACGGGTGGTCTGTATGGAAAAGACCAACATCCGTTATGTGACGCCAGAGGATATTAAGGACCGGATTGAATTTTCATCCATTGATGTATCATTTATATCCCTTACTAAAGTTCTTCTGCCGGTTAAAAACCTTTTGTCAGAAGACGGAGAGATCGTATGTCTGATTAAGCCTCAGTTTGAAGCAGGCCGTGAAAAGGTGGGCAAAAAGGGCGTGGTAAGAGAAAAATCGGTTCATCTGGAAGTAATCCAGTCCGTGATCTCTTATGCAATCAGCATTGGATTTGAAATTCTGCACCTGGAGTTTTCTCCTATTAAGGGTCCGGAAGGGAATATAGAATATCTGCTTCATTTAAAAAATCATCCCGCTGGGGAGAGCTTTCCTGATTACAGTGTGAATCCGGAAAAAGTGGTGGAAGAAGCTCACAAAGACTTAAGCGAAGGCAAATAAGGAGTCTGAAATGAAACATTTTTACGTAATCATGAATCCGGATAAAAAAGGAGCCCGTGAAACCGCGGAGCAGATCCGGGAATTTCTCACTGCAAGGGGAGCAGTCTGCCTGATCGGCAGAGGAGAAAAGGTAGATTGGCAGGCAGGAAAGCATTACACTGACTCAGCCATGGTACCAAAGGAAACGGAATGCGTGATTACTCTGGGGGGAGACGGTACATTAATTCAGGCAGCCAGAGATTTATCCGGACGCAATTTACCCATTCTTGGAATTAACAGAGGGACTCTGGGGTATTTAACCCAGGTTTCCAGAACAGAAGACATTGAATCAGCGCTGTCAGCCCTGTTTTACGATGACTATAAGCTGGAAGAGCGGATGATGCTAAGCGGAAGTGCATTCAGGGACGGAAAAGAGATTTACCGGGATATCGCTTTAAATGAAATCGTCATAACACGGGGCGAATACTTAAAGATGCTTCAGTTTAAAGTATATGTAAACGGGGAATTCTTAACGGAGTACAGAGCGGACGGGCTGATAGCAGCTACGCCCACAGGCTCTACTGCCTATAATTTGTCGGCAGGCGGGCCGATTATAGTTCCTGATTCCAAGATGCTGGTGCTTACACCCATCTGTTCCCACGCCCTCAATGCCAGAAGTATTGTGCTTTCTGCAGAAGACAAAATCAGAATTGAGATTGTAGGACAGGAAGGAATCAGCCAGGCAGCGGTATTTGACGGAGATTCGGCAGTCAGTCTTTTACCTGGGGACTGGATTGATATAGAGCGTGCCCAGATCAAGACTATATTAGTCAAATTAAAAAATTTATCATTTTTAGATAATCTTCGAAACAAGATGGCGGGTATATAAGGAGGTGACACGATGAAACTGGAAAGACATAGTAAAATAGTAGAACTGATTGGAAAGTATGAAATTGAAACCCAGGAAGAGCTGGCGGATTATTTAAATCAGGCTGGTTTTGCAGTAACACAGGCGACTGTATCCAGAGATATCAGGGAGTTAAAGCTGACAAAGGTGCAGTCAGAATCAGGGAAACAGCGTTATATGGTACTTCAGAATCAGGGATCATTCAGCGATAAATACATCCGGATTTTAAGAGATGGTTATTTATCCATGGATATGGCACAGAATATACTGGTAATCAAGACTGTATCCGGAATGGCCATGGCAGTGGCAGCAGCGTTAGATGCCCTTCATTTTAATGAAATGGTAGGCTGTATTGCAGGAGACGATACCATCATGTGTGCCATCAGAACTGTAGACGACACCATACTCATGATGGACAAACTGAAAAAACTCATTACGGGATAAAGGAGGCGAGCCATGCTTTCAGAATTACACGTAAAGAACTTAGCATTAATTGAAAAAGCCGATGTGGAGTTTAAAGAGGGACTGAATGTCTTAACTGGTGAGACAGGTGCTGGAAAATCCATAATTATCGGCTCGGTAACCATTGCCTTAGGAGGCAAGGTACCAAAGGATATGATCAGAAACGGGGCAGAATACGCTTACATAGAGCTGATCTTTACCGTCAGCGATGAAAGAAAGATCCATCTGTTAAAAGAAATGGATGTATTTCCCGACCAGGACGGCATCGTTATTATTTCTAAAAAAATCATGCCGTCTAAAAGTTTCAGCAAAATTAATGATGAAACAGTGACCGCAGGGAAACTGCGGGATATCACCGGTCTTCTCATCGATATTCATGGACAGCATGAACATCAGTCTTTACTCTACAAATCAGTACATCTGGAGATCCTGGACCGTTACCAGGAGAAAAAGTCCCACGAGCTAAAAATGAATATTGCTAAGACCTACAGAGAATACGTCCGGTTAAAGGAAAGGCTTGCGTCATTTCAGCTTGATGAGGATACCAGACTGCGGGAGATGGATTTTATCCGCTATGAGATAGAAGAGATTGAGAATGCAGGGTTAAGAGAGGGAGAAGAGGAAGAACTATCCTCAAAGTACCGTCTGTTTCTTCATGGAAAAAAAATTATGGAAAGTCTTTCTGTGGCTTATGATGCAGTCAATTCCGATGTCACAGGGCGTGCTTTAAAAGAGGTGGAGTCAGCGGCTGTTTATGATGAACGCCTGCTTACCATCAGAGACCAGCTTTTTGATGTGGACTCCATTTTAAGCGATATTAATCATGAAATCACCTCTTATCTGGAGGACTTATCTTTTGATGAAGAAGATTACCAGAAAATGGAGGAGCGTCTTGACTTAATTCATAATCTGGAAGCAAAGTATGGAAAAGGTGTTGACGTGATTTTCAAAAATCTGGAAGAAAAGAAAATCAGGCTGGGTGAACTGGAAGATTATGACCGTTTAAAGCAGCTAACAGAAAAAGAGATTCATCTGACTGAGGATAAATTAGAAGATATATGCGGACAATTATCCTGTATGAGGAAAGAAACTGCAAAAGAACTGACGGAAAAAATCAAAGAAGGCCTACATGATTTGAATTTTATTGATGTTAATTTTGATATGGAATTCAGCAGACTGGATCATTATACAGCAAACGGTTTTGATGAAGCAGAATTTATGATTTCTGCCAATCCCGGGGAGGCCTTAAAGCCTTTAAAATCCGTGGCTTCTGGCGGTGAGATGTCAAGAATCATGCTGGCAATCAAAACTGTTCTGGCTGATTCCGACGATATTCCAACCCTGATTTTTGATGAAATTGATACCGGTATCAGCGGAAGAACCGCACAGAAGGTTTCAGAAAAGCTTTCTTATATAGCAGCCAATCATCAGGTAATCTGTATCACTCATCTGCCCCAGATTGCAGCCATGGCAGATGCTCATTTTGAAATTAAAAAATCGGCAGAGGCTGGAAAAACCACCACAGGAATCCAGGCACTGCAGGATGAGGAAATTGTGGAAGAACTTGCAAGGCTCCTTGGCGGAGCAGAGATCACGGATGCTGTAAAAGTAAATGCCAGAGAGATGAAGCGTCTAGCGGCCGAAAAAAAGTTAAAAAAGTCATAACTGGTCCAAACACCAAAATTAAATGAATTCAACTAAAATATGACAGAGTGTTTTTAACGAATTCTCACATACTATGAGAGGAGTCAAAAAATTGTCTCCTTTATTCTTCTAAGGAGGTATGTGAGATGGCAAAAAAGAAATTTCATAAACTAATTGTAAGGGCGTTCTGGATCAGCCTGATCTTTTGTATCGGATTTACCTGGTTCTATATGAAACGGGTCATTCCGGACAAATTGAACATCGTTGCAGCAGAAGAAGAACAGTTTCATTTCTCCATGCCTTTTGATGTGACGCTGCATTCCGACAGCGAGGAAGTGGTACTAAATAATGGTTCCAACATTCCTTCCGATCAAATTCACTTACAGGTGAATCAGCCGTTTTCCGTGTATTCCAAGAATCTGGGAAGCTATAAGCTGGGATTAAAGCTGTTCGGCTGGATACAGTTAAAAGATATTCAGGTAAATGTAGTTGATACCAAATACGCTGTTCCTTGCGGTACTCCAGTTGGAATTTATTTAAAATCAAATGGAGTCATGGTAATCGGTACAGGAGACGTAACGAAAAAAGATGGAATGGTTGTAGAGCCTGCATTTGGAGTTTTACAATCAGGGGATTATCTGGAATCAATTAATGGAATCCCACTTAGTGACAAGGAAACACTGATGAATGAGCTGAATAAAATAGGCGCATCGGAAGCTGTTTTAAAGGTCAGAAGAGGCGATGATAACATTGACATTAAGATGAATCCCATAGAAACAGAGGACGGATCCTATAAACTGGGAGTCTGGGTTCGTGACGACACTCAGGGAATAGGAACCATGACCTATGTGGATATGAACGGACAATTTGGTGCACTGGGCCACGGAATCAGTGACAGTGATACCGGAAATGTAGTCCAGATTACAGACGGTTCTCTCTATGAAACAGCAATTCTGGGAATCGAAAAAGGAACCTTTGGGAAACCAGGTGTCATGAGCGGAATCATCTATTATGGTCCTGGATCTAATTTGGGAACGATTAAAGAAAATACAGAAGAAGGTATTTTCGGTACAGTAAATGACCGCTTTAAGCAGGGAGTCTCTCAGGATGCCGTACCCATCGGTTACCGGCAGGATGTGAAGAAGGGGAAAGCCTATATACGAAGTGATGTTTCTGGAAAAGTGCGTGATTACGAAATAGAAATCCAGCGGGTTGATTACTCCACCACTCATAAAAGCAAGGGAATGGTAATTAAAGTCACAGACCCCGATCTTCTGGCATTGACCGGGGGAATTGTTCAGGGTATGTCCGGTAGTCCGATCTTACAGGACGGAAAGCTGATAGGAGCTGTTACCCATGTTTTTATCCAGGACTCAACAAGAGGCTACGGTATCTTTATCGAAAATATGATCAATCATTGATAATTTTTGCCAGGAAATAAAAGGACAGAATCGTAAGTAGCCTTACGGTGCCGTCCTTTTCTTTTCCTGTTTAATTTTTAAAGGTAATAAATCCATAACTGTTCAGGATATGGAAGTACTTGGATAGACGTTCGTATAGAGGAGATGCATCCTCTCCAAACTGTTCCTTTACTAAAGCAGAAAGGCTAAGGATATCCCTGCTGCCATCGATGAGACACCATACAAAGCTTCCCATTGGATCCAGATGAATGTGGCTTACTTTGGGTTTATGAAAAAATCTCTGGGCAAACCGGTGAAAGACGCCTTTGTTTTCCACGTCCAGTGTCACCAGTCCGCTTTCTTCAACAGACCAGTGAATATGTTCTGTCCGAATGGGAATCCGGTCTAAATAGTTTTCGCTTTTTTTATCTGTCTGACTCATTTCTTCACTTTCTTCCAGATTGTAAATTTAAGCAGGCTTAAAATGACAAGCGCAAATAAAATCAGACTTCCAAAATCCAAAACAAAAGAAGGAAGATTTAGTTTTGAGGACAGATCCAGAGCCTTGTCCAAACCAAATACTGCTAAAAGCGCAAGCAGGATACCTACCAGGCCTTCACCTGCAATCATTCCGGAACAGTAAAGCATTCCGTCGCTGATTAACTGATCTTTTTCTTTCTTGTCTTCTTTTTTCATTCTGTCAAAGTATAAGCGTACCAGTCCGCCTACCATAATGCATGCATTTAACTGGACAGGAAGATACACGCCAATGGCGAAAGGAAGAACGGGAATTCCCAGGATTTCCACAGCCGCGGCTAAGAAGACTCCCATAAATACCAGCCCCCATGGAAGATTGTTATCCATAACACCCTCAATGATCATCTTCATCAGCATTGCCTGAGGTGCACCCAGCTGTTCAGAGCCAAAGCCCCATGCTGCATTCAACAGGTATAAAACCCCGCCAATGGCAAAGGCAGCAGCAACCACACCGATCAGCTCACCAATCTGCTGCTTTTTCGGAGTAGCTCCAAGCAGATAACCTGTCTTTAAGTCCTGGGAGGTATCACCAGCAATCGCAGCGACGATGCAGATGATGGAACCGATGGCAATTGCGCCTTTCATTCCATGGATTCCGCCATCCCCGGTGGCTTTTAATGTGATGGTGGCGATGAGAAGCGTTGCAATTGCCATACCCGATACCGGGTTATTGCTGCTTCCTACCAGACCTACCATTCTGGAAGATACAGTGGCAAAGAAAAATCCAAAGATTACAACAAGGATGGCTCCTACCAGACTTACCGGAATAACCGGAACCAGCCAGACAATAATGGTAAGGATGGCGATACCTCCAAGAATTGTCTGAAAGCTTAAATCCTGTTCCGTACGAAGTCCGCTGCCTGCATTGTTCTGACCAAGTCCCTGAATGGCATCACGGAATGTGCGAATAATTAATGGAAGAGATTTTACAAGGCTGATAATACCGCCTGCTGCAAGAGCTCCTGCACCAATATAACGGATGTAAGTTCCCCAGATGCCGCCGGCTCCTTTGGCAGCAAACAGTTCACCAATGGGAACAGTACCGGGATACAGGGTTAAATCGGCTCCAAAAAGAACAATTGCAGGGATAAATACCAGCCAGCTGATAATACCTCCCGCAAACATATAGGAAGATATCCTTGGTCCGCAGATATATCCTACGCTCATGACAGCCGGATAAATCTGTGTTCCAATCTCACCTGCATAACCCTTCACCCGGAAGGAAACTTCCCCTGGAACCAGTTTGATACCATCAATGATAAACTTAAATACAGCGGCAAAACCCATTCCGGCAAATACGGTGGAAGCATTGGCACCACCCTCTTCACCGGCTAAAAGAACCTCTGCACACGCGGTTCCTTCCGGATAAGGAAGAATCCCGTGTTCCTTTACAATCAATGCATTTCGAAGTGGAACCATGAAAAGGACACCCAGAATACCCCCGATGAGGGAGATCAGTGTGATTTCCAGAATACTAGGTGTTTCCATTTTCCCTTCTGCTGCCCATAAAAAAAGAGCAGGCAGTGTAAAGATAGCTCCTGCAGCCAGAGATTCTCCTGCAGATCCCACTGTTTGAACGATGTTGCTTTCCAGTATGGAGTTTTTCTTCATCATGACTCGGATCACACCCATGGAGATGACTGCGGCAGGTATTGATGCGGAGATGGTCATACCAACACGGAGACCCAGATAGGCATTAGCAGCACCGAAGACAACAGCCAGAATGATACCCAGAACAATAGAGGTAACAGTAAATTCCGGTGTGACCTTTTCAGCCGGTATGTACGGTCTGAAATCGTTTTGTTCTTTCATTTGTATTTCCCCCTAAAATTTTTATACAGTACCAATTATATCCATTTATTTAAGATGGGGCAAGTATTATTGTACTTTTTTAATAATAAAAAAAAATAAAATAATAATTTTATCAGCATAATGCTTAAATTATCATTGATAAAAATATATCTAATCTCTGTGAAAAGCTTTCCATCCCATTTCTTATGTGTTAGTATAAGAGATAGTAGCATTGTTTTTGACGTTTTTTTGACGACAAGTAGTTTCAATTTTCAACACCGGTAAAAAAAAGGGGGAAACGTGGATTCAGACCGGGCAAGACCTTTTCTTCATTCGACAGTGGGACAGTTTGGACAGAATCCCATATTCGATAAAATAAACGTTTTTCCTGTCGAATAATGCGATAGAATCACGTTGCGGCATAAGCTAGGGCAAGATTATAATGGCTATACACTAGTTTTCATTTATTACGAAGAATCAGGAGGAGAGTATCAATATGTCAGAAATCAGTATCGCTATTGCAGATGATAACCTGCAGACCTTAAATCTGCTGAATGATATACTGGAAGGAGAGGAGGATTTTCATGTAGTGGGAAGAGCGGATAACGGCGAAGATGCTTATAACATGATCCTCAAAACAAATCCGGATGTTGTCTTATTGGATGTGATTATGCCGAGAATGGACGGAATTACAGTAATGGAGCGGGTAAGAGGAAACGGTGCTGTGACAAAGATTCCCTCATTTATTATGGTAACCGCCGCAGGAAGTGAGAATATTACCGAAGATGCTTTCCGAATGGGGGCGAATTATTACATAATGAAGCCGTTTAACAAGGAAGTTATCGTCGATAAGGTGCGAAGAGTAGGGCAGAGAAAGACGAAAGTGCCCAGTCTTCAGGGTATGAAAAAGGTGAAACCTTATGTCAACAAGACAGAATATATGGAGCAGAATTTAGAAAATGATGTAACACAGATGCTTCATGAGATCGGAATTCCGGCGCATATTAAGGGATATCAGTATTTAAGGGATGCCATTGTCATATCGGTACAGGATCAGGAGATGCTTACCTCTGTGACTAAGATTCTTTATCCTTCCATTGCAAAGAAACATCAGACGACACCCAGCCGTGTGGAGCGTGCCATCCGCCATGCCATTGAAGTGGCCTGGAGCCGTGGAAAGATGGATACCATCAACGAGCTGTTTGGATATACCGTGAGTACAGGAAAAGGAAAACCAACCAATTCCGAGTTTATTGCACTCATTGCTGATAAAATAAGGCTTGATTACAAAAAACTTTCATAAAACTTAAGGGAAAGATACTTCCTTATTTTCTGAAAATGCAGTATACTATAGCATAACAGACAATGCCCGGAAGGGATAAGGATAAGGGAGGTTTTTGGATGAAGAAGATTTTGTTCGTTGCATCGGAGGCAGTACCTTTTGTTAAAACAGGTGGTCTTGCAGATGTAGTGGGATCCCTTCCCAAGTGCTTTGATCAGGAGTATTATGATGTGCGGGTTATGATTCCCAAATACCTCTGTATCAAAGAAGAATTGAGAAACCAGATGACATATGTGGATCATTTCTACATGGATTATCTGGGGCAAAGCAGATATGTTGGGATTCTTCAGTGTGTCTGGGACGGAATCACCTTCTATTTCATTGATAATGAAGGCTATTACCAGGGGCCGAAGCCATACGGAGACTGGTATCACGATTTAGAAAAGTTTTGCTTTTTTTCAAGAGCCGCCTTATCTTCTCTTCCGGTAATCGGATTTCAGCCGGATGTGGTTCATTGCCATGACTGGCAGACCGGTTTAATACCTGTTCTGTTAAAGGACCGTTTTCGTGAAGGAGATTTCTTCCGGAACATGAAGTCGGTAATTACCATTCACAATTTAAAATTCCAGGGCGTGTGGGATGTAAAGACCATACAGGCACTGACCTGTCTGCCTGATTATTATTTTACACCCGATAAACTGGAAGCCTACAAGGATGGAAATTTATTAAAGGGTGGCATAGTCTATGCAGATGCCATCACAACAGTCAGCGAGACCTATGCTCAGGAGATAAAGATGCCTTTCTATGGGGAAGGTCTTGACGGTCTGATGCGGGCCAGAGAAGGCAGTTTAAGAGGAATTGTAAACGGAATTGATTATGACGAGTTTGATCCTGAGACGGATTCGTATATTGTAGAAAACTATAATCTGCGTAATTTCCGCAAGGAGAAAGAAAAAAATAAAGCTGCGCTTCAAAAGGAACTTTCTTTGGCGCAGGATGAAAGTAAGTTTATGATTGGAATCGTTTCCAGACTGACTGACCAGAAGGGACTTGATTTAGTCCAGTGTGTAATGGATGAGTTATGTCAGGACAATATCCAGCTGGTTATTCTTGGTACCGGAGAAGAGCGGTATGAAAATATGTTCCGCCATTATGCATGGAAGTATCCGGATAAGGTTTCTGCCAATATTTATTATTCGGAGGCTATGTCTCATAAAATTTATGCTGCCTGTGATGCATTCCTGATGCCGTCTTTGTTTGAACCCTGTGGTTTAAGCCAGCTGATGGCACTCAGATACGGCACTGTACCTGTTGTCCGGGAAACCGGAGGTTTAAAAGACACGGTAGAATCCTATAATGAGTATGAGAGTACGGGTACGGGATTTTCCTTTGCCAACTATAATGCTCATGAGATGCTTGGTGCCGTCCGCTATGCACAGCGCATTTATTATGATAAGAGACGTGAGTGGAACAAAATTATCGACCGGGCTATGTCGAAGGATTATTCCTGGAAAACTTCAGCCATGAAGTATCAGGAATTATATGACTGGCTGACTGGCTGTTAAGCCGGTCCACACTATGAAGAAGGAAGCGACAGAATAACCATGAAAAACTTGTATTTAACCCCAGAGGAAGAGCAGGAAGCCATAAAGTGGGCAGAAGATGCCACCTGGGTGGAACGGGAAGACTATAATATGGATTTGGAATACCTTGCATGTGTAAAGGATATTTTAGACCACAAGGTATTCCAGTCCATGGATCATTATATGCAGCATGGAGATACTACCTGCAAGGCTCATTGCATTAAGGTGTCCTATTTAAGCTACTGCATATGCAGAAAATTAGGTTGGGAATATAAAGAAGCAGCCAGGGCAGGACTGCTTCATGATTTCTTTCTCTATGACTGGCATACTCATGCCAGAGAAACCGGGGAACGTTTCCATGGCTTTACTCATCCAAGGGCTGCTTTAAAGAATGCAGTGAAGCATTTCGATTTAACTGAGAATGAGAAGGACATGATCCTGCGGCATATGTGGCCTCTTACACCCGTTCCCCCCAAAACCAAAGGCGGAATGGTAATAATTTATGCAGATAAATTATGTGGTCTGGTGGAAACTACTGCAAGGATTAAGCGTTGGATATTGTACGGTTTTGGCAGGAAGAGCGCGGCATAAGATGGAGGAAACCATGGAATTTTGGGAAGTGATTCTAAAGAATCAGGTCTTAGTGACTGCTGTTACCGGCTGGCTGGTGGCGCAGGTGTTAAAAACACTGATTGACCTGGCTCTTAATAAAAGTTTTAATCCGGAGAGGCTTGTGGGATCCGGCGGTATGCCTAGTTCCCACTCCTCTACGGTTTGTGCATTGACAACCGCCGCCAGCTATCGTTATGGCGTCGGTTCTTTTGAGTTTGCAATCAGCTTTGTACTCTCCATGATTGTGATGTATGATGCTATGGGAGTACGAAGAGAAACAGGAAAGCAGGCAAAGCTTTTAAACAGCATTCTCTTAGAAAATCCCCTGAAGCTGAATGGCGAGATTCTACAGGAAAAATTAAAGGAATATGTAGGACATAGTCCTCTGCAGGTTGGAGCAGGAGCCATACTTGGCATTTTACTTGCAGTTTTTATAGCGCAATATTATTAATAAAAAAGAAAAATTTTGGGGAATCGTAAGAAAATAACCCTTGATTTCTTTAGATATCCATATTATACTTTAACAAGTTAAAAAATTGTTAATTTTGGAGGCAAATTGGATATGTCAATTTATCATAGGATAAACTGTTTTTTCCTATTCAGCTTTCTGGGTTATCTTCTTGAATGCGCTGTACTTAGCTATGAAAACAAAAGACCGGTTTTTAATCGTGGATTTGGACACGGACCGTTCTGCATCATATATGGATTTGGATCTGTTGGGGCCACCGTGCTTTTAAGCCCTTTCATTGACAGTCCGGTGCGCCTGTATTTCGCCTCTATGGTGATGGCAACTTTCATGGAGCTTGTTACGGCTTATATGATGATTAAGCTGTTCGGATCATTCTGGTGGGATTATAGCAGGAAGCCATTTAACTACAAAGGAATTATCTGTCTGGAGAGCAGCATTGCCTGGGGGTTTTTAGGAATCTTTTATTTCCGCTTCCTCAGTGGATTTGTGAATCAGGCTGCAGGTTTTATTCCAGATGATTTTCAACGTATTACTGGTATATTTTTGTTGGTTTTTTATGCAACCGATTTTGTATATACCATGAGGATGCAGCTGAAAGCAGACTGTGAAGAAGATGAGTCGTCCTTAGTGGGACGCCTGAAAGTATATTAAAGTTGGCGGGATTCGTAACGGGTCCCGCCTGTTTGCAATTTCATGAGTCAGGAATTATAATAGAAGAGAGAGGGCACCAATGATAAAAGATTATAAGATTGTGCTTGCTTCGGCATCACCAAGAAGAAGAGAACTTTTAAACCAGATCAGTCTGAATCCTGTGATAGAACCAAGTACAGTTGTTGAGGTGATTACTACCAGGGTTCCTGAAGATGCGGTGATGGAGCTGTCTTTGCAAAAAGCAGAAGATGTGGCAAGACATCAGCAGCCTGGTACAATTGTAATCGGAGCTGATACTGTAGTGGCGGCAGAAGGTAGGATTCTTGGAAAACCGGGGAGTCATCAGGAAGCATATGAGATGATTGAATCCTTTCAGGGAAAAACCCATCAGGTCTTTACCGGTGTGACTTTGATTTGCTGTGGAACGAATGGAACTACAGTCCGCAGTTTTGCAGAACGGACCGATGTTCATGTATACCCTATGACTCCGGAAGAGATCCGCTTATATGCAGAAGATGAGGAGCCTATGGATAAGGCCGGTGCTTATGGAATCCAGGGCCGGTTTGCAGCTTTTATCAAAGGGATTGACGGAGATTACAGTAATGTAGTAGGATTGCCTGTGGGACGAGTCTATCAGGAACTAAAGCAGATCTGTGAGCAGGAGGAAAAAGCATGATAAAACTGATTGCATCGGATATTGACGGAACACTTGTGCCAGACGGAGGATATGAAGTTCCGGCTGAGCTTCATGAGGTAATATTAAAGTTACGGGCAAAGGGCATTCAGTTTGCCGCAGCAAGCGGAAGGCAATGGGTCAGCATTGAATCCATCTTTGATCCGGTGAAAGAAAAAATATTCTATCTTTCTGATAACGGTGCTTACATAGGCTGTCACGGCAGAAATCTGTTTCTGAATCCAATTGAACGTAAGACTGCCATGGATATGGTGGAAGATGTGAGGAAGACAGAAGGACTTGAGGTTATGCTCAGCGGTCCTGATGTGGTGTATATGGAGACGAAAGACAGGGATTTTATTGACTGGATGGTTAACAGCTATAAATTCCGCGTGGAAATGGTAGAGGACTTAACAAAAGTTGAGTCTGAATTTATTAAAATCAGTGTCTACAGGAAAACAGATGTAGAAAGCCATACCAGACAGTTAAGAGAAAAATACAGGGACCGGTTAAAGATTACCATAGCCGGAGATATGTGGATGGATTGTATGAGACCAGGGACTAACAAAGGTGAGGCGGTAAAGCTTCTTCAGGAAAGTCTGTCCATCACACCAGAAGAGACCATGGCATTTGGCGATCAGCTAAATGATATTGAGATGTTAAATCAGGCATACTACAGCTTTGCTGTTGGCAATGCCAGAAAAGAAGTAAAAGAGGCAGCACGGTTTCAGACCGATACCAATTTGAATCAGGGCGTATTAAAAATATTGAAGCTGCTTTTATAAGAAAGAGGGGTGCGTATGAAAAATCTACGCAGATACTGGGGAAGACTCCTTATAATTGCGGCGGCAGTATCCGCCATGCTTTCCGGCTGCAAGACGGAGATCCCCCTTGTATCGGAAATCAAGGAAACAAAGCTATACACGCTTCCACAGTCTATGATTATACTGGCGACTGAGAGGAATAAATATCAACAGCTTTACACCAGCCAGATCTGGGGGGTGGAGCTTCCCGGCGGACAAACATTTGAAACCTATCTTATGGATCAGGTAAGAGAATTTCTTCAGGAGATGAAGATGATGAATCTTCTTGCCGAAAGTAAGGGTGTGACCCTGACCAGCGGTGAGAAGGAGGAGATGCGCAAGGCTTCGGAGGAATATTATAATTCGCTGACTCCCGACGATATTGCTTATATGGGAGTGAGCCAGTCAGATGTGAGATTTATGTATGAGGAGTATTACCTGTCCAATAAAGTTGTTGTGGAGCTGACCAGGGATATGAATCTGGAGATCAGTGACAGTGAGGCCAAGGTTATTGATGTGGAAGAGATCGTAATGTCTGACAAAGCTGCGGCAGAAGAAGTCCTTTTAAAGATAAAGGAGCAGGGAGCTGATTTTTCTGCAATTGCCAGAGAATACTCGGAAAATGGAATAGTGGAACGTAAGATGGGTAGAGGGGAACACACAGGGGCTTTAGAAGATGCAGCCTTTGGTCTGGCTGAAGGTGAAATCAGCCAGGTGACAGAGAGTCAGGGTAAATACTATATTATCCGGTGCGTCAGTGATTACGATGAAGCAGCTACCCAGGAACGAAAATCCGGCTTATATACCAGCCGGAAAAAAGAAGCGTTTGACCAGATTTATGCCCAGTTTAAACAGGATAACCCCGTTACCTTTGGCAATAACATCTGGAAGGATCTCACATTTTCCAAAGATGATAAAACAACAACCACCAGCTTTTTTGAAATTTATAAAAAATATTTTACTAATTGACTTATAAGGAAGGAAGAGTAGAATACCAATGAAGCAGGAAGAGATTCTCAGGGGTAAGAAACGCAGCCGCAGGCGGAAGGGAAGACGCGGACCGGAACCGTTTATAAGAGTTATCATATTGTTATGTTTCTTTCTGCTTTTGGTTGTACTGACTGCAGGAGGGATGTTTGGGTACCGGTATATTCAGGGGGATAAAACTTCTCCTGAAACCCTGGAATCCAGCAGAGAGGTATTACCGGAAACCATGGGGCAGCTGCCTAACCGGATGCAAAGAGATTAGATAATTGGATGTAATAAGAATACGCCTTGAAACGGAATTGAATCCGGTCAAGACGTATTTTTTATAGAATTTATTTAAGCTTTGAAAAATGCTTCTGCAAGTCTTACCAGTGCTTCCTGATCCTTAACACCCATAAGCTCTCTGGCAGAATGCATGGCCAGCATGGGAACACCTACATCCACTGTGCGCATGGTCAGCAAAGCAGAAGAAATGCTTCCCAGAGTGGATCCGCCTTTTACATCGGAACGGTTTGAGAACTTCTTATAAGGGATATCTAAGGAGCGGCAGATGCCTTCGATCACGCCTGTGCTGGTGGCATCGGTTGCATAGGCCTGACTTGCCGCCAGTTTGATGGCTACTCCGTCTCCCATCATGATCTGGTTCTTAATATCACATTTCTCTCCGTGGTTTGGATGAATGGCATGAGCCACATCCATGGAAAGAAGAAATCCGCTTAATAAAGCATTTAAAAAATCGGTTCTGCCATATCCAAGGGAGGCGTATATCTTTTCCAGAATATGTTCAGTCAGTGCAGAAGCAGCCCCCTGTTTTGTGTGGCTTCCGATCTCTTCGTTGTCATACAGGGCAATGGCGTGGATTCCACTCTCATGTGTATCAGAAAGAATACCGCTTAAGCATGCAGAAACAGAGGTAATATTATCAAGTCTGGGAGCGGAATAAAATTCGTTTAGCAAACCAAGAGTGGTTCCGGACTCATAATTATAGATATAGATCTCATAATCCAGAATATCTTCTTTCTTTACCCCTGCTTCTTTTGCAAGCGCATCAATAAAAAAGCTTTCTTTGCTTAACTCATCAGTGACCCGGGCAATTAAAGGAAGCATGTCCACCTGTGCATTTAAGGGAACTCCTTCATTGGCATTGCGGTTCATATGGATAGCAAGGTTTGGAATGGTAAGAACAGGACGGGAAAAGTCCACAAAGATGGTTCTGGGATTCATAAGCGTGTCCCCTGTTACACTGACTTTACCTGCCATGGATAGAGGACGGTCAAACCATGTGCCTAAAAGTGGACCGCCATAAACTTCCACATTTAACTTTCCATATTCCAGAGAGGTTACTTCTGGAGAAGGCTTTACCTTTAAACAAGGCCAGTCCGTATGAGACGCCGCCAGTTTAAGTCTGGGTGTATCTCCCAACTCGTTGCCGACTGTAAATGCGATTAAGGTGGAATCAAATGCGTTTATAAAGTAGGAGCCTCCCTGTTTTACTTCCCAGGACTCCGCTAAAGGCAGTTCTTTAAAACCATTGGCAGTGAGCTGGCCGGCAGCTGCCAGTATGCAGTGATAGGGAGAAACGGATGCGGCGATCAGTTCTTCCAGCTGTTTCATATGATTCATATCATTATCCTCTTTTCTGATATTCAATTGGTTTATTGTATAAAACCGTTGATTTCATTATAGCATAGAAGACAGAGGTTTGGAATACCGGGAGAGTGTGAGAAATCCTACGTTGACATTGGAAGAGTTTCCGTTGTATAGTTAACGGAGAAAATACGGATGGGGAGAATGAAACCATGATTGCGTTGAATATAGAAGAGCTGAAACCTTTTACCACAAAGTTGTTTGTAGGAGAAGTTTTTGACCGTTTTCTTGTTAAAGAGGCTTCAATCACTACCTTTAATACATTTACCATTGACGGAGCCATACGGTCTGGCTATTATACTGCAGAGGAGAAGGAAGCCCTGGACTTAGGAGAGCTGTCCACCTGGGCCATGATGAAGCCCTTTTGTTTTTCGCTGATCAAGGGCAAACGGCTGCCTGGAAGTTTTAAGATTGTAATGCAGATGCCCAAAGAGGATACGGAGCGTTTTCTTTCCCAACGAAGGATTCCTTTCACTTCCAATGAGGTCAAAGGACTGTATATCAATATCAGATACGAGGAAGAACGACTGACCTGTGTGACAGGTACCTCAGTATCTGTTTTTACTCTGGACAAGACGTTAGATCAGGAATGGGACCAGGAATTTAAGGAGTTTTTAAAGCAAAACCGGATTGTTTATCTGGAAGAATGACATTATCAGCACTCAAACGGTTTGAGTGCTGATTTTCTATTGACAATTCCATTTCTGCGTATTAAAATACTCTTTGCAGGTATAAATTGTAAAAATTCCATGATGGTCATGGAACAAAAATAGAATAAGAGAGTAAGGAGTGTTCTGATATGGCAAAAACAGGAAGTTTGACAATCAACAGCGAAAATATTTTCCCGATTATTAAAAAATGGTTGTACTCAGACCATGATATTTTCTACCGTGAATTGGTATCCAATGGAAGCGATGCCATCACAAAGCTGAAAAAGCTTGATGTTATGGGAGAGTGGCAGAAGCCGGATGATCTGGAGTTCAAGATTGAAGTAATCACAGATTCCAATGAAAAGACGATTACCTTTAAAGATAACGGTATTGGTATGACCATGGAAGAGGTTGATGAGTATATCAATCAGATCGCATTTTCCGGAGCAAAGGATTTCCTTGAAAAATATAAGGACAAGACCAATGAAGATCAGATTATTGGACATTTCGGACTTGGTTTTTACTCTGCTTTTATGGTTGCAGATAAAGTAACCATCGATACAAAGTCCTACAAAGAAGGCGCAGCACCCGTTCACTGGGAGTCTGACGGCGGTACAGAGTATGAGATGGAAGAAGGGGATAAAGAAGAAGCTGGTACGACCATTAAGCTTTATCTCAATGAAGACTGTCTGGAGTTCTGTAACGAATACAGAGCAAGAGAGGTTTTAGAAAAATATTGTTCCTTTATGCCAGTTGCCATCTACTTATCCAATGTAACAGCTGAGCCTCAGTATGAGACCATTGAAAAGGAAGAACTGACTGAGAAGGATACTGTGGTTGAGACCATTGTGGAGGAAGCCAAAACAGAAGAAATAGAAAAAGAAAACGGCGAAAAAGAAATAGTGGAAGTTTCTCCTGCCAAAGAAAAATATAAGATTAATAAGCGTCCGGTGGCAGTCAATGATACCAACCCTCTGTGGAATAAGCATCCAAATGACTGTTCCGAAGAGGATTACAAGGGCTTTTACCGCAAGGTATTCCATGATTATAAGGAGCCATTATTCTGGATTCATTTAAACATGGATTATCCGTTTAACTTAAAGGGAATTCTCTATTTCCCAAAACTGAACTTAAACTATGACACCCTGGAAGGAACCATTAAGCTGTACAACAACCAGGTGTTTATCGCAGATAATATTAAAGAAGTAATACCGGAATTCTTAATGCTCTTAAAGGGTGTTATCGACTGTCCGGATCTTCCTCTGAATGTATCCAGAAGTGCGCTGCAAAATGACGGTTTTGTTAAGAAGATCTCAGATTATATTACAAAGAAGGTTGCAGATAAGCTGACTGGAATGTTTAAGACAGATCGTGAGAATTATGATAAATACTGGGCAGATATTAATCCATTTATCAAATTCGGCTGCTTAAAAGATGAGAAGTTTGCAGAAAAGATCAATGATTCCATTCTCTTTAAGAATCTGGAAGGCAAGTATTTAACACTGGCAGAATGTCTGGAAGAGAATAAGGAAAAACATGAGAACAAAGTATTCTATATAACCAATGAAAAAGAACAGAGCCAGTATATCAACCTCTTTAAAGAAGCAGGACTTGATGCGGTTTATTTAACAGAGAATATTGATAATCCGTTTGTGGGATATTTAGAGCAGAAGAATGAGAATGTGAAATTCTTATGTATTAACTCCGATTTATCCGATACTTTTAAAGAAGAAGTAACAGAAGAGGACAAAGAAGCCATGAAGGCTGATGTGGAAGCTTTGACTGAACTGTTCCGTAAGGCTTTAAATAAAGAGAATTTAGAGGTAAAGGTTGAAAAGTTAAAGAATGATAACGTTTCTTCCATGATAACTGTTTCTGAAGAGTCAAGACGTATGCAGGAAATGATGAAGATGTACACTATGCCTGGTATGGATGCTTCTATGTTTGGAGCAGGCGGCGAAACTCTGGTTCTTAACTATAACAACAAACTGGTTCAGTATGTATTAGGACATAAAGATGGTGCTCATACCAACGCAATCTGTGAGCAGCTTTACGATCTGGCAGCGTTAAGCCACGGATCTCTCACACCGGAGCGTATGACAGGCTTTATTGCAAGAAGCAATGAGCTGATGTTAGTAATGGCAGAAGTATAAGAATTTTTAATACAGCAGATAAAAGGGATGTCAAAAACAGAAGGCCTTTCAAATGGAGGTGGCTGTTTTTGACATCCATTTTTTTCATATTTATTCTATTGACAGACCAACTTTGTTTCTCTATAATATATAGTAATGAATACTACATGATAAGTTTCGTGCCAGGAGGAAGAATATAGATATGAGCTATAAAATCATTGGGGACAGTTGTACGGACCTGACGCCGGATCTGAAGAAAGATCCCCACTTTCAGATCATTCCGTTAATTTTACAGGTCGGTAATACACAGATAATTGATGACGAGACATTTGATCAGAAGAGGTTTCTTGAGCTGGTAAAAAGCAGCAGTGAATCTCCAAAGACAGCATGTCCGTCTCCTGAATTATATAAAGAGGCATTCGAGTGTGAAGAGGACCAAGTCTTTGTTATTACTCTTTCCGAGCATTTAAGCGGAAGCTATAACAGTGCAGTACTGGGTAAAAAGCTGTACGAAGAGGAACATGGAAAAGGCAGCAAGAAGATTGCCGTATTGGGATCCGATTCTGCTTCCTGCGGACAGCTTAATATTGCTGTTTACATTCAGTCTCTTTGCCAGGCATCTCTTCCTTTCGAAGAGATTGAGGATAAAGTGAGAGCCTATATAAAGAGCATGAGAACCTACTTTGTGCTGGAAAGCCTTGATACGTTAAGAAAGAACGGACGTCTTACCGGTCTGCAGGCATTTTTTGCTACTGCGCTTAATATTAAGCCTGTTATGGGAGCTGAATCTGGCGTGATCATTAAGCTGGATCAGGCCAGGGGAATCAACAAAGCATTGACCCGTATGGCTGATATTGCCATAAAGGAAGCCGGAGATACCAGGAACAAGGTACTGGCAATCGCTCATTGCAATAATCCGGAGCGGGCGGAGTTTGTAAAGCAGGAGATGTTGAAAAGAGGCCCATTTAAGGACATAATGATTACGGAAACAGCAGGTGTAGCCACAGTATATGCCAATGACGGCGGAATTATTATGACATTATAAGTCAGGTGTGACAACGTTCATATATAGGAAAAAAGCCGGTTTTGCAGAGAATAGGATTCGTGTATCCTTTCTGCAAAACCGGCTTTTTTTGCTTAATCCCCTGATTTGACAAAAACATGGAACCAGTGTAAGATGTAAAAATGGGAATTAATCCCAGATAATAGATAAGGGATCTGTTATGAATCATCCACAAAATACTGTGGAAAAGTGAGTTGTTCCGTCGTATATGGGGAAAAAAGATCAATAATTGTGGAAAAGGTTATGAACCAGCGAAAAGTATGTGGAAATTATTAACAATCTGGAGGAGTAAATGAAGAAGACCAATGGAACCATGAAGTTTCTGATTATCCTTCCCGTATTGCTGTTCGTCGTGCTGGCGGGGTGGATTGGAGGAACAGAATGGAAGCAGAGACAGGGAACAAAAGAAACAGTCAGTAAAGAAGCAGAAGTTACGAATACGTCTTCTGTTACCCAGCAGGATACCAAGAGTGCACGGGAAGAAAGCAGCAGTCAGGAAGTTCTGACTGTGACGGAAGATACAAAAGAATCCAAAGAATCCATTCCAAATCAGGAGAAAAATCCAGTGGTACATCTCCTTTTTGCAGGAGATATATTACTTTCTACTCATGTTACGACAGCATATGATAAAAATGGCGGTATTAATGGCGTGCTTGATGAGGGAATGCGGGGAGAAATCAGCAAGGCGGATATCTTTATGGCCAATCAGGAATTTCCATTCAGCAACCGGGGATCGGCAGCACCGGACAAGCAGTTCACATTTCGTTTAAATCCGGACCGGGTTTTAATGATGAATGAAATTGGTGTGGATATCGTAACAATCGCCAACAATCATACACTGGATTACGGAACGGATGCACTTTTAGATACCTGTACGGCGTTAGATGGAGCAGGAATCCGCTATGTGGGCGCAGGTCCTGATATGAACCGTGCAAAACAGCTTGAGACCATGGAGGTAAATGGAAAAACCTTCGGATTTCTTGCCGCATCAAGAGTTTATCCCGATCCCAACTGGGTGGCCAACAGCAAAAAACCAGGTATGGTAAGTGGATACGATCCAACCATACTTCTTGAGGAAATCCGTAATGCCAGAAGTATATGTGACTACGTGGTGGTCTATGTTCACTGGGGAGTGGAGCGGGAAGAAAAGCCAAAAGAATATCAGCGGCAGCTGGGACAGCAGCTGATTGATGCAGGTGCAGATCTGGTTGTGGGCAGCCATCCCCATGTTCTTCAGGGAGTGGAATATTACAAGGGAAAGCCAATTTGCTACAGTCTGGGTAATTTTATCTTTGGCAGCAGCATTCCAAAGACTGCCCTTATGAGGGCAGATGTAAATTTTGAGGACAATACCACAACTCTTTCTCTTGTTCCCGGAACCTCAGGTGCAGGATTTACGAAAACACTGACAAAGCCGGAAGAGGTAAACGGATTTTATCAGTATTTTCAAAATCTGTCTTTTGGAATTACAATCGATGACAATGGTGTTATTCACAATAATGGCAATTAATTCATACGAGGTATCTGTCACCCTGACAGATGCCTCGTTCTTTTAAACGCTTTGTCAGGGTATTCAGTACCAGACGCTTGTTACCGCTCCACAAAGGGGCCAGCAGAAGTTCCTTGGGACCATCTCCGCTCACCCGGTGAATGACCACAGATGGAGGCAGAAGTGAGAGACAGTCTATGACAAGATCCGTATATTCTAAAAGTGAATACACCGGTACAGTTCCCTTCCTGTAAAGATCCGCCAGGTCAGTTCCTTCCAGTATGTGAAGAAGCTGCAGTTTGATTCCGTCAATTCCGTGATCACCTAAACGCCCCAGATAGCGGATTGTCTCAAAAATCATATCCTTTGATTCTCCGGGAAGTCCTAAAATAACATGGGCGATCACCGTGATTCCCGCTTCTTTTAAATTCTGCCATGCATGATAAAAGTCGGACAGTGGATACCCTCTCCGAATGAACTCGGCTGTGGATTCATGAATCGTCTGGAGCCCCAGTTCCACCCACACCGGTTTTATGCGGTTTAATTCCTTTAACAAAAAAATAACATCAGGAGGAAGACAGTCAGGTCTTGTGGCAATGGATAAAACAACTACATCAGGCTGGGAAATAGCCTGTGTAAAGAGTTCACGCAAATAGGATACTGGCGCGTAAGTGTTGGTGTAGGATTGAAAATAAGCGATATAGAGGCCGTTTTCCCCGTTCATCTTAAGAGACACCCGTTTCTTGGCGGATTGAATCTGTTCTGCTACAGAAGTATGAAGCCCTTTGGCTTCTGCAAATTCCCCGGAGCCGCCTCCGCTGCAGAAAATACAGCCACCTGTTCCCAGTAAGCCATCCCGGTTAGGGCAGGTCATACCGCCATCCAGTGCAAGCTTATAGACTTTCTGTCCATACTGCATTTTCAGTTCATAATCTAAGGCGTGGTAAGGCTTGTCATTCCAGAACATGGTGACCTCCTGTTTTTTTGATTGTTTCATTATAGAAGAGAGATAGATGGAAGTCAAATTATTTTATAGCTTTTCGTAAAATATTATATTGTGAAAACTTTGGCACTTATGTTATACTCGAGATAATGGCGTTTGTATGCCAATGAATGGGGAAAAGGAGATTTTTCAGCATGAAAACAGATGAAACAATCCGTTTTTTAGAATCCGAAAAGGCAGGAAAATTAATGACTGCTTTGTATGGCGAAAAAGCGGCAGGAGAGAATATTTTAAGATATCAGAACCTGGTAAAGGACTTTAAAAATCATTTTCCGGAAGAAGATGTTCTTTTATTTACATCACCTGGGCGTACAGAGATCAGCGGGAATCATACCGATCATAATCACGGGAAAGTTCTGGCAGGAAGCATTAACCTGGACTGTGTAGGTGTGGCAGCGAAAAATAACAGTAACCTGATTAATATTGTCAGTGTGACTTATAACCAGAGCTTTACCATAGATCTTGAGGATCTGGCGCCAAGTGATAAAAAAGCCGGTACCATTGATTTGGTAAAGGGTCTGTTAAAGGGATTTTTAGAAAAAGGCTATGAGATTGGTGGTTTTAATGCCTATATAACCAGCAATGTAATCAGTGCGGCAGGTGTCAGCTCATCCGCTTCCTTTGAGATGCTTCTCTGTTCGATCCTGAACACATTTTTTAATGACAGCCGCATGGATACAGTGGCTTATGCACATATCGGAAGATATGCGGAAAACGTCTATTGGGACAAGGCTTCCGGTCTCCTTGACCAGATGGCATGTGCTGTTGGCGGCCTGATTACCATTGATTTTAAGGATCCTATAAAGCCTGCAGTGGAGCAGATTGATTTTGATTTCGCTTCCCAGAACCACAGCCTGATTATTGTCAATACAGGGAAGGGACATGCGGATTTAAGCGCCGATTATTCGTCCGTACCTGCAGAGATGAAGAAGGTGGCAGAGTTTTTTGGAAAAGAAGTCTGTGCAGATATAACAGAAGAAGATGTGATTGGTCAGTTAAGTGCGGTTCGGGAATATGCAGGAGACCGTTCTGTACTCCGGGCTCTTCATTTCTTTGAAGAAAATAAGCGTGTGGATGCAGAAGTGACTGCTTTAAAAGAAGGAAGATTTGACGAGTTCCTTTTAAATATTACTGCTTCTGGAAATTCCTCCTGGAAATGGCTTCAGAACTGCTTTACCAATACCAGTTTCCAGGAACAGGGAATTACGGTTGCTCTTGCTCTTACGGAATTATTTATTGCTAATAAAAAGCAGGGAGCATGCCGGATTCATGGAGGCGGATTTGCAGGGGTTATTATGGCTGTTCTTCCCAATGAAATCACAGAGGAATACATCTCCTATATGGAAACGGCTCTGGGAGAAGGCAATGCTTACCGTATGAGCATCAGACCTTATGGTTCCATCTGTTTTAATGCAGTTGCAGAGCAATAATAATTGTAAATCCTGCCATAATAGAGTACAATAGAAGCAAGAAAACCTTCACATATCATGTAAGGGAAAAGGAGGCAGGCATTATGAAAGAAAAAAGTAATCTGATCATCACCATAGGAAGGCAGTACGGAAGCGGTGGACGTATTGTGGGAAAAGCTCTTGCAGAGGAGTTGGGAATTCATTTTTATGATGAGGAGATTCTGACGATCACATCGGAACAAAGTGCGGTTGGAGAAGTCTTTTTCCGCCTTGCAGATGAAAAAGCCGGCAATAATCTGTTATACCGGATTGTCAGCGGATTAAAACCGCAGCTTGGCAAGCCCTCCACAGATGCGGACATTGTAAAACCGGAGAATTTATTCCGTTTCCAGTCACAGGTTATTAAGGAACTGGCGAAAGAGGAATCCTGTATTATCGCCGGAAGATGCGCGGATTATATTTTAAGCCGTGAGGAAGAGAATGTTCCTGGGCTTGTGAAGATCTTTGTCTATGCAGATACACCTACACTGATCCAGAGAACCATGGAAGTTGATAAGATTGATGAGAAGGAAGCCGCTAAGCGGGTAAAGAAGGTTAACAGGGAACGGAAAGAATATTACCGCTACTATACCGGTGAAAACTGGGAAGACTGGAACAATTATGATCTCATTATTAACACAAGCCGGATTGATCTGGAACAAACGGCCGGGCTGATTAAAGATTATATAAAATTAAGAGGAATTGAAGCCTGAAACATATTGTAAATCCTTTGATGCAGAGATATAATGAATATTAGAAGTGAGAAAAGCCGGTTGGAAAAGTTTCCACTGGCTTTTTTCAGAAAACGTGTTTTCAGAACGGAGATCACTTATATGAACTACGGAAAAGACTCCAGGATTACGTCTGTGATCGCGAGCATGTTCAGTGTTCTTATTTTGTTGGTCCTTGCTTTTATTTTCTTATCCAGTCAGCAGGAAAAGCTGAATCAGGAATTCAATCAGTTGATTTATTCAAGTCTTACTTCCTTTACAGACACACAAAAAAATCAGATTTTAAAGTTAGCCGATGATGCAGGAACTATAAAATACGGCATGGAAAGTATGATAGAGGCGGCCAGTCTGTCTCCGGAAGATCAATGGATGAATCATTACCTGACAAAAATGGAGGGGGAAAATCCGGATTATCAACTGGAATATGTCTCATGCAGCAATTGGAAAGAAATAATATCCGGAGAAGGAAAACGAAGGATTTTTGAACAGGTTATAAACAATAAAACAGATGTACTGGATATTTTGTGTCCTATGGAAAATGGAAACGGATGCATATTTTTAGTAGCTGAGCCGCTTACAGCCAATGGTACAGTGGCAGGAGTTTTATTTTTCACCTTTAAAACGGAGAAGTTTGAAGAAATTGCTAAAGATCATATGCCCTTTAAAAAGATCCATTCGCAGATCATTAAATCGGATGGCAGCATTCTTTATTGCAATAGTGATCAGTTAATACGCGGCAGTAATCTGTTTTCCAACGTCAATGCCAACGAAGCACAAAACCAGAGTGTCAAATTCATTAAAAGCCAGATAGAAACCGAAGATTCATTCACTACCTCTGTTGCCATGAACGGGAAGAACTATTATATTTCGGCAATGAAGGTAGGGATCAATGACTGGAGTCTGATTAACTATGTCCGATCTCCGGATATTATGCTGCAGTCAGAATATGTATTTGGTATGTTTTTCGGTACGGCAATTTTGCTGATCCTGCTGACAATTGCAGGATGCAGCTGGATATTCCTTTTGTTTTACAGACAGAACCAGAAGCTTCAGCTGGAGTCCCAGCGTTATTCGGTTCTATCCCAATTTACCGATACGCTGCTTTACGAGTATGATTATGAAACAGATACCATTGAATTTACTTCCAATGCCAGAAGAAAACTGTTCCTGGAAAAGTTAAAGGCAAGAGGGGTTCTAAGACTGAACCGGGGGGAATATTTAATGCATCCGGAGGACTGGCAGAAGGGGGAACGTCTTCGCTGGGCGCTATTAGGAAGTAAGCCGGATGAGGTAAGGTATTGCAGAATCCGGTTAAAAGGGCAATCAGGAGAATACCGGTGGTTTAGCTGTCAGTATAAGATTCTTCCCGGACAGGAAGGCTGCAAATCCCGAATGGTTGGAAAGCTGGAGGATATTACCGACCAGCTGGGAAGAGAAGAGATGCTCATAAACCGCGCAAGAAAAGACCCCTTAACGGGAGTATATAACCGTTCGGGAGAGCAGATTATTGATGGCAAGCTTTCACTGTTGTGCAGTGGTATCTTTTTCATGATAGATCTGGATAATTTTAAGGAGATCAATGATACCTGCGGACATGCTGCAGGAGACCACGTTTTAACAAGAGTAGCGGAATCTCTGGAAAAACTGGTGGGAAAAGACGGAATCGTGGCGAGAGTGGGCGGAGACGAGTTTGTAGTCTTTATTACGGAGAACTGGGATGACTTACGGATCACTGATATGGCAGAGTCCATTCTTGATCTTATGGATCATACAGAAGAGGGATATTATACTGTGATCCGTGTTACCGCAAGCATCGGAATTGCCATTGCACCAAAGGACGGAAGCAGCTATGAAGAATTATATAATGCTGCAGATAAGGCAATGTACTACATAAAACAAAACAGCAAAAGAGGATACGCTTTTTATAAAGGTGAAGGAAAAGAGCATCTATAAAACCGGAACCAGCTGGCCAGAGTTTTGGACTGTCTGATTCCGGTTTTTATTCTTATTTAATCGGTAGATCCGTTTCCTTTTTTGCAGAACTGGTTTTTTCCACAGCAGATATCTGCCCTGCTCTGATCTGTGCAATGTCCAAGCAGACCTCTCTTCTGGGAACAGTTTTTCCCGCAGCAGTATCTGGATTCCGGGCATAAAGTATAATTCCCTCCCTGAATAACCAGCTTCTTCCCATTAACAAGAGCATCTGCAAGCTTGCTTCTGGCGCTGTCATAGATTGCCTGTACCGTCGTTCTCGCCACACTCATCTGTTGGGAGCATTCATTCTGGGTAAGCTTCAGATGATCAATTAAGCGGATCACTTCGTATTCATCCACAGACATCTCTATGGTCATAAGTTTTTCTTTGTTGCAGGGGGCAAATTCCATTGTTTCTGGCATTTCACATACACGTCGCTGTTTTACGGGTCTGGCCATCTTATCTGTCACCTCATTTCAAATAAGGTTAGTATATCTGTAGTTGAATAAAATGTCAATCATACAGCTGAGAAAGGAGCATATTAAATGAAAAGCGGAATCAGAAAATAATGTTCCGATTCCGCTTTTATATTAGATAAATAAGTTTACATTGGATTCTTCTGCGTCTCCCAGATAGGCACCTACGCCACCCAGTTCTACACCATCAATCAGTTCTTCCGGACGAATTCCCATTACATCCATGCTCATGGTACAGGCAACAATACGAACGCCTGCTTTCATGGCTTTCTTTATCAGGGTTTCCAGGGAATCTACATTTTTGTCATTCATGATTTTTTTCATCATGGCAGTTCCCATTCCGCCCATATTCATCTTAGACAGTTTCAGTTTTTTGCTTCCCCGGGGGAGCATAACTCCGAACATGGACTCTACCAGAGTTTTCTTAACCGGTTGTTTCTCTTCTTTTCTTAAGGCATTCAGTCCCCAGAATGTGAAGAACATGGTAACCGGCCTTCCCATGGCAGCTGCACCGTTGGCGATGATAAAGCTGGCAAGAACTTTATCTAAGTCTCCGGAAAATACGATCAGCGTCTTTCCGTCAGCAGCCTCTTTTTGTGGGGCTGAAGGGGAAGGGGAGCTTTTTTTAACCAGTGCCACATAATCATTATCCCGCCGTTCATTGGATAAAAGGGTGTGGCCTGTTCTGCGGCACCATGCTCCGATATCTCTGGCAAAACCTGGATCAGAAGCGGAGACTTCCATAACCGAACCTTCCTTCATGTCTTTCATGGTTTCAAAAACCTTCATGATGGGACCGGGGCACTGCATACCGCTGCAATCCAGACGCATGGCTGCTGTGGGAATGTCCTTCGTATCCATCTGACCGTTATCTGAAAATGAGACCGGCGTGGTAATTTTTGGGGTGGTGTCATTTTGGTAGTGGGTGGACTGATAAAATCTTACTCCGCCCGGATAGATCTTTACATGAGCGAACCCGTTCTGCATCAGAATACGTGCTGCATTATAGGCACGGACTCCAATGGCACAGAAGGTGATGATTTCTTTGGTAGGATCCAGTTCTTTTAACCGGTCTCTGAGCTGTCCCAGTGGAATGTGCTTCGCCTGGGGCAGTGCAAAAGCCATCAGCTCTGCATCCTCTCTGACATCCAGCAGCTGTGCACCTGTATTTTTATCCGGTGAATCCCAGGAAGCAAAGGAAACTCTTCCTTCCAGAAGATTCTCAGCGGTAAATCCCGCCATATTAACCGGATCCTTGGCAGAAGAAAATGGAGGTGCATAAGCCAATTCCAGATATTTTAAATCTTCAATTGTAGCTCCAAGGCGTATGGAAACGGCAAGTGTATCGATCCGCTTATCTACGCCATCCATACCCACAATCTGGGCACCGTAAATGGTCTTTCCATCCATGGAGAATAAAAGTTTCAATGTGAGGGGAACTGCTCCGGGGTAATAACCGGCATGAGAATTCTGGGTAATGATGATACTTTCATAATCAGTTCCCTTTTTCAAACCTCGTTTTATCAGTGCTTTTTCATTGGCACCAGTTGAAGCAGCAGTTAAATCAAATACTTTTGCAACAGAGGTTCCCTGGGTTTTTTTATAAGTTTCTTTTCCGCCAGCAATGTTATTAGCAGCAATACGTCCCTGCTTATTGGCAGGGCCTGCAAGAGGCACCATGGCAGCATCTCCGAAGGTGAAATCGCTGACTTCGATCACATCACCCACAGCATAGATATCAGGATCTGAGGTTTTTAAGGTATCATCAACAATAATTCCGCCCCGCTCATTGACAGCCAGACCGCAGGATTTAGCCAGTTCGCTGTTTGGACGTACGCCAATAGAAAGAATCACCAGTTCTGCTTTTAAGATCTTACCGCTTTTTAAGGTAATAGACACAGAGTCGTTCTCATCAGCAAAAGATGAAACTCCGTCTCCAAGATAAAGGGAGACCTGGTTCTGGACGATGTTTTCATGAAGCAGCTGAGCCATCTCAAAATCGATGGGTGCCAGTACCTGATCCTGCATTTCGATGAGAGATACGCTAAGACCGGCATGACGAAGATTTTCAGCCATCTCAAGTCCGATAAAGCCTCCGCCGATAACCGCAGCAGTTTTAATCCCTTTTTCTTTAATAAGACCACGGATGCGGTCGGTATCCGGAACAGTCCACAGAGTCTGAATTCTGGAAGATTCAATTCCTTTAATAGGCGGGCGGACAGGAGAGGAACCTGTGGAAATGACCAGAGTATCATAGGATTCCTCATAGGATTCCCCTGTTTCCAGTTTCCGGACCGTTATTTTTTTGTTTTCCCTGTCTATGGCTGTTACTTCATTTTTTACTCTGACATCAACTCCGTATTTCTTTCTCATGGCTTCCGGCGTCTGTAAAAGCAGAGCATCTCTGGATTTGATTACATCACCTACGTGGTAAGGAAGACCACAGTTTGCATAGGAAATATACTCACCCCGCTCCAGAATGAGTATCTGAGCATCTTCATCCAGTCTCCTGAGTCTGGCTGCACAGCTGGCTCCGCCTGCGACTCCGCCGATTATAACAGTTTTCTTCATGGTGCGCCTCCTGATATATGAAAAATTTCATTAAAATAAGCTTGTTATGTTTTTGACACTCTCAGTATAGGACGTCAGAAGAAAAATGTCTGTGACAGAGTCACATAAAATAATATTGGTCCATCTGGCTGTCATCTACAGGCTGGCTGCAAAATCCCGAACCTGGTCTAATTTTTCTGATTTAAGCATGCTTCCTTTTTCAGCCATACCTGATATGGTGATTACCCCTT
The DNA here is from genome assembly GCF_048627165.1 of Lacrimispora struthionigena. NCBI lineage: Bacteria > Bacillati > Bacillota > Clostridia > Lachnospirales > Lachnospiraceae > Lacrimispora > Lacrimispora struthionigena. The sequence continues at coordinate 483,781 of NZ_JBMBWP010000001.1, forward strand.
TGTTTTCCCATTTCAAATAAGAGCAAATGGAATTTAACTGGGTTTTTGCTGCGTCGTATACTCCGTCAGCTCCGGAATTTAAAAGCATGGCAATGGATTTGATATGAAATCCTTTTTTTGCAAATGCGTACATTCGGTCAATGAAGCACTTTGTCTGTGCGGATACATCAAACCAGTACACGGGGGAAGCCAGTACCAGCATGTCTGCCTGACTTAAATCTGTTAAGATGCTGTTCATATCATCATTCTGAATACATACTCCGTCATGAGTAAAGCAATAGGTGCATGCCAGACATGGTTCAACCTTTAAGGTGCTTAACTCTTTGACAGTAACTTCATGGCCAGCCTCTCTTGCTGATTTTGCAAAAGCAGACGCCATAATTTCTGTATTGCCGTTTTTTCTTGGACTACCTGTGACTACTAATATGTTCAAACTAACCTACCTCCGTTTTTTATGAATGAAGAACCCAGGAAAATAAGTATTTCATTTCAGAAGAAGTTTTTATTTCTGGAACAGGAAGCTTTTTAAATTCACCTGGAAGCTTCTTCTCTGCAGCAGCCAGACCAAAATGGCAGGCAGCAATTCCTACATCAACTCGCTGGATATCAACAGAGCTCTTCCCTTCCTTTAATGTCTTTGCTTCGTAGAAATGATAGGCGTTCTGACTTTTTACAACTCTCCAGGGCTGTTTATTTACAGCGGAGGGTGCCAGTCTTGTCATTTCCAGGGCAAAAGCAAAATCTCCCGCATCGGATTTTGCCAGAGGAGAGGAAAAATCATCCTTAAAGAAAAGCTCATTCCAGTCTTTTCGCTGGTCAGATTTGGCGGTCCACTTTATGATCGACTCTATTGGTCTTTTTTTACCAGTGGGATATCCAAGGGGGGAAATAACCGGAAATAAATCTCCGTCTTTCAATTCCATGGCATGTGAGAAGGCGCTTTTATCAAAGGTACCTCCCAGCCAGCACGTACCATATCCAAGTGCTACGGCGTAGAGAACTAAATGTTCCATAGAATATCCCAGTGCCTCCAGTGCCAGATCACTATCCGGTACAGAGGCGCCAATAAAGTTCCTGGCACCTTTAATGACTCCGTAGGTGCCAAGTTTTTCTCCTTTCAATGCGTCACTGCTTTCCAGAATACGGAAGCTTACGTCCACAGAGAATGGATTGTTTAAAGTCTTAATAAAATCATGGAACAGTTCTGTTTCCTTTGGTGAGAGAGAGCGGGGCTCATAGGACCTGATACTGCTGCGCTCCCTGATGGTTTTTTCCACGGGAAAAACAGGTTTCATAGGATTTTGTCCTTTCTTTTATATAAGAGTTTTATAAAAATTACTGTCTCCTGGTTTTTCAACCAATTCTTTCATGGCACCAATGGCATCTTTAAAATGTTCAGATGCTCCGTGAGCAGCCAGACTGGCCTGATCTTCCCATTCTTCCAGCATGGTTAAAATATGGGGATCTTTTACGTCCTGAACCAGCTCGTACCGGATACAGCCGGCATCCTTTTCTCTGGTCTGCTTTACAAGCTGTGTGGCGACTTCAATAAATGCATTGATTTTATCTTCTTTAATATAATTTTTTGCAACAACCTTAATCATTTTATTTTATTCTCCTTTGTTTATGCCCATTTTTCATAATGTACGCGTTCTGCTTTATACCGGTCTGTAAATTCATTTTTCTGTCCATCGGGATAACCAATGGCAATCAGTCCGAAGGGTTTGATATGGTCCGGAAGCTGAAAGAAACTGCGTACCTGTTCAGTCACCACATCAGAAGTGGCCACACCCAGCCAGACGGCTCCCAGTCCTAAGTGAACAGCCTCTAACAGTATATTCTGGGAAGCTGCACCTAAATCTTCTTCCCAGCCCTTTGGAACCTTAAATTCATTTTCATTTCCCAGAAGAGCGATGGTAACCGCTGATCCTGCCACTGGTTTTGCATAGGGAGATACGTCAGCCAGTTTCTTTAAATTCTCTTTGTCCTCTACCACAATAAATTCCCATGGCTGCTGGTTGGCTGCTGAAGGCGCCTGCATGGCTGCACGCAAAATTCTGTCAATCTTCTCCGGTTCTACGGCATCAGTGGTAAATTTACGGATACTCCGTCTGTTAAAAATCTCCTGCATAAAAAAATCCTCCTTAATTGTTTTCAAGTTTACCCAGCAGTTTTTTACTGAGGGTCAGAAACTGAGCTGTCTCTTCTTCTGTCAGAATCCCATGATACTGCTCATGAAGAAAATTCCAGGATTCCATAATGTTTTTCTGAAGTGCAAGACCCTGGGGCGTAGTGCTTAAAATTACGGACTTTCCCTCACATCGTTTGGAAACAAGACTTTTGTGTTCCAGCTTTTCAATCAGCCGGGTGATGGTGGAAGGTGTTAAATGAAGCGTTTCCCCCAGCTCCTTCTGAAGTATCTCTTCTTTCTGGTTAACCAGATAAAGCAAAAGAGCATGACTGGGAGAGAGTCCGGTTTTTGAAAAAGCTTCCTCTGCAATCTTGCCAAACACTCTGGAAAGCTTTACTGTGGTAAAAAACAGGCAGCTGTTAAGAGAGCAGGCCTGTTCCTCTGTTGTGTTATTTTTGTTCAAAACATCACCTCTCTTGTTTGTACATACAAATGATACCACTATGAAATTTTACTGTCAACAAAAAAATACAAATAGACCAAATTAATTTGTTGCAATTAAATGTTACAAAACTATTGACAGGACAACAGAAGTATTTTATAATAAAAGCAACTTAAAAAATAATCTTTTATTATAGATACAAGGAGGTATTACAATGTCTGTTTATGATTTTACTGTAAAAACTATGTCCGGAGAGGATAAAAAGTTATCTGATTACAAAGGAAAGGTACTTCTTATTGTGAACACAGCAACAGCCTGTGGATTCACTCCTCATTATACCGATCTTCAGGCAATTTATTCAGAGTACAAGGACAGCGGTCTGGAAATTCTTGATTTCCCATGCAATCAGTTTGGCAATCAGGCACCTGGAGATGATGAGGAGATTCATACGTTCTGTACCGGACGTTTTGGCGTAACATTTCCACAGTTCTCAAAGATTGATGTAAATGGTGAGAATGCGATTCCACTGTATCAGTATCTGGTGAAGGAAAAAGGGTTTGATGGCTTTGATCCGGAGCACAAGCTGACCAGTGTGCTGGAAGAGATGTTTGAGAAGGCAAATCCCAATTATAAGAATGAGCCGGCTATTAAGTGGAATTTCACAAAGTTTCTTGTTGACAGAGATGGGAATGTAGTGAGAAGATTTGAACCAACTGCTGATATGAAGCTGGTGGAAGAAAGCATAAAAGAATTGCTGTAATAAAATACAGGACAGCAGGAGAACGGAGAAACGTGATGAATTATGACAGATTAAAAATAGAGAACCAGCTTTGCTTTCCGCTTTATGCCTCCGCCCGGGAAATTGTCAGGCTTTATAAGCCGTTTCTCGATGAGATTGACTTAACCTATACCCAGTATATTGCCATGATGGTGTTATGGGACAGGAAGAAAGTCACTGTAAAGCAATTGGGTGAGACCCTTTATCTGGATAGCGGTACGCTCACTCCCCTGCTAAAGAAGATGGAAGCCGGAGGCCTTTTGACCCGCAACAGGGACAAGGAAGATGAGCGCAGTGTCATTGTAGAACTGACTGAGAAGGGCGAGCAGTTAAAAGAGCAGGCGGTAACCATACCAGAACGGATCTCTCAGTGTGTCCCTCTTAACCAGGAAGAAGCGAAAGAACTTTACCATCTTTTATACAAGATACTTGGTAATACAATGAAACATCTGGAATAAAAAAAAGACTCAGGAAGGCCGTGAAGCCATTCCTGAGTCTTTTTAACTTAGCTGTTGTGTGACAGCCTGAATCTTCCAACTTCCTGCTTTAAGGCATGCGCCTGTGCAGCAAGCTCTTCACTGGAAGCAGAACTTTCTTCTGCTGTGGCTGCATTACTTTGAATTACGGCAGATACCTGATTGATGCCCTGATTGATTTCCTCCATGGAAGCCACCTGGACTGATGACGTGGATTCCACTTCTCTGATGGATACTTCTGCAAGTCTTGCCTTTTCCCCTACTTCAAGGAGTATATCAGAGGCTTCTTTTGCCAGTTTCTCACCTTCCGAGACGCTGATTGCGGAATTCTCAATTAATGCAGCAGTCTGCTTTGCGGCTTCCGCAGATTTGGCAGCCAGGTTTCTTACTTCATCTGCAACAACAGCGAAGCCTTTTCCGGCACTGCCGGCCCGAGCAGATTCTACTGCTGCATTCAGTGCCAGTATGTTGGTCTGGAACGCAATGTCCTCAATAACCTTGGTGATGCTGGAGATTTTTTCCGATGAAGTGCTGATTTCTTTCATAGATACATTCAGTCTGTTCATATGTTCATTGCTTTTTTTAACACCTGTGTCAGCTGCGGCCACATATCCGGCTGCAATCTGCATATTTTCTGAATTCTGCTGTGCCTGTTTTGCTACTGTGGCAATGGATGCAGTCAGCTCTTCTATGGCAGCAGCCTGTTCTGTAGTTCCGGAAGCAAGTGACTGGGAAGCAGAAGACACCTGTCCGGCGCCGCTGTTAACCTGGTCAGCTGCGTCGTGGACGATAAGGAGTGCCTGATTTAAATCCCGTTCAATTTTCTGAAGAGCCAGCCCTAACACATCGGCATCCGAGCGAAGGGGAATGACGCTTGTGAAATCACCGTTGCTGATAGCAGTGGCGGATCTGGCCTGATCCTTAATTCCTTCCAGCATTTTAGAAAATGCATCAGCCAGCTGACCGGTTTCATCCTTGGAATCAAGGTCGGCTAAGTCAACATCTATATAACCAAGAGAAATCAGCTCCGCTGCTTTTACCACCTGTTTAATTGGTCTGCTGATCATTGTGGAAATTCTAACTCCCAGTAAGACAGCGGCTGAAACACCGCAGATGATTAAGAGAACAAGAACCACTGTGGAAATGAGCGCAACGAGCTCATTTAAGTCACTAAGCTCCTTTGTTTCACTCATACGCTGATCAATGATAGCATCGAAGTTATCATATACTTTCTGTATGCTGTCCTGCTGATCGGTCATGGCTTTCTCTGCTTCCTCTTTTTTTCCGGCTTTTGCAAATTCAATGGATTTTGTCATGGCAGGGTCATAGGAGCTGGAGAAGAGAGAAACTGCCTCTTCAAATAAAGTCATGGACTGAGAGCCTGCGGGTATGGAAGCTTTATAAACTGCAGAGTGGTTTAAAAACTGTTCCTTTTCCTGAGCGTAGGATTTTTCCAGTTCTCCAATCCGTTCTTTATTACCGGCATTGCTTATAATATCTTTGGAATCGGTTCTGATCTGATACAGACTTTCCATTGTGTGGAACATATCGTCAAGAGGGGCTGTCTTTGAACGATACATATAAGTATCCTTGCTGTTTATAAACAGCATACTGGCAAGTCCTACAATGCCTACCAGCAATGTGATGAGAGCTACTGAAAGAAATCCTGTCAGTAGCTTTTTAGAAATGGGGTAGTCTTTGAAATTTTTCATTTGTAATATCTCCTTTTTTGGCACGAATTTGTATAGGGTCAAAACAGAGGTATAGCAGTAAATATTATTAAATTGTATCAGTATTATATCTGATCATAAGAAAAAACACAATCAGATTCATGAGAACAGACGCCCTTCCGGTGGATTGCCTTAAGGGGCGTCTGTGCTTTTCCTGTCACCCTATAGTTGGGAACAGCGGCAGGAACTGCCAATTGCCTGTGGATAGGTGAAAATCTTGCAGGGGTCGTATTCTTTTCTCACCTTTTTTAATCTGCAGACATGGCAGCCATAATATTCTTCCAGATAACAGGGGAGTCCTTCATATGGGAAGTTTACATAAGAGCCGGTTGTGACAGAAGACAGGTAACCAGACTGGCGTGCCACCCACAGGGCATTTTCCCCTTTGCTGTTTTCAAAAACCGTATTGAGCCAGGTGATGTATCTGGCATCTCTATAATAAAAAGCAGTGGAATCTGTTGATACTTCGGAAACCCTGCCGCCCAGTGCGTAGAGAGAAAGTCCGGTGTAAATGGACCCTGTAGGGCGTTTGTTAATAAGCCCTGCCAGTTTCAGACATTCACATTCGGTCAGCTCTCTTTTCACGAAACCGCTTGCGGATAAAAAGGCTTCAAAAGGAGGATAAAAGCTTCCGATTATAGTAACTGCTTCTAAAAACGTCACGTATTTTAAACGGTACTTCACCCCGCCAAGTTCCAGAAGGGGGGCGATGCTTCCAAGAGCAGCCTCCGGTGGTCCATAGAAAAAGCCTCTGGATAGAATGGAGAGACCTTCTTCCTGTGAATTAAAAATTCTGCCAACCAGTGTAATTCGTGGATCAGCGTGTTCCAGCCATTCCTGCCAGGCAAGAAGAAAGTAAGCCTGCTTTTCCTGGTCGGCAACGGGATACATGATTTCAACCAGAGTAATTTTATCAATCTTTTTGGGAAGCAGGAAGGTCATGGAGACAATAATTCCATAATTGCCGCCACCACCGCCTCTGCACGCCCAGAACAGATCCGGATTTTCTTCCGAACTGGCAGTGATGAAACTGCCTTCTGAATTAACCATGGTAAAATTCAAAAGGCTGTCACATCCTAGTCCCAGATAACGGCAGGAGAGTCCCCAGCCGCCCCCCATGACATAACCAGTGACTCCCACTGAGGGGCAGGTACCGCCAGGAAACGGATATCCTCTTAAAGATACAAATTCGTAAAGCTGTCTGTTATTTACACCGCCCTCTACAGTAAGAGTGCGGTTCTCCTCATCAATTGAAATGTGATTCATTTCACTAAGATCAATATCAAGTACATCATTGCCTGTAGAATATCCTTCATAATTGTGGCCTCCGCTTCGAATGCGAAGACAGATATCCCGTTTTCTGGCCCATAACACCGCATTGCTGACTTCGGAACTATTCCGGCAGTAAACAATGGCCAGAGGAAACCGGTTGACAGCCCGGTTATAGACTTGTCTGGCCTCATGATAGAAAGGATCATCTGGAGTTACCACACGGCCGGTCAGACCGTCAAAACTGCAGGTGCTCATAGTGATTGCCTCCTTTCTTACTACCATGGTATTAAGGAAGGAGGCAATTGGTGCCGGAGAGGAGATTCTAAAGCTTCATGATCTTTTTCTCATTTAAATTGGACAGACCCTCTGGTGTATGGGTAGATAAATAGACCGTTGGATTCTGACTGATAAAGGAGCGAACCTTTGTCAGAGTCTCTCTTGCAGCTTCAAGATCTTCAAAAACCACAGACAGGCGGTTTTCGATCAGGGCGGCATCGGTATAAGTAATGTCCCCGTGTATGAGATAAAACAATCCGTCATTTTCTGCAATTACAATGCTGTTGCCTTTTGTATGTCCAGGTGCAGGAAGGAAATAAATACCATCTGTGATCTTTTCACTTGCTTCAAAGTTATGGTAGGCTCCATCTTTAAACTCCACAGGGACAATATTGTCTCCGCTTAACTTTAAAGCTTCTGCCTCTGCTTTGGAAAGGTAGATTTTTGCGTTAGGAAAGCTTCTAAGCTCGCCGGAATGATCGGGATGCTTGTGAGTCAGAAGAATCCGGGTTACATCCTCTGGCTTGTAGCCTAAATGGGAGAGAGCGGTTACATAATCATGAATCCGTTTCCCCTGATAGATTTTCTGCCCCTCTTTTGCAGGGGTGTCGGGAGCCTCTTTCGGGATGCCAGTATCAATTAAGATGACTTCCCTCCCTGTATCAATGAGATAATTCTGGAGACTGGATTCATAGGTCCTTGTTTCATCAAAAATCGGTTCACTGACTCCGCCTCCCAGTGCGAATGGTTGTGTCATAAAACCGCCCTCATATAATTTAACCGCTTTAATTTCCATGTGAATACTTCCTTTCCTGCCTGTCTGGCTCTTTATTTAATCCGCATTTGTTATAAAAGTGCGAGTATATCTTTTTCCAATTTCTCCGGTTTATCGGTAGGAGCGTAGCGCTTCGTTACAGATCCATTCTTATCAACCAGGAATTTCGTAAAATTCCACTTTATATTAGAACCCAGAATTCCCGACTGCTGTGATTTTAAATAAGAATATAACGGGGATTCTGAGGGACCATTGACCTCGATCTTTGCAAACTGGGGAAAAGATACCTCATAGTTCATCGTACAAAACTGGTGAATCTCTTCCTCTGTTCCCGGAGCCTGGTGACCAAACTGGTTGCATGGAAAATCAAGAATTTCAAAGCCCTGGTCTCTGTATTTACGATAAAGTGCCTCTAAGCCTTCATATTGAGGCGTAAACCCACAGCCTGTTGCAGTGTTAACAATCAGCAGTGTTTTTCCTTTGTACTGGGACAGAGTAACAGGGTTGCCTTTTCTGTCTGTAACTGTGATATCATATAAATTCATATCTGCCACCTCGCATTTGATTTATTTGTTTTACTAAATTAGATTGTACACAATTAAATTTGAAATGTCAATAGTTTTTTTGAAAAATAAAAAGACGCATATATAACCATGAAATGAATCAGACATGGTCATATGCGTCTGTCTTTACTTTTGCTTAAAAAACCTGATTCAGGCTTAAAAAAATAGTAACAATAAATGGATCAAACTGTGTTCCGGAGCAACGGCCGATTTCGTCCATCGCAGTCTGGCAATCCAGAGCTTTCCGGTATGAGCGGTTATTGGTCATGGCGTCATAGGCATCAGCGACTGCAAGGATCCGGCAGAGAAGAGGAATATCGGTTCCCTTCAGACCTCTTGGGTAACCCGTTCCATCCCATCGTTCGTGATGAGAGAGAATGTATTCTGATACAGTGGAAAGCTCAGGGGTGTTCTGGGCAATGCGGTAGCCGATTTCCGGATGGCGCATCATTTCTTTCCATTCGTCGTCATTTAAAGGTCCTGGTTTGTTTAAGGTTTCGATATTGACACCTACCTTGCCAATATCGTGCAGGATTGCCAGAAGAGATAATTCATTTTTATCCTCTGAAGACAGATTCAGCTTTTCTGCAATTGCCATACAGTAGGTTTCTAATCTTACAGCATGCTCCTCGGTTTCCATGCTCTTTTCATAAAGAGTGGCAAGAAGTGTGGTAATAATGCTGTTACGGTAGCTCTTTCCTTCTAAAAGCTTCTTATGATACATTTTTTCTTCTGCTTTTTGCAGGGACTGGTTTAATGACTGGGATATGTCTTCTTTTACATCAAATCCCAGAGCCACACTTACCTCCAGCGGGAGACTGCTGCTTTTTCTAAAGGCCTCTTCCAGCCGCCCAATTAAATCCTGAGCCTTTTGGTGATCTGTATGAGGAAGAAGAACCAGGAATTCATCTCCCCCCCAACGGGCAGCAATGCCCATGTTTTTAAGGGTATATTGAAGGGTTTTGGCAACCTCTTTTAATAACTGATCTCCGGTTCTGTGTCCGAATACATCATTAATGACTTTGAGCCCGTTCACATCCCCCATGATAACTGCAATTGGAAGCTGGGAAGTCTGATCCATACGTTCTAATTCTTCTTCCATATATCTGCGGTTAAATATCTGGGTCAGCGGGTCATGATAGCTTAAATAAAGGATTCGTTCCTGCTGCCGTTTCTCCTGACTGACGTCCCTAAATACCATAACCACACCGTATACATGCCCGTTCTCATCACGTATGGGTGCGGCACTGTCCGCAATGGGAATTAAATCCCCGCTTTTATTTAACAGAACGGTATGGTTTGCAAGCCCTACAATCATGCCGGTTTCCAGTACTGCAGTAATGGGATTTGGTACAATCTTTCCGGTTGTTTCATTGCGCAGATCAAAGATTTCCATAAAAGATTTGGAGCAGGCATCCTTACTGTTCCAGCCGGTAATTTCCTCGGCTGCCTGATTTAAGTAAGTGACTTTTCCATCTAAATCCGTTGTCACCACCCCATCCCCTATGGAATTTAGGGTAACGCTTAACATCTCTTTTTCCCGGTAAAGATCGTCTCTAAACTGTTCCCTGTCTGACACATCAAAAATAATGGAATAGAGTCTTGTCTCATCTCCATAAGTGACAGGGCTGGAGTACACATCCACCATTTTAATTTCGCCGTTTTTCAGACGATGGGGAAACAGAAAATACTGCTGTTCTCTGTTAAATGCCTGGATACGCATCTGTTTGGTGGCATGGTCTGATAATGCATTAATTTCATCAATACTCATACGAAGCATCTCTTCTTCGCTATAACCATAAAAACGGCAGGCCTGAGGGTTGGCCTCCAGTATTTTACCCGTTGAGGCTTCAATAATCAGCATAACAGCAGAATGCTCCGTAAACATGGAGTTGTAATTTTTTAAAAGCTGTTCCCGTTCCTGTTTCAGCCGCTTCAGCTCGGTGATATCAAGGCGTGAGCCAATGATATAGGAGATCTTCCCGTCTTCCATAACAGGAGTCAGGCGTACAAGCCAGTCTCTGGTGCCCTCGGGGAAATCAACGGTTTCTTCATACATCATACCCTCCCCGGATGCCATGCACCGTTCATATCCTTCTCTTAAAGCAGATCCCACCTTTTCGCCCAGTACTTCCACCGGGGTTTTACCAAGGAGCGGGGTTTTAACACCCGTCAGCTGCTGGTGAACCGCATTGTTTTTTATATAACGGAATTCACCGTCCTGGTATGTGACGAGAAATAATCCATCCTGGGTGCTCTCAAAAAAGATATCAATATCCCGTACCAGTTTTTCATTTGTTTTCTTTACCCTTTGAAGCTCGCTGACCAATTCAGTTACTTCATCAAAAATTGTAATCAGAGTGTTGGGATCTGGATAGCTTACAGTAATCTTATAAAAATGATTTCCTGCCTCCATAAAGGAAGTTTGATTCCATTGATCCGGATCTTTGTAAAATTCAAGCCAGGCTGGTTGGTCAGATAAAGAAGGAAGAATCATTGACATGCTTTTTAACAGGGCATCTTCTTTTTTTAAACCCAGATAGCGAAAAAATGTATCATTCGCTTTGGTAAGAATATAATCCCTTATTTGTGAATCCTCTTTGAAAATAATGGTATGGCGGGCATAGCCCAACGGCAGCTGCATGAAAGCCTGATCGAAAGGTTCTTTTATCATAATGGGACCCCCTTTGCCTTGTTGAAAATATTGTCATATTTAGTAAATATTTGTAATAAAATAATATCAGATGTTTGTTGCAATTGCAATTAAAAAGGAATTGAAACAATGTGCATGTACAATATTATATTGCTAACTGTAAGTGTGTGTGAAAATCGTGGGGTTAGCAAAGGGGTTATTATGATGATAAATTATAAAAAATTATATTTTTATTAGGTTGACAGGTACTTTTCCGGTTTTTTCATCATAAAATAAGACAAATTGTTTAATTGAAAGGCAGTATTATGATGACTTCTTGCCCCGAAGGATTGTTTTCCTATACAATACAATCCGGCGATACACTTTGGCTGATATCCAGACGTCACTACACTACCGTTGAAGCGATTATGGCAGCAAATCCTGGCATTAATCCTGGCAATCTTCAGGTTGGTCAGATGATCTGTATTCCATCAGGAAACAGAACCTCCCAGCCACAGACCCAGCCAACCCAACCAGCTCAGCCGACTCAGCCGGCCCAGTCAACCCAGCCAGCTCAACCGGCTCAAACGACCCAGCCGACTCAGCCAACCCAGCCAACTCAATCGACTCAGCCAGTCCAGCCAGCCCAGCCAGCCCAGCCACAGACCGCACCTGGCAACACTACCCAAATGTCGACAAATCCATTAAGAAGTGAGGCTGTTTCTGGAAACACAACCCGCTGCCCGGTAGGTTTACGTGCCTATACCATTAAGAAAGGGGATACCCTCTGGCTTCTGGCGAAGAAATATTGTACCAATGTTGAAGCCATAATGGCATTAAATCCAGGTATCAAACCTGGTAATTTAATGATTGGCCAGGTAATCTGGATTCCTGCAGGATATAAGTTCCGGAATCTTCCGCCATGGGCGCAGTCCATGGACAATACCATGCAGCAAAGGACTGAAACTGAGTATCCGATTTGTCCCCAGGGGACCCGTTCCTATACCATTGAAGCGGGTGATACACTCTGGCTTTTGTCCCAACGTTACAATACCACTGTAGAAGCAATTATGGCTGCAAATCCGGGAGTAAATCCCACCAATCTGTTTGTAGGGCAGGTGATCTGCATTCCTAGAAACCGTCCGCAGCCCAGTCCCCAGCCCCAGCCCAGTCCAGAACCCCAGCTTCCTACGTACATGTGGGTCAGCAAAGCTGAGCAGAATTTAGGCAATTACTTAAGGTTTTTGTGGCTTCAACAGGTATATTGGCTTAGAATGGCAAATCAGAGTGAACTGTGGAATCTATCAGATGCGGAGTATGTAATGAATCGTCTGATGGAAAACCCGCAAGATTTCCAGATGGCCCTCAAAACATTTTATGGGGATGAAAATGCCAAAAAATTTGCAGATCTCCTGACCAATCATCTGACCCTGGTCACTAATTATGTAATGGCAATAAGAGATGGCAACACGCAGGCAGCAGCAGATGCAGAGAATCAGATAAACAACAATGCTGTTCAGATGATTTCTTTCCTGACCTCCATTAATCCAAACTGGGCGGCTGCAGACTTACAGAGAATGTTTAGCGAATACATGAATCTGACCAAGGAAGAGATTGATGCCACAATGTCCCAGAATTTTGAAGACAGTATTAACGTTTTTGCAGATATAGAACGTGGTGCACTGGAAATGGCCGATATGATGACCAAAGGAATTGTGAGTCAGTTTCCTCAGTATTTCAGATAAAAATGAAAGGCAGTCCGGTGTATTAAAACGGGCTGCCTTTTTACTAAACTACTTTTTATTTTTATTAGATTCCAACTGTTTTTCAATTCCTGCTCTGTCAATCTGAATCCAATATTCTGAAATTTTTTCATTATCTATTCGATATACGGCGCTGGCTATCTCAATAATCGGTAGATCTGTAGGTGCATAGCCGTTTACTTCTCCGATATGCTTTCCCACCTGTCTCCAACGAACATATACTTTATTACCCTGTACTAAAAATTCCTGTATTTCCAATGAAAATTTATCATAGGCTGTGATCATTTCTCTTACATGGTCCGCATAATCTTTTGGTGATCTTAAAACTGTCTGTTCTTTCTCTGATATAATCTGATGTGCCAATACTTGTTCTGCCATTAATTTTTCCGCGTAGTCAGGATTATTCCCTGAACGAACTTCTTCAAAGAATTTTCTTACTATTTGTTCTGGTGTCATTTAATAACCTCCGTTTAAAGATGTATTTGCTCAGTATACTGCACATTATAATAAAAAGCAACAAGCAGGAGATAGTCCATAATGCTGTTCGGTCTGCCTTTTTACTCTACGAAACGTAGATTGAAAAAAGTTATTTAGTCAGTTACAATAATAAAAATAAGCACATACTAAGGATTGAGCTATTATACAGGGAAAGGAGGGACACCCATGCCTGACAGTACGGTAGGAACCTTAATTCGAATGCTTCGCAGTGAGCATGGTATGACACAGAAGCAGCTAGCAGATAAGATGCATATCAGTGATAAAACAGTATCCAAATGGGAGAGAGGCAAAGGTCTTCCAGACATTTCACTTATTTCAGAACTATCCAGACTTTTTGGAGTTGATATACAAAATTTGCTGAATGGGGATTTAACACCCAATGACATAACAGGAGGAAATATGAAGCAGATCAAATACTATGTCTGTCCCACCTGCAAAAGCATCAGCTTTTCCACTGGAGATCCGGAGATTTCCTGCTGCAAAAGAAAGCTTACTGCACTGGAACCGAAAAAAGCAGAGGAAGGGGAAAAGTTATCCGTAACTGTGATTGAAGATGACTGGTTTATCACCAGCGCCCATCCTATGAATAAAGAGCACTACATCTCCTTTCTGGCCTTTGCATCGGGAGACCGCATATCAGTAATTAAGCAATATCCGGAATGGGATTTTAATGTTCGTCTACCAAGAAGGGGACATGGAATGCTGATCTGGTACAGCACAAAGCATGGTCTGATTTACCAGCTTTTATAAAAAAAACATCGCTTCGAAAGAAACGATGTTTTTTTGAACTATTACGTTTTTAGCATATACGAAGCGGCCATGCAGGAAATTCCGGGAATTAAAAATAATACACCGGAAAAGATAAAACTGGCAAATATTATATCTGGAACAAGTAACAGCCTGTTTTTAAGCTGGCAGTATTCGTAAAACATCAAAACGAAAAAAAGAATCAGAAACAATAACCCTAAAATAAACAGAAGGTTCTTTGCAAATTTTCTCATGTTGTCCCCCCCAATAACGACTCTTTCTGTATCAGTTATTTAAATATGGCAGCAGTTCCGTAAGCAAGAATTTCAGCTGCCCCCTGCATAACGGAGGATGAGGCGTAACGAATATTGACAATGGCTTCTGCATTCATAGCTTCACCTTCCTGTACCATACGTTTGGTTGCAAGCTCTCTTGCCTCATCCATCATTTCCGTATACGCCTTTAATTCTCCCCCAACTAAGGTCTTAAGCCCCTGAGAAATATCTTTCCCCAAATTTTTTGACTGTATTGTGCTGCCTTTTACCATACCTAAAAGTGTCAGTTCTTTTCCTGGAATATAATCCGTAGTGACTAAAAGCATTTAAATCACGCTCCTTTCTCTATAAAAAACAGTTTTAACATAAAGATTGAAAAATATGTATTCTTGATTTGTTGCTTGACTCTCACATTATGGTATACTCTATACTAAATGTGAGCTCGAAAAAAACATATATGTGAGGTAAAAAGCATGCTGAAAATAGGAGATTTTTCTAAACTGTCAAGAATCAGTATCCGAATGCTCCGCCACTACGACGAGATCGGACTGATGACGCCAAGGAGCACCGACCATTTTACCGGATACCGCTATTACAGCGAGGACCAGCTCTTAAAAGCGGTCAGGATTAATTCCTTAAAAGATATGGGATTCAGCCTTGCCGCGATTGGGGAGTTGTTAAAAAGCTATGATGATCCCGGAGAACTTGCAAAATTTTTAGAGGTCCGTAGAGTGGAAGTCCTGGAAGAAATGAAAGAAAGCGGACAACGGCTTAAGCTCCTTGATGCAGCCATTCAAAGGCTGAGAAAGGATGTTTTGGCAATGAATTATAGCGTAGCATTAAAAACCATGCCCCAAAGATATGTGGCCAGTGTAAGAGAGATTATTCCAGCTTATAATCAGGAAGGACTGCTGTGGAAGAGGCTTGGAGAAGAGACCCATGACAGAAACTTACAGATGTGTGATCCCGCTTACTCTCTGGCGGTATTTCATGATCGTGATTTTAGAGATGGTGATGTGGATGTAGAGATTCAGATTTCTGTAAAAGGCACTTATGAAAATACGGAGCACGTAGTATTTAAAACAGTACCTGAGGTGGAAATAGCATCAGCGGTATACAAAGGAAGCTACGATCAGATAACTGATGTGAATCTGGAAGTGGCAAACTGGGTCAGGGACAACGAATATGAATTTAACGGACCCATGTTTTGCATCTATCATGTCAGTCCTGCTCAGAGCCAAAATCCGGAGGAATTGGTAACCGAAGTTTGTTATCCGGTTAAAAAAATATAAATAGCATAAAAATCGGTTGTCTGCTTGTAACAGACAACCGATTTTGTTATAATAAAAAAGAATGAAACAAAAAAACGGTTCCTGAGATGATTGGAAAGGAAAGGTCAAGAATATGCTGTTTAGTAGGAAATTAACAGAGATATACAATACACAGGATCTTGAAAAGCTATATCATGTAAAAAATATGCTGAGAGAAAGTAATATTTATTATATGACTGAAACCACCAATAACAGCCTGCGCTTATCCATGAATAACTTAAATGGAAGGAATCCAATCTTAGGAAGGACCGGAAATGTAAAAGATTTTTACAGACTTTTTGTATACAAGAAAGATCAGGAGAAGGCGGCCTACATCCTTTCCCAGTTAAAATAAAATATCAAAACAGCCAGTGACTACATAAGCCACTGGCTGTTATTAATTTTACATAAGGACTGCTTCAAACAATAGCAGGGCAATGAGAAAAACAAGATTGAGAACGGTAAAGATACCTAAAAAAGATAAAGTTTTTTTGGGATAGGCAGCAGCAAACAGTTTATAGGAAATAACACTTGCCATCGAGGCGATCAGAGTGCCCATACCTCCTACATTTACGCCGGTAAGCAGACTGGGAGCATTATTTGTAAACCCTGACAGCATAACGGCTGCAGGAACATTGCTGATAAACTGGCTTAATAAAGCAGCCGTCACCATGGTATCCTTTCTGATTAAACCTGAAACGGTCTGAAAAACCCAGTCGATCCTTGCCAAGTTTCCCACAAATATAAAAATTGCAGCAAACGTAAGAAGAAGGAAATAATCAACCTGATAAAGCGTACGTCTGTCAAGAATTGCTGTAGCAGCCAGAATGATCAGGGCAGCAGCCTGATAAGGAATGAACCGCAGCACCGCAGCCACCGCCAGTAAGAACATGGCGCCATAGGCTAAAACCAGTTTTTTTCGTATAGCAGGAACTGTGGTTGTCTGCTGGCTGATGGAATAGCGTGGAATAAAAAAGCACACCAGTAAAAGCAGAATTCCTCCGAATAATACAAAAGGAAAAGTCACTTTTAGAAACGAATGCAGACTAAACTCATACCGGGTAAACAGATAAAGGTTCTGGGGATTCCCGATCGGCGTAAAGCTGGAACCAATGTTTGCGGCAATTGTCTGCAAGACTACAACGAGGGCAGTATGGCGTTCCTGACCGCACAGGGAGAGTACAGACAAGGTGATAGGGACCAGAGCGATTAAAGCAACGTCATTTGTCATAAACATGGATGCAAAGAAACTGGTAAAAACAAGGAGTAAAATCAGCGGTTTTAGATCTTTCATTCCTGATGACAGCTTTATGGAGACCGCGTTTAATAATCCTTCCCGCTCAATCCCTTTCAGTGAGGTCATGAGGCAGAACAGGCAGAGCAGTGTCTTAAAATCAATATAATTTAGATAGGCCAAATCCGGGGGGATAAAAAAGACTGAAATAAGAGCAAGAATTGAAGCTGCTGTCAGAACAGGTTCTTTTTGAATAAATTGTTTCATAAAGTTTCTCCAGTAGTAGAAAGGGTAGTAATCATACTTCCGTGCTATTATATATCATAAATACTTCTACTTCAATCGTTGATTTGCTGGGAATGGCATTTTATATATTTCTTTATTCTAAAAAGCGCCATACCTCAGGGCTTTTTCCTACTCTATACTACAATCCCATTTTAGGTATGGGAAGAATTACGCGATTTCTTAAGTAATAGATACTGTTTTATTTATTTCTATGGTTTTTAATATATTTTGTACAGCAAATAATTATACAAATTAATGCAACAAATTCTAATATTTTAAAGAACACTGCAAATATAGCCGCTAAAAGTGCCATGTACTCCATAGTCATCACCTCCCAAAACCCAAATTAATTAATAAATTAAAGAGTACCATGCCTGTTAATGGTACCCTGTATTTTAAATAAGTATAGATTAACTATACGCTTAAATTTGTATCAACATATATTTTATTACGTTCGCTTCCTGAATTGGTTTTACAATATAATTGCATACTTACATAATAATTTGACGTAAATTTTCCACCAAAACTATATGTAACATAACCATTTATTTTATATTCATGATTAGTTTGCAATGTTTTATAACTTGAACCTTTATCAGTAATTGAATAACCTTGAGGAGGCACTGCTGAAATAGAAGACCCTGTTATGCTAAATTTAGGACAGTCCAAACTAGATGAACTCATATCAGGTACATGCGTAACCTTCATTGTACCTCGCAATTTTATTGATCCGGAATGTGGTATTTTAGCATCATAATCAATATTCCATGTTCCTAATTTTGCAGTATGAACACTTGAAGCTAAGGAATATCCAGGTCTGGTTAAAGTGATTTTTACTGTTGCTTTTTCACCGTTTGATAACGGAATATTGAAGGTTTGTACTTGTTCATCCAAAGTTATACCGACTTGATGCTCAGCCATATAATCTTGAACTTCTTTAATTTGTTCTTCAAAAAGAGTTTTTTCACTACTCGAAATATCTGTTGTTCCTGCAAAAGTTAATGCTGAACTATTTAATAACATGATTACTGATAAAAGCATAGTAATAAGCTGTTTAAATCTTCTCATATTTTTTCCCCCATTATTTTTTTGTGGAATAATTCCGAACAGGCACGAAATATTCATTAATTTTTTGGTTATCTAATTGAAATAAAATTTAAACAATGGTATCACCTCTTTCTATAATTTGTTGTAATGACATTTTTTTTATAACATATAAATATAATATGTACAACCCAAGTGCCAAAATTATACATGTTTAACTCCAATATTTGCACTTAATCATAAAATTAACCTAAACCAAATTATATACAATTTTAAATTTCAAAATAATTTATTATTAAATAGAAAGCGAAGGCTACAAAAAAGTTTTTTAAGTAATGTTTTTTTATCATGTTTATCGTAGATTAATTGAAACCGCGTTATTCCTGTCTGATCATCATGAGGAGTAACGCGGTTTAATTAAATTATTACAGACCCATAGCTTTTCTTTTTTTCATGATGTGGCTTTCAATCTTTTCCGCCACTTCCACAGGATCATCTCCCAAAGCCACCTTTCCGCCTGTGAGACTTTCCACATCCTCTGTGAGCAGTTTTACAAGCTTGGGTGCACCAGTGATAAAGGGAGTCGGTGATAGATGGGTGAAGGCACCGTAAGCAACGGCAAATATACCGTCTATAGTAGCTTTCTGTTCCATCCATTCCGGTGCCGTAACAGCAATGGGAAGATCGGAGATATCTGCATCCAGAAAGTCAGCCAGGGCTGTTACCAGCATGGAGATTCTTCCCGTATCCGTACAGGTTCCAAAGCTTAATACCGGTGGGATTTTCAGAGCACTGCAGACTGCTTTTAAGCCGTCTCCGGCCTGGTTTATGGCATCCAGATTACACATACCGGCCACCTCTAAACCATGATTTCCGCAGCCGCCGGCGACAACCAGAATATCTCTCTTAATCAGCTGTTTTGCCAGGTTTACAGTATTCCAGTCCTGTGGACCGTTTCTTAAGGTTGAGCAGTTTGCCAGCGCTACAATTCCTTTGAGCTGTCCTTTTGCAATAACATCTACAAGATTCTTTAAATCATTTCCGATTGCATTCAGTACGGCTTCGGTTGAGAAGCCGGCAATTGCTTTCTGTACATGCCTGGGAACCATGGGTTTTATTTTACCATGTCTTTTCTTGAAGTTCTCAATTGCGATATGAATGCATTTATCCGCCATTTCTTCCGCTTTTTGAGGATAGTAAGGCATCTCATGTTCCGTTCCGGGGACACCGATGATGGTGCTGACACTGACAAGGGCAACCTGGTATTTTTCTGCATATTGATCAATAGCAGGCGGAGAGCAGTTTTCCTCCATGACAAAGGCATCCACGGTACCGGTAGCCAGGAACGGTTCAATTGCCAGCCAGTTTCCCATCAGTCCAACAAAAACATCATCCATTTCAAATCTCTGGAGCAGTTCCTGTCCCGTTTCAATGGATCCTACGATGTGGATTCCTTTTGCACCGCACTGCTTTGCCAGATCCTGAAATTCCTTTGTTTTCGCTTTCATAAGGGCAGCAGCTCCGATCCAGGGCTGATGGCCGTTAAAGGCAATGTTCACATAATCCGGGTCCATAATACCCATATCCACATCAACTTCATGAGGTTTAGGAGTTCCAAATAAAATGTCCTGGGTCATTTCAAGACCAATCTGGGCAGTATAGATGGTAGATAACCCCAGCCGCAATGCCTTTTTTGCAAGAGAGACATAGTCTCCATCCACATTGGTCAGGCAGCTTGCAATACTGTTTTGCACTTCATGCTCAATTCCAGAAGGATAAATGTTTAGATCATGCCATATTTTTTTTCGTTTTTTCGGAGCAAATGCCTCCACCATGATGCTGTGCTGATCCGGGTTTACTTTCATTTCCCGGTCTAACAGCTCCGCAAGACAGGTTGCCATCTCATTGATTGACTGATTGGTGTCAATTCCTGTTTTTTCGCACATCCATTTTAGTTTTTCCGTATCAGTAATCTGAAAGGTTGTATTACCCTTTCCCGTTTCTTTCAGTGTCCGAAATGCTTCATAGGCATGGTGGGCATAAGTAGCAGCTCCCATAATGTTTCTCATAAGGAGATTTCTCATTGCCATGGCGTCGGGGCCGATTCCGCAGGCGCCCTTTTCAGGACCTTTCTGTTCGTTAATCCGGCAGGGACCGTTGGTACATAGCTGACAGCTCAGACCCTGGAGACAAAATTTGCACCGTATCTTTTCCTGCTCATCAAATCTTGAAAATACGCTGGATAAACCGTCATCTCTGATCCTTACCAGCATTTCTTCAACGGAATCGTGATAACTGACACGATCCTTTGGTTTTTCTAAAACTGCTTCTGACATAGTGACCTCCATTCTTTTAATCAAAGGTAGTATGTCAGCTTTCAGAAAAATCAATTCAGTCTTCTGTTATTTATTATTCCATTCTTTCTTTAAAACAGCATACTGATATGTGTTTTCATAAAGGGGTGTTCCGTCGGGATTGTTTATAAATGAAATAAATTCAATAAATAAACCTTCCCGCCTCATTCCAAGGCGTTCACAAAGTTTTTGGGAGGGGAGATTATCATCTTCTGCGTATGCATAGATTCTTCTTGCATCATTTTCAAATAGATTGCTTATAACTGCCTCGGCGGCTTCCTTTGCATAACCTTTTCTGCCATATTTCAGATTGAAATTCCAACCAATGCTGTATGTGTCCGGATGTTCTTTCATTGTAAATATTTCTCCAATGATAAAATCCGTATCACGCAGACATACGGCGTAGCAGTCTCCATGACCATCACCATTCTGTTTTTCTTTTACTTTTTTTACAGCTTCTTCGTAAGAGTTTACTTTTTCGCTGTAAAAGCAATGTACGGGTGGTGCGGCAAGGTATTCGTATAAACCTGCTGCGTCCTTATCTTTAAAGTTCCGGATAATCAGTCTGTTTGTTTCTATATACATTTCTTTTGTCCTCCGTTATTTCATATTCAGTCAGAAAAAAATGGGACAAGATCTTTTTAGATCTTATCCCACTTAAATAATCATGATGATTATAAGTCCTCTGACAAGTAAACTTATATGGAGAGTTTATCATAGAAAAGATAAAAAGTCTTGTATTTTCTATTTTGATTGTTTTTGCTTCGGCTAGCCAGAGTGTTTATGCTTTGATATAATTAAAACATTAGGAGACTAACAAAACAAAGCACTAAAAATCGGGAAAATCCCCTCTTTAAAATGTAAGATAGAGTTACAGACAGGAGGTGTTTTACATGGAGTGGAGTGAATGTATCAGTAAAGCAATCAGTTATATTGAAGATCATATTACGGAAGAACTCACAATCAAAGATATTTCAAAAGAGGCTATGGTATCACCCTACTATTTTCAAAAAGGATTTGCCATGCTTTGCGGTTTTACGGTTGGAGAGTATATTAAGAAACGGAGACTTGCGATAGCTGGCATGGAGTTAATTTCCACTGACAGAAAAATCATCGATATTGCACTTCAATACGGATATGATTCACCGGATGGCTTTACCAGAGCTTTTACCAGGTTTCATGGTGCTACACCTGCTTCTGTACGTAAAGGCGAGGCAATGATAAAATCCTTTGCTGCGCTTAAAATCAGACTGTCATTAGAAGGAGGTTATACCATGGATTACAAAATTGTAGAAAAAGACCAGTTTACTATGATTGGAGTCTCAAAAGTATTTCAGTATGATGGAGCGGAGACTGAGATTCCAAAAATGTGGAGAGAGTACTATGAAACAGGGAAAAATCATAAGGTTTGCAGTGCGTACGGGATATCCATTGATGAACGGATGGAGGGAAATGAGTTTGAATATTTGATTGGGGATAATTATAATCCATCAGCGGAAATACCAGAAGGTTTTGTCACAAGGGTTATTCCGGAATCTATGTGGGCGGTTTTTGCCTGTAAAGGTGCAAATCCCAAGTCTTTGCAGGAGGTTCACGGAAGAATATTCGCTGAGTGGTTACCTAACTGCAAGGACTATGAGATAGCATTAGGGTATCATATTGAAATGTATGATGATCCAGGAGAGTATTCCAATGGAGCCCAGGCTGAGAACTATTATTGTGAAATCTGGATTCCTGTGCGAAGAAAATAAAATAAAGAGTGTTAAAAATAAAGGGACAGATGTAAGTATTCAAATTCCCTTTATTTAAAAATGTGTTATAATACATTATTACAGTATAATCAGAAAGGGATGCATAAACAATGGTATCAACAATTTCTTTATCGTGCATAGCATAAGCTTTTGAACGTAAAATAATTGAAAACCAGGAGAATTATTATGAGTTTTAATTTAATTGACATAAATAATTGGGCGCGTAAGGAATATTACAATCACTATATGCACAAGGTGTGCTGCACCTATAGCGTAACTTGTAACATTGATATAACTGGTGTTAGAACAGCATTAAAAAGCATGAACAAAAAGATATATCCAGCTCAGATATTTATGCTTACCACTGTTGTCAATCAGTATCAGGAGTTTCGTATGAATATTGATACTGACGGTAATTTAGGCTATTGGGATGAACTTAATCCAAGCTACACCATATTCAATAAAGAAAAAGAATTGTTTTCCAGCATATGGACGATTCACAGCCATTCGTTTATACAGTTTTATGAAAACTGCATATCTGATATTGACTGTTATTCAAGTGCTGAAAATCTGATGCCCAAACCAGATCAACCACTCAATACGTTCAATATATCAAGTTTGCCCTGGACGAGTTTTACAGGATTTAACTTAAATCTATACACAGATGGAAGTTACCTGCCCCCCATATTTACTATTGGTAAGTTTATCGAGCAGGATAATAAGGTACTGATGCCATTATCAGTCCAGGTACATCACTCAGTATGCGACGGATTTCATGTAGGAAGATTTACCAATTCATTGCAGGATTTAGCAAATAACTATAACGATTGGCTTTATAAGTAATGTTATACCAGCAGCGGTGGTAAATCGAAAGGGGTAAACTGTACTTGGTGTTAAAGTACAGTTTACCCCTTTCTACTATAACCCGACCAAACCAGCACATCTCTTAGTCTGCGGCCCCAGCGATTCCTCAGGTAATCGCTCCTATGCATGGAATTCAGATGAGAGGAGGCCATACACCTTAGTGTCAATATACTCTTCTTCATATCTGAAATCTTCCCTTAAAATACCCTCTAAGACAAAACCATTTTTTATGTAAACATGCTCGCCGCGTGGATTGAAGCTGAACACATGAAGTCCTATTTTATGAAGTTTGAGGGTATTAAATCCATACTCAAGAAAAAGCGAGGTGGCTTCACTTCCCAAGCCTTTATTTCTTCCGTCTGGTCCGATAAGAATTCGAAAATTAACCTTGTTGGAACTGTCATTATAATCGTTAAAGACAACTTCTCCAACAACTTTGTTTGTTTTCTTATCTACAATGGCCAGATCAAGACGATTTTCCTGCTCATTCCGGGTGCGGTACCAATGCCTGGTTTTCTCTAATTCTTCTTCCGATGATGGGGTATAGGCTTCTTTATCATTACAGACAGAACCCGTGAGTTTTTTTACTTCATAATCGGATAAAATATCAAGCATGGTGTCAATATCATCAATCTGGAATGGGCGAAGAATAACTTTTTCACCCTGTAAAGTTGGTTTCTGCAGAAAATTTGGTTCTAATTTCATGTTTGTTTCATCCTCCATCTTATTATAAACAGACAATTATACCGTTAAACAAATATACCAGATATTGTTATAAAACACAATAATGCCAGCAGTTTAGCCAAGTAATCAAGTAATGCGGATCGTATTAAGGCACTTGATAAATACGCTAAGCTGAGGTTAGAGTATCTGCATAGTCAGAATATAGAAAGGAGCTCTCAGCATTGAAATGCTGGTAACTCTTTTTTCAATGGTATATATTCCTGCAATTCGTCTAGAATATAACTGATCCATATAATAGCCGAAATTCATTGACCATGTAGATTGTATCGGCTATAATATAATAAATAAAAATTTTAGCCGAAGAGGTGATTTTATGAACTATATACACAGAGCAATGGAGGATACCTTTCTCCGCCTTTCCAAAGAATTTCCTGCTTTACTGCTTACCGGTCCTAGGCAGGTCGGCAAAACAACCATGCTGCAAAAGCTGGCTGAAGAGGAGAACTTAGGGCGTGAATATGTTACGCTGGATGATTTAACAGAGCGTCAAATGGCAAAGAATGACCCGAAGATGTTCCTGCAAATTCATAAGCCACCGGTATTTATCGATGAAGTGCAGTATGCACCCGAGCTGTTTTCCTATATTAAAATACATGTTGACCAAAATCATCGTGCAGGTGATTTCTGGCTGACAGGTTCGCAGGTGTTCAAACTGATGGAGGGAATACAGGAATCTCTGGCTGGGCGGGTTTGCCTGCTCCATATGGCACCCATGTCACAGGCTGAAATCTATGGGGTTGCTTCAGCACCTTTTGTGCTGGATTTAGAACAGCTATCACAGCGGATAAAAGGGCGGACTCCTGTTGATACTCCTGCACTTTATGAGCGTATTTTTAGAGGTGGGATGCCTGCTCTCATCAGCGGACAGTATAATGATTACCGGGCAGTTTATTCCAGTTATATCAGCACCTATATTGACAGGGATGTAAAAGAAATATCTGGTGCCATTGATTCACTTAAATTTATGGATTTTATTACATCAGCCGCCGCTCTGTGCGGACAGATGGTGAATTATAAGACTATCTCTGATGCTGCCAGTATTGACCAGGTTACCGCTAAAAACTGGCTTGGGATTTTGGAGCGGCTGGGAATTGTATTTTATCTCCACCCTTATTCCAACAATATGTTAAAGCGCATGGTGACAAAGCCAAAGCTTTATTTCTATGACTGTGGCTTGGTGGCGTACCTGACCAAATGGAGCGACAGCGATACCCTGATGAGTGGTGCCATGAGCGGTGCGATTCTTGAAAATTTTGTAGTGTCCGAGATTGTCAAGAGCCATCAGAATTGCGGTCGAGAAGCTTTCATTTATTACTATCGTGACAAGGATACCAAGGAGATAGATATTCTGCTGGAAGACAGCGGTAAGCTATATCCTATGGAGATTAAAAAAACAGCCACGCCCCAAAGCCAGCTCACTCGAGTATTCAGGGTGATTGATAAGGCTTCTCTGGAGCGTGGGATAGGAGCAGTTCTTTGTACAACAGACCGACTATCGGCGTTTGATAGCCAGAATTTAATTGTGCCGATTTGGGGGATATAAATAGATAGTAAATGCATCTCCCCCTCAAATTAGGAGAGATGCAAGACGAAAAAAATGAGAAAGCCTGTAAACCGCATGGTTTCAGGCTTTCTCCATGACGGAAGCGGTGGGATTCGAACCCACGTG
This sequence comes from Lacrimispora struthionigena, assembly GCF_048627165.1. Taxonomy (NCBI): domain Bacteria; kingdom Bacillati; phylum Bacillota; class Clostridia; order Lachnospirales; family Lachnospiraceae; genus Lacrimispora; species Lacrimispora struthionigena. Next base: position 509,394 of record NZ_JBMBWP010000001.1, read on the forward strand.
CCCTTGCGGACAACCGCATTTCGAGTGCGGCTCGTTATGACCACTTCGATACGCTTCCATTTGAAAACACAACGACACAATTATACACGATATTTCAAAATTTGGGTAGTCTTTTCCTTAAAAAAAATACACTTTTCCCGTATAACCCCTCACTCAGTGGAAATAATAGGATTAAATAGATAAAATGCACATGATTGTAGCTGAAAAACCAGATTATTTAGTGAAAATCATGAATAAAGGGTAGAAGAAAGATGGTGTCTGAAGTGAGAAAGATCAAGCATACATTTTCCACAGTAGAGGAACTGGTGGCTTTTGTGGTAAAGGCGGAGCGGTGCAATTTTGAAATAAAAGTCTTTTCCAATCATCTGGTGATTGACGGGAAATCACTGATGGGAGTTATGATTATCGGAATTGGAATACAGGTGGAGATTGTCTGTTATAATGAAGCATTCTGCCCGGAGCAGTTAGTGGATTATGCAGCGTGAACAGAATAAAATACAATAATAAGAAGAAGCCGGTCTTTTTCCTCACCAGGGCAGGGAAAGAGACGGGCTTATTTTTATGTTATCCCGGATTTTTCCTTGCAATCAGCAATTTCAGGAGCTATAATTTTATATTGTATGTTAAGAAACAAATAAAAAATGATTTACAGGAGGAAGATTGATGCAGACCGAAGGTCATACGGCACAAAAGACAATTAACCGTTACCGCAGTTTTCGTTATGAATTGATACTCGAAGGAATTTTAACAGGAGCCATAGCCGGTTCCGTAGTTGTATTTTTTCGATATTTGCTCAGCTATGGAGATGAGTTGCTTAGATGGGTGTTGAATGCGGTGAAGGGGAAACCGCTGCTGGTTGTCATCTGGTTTCTGGCTCTTACTGCAGGGGCGCTTTTTGTGACACTTATGTTAAAATGGGAGTCTTTGATTTCCGGGAGCGGTATCCCACAGGTAGAAGGGGAGATGATTGGAGAGCTGGATCCCTGTTGGTGGAAAACCCTTCTTGCCAAGCTTGCCGGTGGACTGGTGTCTCTTGGATTTGGTCTTTCCCTTGGACGGGAAGGCCCCAGTATTCAGCTTGGAGCAATGACAGCAAAAGGTATTTCCAGGATTTCAAAAAGATCTAAGACAGAAGAGAAGCTTTTAATCACATGCGGTGCAAGTGCAGGTCTTTCTGCTGCTTTCAATGCGCCCATTGCCGGAGTTTTATTCTCTCTGGAAGAAATACATAAACATTTTTCTCCGGAAATTCTCTTATCTACCATGGCGTCCTCCATCACTGCGGATTTTGTTTCCCGTAATGTATTTGGATTAAAGCCTATATTTGATCTTCAGATCACGAAAATGATTCCTCTTCATCACTACGGATATGTAATCGCATTCGGCGTAATTATCGGAGTAATGGGTGTGGTATATAATACAACCCTTTCAAAAACTCAGGATCTGTATCAGAAAATTCCTAATCAGTTTGTACGGTTAATGATCCCGTTTTTATTGGCTGGAGTTTTCGGTCTGTATTATCCTGCAGTACTGGGCGGAGGTCATTCACTGGTAGAAGTACTGACCTCAGGAGAGATGATGTTTGGAGCTCTGTGCCTATTGCTGTTTTTAAAATTTGCATTTTCCATCTTAAGCTTCGGATCTGGTGCTCCGGGCGGAATCTTTCTGCCCCTTCTGGTGCTTGGCGCAGTGATCGGAAGCCTCTATTGCAGTGCAGTGGGAATGATGACAGATTCCCTTCAGTATCTTCTGGGTAATTTCATTATCCTTGGAATGGCAGGTTATTTCTCCGCCATTGTAAGGGCGCCCATAACCGGTATCATTCTAATTAGCGAAATGACTGGAAGCTTTACCCATTTACTTGCTCTTTCCCTTGTTTCCCTGATCGCTTATGTAATCCCGGATATGGTACGGTGCGCTCCTGTTTACGATCAGCTGCTTCACAGGCTTTTACGGAAATTAAATCCTGACAGAGATACTTCCCTCACCGGAGAAAAGGTGCTGGTGGAAGGGATGATTTTTCATGGCAGTGAGGCGGAGGGAAAGAAGGTTTCCGAAATACAGTGGCCGCGGACCTGTCTTCTTATTTCTCTTTTGAGGGGAGAAGCGGAGTTTGTTCCAAGAGGGGAAACAAAATTTCTGGCTGGAGATAAGATGGTCATACTCTGTGATGAGTCAGCTCAGGGTAAGCTTCATGAAGTTCTTCAAAATGTGTGTGAGACCGTGAAGATGGAATCGGTAATCCAATCACATTCCTGACATTTTGGTTGACTTTTTCTTTGGAATAGACGTAAACTGGTAGAAAAGGCAGTCAGGAGTTTAAGCCATGAATAATCAGACAAAAGATAGAATGGATGAACTGGAACGCCGGCGCAGGTCAAGAGAACGCCGGTATAAGCAAAAGAAAAAGAAGAAAAAAAGAGCATTCTTTTACATATTCCTGCGGTTAGTTATATGGACCGGATTGTTAGCCTGCGTTCTATGGGGATTAATTTCTCTTTTTGGAAGAAACTATGTGGATATCAGGTCTATTACCATGCCAGATTACGTCCAGCAGGACTTTCTGGAATTCAATCCTTATTCAAGACCGGGAACCAGTATGAAACGGATAAACGGAATTGTAATTCACTATGTTGCCAACCCCGGTACAACTGCAAAGCAGAACCGGGATTATTTTGCCAGCTTAAAGGATCAGACAGGGGAGAAAAAGATCTCGGCAAGCAGTCACTTTATTATCGGCCTGGAAGGGGAGATTGTTCAGGAAATCCCCATCTACGAGGTGGCCTACGCAACCTCAAAGGAGAAGAATAAGGATACAGTTTCCATAGAATGCTGTCATCCCGATGAAACCGGTAAATTTAATGACCAGACTTATGCTTCTTTGGTGAAATTTACGGCTCTTTTGTGCAAAGAACTGGGATTGACGGAAAAGGATGTAATCCGGCATTATGATGCCACCGGCAAGGATTGTCCCAGATATTTTGTGGCCCATGAAGATGCATGGAAGCAGTTCTTACAAGATGTAAAAACAGAGAGAAAGGGTATTAAAGAGGAGTAAAACTACAGGCAATGGGGGATTGCAATGTACCGATTATTGATTGTTGACGATGAAGCCATTATCAGACAGGGACTTGGAATGCTGCCCTGGAAGGAAAATGACATTGAGGTTGTGGGGATTTTAAAAGACGGCATTGAGGCGGAAGAGTGGATCGACAGTCAGGAGATCGATATTTTACTTACTGACATCCGAATGCCCGGGCTATCTGGAATCGAACTGGCAAAACGTACCCTGCAGAATTATCCGGATGCAAAAGTCATTCTTCTGACGGGATACGGTGAGTTTGAGTACGCAAGAGAAGCCATTTCACTTGGAGTATCTGACTATATCTTAAAGCCCTCCACACCAGACGAAATCATGGCATGTGTGAAAAATGCATGTGAGAAATTTAATCAGGAAAAAAAGACGAAAATAAAGCTGGAAGAGCTGGAATCAAAAATTCAGGGATACTCTGCTCTTGTTAAGCCCACAGAAGAGATTCTGGAAGCAGAAGAAGAGCGGATCGGGAAAATCATTAAATATATCTATGAAAATTATGACAGAGAGTTAAGCTTATCCGTTCTTTCCGAAGAATTTCACTTTACCACTGTTTACATGAGCCATTATATAAAAAAAGAAACAGGATATACATTTCTTGAGATTCTCACTTCCGTGAGGATGTATTATGCCGCAAAATATCTTACGGAAACCAAGCTGAAAAACGGAGAAATCTGCAGTAAAATCGGTATCTCAGATGAACGGTATTTCGGACAGATATTTAAGAAGAACTACGGTATGACACCGTATGAATACCGAAAATCGGGAAGCCATGCAGTTAATCCCTTTCAGAAATTTACGGAGACAGCCCAGTTATGAAAAGATGGTATCGTAAACTAAATTTCCACAGTAAGCTGATGTTTCTTTTTCTCACTCTCATACTTGTGCCTGTTATTTTTCTTTCATATCTGGAATTTTCCTATGCAAGAAGAATGCTGGCTGATAAAACCAATGATTACTTAAAAAATCTTGCATCAGTCACACTTTCGAAAATTGAAAGCACAGTGACTGCTATTGAAAATGTCGCATTTTATATCAATGGAAATGATACCATACAAAGTTCTTTAAAGTCGGAGCAGGAGCTGGCAGACGACAGACTGGCTTATTACCGTCTCCACAGCAATATCCGGGAGATCCTTTCTTCCTATGCCCTGCTGCGGCAGGAGATTAACGCAATCAGCATCCGGTCTGACTCAGACAGGGAGTACACCTATACGAAAATACGCATCGGGACTCCCCTGGATATCATGGAATATATCAAGGACGAGAATCAGTACTGGGAAGTAAAAAACGGGCATATTGTGCTGATGAAAAAGCTGTACGGTTTTCCTTCTAAAAAATCCCTTGGATATGTCGCCCTTGATGTGAATGAGAAAAGTTTAAATGATATTATTTCTGATATCGATCTGTCCCAGGGAGGCAATGTTTTTCTCGTCAATGAGGAAGGGCGCATTCTGGCAGCCAGTTCCAAGGAACTTTCCGGAGAAATGCTGAAAGAACCTTATATTAACTGCCTCGGGAAGAATGAGGCATTCTACCGGGATGTAAAAATCGGAGATCAGAATTACAGCATTTACAACAGTGCCCCTATCTCAAATGGCTGGCACATGATGCTTGCCATACCAAGAGATTATTACCTGCGGGATGTGACAAAACTAAAGAACATCGTCATACTGGTCACCGCCATAACTGCTTGTCTGGCAGCCCTCATCTCTGCCCTGGTATCCAGGAATATGACAAAACCTCTTCGGGAGCTGACAAAGGCCATGGAGAATTTCGGTCAGGGAGATTTTAATATAAACTGCGAAGTGAATTCCGAAGATGAGATCGGACGGCTGAGCCATACCTTTAATCAGATGGTAAACGATATGAATAGTCTGGTCAGTACGGTCTATGAGCAGAAGGTTATGAAACAGGAAGCCCAGATGAAATCTCTTCAGATGCAGATTAATCCTCATTTTCTCTATAATACCCTGGACACTATTAACTGGATGGCGCGAATACGTCACGCAGATGATATCGGAGATATGGTGGCAGCATTGGGCAATATGATGCGTTATTCTCTGGAAAAGAAGTCATTCGTCCGCATTAGGGAAGAAGTTAAGAATTTAGAGGACTATCTGGCGATTCAGAATTACCGTTACCAGGATAAGATGGAGGCAGTCATTAAAATTGATGAGAGCCTGATGGATCTTTCTATCCCCCGCCTTTTAATACAGCCCATTCTGGAAAATGCCATCGTACACGGAATTGAAGAAAAGCTGGACAAAGGACATATTGTGATTGCGGCCTGGTTAGAGGGTGATGATTTGTATATTCAGGTGGAAGATGATGGCGTGGGCATGACGGAAGAAGCCATATCCCAAATCCTGTCCGAGGATTACTCCATGAAAAAGAGAGGTCATACTTCCATTGGAGTTGTCAATGTCAATCGCAGAATCCAGATGATTTACGGTCAGGATTATGGTCTTCTGATACAAAGCGTGCTGGGAGCCGGAACCAGAATGACCATACACATTCCAGCTGTTTTAAAGGAACAGAATGATAATTAATAGTATCAAAGTTATAGCAAACTGCCAGTATCCTTAATTGTATCCAGTTCCGTTTGAATTTTGTTCCATTCTTTTGAAGTCAGCAAAGAGGCATCGATATGAATATTTTCCGGGATTTGATCTTCAAGAAAATTTGCCAGCTCTGCTTCTGGGATCTTCATCCCTTCTAATGCCCAGTTTGCGGTAAATGAGGATGCTCCATAAGACCAAAATTTAATGAGAGAGATTGTTGAATCATCAAGAGATTTGACTTTACGTAATTGGCAGTGCAGAATGCAGTGAAACTGAAAATTAAAATGAATCATAAAATCCATCAACGAGTTTTGACCGCGGCTTTTAAACGCATTGCTATAAAAATCCTTTTTTTGTTTCATCATACTTAAAATATGAATCATCGTTCCCTCACAAGTTAATTCTTCTTTTGCAAAACGTGCAATTCCATCTTTAAAATCATTAAGATAAATGGTGTTTACAGCATCATATTTATCAATAAAATGGAAATAAAAAGTCTGCCTTGTTAATAAACTTGTGGCTGCAATCTCATTGACTGAGATCCTTTCAATTGTTTTTTTGTTCATCAGTAATTCTACGGTGTTTAAAAGCTGATTCTTTGTATCATTTTTTTTCATAGTTACACCTCAGGGGAAATAAAAGTAAACATTGGATTTACAAAATGGGAATATTGTAAATTCATTTTAAGCTTAACATACCCTATAATTGTAAGCAAGAAAAAAATTATAGCCAAAATAGCTGGAGGTTTATTATGAATGTAAAAGAAGGGATTTTTACCAGAAGATCTACAAGGGCATTTCTTGCGGATCGTCAGATTGCGGAAGAGACAATTAGAGAACTTATCGAAATAGCAGGTCATTCACCGTCCTGGAGCAGCAGCCAGCCATGGGAGGTATATGTTGTAACTGGTGAAAAAATGAAAAATTTAAAAGAGGCGTGGAAGGCAGAGACCTTAAAAGGTATCCCAGAACATTTTGATCGTTCCGATATTCCCGGTCCGGGATTTGATGATTGGAAAGAAGCCCCTTTGTGTGTTGAGAACATGGCAATCTGGAAAGAGAACCGCTTAAATGTAATGGGTGTTACAAAGGAGGAATATGGACAGATTTTATCGGGACTGTTCCTGACGCATTTTGATGCACCAACTTGTGTTTACCTATGCCTGAATAAGAGTCTGTCAGAATATTCATACTATGATCTGGGCGCATTTGGCCAGACATTGATGCTTGCAGCTACGGAACGAGGCATTGATACAATGGCTGCATACAGCCCTGTTATGTTTGGAGACCTGCTGCATGAGGAACTTGGTATTCCAGAAAACACAAATATTGTATTGGGAATTTACATGGGTTATAGAGATCCGGATCATTTTGTAAATAAGCCGGATGCTATCCAGATGGATCTGGACAAATATTTAAAAATTATAACAAAATAGTTGACTGAAATATAGAAATGAGGTTAATAAGATGATAACAAATAATCTACTCATCAAATTGAAAGAGCGTAACAATGAAAATATTGAGAAAACAAAAGCAGCTTTATTAAGTATGCAGGGAAAAATAGAGGTTCTTATAGAAGTGCAGGTTGAAACAGATATTCTTAATAAAGAAGTATCATATGATGTTTTGCTGATTACAAAATTTGCAACATTGGAGGATATGAATGCTTATATAACACACCCTGATCATATTGATGCATACCAAAGTATTCAGCATCTAATAGAGACTGTAGCATCTGTCTGCTACGAATCATAAATTTACATAATCTGATATAACAATTAAAGAACAAGGATGAAAACAGTGTTTTTCAGTCTTGTTCTTTTTTTCGTATAAATGGTAGTTGAGATTAATTTTTTAAACATTTTCATTAAATTAGTATGTATAAACCACAACTATAAATTGCTATAATAATAAACAGAAATCAGCGCTGATGGGGAATGATAAGTAATATTGGCAACCAGAATGATATTTTGCCGTTTTATGACGGCAGATTGGAGAGGGCTATGAAAAAAAGACAAATCGGAATGTTGTTATGTGCAGCGGCAGCGGCCATTGCTTTAGCAGGCTGCGGAAGTGGTAAAACAAAAACGGAGGACACCAAGGCAGGTCAGGAGAGCAGTAAGGAAACCGGTAAGGAAAGCAGTCAGGCTGCAGCGGGCAAAGATGTGGTAATCAAGGTGTTTTCCAACTTACCAGACCGTACCAGCGGTCAGGGTCTGATTGAACAGATGCTGTTTGACCAGTACATGGAGAAGAATCCCAATGTAAAGATCCAGGTGGAAGCGCTGGACGACGAAAGCTATAAAACCAAATTCAAAGCATATGCATCAGGTTCAGATATGCCGGATTTAGTAAATGCATGGGGGCAGCCGTCATTTCTTGATGAAGTGATTGATGCCGGACTTCTGGCAGAATTAAATCCTGCAGATTATAAGGATTATGGATTTATCCAGGGTGCTCTGGACGGATTCAGCAAGGATGGAAAATTATATGGACTTGCAAGAAATACCGACGTAATGGCATTTTATTACAACAAGTCCATGTTTGAAAAATATGGAGTAAAGGTTCCTGAGACCTATGATGATTTACTGGCAGCTGTTAATACATTTAAGTCAGCAGGCGTAATTCCGGTATCCATGGATGGTTCTGACAAATGGCCTCTTTCCATCTATATCAACGCATTGTATCAGCAGTATAACGGCAGCTCATCTTCCAAGGAAATCAGAGAAGCAGTAAAAACTGGTGATTATTCCAATGAAGCATGGACAAAATCTCTGGATCAGCTGAAAAAATCCATTGATGCAGGCATCTTCCAGACAGGATTTGAGACAACCGATTATGCCACCAGCATGAATTTATTCACCAATGGCCAGGCAGCCATGTATTACATGGGAAGCTGGGAAATGTCCATGGCAACCAATGAAAATATTCCGGAAGAGATCAGAAATAACATTGGCGTATTCAATATGCCGGCAGTAGAAGGCGGAAAGGGCACAAAAACCGATCTTACAGCATGGAATGGCGGCGGTCACGCAGTAACAGCCAACTCAAAGGTTAAGGCGGAAGCCATCAAGCTGTTAAACTATATGTATCAGCCTGAAAACTGGTCCAAGCTTTGCTGGGAAAAGGGAGTATGTATGTCAGCCCAGAATTTCTCACAGTATTTAACAGGCAAAGAAACTGCGCTGCAGCTGGAGTTTGTAGATAAGGTAAATCACGCAACAAGCATTTCCGGAGTAACATTTAACGATCTGGGAACCAACCAGTTTAAAACAGTCAGTGAGGATGCCTCTGTTGAATTTGCCATCGGTCAGCTTACAGCAAAGGATTTTACAGATAAACTGGCAGGTGCAATGAAGAAATAGAACTTCGGTTTTCACATAAGGGGGCTGCAGCAACAGCTCCCTTTGTCTTACAAAAAGTGAGGAAAAAATATGCATAAATTATACAGCAATAAGAAAGTCATCTTTTCTTTGATGGCTCCCGGGCTCTTTGTATTTGCAGCTGCCATTCTGGCACCCATTCTTTTAAGTGTGTACTATGGTTTTACCGACTACTCAGGAATTGGAAAAAGCAGCTTTATCGGGCTTGATAACTACAAAACCCTGTTTCAGGATTCCGTATTCTGGACAGCACTTCGCAATTCCCTGTTTTTAGCCATTGGCTTCATCTGTATCCAGCATCCTCTTGCCATGCTGACGGCTATTAAGTTAGATAAGCTCCAGGGAAAGGCAGAGGGACTGTTTCGCTGTATTTTCTTTATCCCAAATGTAATTTCTGTTGCAGTAATTGCTTACCTGTGGAAATTTATCTATAATCCCAACTTCGGCCTGGTTGCGAAGGTGTTAAAGAACTTGGGATTTACGGGTCAGCTTAATCTCTTAGGCTCCGGCAACGCAATCTGGTCGGTACTGGTGGTCTTAATCTGGCACGGATTTGGCTGGGGAATGCTGATTTATTATACAGGCGTTAAAAATATAGATCCCGTTATGTATGAGGCAGCCTCCATTGACGGGGCAAATGGAAGGGATATTTTCTTTCATATCACTCTGCCTTTAATGAAGCCGGTCATTCAGGTGAATGTGACCATGGCGGTAATCGCAGCATTAAAACAGATGGAGACCGTATATTTACTCACGGCAGGAGGTCCCGGCAATGAGACTCAGTTTATGGCAAGTTACTTATACAAACAGGCGTTTCAGTCCTATAAATACGGTTATGGAAATTCCATCAGTGTAATGTTTATTGTGATCTGTCTGATATCCACTGTTGCACTTAACCGTATATTTGCAGAAAGAGAGGAATAGCCATATGGATAAATCAGCGATAGCAACAACCAGAAATAATCCGGGAAGAGTGCTGACCATCACGGTTATGACAATCATAGCCGGAATCCAGATGTTTCCGTTAATCTGGCTGATTGACTTTTCTCTCTGCAATAGCAATGAACTGTTTACAAATGGGATTCTGGTATGGCCGAAAAAAATTCAATGGGTAAATTATGTTCTGGCTTTTACAAACGGAAATTTTCTCCATTATTTGAAAAACAGCCTGTTAATCAATACACTGGCGGTGGTACTTGTTCTGATTATCTCCATTATGGCGGCATTTGCCTGCAGCAGAATGGAGTGGAAGTTAAAGCAAGCAGCTTCCATTTTAATGGTTATGGGTATGATGATTCCGGTTCATGCAACCCTGCTTCCCAATTACGTAATTTACGACAAACTGGGGATTACAGATACCATATGGGCGCTGCTCATTCCCTACGTGGCATTTTCCCTGCCTCAGGGGTTTTTCCTCACCACCAGTTTCATGAGTTCCATTCCCAAAGAGTTGGAAGAGGCTGCTTTAATTGATGGTTGTGGAATTTACCGCATTCTCACCATTATTATTTTCCCGCTTATGAAATCCTCAATCGTTACAGTTTCAATTATGACCTATTTAAACAACTGGAATGAATTTATGCTGGCAATTACCTATTTAAGCAGTAAAAAATGGAAGACACTTCCCTTTGCCATTCTGGAATTTACAGGGCAGTATTCATCCAATTACGCAGTTCAGTTTGCGGTAATGGCCTTATCTGCAGCACCGGCATTAATTATTTATATTATTTTAAATAAGCACATTACAAAAGGGGTAGCACTTGGAGCAGTTAAGGGATAAGAAGGAGGTATGGCTTTGAATATACATCAGTATCTGACGTTTGGAGATGCAATGCTTTTGCAGGAAGAAACGGATGGGGAATTTCTTCCTGATGATGGAACGGAAAATGAGGTGATTAATCTTTATCCTCACATGGGTTATCAGACCATGGAAGGATTTGGAGGCGCGTTTACCGATGCAGCAGGATCCGTATTTGCAAAAATGAGCAAAGAACAGCAGGATGAACTGATTGGGAAGTATTTTTCACCAGAGCAGATGAATTACCAAATGGTTCGGATTCCAGTGGACAGCTGTGATTTTTCCACCCATATGTATGCAGCAGATGATAAGGAAGAGGATGAGGATTTTGAACATTTCAGTTTTCAGGATGTAGAGCAGTACATTCTCCCTCTTTTGGACCGGGCAGAGGCATACTGCAAACGAAAACTGCCGATTATGCTTTCCCCGTGGTCTCCCCCCGCCTATATGAAAACCAATTTAAACCGGAAAGAAGGCGGAGCCCTGAAGAAAGAGTTTTACAGCCGGTGGGCCAGATATTTATGCCGTTATATCAAAGAATATACGGACAGGGGCTATCACATTCAGAGACTTTCCATACAAAATGAACCCAAAGCAGTACAGCCATGGGATTCCTGTGTTTACTCTGCCAGCGAGGAACGAGGTTTTATCAGAGATTTCCTGGTGCCGGAGATGGGGAAAAACAATTTAAGCCATATAGAATTGTTTATATGGGATCACAATAAAGAACGGGCATTTGAACGAGCCTGTGAAGTAATGAGTGACAAGACGGAAGAACTGGTTGCAGGCGTGGCGTTTCACTGGTACAGCGGAGATCATTTTGATGCCCTGTCACTGATTCACGAGAAATACCCGGATAAAAAGCTGATCTTATCCGAAAGCTGTCTGGAGTTCTCTAAATTTGGAAAAGAAGACCAGTCCGTTAATGCCGGAAGGCTGGCCCATGATATGATTGGCAATTTAAATCATGGAATGAGCGGATTTTACGACTGGAACGTTCTGCTTGACGAAAAAGGAGGACCGAATCATACCGGAAATTACTGTGACGCACCATTCCTTTATCATGAAGAGACCAAAAAACTGGAAGAGAGGTTCGTACTCCGCTATTACTGGCATTTTACCCATTTTATTCAGCCCGGTGCAGTGAGAATTGCAGCTACCTGTTATACGTCTTTCCTTGATGTAACGGCCTGGGAAAATCCGGATCATTCCATTGCAGTAATTATTTTGAACAGAAGCAGCAGTGATCTGCCCTATGCACTTCGAATATCCGGAAAGCTGGTAAAATATACAGCGAAGGCTTCCTCCATTATAACAGCGGTAATAAAAGAATAGAAGAATCGGATTAATTTTCCGATTCTTCTTTAAATATTGTCTGTTCAATTATCATGACTGCATCAGCGATGCAGTCGTTGCAGGGGCGAAGAACCTTTCCGGTTTCAACCCCTTTTAAATCTTTACATACAACACTTCCATTCTGTTCTTTAAAGCTTTGAAGACATGCTCTGGAGGCTTCATAAGAAACCCTCTTGGAGTTTGGTTTATCAAGCTGAGCCGTACTGTTTTTTAAACCTGACAAAACGGCAGCAGCACCGATGGCTCCGCATGTCCCTTCCATTCCTCCCATTCCAAGTCCCATACCTTCTGTGAAACGGAACATAGTTGCTTCATCCACACCGGTTTTATCACAGAATACGCAGGAAACAGCCTGCGCGCAATTGTAACCCTCTGCGTGTTTTTCCAGAGCCTTCTTTGCTCTGTCAGTCATTGGTTCAGTCATGTGTCATTCCTCCTGATGAATGATTAAATTAATGTTACTCCTGGTCAGACAGTCTGCCGGGAAGAATAAAGATGAAATTTCCCAAATATAAAGTGAAAAATAAATCCACCCAGGCAGGTAACTGCCAGATAGAGGGCATTCCCGATGGAAATTCCATATTTTATGGCAATATCATGAAATACAATCTGTGCAGATGGATAATAAGGTGAAATATAAAACATATCTGCCTGGCCCAAAGGCTTAGCTGTCCGGTTAATGATCGATGCTACAATACAACAGACAAAGAATAATGGCAGTGTCCGGATAAATCCTCTTGTGGTTGTATCAGAACAGCGGGAAAAGGCAATTACCAGGCCGATATAAATCAGCAGCAGGTGCCAGATCAGGCCGTGTATAGTCAGTACCCAGTAAGGATGAAATAATCCTGACGGTTCAGCCAGTGCCATAATTCCGCCAAGGAGATTAAAATCCTGCATAAAAGTATAGAGCACCGTCTTCTTTCCCGCAGAAGGCACAAATGGCAGCACCAGACAGAAATACATAGGAAGGCTGCACAACTGAAATGGAAAATACCACCAGTTGTAAGTCTGGTCATTCACCACATAATATAAGAATAACTGTTTATAGCATTCCGAGGCTGCAAGTACAATGCCGCAGAGAAATAAAAGTCCGGGTATCTGGTTGTTCTTTATTTTTCTTGTGGTGTAATAGGACAGAAAAACTACGAAAATGAGCCCTGCAGAGACAAAAAAAAGGTGAAAAAACGAGTAGGGGGCAGGCGGTGTCATAGGCCATGCCGTTTTTATAAGGATATCCTTCATATCGGTTCCCTTTCTTCCCTGATTATTAATCAGGTATATTATAATGGATGGCAAAAAAACATGCAAGGCAATTGAACAATCTTCCTTCTAAGTACTTGATTAATTCCGAAAATGCTATATAATGTATAACTGATACTTATTTTATAATTATGCAGATTTGTGTATAAGAGGAGGAATCATTATGAAGAAAAATAAAATTGCAGTTGCAGTAGCATTATGTATGGCAGCAGTATTAACCGCATGTGGCGGGACAGCAAAAACAGAGACAACAAAGGCAGCAGGAGCAGAGACAACAAAAGCTGGAGCTGAGACAACAAAAGCAGCAGAAGAAACAACAAAAGCAGGAGCAGAAAGCTCAGCAGCAGGCGGTAAGCTTGTTATGGTAACCAATGCAGAGTTCCCTCCTTACGAATATCATGATAACAATGATATCGTAGGTATTGATGCAGATATCGCAAAAGCCATTGCTGATAAGATGGGCATGGAACTGGAGATTCAGGATATGGCATTTGATTCCCTCATCCCTGCTGTTCAGTCCGGCAAAGCAGATTTTACTGCTGCTGGTATGACTGTAAATGAAGATCGTAAAAAGAATGTGGACTTTACTGATACCTATGCACAGGCAGCTCAGGTTATTATTGTAAAAGATGGCAGTGAGATTAAAGTACCAGCAGATTTAGACGGCAAGAAGATCGGCGTTCAGACTGGAACAACTGGTGATATTTATGCAGGTGACATTAAAGACGCCAATATCAATCGTTATAACAAGGGAATGGAAGCAGTTATGGCTCTTACCCAGGGAAAAATAGATGCCGTAGTCATTGACCGTGAACCAGCAAAAGTATTTGTAAAAGAGAATGCAGGCTTAAAGATTCTTGATGAAGCATTTACAGAAGAAGAATACGCAATTGCTATTAAAAAAGGAAATACAGAACTGTTAGAGAAGATGAATGCTGCAATCAAGGAATTAAAAGATTCCGGCGAACTTCAGAAGATTGTGGATAAATACATCACAGCAAAATAAGAATAAAGGAAGAGTGCCATGTGGGAAAAGCTAAGAGATGATTTCTATCAGAATTTTATCGTAGACGACCGTTGGAAATACATTGCCGACGGATTGCAGAATACGTTAAAAATCACGTTTTTTGCAGTCTTAATCGGAATATTGCTGGGATTTTTAGTTGCAGTGATTCGGTCTACTTATGAAAATACACATAAGCTGAAAGTACTGAACTGGATCTGCGGGGTTTATCTTACGGTAATCCGCGGAACACCGGTAGTAGTTCAGCTCATGATCATGTATTTTGTGATCTTTTCCTTTCATGATCCGGGACAGGTATTTACTGCGGTTGTAGCATTCGGAATCAACTCCGGTGCCTACGTGGCTGAAATCTTCCGAAGTGGTATCAGCAGCATTGAAAAGGGGCAGTTTGAAGCAGGAAGGAGTCTGGGCTTTAACTATGCCCAGACCATGTGGTTTATTATTATGCCCCAGGCATTTAAAAATGTAGTTCCGACTCTGGCCAATGAGTTTATCGTGCTGTTAAAGGAAACCTCAGTAGCAGGTTACATAGGACTGCAGGATTTAACGAAAGGCGGAGATATTATTAAGAGCCGCACCTATTCTGCATTCATGCCTCTCATTGCAGTGGCAGTCATTTATCTGGTTATGGTTATGGTGTTTTCACGGCTGGTAAGGGTACTGGAGAGGAGGCTGCAGAGAAGTGAGCATTAATAATATGGAAAAACCTCTGATTCAGGTACAGAATCTGGGAAAAAAATTTGGCGATATGGAAGTGTTAAAAGACATTTCCGTTGATATTTACAAAGGTGATGTGGTGTGCGTGATCGGACCCTCGGGTTCAGGAAAAAGTACATTCCTGCGTTGCTTAAACAGACTGGAAGAGCCCAGTGGCGGCCATATTCTTTTTGAAGGCGCAGATATCGTGGATAAAAAGACTGATATTGACAAGCACCGTCAAAAGATGGGAATGGTATTCCAGCAGTTTAACTTATTCCCTCATATGACGATTTTAAAGAACTTAACAATTGCACCGGTTAAGCTGCAGGGAAAAAGTGAGAAAGAAGCGAAAGAACAGGCTTTAAAGCTTCTTCATAAGGTAGGTCTGGCAGACCGTGCGGATGCCTATCCTAACCAGCTCTCCGGCGGTCAAAAGCAGAGAATTGCCATTGTGCGCGCTTTGTGTATGAATCCGGATGTGATGCTGTTTGACGAACCGACTTCTGCACTTGACCCTGAAATGGTAGGAGAAGTGTTAACCGTTATGCGGGAACTGGCAGAAGAAAAGATGACCATGGTGGTTGTTACCCATGAGATGGGATTTGCCAGAGAGGTAGCGACCAGAGTTATGTTTATGGACGGCGGTTACTTCCTGGAAGAGAACGAACCTGGAGAATTTTTTGCTGATCCAAAGAATGACAGGCTGAAACTGTTCTTAAGTAAAGTACTTTAGTGGTATTATAGTTTCAAAACTTATAAAAATATCTTAAAATGTCACTGATTTGTTACTGAATCAGTGACATTTTTGCTTAACAAATCTAAATGTTAAAAATATTCTGCAGTATAAAAAATTACATCTATTATTTTCCAAAAACATATGATATACTACAAAAAAATGTCGAATTATTTGTTTTTATGTTGAATTATCAGAGACCACTAGGCTAAAATTTAGTCAGGATTGCTGATTTTTTTAAATTACACTATTTTTGAAGGGAGTTGAACGCTAAGATCAATTATAAGCTATCAATCAAGACATTGCGGCCAAACAACTAGAAGGATGAATAATGGTTCTATCACGTTTCAAAGCAGGGAAGCCAGTGAGAAGGACCGGACATAACTCCGTATCTCTGTAAGAAAAAATGGGAGAAAACGTATGATGAGGAGAATAATAAGCATATTTCTTATAATATGCATGGTCGTTGGTCTGACGCCGATATCGGTAGTGGCAGAGGAAGGGAATCCTGGCCAGACATCGGAAAGTTTTACCACACAAAATGAGGATTATGAATCAGCAACACCGTCTGAAGCGGAAGAAGAGCCGGAGACGGAAGAACCACAGACAGAAGCACCGCAGGAAACAACCGCAGAACCGGAAGAGCTTGCAGAACCGGAAACAATTACAGAACCAGCTGCAATGCCTTTTGAGTTTGAAGAAGCAACGCCGGCTCAGGCATTGATGGCAGGTCTGGTACCTGATATTGAGTATCTGGGACAATCTTCATATACATTTATTGCTGCGGATGTAGGCTATAGTTCGATAGCACCCAATCAGATACGTATTAAGAACAACGGAGCGGTTTCCACTGGAATTCTGGATATCGTATTAACCGGAAGTAACAAAGATGATTATAATGTTACCAAAACCTCTCTTCCCAGCATTGGGGAAAATGAATCTGATTATTTTAACGTATCGCCAAAAACCGGGCTTTCAGTTGGTATTTATACGGCTACTGTAACAGTATTGGACGGCAACGACGTACTTGGAAGTACTGAATTAAGTTTTACCGTTACACCTGCTGGATCAAAGTATCCTGTAATAATAAAAACTTATATTGATAACACTCTCTCCGATATGGCAGGAGCGGTGGAATTAAGAAATTTACAGACCACTACTGAGGTTCCTAAAACGGGAACTGGTTCGTATGAAACCACAGCTGCAAATGGTACATATAATGTCTATGTAGACGGTAAGGATACAAACCAGATTATTGAAATAAGTAATGCAACAAAGTATGTATATCTTGATTATTATACAGTCAGTTTTTCGGCATCCTATGCCGGAACAGCAACGGGAAGCAGTATTAATGCGACTGCTGGAGGGACAACCATTGCCAACGGTGCAAAGGTTATAAGAGGAACCGTTGTTACGATTACAGCAGCCGGAGTTGGTGCTGCAGGGTATGCTTATGCGTGGAGCGGAAGCGGAATAACCAGCGGTCAGACTACAGAATCACTGACAACGACTTACCTCTCCGGACCGATAAATGCAACATGCCTGGTAACCGGAGTAGGGGTGATGCCATCAGATCCTGATTATAAAATTGGTGCCAACAGCTATATGTGGACCGGATCAGATCAGACAATTATACTGTCAGGAACCAATGATACACTTAGTATTTTAAAATCTCCCACAGCTATTATCAGAATTGACGTCCGATCTGAGGATTTATCCACAGTGACAATTGATGGAAATGATATTCCCTGTGATAAGACTTATATAGAAGTCTATAATGATATTACGCTGAATCTGATAGACCTTACGATTACTGCGCCTGATAAAGCGGGAGTGGAAAGCTCTGCAATGATCCTTAATAAAACTGATGGCGAAACGGATCAGATGAATATTAATGTAAGTGGAACCTGTAATTTAACCGGTTCCAGCTGGGGAAGTGGTATTCGCTCCATACACGACCAGGATTTGTCCATTACTGGTAGTGGTACATTAAATGTAACCGGCGGCAGCACTACCGACAGCAATCTTACCGCAGGTCAGGGAATTGATATGGAAGGTTATACTTATGCCAGCAATTCCGGTGCCAGGCTTACCATTGACGGAGGCGTAACGGTTAATGCAACAGGAGGAGATGGTGAGAATAATAACGGGGGAACCGGCATCAGAGTTGGCTGGGGAACGATCCGGATTGGGAATTCGGTGGTTACAGCAACTGGAGGAGATTCAACCGCAGCCAGTAACTGGACTTCTGGACATGGTATTCAGGCTTCCTTCCCTGCCAATAATCATTCCAAGGGCGGAAATATCCTCATTGAGGATGGTACGGTAACCGCAACCGGAGGTGATTCGGAAAACACCCCTGCCGGAAGAGGAATCGATGCAATGAGCCAATTGGACATCACCGGAGGAACTGTAACTGCAGAAGGCGGATACAGCAAAAAAGCTCTGGGTGGATATGGAATATATGCTTATGAGCAGAATGTAAATATATCTGGAGGAACCGTAACAGCAATGGGCGGTGACAGTCAGGATTCTCCTGCCGGAACAGCAATTGCTACCAATTACAAAGATGTGGATATAACTGGAGGAACCGTAACCGCCATTGCTGGTAACGGTAAAACAAACAGTTCTCTTGGATTGTACAGCTATTCGGGTAACATAAACATCTCCCAGGCTTCAGTAACCGCCATAGGCGGCAATGGCCAGGTCAACGGTTCCCACGCCGTTTATACACATACCGGACTAATAAATATTGGTGATGGAGCTGATGTTACTGCCATAGGAGGTAACGGAACTACCGGAGTCGGTGGTGTTGGACTGCGTGCTTACGGAAGCAGTGAAGCATCAAATGCTGACCGGGGAACTGTCAGCATTTCAAAAGATGCAGGAGATATCTATATTCGCGGCGGCCGGGGGGCATCCGCAACCCGGGATTCTGTAATGGGAAGAAAAATATACATTTCTACCGGAAATATTGATCTGATTTCAATGGAATCCGGGACCTCCCGTACGATTATGAATGCAGAGGGCGGTGATAACGTATACCGTATGAAAGCGGTAGTCAGCCCTGCAGCTGAGACTGTTATTTCCTCAGAAGTAAACGGAACACCAGGAAGATACACTTACAGAGCTGTAACAAAGGACGATGGCGTAGCCTCTCTGTGGCTTCCGGCAGGATCACAGACGGTATCATCATCTGGTTATGCAAGTAAAAGTGCAGATATAGATGGAAATGACGGATCAGTAAAAGAAGTGACCCTTACCCAAACACCTACACTGACTGTGCCTGGGGCACCCTTAAATGTTACAGCAGTTGCCGGTGATAGAAATGCAGTTGTAAGCTTCAATCCGCCAGCAAATAACGGTGGAAGCTCCATTCTGTCTTACATAGTGACTTCCAATCCGGGCGGCGTGGTAACCAGTGGATCGTCCAGTCCAATTACAGTAACAGGTCTGACAAATGGAGTTTCCTACACCTTCACTGTCAAAGCTGTCAATTCGGCAGGAACAGGAATAGACTCTGCACCATCTGCCCCGGTAACACCAAAAGCAGTTGTGGAAGGCACTTTTAAAGTTTCTGGAAAAGTAGTTGAGGAAAACGGCAATCCCGTACCCGGTGCGTTCCTTGTATTAAAAAAAGGAAACCGCCAGGTAGGAACCACTTCAACGGACGAAACTGGTAATTTTACAATCAACGGTATACCAAACGGTACCTATAATCTGCAGGTAACGAAAGAAGGTAAAGTTGTGACAGTTCTCGTTGTGGTTGACAATGAAGATTATGTACTGAGCGAACCGATTAAAATGCCGTCAGGTACGACCAACAGTATTGTAGAAGTAAAAGCCGGAACTCCTGATATTGTGGTGGGTAACTTAGAGGAACAATTTACCCAGGAAGATAAGGATTTTGCACAGATTTCCGGCAACAAAGTGGAAATCAAACTGGTGGCAGATCTAAAACAAAAAGAAGAAATTAAAGATGATGCAGATAAGATATTAAATACGGCCGGTGGAAGTACCATAGGGCTCTACCTGGACCTGTCCGCATTTAAAACACGGACAGAAAACAGCATACCAGGTACACCCGAGAGGCTGGGAAATCTGCCTGAGATTATTGAAATCGTATTTCCAATGCCTGAAAATCTGAGAGGAAAATCAGGGATAAAAGTACACAGGGTTCATAATGGAATCCCACAGACCCTTCAAAACGGCAGTCCGGATGAAAACGGAGAATATTTTGTCGCAGCAACAGATACAATTACCATTTATACTAAGAGCTTTTCAACCTATGCAATCAGTTACACTGAGAGCGGCACAGGAGGAAACCCAGGAAGTGACAGCAATTCAGAAACATCAAAAGCAGTTTGCAGCAGATGGCCAGGCCAGCCGGTTATGGGTAGGGAAGATATTTCAGTTACTCATTCAGAGAATGGAGAGGCTTATGCAGCAATTACAGAAAAAGCTGTTTTAGATGCTGCAACCAGGGCATGGGAAGAAGCAAAAGCAAAAGGAAAGACAGCAAACGGTATCGGTATTTCTCTGACTGTAAAAGATTTAGGAGATCAGAAGGTTGTTGGATTTGTTATCCCACAGTACATATTAAAGATCCTGACAGAGAAATACATCAGACAGTTTGAGCTAAGGAGCGGTATGATAGCCTTAAATCTGGATTTGGAGGCACTGAGAAATCTACGTGTCCAGAGTACGGGAGACGTTACCATTACCATGACTCCCGAAACCAGACGTGACCGCAACGCCCAGACAATTATTATGAACAGACCAGTATACCGCGTAACAGCCGGATATAACAAAGACGGCAATCATATGGAGATTAAATCAATTGGAAATGGAAGTGCCATTTACTCAATTCCATACACTCCGGACAAAGAAGATTCAGGATATCTTTACGCAGTATCGGTTGACGAACAGGGAAATGCAGCCCGTATTACAAACTCTGCATATGACGCTAATACAAAGAGTATAATCTTTACCTCCAATCAGTTCCAGGCAGGCGGAGTGGGCTATACCCAGGGCAATCGTTTCACTGACATCTCCGCTCATTGGGCAAAAGAAGCAATGGATTATGCGGACGGACGGGGACTGATTACCGGTACCTCTGACACCGTATTTTCACCGGATGATAACATTACCCGTGGAATCCTTGTCACAGCACTTGGCAGGCTGGCAAATGTCGACCCAGGACTTTATCAGGCCAACAGTTTTACAGATGTAAGTTCTGACAACAATGCAGCATCTTACGCAGACTGGGCGAATAAAAAAGGTATTATAAAAGCTTCTGGAAACGGAGAGTTTTTACCAGATCAGCCTGTAACCAGAGAGGAAATGGCTCTTATTTTACAAAATTATACGAAAGCAGTCATGAGTTGTCCGCTATCCATTACCAGAGATGCAATTAACTATGATGATAACGCAGGCATTGACAGTGTATACAAAAAAGCTGTTACTTCCATGCAGCAGGTGGGCGTGATAATGGGCGAAAAGAATAATAACTTTAATCCAAAGAACAACGTCACCCGGGCTCAAGCCAGCATGATGCTTTATCGTCTGGCAAAGCTCACCATAGATCCTTCCAGTGCACAGGGCTGGGCACGCAATGATGGCGGCCAGAATCTCTACTATGAGGATGGAAAAGCATATACTGGTTGGCTGGATACAAATGGTAAGAAATATTACTTCTATGCCGATGGTATCCTTGCAATAGGCACTAGAATTGACGGACATGATGTAGATGAAAATGGAGTTATGAAAACAGAATAACAGATAAGTAAATAGTAATAAAAATCCCCCTGATTATAAAAAAATCGCTTTTTTATCTGCGTTTTTCCAATCAGGGGGATTTTTTATTACAAAAGTTTTGCCATATAATATTCATCAACCGATCTGCCATCTACAATCATGGAACGTTCTTTTTTCCCTTCTATGATAAATCCCATTTTTTCATACAAATGGCGTGCCTGTTCATTTTCAGCCATAACGGTCAGTTCCAGTCTTGTTATGCCATTTTCGCTGGCCCATTGTTCCATTTTTTGAAAAAGCATTGTCCCGTATCCGTGACCTCTGTAGTCTTTTAAGATTCCTATAACCAGATAGGCACTGTGGCGGATCCTTCGCGGTTCTCCCCTTAAAGCAGAAATAAAACCGGCTAATTCCCCTTCGTTTTCCAGTAATAGAAAAAGGGACCCGGATCTTTCCCACTGCTCAATTCTATGCTTCATATCATCGGCTGTTGCAGTCCGTTCTCCAGGTTCATACATCATGAAACTGGTTTCCGTATCCAGCTGTTTCAGCATTTTTACCAGAAGTTCAGAGTCTTCTGGTGTGACTGTTCTTATCTGCATCTGATTATTCCCCCATTCAAAAGTATTTCTCTTATTATACATGGCATCTGAAAAAATGCAATTGGAGTTTTAACACTCCATTGCCCTCAGTTTGGGGTTGTGGTAGAATAGGAAGGTGGTTTTGATTACGAGGTTTAGAGAAGAAAGCTGGAAAGAACATGTATTGTATGAGTGTGAGTTACAAAATGGCTCCGGTAAATATCAGAGAAAAATTAGCCTTCAGCACCAAAGAAAAGGCTGAATTAATAGAAAGACTGATGAGTAAGGACTCCATAACAGGCGTCGTCGTGCTTTGCACCTGTAACCGCAGTGAGATCTATGTTTCCGGATCAAAATATGCCATTGGAGAACTCCAGAGGGAAGCCGCCGGTATAAAAGACGTTCGTCTGGGAGAATTAATTAAATATTTAAATGTCTATCAGGAAGAGAGTGCCATCCGGCATTTATTTAAGGTTGCCTGTGGTTTCGATTCCATGGTTTTAGGGGAAGATGAGATTCTGGGACAGGTTCGGGAAGCTTATCAGTATTCCAAAGAATCAGGAGCTGCGGATTACGAACTGAATGTGCTGTTTCAGAAAGCGATGGCTGCGGCAAAGCGGATTAAAACAGATACCAGACTATCCAGAACCCCTCTTTCCATTGCAACTCTTGTGGCAAATGAAGTATTTCATTTCAACAATGAGGGAGAGTATAAAGATGTTATGGTAATTGGAATGACTGGGAAAATGGGGGGAACCATAACCAAGAATCTGCTAAGTAAGCCCGGCATCCGTGTAACAGGAACAGTTAGAACCCACTCCTCAGATCTGCTATTAAAGGTGGACAGCGACCGGATCAGGGAAGTGGATTACAAAGAACGCTACCAATATATGAATGATATGGATGTGGTGATCAGTGCAACTTTAGGACCTCACTATACCATAACCAGAGAAGAACTGGAAAAATGTATGAATTCGGATAAGAAACGGCTTTTTATTGATGTAGCCGTACCTGTTGATATGGACCCTGAGATCAGAGAGTATCCCGGACTTACATTATATGATATTGACTATTTTGAAACACTATCTAAGAACAATACCCAGATTAAGCTGAAAGAACTGGACTGCGCCAGAGAGATTATGGAAGAAGAACTTGACGGGGCATTAAAGGAAATTTTGTTTCATCCTTATATTTCCCAAATGGATGAATTAAAAGAAGCGTTGTCCGGCAAGCGGCTTGATACCCTTTTATACCGCATCCGGGATCATGTTACCAGTGAGGACTTAAAGGTTGTGCTTCGGACTTTAGATGGGTTAAAGGACTGGATGAGAGAGGAGTGACAATGGCTTATTTTCCGTTTTTTGTAGAGCTTGAAGGGAAAACGTGCCTGATAGTAGGCGGTGGAATGGTTGCTTACAGAAAAGCACTTGTGTTAAAGGACTTCGGACCTGAAATTACGGTGGTTGGTTTCGAGATGATTCCTCAGATGGAACAACTTGCTGCCGAATGTGATAAGACCATGACTCTCATCAGGCGGGGCTTTGAAGATACGGATATTGAACAGGCCGATTTTGTAATTGCCGCAACATCAGACGAAGAACTGAACAGGCACATATCTGTCATCTGCAGACAGCAGAAAATTCCAGTGAATGTGGTGGATGTACAGGAAGAATGCAGTTTTATATTCCCTGCACTGATTAAAGAAGAGGATATCGTTGTGGGAATATCCACAGGAGGCAGTTCTCCCACCATTGCCCAGTATTTAAAAAAACGCTTTAAAGAAGCAATTCCCAAAGGATTTGGTATGCTGGCTGGCCAGCTTGGTACCTACCGGGAACTGGTAAAGGAAAGAGTACCTTACCTTCCGGTCCGGACTGAGATCTTTAAAATTATGGTAAAAGAAGGAATCAGGCAGGGCGGAGTATTTACCAGAGAACAGGCCATAGAGCTGATAGAAAGGAAACTTGGGGAACATGAAGATTGATACAATACGCATTGGAACCAGAAAAAGTGCACTTGCTGTGGCACAGACCCAGCTGGTCTCCGATGCTTTGATAAAGGTTACTCCCGGACTTACCGTGCAGCTGATGAAAAGGCAGACAGAAGGAGACCGGATTCTCAATAAGCCGCTTTTGGAGTTTGGCGGAAAAGGAGTGTTTGTAACAGAGTTTGAAGATGCAATTTTACGGGGAGAGATTGATTTAGCTGTCCATAGCGCAAAGGATCTTCCCATGGATCTAAAAGGAGGTCTTGGAATTGTGGCAGTCCCCGCCCGTGAGGATCCAAGAGATGTACTCATAACCTTAAAAGGCACTGACCTAAATAAAAGGGAAGAGATTGTGATTGGCACTTCCAGCTTAAGAAGAAGGATTCAGATCGAAGAGATCGGAAGAACCTTATGGAAAGAAATTCCGGTCCGCTGTGAGAATTTAAGAGGGAATGTGCAGACACGTTTAAAACGGCTGGCTGATGGGGATTTTGATGGAATCATTCTTGCAGCAGCAGGATTGAACCGTCTGAATATTCAGTCAGATCCAGCCTTTGATTACCATTACTTCGACTGTGAGACCATGATTCCCGCCGGAGGACAGGGAATACTGGCGGTAGAAGGAAGAATTGGAATGGAAAACTGGCCGGAGATATGGCCAATTGAAAATAAAGAAGCCAGGCTATGTCTAACTCTGGAACGAAAGATATTAAAGCTATTAAATGCAGGATGTCATGAGCCGGTGGGGGTCTATTCCCGCATCGAGGAAGGACAGTTTGAGGTCTTTGGAATCAGAAGCAGAGACAGCCAGATAAAAAGAATCCATCTTAAGGGTAAAACAGAGGAACTGGACAGCCTGGCGGAAGAAGCTGCAAAGACACTTTAATTAAAAATGGAGGATGTCATGAAGAAAAATGGAGTGGTATACTTAGTCGGTGCTGGGCCGGGGGATCCCGGTCTCATCACCCAAAAAGGATTGAAGCGGCTTGGCAGCTGCGATGCGCTGGTTTATGACTCCCTTGCTTCGGATTATTTCCTCGATGAGGTACCGGACCATTGCAGAAAGATCTATGTAGGAAAGCGGGCAGGCGCCCATTCCATGAAGCAGGAAGAGATTAACCGGCTCTTAGTGGAGCTGGCAGGGGAAGGGTTAAATGTGGTTCGTTTAAAGGGAGGAGATCCCTTTGTTTTTGGACGGGGTGGAGAAGAGGTCATGGCGCTGACTGAGGCAGGAATCCCCTTTGAAGTAGTACCTGGGGTAACCTCTGCAGTGGCAGCGCTTTCCATGGCAGGAATTCCGGTGACTCACAGGGCAGTGAGCCGCAGCTTTCATGTAATGACAGGACATACCCTCTCTGAGAATGGAACCCTTCCGCCTGATTTCGATTCCTTTGCCAAACTCTCCGGAACTCTGGTTTTTTTAATGGGACTTTCCAATCTTTCCCTGATTGCTAATGGTCTTATTAAAAATGGAAAGCCGGAAGATACACCAGCTGCTGTGATTGAAAACGGAACCCTTCCGGAGCAGAGAATCATCCGTGGGACTTTGAACGATATTGAGAGCAGAGCAAAACAGGCAGAGATTAAAAGTCCTGCCATCATTGTGGCAGGAGACGTGGCAGCCCTGGATTTTTCTTCTACCCTGAATCTGCCTCTGAAGGGATGCAGGATTGGTATTACCGGAACTGAATCATTTACCGGAAGACTTCATCAGGAACTTGCAGAGCTTGGAGGAATGACAGACAGTGTATTGACTTTATCCATAGACTCTGATCGGTCAGGGGAAGCCATGAATGAAGCATATCAAAGGCTAAAAACCTACTCCTGGCTTATATTTACCAGCGCCAATGCAGTAAGAGAATTTTTCACCGGTCTTTTCGAAGGCGGTTATGATTTGCGCTCACTGGGATCCATAAGATTTGCAGTGGTAGGAAAAGGCACGGAAAATGAACTGGTTAAGTTTGGCTTTCATGCCGATTATATTCCTGAACGCTATCAGGTAACAGATCTTGCCAATGGTTTAAAAACCCTGCTGTCAAAAGAAGACCGGCTGCTCATACCCAGATCATCGGGCGGGTCGCCGGAACTGAACAGGGTTCTTGACGAGTCAGGGTTCTGTTACGATGATATTGTTTTATATGATGTGGCGTTAAAAAAAAGGGAACAGGATGGACTGGAGAATGTATTGCCCCCTCTTCATTATCTGACTTTTGCCAGTGCTTCCGGCGTAGATGCATTTTTTCAGGGGGAAAGAGAGAAAATCCTCGGTCTGCTTTCCGGTTTAAAGGTAGTCTGCATCGGTGATATCACAGCAAAAGCACTTTCCCGGTATGGAAGAGAAGCTGATTTAATTGCACCGGTTTACAGCGTATCAGGGCTGGCAGAAATCATTTGTCAGGACTGGTGTAAAGAAAAGGAGTAAATTATAATGAACACAGAAGAGTCAAAAAAACTATTTGAAGAATCCGGAAACTATTTCCCAGGCGGGGTCAACAGCCCTGTAAGAGCGTTTGGCTCTGTGGGGGGAGTTCCTGTATTTATAAAAAAAGCGGAAGGATCCCGTATCTATGATGAAGATGGGAACGAATACATTGATTATGTGAATTCCTGGGGACCCTGTATTCTGGGACATGGATATCAGCCAGTGGTAGAAGCGGTGAGAGAGGCATGCCTTTCCGGCTTATCCTATGGTGCACCTACGAGAAGAGAGCTGGAACTTGGAAAACTGATTACAGAATGTATTCCCTCCATGGAAATGATGCGAATGGTCAGCTCCGGAACGGAAGCTGTCATGAGTGCCATCCGCGCAGCAAGAGGCTTTACAGGGAGAGATAAAATTATTAAATTTAAGGGCTGCTATCACGGACATTCTGACGGTCTTTTAGTAAAGGCGGGTTCCGGAGCTCTGACAGGCAGCGCACCGGACAGCGCTGGAGTGCCTGAATCCTATACGAAACACACGCTGTTAGCCGGTTATAATCAGGAAGATACAGTGGAAGAACTGTTTCGTCAGTATCCCGGAGAGATTGCAGCCATTGTGGTAGAACCTGTGGCAGCAAATATGGGACTGGTAGCTCCAAAACCAGGCTTCCTTGCGTTTTTAAGAGACATTACAACCAGGTATGGAGCCCTTTTAATCTTTGATGAGGTAATCACAGGTTTTCGTATGGCTCTTGGGGGAGCTCAGGAATATTATCAGGTAAAACCGGATCTGACCACTCTTGGTAAGATTGCAGGAGGCGGCATGCCCATGGGTGTCTACGGCGGACGCAGAGAAATCATGGAAGTTGTATCGCCTCTTGGGAAAGTTTATCAGGCTGGAACATTATCCGGGAACCCCATTGCAACTGCGGCAGGAATTGCAACAATAAAAGCTCTGATGGACAGGACGGATATTTATTCCTCCCTGGAGAAAAAAGCGGATGCCCTGGTGCAGACTTTAAAGGAGGTTCTTCCAGACGCACAGGTGAACCAGGCAGGGTCCTTATTCAGCGTATTTTTTGCTGAGCATCCGGTGGTGGATTTTGAGTCTGCTTTAAAATCCGATACCCGGAAGTATGCAAAGTATTTTCACTATCTCCTTGAGCATGGCATCTACACAGCTCCTTCCCAGTTTGAAATTCTGTTTTTGTCAGCAGCTCATTCCCAGGAAGATATTGAACAGACGAAGAGAATTATGAAAGAAGCGGCGGCAAATTTATAATCAGAAATCCATTGAGGATGTTGCAGAAATTTATCTGTACCATCCTCTTTTTTTATTGTTATAAAAGAAGAAGTATAAATTCTAAAAGAACCATAAATTGTATTAACATTTACTTGAATCTATTGATAAATGTTTTGATTTGGTATATTTTATTGGTAGAGGAGGCGAAATATATGGACTATTTAGTTGTGTATACAAGTAAAACCGGAAATACTCAGAAGGTAGCCATGAAGATATTCGAAGCGCTTCCGGGTAAATCGAAGGATATTGTTAATCTGGAGGAATACCATGGAGAAGAAGCAGATACGTATTTTGTAGGATTCTGGAACAACAGGGGAATTTGTACAACAGAAGTAATTGATTTCCTCTCCGACCTCCATGGCAAACAGATCGCTTTGTTTGGTACCTGCGGAATATTTGAAAATAAAGAATATTTAAAGCAGGTGGAAAATCAGGTTTCTGTTTTTCTGCCGGAAGATAATGAATACCTTGGCTGCTATTTATGCGGAGGTAAGATGGGACCAAAAGTACTGGAGAAATGCAGACAGATGCAGGCTCAGCTTAATACTCCCCAGATCAGGGAGATGATTTTAGCATATGAAGATGCCATGCTCCATCCCAATAAAGAAGATTTAGACCAGGCAGGTATGTTTACAGAATCGGTGTTAAACCGGATTCAAAGGAAAAAGGAGGAGCAAGATGGGATTAAAAGATGATGGAGGTTCTGGAAAGAACCATAAAAAACCATTTATTTATTATTACATGATTGTATTGGTCCTGATGATTATATTTAATGCCCTGGCTGTACCGTGGCTTCAGTCGAAAGCTGTGACGGAGGTCCCCTACAGTACCTTTTTAGAGATGGTGGATCAGGGCAAGATTCAGGCAGTTGCCAAAACGGAAACGGAGATTCAGTTTAAATCTGATACAGGAAAGAAGGACTGGGAAGGAAAACCGGTCTACGCTGTTTACAAGACAGGTATCTGGCCGGATGAGACTTTGACAGAACGGCTGATTTCCCATAATGTTGAGTTTGAAAAAACCATTGTACAGCAGATGTCGCCCTTAATTTCCATTCTCTTAACCTGGATCGTTCCCATTCTGATTTTTGTATTTCTGGGTAACTTTTTATCCGGACAGATGCAGAAGAAGATGGGTGGAAATACCATGTCATTTGGTAAGTCCAATCCGAAGATTTATGCAGAATCTGAAACCGGAAAGAATTTCACTGATGTAGCAGGACAGGAAGAAGCCAAGGATGCATTAAAGGAAATTGTAGATTTTCTTCATAATCCAGGTAAATATGCCTCCATCGGAGCCTCACTTCCAAAAGGAGCCCTGCTTGTGGGCCCTCCCGGAACCGGTAAGACCCTTCTTGCCAAAGCGGTAGCAGGAGAAGCCCATGTTCCGTTTTTCTCCATATCCGGTTCTGAATTTGTGGAGATGTTTGTAGGTATGGGTGCTGCGAAAGTCAGGGATTTATTTAAACAGGCCAATGAAAAGGCTCCCTGTATCGTATTTATTGATGAGATTGATACCATTGGAAAGAAGCGTGACGGCGGTGGATTCTCCGGCAACGATGAGAGAGAACAGACCTTAAATCAGCTTCTGGCTGAGATGGATGGATTTGACGGTAAAAAAGGAGTTGTGATTCTGGCAGCTACCAACCGTCCAGATTCCTTAGACAAAGCACTGTTACGTCCCGGCCGTTTTGACCGCCGGATCCCGGTTGAATTGCCGGATTTAAATGGCAGGGAAGCCATTTTAAAGGTACATGGAAAAAATGTAAAGCTGTCTGATGACGTGGATTTTCACGCAATTGCACTTGCAACTTCAGGGGCAAGCGGAGCGGAACTGGCCAATATGATTAATGAGGCTGCATTAAGAGCCGTGCGTATGGGAAGAAAAACAGTGACTCAGATCGATTTAGAAGAAAGTGTGGAAGTGGTTATTGCCGGATATCAGAAAAAGGATGCCTCCGTCAATGTGGAAGAAAAGAAGATCATAGCTTACCACGAAGTAGGGCATGCCCTGGTTGCCGCGTCCCAGACCCACTCTGCACCTGTGCATAAGATTACTATTATTCCCAGAACATCTGGAGCTCTTGGATATACCATGCAGGTTGATGAAGAAGAACGCCATCTGCTGACAAAGGAAGCCGCGCTTAATAAAATTGCTACATTTACCGGAGGAAGGGCAGCAGAGGAGCTGATTTTCCAGACAGTTACAAGTGGTGCATCCAACGACATTGAACAGGCCACAAGAATAGCCAGGGCGATGGTCACCCGTTACGGTATGACCGATGAATTTGATATGGTTGCACTTGAGACAGTAACCAACCAGTATCTTGGCGGTGACACATCTC
This sequence comes from Lacrimispora struthionigena, assembly GCF_048627165.1. Lineage (NCBI taxonomy): Bacteria > Bacillati > Bacillota > Clostridia > Lachnospirales > Lachnospiraceae > Lacrimispora > Lacrimispora struthionigena. The sequence continues at coordinate 539,700 of NZ_JBMBWP010000001.1, forward strand.
TTGCCTGTTCCCCAGACACTGCAAAGCGGATTGATGAAGCGGTGATTGGAATTGTGCGGCAGCAGCACCAGAAGGCTTATGAGATACTAAAGAGCAATCTGAACAAGCTCCATGAAATAGCTGAATATCTGTTGGAACGGGAAACCATTAGCGGAGAGGAGTTTATGGAGATATTTAAAAGAGAAGCTGTAAAAAGCTTATAAATCCATGATTGATCTGATAGAAGAGAGACAGAGGGAGTGTTGCAGATTTGCAACACTCCCTGATTATTTAACCCATTCAATGGAAACAACCTGTAATCAGGGTCTGATTAGAGAATACATTTTCATATCAATAATCTGCCCGTTTTTAACAGCATTGCTTCTAAGCACACCTTCACATAAAAATCCGTTTTTTTCAAGAATTCGGCAGGATGCAGTATTGTAAGCAAAGGGCTCTGCAAAAATTCGTATGATATCGGTATGTTCAAAAATGTATTTACAGGTTTGCTTAACCGCGTTGGTTCCAACTCCTCGTCCCCAAAAACTCTCTGCAATATAATAACCCAGTTCCGCAGTCTGACTGTGGATATTATCTTTGCGGTATACCCCGATACTTCCAATTGGAATATCTTCAACAGTGATTGCAAAGATATAGGTTTTATTTTCATCAGCCTGGAGCGTTGCTTGAATGAAATCTTCAGCATCTTTTTCCGTGTATGGATATGGCAAATCTCTTAGATTATCAAGAATTTTTTTGTTATTCAAAACTTCTGCAAGGGCTGTCGAGTCCTCTGTTTTCCACTTGCGAATACTACATTCCATACCTTTACCCTCCTATGACTATGATTATTAAACTTCATGTATAGAATACCATCTAACGTATTCACAATCAATATATTCTTCAAATGGTCAACAGAGGGTATCCTTATATAATCTATTAAGTCATATCATTTCGAAGTGCATCAATAATGTTCTCTTTTTTTATCTTCCCTATGGCATATAACATAGTAAGGAATACGATAAAGAGTACGCTAAATGCACTGATTACCATACTGCTGAAAGGAAATACAAACTTAAAATTCTCCGTCCGTTCTGCGATTACAAATCCTTTGTAAATCAGCCAGGATAGAAATCCAGCCATTGGAAGTCCCAGTAAAAGGGCCCGTATGCCATAAAAGATGCATTCAAATACCATCATTTTATTAAAAGACCGCTCTGACATTCCAATTGAGCGCAGCATGGCCAGTTCCCGTCTGCGCAGCCTGATATTTGTGGAGATAGTGTTGAACACATTGGCTATGGCTATCAGTGAAATCATAATGACAAAAACATACGTAAATACGTCCGTGACAAATGTAAGGCTGTGAAATTGCTCAAGTATTTCATATGCATTGTATAAATGGTATTGAGACGTAATTCCCTCACTTTGTATAATTGTTTCCATTTCCGCCACTGACTGTGAGGGAGTCTTCGATTGAAAGTTCATGCCTATGGCTAATGGACTATCCGGGATTATAAATTTCTCTTTAAGTGAATAAGGCGCTATCACCATAAAAACACAGAAATCTTTTTGAGACTGAGATGATTGTTTTGGTGGCGGATCAATGGGGTAGGTATCAACAAACGTAGTGTCTATATCCAGATTCTGTTCTGTTTTCTGGTTACCTTCTGTGCCGGCGGTAATCGGAAGGATCATGGAACGGCTTGTAAAAAGATCAAACACCTCATCTGGTTGGTTTGATCTGACATTCCGCTGTTTTGCAATGGCGATCATTTTCCCGTTTGGTCCGGTATATTCTTCTTCGGATAAACCTGACTGGTGAATAAAATCCAGATATTTGCTGTCTGCGATGAACTGAAGATCCAATGGAATATGAACCATTTCATCTGGATTGGTATAACCTTTATATTGACGGTACTGATCCGAAAGATCACCAGCTCTGACAGTGCAGGAATAAGGGCAGATGACCTGATAGGTGCTTTCATAAACACCGTCAGCAGTCTTTAGTCTGTTGTAAAGGGGAAGCATTTCGCTGTCATTCATTTCCTGAACGTCAAACAGAATGTCATAGTCAACATCCACCATAAACTGCTGCAGAAGACGTTTCAGAGTTGATCCAAAGGCATTGCCTGATACGAATAGTACGACGCTTAGAACAAGAGAAAGCACAATGCTGCGATAGCGTTTTTTGTTCCTTTTGAAATTTTTGAGAGCCAGAGTACCTTCCAGTCCGTAAATGCGACTGGATAGTTTTGATATTTTTACATCTTTTGAATGGATTTTCACCTCATTCGTCTGAAGAATATTCTCCATTACGGAAGATCCTGCCGCTTTTCTCGCTGGAATATAGGCTGAAATCAGGATGGTTATCAGACTGACAGCAGCGGAGGCAGCGATTGAAGCAGCGGATACCCACAAGGTCAGAGGTACAGTGCTGTAAAGGATATTTTTAAATTTCCCTGCGACAATGGGAAGGATCAAACCAATACTGCCAATTCCTGTAAGAATGCCAATGGGAATACCGACGGCACCGATGCAAAGACCTTCAAAGAGAACTGAATTTCGAAGTTGTTTTTCAGTTGCCCCCACCGACGCAAAAATCCCAAACTGGTGTGTACGTTCATTCAGGGAGATTTGAAAGGAGTTATAGATAAGAAGAACCGATCCAGTCATTATAATAGCAACCAGAATTCCCCCAACTGTATATAGAAGTGTGATGATCAGCCGGTTTTCCGATATGCCCATGAAACGCAGAATATAATCATTTAATAAGTAATCTTGTTTTCCGGCTTTGTCGCTTACATAAGCTTTCACTTGGCGCGGGTTTTTCAGTGTTACAAACAGGCTGAATCTGTCTGTGTTCTCTTTGCCGTCTGCTTTCGTTATCAGGGTGTATCCCGGAGCGGAATGCTCTTCGAATCCCGGACGCTGGCAGATTCCCACAACCCGATAGGTTTTCTTTGATCTGGGCACCAGGGTTTCTCCCCCAGTTCCTGAATGATAGGGGGTGTGCTGGCTGAGATTCCTGCTTCCATCCACGCGGTCTCCTATTTCAAGGGAAATCCTATCCCCAACCCGGAACCGGACACCTCCTTTTTCAGCAACGTGTGCCGGAACCAGAACCTCTCCGCTGTTTTCGGGAAGTCTGCCGGAGATCAGGTTTATGGGTAACGTATGAAATGCCTGGTCACTGAATCCTGCAATAAAAAGATAGGGCTTTTCCGGAGTCTTTGCTCCTTTCAGCACAGCGTAACCCATATTTTCCACTGTTGCAATGCCGCTAATTTCTTTATCGTCAGCCCGTTCCTGTATAAAAGTAGAATCTACATCAGAAAATTCAACATGCCAGTTTCCATGTTTTACAATGGAACTTCTTATGAGAAATTGAAGAAGAGAAGTGCTAAAGGCGGCGACTCCCGTAATCATGGCAGTGGATAAAACAACTCCGATAATCGTAACAATCGTTCTGGTACGGTTCTTTTTCATGCTTTGCAGAGTGGCTTTGTTTAATATATTCATGGCTGCACCACCCTTTGATCCCGTGTTACCTTGCCGTCAGATATCCCGATAATACGATCTGCCTGCAATGCGATATTTTCGTCGTGTGTGACAAGTATCAATGTCTGCCCATACTTTTTATTGCTTTCTTTCAGCAGTTTTATAATTTCATGCCCATTGCGGCTGTCCAGACTGCCGGTGGGTTCGTCGGCAAGCATGACAGCCGGGGCATTCATCAGGGCGCGTCCGATGGAAACCCGCTGCTGCTGCCCGCCAGACAGCTGATTGGGTAAATGGTTTTTGCGGTCCCATAGTCCAAGCATATGAAGAAGGTCATGGAGCCGCTCCTCATTGACAGACCGTTTATCCATCAGGACAGGCAGTGTAATGTTCTCCACCACATTGAGTGTAGGAATGAGGTTATGAAACTGATAAATCAGACCTACCTGACGCCTGCGGAAGATAGCCAGTTTTTCATTGTTCTGGGCGTATACATCCTGTCCATCTAAATATATCTTACCGCTTGTGGGTACATCCACACCCCCAATGATATGAAGCAATGTGGATTTACCGGAACCGGAGGAACCGATAATAGCTGTAAATCCCCCTTTTTCAATGGTAAGAGAAACATGATCCAGTGCGGTAACCTGACTGTCACCTTTCCCGTAAACCTTGCAGAGATTTTCGATTTTTAAGAACTCCATTCTGTGAGTCTCCTTTCCTATGGCTTACCCATAGAATAGAACTTTCTGCTTACATCCCGGTGACTTTTTGGTGAGAGATTCGTCACTTTGGTAAACGAATAGTGAAAACAGCGCCTCCCTGGGGATGGTTTTTAGCGGTTATGGTTCCTTCGTGTCCGGTTATAATCATCTGGCAGAGAGAAAGACCGATCCCGTATCCGCCGGCGTTCTGTTTTTTCCCCTGGTAAAACCGGTCAAAAATACAGGGTAAATCCTCTTCTTTAAAACCATTCCCGCTGTCATGGATTACAATCTCAGTAAAGAGCGGAGTATCTGTACCGTTAATCTCAAGTTTCCCTGTTTCGCCAGTACTTTCTAAACAATTTTTTAAAATGTTTTGCAGCGCCTGCAAAAGCCAGTTAAAATCCCCATAGATGATGAACCCGCCTGTTACATTGATTTGCAAATCAATCTGATGCAGTTCCATTTGAATGAGAAAAGGGTGTACGGCAGCATGGATTAAAGAGTTTACATCTACAGGATCATGCAGAAATACTATGATTCCTGCATCTAAACGGGATAATTTTAACAGGGTGGTAATGAGCCAGTCCATCCGTACAAGCAAATCTTCCATTTCACGAAGCAGCCGCTTTCTCTGATCTTCATCCGGGTTATTTTCAAGCAATGACAGAATGAGATTGATAGATGTTAGAGGGGTTTTCAGCTGGTGGGCAATATCCGCCAGTGAATCTGCAAGATGTTTCTTTTCTGTTTTTAAAGCCTCATTCTGCTCCCGGATGCGCAGCGTCATTTTACCTATCTCACTGCGCAGTATGGAAAGCTCCCCCTCGTCCAATTCTCCAATATAGAGATGATCAGCATTATGAAGTATCAGGTCGATTTCATTGGAAATGCGGGCAATATTTTTGTATCTGGCTTTTGTAAAGGCAAAAAATACAGTACCAAAGGCAGCAGAAGAAGAGACTGCAAGAACTCCTGCTGCAGTACTGATTGCAAATCCCAGAATCACTGTGATGCCCGCCATGACCGAGAACAATATGGCAAACTGCCGAAACTCCTTATTCCGAAGCATTGCCGTCCCCCAATCGATACCCTGTCCCCCGGACAGTCGTAATAATCTGTGGGTTAGCCGGATCGTCCCCGATCTTCAGCCGCAATCGTTTGATGTATACAGTCAGTGTATTGTCATTGACATATTCGCCCGCAGCGTCCCACAATTCGTCTAACAGCATACCCCTTGTAATAATATTTTTTGGATTGTTTAAAAACACCAGGAGCAGACGGTATTCCAAAGCAGACAGAAAGATTTCCATACCGTTTTTTCTTACAATACCACTGGCCGTATCCACATGGAGTCCTCCAATCTCAAACGCAGATCCGGTACGCCCGTTTTTACGCAGGGCAGTTCTGATCCGTGCGATTAATTCACGGGGGCGAAACGGTTTTGTGATATAGTCATCTGCACCGATATTGAGCCCGGTAACCACACTGGCTTCATCCTGGCAGGCTGTCAGAAATATTACAGGTATATGAAGGGTTTCCCTGATCTGTGTACATACAATAAATCCATTTCCATCAGGCAGTGAAATATCAATGAGCGCCAGATCAAATTTATTCTGGACAAGTGCGGCAAGAGCCTCTCCCTGGGTAGAAGCATGGGTGACTGTAAATCCTTCCGAACTCAGCAAAAGCATAAGGTTTTTAGCGATTGCCTTATCGTCTTCCACTAAAAATATACGGGGCATTCGTCTATCCTCCGATTTTTCATTATTGACACTATTACGCCCTATTATATTTCTTTTGACTGGCAGTTACAAGCCGAAGTATAATTTATAAATAAAAAAATGAACCAATCCGGGTCATTAGGACTCTAAGTATATAGATGCATCTAAAAAAGGAAAGGAAACAGGTTATGAACGAAGAAAAGAAGGCTTTGGTGGAACTCATGCTTGGCGGAAGCGAAGCTGCATTTGACGAGTTATACCGTTCCTCTTCCAAAAAGCTGTACCGTATGGCGTATTTTATCACTGGAAACCGGTCTGACAGTGAGGACATCCTGCAGGAGACCTTTGTAAAATGCTTTCTTCACAGAGACAAATTACGAGAACCGGAGCGATTTGAATCCTGGCTCTATCAGATTCTGGTGAGAACTGCCTGGCGGGTGGAAAAAAGGAAGAAAAGCAGGTCGGAGCTCTCATTTGAAGGGATACTGGATCAGGAGGAAGATCATATAAGAGGGGATTGGATTGAAGAGGATGAAAGGGGGAAAGGTCCCCTGGTAGTGGTTTTAGAAGCTGAAACAGCTGGGCAGATCCGTGAAGCCCTTAGAAAACTTGATGTCAAATACCGTACAGTGATTCTGTTATATTATTACAATGAGCTAAGTACTAAAGAAATTGCCAGGGTTACAGGAACCATGGAAGGCACGGTGAAATCACGCCTGTTCAAAGCAAGAAAGCTCTTAAAGGGAATTCTGGAAGCGGAAGACAACCTGGAAGGAGAACAGGAAAGGGGGATTTGTCATGGCTAGAACCTCAGAAGAACAGTTAAAACGTTTTATCAATACAGAACTGGATTCCATAACTCCGGATATGGACGAAGAACGGCGGCTATTGGAAATCCATAAAAAATTAAATAAAAGGAGTAATTTTATGAAATTTCGAAAAAATAAATTTGCAGTGGCATTGACAGCAATATTGGTAATTACCGTGTTGGGAACGGTTACGGCAGTTGCGGCAGGTAAAATCACAGGCCTTATCAGTGAAAATGATAAAAATACTCAATCCATAGTGGAATTACGTGAATTATCTAAAACTCAAATGAAAGCATCTCCAAAGCTTCCTGATAGTTTTAAGAATGGTATGGCATTTGCAAATGGCAATCTTTCAAAGGTAAAGGGAGTGGATGAAAATAACAATCAGATGATGACCTATTCAGAAGCATATGCGGAATATGGTGAGAATCCGCAGGTAACCCTGACCGCCCATGTGCACATGGATGAAATCTCCGAAGAAAATGAACCAGGACAGAAAGAGGTCTATCAGGGTGTTGAACTGAATTCCTCACAAGTACAGTACTTGTTTCTTCCAGAGGGGCAGGAGCCTTCTGAGAAAGATAAAAAACTTCAGGATGAAGGAAAACTGGCGATCAGCTATGGATCTGATCAGGAAGAACGATTATTGTTTAAATCAGTAACCTGGTCAGAGAATGGAATTGATTATCTTCTGTTTTCATCTGATAATGTGGAATTAAATTCTCTGACCGCCATGGCAAAGGAAGTCATAGATATAAAATAATTATTTATTCTTTAAAACCTCCGCATACATCCAGCCATTGTATTTAAACAGAGACTGGTCCTTCAAAATAGACATTTGTTTTCGCCAGTCTCTGGGAGTCTCTCCCATGATGGCAAGAAAATGCCGGTTAAAGCTTGAGATGGAGTGAAACCCCACCCGCTCAGAAATGTTTAAAACGGATTCCTCAGTCATGCGGAGTAAATCCGAAGCTTTTCTGATACGGGTGGTATTTAAATATTCTAAGGGCCGATTTCCCATAATCGAAGAAAACAGCCTTCTAAAATGAGCGGGGCTTAGGCTGCATAAGTCAGCAAGCTGCTCCATGGGAAAGTCTTCCATATAATGATACCGGATAAAGTCCAGAGCCGGAGCAATGACCAGCGCATTTTCAGGCGTCTGGTCTTTTTTCTTATGGTTTAAGGTTGCAGCTCTCATAAGATTGGTAGCCAGTGCCAGAAACAGCCCGCGGACTGCAATCTCATAACCCCGTTCCTGTTTTTTCATCTCTTCTATTATTTCAGTGACAATGGAATAAATAACCGGATAATTTATTTTTCCCATAATCAGATTTAAATGATGATCCAGAAATGAGAAGAGTTCAACATTATGAAGATCTGCACCAGAAAAAAATGGGTGGAGCAGTTCGCCCATATCAACAAACAAATAAGACCATTTGCTGTTGGTTCCGGGTGCGCTGAATGTGGTGTGCGGAATGTCACAAGATATGGCAGTGACATCTCCAGCGTAAAAGGAATAAATGGTATCTTCAAATTTAATGGTTCCACTGTCCGTCTCGCACAGCCCGATTTCCAGGCAATTATGTATATGAAGCCGTCGCGAGGGAACATCGGAGATGCGCCAATGATCCCCAGTCAGAAGAAGTACAGGAAAATGAGCCGGTAGATCATAATCCCTGAATTCAATAACAGTCTTTTTCTTTTTAGACATTTATCCCAGATACCTCCTTCTTTTACTCCTATAATTATACATGATATCTAATTCTTATTTCAATCAATAATCTTCAAATAATTACCCGATATAATAACAAATCAGACCTTAACCCAATAAAGTATGAAAGAATTCCCCCAAAATGGTGAAATAAGGCCATAACTCTTTTTGCCCCATAATTATAAATGATTGAAAATGCATAGTTTATAGATTGATTTGATTGGAAACGAAATTGTGCATTTTTTATAATATAGTTATAGAAAATTACGGAGATGGGGGGATTTTATGGTGAAATCTGAAATACAGGCGGGCTATGATTTCAATAAGCAGAAAAAAAAGAATCGGTATCTTCGCTATTTACAGCGGGACTGGCAGCTATATGTACTTATGGTTCTTCCAATGCTTTTCATACTGGTTTTTAAATTCCTGCCATACAGCGGTCTGTCCATAGCATTTAAGGATTACAAGGTGGCAAAGGGGTATGCCGGAAGTTCCTGGGTGGGATTTTCCATCTTTCATAAGGTTTTTGGAAAACGGGATTTTGGTCAGGCATTAACCAACACTTTGTTGTTGAATATCCTGGATCTGGTATTTGGTTTCCCTATGCCGATTATTTTGGCGCTTATCCTCAATGAAATCAAAAACAGATACTTTAAAAGTATGATGCAGACACTTTTGTATTTACCTCATTTTTTGTCCTGGGTCATTATTGGAGGAATCGGTTATTCCATGTTCTCAGTCAGCAGCGGTGTGGTAAATGTTCTCATAAAGAATGCCGGTCACAGTCCGGTTCCGTTTCTACAGGAGAATACCTGGTGGCTGATCAGTTATGTGCTCATTGGTGTTTGGCAGTCCATGGGCTGGGGAACCATTATTTATCTGGCCGCAATCACCGGTGTGAATTCTGAGCTTTATGAAGCAGCAAGAGTGGATGGTGCCGGAAGGCTAAAACAGTGTATTCACGTAACACTTCCCTGCATACGAAGCACCATTGTAACACTGTTGATTATGAATCTTGGTAAGCTGATGGGTGGATCCTTTGAACGGGTATTTGCTCTGGCCAATGCCAAGGCGACACAATATACCACTACCATTCCGGTTTTGGTGTACCGGTGGGGAATTGAGAGCGGAAAATTCAGCGAAGCAACTGCACTGGGGCTTTTTCAGTCCGTAATTGGTCTGGCCCTTGTGGTGGCAGCTGATCTCATAGCCAAACGGCTGGGTGAAGATGGTCTGATATAAGGAGGGGAAACGATGAATCAATATAAAAAGCCCTGGGCATGGAACAGGACCAGAAAAAAGGATTTTGTGGTTGATGTATTTTTTCATATCCTGCTCATTGCAATTTCGATGACGTGTCTGCTTCCGTTCATCCATATATTTGCTAAGTCTGTCAGCAGAGAAGCATATGTAATTGCAAATAAGATCTTTCTGGTGCCAAAAGGAATCAATTTTGATGCTTACAGAAAAGTTTTACAGGATACATCGATTGTAAGATCTTTATATGTCTCCGTAATCGTAACGGTTACTTTCACTGCAATCGGGATATTTCTTACCATAAGCGCTGCCTACGCTCTAAGCCGGGTTCAGCTAAAGGGCAGAAAAATCATGACATTTTTAATTATGTTCACCATGTATTTTACAGCCGGGACCATACCGGATTACTTACTGATGAACGATCTGCACATGCTGGATACCTGGTGGTGCATGATTTTACCTTTGTCTTTTGCAGCCTATAATTTTCTGATTATGAAAAATAACTTTAAGGCCTCCATACCAGACAGTCTGATCGAGTCAGCCTTAATAGACGGTGCCAGCCATTTTAAAATTTTAAGCTATATTGTGGTGCCGCTTTCCAAACCCATTATAGCGACAATTTCTTTGTTTTACGCGGTAGGACGGTGGAATGCTTATTCCGATGCATTGTTTTATATCAAGCAAAGGGTGGATTTACGCCCGCTTCAGTTAAAACTTTATTATCTGGTGGTTGCAGCCAGTGAATCCTTTAAAGCAGAGGGAGGACTAACGGCAGGTCAGATCACCAATCCGGAGGTTTTAAAGGCTTCCTGTATTATTTTTGCAACATTGCCTATTATCTGTATCTATCCCTTTATACAAAAATATTTTGTACAGGGAACCATGATAGGTGCAGTAAAAGGCTGATGATAATGGTAAGAAAGAAAAGGAGGATATTCATGAGGAAAAGGATGAATTTAAAAAGGGCAGCGGCGTGGGGGACTATTTTTGCAATGACAGCAGGGCTGATGTCCGGATGCAGTACCAAAAAGGATGCGTTTGAATCCGTGGAAGAGAAAAAAATAGAAGAAACGGCTCAGGCGTCAGAAGCCCCATCAAAAACGGAGGGAAAAAGTTACACAGATTATTCCAAGGGCTTTCCAGAGAAGGTAACCATCAAGATCCCTGTGTATGACAGAGGGTTCGAAGGCTGGGATCCCGCAAATAATTATTACACCAACTGGATTCAAAAGGAATTTGGCGATAAATACAACGTGACAGTCCAGTACGTGGCAATCAACAGGCAGAAAGAGATTGCAGATTACATGCAGATGATCGCTGCCGGCAATGCCCCTGATATCATTTTTCATTATGACATGCCCCAGGCGGTAAACTACAATTCTGAGGGAGCCATGCAGGAACTGGACCTTGATGAAATAAAATACTATGCACCCGACTATTATAAGAATGCAGAAAAAATAATCAGTCAATACGGAAAACTGGATGGGAAGAATACATTCTTCTTTGCACAGAGAAATCCTATTTATTATAACTGGGTGACTCTTATCCGGCAGGACTGGCTGGATAAAGTTGGAAAACAAAAACCTGCCACAAGAGAGGAACTTGGGGAGGCAGCCAAAGCGTGGAAGGAAGCCGGGCTTGGCAAGCTGGGAGCCCAGATCGTGAATAAGAGCTATACCTACGAATATCCATTTATCAGCTCTTCACCAGATAAAAAAGAATTGAATCTTTATCTGGATCTGAATGTTGCCCCTCTTACCTGGAGTGCGACAAAAGCTTACTTAAAGACCATGAATCAGGAATTTAATGATGGTATCCTTGATCCCGAGTTTTACTTAAATGCGGATGATGCAGCATGGAAAGCCGACTTTGTTGCTGGAAATGTAGGAACCTATTCCTTCTATATTTCTTCAAACACAGATGTGATAAGCAGTTTAAAGGCAAACGATCCGGGTGCAGAAGTTTCCGTTTTAAATCCTACAGCCCTGTCACCCAAAGACAGCCATCCCTATTATTATAAATATCCTCCGTACGGAATGGTAATGGGAATCAACTCTAAAACAGATGAAAAACAAAGAGCAGCAGTCTGGATGTTTTTAAACTGGATGTCCCAGCCTGAAAATCTATTCTATTTACAAAATGGTGTGGAGGGCGCCAATTATACTTTGGATTCCGATAAAATTGCAGTACCTGTTAAGGATTTCAAGGGAGAATCCAAGCTGTCCAACAATAACAACAAGGATTACTGGTGTCTGGTTACTGAGATGACTGACTACGGCGATGAGGCAAAAAATCTGAAAGCCAATACCAGGATGTTAGCTCCGGCTGGATATGAAGACCTGGTGAAACAATCCTATGATTATGCCAAGGAAGTGGAACAGTATGGACTGATCAGTCCGATTTTCACCAAGAGTGTTGCATCAACAGGTGAATATGCGGCAGACTTAACTGCCATGTGGCAGGAATTTTATGTAGATATGATTACCTGCAAACCGGAGGAACTGGATGCGAAGTATGAAGCGTATTGTAAAGAATATTTAGACAACGGATATCAGGAAATTCTGGATGAAAAACAGAAGCTGATTGATTCCGGTGATTTTATCGCTCAATAAGAACATGGGGCTGTTGCGGATCTGGCAGCAGCCCTTTCTTAAAAAGCGGGTGATCAATCATCTGCGGGTAAAAGGAGTTATTATGACACAATATTTTTTTTATGAGACAGAGGACAGAAATTCCACTGGAATTCATGTAGAACCATCCCGGTATTATAAATCCGGCGGAGGGTTTGGCTTTTCTTATTCATGCAGACTGCCCGAGCTTAATACCGGATTTATTCCTGGTCCGGAGGTTCTGAAGGAAATTGAAGTAAAACAGGATCAGAATGGCTGCTATGTTGATTCCAAAGCAGCATTTTTCCCCTTATCGTTCCAGGCAGATGTAAAGCAGCAGGGAAAATATCTCATGACGATTACCCTTTATTCGGAGGAAGAGGAAAAAGAGGTACTCTTGTTTGTGGGCAGGAGGCAGCTGGTCTGGCGGGGCAGCTTAAAAGCCCAGGAAGAATGGTGTCAATCCTTTCCTGTTACCATTACGGATTTTATACCTAGAGGAGAAACCGAACGGTTTCGGGATGGGGCTGTAAAAGTGACGGTAATCAGCCGGTCAGTCCGTTTAAAAAAGCTGGACATAAAAAAATGGAAGGGAAGGACGATCTATCTGGCGGGTGATTCTACTGTGACTGATCAGACTGCCGATTATCCTTATAAACCTGCAGAGAGTTATGGGGGCTGGGGTCAGATGCTTCCAGCATTTCTAAACGGCGCTTATGCGGTTTCCAATCATGCACACTCCGGTCTTACTACAGAAAGCTTCCGGACAGAGGAGCATTATAAGATTCTGATGGAGAATATCAGTGAAGGAGACATCTGCCTGTTTCAGTTTGGTCATAATGACCAGAAACTTGATCATCTGGGGGCAGCAGAGGGTTACCGGAATAACCTGATCCGGTATATGGGAGAAATCCGGAAAAAGGGAGTCATTCCCGTATTCATCACACCCCTTGCCAGAAACAGCTGGCTGGAAAATGGAAAAATTTACGACGACCGATTAAAAGAATATGGAAAAGAGGTTATAGAGCTTTCAAAAAATATGGAAGTACCAGTAGTGGATCTCCATGAGATGAGTATGGAATTTATAAAAGAACATGGTCTTCACCAGTCTGGACAATGGTTTTATCCCTCAGATTATACGCATACCAATGATTACGGTGCGTGGAAAATGGCTGGCTTTGTATGGAAGGGATTAATCAAATCAGGTGTGATATCATCGGGCGAAAAGAAAATTCCTGTATGGGAGCCCCCAAAAGGGAATGTCCGGTTATTAATAAATAAAGAGGAGAACATTTATGAGTGAGACAGAAAAAGGAAGTTTTACCCTTCCCGGAGAATCCGGCTATGAAGAATTAACCCTGCAGCTTGCAAAACGCTGGGGCGCAGATATGATACGTGACAGTGATGGAACGGTACTTTCTGATGAGCTGATCAATGCAGGATATGGAATTTACTCCACAATCTGTCTGATTCGGGATCACAATGAATGGGCAAACGCTTATCCCGAGCAGCTTCAGCAGACTTTTTTAATCACAGAGCCAAGATCAGCAACCGGTGAAACTCTGGAGATTTCTCTGCTGAAAGATTTTTATAAGGAACAGTTTCGTATCAATGAAAGCCCTGAATCCATAAAATACTGGCAGGTATATGACCGAACGTCTAATATCGAGTTAAGCAGAGATTCCTGGAGCTATGATCCTCTGACCCAGTCAGTGACAATCAGGGATATTGTGCCTTTTCATCAATATACCGTGAATTTTCTGGCGTATCGGATATGGGAAGAGATCTCCATGTATAATCATGTGACCAATCACTGGGAGAAAGAACACCTGATGCCTCTGGACCCAAGGCACGAGGAAACAAGAAACTATCTATACAAGTGGCTTAAGATATGGTGTGAGGAGCATCCTGCCACAACAGTGGTGCGTTTTACCTCTCTCTTTTACAACTTTGTCTGGATGTGGGGAAGCAGTGAGAGAAAACGAAATCTGTTCAGTGACTGGGGCTCCTATGATTTTACGGTAAGCCCGGCAGCGCTGAAAGAATTTGAAGAGGAATACGGTTATGGACTGGTTTCCGAGGACTTTATTAATCAGGGGAAATTTCATGTAACCCATATGCCGCCTGGAAGACGTCAGCTTGATTACATGGAATTTATTAACCGCTTTGTGGTGGATTATGGAAAGCAGCTGGTAGAGCTGGTTCACAGCTTTGGAAAGCAGGCCTGCGTCTTTTATGATGACAGCTGGATCGGTCTGGAGCCCTATCACAGCAGGTTTAAAGAGTTTGGTTTTGACGGACTTATTAAATGTGTATTTTCCGGCTATGAGGCAAGACTTTGTGCGGGCGTACCGGTTAAAACCCACGAGCTGAGGCTTCACCCCTATCTGTTTCCTGTGGGGCTAAACGGAACGCCTACATTTGCGCCAGGAGGCAATCCAACAAAGGATGCCCTCGAATACTGGAACAGAGTCAGGCGCGCACTCCTGCGCCAGAAGATTGACCGGATCGGTCTTGGCGGATATCTTCATCTGACTGCCGATTATCCGGATTTTTGCAGCTGTATAGAGAAAATAGCAGATGAATTCCGTACCTTTAAGGGATTGCATGAAGCAGGAGAAGTGTATACACTTCCCATAAAAACAGCGGTTGTCCATGCCTGGGGGAAATTAAGGTCGTGGACTTTATCGGGACATTTTCACGAAACCTATATGCATGATCTCATCCACATAAATGAAGCCTTATCGGGGCTTCCATTGCAGGTTGAGTTTATAAGCTTTGAAGACATTAAAAATGGGGCATTAAATCATGTGGATGTTCTTATCAATGCAGGGGCGTACGGGACTGCCTGGAGTGGAGGGGATGCCTGGAAAGAGGATGAGATTGTGGATGAAACAGCCCGGTTTGTTCACAATGGAGGTGTATTTCTGGGAGTGAATGAACCTTCTGCGGCAGACGGATATCAGACTTTTTTCCGCATGTCACAGGTACTGGGAATTGATCAGGATACAGGTGCCAGAGTATGCCACGGGCGCATGGAATATAAGATAGAAACAATTCCCGGACTGATTCCAAAGGGAGCCCGGATAAAGGGCAAAAAAGGCTTGTACTTAACGGATCAGGAAACCTCTGTCCTGGCAGAGGAAAATAATGTCCCGTCCATTACGTATCATCCATTCGGGACGGGAGTCGGAATTTATTTAAGCAGCTTTTCTTTTAATAATATCAATACAAGAATGCTGTTAAATCTCATCCTTTACAGCAGAAACAGGAAACTGGATCAGAACTACCTTACGGATAATCCAGAGACGGAATGTGCCTGGTATCCGGATTGCCGGACACTTGTAATTGTCAATAACAGTGAGATCCCCCAGACTGCATCTGTTAAAACGGAGTATTCCGTAGTAAAAACTGTACTCGCTCCTTATGAAACCATAATAAAAGTAATGTGATCCAATTGAAATAAAAGTACAAATGAAATTGGTCAATTGTTATGAAAAATAACAAAAAAACATTACAATTATTGTATAAATATGGTATAATCTGGTTGACATACAGACATGCTGCGGAAGGGGGATTACGCAATGATGTGGAAACGATTAGGAAAGGGGAAAAAAATACGGTTAGGAAACGGAGGTAGATTTACACATCTTTCAACAAGAATTGCATTTATGGCTGGAATCATGCTGGTGGTTGTATTTGGTATGTTAATCGGGGTAACCTCCCGAATGACAAAGCGTGCGATGCAGCAGTCAGCATTTGGGGAACTGAAAACCCTGGCATCAGAAAACGGGAAGGATATCCAGCAGATCTTCGATACAGCCAATCAGGTATCAAACCGAATTACTTTTTATCTGGAAAACTCATCTGAGAACAGAAAGCTGATGTTAAGCCTTAGAATCAAGGCAGGGAATACGGCAGAACCGTTTTATAAAAGCCGCATATCTGACAAGGTAACACTGGATACCAATGGTATGAGAATTGAAGATTACATGATTTCAACCATTCGGTCTTCTGTGATGTATTCTGAGGATATTAAAGGAATCAGCATTTTGTTTGAGCAGTACGGTTTGAGTTCGGCTGCCAGAAGCTACGGAATCTATTCCAGCCAGGATGGTACTGTTACAAGCTGTGGTAATTATGAAGATTACTCATCAAAAGACTATTATCAGAAAGTGCTGGAGACGGGAGAACGGGTCATTACAGAGCCTTATGAGTCAAATGGTGAGATGATTATTACCATGGCAGTGCCGGTAAGTGTCAATGACAGGATGCTTTGTGTGGTTTCTGTGGACGTGGGACTGGACCGGTTCAGCCAGGTAAAAACAGCCACTTCCTATCCCAGTATGTTTACCTTTATTCTGAATGAAGCAGGAACCATCATATCTGAAAGTACGGGAAAAGAACTTGCAGGAACCAATGTATCTGATTTTGTCAGCACTCAGTCCTGCAAGGAAGGGATAAAAGCAGGAGTTTCATCAGGAGAAGCGTTTCACGTAATTGATGGGGATCGTAAGGGACAAGTCTATTATTTTTTTGAGCCAATCCAATTAAACGGTTCCATCTGGTATTCTGTTACAGCGGTAAATGCCGGTGATATGAACCGGGAGGCTGAACGTATGGCTACCCTGATGACAGTCATATCTGTGACAGCCATGATCATAATTTTGTTTATGATTACTGCAGTTATAAAGAAACAGTTAAAGCCCTTACATAAATTATCTGCAGCAGCGGAACAGATCGCAGAGGGAGATTTAAGCGGATTTTCCGGAGTAGAATCAAGAGATGAGATCGGTCAGACAGCGAAGTCCTTTGAGCGGATGTCATCAAATTTAAAAATAATTATCGACCGGATTTCCCTAGCTCTTCATGAGATTTCGGACAATCATCTGGATCTGGATGTGGATATGGGGCTGTCCGGAGATTTCTTCAAACTGGAAGAAGCAGTAAAAAAAATCACATTAAACTTAAATTCGGTTATGTATGAAGTGAATCAGTCCGCCGGTCAGGTAGCTGCAAGTTCGGGTCAGGTAGCAGAGGGGTCCAAGGTTTTGGCAGATGGAGCAGATGCCCAGGAAAAAACCATTGAGCTGCTGTCAGAATCCGTAAATCATGTATCTGGAAATATTAAGAAGCTGGCCGAAAAAGCTGGAGATGTTTCCATGCAGGTTCAGCAGACCGGGACCGAAGTGGTAAACTGTGATATGTCCATGCAGAATCTGTCAAAAGCCATGGATGAAATACGTGTTTCTTCCGGAGAAATAGAAAAAATTATTAAAGTTATTGAAGACATTGCTTTTCAGACCAATATTCTTGCATTGAATGCAGCCATCGAAGCTGCCAGAGCCGGAGAATTCGGCAAAGGCTTTGCAGTGGTCGCAGGTGAAGTAAGAAACTTGGCTGCCAAGAGCTCAGAGGCTGCAAAGAATACAACAGACCTGATTCAGAGTTCTATATCGGCTGTTGAGAATGGAAACAGTCTTTTGAATGAAACTGCCAACTCTTTGATGAAGGTGTTAGAGGATTCGGCTATGGCAGTGGAAGCAGTGGACTCCATTTCTTCAGCTGCAGGGAAAGAAGCCAGAGCAGTAGAAGAGATAACAAAAGAACTGGACCGGATATCTTTAGCAGTCCGCAACAATTCAGCCACAGCAGAGGAAAGTGCTGTTTCCAGTCAGGAACTTTCCAGACAGGCTCAGTTATTGCGCGAATTGGTGGAACGATTCCGGTTAAGAACGGAATAAAGGGAAAACGCAGAGGGATAATTAACATTCAACTCTGCGTTTTCCTTTTTTTCGACAGAAAACAGCAAATATTGTATAAATCTAATCAAAAATATATTCTGTTTTTATATGAAATATTATATATATAATCTAAATAATTATATACAATATAAAAATTAACAATTAAATTATAAAATAAATAAAAGTATATTGACAAATAACGAAATATCGGCTATAATCATGACATAACAAAGGGAAACCAAAGTTACAAAGAAGAGGAAATCTAATGAAAGGAGGTACAGTCCACCAGAAAGAGCAGATCCGTTTCATTTGAAAGAATGAAACAAAAAGCCCCCCACAATCTACCGATGTGAAGGACCAGTGGAGACGAATCGATTGAATGAAGCGATACATGATTCGTAGTAAAACAAAAGATGGATCCATTAAGAAGCTGGTTGTAGCAACGGAGAGCGTAAAAAATTTATATAGAGCATGTTTAACACCTACATAATTTGTAAGTAAACATGAGATGGAAAAGAGGTATTGATTCCAATGGACGAGATAATATAGAAAGGGATATCGATAATAAATCAAAATCGGTATCCCTTTCTATCTGTTTAATCGACTATAATTCCTTCTAAATCAAATGGCGGTGTATATTCTTCCTTTGCACTGCTTTTTTCTTGCATAAATCCCTGTACCAGATCCAGTTCAATGGCTTTGTTAAGGACCTTATTATATTCATAAGAAGTGATTCTGCGATTGATTTCCGGATACTGAGCACTTTTGTAGAACGGAGTGTACTGGCTCAACAGGCTGATATAATACATACCTTTTTCCAATTCATCCTTTATCCAGGCAAGCAGAGCCATTGAATCATCTTTGGCTCCCGGTAGAACCATGTGGCGTATGATCACACCCTTTTCCATCAGTTCACCAGAAGGGTCAAACTGTGGAGTTCCGGTCTGGCTGATCATCTGTTTTATGGCTTTTGAAGCTTTCTCAAAATAATCGGCTGCATTGCTATAACGCGCAGAAAGTGCGCTGCTTTTATATTTTAAATCAGGAAGCCATATATCCACATATCCATCCAGTGCTTTAATCACTTCTACTGATTCATATCCGCCGCAGTTATAGACTACCGGAACAGAAAGCTTTGATTTCACAAGATCAAGGGCTTTCAACACAGACGGAAGGTACTGTGTGGCAGTTACCAGATTGATGTTGTGGGCTCCCTCATCCTGAAGTTTTAAAAATATCTTAGAAAGCTGTTCTACTGTCAGTTCTCTTCCAAAATGTTCCTGGCTGATGGAGTAATTCTGACAAAAGCAGCAGCGCAGGGTGCAGCCCGAAAAAAAGACAGTTCCGCTTCCACGGCTTCCGCTGATACAGGGTTCTTCCCAGTGATGGAGGGCAGCACGGGCTGCCATGACAGTATTAGTACAGCCGCAGTATCCAGCGCTTCGCCGGCGGTTAACGTTGCAGCTTCTGGGACACAGACTGCATGAATCATACATATCGTCAAAGTTCATATGATAGGCTCCTGTTGTTGACAAATTAATAGTGGTACCTTAATATAATAAAAAATATGCCGGAAAAAGGCAATCAAAAACGACAGGAAATACATTATGGAGAATCGGTACAAAAAAATGGAAGCATTGAAATATGCCTTCCCCAAAACATTGCCCGTTATGGCGGGGTATCTGGTATTAGGCGCAGCCTTTGGAATATTAATGAGAGTAAACGGCTTTGGCATTTTCTGGGCACTCCTATGGAGTGTATTCGTATATGCCGGGAGTCTGCAGTATCTTGGAATTACATTTTTTACAGCAGTGGTAAATCCCTGGTATGCTTTATTCATGTCTGTGATGTTGAATGCCAGACATTTATTTTACGGGCTGTCAATGGTAGATCAGTTAAAAGATGCCGGCAGGTTCAGACCCTATCTCATATTTTCCATGACAGATGAAACTTTTTCAGTTCTTTGCAGTGAACAGGTGCCAGACCATCTTTCCAGACACTGGGTTTATTTTTTCATTGCGGCATTGGACCAGCTATACTGGGTTTTTGGAACGCTTGCAGGCGCCATAGCAGGAACCATGATCCGATTTGACACTGCTGGCATGGATTTTGCCCTGACTGCCCTGTTCACGGTGATTTTTATCGATCAATGGAAATCCCGTAAGAATCATGGACCGGCATGTATCGGAGTTATTTCTTCTGTTTTGTGCGTTATGCTTTTTGGCAAGGATGTTTTTATTGTACCTGCCATGGTGGTGATTATATCCATTATTACCATTGGTTATTGGAGAAGTAAGGATAAGGAGGAACGAAAGTGAAACATTATTTAATCAGTTATGCACTAATTACGCTGGCTATGATTCTGGCTACGGTGCTCACCAGGTTTCTGCCTTTTCTCTTTTTCCCTGCAGGAAAGAAAACACCAAAATATGTGATTTACCTGGGCAATACACTTCCCTATGCTACCATAGGTTTATTAGTGGTCTACTGCTTAAGAGGAGTTTCTTTCACGGCCCATCCTTATGGCCTTCCTGAGGTACTTTCCATCGCAGTCATAGCTGTGCTGCATATATGGAAGGGAAATTCTCTTTTGAGTATTGGCGGTGGCACGGCTCTTTATATGGTATTGATTCAAACTTTTTTTAAATAACCGGGGAGCATGGAGGCTAAAAAAAGATATCTGATTCCTTTTCTTTGTGAAAAATGGAGTAAGATATCTTTTTTTATTTAGATAATAGACTCTTGTCTATTAAAAGATCAATAAAATCCCATTGTCAATTTATGGATACGTTGACAAATAGTTACAAAATATCGTATAATGAAAAAAACCATTTATGAAATGTCATGGTTCACATTTACCAAAGATGAGACAAGGAGCATAAGACTATGAAAACACCGGGGGATAAGAAGTGGAATCGAAAGACCCAGAAGGCAAAAGGAATGGGGTTGGGTAAGAAAAAGAATGCGGGAGCATCAATTAAAGCAAAATTATCTGTGAAGTCACTTAAGATGAAGATGCTGATGTTTATTATTGCAATTATTCTTGGACTTTCCGTAACCAACATGATTGTCAGTATTACGGTAAGTTTTGGTGGTATTACAGATGTTGTAAAGAGTGATCTGGAAGCAACAGGAAAGCTGGTAAATAATCTGATTGTTCAGAATTTAGACCAGATGAAGGTCAGTATTGAAGCCAGTGCTCAGGGAGGAAGCTTAAAGTCTATTAACTCCAGAGTAGTTACAGAGTACTTAAGTAACCAGTGTACCCTTTATGGTTATAAGGATCTGGAGGTAATCAGTAAGGAAGGCGTGGTAACCCGCAGTGCCAGCGGGGAGCACATTGGAGACAGCCTCGCAGGTAAGGATTACATAACAAAAGCATTAAACGGACAGACCACAATTTCAACCACAGAATACGACAGCAACAATGTGCTGGTAATCCGGGTGGCTACCCCTTATGATTTCGGAATCCTTGTAGGTACCTATGACGGAAGTGTGCTGAGCAATCTGATTAAGGACTTTAAGATTGGTAAAACAGGAAATGCATTTCTTTTAGACAGTACCGGAACTTTAATCGGCGGTAATAATGCGGATCTTGTTCAGGAACGCAGCAACATGATTGAAAAATCAAAGAGTGATTCTTCTTACGCCTCTATTGGTAAGATGTTTCAGAAGATCATATCTGGCAACACTGGTATCGGAAAATATGAGTATAAGGGTGTAAGCAGATACTGCTACTACAGCCCGATCAGTGGCAGTGATGGCTGGTCACTTGGAGTTGTGGCACCGATTAATGAAACTACTACCTCAATTTATACTGTAGTGCTGAGTATGGCAATTCTACTGGTTATATCAATTGTTGCAGGCTGTTTCCTGGCTTTCTGGTTTGCAGGTTCCATTGCAAGTCCCATATCAGCAATTGCAGACAGAATGAAGCTTTTATCCAATGGAGATTTAACCAGCGATGTTCCGGTTGTAAAACGGAAAGATGAGATCGGACAGCTTGCTGAGGAAATCGGCAATTATGTTACCAGTGTCAGAGTGTATAACAATACCATTGCGGCATCTATGGACAAGATTGCTTCCGGTGATTTCCGCCGTTCCCAGGATATGAACTTTAATGGCGATTATGTTGTGATCCAGGAAGCCATAATGAAGGCGGAAGATATGCTTTCAAATACCATGCAAACCATCAATATGTCTGCAGATGAGGTTGCAAAGGGCAGTGCCCAGGTATCTCAGGGTGCACAGAATTTAAGCCAGGGTGCAGTGGAACAGGCTGCTTCCGTAGAGGAATTATCTTCTTCTGTTAATGAGATATCAAACAGCCTTTTAAATACGGCTAAGACAGTGGAAGGCATTAATAGCCAGGCCGGACAGGTTGGTAAGGCCATGGAAGACGGCAACGCCCAGATGCAGGTGATGATGCAGTCCATGGAACAGATCACCAGGAAATCCAAGGAGATTGAAAAGGTCAATAAGCTGATTGAAGATATCGCTTTCCAGACTAACATTCTAGCACTGAACGCAGCTGTTGAGGCGGCAAGAGCAGGAGAAGCAGGAAAAGGCTTTGCTGTGGTAGCTGATGAAGTACGTAATCTGGCAGGTAAAAGTGCCAATGCTGCAAAAGACACTTCAAGTCTGGTAGCAGATACCATTACAGCAGTTGAAAAGGGAACAGGAGTTGCTTCTTCAACAGGAGAGACCTTAAACAGCATTCTGATGGAGACAAGAAATATGGTAACAGCCATTGAAAAGTCTGCCAACGAACTGCAGGAGCAGAGTGATAAAGTAACTCAGGTAACAGTTGGAATTGAACAGATTTCTTCTGTAGTACAGAGTAACTCCGCTACAGCAGAAGAAAGTGCTGCAGCCAGTGAGGAGCTTTCCGGTCAGGCAGAGAATTTACGGGAGTTAATGAGTAAGTTCCGTCTTCACTAATAAATAACAGGAAATAATTCCATAATAACCGCAAAGTTACGTCGTGTCTGAACTACGTATCTTTGCGGTTTCGTTTTGGCTGTCAGCTGTTAGAAAACGGCAGGTGCACAAACCGTCCAAATCTGCTATAATGATAAAAGCGGAAAACTTTTAGAGGTATTTTGACAGTGTGAAAGGGGAAATTCGGTGAAAGTGGGACGGTGGGGATCAAAAAAGCTGCATGAGAAGTGGCTTTCTTTTACGTTAAAGCAGAAGATTAAGACAATCGCAGCCATGGTTATTCTGATCGTGGCACTTTCCATTATATTTAATATTGTAATACTTGACTTTGCGCTAAATGGTTTTAATCAGATTCTTGAGGATAATTCCAGATGCCATGACTATCAGGCAGCTATGGAGGAGGAAACAAGGGCATTTAAAGATTATGTAAAGGACCGTTCAGACGAGAGGAGGATATTATTTGAAACAGCCTGTGCCCGGACAGAACGCAGTGTTTTAGAACTGCCTTTTGATTATGACCGGGTGGGGGCCGAGCGCTATTCCGTAACCTGGTCCATTCGGAATGGTTATGAAAATTACAGTAAGTGGAGAGATTTATTCCTTTTAGGGAAGGATAAAAACGGTTTTTCCATAACCCAGTATATTAATGAACTGTACCGGATCTATCGAATGCAGGATTATCTTTCGGACTACGGCAAACGCCTAGTACAGAGTACACTTAGAGAAGGCTCCGATGCCTATCATACGAAAGTACCCATTTTATACCGGTTTCCGGTCATAATTCTGGTACTTGCAGTGTTTAGCATCAGCGGAACCTTTTATGTAAGCCGTATGATGCACCGTGATATGGTGGTTCCGGTGGTGCGTCTGGCGTGTATTTCCAGAAAAATTGCGGGAAATGATTTCAGCAATGAGGATGTAGAAATTGATAATCAGGATGAAATTGGAGAACTGGTCCGTGCCTTTAATAAGATGAAGCACTCCACCAGTCAGTATATTACCACATTAAAAGAGAAAAATGAAATGGCAGATCTTCTTCACAAGGAAGAGATTGAGAAAATGGAGATCGAAAAAAGACTGGATGCAACCAAGCTTGAGCTGTTAAAAAATCAGATTAATCCCCATTTTCTGTTTAATACTTTAAACATGATTTCCTGTATGGCAAAGCTGGAGGATGCAGGGACAACGGAGCGTATGATTGAATGCCTGGGCAATTTATTCCGTTATAACTTAAAAACACCGGAATCGGAGGTGCTCTTAAAAAAGGAGCTTCAGGTAGTGAGTGACTATATGTATTTACAGCAGATGCGGTTTGGCACCAGGCTCCATTACGATATCCAGTGTCTGGTGGACAGCAGCCGGATTATGATTCCTACCTTTACGCTTCAGCCTCTTGTTGAGAATGCAGTGGTCCACGGCATTTCAAAAAAGGAAGAAGGAGGAAATATAAGGATCCGGATCTGGGAAAAAAATCAGAAAATTATGATATCCGTTGCAGATACCGGGGTGGGAATGAGTGAGGAGAGTCTAGGAGAATTAAGAGAAGCCCTGGCAAATCATTCTACTTCAAGAGTAGGAATCGGAGCTGGAAACATTTACCAGAGAATTCATCGTATGTACGATGGAGGGGATTTTCAGATATACAGCAGACAGGGACATGGAACGGCGGTCCTGCTTACCATACCAGTCAGACTGTGACAGAGGGAGCTTATATGTATCGGGTACTGATTGCAGATGATGAATTAATAGAAAGAAAGGTGCTTTATAAAACCCTGACAAGGGAGCTGGGAGACCAGTGTAGAATCTGGCAGGCGGCAAATGGAAGAGAGGCACTGGAATTATTTGATGAGCATGACATCCAGATTGCGGTGCTGGACATCGAAATGCCGGGGATCAACGGCATTGAGGCGGCGGCGGAGATGCGGCGGCGCAAAAGTTCCTGCAGTATTATTTTTCTGACCGCTTTTGATGATTTTTCTTACGCCAAGAAGGCCATTGGAATCCGGGTTCTTGACTATTTATTAAAGCCCTGCAAGGAAGAGGAATTAGTTGGAGTGCTTGATGAAGCCATGCGTCTGGCTGATAAGGCTCTGCTGGAAGAAAAGGGGGAGGAAGTACAGACAATCATGGAGCCTGTATTTAAACCCTCTTCGGAACTGAACACAGGGGACGGGCAGGTAAGGCTTCATAAAGTTGCAGAGGCGATACGGCAATACATGGAGGAAAACTATGTCAGGGACTTATCTATGCAGGATGTGGCAAGGGTGATGAATTATTCAGAAGCATATTTTTGTAAACTGTTTAAACAATGTTTCGATAAAAATTTTACAACATATCTTACGGAATGCAGAGTAGAAGCTGCAAAAAGGCTTTTGACAGAGCCCATGGTCAATGTAAAGGAGATTGGAGAAGCTGTAGGATATAATGATTCCAATTACTTTGCAAAGGTATTTAAGAGGGTTACCGGTATCAGCCCGACAGAATACCGTATGAGCATATTCAACAGAAAATAGGGGCGAATATTGTTGAATATATAAAATTTTAACCGATTCCTTGCGAAAAGCTGCCGGATATAATAAAATATGTTAATAGGATGTTAAGAAGAGACAGAATTCTATTATGACAGCGTTAAGGAAGGACGGGGTTTATGAGAAGGGAACTACCAGGTGTATTGCTGGGTGTTATTATGGCAGTAGTTCTTTCTGGCTGCATAGGACCGGAACAGCCAGTTACGAATGGGGATTCAGATATAAATCAGGGTACATCAGCAGTGGAAGCACCAGGAAAAGGAATGTGGGAAACCCCTGAATACGTATTTACTTATGCGGAAAACCAGGCAGAAGACTATCCAACAACCCAGGGAGCATATAAATTTGCAGAACTGATCAGTCAGAAAACCAATGGAAGAATTTTAATCAATGTCCAGGCAGGCGGGGTATTGGGAGATGAAAAGTCAGTATGTGAGCAGCTGCAGTTTGGTGGCATTGATTTTATGAGAATGTCCTTGTCTCCACTGGCAGAGTTTGTTCCAAAGCTAAACGTACTGCAGCTTCCCTATCTTTATCGGGATGCGGACCACATGTGGCAGGTGCTTGACGGAGCCATTGGAAAGGATTTCATGAATTCCTTTGAAGGTTCCAATCTGGTGCCTTTATCCTGGTATGATGCCGGTGCCAGAAATTTTTATAATTCCGTCCACCCCATCAGGAAGCTGGAAGATATGAAAGGACTTAAAATCCGTGTCCAGGAATCAGAGATGATGATTGGGATGGTGGAAGCACTGGGAGCAAGTCCTGCACCTATGTCTTATGCTGAAGTTTATTCCGCTCTGCAGACCGGAGTAATTAACGGTGCGGAAAATAACTGGCCTTCCTATGAATCCACCAGTCATTATGAAGTGGCAAAGTATTACACCATTGACGAACATAACCGCGTACCAGAACTTCAGCTTTGCTCACAGCCTACCTGGGACAAACTTTCCACGGCGGACCAGGAGATAATCAAAGAGTGTGCATTGGAGTCGGCAGAGTATGAAAGAAGGCTGTGGTCAGAACGTGAAAAAAAATCGGAGGAAAAGGTCCGCCAGGCAGGGTGTCAGATTATAGAGCTGTCGCCGGGCGAGAAGCAGAAATTTCAGGATGCAGTAAAGCCTATGTATGAAAAGTACTGCAGTGATTATATGGATATTGTGGATGCAATTATAGATACTGGAAAATAAGAATGACCCGGCCGGATGTTTTTTGAATATCCGGCTGGGCTTTCCTTTTGGGAATCACTGCTTTTTATCTTTCACCTTTGCTTTGGGAAGATAGGGGTAGAGATCCTGGTATGCTTCCCGTTCTTCATCTGAGGCCGGTTCTGCCGGTATCAGTCCGGTTAAATCTGTGGTGGAACAGGCCTGAATATCAATGTCATAGTTGTTTTTTGCAGTGACCCGTTCCGCCTTCCCGGCAGAGTCTTTATTTTTATCTGATTTCATATCAAGTCTCCTTTCCTTGTGATTGTTAATCCCTTTTTAGTGTGAGAAAATCTACTGTAAATATTCATGGTTTCGTAAAGTATCCATTGGCGTTATAATATTGACCAAACGTTATTAAATAAGGGCGATTTGTCCGTAAATAGATTTACAGGGGGAAGTTTATGAAAATTGCCTTTTTAATTGATCAAAGGGTTAAAATGATTGTCGAAGGAACGGAGTATAATATGATTTTATTATATCCCGAAAAGCAGGAGAATCCCAATAAGCTTTTAAAATATACTGCTTTTTTTAATGGAAAACCTTATGTTTTCAATATGAGGGAGATTTTGTATCTGGAATCCTATTATCGAAAGACAAGCATTGTGTTAAAAAACGAAAAAATGCGGATTAAGGCAAGGCTGAATGAAGAGGAAGGAAAACTTCCCAAAGACTGGTTCACCCGTATCAGCCGCCATGATATCATCAATATGCAGCATATTAAGACTGTAAAGGGAGATGAGGTTGAAATGGTCAATGGAGATATTTTGTATATCAGCCATAGCAGAAGAAAAGAATTTGGTAAGAATTACAGAGCTTATTTAACATTAAATGATAGATTGATTTAAAACGGAAAACGCCATGATAATGGCAAAAAGTGCACACCCCATTGTCAGGAGCGTAGTCAGGTGCTATTGTTAATGCAATGCAAATATTTCCAAGATCGGCAGTTCCTATCTAATTCGATTCTATTATTCGTAATCCAATTGCAGACAGCGAAACTTCAGCCGATTTCGCTGTCTGCTTTTCTTTTCCTATGTTACCGGCATATCTTTGGAAAATTCTTCTAAAATGCGAAGCCGCCTGTAGATCCTTCTGAAAATCAGGACTGATAAGAAAAGAAATACAGTACCTGCGGCGAACAAAATCCGGCTTATGATAAAAGCTCTGGGCTGGATCAAGAAAGGGGATCCCATTGCCTTTATTTCTTCTTCACTATATCCAGCATCTGTTAAGTATCTATGAAAATATGGAATCAGTTTTTTCTTCATCGGGATGATCTCACCGTCAATAAATATTTCCATCCTTGGTTTTTGACCGCCCTTTAAAAACGCATAAGTTTCATCAGTCAGTATGTCAAAAGATACATTCTGGTCATGGTCTGTTTTAAGACCCAGATAACCGCCATAAAAAGGAATGATATAATAATTTCCAGAGTTCTTCTTTGGAACGATGATTCCCTCACTGTTTTTTTTATAAGTGGTATCAGAGGCGAAATAGTCCAGTGCATAGACCACATTACCCTCAACATGACTCCCGATTTTGATTTCTCTTCCATCAAGAAGATCTTCAAAGGTGACGGGAGGGAGAAATGATGTAATAAAGCCAGAGAAAGAGAGCAGGATGAGAATCATGCCTGCTGTAAATAATATTAAAATACTGCCGTTAATAGACTGCATTATCTTATTCATTGGTTCATAAACTCCTTTTCCATAAGTTTATACAATGCCATGGTAACAAAAGCGACAATAAATGTCAAGAAATATAAATATATGAAACCAAAAAAATAAATATCTGTTTTTATGAAACGTTTAATATTTCTATATTGACAATTAATTAAAAATCTGAGTTAATAAATAAAAAGATCTCTGGAGGAAATAATGGCGACAATTAAAGAGCTGGCAAAATGCTGCGGCGTATCAGTGGCTACAGTTTCCAATATTTTGAATAATAAACCTGGTGCCAGTGATAAAACCAGGAAGCTGGTTTTGGAAATGGCAGAACAGCTAAATTATACGCCCAATATTGTAGCAAAAAATTTAAAGATGCAGAAGACCAGAAGCATCGGTGTAATTGCGGAAGATATGACTATATTCAGCATACCGGATATTATTGACGGAATCACGGATTATTGTCAGAAGCAGGAATACCAGATTCTGTTAACTAATTTAAGACTGTTTAAAAAATATAATGATACTTATTATAACAAAGACGATTATTATGAGCTGGTCAGGCAGGAAATTAAAAAACTGATGGAAAAGCAGGTAGAGGGAATTATCTACGTGGCTGCTCATGAGCGTGTAATTCATTGTATTCCGGATAACCTGCCTATCCCTGCAGTTATGGCATACGGGTATTCCAAAAGCAGGAAGATCCCTTCAGTCGTCGTAGATGATGTCAGTGGAGCGGCTGCTATCGTAACCTATCTACTGGATCAGGGTCACAAAAAGGTGGGGGTCATAACCGGAAAGCCGGACAGTCTTCATGCCCAGGCCAGGCTGGTAGGATATCAGCAGGTTTTATTCCAGAATAAAATTCTTTACGATCCGGGTCTTGTGGCAGAGGGAGACTGGACAAGAGAGTCCGGATACCGCTGCGCTGCTGAACTTCTAGAAAAAGGAGTTACTGCCATATTTGCAATGAATGATCTGATGGCAGGCGGGGTTTACGACAGAGTGGAGGAATTAAAACAGACCATAGGCAATGAAATCTCCGTTGCCGGATATGATGACAGAGAACTTTCCGGATACTACCATCCTCCTCTGACAACGGTCAGTCTGCCGCTCCATGATATTGGATATAAGGCCAGCGAGTGGATGATAGAACTGTTAAATGGGGGAGAGCTGGAACATACAGAGGAGAATGTTTGTGCAGTGGAATGCATGCTTCTGATCCGGAAGTCAGTGAAGAATATCAATTAGAATTTAAGTATTTATTAGAACGTTTATCTGTCGTTAACACAGCTGGACGTTCTTTTTTTGCGTTGGAAAGAAAATTCGACAGAAATAAACAAGAAATTATATAAAATTACATAGTTAAACGATTTAAATTTACCGATAAATTATGCAAAAATACTTTACATTACCCTTTTCATGTGTTAGTATGCAATCATATATATGAATTTTAGTGAAAATCGAGCATCGTGAACAGAGATAAACACAAAAAAGGCCGGATTATTCAAAAAACATATGAAACGTTTAATAAACCGGCAGTACCTCCCTGGGGGGAGTTTTTTAGAATCATGCAGATGGCAGAATCTGTGTTGATAAGAAAGAATTAAAAAGGAGGATTCATTCATGAAAAAAAGAGTATTGGGGGCTCTTGCATGTGCAGCCATGGCAGTGATTCTGGCAGCAGGCTGTAGCACTAAGGGCAGCTCGGGTGAAGCAGGAAGCAAAGGAGCCTCTGCTGGAAAAAAGTCAATGGAGGTAGCAGGCAGCGATGTTACCACCATAAATGTATGGACATTTATTGAACTGCATCAGGATTTTTACGTCAACATGGCTGAAAAATGGAATCAGGCACACCCTGATAAAAAGGTGAAGCTGGTGTTAAGCAATATGCCATACGATGACATGCATAATAAGCTGTCTCTTGCATTGGAGTCTGGAGAAGGGGCACCTGATGTTGTGGACATTGAGCTTGGTAAGTTTCCGGCCTTCATGGTTGGCAAGATCGGATTAATGGAACTAAATGATGTGATTGATCCTTACCGCGATAATATTGTAAAATCCCGTCTTGGAATCTATTCCAAAGATGGAAAGGAATATGGTCTTCCCACCCATGTAGGCACTACGGTGGCATTTTACAATGAAAAGCTGTTAAAAAACAGGAATTAATTATGAGGACATCAAGACCTGGGATCAGTTTAAAGAGGCCGGAGTGAAATATCACGAAGCCACTGGAAAGTATTTCTCCTGTGTGGAGACATCGGCTTCCTGGATGGTTAACCTGATGCTGGCTCAAAAAGGCGGAGATTACGTTGATGAGAAAGGGAATTTAAACTTAAACAGCAAGGAACTGACAGAAGTTTTGGAATACATAAAAGGAATGCAGGAAACTGGAGCTTTTGCAACTGTTCCGGGAGGACAGCCGGATAATGAAGAGGCTTATCCTTCTTACAATACGGGAGAGTATGCTGTGCAGATCATGCCGTTCTGGCAGACATCCAGATTTGTAAACTACATGAAAGACTTAAAGAAACAGGTTGCCATCTCAACCGTGCCTGTCTGGAATGAGAATGATAAAGAGGTAGCAACCATCGGCGGAGGCGGTACAGGAACCGCAATTGTAAAATCAGGCAAGAATGCAAAGCTGGCTGCGGAAGTTATGGCTTATATCAAGCTTTCCGAGGATTCCAACCGTGAAGTATGGAATGTGCTTGGATTCGATCCTGTTAATACGGCAGTGTGGACGGATAAGTCCCTGACCCAGAATCCCGATAACCAGTTCATTCAGTATTTTACCAATTACCCCTTTGATACGCTGTTAAAAACAAAGGACAGCATCGGACTGTTAAGAGCGTATACCGATGAGAAATATCCTTCTATCAACAATGAATTGTGTACTGTAACCTTAAACAGTATTTTTGAGGATGGGAAAGATGTAAAAGAAGTCCTTGATTCTTCCCAGGAAACCTTAAAAAATGAATTTAAAAAATAAGATCAGGAATGCCGCAGGGAGTGATACCCCTGCGGCTGCTGTGTAGAAATCATTACTGGAAGGAGGACAAAATGAAGAAATTCTTCTATTCGAAAAAAATAGCTCCTTATGTATTCATCTGCCCTTTTGTCATAACCGTGCTGTTGTTCTGGTTAGTTCCTATCTGCAACGGGGTACTTTTAAGCTTTCAGGATGTGTTAAAAAACAAGTGGGTGGGGTTCGATAATTATTCCAGACTTTTAACGGATAAAATATTTAGAAAAGCATTATGGAACAGCTTTAAATATATGACTGGAACACTGATATTACTGATCCCATTTCCCATGCTGTTTGCAACCATGTTAAACAGCAGATGGATTAAAAAGACGGAGTTTTTTAAGTCTGTGTATTTTATACCGGCTCTTACCTCGGTTGTAGTTGCAGGTACCATATTCCGGCTGATGTTTGGAGAATCTGGGACCTCACTGTTTAATCAGGTGCTGGGAATGCTGGGAGTTAGTCCGGTTAAATGGTTAAAAGGGGCAGGCACAAGCTTTTTTGCCCTTCTTCTCCTGGCTTGCTGGAGATGGACCGGCGTAAATATTTTATATTTTCTGGCAGGCTTACAGAGCATACCAACGGATCTATATGAAGCAGCTTCCATAGACGGTGCGTCCGGCTGGCAGCAGTTTATTAAAATCTCGGTTCCCCTTGTAAAGCCTACCACCGTCTATGTGCTTACCATCAGCATCTATGCCGGTCTTTCCATGTTCTTAGAGAGCAATATGCTGTTTAAAGGAAACAATTCTCCCAATAACATCGGGCTTACAATCGTGGGATATTTATACAGACAGGGAGTGGAAAAACGGGCGCTGGGTTATGCATGCGCAGTTGGTCTTATTTTACTTCTTGTAGTTATGATTGTGAACTTAATTCAGTTGAAGGTTACTGGAACGTTTGAAGAGGGGAGGGACTGATATGAACAGAAGCATGAAAAAAAGTGGAATAACCATTGTCTTTTATTTCTTCTTTACCCTTCTTGCTGTGGGAATTTTTCTTCCCATCTGGGTTCTTTTTATCGCCAGCTTTAAACCAGGAAGCGATCTTCTCCAATATGGTCTGAATCTGGATCTAAACGTTTCCAGAATGAATCTGGATAATTATATTCTGCTGTTTTCAGGGCAGCATGATTACTGGAGATGGTTTTTCAACAGTATTACTCTGACTGTGATCACAGTAGTGGGCACTTTACTGATCAGCTCTTTTGTGGGATATGGATTTGCTGCCTACGATTTTAAAGGAAAAAAGTTTCTGTTTATCCTGGTGCTCCTTATTTTATCCATTCCTCTGGAAGTTGTTATGCTGCCCCTTTATAAACAGATTTCCTCATGGAAGCTGATGGACAGCTATACAGCCATTGTACTGCCGTTCCTGGCTCATGCATCAACCATTTTTTTCTTTCGCCAGTATCTGCTCAGCATTCCAAGGTCATTAATGGAAGCCGGGAGAATTGATGGTGCTACGGAGTATGGCATCTTTTACCGTCTGATTGTTCCGCTTATGAAACCGGCGTTTTCTGCTATGGCAATCTTAAATGGAATGAATGCATGGAACAATTATCTATGGCCTCTGCTGGTAATCCGGTCTTCAGATAAATATCCATTGACCTTAGGCTTAAATACACTGATTAATCCTTATGGAGATAATTACAGTCTTTTAATCGTGGGTTCCGTTTTTTCTGTCATTCCTATTTTTCTGCTTTTTGTTGCATTTCAAAAGTACTTTATTGAAGGAATGATGGCAGGGGCAGTAAAAGGATGACCATATTTTGGCAAATATGCCAGGTGCAATGAATCCAAATCCTCAGGACAGAGATGTTCAGGGGATTTTTGCTGTTACAAAGTAAGAGGGCATGGAAAAAGATTTTTTACAGTAATGCCTCAAATAGTATAAAACGGATTATAAAATTGAAGAAAAAGGGCATATGAAGGAAAATATTTTCATCCCTGCCTCGCAAGTTAATAACGGCGAGGCAGGGATAAAGAAACGTCTGCTGATATGCCGTAAACAGGAATAGGTAAGGTTGGGAAAACTGAAATATGTGGCAGAGGGGTGAAAAACAAGTTATTAATGCCTCGTTCTATTTAAAATAGTAATGATTAGGTGGTAGTGAAATTTACTTTCTCAAATCCCATAGAAAACGTTTTCCTCGTTTTAACTTGATGTACACATCTGGAGACGTTATAATAGAAATGTTACTAAAGATAAAAGGATTAAGTCCTGTTACATATAGAAATGGAGGGAACTATGGCTGGAATAGAATTGACAGGCAGACGTTTGAACCAATACATAGAAAATTACGTAGTATTTGATTTAGAGACAACGGGAGTGGATACACAGGAAGACTCCATTATAGAGATATCTGCAGTGAAAGTGAAGAACCATGTGATAACAGATCAGTTCAGCAGGTTAATTAATCCTGGGACTCATATACCGGCAGGTGCAACAAAAATTAACGGAATAACAGATGAGATGGTAAAGGAAGCACCTGGGCTTACTGAGGTTCTGCCGGAATTTCTTTCTTTTATAGAGGGAGAAGTTTTAATCGGGCATAATATCCAGTCCTTTGATCTGCTTTTTTTATACCGGGTATCGGAAGAACTTCTGGGAATATCGTTACCCAATGATTATATTGATACCTTATATATGGCAAAGGAGCGTCTGCCCCAGTTGTATCGCCACCGGCTTACGGACATTTCCGAACATTTTAATATACCCACGGAAGGGGCACACCGGGCCCTTTCAGACTGTATGATGAATCAGCAGTGCTATGAGCAGATGGGAAAGCTTTCCGGGACAGGGGAAGAATTCATTTGTCCCCAGTGTGGCGGCTTATTAAAGAAAAGAAACGGCAAGTTTGGTGTATTTTACGGCTGTTCCAATTATCCTCAGTGCCGTTTTACAAGAAATGGCTGAATTACGCTGACTGTGTGATGCAAAGAAGACAGCCTGCATAGACTGTTGTACCAGAAAAAGGAGGGAGCGGTATGGAGGATAAAAATTTATATAATAAAGTCATGTTCATTGCACTTTGTTTAATTGTTGTATTGCTTTGTGCCGGAGTTTACAGTTACATAACAGGCAGTAATGGTACAGATGTTCCCAGAGGGAAAGCACAGGTTGTAACAGCGGAAGTGGCAGCTTCATCTACACTCCTTCTCTGACAGAAAGGGGAGACATGGAATTTAATATTGAGCGGGCATCTGGCGAAGATGCTGAAATGATGGCGGATATCATTGAAAAAGTATGGGATGACATAGATAACAAGCACTGGTTTGTCGCTGATGACAGTGAATATACAACCCGAATCCTGAAAGAAGGAAACGGTCTGGGATATAAAGCGGTGGAAAAAGATTCCGGCGCAGTTGCAGGAGTTTTTATTGTTGCGCTGCCTGGAATGAAAGAAGAGAATTTAGGCAGAGATATTGGGCTGGCGCAGGAGGAACTTAAAAAGGTGGCACATATGGAATCGGTGGCAATCCTTCCTTCCTACAGAGGGAATGGGCTTCAGTATACCATGATGCAGCGGGGAGAAGCAGATCTTAAAAAGATGGGTTACAAATATTTGATGTGTACCGTTCATCCTGAAAATTACTATAGCAGAAATAATGTAATAAAGCAGGGATATGAAGTAGTTCTCACCAAAGAGAAATACGGTGGATACATTCGGGATATACTGTTAAAAAAGCTGTTTTAAGCGCATTTAGGTACAGCAGAGGAAAGGTGAGAAGGATGGACATAAAAGAAATGCTTAACCTGGTTAAAAACGGTGAGATGGGGGTAGATGAGGCACAAAAGATCTTAAAGGATCTTCCTTACGAAGATCTGGGATATGCCAAACTGGATCATCACCGGGCTCTCCGCTCAGGCTTTGGTGAAACTGTGTTCTGTCAGGGCAAGCCAGATGAATATCTGGTGCAGATCTACAAAAAATTCTTTGAACGGGACGGAGAAGTCCTGGGAACCAGAGCCACGAAAGAGCAGTTTGAGTTAGTGAAAGAGGCAGTTCCTGAAGTTACCTACGATCCTATTTCAAGAATTCTCAAGGTCGAACGGAAGAATAAAGAAAGAACCGGCTGTATAGCAGTCTGCACGGGCGGTACTGCGGATATACCGGTTGCGGAGGAAGCAGCCCAGACAGCGGAATACTTCGGTTCTTACGTGGACCGGATATATGATGTGGGTGTTGCGGGAATACACCGCCTGCTGTCCAACCGGGAACGGATTGGACAAGCCAACTGCATCGTGGCAGCGGCCGGAATGGAAGGCGCTTTGGGAACTGTCATAGCAGGGATAGCGGAGTGTCCGGTAATAGCCGTACCCACATCTGTTGGGTATGGAGCCAGCTTTCATGGATTATCAGCACTTTTAACCATGCTTAATTCCTGTGCAAATGGCATTTCTGTAGTAAATATTGACAATGGGTATGGGGCAGGATACATTGCGACACAGATCAATCGACTGGCGGTAAGATAAAATGAAAAAAATATTATATTTGGAATGTAATTCAGGAATCAGCGGTGATATGACGGTGGGGGCTCTCCTGGATCTGGGCGCGGATAAAGAAGTGCTGGAAAAAGCGCTGGATAGCCTTAATTTAAGTGGATACCACCTTCATTTTGGAAGAACTAAAAAATGTGGACTTGATGCGTACGATTTTGATGTTCATCTGGAGACGGAGCATGTTCATAGCCATGAACATGACCACAGCCATGAACATGAGCACAGCCATGAGCATGAACACAGCCATGAGCATGAGCACAGCCATGAACATGACCACAGCCATGAACATGAACACAGCCATGAGCATGAACACAGTCATGAGAATCATCCTCCTCATGAACATAGGAACATAGGTGATATATATAAAATTATAGATCGTCTGGAAGCCTATGAACGGGTTAAATCTATGGCAAGACGGATGTTCGATATTGTAGCGGAGGCAGAGGCCAAAGCTCATGGAATTCCGTTGGATGAGGTACATTTTCATGAGGTTGGAGCCATTGATTCCATTATTGACATTATCAGTGTTGCTGTCTGCGTAGATAATCTGGGAGTGGATGCAATCGTTGTATCACCTTTGGCAGAGGGATTTGGAAGCGTACGCTGCCAGCATGGAGTGATTCCTGTCCCTGTACCAGCCACAGCGAATATCGCATCGGCATATAGTTTGAAACTGCGTCTGACCGATAATGAGGGAGAGATGGTTACCCCTACCGGAGCGGCGATTGCGGCGGCTTTAAAAACAGAGGACAGACTGCCGTCATCCTGTCAGATTCTTAAGACTGGAATGGGGGCAGGGAAAAAGGAATTTAAGCAGGCTAATGTTCTACGTGCCATGATTCTTTCTCAGGAGGAAGATTTGGCGGGAGACGAGATGTGGGTTTTGGAGTCCAATATTGATGACAGCAGCGGTGAGGCACTTGGCCTTGCCATGGAGTGTCTGCTTGACGCAGGCGCGGCTGATGTCTGGTATACACCAATCTTCATGAAAAAGAACCGGCCCGCCTATATGCTTTCTGTCATCTGTAAAAAAAACCAGATTGAATCCATGGAAGAGATCCTGTTTATTCAGACGACAACCATTGGAATAAGAAGATGCCCTGTTAACAGAACGGTTCTGCCTCGTCAAAAGAGAACAGTGATGACACAGTGGGGAGAAGCAGAGATTAAGGTGTGTAAATATAAAGACAGGGAGTTTTATTATCCGGAATATGAGAGTGTAAAAGCCCTGTGCCGAAAGAGCGGATTGGATTACCAGACTATTTACCGGAATCTGCAAAGGGAGGATTAAGATCACATGGATGAAAACTTATTAAGTCTTAAGGTAAAACTGGAAGAGGCGATGGGGGAGTACGCCAAAGAAGACATCTGTGTTGCTTTTTCCGGTGGAGTTGATTCCAGTCTCCTGTTGAAAGTTGCGGCAAAAGCGGTGGAAAAGACGGGAAAAAAGGTGTATGCTGTTACATTTGACAGCAGGCTCCATCCATCATGCGATCTTGAAATTGCTTCCAATGTGGCAAAAGAGCTGGGAGGAATTCACGAAATAATTACCGTAGATGAGCTGGAGCAAGAGGAGATTCGTTTCAATCCAGTAGACAGATGCTATTTATGCAAGAAAAAGCTGTTTTTAAGTCTGAAGGAATTTGCAGGAGAAAGAAATATTTCTGTTATTATGGATGGAACCAATGAAGATGATATGCATGTGTACCGTCCTGGTATCAGGGCTTTAAAAGAACTGGGAATCATCAGTCTTCTGGCAGAACTTCATATTACCAAGGCACAGGTAAAGGCATTAGCGGCGGAATATGGAATCTCAGTGGCACAGAGACCATCTGCTCCCTGTATGGCAACCAGACTGCCATATAATACAGAAATAGATTATGATATTTTAGGGAAAATCGGTGAGGGGGAGGAATTTCTCCGATCCCGTTTTAAGGGGAACGTACGGCTGCGGCTGCATAAGGATATTGTTCGGATTGAAGTGGATCAGGATTCTTTTGACAGTGTTTTAAAAGACAGGGATGCTGTAATCTCTTATTTAAAAGAACTTGGCTTTGTCTATATTACTTTGGATTTAGAAGGGTTTCGCTCTGGAAGCATGGATGTGGGGATTCAATAATTTGAAATTATTTACAGGGGGGATAGTATGCATAAGTTAGGTATATCAATTTACCCGGAACACAGCACAAAAAGTGAAATAGAAAGCTACATGAAACTGGCATCAGGGTATGGTTTCAATAGAATTTTCACCTGCTTGCTGTCAGTTAGAAAATCAAAAGAAGAGATAATAAAAGAGTTTGCTGAATTTATGGAACTTGCACACCAATACGGGTTTGAAGTTGCCGTTGATACGAATCCGGCAGTATTTGAATATCTGGGAGCGACTCCCTTTGAAATAAAACCATTTGCTGATTTAGGAGTCGATATAATTCGATTGGATGGGCATTTCGGAGATCTGGAAGATATTGCAATTACCAGGAATCCCTATATGATACCCATTGAATTTAATGGATCATCCAATATGGATCTGGATTTATTGGTGGAGCGGGGCGCTGATCGCTGGAATATTGTGACGTGTCATAATTTTTATCCGCAACGATATTCTGGACTTGGTTGGAAACGTTTTATTAATTTAACTGAGAAATATAAAAAAAGCGGATTCAGGACTGCAGCTTTTGTTTCAAGCCAGAATAAGAACACCTTTGGACCATGGCCGGTAAAAGCAGGGCTGCCTACCTGTGAAATTCACCGCAATCTCTCTATAGATTTGCAAATGAGGCATTTGTTAGCCACTAATATAATTGATGATATAATTATTGGTAATTGTTTTGCATCAGAAGAAGAGTTAAAGCTTATGTCTGAAGTGGATTGTAGTAAAATTACGTTTCATATTGAGATAGTGAAAGACTGTACAGAATCTGAAAGAGAGCTTATATTTGAATACAGACATCTGTCAAGAGGGGATGCATCTGATTATATGATACGTTCGTCCTGGCCCAGAGAAGCGTATAGGAATAAAAGTATCCCTTGCAGAGAATCGGAAGGAGATTTCTTTCACAAAGGAGATGTGGTTGCAGTAAATGATAATCTGGCACATTACAGAGGAGAACTGCAAATTGTGCTTCAGGATATGCCAAATGATGGTGAAAGAAACCTGGTAGGGAAAATACCCCGGGAAGAATGGATTCTGTTGGAATGTCTGCTGCCTGAATATGAATTCGGATTTATACATAACTGATGACTGCAAGAGTGAGAGATTTTCGGATCTTTCACTCTTGCAGTTGTTTATGAATAAGATGGCTCCATTTCTTTGATCTTTTCGAAAAGCAGATTATTAATGGGAACAGGAAAACCATGTTTATCGGCAACATTGACAATTAAAGGGTGGAAAGCGGAAATATTACGAATATTTCCGCAAATGAATATATAAAAGGAGAAATAAAAATGGATAAGATTAATTTAGAAGAAAAATTTCAGCTCTTTCACGAATATTGGAGTCCCAGGATTATCGGAGAATTAAACGAATCATACGTAAAAATAGCTAAATTTAAGGGGGAATTCACCTGGCATACCCATGACAACGAAGATGAGATGTTCTATGTGGTAAAAGGAGTGCTGACAGTAAAATTCAGAGATAAAGATGTATGCCTGAAGGAGGGAGAAACAATTATTATCCCCAAAGGTGTTGAGCATATGCCTGTTGCAGAAAATGAGGTTCATGTGCTTTTAATTGAACCTAAAAGTACATTAAATACTGGCAACGTTAGAAACAGTAAGACTGTTGTAGATTTAGAGAGAATTTAATAAATAAGGCAGATTCTGTTTAATCTGCCTTTTAAAATTATTTTTTGCTCATAATGAAATCCATTAACAGGTGGCGAATGGGAGGTTCGGCTCATCGTATTATTATTGTGCACTTATGGTATCTGCAATGGACATATGGCAAATGCGTTTTACTGGACCTCGTACAGCCAGAATAACGGATAATAAGACAATTGTCATGATAATAGCCATTTGTATAATTGGGACATTCCACTGTTCGCCCCAGTGAGAAGTTACCAGTTTTGCGTACAGGAACTTATTGAGAATTAACCCGAAAACGCTGCCCAAGATACATCCTGTAATTGCATAGGCAGAGGCTTCGGCAACAATCATATTTATCAGCTGGCGGTTACTCAGGCCAATGGCACGAAATGCACCATACTGCTTCATACGGGAGGAGACACTCATGGCAATGCTATTCACAATATTGAATATGGTAATTAAAGCAATCAAAGCCATAAATCCATAGATAAACAATCCAAAAGAGTAATACGAACCTATTACGCTGCGATTACCGGAGCGTTCATCAGAAAAGGTGACATCCATACCAACTGTTCTGTGAATTTCATCAACATCAGCATCTGTCGCGTTCTTAGATAACTTCAAATCGATAATTGTATAATCCGTTTCGCCGGTCAGCTGCCGAAAGGTATTTTCAGAACAGATTATTGTTCCAGTGTCAGGGGCGTTGTTAAAGGGGCTGGAAGAAAGAGAGCCGACTATTTCTATATCCGACGTTTGCCCCCCTATGTGCAAAGTAGCCGTATCTCCAGTTTTTATGATATTTTGCGGTTTAAAAACAATCAATCCGGTATTGTTTTTCTGTTGGACGGAATTGAAGGATCCATCCAGTAAATAATTCTTAGCCCATCTAAATTGGTTTTCCTCATAAGAAATCAAATCCACCTTTTTTTCCTGACCATTCACCGTAACCGGTACGTTATAGGCAAACATTCGCCCGTATACCTGATTAACTGCCGGATTTTCCTTAAGTTTTTTCAATAAGCCACTACGAATTGAACAGGTATTATCCGTGCTGACAATAGATAAATCCGGAGTCCACGGCTTTAATGGAGTAAGGGAATGCTGCATAAAATCAATTGTGACTGAAAACGCCAAAAAAAGAGTAATACTCAGTGAAAAGGAACCTACCATCAAAACAAAATTCTTTTTACTTGCTTTCGCATGATGGAAACCAAGAGCAGTATCAATTTTAAATAGTGTTGTATTTGCGGCTTTGCGCACAGGCTGCAGAGAATTTGCATTTCCGGATACGGCTGCCAGTGGCGAAACTTTGGCAGCTCTTTTTGCTGGTGAACGAGCCGCCAGTACAACCGTCAGGATACCTACACAGATACCGGCCATGATACTGGGCAGGCTTATTCCAAATGCAGGCATTTCGGCAAAGTATTCCGGGCTGAGAAAACGTAGTAAGGCGCACAAGATCCAAATAATAACGGCTCCCGAAGAAATGCCCAGCGGTATAGCAAATTTGCACCAACCAAGGGCTTCCCTACGGACGAATCTCATCAACTGCTTTGGTGTGGCACCGATACAGCGCATCATTCCAAAAAATTCCGTGCGCTGTGCCACATTGCTGTTTAGACTGCTTGCAATCATCATAATGCCGGCCAGCAAAACTAATAGAAATAAAACAGAAGCTGAACTATAGATTTGCATCATAAAAGAATTTCCGCTTTGACCAAGTAAGCCCAACAGCTTCGTATTTTCCGAAACCTGTTGGTCCGAAAGTCCCAGTTGAGATTTCATATCGGCAATTGTACTTCGTATATTGCTATGAGTAGAGAACTGTACAAAAAAAATACTGTTATACTCAGCAGGTTGACCATTTGAGACTCCAGGATATAAGGAGCGAAATGCCTGGGTAGTCAGGCAAACTGCGTAGGAGTCTTCTTTCATTGTTTTTGCAGCATTTTTAGTAAATCCAGAGATCGTGAATTCATAGCTGGCTCCATCAGGCCCATAGACTGAAATGGGATCTCCGATTTGCAGGCCAAGCATTGTCTTTGCGTTTTCGGTGACCATAGCCTCATGGTCATTCTGAGGAAACGCTCCATCCCGAATATCCTGAGTTTGCATTTTCGTAATCCAGTCACTATCACTTCCCACTATAATCACGTTTTTTCCCGATACAGTATAGCCTTGTTCGCCCCTGAAATTTAGGACACCATACCAGGAAGATGCGGTTACCTCAGCTCGTGCAGAGATGAGGGCGGCTTGTTCTTTATTTATGTTTCGGATCATCACATGCCAATTACCGTCCTCAATACGGGCCTGCATGATCTGGCTGCGTATAAACATGTCGGCCATACCAAAAATAGTTGTGACTAGAAACACCGCTAAAACGATGCAGAATACAGACATTCTGTTCTGCCTTTTATGGACTTTGGCTGAAATGGGAACAAGGTCAAGATAACTTTTCATTCTCTTTGCCTCCCAAATCCGTCAGAACACCATCCGAAACCCGCAGCACGCGGTCTACTGAGGTGGTCAGATGATTGTTATGTGTAATCATCAGAATCGTTTGCTGATAAAGGCGGGATGCCCTGACCAGTAAATCAATTACATCCTGACTGTTTTTGCTGTCCAGATTTCCGGTGGGTTCATCCGCCAGGATCAGTTTGGGCCTTGTGATCAGTGCCCGCCCAATGGCAACACGCTGCTGCTGACCGCCGGATAATTGACCAGGCAAGTGATGGCGGCGTTCTAAAAGTCCTAAGACTTCTAAAATTTCATTCACAGCCGATTGATCGGGTTTTCTGTAATCCAGAAGAATGGGAAACATAATATTCTGCTCCACATTCAATTCTGCAACAAGCTGGAACGACTGAAATACAAAACCGATATTACGCCGCCTGAAAATGGTACGCTGTTCTTCTTTCATTGAGAATAAATCATTTCCGTCCATATAGATATTCCCGGCAGCAGGGGTATCCAGGGCTCCAATACAATTAAGCAGCGTACTTTTACCGGAACCTGATTCTCCAACTACTGCAGCAAATTCTCCCTGTGCTAATGTAAAAGAGACATCTTTTAAGGCATTTACCTGATTTTCACCTTTTCCGTAGGTTTTTGATAAATGCTGCACTTTTAAAATCTCCATATTGTTTGCACCTCCTTTCTGAAGAGAATAACAGGTACATCTTACAATCGGGTGAATAACAGCTTACAGTTACGTAAGGAAGGAAAGCGTAAAAACTGTCCCTTCCTGCAATGCGCTTTGAACGGAGATGATGCCTCCCTGACCCTCAACGATGGCTTTTGCCAGTGACAGGCCCAGACCGATTCCCTGGGTATCCAGAGATTTTTTGCTGCGGTAAAAACGTTTGAATACGTGATGTAAATCTTCCGGTGCAATACCGGAGCCATTATCTGAAATCATGATGCGAAGCATGGCAGGGGTCCGATTCCAGGATACGTGGATTTTTCCTCCCGGATCGGTATGATCTAAAGCATTTTTAACTATATTTCCAATTGCTTCGCTGGTCCACTGCTTATCGCAAATGAGAGTTTCTTCCGGTACTTCATCTACTATAATTTCTTTTCCCTCACGGGCTGCCCTTGTTGTCAGTTCACTGACAGCCTGAGCAATTAATTCCGATAAACTACAACTTTCTTTTTCAAAAACAATACTGCCAGCGTCTAATCGGGTTATTTTCAGCATGACTTGAATCAGTTGTTCCATACGTTTTAATGCTAATTCTGTTTTTTGGGAGTATTCTATTACGGTTTGAACATGATCCGGTTCCTCAGAAATAATTTCATGATACATAGTAAGAGCCGCAAGTGGTGTTTTCAGCTGATGTGATATGTCTGAAATCGTACTTTTTAAAAAATCTTTCGCTTTCTTTTCGGCTTCGTTTTTTGACTGCAGGATCATAGCAAGCTGATCTACACAGGCAAAGAGACGATATATGGTTCCTTCTTTCATTAGCGGCATGTGGTAAGAAAAATCGCCTTCTGTAAAATTGGTAATTACCTTTGCTGCCTGAAGATAAAGTTGCTCTCTTTTCCATAAAAAAATAAATGATCCAGCCAAAAGCAAAGAGGATAGAATCACGCTAAAAAGCAGCATACAGTACATGGAAATCTTATGAAACTCATTAATAAAGGGAAGAAATCTGATTGCGGTATGCTTTGTTACACCAATATCAGCAAGCAGAGTCGCTCCCTCCTGACTGCTTGTTGTACTGGTAATGGCTTTGGCAATTACATCTTTTGAAACGCCCTGTTGGAAAAGTGAGGTCACAACGGCATTGTCGTGGGATAGAAACAGACCATGCATGGCTTTTACCTGAACAGCATTCAAACCAATGACAGAAAGAAAAATCAGCAAAACAAGAGTTAAAATAAAGGAAGTATAAAGTTTGATTTGCTTATCTTGAAAGAGGTTCATACAGACACCTCATTCCACTGATAACCAAAACCACGGATGGTGATTAAATGCTCCGGATGGGAAGGATCAGCTTCGATTTTTTCACGGAGCCGGCGAACGTAAACGGAAAGAGTATTATCGTCCACAAAGTCGCCTGTATTGTCCCACAGTTCATTTAAAATATGATTACGGGTAATGACACGGTTGGAATTTCTTACTAATAAACAGATAAGACGGTATTCTGCGCTGGTTAAATCCAGAGTTTTTTCATTTAACAGCACCCGGCTTCCTAAAAGATCAATCCAAATATCACCACATTCTATTACAGTAAGGTTATTTTGACTGGATTTTCCCACCCGGCGCAGTAAGGCCCGAATCCGGGAACAAAGCTCACCCAGTTTAAAAGGTTTTGTTACATAGTCATCGCCGCCGCTGTCCAGCCCACGAATGACATTTACCTCTTCATCGGAAGCTGTTAAAAACAGAATCGGAAGCTGATATCCCTGTTTTCTCACTTTTTCACATACTTCAAAACCCGTTCCATCCGGCAATGTCACATCAAGAATTAGTAAGTCATATTGATCGATTTTGGATAAGCTGCCTATGGCTTCTTCTACGGTACGGACAAGTTCAACATCAAAGCCATTGCGCTTTAAAGAATAGTTCAATCCATCGACTAAACTGATATCATCTTCTAAAAGTAAAATCCGATTGCTCAACATACCTTCTCCTTTTGCTTCTTTGTTGGATTTAAGAAATATAAGTGGATTCCATAT
The DNA here is from genome assembly GCF_048627165.1 of Lacrimispora struthionigena. Classification (NCBI taxonomy): domain Bacteria; kingdom Bacillati; phylum Bacillota; class Clostridia; order Lachnospirales; family Lachnospiraceae; genus Lacrimispora; species Lacrimispora struthionigena. The sequence continues at coordinate 584,613 of NZ_JBMBWP010000001.1, forward strand.
CTTTGATTTTTTTATAAAGCATATCATTTACTGGAACAGAAAGACCATGTTTAGCTGCAAGTCTGCGTACTGTGCCTGAAAACATCTCTACTTCCGATGGTCTGTGGGCAATTCCATCCTGACGCATGGATGGAACTCCCTCTGGTGAAAGAGTTTTTAAGAGTTCTATGTATGCTTCCAGGTCACCTTCTGTCAGGGTAATGCCTTCTTTTTGTGATAGCAATATTACTTCTCTCATGGCTCCGACTAATGTATCGTATGGGGTACCTGGAGTAAGAGCCTGGGCATAATTAGCCTCATATGCCAAACAGGTCTGATTGATTCCGACATTTAACATGAATTTTCCCCAGAGCCGTTTTAAAATATCACTCTCGGTACGATAGGAGATTCTGGCGGAATCAAAATATCTGGTTAAGGCATCGAGCCGATTTTCCTGTCCCTTTATTCTGGTGCCAAGACATAATTCTCCGGACCTGGTATAGGTTAAATCGGTACCGAATTTCATGGCATCCATTCCCTGGGCGATACAATAGAGTACTTTTTCATCGCCGTAACATTTGCCTGCTATCGCCTCGCTGTCAATTCCGTTCATAACTGAGATTATGGTGGTATCAGGACCAACTGAGGAAGCCATTATATCCAGTGCTGATGGCAGGGCATTGTATTTCACCGCTATAATTATCAAATCTGCCGGACATGCATTTTCAGGCGCTTTCATGGGAAATGACCAGGGGGTCCCATTGATTGTAAAAGTCATTTTCTGATAGCGTTCAATTCGTTTCTGGTCAGCAAGAAAATAGACAGAATCAGGTCCAAAAGCAGAGCTGATCTGGCTTGCGTATAACATACCCAGTGCACCCATTCCTATGATAGCAGTCTTTTTTATTTCTTTTTTCATGTTGTCCCTCCCTGGAATTAAATTACAAATTATAAGTTATAAAATTAATCTTATCATAGATGTTTTGCTTTTGGAATATGAAGATACATGATCTGGCAATCAAAAAGCAGAGATACTTACTCTGCTTTTTTCTGAATCGTTAACTGAAACAAATCATTGTCTACGATATCTTCTATATTTATAATATCTGATATTTCCAGAATTCCTTTTCTTAATGTGGGATCTGCCATTCGCTTTGCTGATTCAGCAGCAATCAGACCAGTAAATCTTCCTTCATCATGTCCCCATGCATACAGGCTTTTCTTACCGGACTGAATAGACACGATAAAAATATCTGAACCAATTTTGGGATTCCGAAGCAATTGTTCTGCCATATTATATATTTTTTTATATTTTAACAATCTGAGAAGTCCAAGTCTGTTTGCCCAATACAGGAAAACAGTGATAATTGACTGATCGAACCCCAGATAAGTGGTAAATATCTTATCATTATATTTATTATTTAACATGTGCTGGTCTACAAAGTTAAAATTAAACGAATAAAATCGCTTCTGCATGGTCTCCATTTTATTTTTTTTAGTAAATGGTCTCATATATCCATAAATGCGATGATTGTAGTTTTTTATAAAATTATCCAGAGTCCATTTTATGGCAGCATCTCCGTGTTTCTCGCCCATCCCCAAGATCAGCTGTATATCAATATATTTTTCTGTGGGATACATTTGGACAAATTTTTCCGCCAGAAGGTTTGTTAGTCCAGGAGCAAGGCCAATGCCCAGCAAAATTTTGCTTGTGCCCTCAAGTTTAAGTTTACGAATCTTATCAATATATTCTGAATTTGCAGTGACATCCATATAATCGATTCCGTTTTTATCGCAATATTCTACCAGCAGAGTATTTTCCTGATCGACACAAACAATAACCCAGCCTACATTTTGTAATAGTGCAAAATCAATGTTAAGAATATCCATTACGCAGATTTCTGCTTTTAGCTGTTCTTTTTGAATGAACCTTTTCATTTTCTCTTCGTTTCGTCCTGCCAGGATCAAACTGTAGTTTTTCAGTTCTTTCGAAATAGACTGGCCTACCTTACCATGCCCGCCAATAATCATGATTTTACGATCTGGATTCATTTTCGTCCTCCTTTTTTGGGATTATGAGTGGTTTTGTATTAAACCGATAGCATGTTCTAAAAAGCCTTTAATAGTTGCTAAATTTTCACTGGAAGTACCATTGAGAAAATCAAAAAGTGATTGATCATTATCGCTATGATATTTTTCATGAGCCCTGTAGGCAGCATTTCCCTTTTTCGTCAGATAAAGTAAATAGCGTTTTTTATCTTCCGGATCATCTTTTTTGACGATTAAATCTCTCTCTGATAATTTCTGTAAAGTCTTATGAACAACCGGTCTTGTTATACCATATTTCCTCGCAAGCTCAGCACTGTGTATTCCCGGATAATCTCCAATTGTTTTAATCATGTGAATCTCTCCACGATGAAACGTCATATCCTCACTTCCAAAATTAAGAATATTCGTTTTAGAGTTTGAAATACTTTCTGTTAATTCAATGAACGAATTGATTACATCTTTTGAACTCACAGATTCATTCTTTTCCTCTTTTTTGTAAATGTAGCCTTCAAACATAGCAACTTTCACCCTGCTTATTGGAGTAAGACCACACGTTTGTAATGCTTTTTCTATATCCTGAGCTCCAGGAGGTAAGGGGATGCCATCCATAAACCCGGACAGCCAGCTTAACATATTTGCAGGAACAGCATCTTTTTCATCTGCAAACTGCCCTATAATAAACAAATAACCACCGACTTCTAATGAATCAGACACTTTCCTTATAAAATCAGTTAAATCACCCTCAACAAAGTTCAGAACGCCTGAGGCAATAATCATATTATAAAGTCCGCCTAAAGGGTCATGATTGAAATCACCCGAAATTACCTGAACCTTTTGCTGTACCCCATATTTCTCCACAATCTCCCTTGTAACTTTAGAAACATCCGGCGTTTCCATAACGGTTGCCTTACTGTTTGGGAAATGTCTGATCAGTTCAACATCCAGAATACCTGCTCCGCCTCCCAGATCCAGAATGTTGAGACACTCATTATGATCAGGAAACAGTTTATTTACTTCATTTATAAATGCCTGTACACGTCCAGAGTACATTTCAGGAATAGACAAACGGGCAAGTTCAGAAAAATCATAAGTCTCATTATTTATGGAAGATACTGACTTTATCTTTTCTTCCAGGTGTCCAAGAGAGGTCATCTTTTCCCGAAATAAGAGTGTATCACCAAGAAACACATTGCTGTTGCGGGATAAAAAGTTTCTTGTTTCTGGTGTATTTCTATAATATTCTTCCTGTTTATTCACCAAGCCGCAGGAGACCAGTGATAACAGCAGGAGTTCCAGTTGATGTTTGTCACAATTAATTGCTTCTGCTACAGCTTGTGCAGTCTGAGGCGTATCAAGATAGGAAAAAATATTCAAACGTATTGCAGCAAAAAGCAATTGAGCCTCCTGGTAATTGTGCATGACTTTATAATAACGCTTTGGACTGTTTTCTACTTCAAACATAAATTACTTCTCCTTTATTATAATAATTATTCTTACTATTGTTATCCTAGCATACAATTAGTTTGTTTGTCAATGAAACATTATTAGTTTGCACATGAAAAGCCCACCATCGGCGATAAAGCGATTGGTGGGCTTTCAGTTACATACTGAATGGATGAATTTGTCCCATAAGATTTTCTGTGCAGGCCAATTTTCCGTCTAAGGTTATTACAACAGCACCTAAATCTTTCATATTATTCATTTTACGAATGATTGACACTGCATCCAGTCCAAACAATTCTGTGGTATAAATATCACAGTCCAGGGACCGGTCGGCGACCACAGTCAGAGAAGCAATATTACTTTCCATAGGATAGCCGGTTTTGCTGTTAAAAATATGATGGTATTTACTGCCTTCCTTTTCAAGGACTCTTTCGTAAATTCCTGATGTTACAACAGACTGATTTCTTATTTTAACCAGTGCAGCCGCATTTCCTCTTGGCAAAAACGGGTTCTGGATTCCCACGTTCCAGTCACTGCCATCAGAGGGGGAGTCTCCATGCACCAGCACATTGCCGCCCATATCTACCATAGCTGAAACCGCGCCATGATCTTTAAAAAACTCCATGACTTTATCTGCGAAATAACCTTTAGCAACGGCTCCCAGGTCGATCTCCATTCCTTTTTTTTGCAGATATACGGTTTTGTTATCATCGTCCAGTTGTATATTCTCAGGATTTAATAGTTCCAGCACTTTTTCTATGGATTCTTTATCCGGTACATGCGCCTGGGTAAACCCGATTTTCCATAGCTTTATTAAAGGCCCGATTGCAATGTTTAAAAATGAATTCTCATTCAGACTATGCTTTTTTCCGGTTTTTATCAGTTCATACAGCTCTTCATCCACCTTTTGGGGGGCGATTCCAGCCATTTTTTTAATCATGGCAAGCTGGGAGTGATCACTGTTGGCACTAAAGATCTCATTATAATGGATCAGCATTTCTTCCGCCTTTTCTGCCAGCATTTCAGTTTCTTCTCCCTTAATATAAAGGGAAATTTTTGTTCCCATAAGATATATAATCTTTGTATATTCTGTCATTTCATTCTCCCAGATCGGAATTGTTCTGTCCATGAATCAAAAAGGCATTTATCAGGTCATGATCAATGTTGGATAGTTTTCTTTCATTATGGTATGCTATGAAGTAGTCTAAGCTCAGTTCGTCAATGGGGATCTGATAGATATTGTATTCTGACGGATTTTCCTTCACATAGACGCTTTCAGGAATAAAGGTGATTCCTAAATTACCTGTGGCAAGCTTTAGAATCGTATTGATCTCTGTGCTCTCCATAATGATGCGGGGTTCTACTTTATAAAGGTTCAGTAATTGATCGATCTGTTTTCTGATGGCGGAACCTTTGGAGGTGAGAACCAGTTTCTGACATAAGATTTTACTCATGTCGATGCTGCCTTCTGCAATGACGGCTGTATCTTCCTGATACAAATCACTGCACCGCGGGATTACAGCCCGGTATCTGTGCCTGCCCCAGCTGACAGAGTTTAAGTAGGGCGATATATTTCTTGAGTTTTGCCCAATCCAGAAATCCAATTCATTGTTCTGGATCAGCTTCTCATTTTTTTCTGGAAAGTCCTCTACTAACTCGATTCTGCAGTCTGGATGCAGGGTAAGAAAATCCGGCAGAAAAAGAGGTAAAAGGTAGGTACCGAGGCTGGTAAGAATCCCTATTTTTATAATCGTTTTGTCAATATCTGAAACATCGGATATTTCCCTTAACAGCTTTGCATAATTATTTTCTAATGAGGTCAGATATTGATAATAGATCTTTCCCTGTTCCGTTAACCGATAAGGCAGCTTGTTCCGTGTGATCAGTTCGCAGTTTAATTCATTTTCCACCCTCTTAATCACCTGGGTCAGATAAGGTTGAGAAATATAAAGAGACTTAGCAGCCTTGCCATAGTTGCTGTATTTTAAAATGGCATCAATATAATACAGAATTTCCTGAGAAGAGATTTTCGACATTTTATTCCTTTCTTTGAGAAATAATTTGCTTTTTCTTGATTATTTTTGATTATAACAAATTTGTTATCAAACTTCAATAAATAACTATTAGATAATATAAGAACGATGTGTTAAAATTATATCAAACACATAAGTACAACTGTGAGAACTTAATGGATAGGAAGGAGATTACTATGAAATATTTAGCAATCGTGGGCACGAATTCAGATGTGTCAACTAATCGCATGCTGCTTCAATTTATGCAAAAACATTTTTCCAGTGAGGCGGAGATTGAATTATATGAAATTAAAGATTTACCAGCCTTTATGGAACCAGAGGATTTAGAAGTTCCTGAAAAGGTAGAGGAGTTATCCAATAAAATCTTAAATGCAGACGGTGTTATTATAGCAACTCCGGAGTATGATCATGCTATACCAGCCGTTTTAAAGAGTGCACTTGAATGGATCAGCTATACAAGTCAGGCGCTTACGGATAAGCCTGTTTTAATTGTAGGGGCTTCCCATGGTACACTTGGTTCTTCCCGTGCCCAGGCCCACTTAAGACAGATTCTTGATTCCCCTGAGCTGGCAGCCAGAATTATGCCAAGCAGTGAGTTCCTGTTAGGAAAATCACAAGCCGCATTTGATAATGCCGGAGATCTTATCTATCCGGACAAGTTAACGGAGCTTGATGAAATTTTCAGGGAATTTGTTCTGTTTACAGATATCACAACGAAACTTTTGGCAGAAAAAGTTCAGAAAAAAAGCGCAAAAAAATTCACTTGGCAAGAGTAGGAGGATTCATATCAATGAAATTTATAGCAATTGTTGGAACGAATGCAAAAAAATCATATAATCGTAAACTCCTTCAGTTTATGAAAAAACATTTTGAGTCAAAAGCAGAAATTGAAGTACTTGATATCACAGATGTTCCCATGTTTAATCAGTCTGATAACCAGTCCTACGGTGAAGTGATCCAGATGTTTAATAATAAGATCACAGAGTGTGACGGTGTTATTATGGCTACTCCAGAATACAATCATTCCATTCCTTCCGGACTTAAAAGTCTGATTGAGTGGCTGAGCTTTGATCTTCATCCACTTGCAGGTAAGCCGGTAATGATCGTTGGCGCCTCTTTAGGAACACAGGGATCTTCCCGTGCGCAGCTTCACCTCCGCCAGATCCTGGATGCACCAGGTGTGGATGCAAATGTAATGCCAGGTTATGAGTTCTTACTGGGAAATGCGAGCAAGGCATTTGATGAAGCCGGTGATCTGGTTAATGAAGGAACGATTGATTTCCTTGATATCTGTTTCCTTCGCTTTATGCGTTTTGCTACCATTTCAAATCAGCTTAATGAGGAAGAGGATTTTTCCTTTACTCCTGGCGAATATGAAGTAAACGCAATCGGTCACAGCGGAAATCTTCCTATGAAGGTATCCTTCAGCGAAAAACGAATTGAAAGCATTAATATAGATACCAAGGGCGAAACCGAAGGAATCGCAGATGTGGTATTTGTAAGAATACCGGATAAAATCATTGAAGGACAGACTCTGAATGTAGATGCGCTCTCTGGTGCATCTGAAACCAGCAACGCTGTAATCGATGGTGTTGCCAAAGCAGTGAAGCTTGCCGGAGTCAACCCTGATATACTTAAGAGACGTCCAAAACCTGCCAGCAGCCGGAACAGACAAGATGAAGAGTATACTTGTGATGTAGTAGTTGTTGGTGGAGGCGGCGCCGGACTCAGTGCGGCTGCCACTGCATTACAGAATGGCTCCAGTGTAATTGTACTTGAAAAATATCCGGCAGTAGGCGGTAATACCATACGTTCCGGTGGTCCGGTTAATGCGGCAGATCCTGAGTGGCAGAGAGAGTTTGATGAAAATCCGGGAGAAAGACATACCATCGAGTCATTGTTAGCAACTGATGAGAGCCAGATCCATCCGGAATATTTAGATGATTTCCATGCACTGAAAGAAGAGTTTTCCAAATACCAGGAAAAATTCGGTACGGGAAAAGGTCATTTATTCGATTCTCCTCTTCTTCACAGAATGCAGACCTATTTTGGCGGAAAGCGTACCGACTTACAAGGCAATACCATCTACGGACAGTACGACCTGGTAAAAATTCTTACGGACAGAGCATTAGAAAGTGTTAAATGGCTGGAAGAGATCGGCGTTGAGTATGACAAGAGCGTTGTATTTGCTCCGGTTGGAGCTCTTTGGCGCCGTGGCCATAAGCCGGTGAAAAGCTATGGTACCGCATTTATCCTTGCTCTCACAAAATATGTGGAGGAGCACTCAGGAAAGATTATCACAGACAGTCCTGTAAAAGAATTTATTTTAGAAAATGGCGAGATCACAGGAGTTATAGCAACTGGTGTCAATGGCCAGAAGATCACAGTTCATGCTAAAGCAGTTGTACTTGCAAGCGGTGGTTTTGGTGCCAATACAAAGATGTTAAAGGAATATAATACCTATTGGAGTGCCATCGATGACAATATAAGAACCACCAACTCCTTTGCTATGACTGGTGATGGAATCCAGCTTGGTAAATCAGTAGGAGCAGCACTGACAGGAATGGGATTTACCCAGATGATGCCTGTTGCCGATCCGGATACTGGTGAGCTGTTTAGTGGTATTCAGGTTCCACCGGAAAACTTTGTAATTGTTAATAAAAACGGAAGACGTTTTGTAAATGAGTTCTCAGGCCGTGATGTGTTAACAAAAGCTGCTATTGAACAGGGCGGTTTATTCTATCTGATTGCAGATGATGAAATTAAGAAAACTGCCGCCAATACAAGCCAGGAGAAATTAGACCGTCAGGTAGAGGCAGGTACTTTATTCAGAGCCGATACCATCGAAGAACTGGCAGTTAAAGTTGGTATGGATCCAGAAGTTCTTAAAGAGACCATTGTAAAATATAATTCATATGTAGATGCGGGCTTTGATCCGGAATTCCATAAGGATACATTCAGCCTGAAAGTGGAGAAAGCACCGTTCTATGCAACTCCAAGAAAGCCAGCTGTTCATCACACCATGGGCGGTCTTAGGATCGACACCAATACTCATGTATTAGATGAAAATGGCCAGCCAATTAAACATCTTTATGCTGCCGGAGAAGTTGCCGGAGGTATTCATGCAGGAAACCGTCTTGGCGGCAACGCATTAACAGATATCTTTACCTTTGGACGAATTGCCGGTAAGACTGCAGTGGATGAAATGAAATAATAATAAGGGCGTATAGACCCAGAGCCGATGACATGCATAAGTAAATATGCGGTTATCGGCTCTTTCTTTTTATAACTACATATAATTGGTTACCAAAAACAAAACATAATTGTTGAAAGTTAACAAAAAGTAACAAATTTCCCTTAATCCCTATATTATTTCTTATTTGTGCCGATACAAATAAAAGAAAAAAAGAGGAGTGGGAGTATGAAATCAACAATAAAAAAGATTGTTATCATTGTTTTAGCAGTATTTGCTGCATTGTTAATTGGTGGATACCTACTGATATCCAGCGTCTTGAAAAGAGAGAAAGTCCAGCCTATGGATTTCACTCAAAATCTGGATTTAAAGAAACCAGACCCAGTAAAAGACCAGCCTTCGGTTTTATTTTTGGGAAACAGTATGACGTATACCAATGACCTGCCGTCTGTGTTTACACAGTTAAGCCAAAGCGGTGGATTTATGGCTGATGTATATGAACTGACAGAAGGTTCCTATCGTCTGGAATATTTTGCTGACCGGGAGGATGAAGTTGGAAGCCAGGTATATGATGCACTGGAGAATTACACCTGGGATTATGTAATTTTACAGGAGCAAAGCGGAATTGCCACTATGGGAGAAGAAACCATGTATTCAGCGGCCAGAACCCTTAATTCCCTGATCCGCCAGGCACAGGGAGAGCCGGTTTTTCTCATGACATGGGCTTTTAAAGAGGGGATCTCAATCGATCTTGTGGCAGGGCTTAAATATAGGGAGTCCAGGGATGAGATGCAGACAGAAATAGCCAGCCATTATATCAATATCGCAAAAGAATTGGATGCCATGCTGGCTCCTGCTGGAATCGCTTTTATGAGGTGTACCTCCCAGTTTCCGGAGATCGAGTTATGGGATGAAGATGAAAATCATCCGTCACCAGCAGGCACTTATCTCTCTGCCTGTGTTTTATATCACGTTCTTTATAATCAGTCACCGGAGGGGCTTGCCTACTTTGGGGATCTGGATGAGCAGACAGCTGGAAAATTACAGCTGATTGCAGCTGGTATCAAATAGTATAAATTATAAAATTGGAGAGAATTCGTATGAAAAGCAAATGGAATGTTACAGTAAACGGAGTGAATCATGAGATTGCATTTAAACCGGGAGCTTTTAAAGCAAAGGCAGTCGTAGACGGTGTTTCAACCCCAATTAAGAATAAAAGCCTGTTTATACGTCTGTTTGATGTTCCCCTTAATCTTGAGGGAACCACAGTCCATCTGACAGCAATAGGCAGAAAAGTTGACCTGGCTGTGGATGGAGTTTATCTAAACTCAAAGGAACCTTATGTTCCTTTCGAAAATATACCGAAATGGACTTACATATTATCTGCAATCCTGTCATTAGGTGGCTGGGCATTTTGCGGATTAATCGGACTGTGTCTCGGTTTGTTGTCAAGCACTCTGATTATCAGCAGATCCGTTAATCCACAAAAAAAGAATCTGGCTGTATTTTCTATCTGTGTCACAGGTGTCTGTTTATTGCTTGATTTGATGATTTTATTTGGAGTCGCAATGATGACCATGTAAAAAGGCGCGTCCGGTTTTCCGGACGCGTTTTCTTTACTTAATTTGGAAAACAGGCAGCATGCTCCGTTTCGTAATAGTCTGTGAGAATATCCAAAAATGCTTTGGCGTATTTAGGCAGATACCGGTTTTTCTCATAAGCTGCAATCAGTGTATTATCGTTTCTTGTTTTTCCCACGGAAAGACAGACAGAAGAGGAAGGCTCTCTGTTTCTTAAATAGTGATAATAACTTTCCGGTGCGAACGCAGCACCCAGCCCCTCCATGGCAAGACGGATGGACATCTCGCTGTTACGGGTATGGAGTAGGATCTCCGGTTCCATATCATATTCTTCAAAGAGTTTTAATGCGATTCCTCCCGTATTCTGATCAGGATAAAGAAGAATAAAGGATTCCCCGGACAGAAGGCTTAAATCAATCCACGGATATTGAAAGCCTTCTTTTTTGACTGCTTTTTCTGCCAGTGGATTCTCAGCAGATAACACAAGAATCATTTCCTCTTTCCCAATAATCTGATAATCCAGATCAGTAGGAAACTCATGCACATTATAAAAGGTTAAATCCACCGTATGATCCGTCAAGGTGTGTTCGGCTACAAAATTGACTTCCTCCATCATATTGACGGTGACATTTGGATAAAGCCTGTGAAATTTCATCAGTGTGGGGCCAATCAGACTGTTACCAAGCATGATAGGAAGAGCGATGTTTAGGCGACCGTGGTTGTGGTGCATAATATCATCAAATTCAATATTCCATTCCATTCCGTACTCCACTATCTTTTCCGCATAATGAATGTAACGCTCTCCGATATAAGTGGGATAATAACCGCTTCCCACCCGGTCAAATAAACGGGTTCCAAGCTGCTGCTCTAAATTTTTTAAATATTTGCTTAAGGACGGCTGGGAAATAAAAAGCGTTTCTGCAGCTTTGCTGATGCTTTTATTTCTGGAAATAGCAAGAATGTATCTGGCTTCTTTTAAATCCATGGCTGATTTCTCCTTTTTCTTGTTTGCCTATAGCTTTACTGCATAGAAAATATAGATTATATGTATTTGACGTACAGTATATCATAAATTATAATAAATGTATAGATATAAATTAATTGTACTTATAAGTAGTTATAAGAAACAGCAACGTTTGGAGTGCTGAAAGCATGGAGAGGTTAAAATGAAGAAACGCAGTGCATTTGTAATGATAATTCCCGGGCTGGTGATTCTGGCAGTATGTCTGTTCCTTCCGCTTTTGAGAGTATTGATTCCATCTCTTCATACAGGAGAGTATCCCTTAAGCGCATACGTGTCATTTTTCCAGGATGAATATTATTGGAAAATCTTTGTAAGAACGGTAAAGGTTGCGTGTTTAACCACCGGATTTTGCATGGTACTTGGAGTTCCCACCGCATATTTTATCAGCCGGTGCGGGAAAAAATGGAGAGGGATCCTGTTGTCTGTTTCCATATTTCCCATGATGACCAATTCTGTAATCCGAAGCTTTGCCTGGATTAATATTTTAGGGAGCAACGGTCTGATTAACCGGATACTGGTTACAGCCGGGATTGTGGAAAAACCCCTTAAGCTGCTTTATACGGACTTCGCCATTATTATTGGTTCGGTTTATTTATTTCTTCCCCTTATGATCGTCACTGTGGCTGGTGTCATGGAGAATATTGGTGATGATATGATGGAGGCGGCTTTAAGCCTTGGTGCAAACAGAATCCGTGCTTTTATGAAAGTGATTTTCCCCATGAGCCTGCCGGGCATCATTGTGGGCGGCATCTTAGTTTTTACAGGAACCTTGACTGCTTATACCACTCCCCAGCTGTTAGGCGGAAATAAAAACATGGTACTTTCCACATTTATTTACCAGAGAGCCATGAGTGTGGGAGACTGGGATGGCGCAGCCGTTATTTCCCTGATCATGATTGTTGTAACACTTGCTGTAATCAAAGGATTCAATTCACTGGCAGCAAGACTGGACAAGAGAGGAGGAGACCATGCGTAAAAATAAGATGCTCACTGTTTTTGCCGTTCTCGTATTTTGCTTTTTAATATTACCGCTGGTTATTATTACAGTTACCGCTTTTGGCAAGGGCAGTGCAATCACCTTTCCAATCGAATCCTTTTCTGTGAAATGGTTTGTAAAGGTATTTACCACAAAATCCTTCCGTATCTCATTTTTAACCAGTCTTGAGATTGCCATGCTGGCGACTGTCATTGCCCTGCTGGTGGGAATACCAGCAGCCTATGCTCTGGCCAGATCCGGATTAAAGGGTAAGAACCTGATAAAATCTGTATTTCTTTCTCCAACCATAGTTCCGGGAATCGTAATCGGTTTTGTCCTTTATCAGTTCCTGGTTTTAACTTTGAGAGTGCCAGTATTTATGGGATTATTAGCCGGACATTTTATGGTAACCCTGCCCTATGTGATCCGGGTGGTAGGTTCCAGCCTTGAGCAGTTTGATTTTTCCACAGAGGAAGCGGCATGGAGCTTGGGCTGCGGAAAACTCCGTGCATTTTTCCGGGTTGTACTTCCTAATATTACCTCCGGAATTTCTGCTGCCTTCATGCTGGCATTTATCAATTCCTTTAATAACATACCGGTATCCATGTTTCTTTCCGGACCGGGAGTATCCACCTTTCCGGCAACTTTGATGAATTATATTGAATATAATTATGACCCTACGGTGTCGGCAGTATCCGTATTATTGATGGCGGTTACAGTTCTTATGATGGTAATTGTAGATAAAACACTGGGAATAGCCGCCCTGGCGAAATAGGAGGAATATGATATGGCATATATGACACTGAAGGATATTGATGTCCGTTATGATAAGAAAAAACAGGTGTTAAAAGGATTAAATCTGGAAGTAAAGGAAGGGGAGCTGGTGTCATTATTAGGTCCCAGCGGGTGTGGGAAAACCACCACTCTTCGTGTGGTAGCTGGATTTATAGAGCCTGAGAGCGGAGTATTTTCCCTGGACGGGGAAGACTTAACAAAGATTCCGGTTCATAAAAGGAACTTTGGTATTGTGTTCCAGAGCTACGCACTGTTCCCTCATTTAAATGTATATGATAACGTTGCTTTTGGTTTAAAAATGAGAAAGCTTGATAAACAGCAGATTGACGAGAAAGTTAAAAATATTTTGGAAGTCTGCGGTCTTTCAGAATTTGAAAAACGTTTCCCCCAGCAGATGTCAGGCGGGCAGAGACAGAGAGTTGCCCTTGCAAGAGCCCTGGTAATTGAGCCAAAGCTTTTACTTCTTGACGAGCCCCTTAGCAATTTAGATGCAAAGCTTAGGATCAACATGCGTATGGAGATTAAGCGGATTCAGAAAAAGCTTGGAATTACTACCTTATTTGTCACCCATGACCAGGAAGAATGTTTCTCCATCTCTGATAAGGTAGCGGTTATGAATCAGGGAATCATTGAGCAGTTTGATACGCCGGAGAACATTTATCAGAGACCGGAAACGGAATTTGTCGCCAGATTTATCGGTTTTGAAAATTTCCTAACGTTAAATAGAGAAGGAAATGTATATAAAACCCAGGCTGGTACAGTATTTACAGTAGAGTCTGACAGAAACGGCGATTCTCTGGCAGGTACAATCAGGCCGGAAGATATTAGAATTGCAGGCGAGTCGGAAGAACAGAATGTTCTTACTGGAACAGTAGGCGTCCGGACATTTTTAGGAAAAAGCTATCAGTATGAAGTGCTGACAGCGGAAGGCAAGTTCCTGGTAAGCAGACCGGCAGAAGAGGTTTATGAAGAGGGCAGTACGATTCGTCTGTATCTTCCTGAGTCAAAGCTCATTCTTGTAAATAAGTAACAACGGCAATAAAGCCGGCAAATGATAAAAAGAGAGGATTAAAATTATGAAAAAAGTATTGGCATTATCTTTATGTGCAGCCATCGCACTGTCAGGCTGCGGCGCTGCTAAGAGTACAGGAGAAAGCACCACAGCAGGGACAGGCACCACAGCAGAACAGAGCACTGCCGCAGAAAAGAGCGCATCTGGCGGAGATAAGAAGCTGGTGTTATCCACTTACGGATTAAGCGAAGATATTTCGGAAGAAGAAGTATACAAACCATTTGAAGATGAGTTTGGATGCAAAATTGTAACAGAGACAGGAAGCACCAATGAGCGCTATACAAAGCTGTCTGCAGATTCTCAGAGCACTATCGATGTAATTGAGTTATCCCAGGCAATGACTGCAAAAGGAATCGAAGAGGGATTATTTGAGACCTTAGATTTATCCAAGATTGAAAACAGCAAGAACTTAATCGGAACAGCAAAAACCATGGCAGATTCCGGACAGGGTGTTGCTTATACCATTAACAGCATTGGCATTATGTATGATCCGAAAGCGGTTGGATTTGAAATCAACAGCTTTGATGATCTTTGGAAAGCAGAATTAGAAGGAAGTGTGGCAATTCCGGATATCACCACTACTTTTGGTCCTGCTATGGTTTATATGGCAAGCGATCATGCAGGTGTTGATGTCACAACAGATAAGGGAGAGGCTGCATTTAAGGCACTGGAAGAATTAAAGCCTAACCTGGTTAAAACTTACGCAAAATCTTCTGACTTAATCAATATGTTTACCTCTGGTGAGATCAAGGCAGCGATTGTAGGAGATTTCGGCGTTCCGACCATCAAACAGGCGAATCCAGATCTGGTGTATGTAACTCCTGATGTAACTTATGCAAACTTCAACACCATCAGCATTACCAAGAACTGCAAGGACAAAGAACTGGCTTATGCATATATCAATTACCGCTTAAGCAAGGAGCTTCAGGACAAGACAACCAAGGCACTTAATGAGGCACCAACCAACAATCAGGTAACGGTTGATGAAGAAAATGCAAAAAATATGACATACGGAAAAACTGCAGAAAATGCAAAGGTTCTTGATTATTCCTTTGTAAACCCACTTTTAAAAGACTGGATTGACCAGTGGAACCGTATTATTAACAGCTAAGGAATGAGAATATGAAGGTTGACTTATTGATTCAGAATGGATGGGTCTACCGGACATACAGGCAGTGTTTTGAAAAAGCGGACATTGCAGTGGTGGGGGAAAAGTTCTATGACGTTTCCCCTGCTTCCTGTTATGAGGCAGACCATGTGGTAGATGTAAAGGATAACTATATTATACCGGGATTGATTGATATCCATATGCATATGGAGAGCTCCATGATCGGACCAGCGGAATTTTCCAGAGCGGTTCTTCCCTGGGGTGTCACGACAGTAGTCGCAGATCCTCATGAAATAGCCAATGTATTTGGAATGGAAGGTATCAGCCAGTTTATGGAAGTAAAAACGGATCTGGATATCTATTATGCCATCCCTTCCAGTGTTCCGGCAGCAGGTGAGGCGTATGAGACAACCGGCGGTGTAGTGGGAGAAGAAGAGGTTTTAAAGTTGTTAGAAGATGACCGGGTCATCTGCCTGGGAGAAGTGATGAATCACAGGGATTTAATTTCCCCGGAAAATACAAAAATAAAACGCCTGATTCAATTATGCCAGACAGCCAGCCGGGATATTAAGATTGAAGGCCATTGCCCATCTCTTACAGGAAGGGATCTGGCAGCTTTTATAAGAGCCGGAGTGGATGCAGATCATACCCAGCAGACGCCGGAGTCCGTCCTGGAAAAAACGGATATGGGTATGTTTCTGGAGCTTCAGGGGAAATCCTTAACCCATGATGTGGTATCTGCCGTTGTGTCCCATGAGCTTTATGAAAATGTGGCACTGGTGACAGATGATGTCATGCCGGATCATCTGGTAACCGGACATTTAAACCGGATTCTTCGCCTGGCAGTGGAACAGGGAATGCCTGCAGAAAGGGCCGTTTATTGCAGTACTCTGACTCCAGCCAGAAGAATGGGACTAAATGACCGGGGAATGATAGCACCTGGAAAACTGGCTGATTTTATTATTTTAGAAGATCTGCACCATTTCAATCCTCTGGCAGTTTATAAAAAGGGAAAGCTTTATGAGTCTCCCTCAAATGAAGATAAAACCAGATATCCCGATGAGTTCTACCAGTCTGTAAAATGCCGGATTGCCTTAGAATCAGACTTTAAACTAAACCGTTGTAACATAAAGGACGGAGAGGCAGTGGTGTCAGTCATGCAGGTACAGGAGTACGGAACCAGAATCTGCCATGGTAAACGCAGGATTGCAGTAAAAGATCACTGCCTATGCTGGCAGGAGGCAGGGTTGTGCCTTGCTGTGGTTTACGAAAGATACGGCAAAAATGGCAATGTCTCCTACGGTCTGGTAGAGAATGGATTAAAACTTCCAGGCGCTGTGGCAACCACCTGGAGTCATGACAGCCACAACCTTCTGGTTCTTGGAAATTCACCAAAGGATATGCTTCTGGCGCAGAATCGTGTGGTTCACATGCAGGGAGGCTATGTAACAGCCAGAGAGGGAGAAGTAACCGCTTTTGTCAATCTTCCTGTAGGCGGAATCCTCTCTGATGAGGGACTTTATAAGCTTTCCAAAAATCTGGGTAAGGTTCGCCGGGAGATCGAAGATATGGGCTATCAAAACAGCAATGTGATCATGTCCATTTCAACCCTGACTCTGCTGGTTTCTCCGGAGTTAAAGCTCAGTGATAAGGGATTGTTTGATACGAAAGACAGGCAGGGAATTCCCCTGGTTGAAAAATACGAGTATGAAAAAGGAAAAGGTTGAAAAGTGTGAGAACGGTAATCGTAAATGCTACAGTAGTAACCATGAATCAAAAAGGGGAAATCTATAATCCGGGTTTTGTGATGTTTGAAGATGACGTGATTACAATGACCGGAGAAATGAAAGACTTAGAGGGAGATGCCGGCCTTTGTGATGCAACACTACTGGATGCCAGAAACGCAATCGTAATGCCCGGCATGATAAATCTTCATACCCACATGGGAATGATTCCGTTTAGGGGGCTTGGAGATGACTGTAAGGACCGTCTCCGGGTCTTTTTAATTCCCATGGAACAAAAATCCATGGATGAAGAACTGGTGTATCTCTCTACCCGCTATGCAGCCGCAGAAATGCTTCTTTCCGGTGTCACCACAGTAATGGATATGTATTATTACGAAGAAGAGGCTGCAAAAGCCATGGATGACATGGGGCTCAGAGCAATCGCCGGGCAGACCGTTATGGATGAGGGAGCCTGTGATTTTAAGGATCCGATGAAAGCCATTGCTTACGGGGAGAACTTAATTAAAAAATATAAAAACCACCCAAGAATTTCCGCCTGTATCGCACCCCACGGTACCACCACCTGTTCTCCCGATCTATTAAAAGAGGCATACAGAATTGATTCTTCCTATGAAGTTCCCTTCACCCTTCATACGGCGGAAATGGATTATGAGATGGAATATTTTGAAAAAGAGAAAAACATGACTCCGGTCAGTTTCCTAAACAGCATTGGAGTACTTGGGAAAGAAACACTGGCTGCACATTGCATTCATATGACAGAAGAGGATTTAGATCTTCTGAAAGAAAACCACGCGTCCGTTGCCCACTGTATCGGGTCCAATACAAAAGCTGCCAAGGGAGTTGCTCCGGTGAGCGGTATGAATGAGAGAGGGATTGCGGTTGGACTTGGAACAGACGGCCCCGCAAGCGGAAATACGCTGGATATACTGACCCAGATGAAGCTGTGCGCAGATTTTCATAAAAATGAAACAAAAGACAGAAGTGCATTTCCTGCAAAAGACATTGTTGAGATGGCAACCATAAAGGGAGCGAAAGCTCTGGGGCTTGATCACATAACCGGATCTCTGGAACCGGGAAAGCAGGCAGATCTGGTGGTAATAGAGACGGATTCTGCCAATATGTTTCCTGTCTATGATCCTTATTCGGCCCTTGTTTACAGCGCCAATCCGTCCAATGTAGATACTGTTTATGTGGCGGGAGAATGTCTGGTAAAAGGAAAACGATTGAAAAAAAGCAACATGGAAGAGATTCGAAACTGCCTTTTAAATAAAATGAAACAGACGGATTTTGGAAAATATATGGAGCTTAACCGGGATTTGGATCTGTAAATTAAGGTCAGCTGGTATCAGATTTTAAGATCCGGCAACAATATAAAAAGAGGATATAAGTATTTGACAACTATATGCCCCTGTGGTAAACTATATCAGTATGAATACGCGCCGGTACCCGGTATTTCGGACACTCCATCCATTGCTTGGTACAAGGTGAGAATCTTAAATTTAAGGAGGAAATCAACATGATTTCAAAGGAAAAGAAAGCAGCTATTATTTCTGAATATGGCAGAAAGCCTGGCGATACAGGTTCACCGGAAGTTCAGATCGCAATTCTGACAGAGAGAATCACAGAGTTAACAGATCATCTTCAGCAGAATCCAAAAGATCATCATTCCAGAAGAGGTCTTCTGATGATGGTTGGACAGAGAAGAGGTCTTCTTGATTACTTAAAGAAAACCGATCTTGAAGGATATCGTACTTTAATTGAGAAGTTAGGAATCAGAAAATAATAAACATTTAGGGTGGAGAACTTCTCCACCCTATCTGTCTATTAAGAAAAGGATGTTAAAAGTAGAAGTATCCCCCGAGACCGCTGATGTACGCGTAAAAAATAAGGTCTGAAACAACATGTTTTTTACGCGCAGATCAGTAGTTTCGGCATCTTCTACTGTTTAATATAAATTTATTTTTAAGGAGATACCAGTATGTACAAGAGTTTCAGTATGGAGCTTGCAGGCAGAACACTGACCGTTGAAGTGGGCAGAGTTGCCAAGCAGGCAAACGGTGCAGCATTGATGCACTATGGAGATACCGTTGTATTAGCAACTGCAACTGCATCCGATAAGCCCAGAGACGGAATTGATTTCTTCCCTCTGAGTGTAGAATACGAAGAAAAATTATATGCAGTCGGAAAGATTCCCGGAGGCTTTAACAAGAGAGAAGGAAAGGCTTCTGAGAATTCCATTTTAACCTCACGTGTTATTGATCGTCCCATGAGACCGCTGTTCCCTAAGGATTACCGCAATGATGTAACTCTGGATAATATCGTTATGTCAGTTGATCAGGACTGCTCTCCGGAATTAACCGCCATGATCGGTTCCGCCATTGCAACCAGCATCTCTGATATTCCATTTGACGGTCCATGTTCTTCCACACAGGTAGGACTTGTTGACGGAGAATTGGTGATCAATCCAACTCAGGCACAGAAGCAGGCTTCCGATATGGCTCTTACTGTTGCTTCTACCAGAGAGAAAGTAATTATGATTGAAGCCGGAGCCAACGAGGTTGCGGAAGATGTTATGATTCAGGCAATTTTTAAAGCTCATGAGGTAAACCAGGAGATTATTAAGTTTATCGATACCATTGTTGCTGAGTGCGGAAAAACAAAGCATGAATATACCAGCTGTGCAGTACCGGAAGAATTATTTGCAGCAATCAAAGAGATCGTAACTCCTGAAGAGATGGAAGTTGCAGTCTTTACAGATGAGAAGCAGATCAGAGAAGAGAACATTCGCAATATCACCAAGAAGTTAGAAGAGGCTTTTGCTGAAAAAGAAGAGTGGCTGGCTGTACTTTCAGAAGCCATTTATCAGTATCAGAAAAAGACTGTCCGCAAGATGATCTTAAAGGATCACAAGCGTCCGGATGGCCGTGCCATGAATCAGATCCGTCATCTGGCAGCAGAGATCGATATGCTTCCAAGAGTACACGGTTCTGCCATGTTCACCCGTGGACAGACTCAGATTTTAAATATCTGTACTCTGGCTCCATTATCTGAAAGCCAGAGACTGGACGGCATCGATGATATGGAAACTTCCAAGAGATATATGCACCACTATAATTTCCCGTCCTTCTCTGTAGGAGAGACAAGACCTTCCAGAGGACCGGGACGCCGCGAGATCGGTCATGGTGCACTGGCAGAAAGAGCCCTTGTTCCGGTTCTTCCGTCAGAAGTGGAATTCCCATATGCAATCCGTACTGTTTCCGAGACCATGGAATCCAACGGTTCCACCTCTCAGGCCAGCATCTGTTCTTCCTCCATGTCCTTAATGGCAGCAGGTGTGCCCATTAAGTCAGCAGTAGCAGGAATTTCCTGTGGTCTGGTTACTGGAGATACAGATGATGATTATGTAGTTTTAACTGATATTCAGGGTCTGGAAGATTTCTTTGGAGATATGGACTTTAAGGTAGGTGGTACCCATAAGGGAATCACTGCCATTCAGATGGATATTAAGATTCACGGTTTAACAAGACCAATTATTGAAGAAGCAATCCGCACCACAAGAGAAGCCAGACTTTACATTCTTGATGAGGTTATGGCAAAAGCCATTGCAGAGCCTCGTAAGGAAGTTGGAAAATATGCTCCTAAGATTGACCAGATTTCCATTGATCCTCAGAAGATCGGTGATGTAGTGGGCAAGCAGGGCAAGGTAATCAACAAGATTATCGAAGAAACCGGCGTGAAGATCGATATCTCAGATGATGGTAGTGTTTCTGTATGCGGAACCGATCAGGCCATGATCGACCGTGCAAAACAGATTATCAAGAGCATCGTAACTGATATTGAAGCAGGCCAGATCTTTACTGGTAAAGTAGTGAGAATTATGAATTTTGGTGCCTTTGTAGAGCTTGCTCCTAACAAAGACGGTATGATTCATATTTCCAAGCTTTCCGATAAGAGAGTTGCCAAGGTTGAAGATGTGGTAAACATTGGAGATATGGTTACTGTAAAAGTTATGGAAGTAGATAAGATGGGCAGAATCAACTTAAGCATGAAGCCAGGCGATTTAACTGCGAAGGCAGAAGAGCCAAAGGAAGCGAAAGAAGAAACTGTAACAGAATAAAGGCTGTTTAAAAGATCAGGCAGCAGACAGGATCCATCTGTCTGCTGCCTGTTATTCATTCTCCGGAAATTCCTGAAAGAGAAGATGAAAGTTACTGTGGCGGTTTAAAGAATTATTGCCCTGGCTGATGAATTCCCAGGTAGCTCTGTAATCACCGGGAACCGTAAAATCATTACCTGAAAGTAATGAGATGAAGGCGGAAGGGTTTGAAGAGTAACGATCTGCAAAGGCGTCTGCATAATTGACTTTTTCTTCATCAGTCAGATTTTTTTTGCTGTTATGAAAGATATGCTCCAGATTTCTGGAGAAGTAGTAAATAGAGTAGGGGATGGCTCCAATTTTTCCAGTAAGGGATAGCCGGGATAATATCTGGGATTTTCTTGCATTGCGGTTAATTACAGTTTCCGGAGAACGGGTTTCTATGTGATCGTTAAAATACAGGATTTCCGACTGATCTGCATAAATTACTTGATCCTCCTTGATAAATGCCCCATCCATATCAACCAGATGTATTACTTTTAATATATCTTTTTTGTCGAATCCATAACGTTTTCGTTCTATATCAATGTGCTGATTCACTGTTTTTACTGCATTTTGGGCATTTACCGACCAGTTACTGGTCAAATCCCCATGAACAATATGAAACCTGACGTCTTCCTTCTGAAAAATCTTCTTTAAAACAGGGGACAAGGTTTCTTCGTCTGTTGGTCCTTCTGCAATAAAAAGAATGACTTTCTTAGTCCTGTTTATCATAGGAAACCGCCTTCCCGGCACGCCGGAATGCGCGTCCAATCTCTACACTGTCTGTTTCTTCATAAATCTCTTCAGGCTGTCCCCCAAGTGTGATACTGCGCAAATACATGTCCCGCAGGTTGTTGTTGCTTTTTACATTCTGAAGCCGGATATACCGGTTGGAGGGATTAGCAGTAGAAAAGAGAATGCTTCGTTTGTGAATCATCTCCAGCGGCCTTAAATTATGTGACGTAAAAATAAGCTGGCCTTTTGCCCCTTTTTCAAATACAGATAAAATCTCTCCTAACAGATATTCATAGATTCCAGCATCCAGTTCATCGATAATCAGGCACATGGAAGGATGATTATAGACGCACATCAGGACGTTCAGAACAGAGATAATCTTAATGATTCCTTCGGATTCATATTTAAGGGGGATTACAACATCACCGCGTTTTGATATCAGCTGAATCCGGTAGCCGGGCGTACCGTTTTCCCGAAGCTGTTCCCCAAAGTTATGAATTCCTATGGTCAGTCCTGGAATGAGTGAGGTTAAAACCGAATTCATTTCTTCAATAATCTGGGTAACAAGCTGAAACTGGTCTTTGCTGATCACCGAAGGATCATCAAGACGGATCGTTAAATCACCTTTTGCAATCCGGTTTCCCAGGTTTAAACGAAACGCAAATGGAAGCCTGGAACTGGTGGTGATGGAACCGGAATGAGCGCTTGAGATAACAAACAGATTGAAAGAAGCATATTGGTATAAAGCTTCTATCACTGGCATGTAATCTTGAGTAACCTCTTCCGGTGCTGACTGAAATATGCTTCTGCTTTCCTGGCTGAATAAAAAGGAAGCGGTATTTTTTTGAGCAAGCTTTTTTGCCACGCTTAAATTAATCCGGATGTCTTCCCCGCTTTTAGCCAGGGCTTCATAACGGTATTTGGGCGTAAAGACGGGGCCGTCTGATGAGGAGGAATAATCAATTAGAGTTTTCTTATTTTCAAACCGGGTTCCATTCCAGACAGCCGTACTTAACGTCTCTCCCGATATCTCCATGGGAAAACTGTCACCTCTTATGAACTCTGCCGTATATTCGGCCAGAATGGACTTGTCAGAGAAACGAATCAGAAACTTCACAGTGATGCTGCAGCTTCCTGATTCTTCAGATATATAGTGAACCGCGTCTTCCGGCAGTGATTTTCCAGCTAAAAGCATCTGAATGATGTCCATGGCTTCTATTACGGCAGTTTTTCCCGAACCATTTTGTCCATATATACCAAGCAAATCTGCTTTATCTGAAAAATAGTTCTTTTCTGCATAGGCTGGCATCTCAAGCTTTCCAAAATGTGTATTTTTTAAATCGGTTAACTGGATTTCGCTGATGCGGACAATTGCTTCTGACATAGATACCTCCTCTAAAAATTTTTTATTAATTTTATAGTAACATAAATAAAAGAAAACTCAATGTAAAAAATAAATATCGATACAATTTGTATCACTTTATATTATTACACAATTAAAATCTTATGATACATGCAAAATATATTATGATATTGGAATCAGCCATATAAATCATATTAACCATCATAAAACGACAAGATTATACCAAAAATTACATACAGCGTGTTATTTATTACATACATCTTTTTTTTGTAACAATTATATGTATAATGGTTAGGTAATTAATAAGCAATTACCTTAAATTGTAGGAGGAGCATTTATGACAGAAGAACAACGGAATGCATATGAAAGGAAAGCTGAATTATTTGTAGGAGAGAATTATATATACTACGAAAAACAGTGGCGTGGCAGAATGATTCAGCAAAACTTTAGCAGCTGGAACTGGGCGGCATTCTTTTTCCCTTTATACTGGCTGGTATACAGAAAAATGTATTTTGAGGGTTTGGCATTTGGAGTAATTTCTTTATTTGGGATGATATTTCCGGGAATCGGACTGATTCTCCATATATTAGTCGGTATTTATGCAAATTCTTATTACAGGAAGATGGAGTTAAAAGTTCTGTCGCAAACCAGCCAATTGACAGAATGGGAAGCAACACAGTACATAAAAAAACATGGTGGTACTAATGTTTTAGGTATCTTCATTGCCTTAATAATTGAAGTTCTTCTCGCCTCAGTTTTTATTGGTATCGCATTACTTTCTTCTGTAAAGGATGAAAACAATTCACAGATTGTACAGTCTAAAACCTTTACAACAGATAATTTTTCATTTACATTTCCCAATGATTGGAAACAAGATACGGATACCACATCTTTGGATTTAAAATGCTATACATATGATGAACAACTAATAGCAGGAGTTCTGGATTATGATATTGCAGATTTTGCAGATAATTTAAGCCCTGAAGATGCATTATCTTTATATATTGATGAGTTGCAGACTCAATGTGATAATTTTCAATTTATTGAAAATATGAAAGATGAGACTGTAGAGGATAGGAGAATTAAAACTGTTCTGTATTCCGGCGATACAGATAGTTTTAAATATTATTATGCTATTTCATTAGCAGAGTTTAAAGCTTTAGATAAATTTGCTATTATAGTTGAGAGTACTTCGCCATCTCTATATAAGAAGAATAAGTCAACGTTTATAGATATTGTCGATTCGTGTCAACCTGTTCAATAAATCAATAAATTAAGTCGAGGAGACATCTCCCCGGCTTTAATTATGAAAATAAAGAAGGCAAATGACTTGAACTTATCTGCCATTTGTAATATCCTGATAATTAAGAGACTAAAATGTTTCAATGAAATACCAGGTACATAATATCATGGGGGACAGGAGGTTGATGCAATGTTTGTTGTATGGGTTATTTTTATACTGTTGTTTGTTTTGTCAGCCGTTTTACTGACAGGACGTGGTTCATTTCTCATTGCCGGGTATAATACGTCAAGCCCCGAGGAGAAGGAAAAATATAATGCACAAAAGTTATGCCGGACGATGGGGGTTTCTATGTTACTCATACTTTTCGCCACTGCAGGACTTTTTTTCATTCCCTTAGACAGCGTTTACCGTACTCCCTATTTTATTTTTTATTTTATCTTCATGATCGCTGATATCGGCATAGCCTTTTATTTTACCAACACCCGGTGCTATAAGGTGGGATATGAGAATAAGAAAGATATACGCAAAAGCAAAAAGGAAACGTTGTATATAGCTGCCGGTATCTTTATTGTTATGTTTCCAGTTCTCCTTTTGGTATGTATTACGTTGTACCGGGCTTCATTACCCCCTGTATATTCAATCGGTGGTGATACCCTGAAAATATCATCCTTTTATGGTGAAACCATTCCCATTGATGGAATAAAAACTATTACACTGGAAGAGACCATGCCTTTTGGATTAAGTAAGAAAAATGGTTCTGATTTAGGTTCCATCCTAAAAGGCCGGTTTGATGCGGACGGAAAAACTGCCCACGTATATATCGATGCTTCCAAGCCTCCTTTTATCCTGATAGAAACTGAAGAAGGACTGCATATTATAAATGATCAGAGCCGGGAAAAAACGGAGGCACTTTACACACAATTAAAGTCACTGTTAAAATAGTCTGTATTACAGATAGGAGAGTCGCATATGGGTTTCTGGATTTTTATGACTGCAATGAATCTGGTATTGCCTTTTATTATGATCGTGATTGGCTATATTTTTATTAAAAATCCTCCCAAGGAAATAAATCACCTGGTGGGATACAGAACTACCATGTCTATGAAAAACAAAGACACCTGGGAATTTGCTCACCACCATTGCGGAAAAAACTGGAAGATCGTTGGTCTTTGTCTGCTGATTCCATCTGCTCTGGTAATGTTGTTTTTCATTGGAAAAGACATACAAACAGTAGGTGAAATCGGTTCCGTGGTGATAGGTGTGCAGACAGTTATCCTGCTGGCTACCCTGATTCCAACGGAAATCGCATTAAGAAAGAATTTTGATAAAGACGGAAATCGTATACAGATCTAAAAACAAAGGAGAATATTATTATGACTCAGGCACTGGTACATATTGCGCTGGTAGTAAAGGATTATGATGAAGCAATTGATTTTTACACAAAAAAACTGCATTTTAATCTGATCGAAGATACGTACCAGCCGGAACAGGATAAACGCTGGGTTGTGGTATCTCCGCCTGGCGCCTATGGAACTACGGTTCTGCTGGCAAAGGCCTCTAAACCGATACAGGAACCCTTTATCGGTAATCAGGCTGGAGGGAGGGTATTCCTGTTTTTGGGGACGGATGATTTTTACAGAGACTTTGAAGAGATGAAGCAGCGTGGAATTACATTTATCCGTGAACCAAAGGAACAGGATTATGGTATTGTGGCTGTGTTTGAAGACCTGTATGGTAATCTCTGGGATCTGGTTCAGTTTCATGAAGGACACCCCATGGCTGACAGAGTAGTGAGAAAAGAGACTGCATTGGCTGAGATAATCAAAGATCAGACCAGCCGTGCCCTATGGGAAGTGAAAAATATAATTGATTGTGTTCCCGATGAATTGTGGAATAAGGAATACGCTAAGATGCCGTGCTGGAAACATATTTACCATATGCTGCATTCCCTGGATCTGTGGTTTATCAATCCCAGAGATAAAGAATATGGGGAACCGGAGATTCATGAGAAAGATTTAAACAATCTGGATGTTATCTCAGTTAAACAGCTTACAAGAGAGGAAATAAATCACTATTTTGAAGAGATTAACTGTAAGCTTACCGATTATCTACTGAGACTCACCGATGACGAATTAACCTGTATGCCAAGGGACTGCGAATACAACAGGTTTACCCTTGTTTTGGCACAGTTTCGGCATTTGCATACCCACATGGGCATGGTAATGGGATTTATCATTGCAGATACCGGCTTATGGCCAAGAGTATTAGGTTTGGAAAATCCTGTTCCAACAGAGGAATACAGCAAATACTTTTAAACGAGGAGATGGATTATGAAAACAATTGGAATCATAGGAGGTATGAGTTGGGAAAGTACAGTTACCTATTACCAGATCATGAATGAAACGGTAAAGCGGGAACTGGGAGGCCTTCATTCAGCAAAGATTCTATTATACAGTGTGGATTTTTCAGAAATTGAGCGTTGTCAGGCGGAAGGCGACTGGGAGAAGAGCGGGGATATATTAGCTTCGGCTGCGGAGTCTCTTGAAAAAGCAGGAGCTGATTTCCTTGTAATTGCAACCAATACCATGCATAAAGTAGCACCTCAGATTCAAAAGAGAATTCACATTCCCATTGTACATATTGCAGAAGTGACAGCGGAAGAATTGAAGCAGAATCACATCGCCACAGTGGCATTGCTGGGGACGAAATATACCATGACACAGGATTTTTATAAAGAAAAGCTGGAAAATGCAGGCATTACTGTACTGATTCCCGATGAACAGGAGATTGAAGTGGTAAACAGCATTATTTATGATGAATTATGTCTTGGCTCCATTTTGGAAACATCAAAGGAACGGTATCTTCAGATTATTGGGGCATTAAAAAAACGGGGAGCACAGGGTGTGATACTGGGCTGCACGGAAATAGGGCTTTTAATTAAGCAGGAGGATACGGATCTGCCTGTATTTGATACAACCAGAATTCATGCCGTAAAAGCGGCAAAGCTGTCATTAGAAGAATAGCAGCCGGAATAAAAAACAGGGACAGAATTACCCTCTGTCCCTGCATACACGAAGGCCCATATCAGCCCCTTTGCCGTTTGGTTCGAACTTACCCCGGTAGGATATCCTGCAGCTGGTCACATCGCCCACCCAGCCGCCTCCTTTCCATACCCGGTAAAATCCATTTGGAATAGTATTATCCTGATACCAGTCAAAACACCATTCCCGGACATTCCCGGACATATCAAAGATCCCCAGTTCAT
Source organism: Lacrimispora struthionigena (assembly GCF_048627165.1). NCBI lineage: Bacteria > Bacillati > Bacillota > Clostridia > Lachnospirales > Lachnospiraceae > Lacrimispora > Lacrimispora struthionigena. The sequence goes on from NZ_JBMBWP010000001.1 coordinate 612,354, forward strand.
TGGCTTTTTTACTTCCGACAGGGTGTGTCTGATTTTTATTGGCTTCGATATCAGGCCAGTACCAGTCTCCCTTTAAATACTCTTTTCCCGCATTTCTCCAGTACCATACGGTCTCTTCCTCATCAGAACTTCCGCTATATATAAATTCCTGACTTTTTGATCCCCCGCCTGCAGCATAAGTCCATTCCGCTTCGGTTGGAAGCCGGTATCCATTGGCTCCTTCCACTGTTGTAACAGTCCATCTGATATCATCATGATCGCAGATGTTTTTCGGATCCGGATTTTGTTTTTCAATCTTGTAATAGGGAATCAGACCTTCCTTTTCACTTCTCCTGTTGCAATATTCAATACTGTCATACCAGCTCACCGAATCAACAGGCAGATTATGGCCTTTAAAAGCAGAAGGATTACTTCTCATAACCTTTGTCCATTCCTCTTGGGTTACCTCGTATTTCCCTATGTAAAAGTCCTCAATTGCGGGCGCTTCCTGGGCAGTTCCGGTTGAGACTGCAATGGCAGTCCCGCCTTCCACAAGTACAAGTTGTTCCGGTTCCTTTTTGGAGCATCCCCAGGAAAAAACAGCGACAGCCATCAAAAGTAAGACCAGCTTTTTTCTCATAGACAAGTCCCTTTCTAAGTCTTTTTTCCGATCTGGTTCTATAATATTTGCATAGTATGTAGGTAAGTATATATTATTAATAAACGGCTATTAAAGATGCAGACAGGATTACCAGACGGTTACATTTGCATAACCACTGCTTTGGTATCCTTCTACACAAAAGGCCTGATAGGACCAGGAATTACCTAAGTTCATGCCCTTGCTTCTCCATGCATTTACGTGATTTCCGAAGTTGATCTGAGCATTGCCGCCAGTAGGTCTTTTGGACTGTCTTACACTCCAGTACTGTGGAAATGTCTGATAACCATCGATGGAAGGAGCGTTATAACGCATGGTCGTATAGATGTCGTAATTGGCTCCATCACTGTTTACGGTTCCCTTATAAGTTCCGGTAGGTCTGTAGGATCCCCAGCTGTCAACTACATAATATTCAATCAGGGAATTCCTTGTCCAACCATAAAACGTTAAATAACTGTTGCCTGATGGTGAAAATGAACCGGCATTGTAGTTGACAACTCTGTTGGGAGTTCCGGCACCCCATCCTTTTCCAACCACGAAGTTTCCGCAGTTTGTCCAGTTAACACTGAAATTTCCTCCGGAACCATTTACCATATTAACGGTTCCGCCTCCGTCGGTATAATCCTGCCAGTAGTCCGTAGCGGCAAACGATGTAAGAGAAAATATTCCGGAAAAACAAATGGCTGCAGTGGTAATTAACGATAAGACCTTCTTGCTTAATTCATTCATATAAAACCCCTCCTGTTTCATATACAGATTGATACACTTACCTACATACGTATATAAATATTAACAGAGACCTCCTTCCTTTTTTAAACGGTTTCTTAAGTACCTTGCTTTGTGGATTTTATCTTTGGTTGAGAATCAACCTTGTAAGTGAATTCATGTAAAAAGATTAGTTTAAATGGTGTGATATTATAGAAAATAATTTTATATTAAGTATGATATCAGATAAATATCAGAATGTAAATTTAAATATATAAAAAATAAAATGTTTGGTTAATTTAACTAATATATTTAGACATGATTTTGTGTATAAGAGACAATTAAAATTTCTTATACCTATATATTAAAATGAAATCACTTGACAGACCAAACATACCCGGGTATAATCATTACTCATGAAGCTTTTGGTATTTGATTATAATTGAATGATTGGTTAAAAGGGAGTAGTTTAAATGTACCGTCAACATCCTGGCTGTAAGAATACAGTCTGGCGGTGCGTACCAGATTATGGTTACCAGACTTTTAATGTGCTTGTTCTGAATTTTTCAGAGGGCTCATTAGAAGTCTTTTTTTTACTCTTTTACACCAGAGATAATCAGACAGAAGTTACACATTTTTGATGCGGGGCACTTAAGGGTGTCAGAATGGAGGATTAGTTTGAACGAGTGGTATCAGAAAAGCGAAAATGAGATATTAAAGGAGCTTCACACACAAAAGGAAGGATTGAGTTCCGGGAAAGCGTCCGCTCTCCTTCAGGAAAAAGGTGAGAATGTCCTGGAGGAAGGAAAGAAAAAAAGTACCATTGAAGTATTTGTGGAACAGTTTAAGGATTTGCTGGTAGTAATATTAATTGCGGCGGCTGTTATTTCCATGTTGTCAGGAAATGTGGAAAGTACCATTGTAATTATGGCAGTTATCATTCTAAATGCTGTTTTAGGTACGGTCCAGCATGAAAAGGCGCAGAAATCCCTTGCCAGCTTAAAATCCTTATCCTCACCCAATGCAAGGGTCATGAGAGACGGTAAGAAAACAGAAGTTGCTTCCAGAGAAGTTGTGCCTGGAGATATCCTGATGCTGGAAGCCGGTGATATGGTGGTGGCAGACGGAAGGATATTAAATAATTATTCTCTCCAGGTAAATGAAAGCTCCCTGACAGGGGAGTCCACCAATGTGGATAAAGAAGACGGGGCATTGGAGCTTTCCGTTCCTTTGGCAGACAGAACTAATATGGTGTATTCAGGAAGTCTGGTAACCTACGGCAGAGCGGTAGTTGTTGTAACCGATACGGGTATGAATACAGAAATCGGTAAGATCGCCAGTCTGATGAATGCGACGAAGGAAAAGAAGACTCCTCTTCAAATCAGTCTGGATCAGTTTTCCAGCCGCCTTGCCATGGTTATTATGGTCATCTGTGCTGCCGTGTTCTTATTAAGTCTTTACCGCAAAATGCCTCTTCTTGATTCCATGATGTTTGCGGTTGCCCTGGCAGTTGCAGCGATTCCGGAAGCGTTAAGCTCCATTGTTACCATAGTTCAGGCCATGGGAACTCAGCGAATGGCAAAAGAAAATGCGATTATTAAGGAACTCAAAGCAGTGGAAAGTCTTGGCTGTGTTTCTGTAATCTGTTCTGATAAAACCGGAACACTGACTCAGAATAAGATGACTGTCCAGGAAATTTACTTAGATGATCAGATATTTAAACCAGAGGAACTGGAATTAACCAATCAGCTTCACCGTTATCTGCTTTATGATGCAGTGCTGACAAACGATTCCACCATTGCTGACGGCAAAGGAATTGGAGATCCTACCGAATATGCCCTCCTTGAGATGGCAGGTAAAATATCCGTCAGCCACAATACCATCCGGGATCTCATGCACAGGCTGGAAGAGCTTCCCTTTGATTCAGACCGTAAGCTGATGAGTACCAAATACAAGCTCCACGGCGTTCCTACTATTTTGACAAAAGGAGCGGTTGATGTACTGTTAGACCGGACAGTAAGCATCCGTACTTCTCAGGGAATCAGAGATTTGACGGAAGCAGACAAAGAAGCTATTTTAAAACAGAATCAATTGTTTTCTGAAAATGGACTTCGGGTTTTGGCTTTCGGTTACAAAGAAGTGGAAGAATCCCACGTACTTTCCCTCCACTCTGAAAACAACTTTATATTCCTGGGTCTTGTTTCCATGGTGGACCCGCCCAGAGAAGAATCAAAAGCTGCAGTAGCAGATGCTAAAAATGCAGGAATACGACCGGTCATGATCACCGGAGATCATAAAATAACGGCAACAGCCATTGCCAGACAGATCGGCATTTATGAAGAGGGAGATCTGGCAGTAACTGGTGCGGAACTGGATGGAATGACAGATGAGGAGCTGGATGAAAAAATTGTAAACATCTCCGTATTCGCAAGGGTTTCCCCAGAGAATAAGATCCGGATCGTGGATGCATGGCAGCGAAGAGGCAATATCGTTTCCATGACGGGTGACGGGGTAAATGATGCTCCAGCACTTAAGAAGGCAGATATTGGAGTTGCCATGGGAATTACAGGTACGGAAGTATCAAAGGATGCCGCTTCCATGATATTATCAGATGATAATTTTGCTACTATCATAAAAGCTGTGGCGAATGGAAGAAACGTATACCGGAATATTAAGAATGCCATTCAGTTTTTGTTGTCAGGCAATATGGCTGGTATTTTCTCAGTCCTTTATACCTCCATTATGGGTTTACCCATCCCATTCGCTCCTGTACATTTATTATTCATTAACCTGTTAACGGATTCACTTCCCGCCATTGCAATCGGTATGGAGCCGGCTGAGCACGGTCTGCTGAGCCAAAAGCCAAGAGACCCTAAAGAGAGCATACTGACAAAAGATTTTATGACAAAGGTTATGCTCCAGGGAGCGCTCATATCCGTCTGTACCATGATCGCGTTTCAATTGGGATTAAGACAGTCAGGTGCAGCGGTTGCCAGTACCATGGCATTTGCTACACTGACTCTGGCACGGCTTTTCCATGGATTTAACTGCAGAAGCAGCCATTCCATCTTCCGGCTGGGATTTAAAGGCAACTGGTACAGTCTGGCAGCCTTTGTTCTGGGATTTGCTTTACTGAGTGTAGTACTGTTTGTTCCTGTCATGGGAAAACTGTTTTCTGTATCGCCGTTAAGTGGATTACAGGTTGGTATTGTTTACGGGCTTGCCATCATCCCTACTGTGATGATCCAGTTGACAAAAGTGATGAGAGAAATTGTAAAATAATGAAGAAAAAAAGAGGTTCTGGCTCAAAAAAAGAGTTGAACCTCTTTTTTATAAATGATAAAATGATTTCGTAACGAAAACTTAACATAGGAGAGGGAAACAAAACGACATGACAGGACAACCTTCATTGAGATTCAGAAATTACGGCCCGTTATCCAGACGGACCAAATTCCAGATTCTTGCCCTGGTGCCGATTTATTTTATTGTTGCAGGATTATGCCTGCAGCCGTTTGATGAAATCTGTAGGGGAATCATCACAATCGTACAGGAGCCGGATTTCCTGATTACGGATTACATTGCCATTGGTGGCATTGGAGCTGCGTTTATTAATGCAGGTGTATTAACGTTATTAAGCATTGCAATCGTATATTTTCTGGGGATGGATATGAGCGGTCATACCATTACCTCAAGCTTCCTCATGTTTGGCTTTTCGCTGTTTGGGAAAAATATCTTAAACATCTGGGCCATTATGATGGGAATCTGTTTATATTCTTATTATCATAAAACTTCCATAACACGTTATATCTATGTAGGGTTTTACGGAACCTGTTTGTCTCCGGTTATCACCCAGATTATGCAGATCGGTAATCTGCCCCTGGTTGTCAGGCTGGTTTTAAGTATTCTTGTGGGTATGAGCATTGGATTTGTGCTTCCGCCTCTTTCTACCCATACTCATTATGCCCATTTGGGCTACTCCCTTTATAATGTGGGGTTTGCCTGCGGGATCCTTGCCACGATTATTGTTTCTCTGATGAAATCCTTTGGAATCAGGATAGAGGAACGTCTGATCTGGTCGACTGGGCAGAATTTATTGTTTACCAGACTTTTGATTTTTTTATTTTTCGGAATGATACTATTTTCATTCCTGTTATCCGACCAGGTATGGAAAAGATATTTGGAAATCTTAAAATCTTATGGGATTAGCGGCACCGATTATGTTAAAACCGAAGGGTTTGCGCCTACGCTTCTTAATATGGGAATTAACGGAATAGTATCCACACTTCTCATCATTTCGGTAGGGGGTGATTTAAACGGTCCCACCATAGGAGGGATTTTTACCATCGTAGGATTCAGTGCAACCGGGAAGCACACCCGTAATATCCTTCCAATCATGATCGGTGTGATTATCGGTGGATATACGAAAAAATGGAGCATTACAGATCCAAGCGCCCAGCTTGCCCTTCTTCTTTCTACCACACTTGCACCCATCGCCGGTGAATTCGGAGTGGGAGCTGGAATTCTTGCCGGATTTTTACACTCTTCAGCGGCTCTTAATGTAGGGATTGTTTACGGTGGGATGAATCTTTACAACAATGGCTTTGCAGGAGGTCTGATCGCTACCTTCCTGGTACCTGTACTAAGATCCATCCGGGATAGAAAGGCCCATGCGAAAACCCATGTCTCTCTTTAATGGCTGGGTGCTTGTATAATTTTGGTTATGTGATAGAATAAGACAAAAAGATAAATTGAGGAATTTTAATATGCTGTACCAGATTACAGAAGGAACGGTTTCGGCAGGCGGAAATGTCATTCTGTCTCATATAAATTTTGAAATACGCGGCAGTGAAAAAATAGCAGTAGTTGGTAGCAATGGAGCTGGGAAAACCACTCTTTTAAAGCTGATTGCAGGAGAACTGGAGCTGGACCGGGATGATAAGCGTCAGAACTGCGGTATTACAACAGCAAGAAAATTAACCATTGGATATTTAAAGCAGCAGGCATTTACAGAGAAGGATCGGACGGTGGAGGAAGAGATATTCTCTTCCTGCTCTTTTTCCAATGAGTATTCACAGGAACGATATGAATACGAGCGGGAGTACGATATCCTGTTTACTGGATTCGGATTTCAAAAATCAGATAAAAAGAAAAAACTGTCAGAATTTTCGGGAGGAGAACAGACTAAAATTGCTCTGATCAGGCATCTTCTTTTAAAACCCGATATTCTATTACTGGACGAGCCTACTAATCATCTGGATATTCAGACCATACAGTGGCTGGAAGAATATCTAAATGGTTACGGAAAAGCAGTGGTTATGGTATCCCATGACCGCTTCTTTCTGGATCAGACGGTTTCTGTGATCTATGAACTGTCAGGCAGAACGCTCACCCGTTATGCAGGCAGCTACACCCAGTACAGGGAAGAAAAGAAAAAGAGAATCCGGCTGCAGACAAAGGCTTATGAGCGGCAGCAGGAAGAGAAGAAACGGCTAAATGACCTGGTGGAGCGTTTTAAACACAAACCCAATAAAGCTGCATTTGCCCGGGCGAAACGAAAAGCGGCGGAGCGGCTGGTACCGGTAGAAAAGCCGGAGGAGGATGAGGTCTCTCTTTTTGTAGAACCCCTATCCCCGGCTATTCTAGGTAGCAAGTGGGTATTTGAATCAGAACATTTAAAAATCGGTTATGAGAAACCTCTTGCAGAACTTACATTTCGCATTCGGAGAGGACAAAAGATTGGTATTCTTGGACCAAACGGGGCAGGAAAAAGTACTCTTTTAAAAACTGCCGCTGGTCTGATCCCTGGTTTGTCCGGAGATTATTCCCTGGGAAATCAGATTACCATCGGCTATTTTGACCAGCTGTCTTCCGAAATCCAATCGGATAAAACCGTAGCAGAACATTTTCATGACTTATTTCCTGTAATGACTGAGAAAGAAGTAAGAAGTATTCTTGGAGCTTATTTATTCGGGGGAAAAGAAGCTGGAAAACGTGTGGATGTTCTTTCGGGAGGTGAAAAAGCCAGGCTTGTTCTGGCGGAGCTTTTACAGAGCAGACCGAATTTCCTTATACTGGATGAACCAACCAATCATATGGATATCAAGGCGAAGGAAACCTTAGAATCTGCATTTCAGGCTTATACCGGAACCATTTTGTTTGTATCCCATGACCGCTATTTTTTGGACAGGGTGGCGGAGTCCATGCTGATCTTTGAGGATCAGTCGGTTTTTTATTATCCATTTTCTTACGGTCATTATCTGGAACGCACAAGGAAAGCAAAAGGGGGCGGCATCGCAGCCCAGATTAAAGCGGAGGAGCAGGCTCTGATTGCTGGAATCAGAGCAGTTCCAAAAGCGGAAAGGCACCGGCTGAAGGAAATATCCAGTGAGGAGGCTTATTCAGACTGGAAAATGAGACTTGTGACAGAGCGGCTTTTACAGGCAGAAGATAAGGTAAAAGAATTAGACAGTGCCTGTGAAAAACTGATCAATGACTGGCAGGAGTCACCGGATTTCTGGACAGGTGATGAGTGGAGTGAGGCTGCATTGTACCAGGGCTTACTGGAACGGAAGAGTGAGGCATGGGAGACCTGGACATCACTTTGTCTGGAGTGGTTTGAAGAAGCATTGGATGTGGAAATTTAAAAGGAGCAGGTCAGGAATCACTATGGAATCCTGGTCTGCTCCTTTGGATATGTACGATTAATATTTATCGAAACTGTCCATGCTTCTGGCAGTTGGGTATGATGTCTCTTTATATTCATAGGAGGAGAATGTCTGGCCACCTTTTAATCTGAATTTGCTGACCTCCTGCTGAAGTGTTACAGATTGAGCTGCCAGCTCTTCACTGGATGCAGAGCTTTCTTCTGCAGTTGCTGCGTTGGTCTGGACAACGGAGGATACCTGGGAAAGACCCTGATTAATCTCTTCAATTGCGATCACCTGCTGAGCAGAGGCGTTTTCGATTTCCTGAATTGCCTGTTCTACCAGCTTGGATTTTTCAGAAACCTCTTTCAGAATTCTTGCAGCCTCACTTGCCATATGTCCGCCTTCTGACACAGCTTCTACTGAATGCATGATGAGAGTGGCGGTTTCCTGAGCAGCTTCTGCGGATTTAGTGGCAAGATTGCGTACTTCATCGGCTACCACAGCAAAGCCTTTTCCAGCATTTCCAGCACGGGCTGCTTCAATGGCAGCGTTTAAAGCGAGAATGTTTGTCTGGAATGCAATATCTTCAATTACCTTTGTAATATTAGATATTTTCTCGGAAGCGGTGCTGATCTTTTCCATGGCACCATTTAAATTCTGCATGTGACTGTTGCTTTCCTGAACACCGGTACCGGTCTGATGTACATAGCCGGCTGCAAGGCGGACATTGGTTGCGTTCTGGTCTGCCTGTCTTGCCACGGTGGCAATGGAAGCATTCAATTCTTCTACAGTTGCTGCCTGCTCGGTGGATCCGGAGGCAAGTGCCTGTGCAGCGGAAGATACCTGCTCTGCGCCAGTATTGACCTGCTCTGCAGCGGTACTGATGAGAAGTAGTGTTTTATTTAAATCGTTTTCAATCTTACGAAGAGCAAGGCCCAGAATATCTTCATCGGAACGAAGAGGAACTTCCTGCGTAAAATCACCATTGCTGATTTCTTCGGCAACTAATACCTGCTTGCGGATTCCATGAATCATTTCAGTAAAGGCACTTGCAAGCTGCCCGGTCTCATCCTTGGAATCAATTTCATTTAAATCTACATCAACATGTCCCAAAGCGATCTTTTTAGCAGCCTCAACTACCTGAGTGATCGGTTTGCTGATCATTGCAGAGATTCTAAAGCTTAAGTATAGAGCTGCACCAGCTCCTGCCGCTACAATAACAATAAGAGCGAGAGTCAGGGCGCTTGCAGTCCTGTCGTTATTCTGACTGGTATCCTGGGCAGATCCCATACGATTTTCAACCAGCTGATTAAAATCTTCAAATATTTTAGCAATTTCATCTTCCTGTTCGGTTAAGATAGCCAGGGATTCTTTGCTGTTACCTTTTTTTGCCTCGGCGATTGACTTATCAATGGCTGGTGAATAAGTGTCCGTAAACAGCTTCTTTAACTCTTCTGCAATAACACGTGTATTCGGATTTGTTATACTATTCTGATAAATTTCAAAGCTTTTTAGAAACGTTTCCTTGTGAGTATTATAATTTTGTTCCAGCGTTTCTAATTCTTTTGCATCACCGGCATAGACAATCATTCCACGGGAGTCAGCGCGTATCTGGTTTAAGCTGGTTGAGGCATTGATCAGCTCTTTTAATGGTGCTGTCTGATGTTCATATAAATATGTATCCATAGTATTGATACGAATCATGCCGAAAATACCGACAATTCCCACAAATAGTATGATCCCTATCATACTGATAAAGGCTGTGAGAAGCTTTCTTGTAATGCTGAAATCTTTGAATTTCTTCATACTGAATTCCTCCTGAGTTTATCTTTTGAGTAAAGGTTTGATCTGATCTGGTATGCTCCCAATGAATTCTTACAGATGTATTATGAATATAAAATGTGGTCTTTCCCCCCCATACATTCATAGATCCAAATTGTGGACACAAAGTTTCGCAGTTTAACCAAAACTGTGTCATATTCATTAGAAATCCGCATTTTTACTGGAAAGTTTGTTCTCGTTGACGGAGTTTATGACGGCGTATTGTCCGGTTTCCATGCTGGCTAAATGCATATTGTTAAATCGGTCAATTGCTATTTTTTTCTGTTCCATTAAAGAATGAGCATAAATGTTCATGGTAATGGAAACATTGGAATGCCCTAAAATATCACTGATTGTTTTAATATCAACATTGAGTTCCAGGGCACGGGTAGCAAAGGTATGGCGTATGGCATGAAATTTTCGGTCTGGCACACCTGCTTTTATTAGTATTTTTTTATAGAGCTTCTGGAATGCCCTTGGATCAATAGGGATTTCGCTGCCAGTCATAAAATAGCATGTTTCTTTGCCTGAACGTTGATAATATTCTTTAAATAAAGTAATGAGAAATGATGGCAGAGGAATCTTCCTTGAAGAAGTTCTGCTTTTTGGGGTACCAATTAAAAGCAAAGTTTTATTATCGTCATCTGAAAAATTCTTTGTCCGGCTAACCGTACGATTGATAAACAGGGTTTCATTTTCAAAATCGAAATCGCACCATTTTAAAGCACAAAGTTCCCCCAGACGTATTCCTGAATAAAAACACAGGATAATCCCCAATGTTCGTTTATCTGGACAGCTTAAAACAGCTTTTTCGATGAGACACTGCTCTTTCATTGTAAATACCTGTACTTCGTTTTGTTCTGGCTTCGGAAATTTTATGTAATTCAATAATTTGATTGAATCAGGATTATTTTTCAATATTTCTCTGAGAGCAGTTTTATAGACTGCCAGTATCTTTCTTTTATAAGATTGGGAGATAGAATTATCATCATTCATAAATTTTACAAATTCTGAAACTGTATCTTCTGTAAATTGATAATAATTACAGCTTGTATAAAAAGGAATAATATATTTTGTTACACAATGGTAATAGCTTTCGTAAGTAGAAGGTTTTACTCTTTTCAAAAGATCGCTGTCCAACCATAACTCAAAAAGTGATGATGCACTAGCCAGAGTTTTCACCTCTTTTTTAATTTTATTTCCATTCTCCTGATAAGATTTCATACTATCTTTTACTTCACGGTAGCTTTTTCCATAAAAATATTGATATTTTCCATCCATCTTTAATTGGCGGCCTTCCCAACGACCATCTTTGCGTTTATAAATGTTTTCTCCTCTGCGAGGCATATTGATATTACTCCTTTTCGGGTGACGAGTTTTTTGACGGCGAATAGTTCTTATTCAACTAAAAATGCTATAATTTTTTTGTTAATGATTCTGTAAATTCAATTTTTAATGTTGCTTTTGTTTGTATTGACAAACAATAATGTCGTATTATATAATGGATCGTGTCGAAATTAGTCTGAAAATGGTGGCGTGGTTTTGGTTAAACTGCGCCTTTTTAATTAAAAATAGTAATATATTTACAAAATTAACACATGTAAAAAATAGGTTTTAGTATACTCAATTGATATTCATTATCAGTATACAAAGACTGACTTACATGGGAACAAATCATATAATCAGATATCATTATAACGATTTTTTGAAAATTTGCTATATCTAAATTTTACCATTTTTTTACTTTTGCAATCATTTATTTCATGGTATGATCCAATCAATAGAAGGAATATGGGGAGGATATTGAAAATCATGGTGACGCAGGTTAAATTTTATGATGAGGCAGAGGATGAGAAGCTGAAGTTTGCCGTAATTATTTCCAGAAATCAGGGGAAATGGGTTTTTTGCAGACATAAAGACAGAGATACTTATGAAGTGCCGGGTGGACACAGGGAAGAGTCTGAGAATATCGTAGATACTGCCAGGAGGGAACTTTGGGAAGAAACGGGTGCAGTGGAATTTGATATTACTCCATTATGTGTATATTCTGTATGCGGTGAGACAAGAGATGGTGAGTGTTTAAGGGAAGAAAGTCTTGGTATGCTTTACTTTGCTGAAATATATTCCTTTGAAGAGGAGCTCCATCATGAAATTGCAGAAGTAATTATTACAAAGCAGATGCCAGAGAATTGGACCTATTCATACATTCAGCCATTACTGATGGAAAAAGCCTTGGAGTTGGGATTTTTAGAACAGTGCATTTGACATGTGTTACGATCTGTGATAATCTGATACCTATTAATATAACTGCAGAGGTGGCTATGATGAATCGTAATCAACAATTTTCCATGTTGAATAGGGACGACGATTGATAGCGCTTGTATCTTTGAATCATCATAGGTACAGGCGCTTTCGTTGCTGTGCCTATGTGGAAAGAATACAATTCGGAACCGCATTGGTGGATAGTACTGATCCGTGTGGTTCTATTTTTTTACCCATACGGGCAATCATGAAAGGTGGTGATCGTGTGGGACATATGGATGATGTCCTTATGGATGGAATGGGATGGTTTGAAGCTGCATTCTATGAATCCTGGAGGAAAAAATATTGAAGAATATTGTTGGAATGATTGAAAAAGGAACAGTTGAGGCCGGGGATCTGGCATATCATCTGAATAAAAAGATAAAAATACACGGAAGTATCTATAAAATAAGAAAAATGAGCGGGTTCGCATTTATCCTGTTAAGAACCAAAAGAAATGTGGTACAATGTATCTACAGCAATGAATTTTCTTTGTTTGAACTGGATGAATTGACAGAAGAGAGCTGCGTGATTGCAACCGCTCAGGTAATTCCGGAAGAAAGATCGAAAGCAGGTTTTGAGCTTCAGCTGCTTCAGGTGGAGATCTTGTCGAAACCGGATCAGCAGAGTCCCATTGTGATTAATAACAAACGAGTGGACACTTCCCTTGAAAATCTTCTTAATTTCAGACCGGCTACTCTGCGTAATGAAAAAGAACGTGCCATATTTTTATTACAGGAGGGAATTACACTGGGAATCCGTGAGTTTTTAAAAAAGGAGAATTTTACAGAAATCCACTCACCCAAAATTGTTCATGCAGGTGCAGAGGGAGGAGCGAATATCTTCCGCTTCGATTATTTTGGCAAGGAGGCATATCTTGCCCAAAGTCCTCAGTTTTATAAGCAGATGATGGTGGGAGTTTATGAACGGGTATTTGAAATCGCTCCGGTATTCCGGGCTGAAAAGCATGATACCTCAAGACATCTCAATGAATACACAAGTGTGGATTTTGAGATGGGATATATTAAAAATTTTGAAGACATCATGGAAATGGAAACGGCTATGCTTCGTCATGTGATAGAGGTGCTGGAATCTGATTATGAAGAAGAACGGCGGACATTAAATGTAAAGCTGCCTTATATTAAGGAAATTCCATCAATCAAATTTATGGAGGCAAAAGAACTGATTTCCGAAAAATTTAACAGACCAATCCTGGATTTTGATGATTTTGAACCGGAAGAGGAAAAATTACTTTCCCAGATAATAAAAGAAGTAACAGGGAGCGATTTTGTATTTGTCACTCACTATCCAAGCAGGAAAAGACCATTTTACGCCATGGACAGCATAGAAAATGTAGAAGAAACTGAAAGCTTTGACTTACTGTTTAAAGGACTTGAAATTACCACAGGCGGACAGAGAATTCATAACTATGAGCAGCAGTTAAGTAAAATGAAGAAGCGGGAAATGAATACAGAATCATTTGAAAGCTATCTGATGATGCATAAATATGGCATGCCGCCTCATGGAGGCCTGGGACTTGGGCTGGAACGTTTTACCAGCAGGTTACTGGATCAGGATAATGTACGTCTGTCTTCTCTTTTTCCAAGAGATTTAAACAGAGTAACACCATAAGAATTTTTTTATTACAGTTTCATAAGCTGCGCCATATCAGGCGGGCTTATGAAACTGTTTCTTCTATAATTATAGGGTATAGCGGTAAATGGCATTAAAGCGGTCATTTCTATAAGGATCATAAAAGCCGTCGCTGATTTCCCAGCCTTCAAATTCATCCTTTGTAAACAGTAGATGTTCCTCGCGGTGAGAACGAATGGGAAGTTCGCCAATGAGCACACTTTTTTTCGCAACTCTTAACAGCTCACTTGTGGCTTTTTTTGCATATTCCTTGTTGTCAAAATAGAGATAGACACCATAACAGATCACCTTATCAAAGTAACGATCTTTAAAGGGTAAATCGGCAGCTTCTCCGGTGAGGACGGAATTGTGCAGTATCTCAATGTGTTTTTTAACCAGTGTATGGGAATAATCCATTCCTGTGTAATCGCAGTCCAGGTATTGGGCAAGGGCACCTGCGCCGCAGCCAACTTCTAAAACCTTATCATTTTTTTGTATATCCAGACGTTTCGTAATCTGACGGGCCACTTCCTCCATATCTACCTGAGTTGCTTCATAGCCGTCAAAGGCGAGTAAATCATTTCCCTCTGCTTTTCCTTTTCTTACCCAGATCTGCTTCCATGTTTCGTTTGCTGTTTCCTGTGCGTTCATTTTAATTACCTCCTGATATTATCGTAATATATGTTTTAGTGCGTCACATAGGCGCTTGTTATCTTCTTTGGTTCTGACTGCGATCCGGATACATTCTCTTCCTTCCATACCTGGTTTGTGGGAGAGATCCTTTACAAGAATGTTGTAACGGTTTAGCAGCAGCTCGGCGATCTGATGAGCAGAGCAGCCGTCCTTTACCTCGCAGAGTATAAAGTTGGCCTGGGACGGATACAGGGTCAGCTGTCTTATGGAACCCAGTAAACCGTACATTTCGTCTCTTGTCTCCTGAAATTGTTTTAGGGCATCCCTGTAATCCCCCTGATACTTTTCAAATATCTGAAGAAAATATTCCGCAAGAGAATTAATATTCCAGATGGGGAGCTCCTTTCGTACAAGAGCAATGATATCCGGATCTGCACAGGTCAGGATTCCAAGCCGCAATCCTGGTACACCATAAGATTTTGAAATACTTTTTATCAGGACCAGATTCTGATTGGCGTTTAAGATCTCCGGTGTCATAAAGGACGGTTCCTCTTCTGTATCAGAAAAATCCAGAAAGGATTCATCTAAAATCAGCAGAGTGTTTCGATCCTTGCAAAAATGTGCCAGTTTTTGAACGTCTTCTTTTTTTATGTAGTTTCCGCTGGGATTATCCGGATTTACTAAAACCAGTGCGGATAGTTCCTTATCGCTGTAAAACTCCATAAGGTCCTCAGCTGTATAGGAGAAATCTCTGGAGGACACGGTATAAGGGATGACAGAGGCAGCACAGTTTTCGTATTCGGAAAAAGAAGGACGTAAAACTCCCACTGGTTTTTCAAAGCTGCGAAGAAGCGGTTTTATCAGTTCTGTGGCTCCATTTCCTGTCAGTACCTGGTTTTTATCAAGCCCCAGGGATTTAGCAGCGAGAAGGTTGTTAATATCGAGTCCGGAAGGATAGCTGGTAGTAAGGATTTCAAAGCTGGCCTTGATCTCTCCCATAAGACGGCTGTTAGGAAAATAGGGATTTACCAGATAGCAGAAATCCAACAGTCCCGGATAGCGCCAGTACCCCCCGTAGCGTTCAGACAGGCGGAGCAGTCTGCTTTGGGAGTCTGTGAAAATGGATTCTGCAATATCTAAGTCCTGCTCGTCATCAATTTCGTACCAGAAGCCATTTTCCAGACGGGAAGCTTTTAAATCGTGATCATCCAGAAGGGAAATGACTTTCAGTACCTGCTCATAGTAGGCGTTATTTCCCAATGCCTTGCTGTATGCCTCTAAGAAGGGGACATAATGGGTGGAGGAGAAGTTCTGGCTGAATTTGTATATATTGACCGTTTTATAGTAGGAATGAATGTCTTCAAAGCGGAAGTCTTTTCTGGTTAAGAACTTCATGATATTGTCCTGCTGGTCAATCAGTACAACGGTGCCGTCCATCCAGCTTTCAAAGGGTGCGGTCAGAGCCAGATTGGGGCGGGGGTCTTTAATGATCTGGGTTAAAACCTCCTGTTCAAATATTAAGTCTGATTCCAGAAGAATGGTGTCATCTTCAAGGAGACAATCTTTGGCCAGATAAAGGGAATAGATGTTGTTGGTGGTTTCGTAAACCGGATTGTCAATAAACACTACCGGTGTCCGGAGGGAAAGGGATTCCACAAAGGAACGCAGAAGTTCCCCCTTGTGACCGGTCACAAGAATGATTTTTTCCAGATCATATTGGTCAAGCTGCCTTAACATACGTTCAATTAGTGGAATTTTGTTGACAGGTACCATACACTTGGGCTGATGCTCGGTTAATTGTTTCAGTCGCCGTCCCATACCGGCAGCCAGGATGATTGCTTGCATAGGCTCCTCCTTTATTGTTCAAAAAGTAAAATATTTCTAAATTTATGAACATAATAGCAGTTTAAAAATTAATTGTCAAGAGTGAAGACAGGGAAAAAGAAAAATTTTATCAGTGGAAACAGGAAACGGTTTTCAATTTCGCCTTGACATTTAAAGGGAGAGTGCTATAATATGAAAATGATTTCTGATTTCGAAAATAGGGGATGAATATGGCAGAACGTGGAAGATACCGGACCAGGCAGCAGGAAATGATTGTGAGCTGCTTAAAGAAACAAAAAGGAATATTCTGTACCGTAGAAGAGTTTATGGAACGTCTTAAAAGTGACGGAATACATGTTGGACAGACTACCGTATACCGGGCTCTGGAACGTTTATGTGAGGATGGCGTGGTTGTAAAGATCCCCTCTGTGGACGGATCCAAGGCTCAGTTTCGATATATAGGGGAAGAAATAAACAGGAATGTGGGGAAGCTGGTCTGTTTAAAATGCGGCTCCATGATTCCTTTAGAATGTTCCAGACTGGATGAGTTTTACCATCATATCCATGAGGACCATGGATTTAAGCTGGATCAAAAGCACATGGTGCTTTACGGCTATTGCAGCAGCTGCCAGCAGTAAGCTGACAGAAAAGAAAGGATTTATTATGAAAGGCAGATTAAATCCCAGACAATGGGCAGCCCTTATGACAGCTTTGATTCTCACCGTAGTTTTCCTGGGCTCGTCGATATTTGTATTCACTCATCTTTCCCATGACTGCACAGGCAGACATTGCAGAGTCTGTCAGGAGATAGAAGTATGTATTTCGGCACTCAGTGTAATTTTTGAAGCGATTGGAACAGCTGCAGTAACCGCTGTTTCCTTACCAATTATAAAATATTCCATGCTGCCTTATCTGGCAGGATTGTTTCTCAGTCCGGTTTCTCTTGTGGATTTAAAGATCCGTATGAATAATTGAATCGGTTGATCCATACGGAAATTTGAAGTAAACAGAAAAATCGGAGGATTTTATTCATGAATAAAGCAACAAAAGTAATTTTGTTAGCAGCGGCAGCTTCTGCAGTGCTGTTATCTGGGTGTGGTCAGAAAAAAGAAGCAAATGACAGCGGAAAGCTGAATGTAATGGCCAGTTTTTATCCCATGTATGATTTTGCCGTTAAAATCGGCGGCGATAAAGTAGATGTTAAAAATATGGTTCCAGCAGGAACAGAGCCTCATGACTGGGAGCCGGCAACAAAGGATATCACTGGTCTGGAAAAAGCAGATGTATTTGTATACAGCGGAGCTGGAATTGAGCACTGGGTGGATGATGTGTTAAAGAGTCTTAAAAATAACAATCTGACTGTTACAGAGGCATCTTCAGGAATCTCCTTAATGAAAGGGGAGGAACATGAGGAGGCTAAAAGTGAGGAACATGAACACGGAGAGTTCGATCCTCATGTGTGGTTAAGCCCAGTGAATGCAAAGAAAGAGATGGAAAATATTAAGGATGCCTTTGTTAAGGCGGATCCGGGTAATGAAGCATATTATCAGGCTAATTATGATACCTATGCCAGCAAATTTGATGAGCTGGACAAGAAATATAAAGATACATTATCTCCGCTGCCCAATAAATCCGTAGTCGTTGCCCATGAGGCATTTGGATATCTTTGCAATGCCTATGGTCTGACTCAGATGGGCATTGAGGGACTGACACCGGATTCTGAGCCGGATCCGGCAAGAATGGCGGAAGTCATAGACTTTGTAAAAGAAAACAAGGTGAAAACCATATTCTTTGAAGATCTGGTCAGCCCCAAAGTGGCAGAGACCATTGCAAAAGAAACAGGCGCAAAAACAGAGGTGTTAAATCCCTTAGAAGGACTGACTGACGAGCAGTTAAAAAATGGTGATGATTATTTCTCTGTTATGGAGAAGAATCTGACTGTTTTAAAAGAAGCGCTGGAATAAAAAGAACAGGAGTAAAAATGTGAACGCGATTGAAATGAAGGGACTGACATTTTCCTACGGAGGAACAAGGGTTTTAAACGGAGTGGATCTAACTGTTCCCCAAGGCGGTTTTGCCGCGCTCACCGGTGACAACGGGGCTGGGAAAAGTACACTGATACGGATTCTGTTAGGCGAGCTGTCTTTAACCGGAGAAGCAGGAAGCTTTAAACTGCTGGGGAAGGATATCCGCCAGTTCAGTGACTGGAAGGACGTGGGATACGTTCCCCAAAATGGAATGGATACTTACAAGGACTTTCCGGCCTCTGTTGAAGAGATCATTCAGGCAAATTTATACAGCCAGATCGGGCTGTTTCGTTTTCCGGGTAAAAAAGAGAAGGAAAAAGTGACAGAAGCTCTTTGTGAGGTGGGAATGGAACCATACAGAAAACGCCTGATCGGGAAGCTGTCAGGCGGTCAGCAGCAGAGAGTACTGCTGGCAAGAGCCCTGGTTAATAAGCCTCGTCTATTAATTCTTGACGAGCCCACCACCGGTGTGGATGAAAAGAATACGGAAGAATTTTACCGTCTGATCCAAAACTTCAATCGCAATGATCACATGACTGTTTTTATGGTAACACACGACAGGAAGCGTCTGGCCGGTCTGGCAGATACCATCTTTCGGCTGGAAAACGGCTTGATGAGACAAATAACAATTACGGGGGAGGCTGACTGTGATGGAGATATTTAATTATGCCTTTATGCAGAAGGCCTTTGTAGTGGGAATTCTGCTTGCCATGGTGATTCCCTGCATCGGTGTGGTAATTGTATTAAAAAGACTTTCCATGATCGGAGATGCACTTTCCCATACCTCTCTGGCAGGAGTTGCTTTCGGGCTCATTATGGGAATTAACCCGGTTGCCGGAGCCGTGGCAGCCTGCATTATGGCTGCCCTTGGAATCGAGGCGATACGAAGAAAACTGCCCCGTTATTCGGAGATGTCCATCGCCATTATTATGTCTGCCGGAATCGGTCTGGCAGGTGTGCTGTCTGGTTTTGTGAAGAATTCTGCCAACTTTAACAGCTTTCTCTTTGGCAGTATTGTGGCAATCAGCGACATGGAGATGTTTCTGGTTATCGGAGTGTCCTTAACGGTGCTTTTGCTGTTTGTACTTCTTTATAAAGAACTGTTTTATATTGCTCTTGATGAGAGGAGTGCAAGACTTGCCGGAGTTCCTGTGAAAATAGTGAATTTTATATTTACCGTATTAACGGCAGTTACGGTCTCCATTGCGGCAAGAACCGTAGGAGCCTTAATTGTTTCGTCCATGATGGTGATACCCACTGCCTGTTCCATGCAGTTTTCCAAAAATTACAGGCAGACAGTCCTTTATGCCATTGGTTTTGATGTGGTATTTATGATAATTGGCCTTTTTGCTGCCTATTATCTGGGATTAAAGCCGGGAGGAACCATAGTTTTAGTCGGAGTGGTTTCCCTTCTCTTTATATTTATTGGAAAAAAGCTGCTTGGAGTGAAAGGTTAGGTCACGATAAGGAGTAGAGAAATGACAGATTTGTATATCATATCCGGTTTTCTTGGTGCAGGCAAGACCACACTCATTCAGACTATGGTCCCTGCAGTTTTTGAAAACCGGAAGATTGTGGTGATAGAAAATGATTTCGGCGACGCCGGAATCGATTCAGAACTTTTAAAAGGTGACAGTTTAACTGTGACCAGTTTAAACTCAGGTTGTATCTGCTGCAGTCTGAACGGAGATTTTAACAGATCCCTGGAACAGATTGTAAAGGAGTATGCACCGGAGGTGATTTTAGTGGAGCCGTCTGGAGCCGGGAGACTTTCTGATATCATTAAGGTCTGTATGAAACGGAAGGATCTGGTGAAGATCTGTCGCTGTATTACGGTGGTGGATGTGATGAATTTTGATAAATACAGGGAAAATTATGGAGAAGTGTTTATCAATCAGATTCAATTCGGTGATTTAATTCTTCTAAGCCATTTAAGCGGGAAAACAGGAGAGATCCAGGAGACCATGGATAAAATCAGGAAACTGAATCCTGAGGCCAGAATTGAAGCGGATTTTTGGGATGGGATTCCTGCAGATGTATTTCGTCAGGGAGACAGAGTATCTCTTACGGAGTCTTTGATGGAAGATATGAAAAACCCCGTAACGCTTAACCGGAAGATTCGTTCCGGCGGCAAGGGAGAATGTGCGGTGCGGCCGCTGTTTCGTTTTACCAGAGAGATATTTTTATCCGTAAGTATTGATTGCGACGAAGTCCTCACAGAGGCGGAACTGAAGGCGAAAATTAACAGAGTGACCAGTCAGGCTGATGGAATGATTCTGAGAGGAAAAGGGATCGTGAAAGGGCCTGCGGGAAGCATTTCTTTTCATTACATACCCGGAATGCTTAAGATACAAAGCTCACGGGGAGAAGGAAACAGTGTGTGTTTTATAGGGACGGGAATAAAGGAAGATCAGATTATATCATTGTTTAAAGGAGAATGACACCATGGTAACACCTGCGTGGGTAGTCACAGGATTTCTTGATTCCGGGAAAACAACGCTGATAAACCGGTTAATCCGGGAAGAGCTTTCTGAACAGGAAGTCCTGGTGATTCAATTTGAGCGGGGAGACACACCCCTTGCCGAAGGGGAAGGAGTGCGCTCCCTTTATTATTCTAAGGCGGAAATAGAGGAATCACCATACGCTGTGGCTGATTCCATTTGTGAAGAGATCCAGAAGGATCCGGCAGAGTTAATCTTAATTGAGTGGAACGGGATGGAGCATTTTCATCGATTTGAGGAGATGTTTCTTCAGTTTCACTTAAAGCCGGCCATCCATGTGGAAAAGGTTATTTATGTAGGAGATGAGAAAGAACTGAAGCACAAAATTACAGATTCCGGATTGATTTCCATGTCACAGATTGCTGCAGGCAATCTGGCGTATTTAAGGGTGGAAGAGGAGAAGGCAGAGCTAAGTGCGCGGGAGCTTTTTCAGATTAATCCTGACATTCATGTATTTACGGAAGGAAAATGGGATCGTTTTAAGAAAAAAATGTTTCAGTATGAAGTAAAATCTCAGATATCGCTGTTATTGGTCGCTGCTGCAGCCATTTTTTATTTGACAGCCAATTCTTATCTGGGATCTTTTGTTACCTTGTTTTTGGGAGTGTTTTTACAGGCAGTGCCATTTCTTGTGATTGGGGTTTTACTTTCCTCTGCCATACAGGTTTATGTATCTGCGGACTGGATACGCAGTAAATTCCCCAAAAACGTGGTTTTCGGACAGCTGTTTGCCATAGTGGCAGGGTTCTGTCTTCCGGTTTGCGACTGCGCTTCCATACCGGTGTTTAAAGGTCTGGTAAAAAAAGGAGTTCCATTATCGGCAGCAGTTACTTTTATGCTGGTTTCTCCAGTGATAAACCCGGTTGTAATATTGTCTACCTGGTATGCTTTTAATGGTAACCTTAAGATAATTGCAGCAAGATGCGGATTGGGAGTTTTATGTGCAGTGCTGACTGGCCTGACATATTTGATCAGTCCTCCTCAGAAGGTTTTGTTGACAGATCCGGCAATACAGGGAGGAGAAGGATACGGAGATTATGAAATTCCTACATCGGATGACAGCAAAGCAACCCGTTTCTTTCAGATGATGGGTCATGCCCAGAATGAATTTTTCAAAGTTGGAACGTATCTGCTTACGGGAATTTTTGTATCCACTGTGCTGCAGGAGGTCTGGCCGGGAATGACCCGGTCGGGAGGGGGAATTCCCATCCTGGCATCGGTAGCATTTATGATGGCAATGGCATTTATCCTGTCCTTGTGCTCCTCTTCCGATGCAGTTGTGGCAAGAACCATGGCAGGTGTTTTCCCCGCCGGGGCGCTGATGGGCTTTCTGGTGTTTGGTCCCATGATGGATTTAAAGAATGGAGCCATGCTTCTTGGCGGTTTTGAAAAGAAGTTTATTGTCCGCCTCTTTGTTACAACGTTCCTGATTTGCTTTGGTGTTGTTGGTATATTTGCAATACTTGGAAGTGGAGGGATCCGGATATGAAACTAAGAGGAAAGGGATTGAATATTCAGGCATTGACAGAATCTGTCTGCTATCTGGTATTTGGGATTCTTCTGTTCCGGCTGACTGTAACAGGCGCCTATTTATCCTATGTGACTCCGAGAATGAAGCCTTATCTATATGGTTTATCCGCTGTCATGATACTGTGGGCAGGAATGGGGGCTTTCAGGGTTTTCCGCCCTAAATATAAAGCCCGCCTGTTTCACTGTCTGGTTCTTGGAATTCCCATTCTTGTTTTAGCTGTGCCTCCGGCACCACCGGCAGGGAGTGCTGCGATTAAGAACTATTCCAGTTCCAGTATACCCGGGTCCTCTGCGCAGGGGGCGGGGGATGATTACGGAAATACTGGTGAACAGGCAACAAACGGGTTTGATTATTATGAAGATGAGACAGCTGCAGAAGAACCGGATGATAGTGCTGGTTACGGTGAGAATGCTGGTGAGGAGCAGACACAAAGTCAGCAGCCGGAGCTTTTAAAAGGAGCTGAATTAAATGGACTTGATGAGAAAGCACGAACGATTACCATTGCAGATGATGATTATTATGCGTGGATGACAGAGCTGGGAGAGCATGCGGATCAATACCAGGGATATACAGTTACCATGAAGGGATTTGTATTTCTGGATCTGGAAAACCGGCAGGAGAATGAATTTGCGCTGGTCCGTCTTTCTATGTGGTGCTGTTCTGCTGACATGGCGCCTATGGGTCTGATGGCATATGATACAGGCGGACTGAAGTTTCAGGAGAATGACTGGGTCACTGTGACAGGAAAGCTGTTGGTAAAAGACGGGTATCCGACTATTGATGCAGATAATATGGTGGTAGCGGAGAAACCCCAGCAGGAGTATGTTTATCCTTATTACTGATAGAATCGTATCTATGTGTGGTACGCATAAATCAGAAGCTAAAAAAGGAATGTCTCTGTTAGATATATAGCTATATTTCTAACGGACATTTCTTTTTTTAGCATACCTGCAAGTATCGCTACATGAAATTAAGCTGGACAAAGCTATGTAATTAAAAACTTAACGGCTTAGTTATGAGAAAAGCTCCGGTTATTAACAGGCAGGCCATTAGTATCTTCATTGATATTTTATTTATTTTATTTGCTGCTTTGAATCCAGTCCATTCCATAGGAGCTATTCCTATACCAAAACCGCAGGCTATGTATAAAAGACCTATCTCCCACGGCAGTATTGTTGTAGCGGTTATAGCAAATCCTACCATAATAATCCATAACCCCATGCACAAAAAGCCCATTGTTTCTCCAATGGAATTTCCGCAATATACATGAAATGCTTCAAATATTATAATTAAGTTATCTTTCTCTTTTTCTGATGCATTGACTGTCATATATTTTGAGGATATAGTATCCGCCAGAAATACCCACCTCATCAATCCGATTACATAAAAAATACTTGCAGCAGTTCCAAAGAATGTACCAATGATCAAATAAGGAGTATTATTAGTGTTTAGCAATCTGTAAAATATCCCAGAGATAGCTGTTAGCATCAAAGAACTAAGAGAGAAAATTACCCAACATGGCTTTATTTTTCCTTTTTTGTCGTAGTATGCCCGCAATACATTTTGTGCTGGCTGTCTTAATATTTCAGGATAGTTAAAAAATTTAGTTATTCCAATTTGACTTAATGTAAAACCGATTGCAACTATTATTATAAAAATTCCAGAACTTTTTTGAAATACAATATTTGTCATAATGACACCTCCAATGCTGATTATCAATAATATTTAATGAGTTTACCTACTAAACTAATGGATAAAATTAATCTGTTCTTATTCAATTAAAATTTTACTCAGATTATCCATGATGTTTAAAAAAATCTGTATGTCATGCTCACTCATGTCTGCAAGTTCCTTTTCAATCCTTTTATAGAATTCATAATGGTATTCGTTATGTCCTTCATAAACTTGCTTCCCTTTGAGAGTTAAGCTTAAAGCAACTTCTGTATCACTTTTCGAAAGTACTGTTTTGATTACTAAACCTTTCTTAATGAGTTTATCAATCATCTGTGAGACTGCGCCTTTTGTTATACCCAGGTAATTTGCCAGGGTTGTAACATTAATGCTGTTATGCTTTCCAATCGCATCAATGGTATGAACTTCGGAACGATGGTATAATTGATCCGTCCCGTAATTACGTGGCTTTTTTTCACTTAAAATGTATTGATTCATTACTTTTTCGAACGAATGAATAACTGTATCTGTTTTTGATAATTTCGGCATATCTTTCTCCTTTATACTGTTTTATACAAGTTTAGCTACTAAACACAGGTATTGTACAACGTATAAATCCACCAGTCAAGCGGAAAAATAATTTAAGTGATATTTTATCTCAGTTGTCTTATGTTGACAGAAGGTACATCCAATGATAGACTGTACAGGTATTTTTGCGAGTTAGTATAAACTAACTAATGAGAAAATAAATCAATAAGAACAAAGGAGTGTATAAGAGTGAAGCTTATAAAACTTTTTTCCGGATTCATGGTACTTACAGTTCTCTTAACTGGATGCGGCGCATCCGGACAGAGTGGGGAGAGTACGAAAACAGAAACAGTAACTGCGAAGACAACGGCAGGGGAGTCTGCCAGAGTCATTGAACATGCCATGGGAACAACGGAGATAAAAGGAACACCTCTTAGAGTTGTAACACTGTTTCAGGGAGCAACAGACAGTGCCCTGCTTCTTGGCGTAAAGCCTCTTGGAGCAGTTGAATCCTGGGCGGAAAAGCCGGTTTATGAATACTTAAGGGGTCAGATGGATGGAGTGGTGAATTTAGGAATAGAAACCCAGCCGAATTTAGAAGAAATAATTGCGTTAAAGCCTGATTTAATTATTGCTTCTAAAGTCCGCCACGAAAAAATATATTCCCAGCTCAATGAAATTGCACCAACTGTCATGGTCAACGAGGTGTATCAGTGGAAGGATACTCTCAATATCTGTGCAAAAGCCCTGAACAAAGAAGAGAAGGCAGAAGAGTTTTTTGCAAAGTGGGATGAAAAAACTGCGTATTTCAAGGAAAAGGCAGCAGATAAAATCAAGGATACCGAGGTGGCAGTGATTGATTTCCGGGCGGATCATGCAAGAATCGTTTATACAGGCTTTGCTGCTACGGTATTAGATGACATGGGGATTGAGCGTCCGGAAAGTCATAAGAAAGAGGAGTGGGGTGTTATGCTTCAGTCTGAAGAGGCAATTCCCCAGATGGAGGCGGATCTGATTTTTGACCAGACCAACTTAAATGAGGCGGAAAATGTGACAAACCGGGATAAATGGACCTCCAATCCACTGTGGTCCAATTTAACTGCAGTAAAAAATAATCAGGTATATCCGGTTAATTCTGTATTCTGGAACAGCGGCGGCGGCCCTCAGGCAGCCATGCATATGCTTGAGGAAGTATATGCATTTTACGGAGTAGAATAAGAGAAAAGGAGAAAGGCATATGGCTTGGCTGCGGACCACAACACAAAAAACAGCAGTATTAACCGGACTTCTTGCAGGAATGGTACTCTGCTTTGGAGCCAGCGTATCACTTGGTACTTATTCCATTGCTCTTCATGAGGTGGTTCAGGCGTTTATTCATTTTGATCCTGGTTTAACGGAGCATATTCTGGTTATACATACAAGACTTCCAAGAGCAGTCACAGCCATGCTGGTGGGAGGGAGTTTAGGGGTTTCCGGTGTGCTGACACAGGCACTGACCAGAAATCCTCTGGCTTCCCCCAGTATTCTGGGGATAAATTCAGGCGCCGTATTTTTTGCGGTGCTTGCTTCCTCCTTTGCAGGGAATCTGCCGGGGGAAGGTGTTTTATGGGCAGCTTTTACAGGCGCGGCTCTTTCTGCCGTTTGTGTATACGTTCTTGGGTCGGTAGGGAGAGATGGTCTGACACCTGTTAAGATTGTGCTGGCCGGATCTGCTATTACTGCACTTTTTTCCTCTTTTACCCAGGGAATCCTGGTTTTAAGCGAATCGGGAATCCGCAACACCTTATCCTGGCTGGCAGGAGGCATTGCAGGCCGTGATATGAAGCAGCAGATAATGGTGATTCCCTACATGGCAGCAGGTATGCTTCTGGCCCTGCTGCTTTCGGTTCCTGTAAATATTTTATCTTCAGGAGATGACGTAGCCAAAGGACTGGGACAGCGTACCTTGCTGGTCAAAATTATGATGGGGGTTTCCATTATACTATTAGCAGGCAGTTCCGTGGCGGCAGCAGGCTCCATCAGCTTTGTGGGTCTGGTAGTCCCCCATTTGTCCAGAAATCTTGTGGGGCAGGATCACAGGTGGATTATTCCCTACAGCGCAGTACTGGGAGCAACTCTTTTATTATTTGCTGATATACTGGCCCGATTTATCGTCATGCCTTCCGAAGCGCCGGTAGGGGTTATGACAGCTCTCATTGGTGCGCCATTTTTCATCTATATCGCAAGAAAAGGAGGGAAAGGCAGACGATGAAATTACGATCTAAAACTGCATCTGCAAAAGGTGCATCAGCCCCAAAAAGAAAGCTTCTGGCACTTGCCATATTACTGGCTGTTTCCTATGCAGCCTGCGTCTGCGCCGGATCCCTGATTCTTTCTCCTGACACGGTTCTTCTTGGAATCCTCGGAAAGTCTGACAGCCAGGTGAAAATGATTCTGGAGACTGTCCGGCTACCCCGTGCTACAACTGCAGTTCTTGCAGGAGCAGCACTTGGAGTTTCCGGAACTCTGCTACAGGGAACTATAAGAAACCCGCTAGCTGCTCCCAATGTAATCGGCATCACTGGTGGAGGCAGTCTTTTTGCTGTTCTGTTCCTCAATTATTTTCCGGATGGAGGAACGGTTTACCTTTCCCTGGCATCATTTTTGGGAGCACTTGCCGCAGCCGTGCTTGTCTATGTGCTGGCATTTAAAAAAGGAGTAACCCCCATACGGCTGATACTGGTCGGGATCGGTGTTTCATCTGTAACAAGCGCTCTGACCACCCTGCTGCTTTCTAAAAGTAAAAATGCAGCAGTGGATAAGGCTTATTTATGGATGGTGGGCAGTGTATATGGTGCGGACTGGAATGATGTGCGCCTTCTTCTGACCTGGTTTTCCATTTGCTTTTTCTTTTCCATGGCTTACTCCCGTCATATTGATGTGCAGGGGCTGGGAGATGAAGTGGCAGCAGGTTTGGGAGCTCATTTACAGAGACACAGAGCAGTTATCATTTTACTCAGCGCTGCTTTATCGGGAGGCGCGGCAGCGGTGGTAGGAGCCATAGGATTTATCGGCCTGATCGCACCCCATATGGGCCGCCGTCTGGTGGGGACAGAGCATATCTTTCTGCTGCCTGCCTCGGCACTGATCGGTGCCTTGATCCTGCTGGTTTCCGATACGGTTGCCAGAACGGTATTTCTGCCGGTTGATGTGCCGGCAGGAGTGTTTACTGCCGCAATCGGAGCCCCGTTTTTCATTTACCAGCTTTACCGCAGCCGCAATCAGTCCAATTGACAGGAGAAAATACATGAATGAATTATTGACCAATCAATTATCTCTGTCCTACGGAGACCAGCTTATTATAGAACAATTAAATCTACATATTCCAAAAGGAAAGATCACCATACTGGTGGGAAGCAACGGGTGCGGTAAGTCCACACTGCTAAAATCCCTCTGCCGCCTGTTAAGGCCCGGCAAAGGAAACGTGGTTCTGGACGGACAGGATATCTTTAAAATGTCCACAAAGGCTGTGGCAAAAAAACTGGCGGTATTGCCTCAGGGGCCCACTGCGCCTGAAGGACTGACCGTTTCCCAGCTAGTAAGACAGGGCAGATACCCTCATCAGAATTTTATGGGGCAATGGACCAGACAGGACGAGGAAATGGTGCAAAAAGCCATGAAAGATACCAATGTAGCTGGTATCGCCGACAGAACCGTGGATTCTCTCTCTGGCGGTCAGCGCCAGCGCGCCTGGATTGCCATGACTCTTGCCCAGGGAACAGAGTACCTGCTTTTAGACGAACCTACTACATATCTGGATCTTGCCCATCAGATTGAGGTATTGGACCTGCTTTATGACCTGAATGCCAGAGAAGGACGCACCATCGTTATGGTGCTTCACGATTTAAATCTTTCCTGCCGCTACGGTCATCACATGGTTGCATTAAGTAATCGCAGGGTATATGCCGAGGGAGCTCCGGAAGAGGTTATGACTGCAGAAACAGTCAGAAAAGTCTTTCATCTGGAGTGTGAGATCTCAACGGACCCAATATTTGGAACACCTTTATTAATCCCCCATGGCAAAGGAAGGAGCATTGGTCCAGCCCATTCCTGTTGACAGACATCCCAGGCTGATTTACAATAAACTTATACAGAATTTACCAGTAGACAGGTAAATCTACTGGTTTGGATAAGGAAGGAGCTGATAACATATGCTATTCAGCTTAAATGATTTTTTAATCGCTGTCTCCTTTGCATTGGACTTTATGGAGAAGGACCGGCTGGGAATGCAGTCCAATCATGGAAAGAGAACAGCTTATTTAACCGTATGCATCGCCAGGAGGATGAATTTATCAGAGGAAGAGATTTATGATGCAGCTGCGCTTTCCATCCTACATGATAACGGTTTAAGTGAATCAAGCCTTTATGAAGATCTTCCAGGGGAATGGGATCATGCAGTAACCAGATTCGAAGGCTCCAGAGGCCATTGTATGATTGGGGAAAAGAATATAAAAGACTACCCGTTTCTGACAAAACCGCAGGATGTAATTCTCTATCATCATGAGCGTTATGACGGAAATGGGTATTTTGGGTTAAAAGGAGATGATATACCGCTCATTTCTCAGATTATTGCTGCGGCTGACAGTTTTGAAAACTATTTTAAGTTTGCAGACGGAGATTATTCTCATGAAGAAGTGTTAAAATGGCTTTCCATCTGTCAGGCTGGCATGGTTTGTCCAAGGCTTGCCAAAGTTCTTCAGTTGATGGTGGAAGATCAGTCGGTCTGGGCAAATCTAAGCAATGACAGGATTGAGCAGGCGCTTGATGAGGTGGTTCCGTCCTTTGAAATGGACATATCTCTGGACAAAATCCGGCAGGTTACTGGAGTATTTTCCAGAATCGTTGACTGCAAATCCAGTTTCACCAGACGTCATTCCAAGGGTTTGGCAGAAAAAGCGGCCCGAATGGCTGAATATTATAATAAGGATCAGGAGGAGACGGCCAGGCTGATTATTGCAGCCGATTTGCATGATTTAGGAAAGCTGGCTGTGCCAAACAGTATTCTTGACGTTCCCCGTGCCCTGACACCGGAGGAATTTGAGACAGTAAAAAAACATGTGTATTATACAAGAGTCGCACTTGAGAACATCAGGGGGTTTGAAGACATCACAGAATGGGCTGCCAATCACCATGAAAAGCTGAATGGGAAGGGATATCCCTTTGGTAAAACAGGGGTTGAACTGGATTTTAATTCACGCATGATGGGCTGCCTTGATGTGTACCAGGCGCTTACGGAGGATCGCCCTTATCGAGCTGGAATGCCTCATAGTCAGGCAGTTAAGGTCCTTTCTGATATGGCGGACAATGGTTTCGTGGATTCAGGCATTACAAAGGATATAGACCAGGCATTTAGTTCTGTTTAACAAAGGGGAGTTTATGAAGTATGAAAAAGTAGCATTATCAATTATTCTGGTTTCTTTGCCATGTCTGGTTTTTGACTTTCTACTGCCTGCTTATACCAGAGAGCTGGGCTATACGGTGTTTCAGTTAAGTATTCTGTATTCAGTTTATTCGTTTTCAGGATTGGTAATGAGATTACTGTTTGGGAAGATTTCGGACCGTTACAGCCGTTTCCTGGTGTTGAGCTGTGCCATATTCCTGTACGTAATAGCATATTTTTTGCTTTCCCAGACAAGAGGTCTGGGATACTTACTGGCCGCAAGAATGGTACAGGGAGCCGCAGGAATTCTCTTGACAATTTCAGCCATCAGCCTGATTACAGCTGAGAAAACAAGTTTTGCAAAGGGTCTTGGAAGGTATAGTGGGAATCGGCAGCTGGGCGGAATCATAGGAATAGGTCTGACATTTTATGTGCTAAACCGCACTGATTTTTTAGAGGGCTGGAGCCAGATCTTTTTAATCAGTTCTGCTTTTGCATTTGTTTCGCTGGTTCTTGTATTTATAAAGAAACCTTCTCATACAAGTGAACCGGCTTTCCAGACTGGGAAAGTGGTCTATACTCCCCTGGAACAGAAGATCTGGATGTTGAATCTTTTATATTGTATACCAGCCAGCCTGGTGGGAGTTTTAGTGATTCCATATATGATGGAGACATATCATGTGGGTATGCAGGCGATTGGATTAGTCTTTATGTTGCCGGTAATACTTACTGCCTTTTTAAGTCCAAGAATCGGACAGATTGGAGATAAGCTGGGCTATAAGAAAACAATTTTTTCCGCTACTCTGATTGCGGCTGTTTTCATGGTTCTGCTGGTTTTCAGCCCCAATCTGCAGATATTTGCCATTGTCTGGACCTTGTATCAGATAGCGCTTACGGCACAGGACTATTCTTTGGATGCACTTTTTGTGCAAGGAGTTCCGGAACAGGTAATGGGAGATTTTTATGGAAAGTATATGCTTGGCACCAGCCTAGGCGGAATCATTGGTCCTTTTATGGGAGGAAGTGTTTTTTTGCTTGCTGGGGGAAGGGCGCCCTATTTTCTCTGTGCTGTTTTTCTGACTGCTATCAGTATACTTGTGTGGAAACTGATCCCTGCAGGAGGAAAGTCCGATGGAGCTGTGTCTGGGTTGACAGAAAAACAAGATAGTGATATAGTCATTTAATCAAAGGTAAGGAGAGCAGATATGAATTTTTTTATTAGCGATCAATTGACAAGACGAATGAGCTCTGTACAAATCAACCCGGTGAAACATTGTACAGAGTATGGCGGTTACTGATACGCTTATAAGATTCATCGGGAAACAGTGCAGCAATAAGAACAGCGTTACAGGCTGTTTCTTCTTTTGATGCCTGTTTTCCCTGCTTCTTTTTGCGGTGAAGGGTCATGGACAATGTTTTATTTGTTCATGGCCTTTTGTTGTATGAAGTTGAAACAGAAGGCTGAGAAAGTTTGATCCAGGTCTTCTGTTTTTTTATTTTAATTCAGCAGAGAGGATATTAGGATTAAAGGAGAAAACGGTCTGTATTTGAAATGAACACAGGAAAGAAGGAAGTAAGACGTGAGTTTATTGGAGATTACAGGCTTATCTCACTCATTTGGAGATAATCAGTTATTTTATGAAACAGATTTAGTTCTTAATAAAGGAGAACATATTGGAATTACAGGGCAGAATGGTACAGGGAAAAGTACCCTGATTAAAATTTGTACAGAACAGATCATACCGGATCAGGGCAGAGTGGTGTGGTATCCCGGCATAAAAGTGGGTTATCTGGACCAATATGCCAGCATGGACAATGGGATGACAATGAAAGCATTTTTAAAAACAGCATTTGAGGAGCTCTATACTCTGGAGAGAAGGATGAATGAACTGTATGACCGTGCAGCCAGAGGACAGGAAGGAGCGCTTAAGGCGGCTGCCGTCTGCCAGGAACAATTGGAGCATCGTGATTTTTACCGGATCGATTCACAGATTGATCTGGTTTGTCAGGGGCTGGGACTTTCTTCCCTTGGTTTTAACCGTCCGATTGGAGAAATGAGCGGTGGTCAGAGGGCAAAAGTCATTATGGCGAAGCTTCTGATTGAGAAGCCAGATGTTTTGCTTTTAGATGAGCCCACCAATTTTTTGGATCATGATCATATTGTCTGGCTTCAGGATTACTTAAGCGGGATCGAACAGGCATTTATGGTGATCTCTCATGATGAGGGGTTTCTGACCAAAACAACAAACTGGATTTGTGATATTGATCAAAAAAGGGTAGTGAAATATTTTGGCTCTTACGGAGAATTTTTGAAAAAGAAAGTCCAGCTTCGGGAAAATTATACAAGGCAATACTGCGCACAGCAAAAAGAGATTAAAAAGACAGAAGAATTTATCCGTAAAAATATAGCAGGAAGAAAATCGAAAATGGCAAGAGGCAGACAAAAGCAGCTTGACCATTTGGAACGAATGGAGGCACTGGATCAAAAAGAAATCAGACCCTTTTTCCGGTTTGATCAGGGGACCCTTCCTTTGGCAGGAAAACTGAATGTATCAAATCTGACTGTAGGATATGGCTCACCTGTTTTATCCTGCGTGAACTTTTCTATGAGAGAAGGGGAAAAGGTGGTAATAACGGGATTTAACGGAGCTGGTAAATCTACGCTGCTAAAAACCCTGATGAATCAGATTCCTGCCTTAGGTGGTAAATATTGTTTCTCTGAAAAGGCGGTCATCGGTTATTATGAGCAGGATCAGGTATGGGAAAATGACAGCCTCACACCTATAGAAATCGTATCGGATCATTTTCCATTGCTGGAGAGAATGGAGGTAAGAAAAAAACTGGCTCAGAACGGGATATCAAAAAAACATGCCCTGCAGCCTGTGGGAACCTTAAGCGGAGGGGAACAGGCAAAAGTTAAGCTATGTCTGCTGACAGGAAGAACTTATAATTTTTTAATTCTGGATGAGCCAACCAATCATCTGGATGTACAGGCGAAACTGGCCCTTAAGGAGGCATTATCGGCATTTTCCGGCACTGTTTTGCTGGTCTCCCACGAAATTTCCTTTTACAGGGATTGGGTGGACAGAGTAATCGATATCGGCTTTTACTAATGATTAATTTTGTCAAATATAATTTATTAAAATCATATTGACTTACGTAGAATAATATGGTAGTATTTTACTATAATAATTGTTACATGAATAAAACACGTGAGAAGTGAGATGATTCTCATAGTGGTTTCATATAAAATAAGGAGGAACAAACATGATGTCATTTATTCAGAGCCTTGAGAAGAGAAGAACCTATTATAATATCAACCGTGAGCTTCCTGTATCGGAAGAGGAAGTACTGGATATTATCAGAAAGGTGACAGAAGCAACACCGGATGCGTTCAATATGAAGAGTGCCAGAGTTGTGGTTGCACTAGGAGAGAAGCAGGATCAGCTGTGGGACAGTGCCTATGAAGCATTTGGCGGGCAGGTGGATAAAACTAAGACTGATTCCTTTAAGAACGGGTATGGAACCATTCTTTATTTTATCGATGAAGAACTTGTAAAGTCTTATCAGGAGCAATTTGCTCTCTATGCAGATAACTTCCCGGTTTGGGCGAATCAGTCCAACGGTATGCTTCAGTCTAATATCTGGACTGCATTGCGGGAAGTGGGTGTGGGAGCATCTCTTCAGCATTATAATCCGGTTATCAATGAAGCAGTTGCCAGATTGTTTGACATTCCGGCTGGCTGGAAGCTGATCGGTCAGATGCCATTTGGAGGCATCGGCGCAGAACCAGATGGGAAAGAGAAAGAAGATATTAATAAGAGAGTTGTTGTAAAGAAGTAATAATAGCTTAAAAGCTGTCCGGCACTTGTTCGCCGGGCAGCTTTTTGTATTCTTTGATTCTATTATGTGAAGTCTTTTACTATTTTAATATATTCATTTGCGTGATAATTCAAATACGATCCTTTCCGGTAAGCAGCTACAAAGTCAACCATGGTATTTGGCGTACCAAAGGAAAAACAGATCAGTTGATCAAGAAAATTCATATGCTTTAGATGGGTATCTGTGACAAAAGTGACTCCATAATTTCTGGAAGCCAGCTCTGCCCCTGCCCGGATATTGCTTGTAATCAGCATTTTATCAGGCTGGAAGCCAACCTGCTGAAAGACACGTTCAATTGTCTGACGGGAACGCTGATCGGTCTCCTGAAGAATTAATATTTCATCCTGCAGAAGACTTAAGTCAAACCATTGGTGATTGCAATCTTTTCTTGTGATTCCCTGATCTGCCAGCGGATGTCTTTTTGACATGACAAGAAGCATTTCTTCATGGCTGATGACCTCATAATCAACCTCAGGACTTTTCACTGGTTTGTTGAAAAAAGCCAGATCTGTCTCACCGGAGAGGATCATGCTTTCCAGAGTGGTTGAAGCGGACTCCTTTATATTAATAATCACATTTGGATACAGACTCTTGAAGATAGGAAGGGTACAGGGGAGCATATAGGTTCCGCGCATAACTGGAAATGCAATATTTAATACCCCAATATTGCTCTTAATAATATCGGAAAGTTCATTGTCCAACTCTTTTTTCAGTTGGAGGATTTCTCCGGCTTTTTTAACGTATCGTTCCCCAGCATAGGTCAATATGAAACGGTTTCCAATTTTTTTAAACAGCTTCTGTCCAAGGCTGCTTTCCAGACTTTGCAGGAACTTGGTAAGAGTAGGCTGAGAAATATAAAGGGAATTGGCAGCTTTTGTTATATTCTGAAACCTGGCAACCGCTAAAACATAACTCAAATCTTTAAAATCCATGGTATCACCTCTTCCTTCATTTTACCTGAAGCAAATCAAAAAGACAAGAAAATTATAGTTAGAAACTATAATTTATATGAAAAACATGAATTAGACATATAGTTAAGAAAATGTTATATTTACCATATCGATCGAATTATAATTCAGAGATGGTAACCGTTAGATAAAATTTAATAATGAGGTGGAACAGGCATGAACTACATAGATATTATATCTATTCTATTTTTGTTTGTAGTAGTGGCAATTGGGTTTGTTAAAAAGTGCAATATTGGTGTTCTGGCAATTGGATCAGCGTTGATTCTTGCCAGATTGGGGGGCCTAAGTGACAGCAAAGTACTGGCCGGTTTTGATGCGAAATTGTTTATTACTCTGGTTGGTGTATCATTTTTGTTCAGCGTTGCCCAGGTGAATGGTACGTTGGAATTTGTTGCAAAAAAAGGAATCGGACTTGCAGGAAAGAGAACCTATCTGGTTCCGGTCATTATCTTCCTTGTATCTGGTATTCTGACAATTATCGGACCTGGTAATATCCCGGTAGGAAACTTAATGACTGTCGTTGCTGTAACGGTTGCTGTCAGCATGGGAGAAAATCCATTGTTATTCGCTCTGGCGGCTAAAGTGGCAGCCAATGGTTTTACCCTGTCCCCATTAACCCCTCCCGGCGTATTGATGGAGAAGCTTGGAACAGAGGCAGGTTTTACCGGATTTGAACTTCCAGTCATGTGGAACTGCATTTTATGGTCAACCATTCTTATGATAGGTTTTTCTGTTTATTATAAGATCTGGAAAATTAAACCTGCGGAAAAAGAAAATATATCATTAAAAGTGAAAGAGCATCTTAATAAACAGCAGTGGATCACAATCACTGGGGTACTGGTTATGGTAGTCATGGTTGTCGGTCTGAATATTAACGTAGGACTTGCTTCATTTTTTGTTGCAGCAGTGTTGGTAATTTTAGGCGTAACGGATGAAAAGAAAGCGTTGGTAAAGGTACCATGGGGAACCCTTATTTTAATCTGTGGCGTTGGTGTATTGATGAACGTTGTTATTGAACTGGGCGGACTGGATCTGATGTCCAAAGGTCTGTTAACAATCATGACTCCAAAGACAGCTGCTCCAATTATTGGAATCAGTTCCTCTATTTTATCATTCTTCAGCTCAACTACAGGTGTGGTAATGCCTTCCATGATCCCCACACTGGGACCGATTGTACAGTCATTAGGAACCGGCAATGCTGGTTTTGCAGAGCTTGCCAGTGTGGTAATCACCTCTTCCTTATCAGCAGCATTCAGCCCGGCATCTACCGGAGGCGGACTGATCCTGGCCGCATATATGACAGCGTCAAACGCTGAGGACAAAGATCAGGAGCAGAATAAACTGTTCGGCCGTTTGTTTTTGATCGCATTTGTTTGCGTAATCGCAAATGCAATTTTAGCAACAATCGGAATTTATGGAATTATTGGATAATTGGAGGAACCATCATGTTAGATAGACAAAGAAGAAGAATTCCCTGTTCCATTATGCGGGGAGGTACCAGTAAAGGCGTGTACATACTGGAGAATTATCTTCCTTCTGAGGAACAGGCAAGGGATGAGATTCTCATGAAAATCATGGGAAGTCCTGATATCAAGCAGATTAACGGTTTGGGCGGTGCAGCTTCCGTCACAAGTAAGATTGCAATTATCGGGGTATCCAGCCGTGAGGATGCAGACGTGGATTATACCTTTGCGCAGGTATCAGTAGATAAACCCCTTGTAAGCTATAAAGGAAACTGCGGCAACATTTCGTCGGGAGTCGGTCCTTTTGCGGTTGAACAGGGACTTGTAAAAATAACGGAGCCTGTCACAATTGTGAAAGTATTCAATACCAATACAGGGAAAATTATTGAAGAAGAGGTTCAGGTAGAGGACGGAGCAGTCAAATACGATGGTGATTTTGCCATCGCCGGGGTTCCGGGAACCGGTGCTCCGGTTAAAATGAAGTTTCTTGATCCTGCAGGAAGTGTTTCCGGGAAACTTCTGCCTACAGGAAATGCAGTCGATGTGCTGGAGGTTCCGGGTATCGGGCAGGTAGAAGTATCCATTGTCGATGCAGCCAATCCTTTGGTATTTGTAAAGGCTTCTGCTTTGGGGCTGACAGGAAAAGAGCTACCAAAAGAACTGGACTCTGATCAGGAAAAACTGGATCTTTTAGAGACAGTAAGAGGGCTTGCAGCTGTTAAAATGGGATTAATTACAGACTATAAGAAATCTGCATGGGAGATGCCCGGAATTCCTAAAATGACCTTTGTGGCAGAACCGGATGAGTATGTGACCAACTCAGGAAGCACCATAAAGGGGGACGGCATTGATCTGTTATCCCGTATGATGTCTATGCAAAAGACACATCCCACCTACGCTATGACTGGTGCCATGTGTACAGCGGCGGCTGCGATTATTCCCGGCAGTGTAGTAAATCAGGTTTTAAGACCGGGAGCAGATACAAAGTTTATCCGTATCGGTCATGCTGGCGGTATTTTAGAAGCAGGTGTTGATTTCCATGTAGAAGGAAATGAAACAATCGTGGAAGATACATTTGGGTTCCGGACTGCAAATCTGATACTGGAAGGATTTACATATTGTTGATTGGGAATGATGAAACAACTTAATTGTTAGAATGCAGGAGGATTTAGATGTGGTAAAACTTTATGACAGCGGCGTATATCTGATTCATGGTCAGGAAATTGTTTCTGAGGAAGATTACCTTAAATCAGGAGCTCTGACAGATTCAGAGAAAGAAGAAGCAAAAAAAGGGACAATCTCCTATCATATTTTAAAGAACCATAACACTTCAGAAGATATGTCTCATTTGAAAATTAAATTTGATGCCATGACCTCCCATGATCTCACATTTGTAGGAGTTATCCAGACCGCCAAAGCATCTGGTATGGATAAATTCCCGATTCCTTATGTACTGACCAACTGCCACAATTCTTTGTGTGCAGTTGGCGGTACTATAAATGAAGATGATCATGTTTTTGGCTTGTCAGCGGCACAAAAGTATGGTGGCATCTATGTTCCTCCCCATATTGCAGTTATTCATCAGTATATGAGGGAAATGCATGCAGGCGGCGGTCAGATGATTTTAGGTTCTGATTCCCATACCCGTTATGGCGCTTTGGGAACCATGGCAGTTGGTGAGGGTGGCGGTGAGCTGGTAAAACAGCTTCTTTCCGATACCTATGATCTGGCCTACCCGGATATTATTGCAGTCTACCTGACGGGAAAGCCAAATCCCGGAGTGGGTCCACAGGATATTGCCCTGGCAATTATCGGTGCAGTATTTAAAAATGGCTATGTGAAAAATAAAGTAATGGAATTCGTGGGACCAGGAATTGCGTCTATGAGCACGGACTTCCGTAATGGAATTGATGTAATGACAACGGAAACTACCTGTTTAAGCTCCATATGGAGTACAGATGAGGATACAAAAAGTTACTTGACCGTTCATGGCAGAGAGGCAGATTACCAGGAATTAAAGCCTGCAGACAAGGCTTATTATGATGGCTGTGTCTATGTGGATTTAAGTACGGTGAAACCTATGATTGCACTGCCATTCCACCCAAGCAATACCTATGAAATTGATGAACTGAATGAAAATCTGGGCGATATTCTTCGCCTGGTAGAAAAAGAGGCAGAGAAAGTAAGCAAGGGACGTGCTCCATTTACTCTGACCGATAAAATTATTAATGGAAAACTTCAGGTTCAGCAGGGAATTATTGCCGGTTGTGCCGGAGGCAATTATACCAATGTTATAGAAGCTGCCAATGCTTTAAAGGGAAGAGACTGCGGCTATGGTGAGTTCTCACTTTCCGTTTATCCTTCCTCACAGCCTGTTTACATGGATCTGGTGAAAAAAGGTGCTGTGACAGACTTAATGGAGGCAGGAGCTGTATTAAAGACTGCTTTCTGCGGTCCATGCTTTGGTGCCGGTGATACTCCTGCTCATAATGGTTTAAGTATCCGTCATACCACCAGAAACTTCCCCAACCGGGAAGGTTCCAAGCCTGGAAACGGTCAGATGGCAGCTGTTGCACTGATGGATGCCCGTTCCATTGCAGCGACTGCAGCAAACGGAGGTGTGCTTACTTCGGCAGAAGCGTTTGACTGCTGGGAAAACATTCCGGATTATCAGTTTGACAGCACTGTATATAAAAAGAGAATATACCAGGGATTTAATCAGGAACAAAAAGAGAAAGAACTGGTATGCGGCCCCAATATTAAAGACTGGCCGGAAATGAGCGCTTTAACAGAGAACATTCTTTTAAAAGTGTGTTCTAAGATTATGGATGAGGTTACGACCACAGATGAATTGATTCCATCCGGTGAAACCGCTTCTTACCGCTCCAATCCATTGGGACTTGCTGAATTTACCTTATCCAGAAGAGACCCGGCTTATGTGGAAAGAAGCAAAAGTGTTGACTGTCTGGAAAAAGCAAGAACTGCAGGAACGTCTCCGGCAGAATTGGATCCGGAGCTTACAAAGATTTATGATTCAATCAAAAAAATTCCTGGTATGGAAACCATCGAAATATCGGATACAGAGATTGGAAGTATGATTTATGCAATCAAGCCTGGAGATGGTTCAGCCAGAGAACAGGCAGCCAGCTGTCAGAGAGTCATTGGCGGACTTGCCAACATAACCAGAGAATATGCGACTAAACGCTATCGTTCCAATGTGATGAACTGGGGAATGCTGCCATTCCAGATGAAGGACGAACCGGAATTTGAAACTGGCGATTACATTTTTGTCCCTGGAGTACGTGCTGCATTAGAAAGCGGGAATATGTCAGATATCACAGCCTATGTGATAAAAGAAGATTCAGCCAGGGAAATTCATTTATATATCACGGACATGACTCAGGAAGAACGTGAGATTGTAAAAGCAGGAAGCTTAATTAATTACAACAGAAAAAGGAAATAAGAGGAGGAACAATATGGAAATCGTGCAGCCGGCAATGGCCGGAACACTGGAATCCAGCGACTGCCAGGTTACGGTAGAACCTGGTAATAATGGCATAGAATTTAATCTGGAGAGTGTGGTTATCAACCAGTATGGAAATCAGATAAAAAGGGTTGTAATGGAAACTCTTAAGAATATGGAAGTCAGTCAGGTGAAAATCTCCATTGTAGACAAGGGAGCACTGGATTGTACAATAAAAGCGCGTCTGGAAGGAGCATTGTTCCGTTCTGTCGGGCAATTTGATCATCTTCCATGGGGAGGTGCTGTTCGATGATGAATCCGGAGAAGAAAAGACTGAGAAGAACCATGATGTTTTTAAATGCCCAGAAGCCGGGTTTAATCAAAGATCCCTACATTTATAAACCTGATTCCATTATGCTGGATTTAGAGGATGCGGTGGCCGAAAACCAAAAGGATGCTGCACGTTTTTCCCTTTATCATGCATTGAAAGAAATTGATTATCATGGGTGTGAGCGGGTGGTCCGCATCAATGCCCTGGATACCCCTTACTGGAAGGAAGATATCCGCTGTGCGGTAGCAGGTGGATGCGATTCCATCCGAATTCCAAAGACAGAGCGGGCAGAAGATGTGAAGCTGGTTGAGGAAGCAGTTGCTGCGGCAGAAAAAGAATTCCATATTCCCCAGGGAAGAACCCTTATTATGGCAGCCATTGAATCCGCCAGAGGAGTAATGAAGGTTCTTGAAATCTGTGAATCCTCAGAAAGACTTTTTGGAATTGCCCTTTCCGGAGGAGATTACACCAAAGATTTGCAGACACACATTACCGGAACCGGAGTGGAACTCATGGGTGCAAGGCAGCATATGATCATAGCAGCCAGAGCGGCCGGTGTCCAGTGCTTTGATACTGTATTTACGAATTTAGATGACATGGAAGGCTTCCGAAAAGAGGTTGAATCCATTCATTTAATGGGATTTGACGGAAAATCAATTATAAATCCAAGACAGATCAGTATTGTACATGAAATATTTACACCAACAATGAAAGACATTATCTTTGCAGAAAAGGTAGTCAAGGAAATCGATGATAAGAAGGCAAAGGGAATCGGTGTATTTACCGTTGACGGAAAGATGATTGATATTGCATTTTATGACGGTGCGATCCGTACCATTTATATGGCGAAAGCATCGGGTGTATATAAGGGGGATTTGTAAAATGATAAATGCAGTAGGAAGAGATATCCCGGAAGAGATCTTAAAAGCCACTGGAAAGGAAGTATTCCAGGGAATTCACTACAGAGACGGATATACTTATAAAAAAGATGGCCCGGTAACCAGATGTGTAAGTGATAATACGAGGAGTAAATTAGTAGAAAGCATTCATGATGCACTGATTAAATGCAACATAAAAGATGGTATGACTCTTGGTTTCCATCATCACTTTCGGGAAGGTGACTACATTGTAAATATGGTAATGGAAGAAGTTCACCGGCTGGGCATTAAAGATATCACCATTTGCGCCAGCTCCCTTGGTAAGGCTCACGATCCAATCGTTCCATATATAGAAGATGGAACCATAACCAATATTCAGTCCTCCGGTGTCAGAGGAAAAATCGGACAGGCTATTTCCGCCGGAAAGTTAAAAGGATTGGCCATCATGCGTTCTCATGGAGGCCGGGTTCGTGCTATTGAAAGCGGAGAAACCAGAATTGATATCGCATTTATCGGTGCACCCACCTGTGACGATTACGGCAACTGCCGTGGAATCGGAGGCAAGAGTAACTGCGGTGTTCTTTCCTATGCTCTTGTAGATGGAGATTATGCTGACCGGGTCGTTGCAATTACCGACTGCCTGGTTCCTTTCCCAAACTTTCCTGCACATATCAGCATGACAAAGGTGGATTATGTAGTCGTGGTAGATGCCATCGGAAATCCCGATAAGATTGCCACAGGTGCTGCAAAACCCACTACAGATATGAGAAAGCTGATGATGGCGGATTACTGTACCCAGTTTGTTGTTAATACTCCTTATTTTAAAGACGGATTTTCTTATCAGACCGGAGTGGGAGGGGCCTCCATCGCATCTACCATTTCACTTTCTAAGATTATGAAGGAACGCAATATCCGCATGCGTTTTGGTGTAGGCGGTCTGACAAAACCCATGTGTGATCTGTTGGCAAATGATCAGGTAGACTGTCTTTTGGACACCCAGGATTTCGA
The DNA here is from genome assembly GCF_048627165.1 of Lacrimispora struthionigena. Taxonomy (NCBI): domain Bacteria; kingdom Bacillati; phylum Bacillota; class Clostridia; order Lachnospirales; family Lachnospiraceae; genus Lacrimispora; species Lacrimispora struthionigena. The sequence continues at coordinate 654,224 of NZ_JBMBWP010000001.1, forward strand.
TCTTGATGCAGTAGAGTCAGTAAAAGATCTAAAACACTTCCGTATTTCTGCAGGAGAGTATGCAAATCCGTTTAATAAAGGTGCTGTAGTAAATAAACTGGATTTTGTTATTCTGGCTGCTCTTGAAGTGGATATTAATTTCAACTGTAACGTGGTGGTTGGCTCAGACGGAGAGATAACCGGAGCCCAGGGAGGCCATCCGGACACAGCTGCCGGTGCCAAATGTGCAATCGTCATCGTTCCCCTGTTACAGGGAAGAATTCCCGCTGTCTGCACGGAAGTAACTGCTGTGACCACTCCGGGAGAAAGTATTGATGTAGTAGTGACTGATTATGGAATTGCCATCAATCCTAAGCGGAAGGACTTAATTGAAGCCATGAGAGGAGTGGACCTTCCTTTTAAAACAATTGAAGAACTTCGGGACATCGCCTATTCCATGGTTGGAGAGCCGGAGAAAGTGGTGTTTGATGATAAGGTTGTAGGGATTATCGAAAGCCGGGATGGAACCATATTAGATGTAGTGCGCAAGGTGAAAGAATATACTTTCGCAGATAATTAGATGATAGATACAGATAAGAAGAAATATAGTACTAATGCCCACCGGATTGGAGACATGGCAGGATCAGCATTGCTGGAGGAGGTTTATACGGCACCAAAGCCGGGGCTTGTGGATCCGCTCAGTAATGGAGCTCACCGGGACATGAATCTGCTTACATTTAAAAGAAGCACAGATGCTTTGCTGCCTTATTTTCGTGAATTTGCTGAAACAGGAATTCATATGTCTGAAAAACCAGAAGGCTGCTTTTTAAAGATCCGTCAGATTGGTATACGGGCAGAACATGCGATGTATGAAGCAACCGGACAGGTTAATACCCATAAAGGGGCTGTGTTTACCATGGGTATCTTATGTGCGGCTGCCGGAAGCTGTTTTAAAAAGTATGGTCAGGTGTCCATAAGCAGTCTGATGATGCAGGAACAAAAAATGGTTCGGAATATTTTATTAAATGAACTTGACTCCATACAGTTTAAGAACAGTAAAGATACCCATGGCCAAAAGAATTTATGTACTTATGGTTCCAGAGGAATCAGGGGAGAGGCGGCAGATGGTTATCCTTCGGTCATAAACCTGGCATTACCGGTTATCAGACAGGGAAAGAAAGAGGGACGATATTGGAATCTGGTGAAAATCCAGGCGCTGTTTACCCTGATGAGTCAGGTGGAAGATGGAAATATCCTGTCCAGGTGCGGGCGTGAGGGGCTTAAGGAAGTACAGAAACTGTCTCAGGAATTTTTGCTTACAGGCGGTGCCTATTCTCAGGGTGCTATGGAGGAGTTAATAAAACTTGACACCTATTTTATTCATAAAAACTATAGCAGCGGCGGGTGTGCCGATTTGCTGGCCGCCTCTATCTTTTTATCTGAGATTGAGGATGGGTGGGCAGGAAAGTGAGCAGGTGAATTATGCTGGAAGGAAGACCATTACAGGGCCGTGCGCTGGAGGAATTAAAACTATTTTTAGCCAGTCAGGATCTTAACTATGATGAGGGGATTGAATATAGTGCATGTATACTTGACGATGATTACAAAATCATTGCAGCAGGTTCTGTGGAAGAGAATGTGTTAAAGTGCATTGCAGTAGATCCTCATCATCTTGGAGAAGGCTTATCCGGCAGTGTGGTTTCCCAGCTGGTTCAGTATGAATTTGAGCATGGAAGAAGCAGGCTTGTCCTATATACAAAACCAAAGAATGAGGAAATGTTTAAGAGCTTAGGATTTTATACCGTGTTCCAGACAAAATCTGTATTGTTTATGGAGAATGAGAAACAGGGATTTGAAAAGTTTATCCAGGCAATACAGGAAATAACACCAATCGATGCCAAAGATTATGGGAGAATAGTTGGTGCAATCGTAGCCAACTGTAATCCGTTTACACTGGGACACCGGTATTTAATCGAAGAAGCTTTGAAACAGTGTGACTATCTGCATGTGTTTGTATTATCGGATAAGCGGACCTTTTATGGCGCGAAAGACCGTTATCAGATGGTTTTAAAGGGAACGGAAGATTTAAATCGGGTCATCGTTCATCAGGCTTCTGATTATATGGTTTCTGCTGCCACTTTTCCCACCTACTATCTGAAAGAAAAAGCGTTTGCAAATAAGGCCAATTGTGAATTTGATTTGGAAATGTTTGCAGAAATAATCGCTCCACCCCTTAAGATAACCAGACGCTTCGTAGGAACAGAGCCGATATGCAGAGTAACCGGTTCTTATAATACAGCAATGAAACAGATTCTCCCTGAATATGGAATACAAGTCATAGAGATTGAACGAAAAATACAGGGAGAAGAAGTGATCAGCGCTTCAAGAGTCAGAGAAGCTGTTAAAAAAGGCAGGTTCCAGGATGCAGAAAACCTGGTGCCGGAAACAACATGGAGATATCTGACACAAAATTCATAAGTATAAGAGAGTTGCCGCACTGGTTGAATGGGTGCGGCAGCTTTTTTATATGGAACTACCAGATTGAATGATAATCAAAGAGAGCCTGATTCTCATAATAATATCAATTTTGCTCAGATCAAGGCCGGTGATATCTTTAATTTTTTGTATACGGTATTTCAGTGTATTGAAATGAATGTGCATACGCTCAGAAGCAGCGTGCAGATCCAGCTGCAGGTCCAGGTAGCAGGTGAGTGTATCCATTAAGGCAGTTCCATGGAGTCTGTCATATTCAATCAGCTCCTTAAGACCCGGCTCAACCATATGAGCAGGGGAATGGGAAAGCAGGTAGGTTTCTGCCAGATCCTCTAAAATATAATCTTCATAAAAGAATAATTGACCCGGATCTTCCTTTTGCCTTGAAATTTCCAGGGCTTTTTTTGCCTGTTCGAAGGCATGGACCGTCTGGGAGAGGTCCAAAAAGGCGCGGCTTATTCCGGCAAAGATATGATTAGCCTCCAAAATCTGAAGAAAGTCCTGCATGCGCTCATCATCAAGAGGAGACCTTAGGCATTGTTCAGAATCCAGGAGAATTATTATTTTACCTTCGATCATCTGAGTCAGACCCCCGGTAAAAAATTTATCCAGCAATGTACAGATATAAAACAATTTTTCCTTTGAATCAAAGAGGTCGTTGTCTGTTATGTAAATTAAGTATAAATATTTTTTCAAATGAAGACCGGATTTTTTCACCAGCTGTCTGGCCTTCTCCGGATTGGGCTGCGGTGATTTTAAAACATAGAGTAGTATTTCCGATAATGGTGAATCGTAGGAGGAGTAAAAGTGAGCATTATTGCATAGCAGAATTCCTGCAAAATAGGCGAAGATCTGTAGTATTTCACTGTTAAATTCAGTAAAGGAGTGATTGTATTCCAATTCACTGACAAAAGCGATATTCATATGGCTCTGTCTGATGCGCAGGATACGCTGACGGTGTTTATAAATCTCCGGGTAATTCATGATATAAGGCGTGGAATAGTTAAGCATATGGCGCTGGAAGGCGTAATCAGTGTTACATATATCGTTGTATTTCTGGGAGAATCTGCGATTTTCTCTGTATTCCATCCACTGGGGCTCATCCAAACAGTCTTCATCCCAGCAGGAAGCCACCGGATTATGGGCAGAATCAATCACTCTCAATGGGTTTCCAACATATTTATAAGTCACTTCCAGCATTTTATTCATGGCATCCGGTTCATTTAACGCCCGGATCATTTCTTCCTTGTACTGATAAAGAGTCAGTTCTTCAAAAAAGAATTCCTCTGTGAGGTTGACTAACTTCTGCAGTGTAACCAGACCCGGATCACAGAGAATCCAGTTTATTTTATTATCGGTTTCATAGAAATGGGGCAGATCCTTGTCTCCAACGAGTAAAAAATTTACCGTGTCAGAGATAGGCATGGAATCAGGCAGGTCTGATACATGTGAAATATAAATAATATCTGAGCGGAATGCCACAGGTAAGCCGTCCAGACAACGACATGATTTAATAATGGAATCATGTTTGATATGACAATGACTGCTGTAATTCTTTAAAAAATCTGCCAGATTCTTCATATGCTTTGCCATAAGAGCCCTCTTTTCATTGTTGATAAGTGATGTAATATATTATAACACCGATTAAATGACCATTCCAGAATGAATTGTTAAATACAATAAAAAAGTGCAGACGAGATTGTTACAAGAAACAAAAGTAATCTTAGTAATTCAGATAAGAAACAGATAAAAGTTTATAGATTCAGACATACCCTTTTCCCGTTGTATTTGATACTATTTTTCATAGTATTAATAAAAGGAGAGGACAAATATGCAGAACAAATACCAAAAACTTTTTGAACCGGTTAAAATCGGCAATGTTACATTGAAAAACCGCTTTGTTATGGCACCCATGGGTCCCCAGGGTCTTGGTGACTCCGTGGGAGGCTTTAATCAGAGAGGAATTGATTATTATGTAGAGCGGGCTAAGGGCGGAACAGGGCTTATTATCACAGGAGTATGTTTCGTTGATAATGAAGCAGAACATCACTCCATGCCAAGCACTCCCTGTCCCACCATTAATCCGGTGCATTTTACCCGGACTGCAAGAGAAATGACAGAACGGATTCATGCTTATGATGCCAAAGTATTTCTCCAGTTAAGTGCTGGTTTTGGACGGGTTGCACCTCCTGTTGATTTGGATACAAAGCCGGTATCTGCCTCGGAAATTATGAACCGCTGGGTAGATATCCCTTGCAGAGCTTTGACAAAAGAGGAAATCCGTCGGATTGTGAAACGGTTTGGGGAAGGAGCAGCAATTGCTAAAAATGCAGGATTTGACGGAATTCAGATTCATGCGGTTCATGAGGGATACCTGCTTGACCAGTTTGCCATCTCATTTTTTAATAACAGAACGGATGAGTACGGCGGGAGCTTAGAAAACCGCCTTCGCTTTGCAAGAGAAATCGTGGAGGAAATAAAGAAAACCTGCGGGGAGGATTTCACAGTTACACTTCGTTACAGTCCTAAATCATTTATAAAAGACTGGCGTGTCGGTGCTCTTCCCGGTGAGGTATTTGAAGAAAAGGGCCGTGATCTGCCGGAGGGGATTGAAGCGGCGCAGCTGTTGGAGCAGTACGGGTATGATTCCCTTGACGTGGATGTGGGCTGCTACGATGCGTGGTTCTGGAATCATCCGCCAATGTATCAGAAGAAAGGACTTTACATTCCTTATGCAAAAGCCATAAAAGAGGCAGTAAATGGTCCCGTTATCTGTGCCGGCCGTATGGATAACCCGGATCTGGCTCTTTCTGCTATTGAAGACGGAAGCTGCGATTTAATCGGACTTGGACGCCCCCTTCTCGCAGATCCTGATTATGTAAATAAACTGCGTTTCGGTCAGACAGAACTGATCCGTCCGTGCCTTTCCTGTCATGAGGGATGCCTCGGCCGCATGGTTCATTATGGATGGCTGAACTGCGCTGTCAACCCTTCCTGCGCAAGAGAACGGATTACAGAATTAAAGCCAGTTCTGAAAAAGAAAAAGGTAATGATTATTGGCGGAGGAGTGGCTGGATGCGAAGCTGCCAGGGTGTTAAGTTTAAGAGGCCATCAGCCAATGATCTATGAAAAAACAGACCGTCTGGGAGGGAATTTAATTCCAGGAGGAACACCGGATTTTAAAGAGGATGATCATGCACTGGCAAAGTGGTATGAGAACACATTAAAAGATCTGTCAGTACCGGTTTATTTTAATGCAGAGGTAACTCCTGAAATGGTTCGCAAAGCCAATCCCGATACGGTCATAGCTGCAACCGGTTCAAGACCAAAGGTATTCGGTCTTGGTGATGACAGTAAGGTATTTACAGCCGAAGAGGTTCTTCTTGGAACAAGGGATCCGGGCAGCCGCGTAGTGGTTTTGGGCGGAGGTCTGGTTGGTTGTGAACTGGCTCTGTGGCTTAAGAATAATGGAAAAGAAGTTTCCATTGTGGAAGCCCAGGATGGTTTATTAAAATTAAATGGTCCGCTGTGTTTTGCCAATATCAGCATGCTTTTATCATTGATAGAAAGTAAAGGAATATCCGTTTATACAGGTTCCAAAGCAATTTGTACGACTGAACAGGGGGTTTTAATTGGGACTGGTGCAGGAGAAGAGGAATTAAACGCGGATTCTGTTGTGCTTGCAGTTGGTTATGATTCCGAAAACAGACTTTATGATGAAATAAAATATGAAGTCAGGGATCTTTACATATTAGGAGATGCAAGAAAGGTCTCCAATATTATGTACGCGATCTGGGATGCCTTTGAGGTAGCATCAAATATTTAAAAAGGGGAAAATGAGTTTCCACCGTGCAGTCAGCCAATATGGATTTCTGTTCGGTGAAAACTCATTTTTATTGCTATAGAATGAGTTCCTTATCATTTTTTATGATGTTGCGTTTATCAACACCGTCAGGCACCATTCTGTAGACCAGGAACCGCACATCCTCATCAGACTCATTTTCCAGTGTATGAATGGAATTTTTTACTCTGACGATTGAATTTTCTGAAACAATCCGACTTTCTGTCTGTTCTGCTTCTTTCCACAAAATTTTTAATTTACCGGAGATTACAAATATAACTTCTTCTATGCTATGGTGTTTGTGCCATTCCTGAATGGAATGGGGGGGAAGGGTATTGAGATGAATTTCATATTCATCAAAAATAAAATAATTTACCTTTGTGTGGTTCTCTTTTTCTACATAGATTGAGTCTGTAGTATCATAAATTTCCAGATTCATATTAACACTCCTTTGTACTCTGTCTTTAAAGAGATTTCTTTTTTCAGTATAGGCCTTATATAATATATTTTTGCACATATCTGTGAAACAGCAGATCGAAAAAGTAGTTAATGCCATACCGGGTATAAACGTTTTGCATTCCGTTGGAAATGTAATCGCAAGATTGAAACTTGTCACTCAGGAAAATGATGGTGTCATAATATTCCTCGAACTGTTTTGCGTGGTTTAATGTAATCAGAAATTTACGTGCCTTTACATCTTTTACGTCATCCTTGGTGGCTATGGCATAATTTCCAGATGCAGAGCAGGTAATCAGCAGATCATCCTCCGTAAGAGCGGGAAGAATTCCGGTGTTGCCGGATATATTGGTGACAAGCTTAATCAGCCTGCCAAGAGAAGTCATCTCCAGCTGAAATTCCTTGGCAGAAGAGCTTGAGGTGTCATAATTCAAAATAACAACATTATGGCTGTTTTTGATCAGATCCACAAGCAGTTCAATATTTTGCTGGTCGATGGTATCATTGATATCCGTCAGCATGTCAACCATGGAAGTCATGATGTAATCATGAAAAGAGGACTGGTTGGCGAAGTCAATAAATGCTCTGGAATGAACCCGCATATGTCTGATGTTATCCTTCATGTGTGTAAAGCTTTCAAAGCCAATGCTTTTTACGAATCTGTGTATTGTACTCCTTGATACATAACAGTAATCGATCACATCATAAATGCTGATTTTATCCAGAATATCAATGCGCTCCAACAGATAATTTGCTAAAACGTAGTTAATATCGTCTTCGTTGGAATTATTAATGATAGCAAGCAGGGAAGAGGTAATACTAAAGCCCTTGAGACTAAATGCATTTTGCTGTTTTTTATTATTTTCATCCATGCCCAGATTATATATCAAAAATAATAGAGACACAATATAAAATCAGGGTAAAATGATTAAAATTCAAATATGGTTTCATATTCTGAAACCCGCGGTTTTGTCCAAATCTGATATAATCTGGGTATGGAAATACATAAGGCGCGCTGGTGTAAATCCAATAGTTTAATGAGGGTATGGTGAAACAAAAAGCAGACTATAAGAAGAGGGGAAAAATCATGGCTAAAAAAGATTATGTACAAATATGTGCAGATATAATCAAGACTTGCGGAGGCGAATCAAACATTGCTAATGTTACACACTGTATGACCCGTCTGCGCATTCAGCTGCATGATGAGACAAAACTGAATAAAGATGAGGCAAAAAAAATCCCGGGCATTCTTAACCTGATTGTACAGAGTGGAGAGTACCAATTTGTGATCGGACAGGATGTACCGGCACTTTTTGCAGAATTTAAGAAGCGTGAAGGCATTAAAACAGGCGGTGAAGTTCCGGATTCAAATGCAGTTAAGCAGGATGGTAAAGCTGGCAGAGGAAATGTTTTTGCAGGCATTATGGCATTTATCGGAGGCACATTTTCTCCGGTCATTCCAGTACTGATCGCTGGTGGTCTTACGGGGGCAGTGTTAACCCTTCTTACCACACTCTTCGGAGTCTCTCCTGAAGATGGAGCATACAAAATTTTCTATGCTGTAAACCAGGCGGCTTTTTATTCCCTGCCGGTATTTATCGGTTTTTCAGCAGCAAACAAATTAAAATCCAACGGATACCTTGGAGCGTTTCTTGGAGCAATCCTGTTATATTCCACCATTAATAATGCAGAAGCTCTTGACTTCTTCGGCATTAAGGTAGCACAGATCGCATATAACTCAACGGTATTTCCTGTAATTCTTGGCGTTTTATTCATGTCCGTCATTTATAAATATTTACAGAAGATCATACCAGTTTATCTGCGGACGATCTTTGTACCACTTATTACCATGCTGGTTACGGTACCGGTCACACTGATTGTACTGGGCCCCTTAGGAAACCTGGCTGGAACCTGGCTGGCAGACGGCGTACTGACTGTTTACAGAGTGGCTCCGGCAATTGCGGTTATGATCATTGGTATTACGACTCCCCTTATGGTGTTCTTTGGAATGAACAACGCAACGTATCCGGTAGTCTTCTTATTAATAGCTGAAATTGGTTCCGACCCGTTAATCTGTACCGGAATGGCTCCGGCTAATGTAGCTGTTGGCGGTGCCTGCCTGGCTGCAGCATTAATCGCAAAGAATGCCGAATCCCGCAGTATCGCAACAGGAGCCGGTATTACCGCCCTGTGCGGCATTACTGAGCCAGGAGTATACGGTGTATTATTTGTAAAAAAATATCCGCTTTTAGGTGCAATGATCGGCGGTGGTCTTGGAGGTCTTATAGCAGGTTTGTTTGGAATGACCCAGTACGTGGTGTCAACTCCTGGATTTATTTCAATTCCTGCTTATATCAACCCGGATGGAACAGGTAAAAACCTGATTGTCTCATTAGTTGTTATGGTGACTGCAGTTACGGTTTCATTTGTAATTACCTTAGTGCTGGGGAAAAGAGCGGAAAAAAAGGCAGGGGCCAACTAAGAAACTTATGACAAAATGTATGAAAAAACTGGAGGTGCAACATGTATTATAAAGAAGATCCTAAATTCCCCGAAAACTTTATGTGGGGTGCTTCAAGCGCTGCATGGCAGGTGGAAGGCGGAGTTGCAGAGGGCGGAAGAACTCCCGCCATGATCGATATAAACAGCACGAAAAAGAAGCCGTATGCGGATAATTCAATCGCAGCGGATCATTTTCATAGATATAAAGAAGATGTGGCACTGATGGCAGAATGCGGGTTCAGCTCTTATCGTTTTTCCCTTTCCTGGTCAAGAATCATTCCTCATTCAGACGGAAAAGTCAACCCGGAAGGAATTAAATTCTACAATGACCTGATTGATGAGCTGATTAAAAATAACATTACTCCTATCGTGACCATTTACCATTATGATCTTCCTGTATGGGTATATGAGGAATTAGGCGGCTGGAGAAGCAGAAAGACCATTGATGCATTTGAACATCTCTGTAAAGTCTGTTTTGAAAATTTCGGAGACAGAGTGAAATACTGGTTGTCACTGAATGAGCAGAATATGCAGATCTGCTATGGTCACTGGCTGGGCACAAGTGTGGGCTGTACAGACTGGGAAAGAGAGAAGTGGGACATTAACCATATTATGAATCTCTGCCATGCAAAAGCAGTCATCCACTGTCATGAAATGGTGGAGGGCGGAAAAATAGGGCCTGTTCCAGGTTATGTTCCAATCTATCCAAAGACCTGTAATCCCGGCGACCAGATCGCTGCCATGAATGCGGAAGAATTAACCCAGAAGATCTGGAATGACACGTATGTATATGGGGAATACAGTAATTTTGTAAAAAAATACTGGGAAACCCATGACATTCATCCAGATATCCGTCCAGAAGACTTAGAGCTGATGAAGAAGGCTAAAATCGACTTCATAGCTGTAAACTGCTATAGAAGCAATACTGCATATGAATCAAAAATTGACAGTGAGAGACAGGAGTATGGATTGAATAAGTTTGGCATCAAAGGTCAGATGCAGTGGCCCAATGTTCCCGGAGAATATGCGTTATGTACCAACCCATATGTGGAATATACAGACTGGGATTGGGAAATCGATCCTCAGGCAATGCGATATTCTCTCCGTTATCTTTGGAACCATTACAGACTTCCCATGATGATTACGGAAAATGGATTTGGAGCAAACGAGACCAAGGATGCAGACGGACAGGTGCATGATACAGAAAGAATTGAATTCCTCAGAGATCAGATCTATCATGTGGGTCTTGCAATTGAGGATGGCTGTGAAGTAATTGCATATAACCCATGGTCATTTACGGATTTATTATCAACCGGTAATGGAATTAAGAAGCGTTATGGATTGGTTTACATTGATACTACAGATGATGAACTGGTTAAATGCAAGGATGTATCGGATCTTAGCATGAAACGTATTAAGAAAGATTCTTTCCATTGGTACTCAAAGCTGATTAAATCCAATGGGAGAGAGTGGGGCAAAAACATGAAATAAGAATTGCAAAACCACCGTAGTTGAAAAGCTATGGTGTTTTTGTGTTGACTCTACAACGATTGCAGACTTTATGATATACTAAAACAAATGAAGTAAAGGATGCAATTGATTTATGGAAAAGAATTTAACCACAGGAAGTGTATTTAAGACCGTTGTATATTTCTCCTTACCGTACCTGCTGTCGTATTTTCTCCAGACCCTGTATGGAATGGCAGATCTGTTTATCATCGGTCAATTTAACGGAGTGGACAGCATTACCGCAGTTTCCATCGCAAGTCAGGTTATGCATATGATAACAGTTATGATCGTTGGTCTGGCAATGGGAGCGACCGTACTGATTGGACGGGCAGTGGGGGCAGGAAAGCATGAGGAGGTATCTTCTGCTATCGGGAATACAATTGCTTTATTTATGACTTTGTCCGTCATAATCATGTTTGTACTGCTCATGGTAGTAAAGCCTATTGCTTCCGCTATGTTAACACCTCCCGAAGCATTTGGGGAGACCGTTACATACCTTACAATCTGTATGATTGGAATTCCGTTTATTACGGGATATAATATTATCAGTTCTATTTTCCGGGGGCTGGGTGATTCCAAAAGTCCGATGTATTTTATTGGCATAGCCTGTGCGGCCAACATCGTTTTGGATTATCTTTTTATCGGAGTATTTAAACTTGGGGCAGCAGGCGCTGCACTGGGAACAACTTTATCACAGTCAATCAGCGTAATTGTTTCCCTGATCATTATCCGGAAACGGAATATGGGTTTCAGTCTTTCCATGAAGGATCTTAAACCAAAAACAGCAGTGATTCTTAATCTGCTTAAAGTTGGGATTCCAGTGGCATTGCAGGATGGATTTATTCAGATCTCTTTTCTTATCATAACAGTAATTGCAAATAACAGGGGATTAAATGATGCAGCGGCAGTAGGAATTGTGGAAAAAATAATCGGCATCTTATTCCTGGTTCCGTCCTCTATGTTGTCCGCTGTATCTGTACTTTCCGCGCAAAATGCAGGTGCCGGAAAACATGATCGTGCCCGTCAGACACTTTGGATTGGAATCCTGATCACCGTAGTATTTGGTACCATATCAGCGGTTATCATGCAATTTTCTGCCAGATCAGTAATAGGATTGTTTACAGATAATACGAAAGTAATATTGTTGGGCGGACAGTATATGAGCAGCTATGTCTGGGATTGCATTTTTGCAGGAATTCATTTTTGTTTCAGCGGGTATTTCTGTGCATATGGTTTGTCAGGAATATCTTTTATCCATAATTCTATTTCCATTATCTGCGCCCGTATTCCCCTTGCCTACCTGGCATCAATATACTTTGCAGAAACACTTTTTCCTATGGGAATTGCAGCGCCCGTGGGGTCAATTCTGTCAGTTGTGATATGTATCAGTGTATTTATCTGGCTGAGTAAGCGCACAGGTAAGTTAAATGGTTCTATTTAAGAATGGAGAAGAAGCTTAATGGAGAAAAGCGGATTATTTCAAATCGGTGATGTGGCTAAAATGTTTCATATAAGTGTTGGAACTCTGCGCCATTATGAGAAGTCCGGGCTCTTACAGCCAGAATATACAGACAAAGAAACGGGCTACCGCTATTACAGTACTCGTCAGTTTGAATGTCTTAATACAATTCGTTATCTTCGTGTACTGGACATGCCATTGGAACAAATTGCAGCTTTCTTAAACAACCGGAATGTTGATCGAATGCAGATTATGCTGAGGCAGCAAAAAGAAACGGTAATCAGCAAGCAAAAGGAATTAAAAATAATTGAGAGAAAAATAGAAAACAGGCTAAGACAGATTGAGGATGCCCTTTCCTCTGAGTTTGATACCATTTGTATCAGGCAATTTGCACCCAGACGGATTGCATGGATTGAAAATACGTTATCCATAAACTCTTATCTTGATTTAGAAACTTCCATTCGGCAGTTAGAACAGCATCAGCGAAATACCGTTGTTTTTCTCGGAAAAGTAGGGGTGGGAATTGCCAGGGAAAAGCTGTTAAACGGGGAATACGACAGATACGATAAGGTGTTTCTTTTGTTGGACAAAGAAGATGCTTATTCAGGACCAATAGAAGAAGTACCCGAAGAAACCTGTGTAACGCTGCGGTTTTGCGGCGGTCATAAGGAAGCTTTTGTATATTATGAAAGGTTAATGGATTTTATATCAGAGCAGAAATTCCGTATTTCAGGTTTTTCAAAAGAAATTACAATGATTGATTACGGGATAACTGACGATACGGAAAAATTTGTGACAGAAATTCAGATACCAATTTCTCATAGCGAAGCACAATCATGAGTACAAAAAACAGTAAATTACTATGATTCATGCTTGCGGAACTGGCGGAACTCAGATACCATCTTTTTATACCAGCTGAGTTCCTCAGTGAAAAGCCAGTTAGGAACGATCATTCCATTCTTTAGTTAATATTGAATAAATATAGTCATCATAAAATATATCATTGAGTTCATGATGATTTCTTAAAGCGCCATCTTTCTTAAATCCCATATTCTCCAATAATTGAATAGATTCTATATTAAAACTGCCAGTTTGAGCATATATCTTATTTAACTCCATTTTTTTAAACAAAATGTCAAACAGACTTTTTAGAGCTTCCCTCATATATCCGTATTTTCTGAACCTGGGAATCATATAATATCCTAACTCCATACTTCTGTTTCTTGGATTGTAATCATTAAACGATACTTTGCCAACTAATTCCTCATTCTGTTTTCTCCATATGGAAAATATAAGGTTATTTTCTTTTTTAATAATTTGATTATAAAATTCACCCAACTCATTTCCTTTTCTTTCTATAATAGGCCGGCAAGTCATTTTATTTGTTTCGTCATAGTTTGTTTCAGCTTTGATCAACAGTAATTCATCTGCAGTAATTTTTTTAATACATAATCTTTCAGTTATGATTGGAGATTTTAGATGAAAATTATCTATCATATTTTTATTATTTCCTTTCGCTTTGTTTATTTTCCTTAGTTTTTTTAAAAATATCTTGTATTAAAAAAGAAAAACTTTCTCTTATTAACTTTATTGTATCATATTTGATGTTTATCTAATGTATTCATTGACAACCTTCTAATTGATGTTATAATTAAAAAAATTGAACTGTATTTCGGCATCAAGTTGACAATTTAAAGTGATGAGGTCTTGGGATGAGCATAGAGTGTACGGTTATAAAAGAAATTGACTACTATATGGAGAGTATAGAATTATTATTTCGAATTATCAATAAAAAATCTTATCAGAATTTAAAAATGGATCTGTTAAAGCGGACAGATGAAAAGAAAAAGGCTGTTATCTCTTATCAATTAGATAAATTATCGTCTATTCAGGAAGAGATTGAACAAAAAACGGATGTGAACAATCCTCTTATTAAATTCTACTTTAGCTCATTTATATCAGAAAATATATGTATTGCAAAAATATTATATCAATGTGTGAGACATTCCACTTTTTCCGGCAATAAAAATGAAGTAATACACTTTATTAACCAATATCTAAGTACCATAAAAGATGATAATACCTTAGAACTATCATTTGATGATGTCGACCTAAGAACTAATGTTTATGAAAACAATAAAACAGTATCATTTACAGACAGGATTAATAATCTGGAATGTGAACCGGCACAAAAGTGGCAATTATTGGAGTTAATAGAACATTCCAGCAAACATGCGGAAATTCTTTACGAAATTCTTGAAAAGACGGTTTCAGAATTAAAAAAACAAGAAACAATATTGCTGGAATTAAAAGAAACAGCTACGCAGTATTGGATGGAATATTTCAAACAGCACAGTTTCTATAAGTTAATGAATAGCTTTTATAATATTAAGGAAGACAGTTATCCCAGCAAGCCCACATTTATACGGACACAGATTATGGCTTGCAACCGGGTTATCTTTTATGGTAATGATGAAAACGTGGGGGATTATCATATATTGGATGTGGGCATACTATTTGACTGTAATTATAAAGTATCGAAACGACAATTGAGTAATCAGGAATTGAGCAATGGATTAAAGTTATTATCTGATCCCAGTAAATTTGAAATATTGTGTTTTATTCGGAATAAAAAGGCTTACGGGCAGGAAATTGCGGCAGAACTAAAGCTTACCACGGCTACCATTTCCCATCACATGAATACACTTATGAAGCTGGGACTTATTAATATAGAGAAATCAGATAATAAAGTCTATTATCAAATGAATAAGGAAGCAGTCAATTATTTATTAGAAGTAACGAAAAATAAATTGTTGGAGGATTGAAATGAAGTTTAAAGATATGCCATATCAAAGAGTAGATTTAGAAGAAAAAAAACTTCGGTTTGAAGAAATTATGAAGGATTTCGCAGCTGCAGCCAGTGGAGAAGCCCAGTTTGAGATTCATAAAAGATATTATGAGTTCAAAGATGAAATCGATACAATGGTCATAATGGCAAGTATCAGACATGATATTGATACGACAGATGAGTTCTATGAAAAAGAACGGAATTACTATGATGAAATAGAGCCGGAACTGATTGATATGTATGTAAGATATGCGCGGCAGATGTATGAATCTCCTTATCGGAATTATCTGGAAGAAAAGATAGGAACCGTTGCATTTAAGAACATTCAGCTGAATATCAGGTCATTTGATAAAAAACTGATTCCCCTTAAGCAGGAAGAGAATGCACTGACAACCGAATACGATAAATTAATCGCCAGTGCAGAAATTGACTGGGAGGGGGAAACTCTCAACCTTTCGTTATTAAGAAAGTATTTAACCCATAAAGACAGGGAAGTACGCCGGAAAGCTTATACAAAATACAGTTCCTTTTTTGAAGCCAACGGAGACAAACTGGATTCTATTTATGATAAGTTAGTCAAAAATCGTACAAAACAGGCAGAAGAATTAGGCCATGATAATTTCGTAGGGTTAGGTTATGACCGGGTGCGGAGAAATTGTTATGACAAAGCTATGGTAGAAAATTTCAGAAAACAGGTAAAGGAATATTTTGTACCATTTGCAGAAAAGCTTCATGAAAAAAGAAGAAACAGATTAGGAATTGAAAAATTATCCTGTATCGATGAAGGCGTTTTCTTTGAAAATGGCAATCCGGAACCAGTCGGTACACCGGAAGAGATTATGGCCAGTGCACAAGACATGTATGGAGAGCTTTCCAAAGAAACAAAGGAATTTTTTGATTTTATGTCCGAGAATGAATTGTTCGATGTGCTGGGTAGAAAGAAAAAGCGGGCAGGGGGATACATGACCTACCTTCCAGTTTATAACGCACCTTTCATTTTTGCCAATTTCAATGGAACCAGTGGAGACATCAACGTAATTACTCATGAATGCGGCCATGCGTTCCAGGGATATCTGTCAGGAAAAGATCCCATCAAAGAACATGCGGATATTACAATGGAAACAGCAGAGATTCACTCCATGTCCATGGAATTTTTCACTGCGCCATTTATGAACCAGTTCTTTGGCAGCCGGACAGATGATTATAGTTCCATGCACTTAGAGGATGCCGCCATATTTATTCCCTACGGATGTATGGTGGACGAATTTCAGCATATTGTCTACGAAAATCCTCAGATGACTCCTGCTCAAAGGCATGAAGCATGGATTCAGCTTGAAAAGGAATATCGGCCGCATCTTGATTATACCGGATATCCTTACTTTGAAAAAGGAGGCTTCTGGCAGAAGCAACCTCATATCTATGACGATCCTTTCTATTATATTGATTACTGTATTGCTCAGATTTGTGCATTTCAGTACAAAATAAGAATGGATGAAAATTATCAGGAAGCCTGGGACAGCTACTTGAAACTTTGTAATTTATCAGCCAGTGATTTCTTTACTAATATGCTGAAAGAGGTTGGGTTAGACAGCCCCTTTGAAGATGGCTGTGTAAAGAGAATCGTTGAGAAACTGGAAGCATTATGTCTTTAAATAACTGTATAGTATGCGAAAGGCGGTCAGCTGATCGTTTGATCTATAAAAATTTTTAAGGAGGGTTGGTATGAAAAAGATTAATAGAGATGATTCAATCCCATAGATGCCAACAGGCAATATGGGACTACATAAATGTATCATCAAATATTATAAAAGTGAAACGAAAGGGATGAATATTAATGAAATCAAAAAAAATTTTAAGTATGTTAATTGTATCAGGTCTGGTTGTCTCCAGTCTCGCTGGCTGCGGCGGTTCATCTGGCAAATCCACAGGCGGGAACACTGCAGAAACTCAAAAAACAGCACAAAGTGATAAAAAAGGACCTAATGGAGAGACACTGGCATCCGAACAGGTTGCACATGGTCAGCAATTTAATGTAATTACTTTTGATACGGCACAGGTAGGAGATTCTGAGTCAGGTTCATTTTTCTTAGCGACCTGTGAAGGCTTATTCCGAGAGAATAAGGGTGTGATTGAAAATGCAGGCTGTGAAAAGTATGAGGTTTCAGATGATGGTCTTACCTATACATTTCATTTAAGAAAAAATAAATGGTCAGACGGGGTAGAAGTAGTTGCCAGCCAGTATAAAGATGCGGTAGAAAGAGTGCTGAATGCTGATTTGGCATGTGCCTATTCCTTCTTTGCATTTCCAATTAAAAATGCAGAGAAATACTACAACAAAGAATGTGGCTTTGATCAGGTGGGTGTAGAAGTAGTAGATGATTACACTTTAAAGTTCACACTGGAAGCACCAGAACCTTATTTTGTTGATAAGTTATCTTATACCGTGTTTTATCCAATTCGAGTAGATAACATTGAAAAATATGGTGATACATATGGTACCGATGCAATGCAGACCTTATCCTGCGGACCTTATATGGTACAGGAATATACAGCCAATCAGAGTACTGTTCTGGTAAAAAATCCGGATTATTGGGATGCGGAAAATGTTCACTTAGATGAAGTTGATCTGCAGCAGGTTGATGAAACCGCGACTCAGTTCCAGTTATTTGAAGCAGGCCAGTTAGATTATGTAGCAGCTTCCGGTGATTATTTGAAAAAATGGGATCAGGCGGCAAGCGAAGGCAAATGTCAGCTTTATACAGATGGAGATGTTGCTTCCCAATATTTTGCATTTAATACACAGGAATCATGTCCAAGCGGTTTAATGCAGAATACAAAAATAAGAAAAGCGGTTGCTTATACATTTGACAGCCAGACATTTATTGATTCTGTCTACAACAGCAGATATACAGCAGCTTATGGGCTTGTAACACCGAATATTAAAGTCGGAGACAAAGAATATCGTTCGGAAGTGACAGAACCGATTAAAGAAGAATATAGCGAATATGCGAATAATCCGGAAAAATTAAAGGCATTATTCCATGAAGGATTAAAGGAACTCGGAAAAGACACCGATGATTTAAGCACGATCACTCTTCAATTCTTAGGCTATGGCGAAACAACCATTGAAAAAGACATTGAACAATATGTAGTTCAGCGGATTCAGGATAATTTAGGTGTAAAAGTAAATTTAAATATTGTGGGTGACTTTGGTCTTGCACATGCTGCACAGGTTGCTGGTGAATTTGACTTATGTATGCAGGTATGGGGAGCAGATTACAATGATCCCATGACATTTATTGATATTTTCAGAACTGGCGGAAGCAGTAACTACGGTAAATACTCAAGTGAGAAATATGATCAGGTTCTGGATCAGTTATCAAAAGAGCAGGACAATGATAAACGTATCAAACTGTATGGGGATGCAGAAAGCATTCTGATCAAAGATGATGCAGCAATTAAACCTCTTCTTTATCGCGACAAACACAGTTATATCAGCAATCGCCTTCATGGTTTCCAATACCCTGTTTTTGGTGGAAAGCATGAATTCAAATATGCTTATATTGTGGAAGAATAAATAGATTTAAAGGTTATACCACATGGCGCATCACCTCAGGGGGTGTGCTGTGTGGTATACTTTATAGATTAGGAGAATGAAAATGGTAAAATACATCATCCGAAGAGTATTGGAAATGCTGATTACCCTGTATTTGATAGTGACGGCAACTTTCTTCTTACTGTCCGCAATCCCTGGAAATGCGCTGACTTCCAAAATCGCCAAATTACCCCAAACGGTACAGACTAAGATTATAGAAAAATATGGATATGATAAACCAGTTGCAGAGCGTTATGTAATTACCATGAAAGGGCTGCTGATCAATGGCGATTTCGGAGAATCCATTATCAGGCCAGGCGAAACATTTGCCAAGAATTTAAAGCTTAAACTTCCGGTAACAATCAGGCTCAGTGTTCAGCAGATTTTATTAGGTGTGACGTTAGGCATTCTATTGGGAATTATCGCAGCTATGAAGAGGGGAACTTTCTGGGACAAGCTGATTTTAGTGGGGGCCATGATTTTAGTATCCATGCCTTCGCTGGTTATCTCACTTTTGCTTCAAAAATATTGTGCAAATGGTTCGTTCCTGAAATTGCCTATTATTGGCTGGCCAAAAGGAAAAGAATTATGGTTCGGAGGCTGGAAATACACAATCCTTCCAACCATTGCCGGTTCCTGTAGTTTTATCGCCTATTATTCAAGACTTACCAAAACCAGTATGCTGGAAAGTATCAATCAGGAATATACCCTTACAGCCAGATCAAAAGGACTTTCTGAACTGCAGATTGTAAAAAATCATGTGATACGTAATTCATTTATTCCAATTATCACTGTACTTCCTACTACAGTAGCAGGTATTTTAACTGGTTCTCTGTTTATTGAACGCGTTTTCTCCATTCCGGGTATGGGACGATACTATATAGAAGCTGTTCAGGGAAGAGATATTCCCATTGTCCTGGCTGGGACAACATTTTATGCCATTATTACGGTTATAACAATGCTGGTAACAGATATTTTATATGTTATTGTGGATCCCCGTATTAAAATCGGTGTTTCGAAATAACGGAAAGGAGAAAGAAAATGAATTCAATGGTAGATAAAAGATTTGAACTCGCCGACCAGTCTAAGTTTGATGCTGATGAGGTTGTAAGACCCAATATCAGTTACTGGCAGGATGCGTGGCGAAGATTAAAGAAGAATAAATTAGCCATGTTATCAATGGGCGTACTCCTCATTCTTTTTGTTATGTCTGTAATCGGACCTTCCATAAGCGGTCAGAATTATACAACATTAATGCCCGAAATTAAAAATTTACCCCCTGACAGTACCTATTGGCTTGGAACTGATTATCTAGGAAGAGACCTTTTTTCCCGTTTGTGGAAAGGTCTGAGATTTTCCATTATTGTTGCTGTGGTTGCAGCAAGTCTAAAGGTGCTGATCGGTTGTATTTATGGAGCTGTTATGGCATACCTGGGCGGTTTTGTAGATGATATTATGATGCGTATTGTTGAGGTATTAAACAGTATCCCTTATCTTATCGTTACTTTAATTATTTTAGTTGTACTGGGAAATGGTTATTTACCTTTATTATTTGCATTATGTATCACAAACTGGACAAGTACAGCCCGTATGGTAAGAGGTCAGATTTTAAAGCTTCGGGAAAGCGAATACATCATGGCATCAGCAGCTTTGGGAGCATCGTCCGGAAGAGTAATTATCAAACATTTAATTCCCAATACACTGAGTTTGTTAATTCTGGATCTGGCGACCTCCATTCCTTATATTATTTTTGACGAAACTGTCCTTTCCTTCCTTGGAATTGGTCTTCAGCCCCCTGCATTTAGTTTGGGAACACTGCTTTCAGCAGGCCAGGAGGCCATGGCTTTTTATCCGACCCATTTATTATATCCTAGTATACTTTTATGTTTACTTGTATTGTCATTTAATATTTTAGGCGACGGTTTAAGGGATGCTCTTGATCCACAGCTTAGAGACTAGGAGGAAATCAGGATGAGTCAGGAACCCTTATTAAAAGTGGAAGATTTAAAAGTTTCTTTTCACACCTATGCAGGAGAAGTGCAGGCTGTAAGAGGCGTGTCCTTTGATGTAAAAGCAGGAGAAGTGTTAGCCATCATCGGAGAATCAGGCTGTGGTAAAAGTGTTACATCCAGAGCGATCATGTCTCTTGTCAGAGGTCCCCAGGGTGAAATCAAAAAGGGAAGTAAAATTCTCTATGAAGGAAATAACATATTAGAAATGAATAAAAAGGAGCAAAGAGCCTTCCGCGGCGGTGAATGCTCCATGATTTTTCAGGATGCCTTAGTTTCGTTAAATCCAACCATGAAAATCGGAAAACAGATTATTGAAAATATAGTACAGCATAAAAAGATAAGTAAAAAAGAAGCCAGACAGGAAGCAATTCAGTTATTAGAAGCAGTTGGGATTCCCAATCCTGAAAAGAGAATTGACCAGTATCCATTCGAATTTTCCGGCGGTATGCGGCAAAGGGCCATGATTGCCATTGCGATTGCCTGTAATCCTAAGATTTTGATTGCAGATGAGCCTACCACAGCTCTTGATGTGACGATTCAGGCACAGATTATGGAGCTTATTAAAAGTCTGAAAGAGAAACGAAATACGGCAGTGATTCTAATTACCCATGATTTCGGAGTTGTGGCAGGTTCTGCCAATAAAGTTGCCGTTATGTACGCGGGACAGGTGATTGAAAGCGGGTCAAGAGATGAGATTTTCTATAATCCACAGCATCCATACACCTTAGCGCTTCTTGGCAGTGTTCCAAAATTAGAGTGGGCAAATAAACAGCTGTTGCAGACAATTAAAGGGACGCCTCCAGATCTTATTTCTCCGCCAAAGGGTTGTGCATTTGCAAAACGCTGCAATTACTGTATGAATGTCTGCCTGGAAGAGATGCCTGAGACAACTGATTTTGAAGCTGGCCATTATACACGTTGCTGGCTGCATGATCAGGAAGTGCCAGAGTCTGTTAAGAAAATGTTCTACGATGACAGAAAGATCATAACTGATAACGAAAATGGTGTTGCAGCAGTTGAGGGTGAATAAAATGAGTAGTCATGATATTTTAGAAGTAAAACATTTAAAGAAATATTTTAATGTGGGAAAGCATGATCTTTTAAAGGCCGTAGATGATGTTTCTTTCACCATAAAAGAAGGTGAGACCTTAGGACTTGTAGGCGAATCTGGCTGTGGAAAGACAACCTGTGGCCGTACGGTTGTTGGAATGTACCGCGCAACGGATGGAGAAGTATACTATAAGGGACAAAATGTACATAAATTAAAAGGCAAAGATAAAAAGGCATTTAACAAAGATGTCCAGATCATTTTTCAGGACCCCTATGCGTCTTTAGATCCAAGAATGACCGTTGCGGAAATCATTGGGGAAGGGATTGAAATCCATGAACTGGCTAAAACAAAGCAGGAAAAAGAGGAGAAGATTGCTCATCTGTTAGAATTAGTCGGTTTGAATAAGGAACATGCCAACCGCTTTATTCATGAATTTTCAGGCGGACAGAGGCAAAGGATCGGAATTGCAAGAGCACTTGCTGTTGAGCCTAAGTTTATTATGTGTGACGAGCCTATCTCAGCACTAGATGTATCCATTCAGGCTCAGATCGCCAATATGCTGATTCAATTTCAGAAAGAGATGAAGCTTACCTATCTGTTTATTGCCCATGATCTGGCTATGGTAAAGCATATTTCAGACCGTATTGCCGTGATGTATCTGGGCTCCATTGTGGAGCTGGCAGATTCGGAAGTACTTTACCGTCATCCGTTCCATCCTTATACGGAAGCATTAATGTCGGCGATTCCCATTGCTGATCCTAAAATTGAGGATTCCAGACAGAGAATTATGTTAGAAGGTGATGTACCAAGTCCTATTAACACACCGCCAGGCTGTAAATTTCAGGGCAGATGCCGGAAAGCGATAGATCAGTGTAAATGTGATGCACCTAATTTAACAGAAGTAGAACCGGGACATTTTGTCGCCTGTCACTTATATAATAAATAGGTTGAATATGATGGAACATTTAAAGACAGTGGGATCGGATTTTTATAAATGCCTGAAGTACAGCAGTATTATTAGCGGAATTTTAGTGGTGGTTGTTGGTGTAAGCAGTTTTGTAATCTCAAAAGGAAATCTGATGGCTGCTCTGGAAAGCATGAAGGCAATTTTGTTTGCTGCCGGAAGCATAGGACTCATAATGGGGGCAGTGTCAATTTTGAGAAAAGACCGGGAAAATGAAAAAGACTGGTTGGAGTGGAAAAAGAGATTTAAAATATTCTCTTACAGGGTAACCATTAGTGTTATGAGTATTATTATTTTGTTATATGGTTGCATAATAGATGAGCTATTGTTTATGTTAAATCATTAAATAAAGGGATTAATAAGGCGCTTTGCGGTATTTTATAAATACTGCAAAGCGCCTTTTACCTATTTATTTAATTCTCAGTAGTTTATATCGGATACCCATTTCACCCTTAATATGAGGATTGTGGTAATAAGTGCAGCCATATAATTGGAAAACAGGTTCCCCCAGAATACCGAATAAAAGCCCAGAACATGTTCGGTCGCCAATATAAATATGTAACGCAGAAGCCATACCCGCAGCAGGCTGATAAAGAGCGTGATCCGGGTTTTCCCCAGGCCGATAAAAGCGCCCTGCTGAACCATACAGATACCAAAGCCGATTACGGAGTAGGTATAAATATGAAGTGCCTGGTTAGCTACGGCCAGAACAGAAGCATCTCTGGTAAACAGTACCGTAAGCTTTGATGACAATGGAACCACCAGAGCGATTAAAAGTGCAGCAGTGATGGCACTTATGATGCAACCATCGAAACAGGCTTTTTTTGCCTTCTCCGGTTGTTTGGCTCCGATATTCATGCTGACCATGGTAGTGACTGCAGAACCGAAAGAGGAGGGCAGTATGAAACATATGGAGGTTATGTTATTAGCAATTCCCTGCCCGTTTAATACAACCGCCCCGTATTTTTCCACTTCATTGTTAATCAGGAAGAAGCCCAGGTTGAGCATCAGACTGGAAAGCATGGCAGGAAAGCCAATTCGCAGTAAGGTATGAATGATGGACCAGTCAAACCGGAAGCCGGTCAGGATAAAACGTTCTCCAGTTTTTTTGATGAACAATTCAAAATACATCCATCCCGTAATTAAAAAGTTGGATGCCAGGGAAGCCATGACAGAGCCTACAAGACCCCAGCGGAAAACTGCAATAAAGAGGGCATTGAAAATAATTTTTAAGATCAGCATGATCACCATCCGGACAAATGTATCCTCCGGCTTGCCATTGGCATTTTTGATGGAGTTATAGATAGATTCCATAAAGGAAAACGGTGTCACACAGGCGTTCAATGCAAGATAAAGAAATACATTGCGGGAAATTTCTTTATTTACATGGGCGGATATGGGAAATGCTAAGGCAACTAAAATTGGTGCAAGGAAAAAGCCCAGTAAAAAAGTAAATACGATGATCTGAGTGGAAATCTTCCGGCTGTTTTTAAAATCTCCATTTCCATTGGACTGGCCGATAATGGCCATTCCAGCCACGCTCACTCCCTGGGCCAGGGCAGAGACCATGTTTACAATCGGGGTGCAGTAGGTGACGGCACTTGCCGCATTGGTTCCTACCAGATTGTTAAGAAACAAGCCATCGATAACTGGTATTGCGGATTGGATAAGACCCATCATCAGGGTGGGAATGGAAAGAAATAAAATGGTTCCAAAGACGGAGCCGTTGAGAATGAGATCCCGCCGCTGCTCGGTGCTTTGCTTTAAAAAGTTTGAATTCATGTCGGTTCACCTGATTTAGTAGATTTGCGGTAGAGTTTTCGGTCAGTACCGTACAAAATTAAAATATACTCTTGGGGGATTGGAAAGTCAAACGAAAACGTCATCTAATGAGGCATTAATAGTTCATTTTCACCCCTATGCCTCATTTCTTAGATTTTTATATCATTTCGAATACGAATCGGGGTATTTTCAGCAACGGATCTTTATTTACTCCCCGTCGCATTCAAATTGCGTGGCGTAGATAAAAACTTTTCTTCCCCCTGCCCCGTTTCTTTGATTTTATAATCCTTTCTATATCATTTGAGGCATAGCAGCAGATAGGTCTTTGCCTATGCCCTCAATAAAGATACTCATAACTTAAGCTAAATTTTTAACATCTTTTTTTCGAGTCAGCCTATATTACAATAAAGATATTCCCTGATAAAACATATAATACAAGTCTTGTATTTAATATCGGCTCAAAGTATAATAAGATTAAAATAAAACGTGAGAGGAGGCAAAGTAATGGCAAAATCTAATCTGGTACAAGTATTTGAAAAAATAAATTACACAGAGGGTGAAGCAATACAGGCATTAAGGTCAGAACTGGAAAAAGGAATTGAAAGTATGGAGCGTGGTTCCGTGTATACGCTTGAAGAAGCATGGAAAGAAATTGACGCGATTTAGGAGAGCGTATGGAAAATTCAACAAATTATAGAGTATGCCTGACATCTGATGCAAGAGATGATATTGTTCACATAAAACGGTATATTTTGAACACATTTAGATATCGGGAAACAGCAGTTGATTCAAGGGCTTGAAGTATATTATATGCCGTATAGTACATATCTCCTGTTTTTTGTAGTAAAAGAAGACAAAGTTATTGTAATACGGATTTTGAAAGACAGGATGCAATGGCAGTCTATTATAAACAGAATCAAATCTCTAGATTAAAATCTTTTGATCAGTAAATCTTATATAAGCAATATCAAATCGATTTATATTCCATTAAAAATTAAAGTCCTATTGACAATGTAAGACATACATAATTGTATTTTTAAATCAAACTTGACATTATCACTAATTAGTGATATATTTTAATCATGAAAAAGAACACTATATCTTATGGAAAAGAAAACGATACCAATTTAAAAGCATTCATTGGACTTAGCAGAACAACCCAGGCACTTCACAGAAGAGCGGGTGCCATTTTTAGCCAGGGAGGTCTCACATCAGCGCAGTTTGCAGTGCTTGAGGCATTGTACCACAAAGGCGATTTAACAATTAACGAGATTATCGACAGTATACTTTCTACCTCCGGAAATATGACGGTGGTAATTAACAATCTGGAAAAAGATGCCATGATAGAAAGACATCCCAATCCAAATGATAAAAGGTCCTGTATTATTGCAATCACGCAAAAGGGGAGAGAAAAAATTGAAGAGATCTTCCCCAGGCATGTGGAAGATTTAGCAGAGAGTTTTACCGGACTGAATGAAGAGGAAAAGGAAATGTTAGTGCATCTGTTAAAAAAAATAAACACAAGGAGTGAATCAAATGAGCAAAAAAATAAAGGCAATTGAAAAAATAGGATTTCAATGGGGAATGGACAGTCCGTTTCTGGCATGTATGCATCACAAGGATCAGTTCCCGGCAGGGAATGAAGTGCAGGGACCTGCGGTTTCGTTAGCAGGAAGAAATATGGGCAATGATTTTTCTGGAAAAGACGGATTTAGTATGTATCATGGAGAAAAGGTTCCGGGATTTCCAGTTCACCCTCACCGTGGTTTTGAAACTGTTACCGTTGTACTGGAAGGAATTGTTGACCACTTTGATTCCAAGGGAGCAGAAGGACGTTACGGAAACGGAGACGTTCAGTGGCTGACTACCGGAGCAGGATGCCAGCATGTGGAGATGTTCCCGCTGATTCATCAGGATCAGGAAAATCCCCTGGAGCTATTTCAGATCTGGCTGAATTTACCGGCAAAGAGTAAATTCGCAGATCCGGATTATAAGATGCTCTGGGCAGAAGAAATCCCAGTAATTAAGCACACCAATGAAAAGGGAAAGACAGCAACCATCCGTTTAATTGCTGGTAAATACGAAGACAAAAAGAGCATGGAGCCTACCAAAAATTCATGGGCAGCAAAAGAAGAAAATCATGTAGGAATCCAGCTTGTCATACTGGAGCCTGAGGCAGAGTTTCAAATCGCTGCAGGTTCTAAGACCTTAAATCGCAACCTGTATTTTTATAAGGGAAGCAGTTCCATCACCATTGATGGCAGGGATATTGATCCTTCCACCCGCATTAGACTTTTAGGAGAAGATCAGATTACGGTGGTGAATGGAGATACTACCAGTTACCTTTTACTCCTGGAAGGAGAACCCATTAATGAACCAGTCGCTCAATTTGGACCGTTTGTTATGAACTCCGAACAGGAAATACGAAAGGCATATGAGGATTATCAGAGAACACAGTTCGGAGGCTGGCCATGGCATGATGATGAGCCGGTTCATGATAGGGAGATGGGAAGATTTGCCCGTTATCCAGATGGTAGTGTGGTTAAAAAGTAATAATTATCAGATGTAAAAGTTAAAATCTGATTTTTAGTAACTATTGGTTGCGTAAAAGAACTTCCCAGTTAATGGCTATTCTATATTGTATCTGCTAATATGAAACTATAAAATTAATTGCGTAGTAAAAAGGAGTTATCATGAAATTATCTGAGAAAATCCAGTATTTACGAAAAGAGAATAGCTTTACACAAGAACAATTAGCGGAGCAATGTAATGTGAGCCGGCAGGCAATTACTAAGTGGGAATCAGATATTTCCATACCGGAAACGGAAAAAATAGTTCTTTTAAGCAGAATATTTAAGGTTTCCATTGATGTTTTGTTGAGAGATGAGATTGATATTGATAGGGTGAAAGAAGTTTCTTACTGTGGAAAGAGTCTGGAAATAGAACATAATAGTGGATTATACGAAGGCGCTTTAATTAAAGAAAGTATTACTGACGAAAACATTCTTGACCTGATGGAAATAAAAAAAGTAGAGTTATGGAAGACTGGAGGGAAAACAAAATACTGGACAGTATTGTTTTTTTCTTCAAAACTCAAAAATTTTCCCGAAGAAATTTCAAAGGTAATGAAATCAGGTGATACATCAAACGAGAACTGGTTTGTAGATTTCAAGTCCGACGGAATTAAGTATATCGTTTTCAAGAACCTGATATTAAATTACAGAATTGGAAATCAGGAAGAAAAACGGTTAGTATGTGAACGCTGCAGGGAATTAGGAATTCCGGATAATCAAATGCAATGGTCTGAATAAATTTAGGAGTATTTGCCAATTGAAAATCTCTCCATTTGGTAAATACTCCTTTTTGATAACATTACAATTAAAACTTAATCTTCTTCTCCAGCAACGAAATCCCCTGATACAAAATTGCCGATACAATACACAGAATGACAATGGACATTACCACCAGATCCATCTTAAACACCTGGCTGCCATAAATAATCAGATATCCCAGTCCCTTATTTGCCGCCAGGAACTCACCGATAATTACCCCAACCAGACAAAGCCCGATATTCACCTTCATGTTACTGATAATCAGAGGAACAGATCCCGGAAGCAGCACCTTTAACAGCACATCCTTTTTATTCCCTCCCAGGGAATAAATCAGCTTAATCTTATCCGGATCTGTCTGAGAAAATCCAGTATGGAGTGTCATGATGCACCCAAATACAGCCACAGAGATGGAAGCAACAATAATCGTCTTGATGTTATTGCCCAGCCATACAATCAATATAGGGGCAAGGGCTGATTTGGGAAGACTGTTTAACATCACCAGATACGGCTCCAGAACTTCCGATATGCTGCGGCTGGACCAGAGGAGAACGGCAATCAGGAAGCCGCACACGACTACCAGTACAAAGCTGACCAGTGTTTCCATGACGGTGACTCCGATGTGCATGAAGATACTTTTATCCTTTACCATTTCAAGAAAGCAGATGGTAACTCTGGAGGGGGAGCTGAAGATAAAGTCATTGATGATGCCCAGTCTGGCACACAGCTCCCAGACAGAGAGGAGAAGAACCAGCAGCATGAAGCGCCATACTCTTACGTTTCTGCGGTGCAGTTTCTCTTTTTCAATAAATGCCTGCTGAGCTAACGTAGGGTGTGTCTCAATCATGATTTTGCAGCTCCTTCCATACCTGATTAAAATAAACGGAGAATTCCGGCATGTTTCTGCGGTCCAGAGGCCGGATGTTCTCACTGCCAAAGGAGATGGGAACAACAGCCTTGATTCTGCCAGGTCTCTTTGTCAGGACGATTACCCGGTCTGCCACACTGATGGCTTCAGAAAGGTCATGGGTAATCAGGATAGCAGTTTTATGAGTACTCTTTATGATCGTACTGATATCGTCACAGACGGAGAGTCTGGTCTGATAGTCTAAAGCGGAGAATGGTTCATCTAATAATAGAAGGTCCGGCTCCAGTGCCAGGGTGCGGACCAGAGCAGCACGCTGGCGCATACCGCCGGACAATTCGGACGGTCTTGCATTTTCAAAACTGCCAAGACCGTAAGTATGAAGCATATTATGAAGCTTTTCTCTGGAACTGCTGTTTCGTTTCTTCTGAATTTCCAGTCCAAGCTCAGCATTTCCCATTATGGTGCGCCACTCAAAGAGATGGTCACGCTGCAGCATGTAGCCTATATTAACGCCTGATTCAGACTTTGGTACGCCGTCGATTAAGATATCGCCCTCATCGGGAATCAGCAGTCCGCATAAAAGTGATAACAGGGTCGATTTCCCGCAGCCGGAGGGGCCGACTACAGCAAGGAATTCCCCGTTGTCAGCAGTAAAGGATATATTGGAAAGGGCCAGTGTCTCACCCTCAAGGGAATGATAGGAGTAACTGAGCCCGGAAACTTCCAGTTTTGGTTTCATGGGTCCTCCTTATTTGACAGAATTAACTCTGATATAGTGTTATAATATGTACAAATAAAGGGAGTGTGAAGAAAACTTTGTCCTCTCTCGTAATCGAAACAATTTAAGAAATTCAAATAATAGACGGAAATATCAGAAAAAACAAGAAAAACCCTTGCAATGCCAGGAAAAGGGTGTTATACTATTCAAGATAACAAGAATGTTTGACTGATAGAGAGTGGGCGGAAGTCCACTCTTTCCATTTTGTTTGGAAAGGTGGGAAGAAAATGGCTAAAAGAGAAGAGTATGAGGCAAAAACAGAAAGCTTTTTAATGCCCCTTATGACAGAGAACAATTTTGAACTGGTTGACGTGGAATATGTAAAAGAAGCTGGAAACTGGTATTTACGGGCTTATATTGATAAAGAAGGCGGAATTACAGTTGATGACTGTGAAATTATAAGCAGAAAGCTGGGAGACTGGCTGGATGAAAAAGATTTTATTGCAGACAGCTACATTCTGGAGGTCAGTTCCCCGGGACTTGGCAGACCCTTAAAAAAAGATAAGGATTTTAACAGAAGCATCGGAGAAGATGTGGATATTAAGCTGTATAAGCCTTTGAACAAACAAAAGGACTTTACTGGTACGCTGTTATCCTTTGACAAGGACACTGTAACCATTGCCCAGGAAGATGGAGCAGAGCTTACGCTCAACAGACCGGAGATCGCACTGATCCGGCTGGCATTTGATTTCTAAACAGTAAGAGATATTAGGAGGATAAAAAAATGAATAAGGAACTGTTAGAAGCACTGAATATTCTGGAAAAGGAGAACAGTATCAGCAAGGAGACCCTGTTGGAAGCAATAGAGAATTCCCTCCTTACTGCTTGCAAGAACCACTTCGGAAAAGCGGATAATATTAAAGTCAGCATCAACCGCGATACCTGTGATTTTAACGTTTCTGCAGAAAAAGAAGTGGTGGAGACAGTTGAAGATCCTTTGCTGCAGATCAGCCTGGCAGATGCAAAGATGACAGATCCCAAATACGATCTTGGAGATGTGATTCATTGTCCTATAGACTCGAAAAAGTTTGGAAGAATTGCCACACAGAATGCGAAGAATGTGATTCTGCAGAAGATCCGCGAAGAAGGCAGAAAATCACTGTTTAATGACTGGTACTGTCAGGAGCGGGAAGTCGTTACTGGTATTGTACAGAGATATCTGGGAAGAAACGTCAGTATCAACTTAGGCAAGGTAGACGCCATTTTAAATGAAACGGAGATGGTAAAGGGAGAAGTATTCAAGGCGACAGAGCGAATCAAGGTTTTTGTTCTGGAGGTAAAGGATACACCCAAGGGACCGAGAATTTCTGTATCAAGAACTCATCCGGATCTGGTAAAACGTCTGTTTGAGTCTGAAGTAACGGAAGTAAAGGATGGAACGGTAGAGATTAAGGCAATCGCAAGAGAAGCCGGCTCCAGAACCAAGATCGCCGTAAAATCCAATGACACCAATGTTGATCCGGTAGGTGCCTGCGTTGGTTTAAACGGAGCAAGAGTGAATTCCATTGTAAACGAGTTAAGGGGAGAAAAAATCGATATTATTAACTGGGATGACAATCCAGCTTACTTAATTGAGAATGCACTCAGCCCTGCAAAGGTAATCTGCGTTGTGGCTGACGAAGTATCCAAAGAGGCACAGGTGATTGTACCGGATTATCAGCTGTCACTGGCAATTGGTAAAGAAGGTCAGAATGCAAGACTTGCGGCAAGACTTACTGGCTACAAGATTGATATTAAGAGTGAAACACAGGCAAGAGAACTTGGTCTTTTTGAAGAACTTGGTCTGGAATATCAGGACAGTGCAAACAACGGCAGCAGCTCCTTTGAGGAAGCGTTACAAGGTGAATTTCAGGAAGAAGAGTCCGAAGACAGCTACCAGGAATAATAATTAGGATGTGATGGAGACGTGAGTACAAAAAAGGTACCGCTCAGACAGTGTATCGGCTGCGGTGAGATGAAAAATAAAAAAGAGATGATACGTGTTTTAAAAACTTCGGAAGACAGCTTTGTTCTTGATGGAACCGGGCGTAAGAATGGACGGGGAGCTTATTTATGTCCTTCTATGGAATGCTTCAAAAAAGCGGTAAAAAGTAAGGGATTGGAGCGTTCCTTTAAAATGTCGATTCCAAAAGAAGTTTACGAAGCGTTGGAAAGGGAGATGGAGCAGTTTGGATAACAGACAGAAAATTCTGAATCTGATCGGGCTTGCAACGAAAGCCGGAAAGATTTCAAGCGGAGAGTTCATGACTGAGAAATCCGTTAAGGCAGGAAAAGCATCGTTAGTGATCGTTTCTGAGGAAGCCTCAGACAATACAAGGAAGATGTTTACCAATACGTGTACTTACTATAAGGTACCAATTTATTTCTTTGGAAGAAAGGAAGAACTGGGTCACGCTATGGGTAAGGAGATGAGGGCGTCTCTTGCTGTCGTGGATAATGGGTTTGCTAAGGCAATCGAGAAACTAATGAATACAAATGCAGGTAGTGAGTGTGAGAATGAGCCTTCACATCTACCAGTATGTGCTGCAGAATGTGCACAGAATGGAGGAAAGCATGAGAGTTTATGATCTGGCAAAAGAACTGGGAAAAGACACGAGTAAGGAGATACTGGATATATTGGAAAAACATAATATAAATTTAAAAAGCTCTTCAAACATCACCGATGAACAGGCATCAATTGTAAAAAAAGAAGTAGGCGCAGGAAGGGGAACTTCACCTGCACGTACTGAAACACCAGGCGGCGATGATTCCGAAGCACCAAAGAAAAAAATAGCGGCAGTATTCAGACCGCAGAATGCACAGATGAAACCACAGGGCCAGGGTACATCAAGACCTGCACAGAAGCCTGCACAGAATATGGGACAGAGAGATGACATGCAGAAAAAGACGGAACAGACATCAGAGAATACAGTAAGAGAACATAGTACAGTAACACGTGAAGACAGACCACAGGGAAGCTATCAGGGAAATCGCGAAGACAGACCTCAGGGTCAGGGCGGCTACCAGGGAAACCGTGAAGACAGACCTCAGGGTCAGGGTGGCTACCAGGGAAACAGACCGCAGGGTCAGGGCGGTTACCAGGGAAACCGTGAAGGAAGACCTCAGGGCCAGGGCGGCTATCAGGGAAACAGACCACAGGGTCAGGGCGGCTACCAGGGAAACAGACCACAGGGTCAGGGCGGTTACCAGGGAAACAGACCACAGGGTCAGGGCGGCTACCAGGGAAACAGACCGCAGGGTCAGGGCGGCTACCAGGGAAATCGTGACGGAAGACCACAGGGCCAGGGCGGCTACCAGGGAAACCGTGAAGGAAGACCAGAAGGCCAGGGCGGCTACCAGGGAAACCGTGAAGGAAGACCAGAAGGTCAGGGCGGTTACCAGGGAAGCAGACCTCAGGGTCAGGGTGGTTACCAGGGAAATCGTGACGGAAGACCTCAGGGTCAGGGCGGTTACCAGGGAAACAGACCCCAGGGCCAGGGCGGCTACCAGGGAAACAGACCCCAGGGCCAGGGCGGCTACCAGGGAAATCGTGACGGAAGACCACAGGGTCAGGGCGGTTACCAGGGAAACAGACCCCAGGGTCAGGGCGGTTACCAGGGAAACAGGCCACAGGGTCAGGGTGGTTACCAGGGAAACAGACCCCAGGGCCAGGGCGGTTACCAGGGAAACAGACCTCAGGGTCAGGGCGGTTACGGATACGGAAGACCTCAGGGTCAGGGCGGTTATCAGAATGACAAGGACAGCGATAACACCCGTGGCCCAAGACCACAGGGAGCACGTACCAGCAGAGACGGAGCACCAAAGTCTTTTGACACTCCCATCCAGGCAAAGCCTACCAGCAACAGAGCTACAAAGAATAACTACAAGAATGACAGGTTTGATAAGAGAGATAAAGAAGATGCAAGCAAGGGAAGAACAGCAGCCAAGGGCGGAAAAGCAGGAAAAGCTCCGATTCTGCCTCCGGTTCATGTAGAGCCTAAGGTTGAGGAAATCAAGACCATTATCGTACCTGAGATTTTAACCATAAAAGAACTGGCAGAGAAGATGAAACTTCAGCCATCTGCCATCGTTAAGAAGCTGTTTTTAAAGGGTAAGATCGTTACCCTCAATACAGAGATTGACTTTGAGCAGGCAGAAGAGATCGCTATGGAATATGAAGTACTCTGCGAAAAAGAAGTGAAGATCGATGTTATTGAAGAGCTTCTGAAAGAGGAAGAAGAAAACGTAGAAGATATGGCAGCAAGACCACCGGTTGTCTGCGTTATGGGCCATGTAGACCACGGTAAAACTTCTCTTCTTGATGCAATCCGTCAGACCAGCGTTACCTCCAGAGAGGCAGGCGGTATTACCCAGCACATCGGTGCTTATACAGTTGATATCAGCGGACAGAAAATTACATTCCTCGACACACCCGGCCATGAAGCGTTTACAGCCATGCGTATGAGAGGTGCCCAGTCTACCGATATTGCTATCTTAGTTGTAGCAGCAGATGATGGAGTAATGCCTCAGACAATTGAGGCCATCAACCATGCAAAAGCAGCAGAAGTTGAGATCATTGTTGCCATCAATAAGATTGATAAGCCAAGTGCAAACATTGACAAAGTGAAACAGGAGTTATCCGAGTACGAACTGATTCCAGAAGATTGGGGCGGCAGTACGATATTTGTTCCTGTATCTGCACATACTAAAGAAGGTATCAAAGAACTTCTGGAGATGATTCTTCTGACTGCAGAAGTAAAAGAATTAAAAGCCAATCCAAACCGTCATGCAAGAGGTCTTATCATTGAGGCTGAGCTTGATAAAGGTAAGGGACCAGTTGCTACCGTTCTGGTACAAAAGGGAACCCTCCGCGTAGGCGACACAGTTACAGCAGGTTCCTGCTACGGAAAAGTCCGCGCCATGATGGATGATAAGGGACGGAGAGTAAAAGAAGCAGGTCCATCTACTCCGGTAGAGATTTTAGGCTTAAATGACGTTCCTGGTGCAGGTGATGTCCTCATCAGCACAGAGAATGAGAAAGAAGCAAGAAACTTTGCAGAAACTTTCATCTCTGAAGGAAAGAACCGTCTGTTAGAAGATACAAAAGCGAAGCTGTCACTGGATGATCTGTTCACCCAGATTAAGGCTGGTAATGTAAAAGAACTTCCTATCATTGTAAAAGCAGATGTTCAGGGTTCTGTAGAAGCAGTAAAACAGAGTCTTGTGAAGCTGTCCAATGAAGAAGTTATGGTTAAGGTGATTCATGGCGGTGTTGGTGCCATCAATGAATCCGACGTTTCTCTGGCATCTGCATCCAATGCGATTATCATCGGTTTCAATGTAAGACCTGATGTAACTGCAAAATCAATTGCAGACAGAGAGAAAGTAGATTTAAGACTCTACAAGGTAATTTATCAGGCCATTGAAGACGTGGAATCCGCTATGAAGGGTATGTTAGATCCAATCTTCGAAGAGAAGATCATCGGTCACGCCATTGTCCGCCAGACCTTTAAGGCTTCCGGCGTTGGTACCATCGCAGGTTCTTACGTAATGGACGGTAAATTCCAGAGAGGCTGCAGCGTACGCATCACCCGTCAGGGAGAGAAGATCTATGATGGTCCTCTCGCATCCTTAAAGAGATTTAAAGATGATGTAAAAGAAGTTGCTACCGGTTATGAGTGCGGTCTTGTATTTGAGAAATTTAATGATATTATGGAAGATGACATGATTGAAGCATATGCCATGGTGGAGGTTCCTCGCTAGGAACCATCCCCTGGAACGTTCAAAAGATGAGCCCGTTAAGACGGGCTGGTCTTTTTGAATATGCGGGCAGATAGCGAAAGGAATAAGATGCGTAAAAACAGTATAAAAAATACCAGAATTAATATGGAAGTACAGAAGGAATTAAGCCAGATCATCCGTCTGGAAATCAAGGACCCAAGAATTCACCCAATGACTACCGTTGTTTCGGTTGAAGTAACTCCTGATTTAAAATTCTGTAAGGCATATATCAGCATTCTGGGCGACGAAGAAGCAGGAAAAGCAACCATCGAAGGACTAAAAAGTGCAGAAGGCTACATTCGCCGGGAGCTTGCCCGGAGAGTCAATCTGCGTAATACACCCGAGATCAAATTTATACTGGACCAGTCCATTGAATATGGAGTGAATATGTCCAGACTCATTGACGAGGTTACGAAAGACATCAAAGAGTAAGGAGGTGCCATTGTGAGTTTCCTTGAAACAATTCTCAAAGATGTGAAACATGTGGCGATTATTGGCCATGTAAGGCCGGATGGGGACTGTATCGGTTCCTGTCTGGCTGCTTATAATTATCTGGAAGAAAATTATCCGGATATTCATGCAGTGGTTTATTTAGAGAAACCATCTGTGAAATTTTCATATTTAAAAAATATTGACCGCATTGTCAGTGACTTTAGCAGAGACGAAAGCTATGATCTTTGTATCTGCCTGGACAGCAGTGACACGCTTCGTTTTGGCGAGGCGGTTAAGTACTTAAACGCAGCGAAAAAGAGTCTGTGTGTCGACCACCATATAACCAATATTGGTTATGGGACGGAGAATGTAGTAAAAGGCGATGCAAGCTCCACCTGTGAAGTTTTATATGGTCTCCTTGATGAAAGCAGGATCAGCAAAGCAGTGGCAGAGTGCATCTATACCGGAATTATTCATGATACCGGTGTTTTCAAGTATGACTGTACATCAGCTAAAACCATGGAAATCGCGGGAAAGATGATGGGAAAAGGAATTAATTTTTCCAGCATTATCGATGACAGCTTTTACAGAAAGACTTATATCCAGAATCAGATTTTAGGGAGAGCTTTATTAGAGAGCATCACCTTTCATGACGGCAAATGCATTTTCAGTGCCATCAGCAAAAAAGAAATGGATTTTTATGAAGTCGGCAGCGCCGATATGGATGGAATCATTGACCAGCTAAGAATTACAGAGGGTGTGGAGTGTGCCATTTTTATCTATGAAACAGCATGCAGGGAATATAAGGTAAGCCTTCGTTCCACCACAGAGCTTGATGTAAGTAAAATTGCCGTTTATTTTGGCGGGGGCGGACATAAAAAAGCAGCCGGCTGTACCATGACAGGAAGTGTTCATGACGTGATCAACAATCTGTCGGATCAGATAGCGAAGCAGCTTAATTAGGAGATACAGGCAATGGCAGACGGTATTATTAATGTGTATAAAGAAAAAGGCTTTACCTCTCATGACGTCGTGGCGAAAATGAGAGGTATTTTAAAACAGAAAAAAATTGGTCACACAGGAACCCTGGACCCGGACGCAGAAGGAGTACTTCCTGTCTGTCTTGGTAAAGCAACCAAACTGTGTGACATGTTAACAGATAAAACGAAAACCTATGAGGCAGTTCTCCTTCTTGGCATG
This sequence comes from Lacrimispora struthionigena, assembly GCF_048627165.1. Taxonomy (NCBI): domain Bacteria; kingdom Bacillati; phylum Bacillota; class Clostridia; order Lachnospirales; family Lachnospiraceae; genus Lacrimispora; species Lacrimispora struthionigena. The sequence continues at coordinate 691,082 of NZ_JBMBWP010000001.1, forward strand.
GAGACGGATACCCAGGATACTACAGGAACTGTATTAAATACATATCCTGTAGAGGCAGGGGAAGAAGAGGTAAAGGCTGCAGTTATGAGCTTTCTGGGTCATTATGACCAGGTTCCCCCCATGTATTCTGCATTAAAGGTAGATGGAAAGAAGCTTTATGAACTGGCAAGAGCGGGAAAAGAAGTAGAACGCAAGGCAAGACCTGTGGAAATTCTTGATATCCGCGTCGAACGGATGGAACTTCCAAGAGTGACCATTACAGTCAGCTGTTCCAAAGGAACCTATATCCGCACACTCTGCTATGATATCGGTAAGAAACTGGGATGCGGCGGATGCATGGAATCCCTTTTAAGAACCAGAGTGTCAGACTTTGTGTTAGAGGACAGTCTTACACTTTCCCAGATCGAACAGTTACGGGATAATGGCAGCCTGGGAGAGCACATCCTGGCAGTGGACAAGGTGTTTTCTTCCTATCCCCAGCTGGTGATGAAAGAGGAGTTTGATAAACTGGTCCATAACGGCAATCCTTTTATGCGTAACCAGGCAGAAGGAGAATACCAGATCTCTGATGGTCCTGTCCGGGTTTATGACAGCAGCATGGAGTTTATCGGAGTCTATAAACCAAATGGGGAAGGAAGTCTTTTAAAGCCTCAGAAGGTTTTTCTGGGAGGAAGCAGATGATGGAATATATCACTGGGACCAGAGTGTTTCAGATCGAAGAGCCGGCTGTAGTGACTCTGGGGAAATTTGACGGACGTCACAGAGGCCATAAAAAATTATTGCAGCGAATGCTGGAAATTAAGAAAGAAACAGGATACAAGACGGCAGTATTTACATTTGACATGTCTCCCGGCACTCTTGTAAACGGAGTACTCCAGAAGGTAATTACCACCAATCTTGAGCGGAAAAATAATCTGGAGAGAGTAGGAATTGACTATCTGGTGGAATACCCCTTTACCAAAGAAACAGCCAGAATGGAGCCAGAAGAATTTGTAAAACAGATTCTGGTGGGACAGATGAATGCCAGAACCATTGTTGTGGGGACTGACTGCTCCTTCGGATATAAAGGTGCGGGAGATGCGGCACTGTTAGAGCAGTTAAAAAACCAGTATGGCTATGAACTGATTGTGATTCCAAAAGAGCAGGACGAGCACCGGGATATCAGCAGCACTTACGTCAGAGAGCAGCTGGATCTTGGAAATATGGAAAAAGCCAATGAGCTGCTGGGAGAACCATATGCCATTCACGGTGAGGTGGTGCACGGCAACCATATTGGCGGAGCCATCCTTGGATTTCCAACTGCCAACATCCTTCCTCCTCCGGAAAAACATCTGCCTGTATTTGGCGTTTATGTGTCCCGTGTTTACGTAGATGGAACTTATTACGGCGGAATTACCAATATTGGAAGAAAACCCACAGTAGAGGGGATTTCTCCAGTAGGTGCAGAAACTTACATTTTTGGTATAAATCAGGATATTTATGGAAAGACTATAGAGGTACAGCTTTTACACTTCATCCGTCCGGAACGGAAATTTGAGGGGCTTGAGCAGTTAAAAGAACAGATAGGAAAAGACAGGGAACTGGGATTAGAATATTTGAAGAACCTGCCTGGAACAGAAATCACTCAGTTGCAGTAGGAAAAGGGCAGTTTCACCGCCCGTTTCACAATTAAAAAACTTGCGAAGGAAAGTGCATATGACTGACAAAGCATGGAAAGTACTTGGCTTTGCCATCGCCTGCGGGTGTACCGTATGGATGGGAACAGCAGATGTACAGGCCGCAAGAACAGAGACTGACGTCAGGACCGGATCGCCTGTAGCGGGCGTGGAGGTCTATATGGATCAATATCAACAATCCAGAGAGCAGAAGTCGACGGGAAACACGGCCGGTCTTACGCAGGAAAAAGTGAGGTATGGAACCTTCAATACTATTTTTAACAACCTTGGAGTAGCAGTTGTGGAGGATTCCTTGAACATCAGGAAAGAACCAAAGAACGATGCGGAAATCGTAGGGAAATTAAGAAGCCACTCAGGCAGCAGTGTGCTGTCGGAAGAGAATGGCTGGTATAAAATAAAATCAGGGCAGGTAACCGGTTATGTATACGGAAAATACTTAGCCACTGGGCAGGAGGCCAGAGCAATCGCATATTACGATATGCAGCTGATGCTTCGGGTAGACATTGAGACCCTTCGTGTCCGCAAACAGCCTGATACGAATTCAGAAATTGTTGGAAGAATTCATGAGGGCGAAACGTACCGTTACATTTCCCGTAACGGTGGCTGGGCCAAAATTCAATACAACGGACAAATTGCGTATGCTTATGCGCCGGAGAACGCTACCATTGCCTATACCATTCCGGAGGCAGAGAAAAATGGGGATCTGCGAACCCAGGTTGTAAGCTATGCGGTGAAATTCGTTGGAAATCCATACCGCTGGGGCGGAACAAACCCCAACACAGGCGCTGACTGCTCTGGCTTCATTCAATATGTGATGGAGCATGCGGCAGGCGTCCAGCTGGATCGTACCTCCAGGCAGCAGGCTGCCGAGGGACAGGCGATTCCGTCTTCCAGCATGGAACCGGGTGACCTCTTATTTTATGCCAGCGGCAGGGAAATTGATCACGTTGCCATGTATATCGGGCAGGGTAAAATTGTTCATGCGGCCAACCGGAGAAGCGGGATTAAAATTTCCTCCTGGGATTACAGAAGACCGGTTACCATACGACGGGTAATCGATAATTAAAAACGCAGACAGATGTATGACAATGAGTCAGATATCTGTCTGCGTTTCTTGTTAATCTTTCTTTTTTCCCAGATAAGCAGCTTTTACAGATTCATCTGCAAGAAGCTCTTTACCAGATCCTGACATGGTAATTCGTCCTGTTTCCAGTACGTATCCTACATCAGCTGTATGAAGCGCCATATTGGCGTTCTGCTCGATTAAGAGGACGGTTACGCCCTTTTTATTGATCTCCTTAATGATTGAGAAGATATCCTTTACAATCAGTGGCGCAAGACCAAGAGACGGTTCATCCATCATGAGAATTCTTGGGTGGCTCATAAGAGCCCTGGCAACTGCCAGCATCTGCTGCTCCCCTCCGGAAAGGGTTCCGGAAAGCTGCCAGCTTCGTTCCTTAAGCCGTGGAAATAAATCATAGACCCAGTTAATATCCTCGTCCAGATTGTCATTTCTTAAATAAGCTCCGATTTTAATATTCTCAATAACTGTCATATCCGGAAATACCCGGCGTCCCTCAGGAACCAGAGCAATTCCCTTTGCAACAATGTCCGGAGTATCCATACCGATTAATTCCTGTCCGTCCAGCGTGATGCTGCTTCCGGCAGAGGGCTTAGCAAGACCGACGATGGAGCGGAGAGTGGTACTTTTACCAGCTCCGTTTGCACCGATTAAGGTTACAATGCTTTTGTCCGGTACTTCAAAGGAGATTCCTTTTACGGCTTCAATTCCGCCGTAGTTTACTCTTAAGTTATCAATCTTCAGCATCGTCACTCACCCCCAGATATGCTTCAATTACCCGTTCATTATTCTGGATTTCCTCTGGTGTACCCTGTGCAATCAGTTTACCGAAATCCAGAACGTAGATGCGGTCGGAGATCTGCATAACCAGATCCATATGGTGTTCAATCATTAATACAGTCAGGTGGTAGGAATCCCGGATCTGTTTGATGAAATCAGTCAGCTCCTGGGTCTCCTGTGGATTCATGCCTGCAGCTGGTTCATCAAGAAGTAAAAATTTCGGCTCAGTAGCAAGGGCTCTGGCAATTTCCAGACGTCTTTGAAGGCCGTAAGGAAGAGAAGAGGCAATCTCATCCTTTAAATGAAGTAAGTTCTGTTCTTCTAAGAGAGCAGAGGTTTCCTCCCGCATTCTGGCTTCTTCCCTGCTGTTTAAGCGAAGAGTAGCAGAGAATACGTTCTGTTTTGCCCTCATATGCTTTGCAATCAGTACGTTGTCAAAAACAGTCAGCTGACCAAACAGCCTGATATTCTGAAAGGTACGGGCAATTCCCTTTTTCGTGATCACATCCGGTGTATTGCGTACGATGGAGAGCGGTCTTGGTTTTACTTCTCCCAGATACATTTTCTGCATCTTTCCCTTTGGAGTGTTGGAGAGAATGGTCTCGCCCATAAAATCCACCTGTCCGAAGGTGGGCTCATAAATACCCGTCACGCAGTTAAATGCAGTGGTTTTTCCAGCACCGTTCGGGCCGATTAAAGCAACGATTTCTCCCTCATTTACGTCGAGAGTTAAGCCATTTACTGCCACAACACCGCCGAACTGCATGGTAACGTCCTGCATATGAAGTACATTTGCACGGTTTTTTGCTGTCGCTGACATTATGCGTTTTCTCCCTTCTGTGCTTTATTTTTCTTTTTTAATCTGCCAGGGATTCCCTTTATCAGCCGGAACAGTCCATCCCAGGAAAATTCGTTGCTTCCCATAATACCTCTGCGGTAGAAGAGTACAACCGCCATAAGAAGAATGGAGAAGATAACCATACGAAAACCGGAACGGAACAGTGGAATCTGAACGCCTGCAATATAAAGTGGATTGTCAAAGAATCGCAGCCATTCCCTGCCTGCAGTAACCAGGAAAGATCCGATTACGCTGCCGGTAACGCTGCCGATACCGCCCAGAACCACAATCAGCAGAATATCATAGGTCAGGTTAATGGAAAAGGTCTTGGATTCAATGGAACGCATGAAGATGGCCAGAAGACCTCCGCCTACACCAGTGAAAAAAGAGGAAATAATAAATGCCAGCTCCTTATAACGGAACAGATTCAGTCCCATGGCCTGTGCTGCCACTTCATCTTCCCGGAGAGCCTTAAATGCCCGGCCGTAAGAGGAATTGATCAAAAGAACCATTAAAAGGATACAAAGGGCACAAAGTCCGAATGCCACAAACAGGTTTGGAAAGCCAGGAATGCTCTTTAATCCGTAGGAACCGTTTGTCACCTTGTTTAACTGAGGTGCTGCGATTACCGCACGGATAATCTCGGAAAATCCCAGAGTCGCAATTGCCAGATAATCGCTTTTTAAGCGGAGAACCGGAATGCCGATCAGGGCCGCAACTCCTGCAGCAAACAGCCCTGCAATAATCAGTGCAAGCCAGTAAGGGCACTGAAGATTTGCCAGGAAAGGAGCAATGCCATCTACATAATAAACGCTGGCTCTGGTTTCCACCGGAATGGTAAGAATCGCCACTGTATAGGCTCCGATTGCCATAAAACCTGCCTGACCAAGGGAGAAGAGACCAGTAAATCCAGTGAGTAAGTTCATGGAAACAGCTACCACTGCATAAATGGCGCTTCGCTCCAATATAGAGATCTGATAGCTGTACTGGGCACTGTTAGCCTGTAAAAAGCCCAGGATGCCGATGATGAACAATAAGGCGATCAGGGTATAGAGTTTGTTTTTGGAAAATGCTTTCTTTTTCATAGATGACACCTCACACTTTATCGGTTGTCTTCTCACCAAACAGGCCGGTAGGCTTGATCAGGAGAATGATGATTAACAGAACAAAGGTAAATGCGTCGCTGAACGTGGAATAACCCATGGCAACCAGAGCTGTTTCCCCAAGTCCCAGGATAAAACCGCCGATTACAGCGCCCTGAATGCTTCCAATACCTCCGAAAACTGCTGCTACGAAACATTTCAGACCAGGTAAAGAGCCGGAGAATGGAAATACGGTCATACGGTCTGTAAAATACAGGATTGAACCTACAGCAGCCAAAAGAGAACCGATGGCAAATGTAAAGGTGATAACGCGGTTGATCTTGATTCCCATTAAGGAAGCAGTATCGTAATCCTTGGAAACGGCACGCATTGCCATTCCGATTTTTGTTTTATTAATGAGAACGATCAGGGCGTATACAATGATTAAAGTAAGTACTGGTGTGAGAAATGTTACGAAAGATGCGGAAAGGCCGCCAATTTTAAAGATTTTCTTTAAAAACGGAATTTCCGGATAGCCCTTTGGCAGTGCCGTAAATAAGTAAGTAGCCAGGTTCTGCAGCAGGTAAGAAACACCGATTGCAGAAATCATGACGGACATTCTTGGTGCTGTACGTAAAGGACGGTATGCCACCCGCTCAATGGAAACACCTAAAAAGACGGTGATGAGTAAAACGATGGGAATGGCGATATACCATGGAAACGTTGCCATTGCGAAAATCATAAAATAGCCTGCCATCATAAAGATGTCACCGTGTGCGAAATTGATGAGCCGCAGGATGCCGTAAACCAGTGTGTAACCAATGGCAATCAGTGCGTAAGCACCGCCTAAGGAGATACCGGTCAGGCACTGCTGTAAGAAGGTTGAAAGACTCATGTGGCAAAATGCCTCCTATCTGTTTAGTATGGAATATGCATAAAATCAGCCTCCAAATGGAACGAGTGGGGAAAGAAATACGTCCCCACTCATCCGTTCGTGACTGCTTTGTCGCGGTATGTGCGTTTATTTTACTGTAGTTGTTGTTAAGAATTTGAACTTGCCGTCTTCAACGGTCTTGATAAATGCCATATCTTTCTTTGCATCGCCGTTTTCATCAAAGGAAATAGTTCCTGTAACACCGTCAATGGTAACACCCTTTAATGCATCGCGGATTGCAGTACCATCTGTGGAGCCAGCGGTTTCAATTGCCTTCAGAGCACTTAAGTAAGCGTCATATCCAAGAGCTGCAACTGCAGGAATGATTTCGTCCTGTTTCTGCTCCTTTAAGTATGTCTTGAATCCGGAGATGAAAGAAGCTGCTTCATCGTTAGCCGGTTCTGCTTCATCAAAGAAAGTGGAGAGTACGATGCCATTTGCAGATTCGCCTGCATTTTCAATGATGGTTGAGTTCTCCCATGTATCACCTGCAGCGATGGTAGCTGTAATTCCAAGCTCGCGGGCCTGCTTGATAATAAGCGGAGCCGTTGTAATGGAAGATGGTGCAAAGATGATGTCAGGGTTCTGTGCCTTAATGTTGGTTAAAATTGCTTTGAAATCTGTCTGATTGGTCTGGAACTGCTCTTCGCTTACGATGGTTCCGCCAAGTTTTGTAAATGCTGTCTTAAAGAAAGAACCAAGTCCGGAGGAATAATCGTCGCCAAGCTGGGTGATAACAGCCGCTTTCTTTGCTCCGTTGTCATTGGCGTAGTTTGCCATAACAGTTCCCTGGAACGGATCTAAGAAGCATACGCGGAAATAGAAATCGTTGCCCTGAGTAACCTGAGGATTGGTACAGGAAGCTCCGATTGCAGGAATCTTTGCATCTGCAAAGATCTGTCCGGCTGCAATGGATACACCGGAACCATAACTGCCCAGTACAACAGATACTTTTTCGCTGACAAGCTTCTGCGCTGCATTTACGGCTTCTGTCTTATCAGATTTATTATCAACTTCCACTAATTTAACCTGATATTCCTCTCCGCCGATCTTCACAGTGGGGTGAGTCTTGTTTGCATAACGCATACCTAATACTTCCTGCATACCGCCGCCGCCGTTCTCTCCGGTGGTTGGTTCAAAAACTCCGATCTTGATTACCTTCTCACCGTTATCCTTAGCAGACTGGGGACTGGAACTGCATCCGGCGATTACACTGGCGCTTAAGCATGCAACCATAGTCAGTGCAAATACTTTTTTCAATTTCATAATTTTATCCTCCTTTTTGTGTGTCTCATGCAAAAACAAGTGTCTTCCGTGCAGACACACGTTGCATTATATTATAGCAGAAGATGAGAAAAGTGCAAGAAAAAAATGAAAGAAAATAATAATATAAAGTAAATTCTTATTTTCAGAATAAAAATGAAGCCTTAGCAATGGAAGCGTGTACCAACTTCTGGTAACTTCATGGAAATAATGGAGTTTACTGGTGTTTCAGCGGCGGACAGGCAATTTGCAATATACTTTATACTAAGTAAGGTGTGTCTGTATGTAAAATAAAAAAGAGTCCGCCTCTCAGTGAGAGAGTGCGGACTCCATATTAATAATGAATACATTCTACCTATGACTAACAGCAGCACGAATGAATTCCCTGAACAGGGGGTGAGGTCTGTTGGGTCTTGACTTCAGTTCCGGGTGTCCCTGAGTTGCGATAAACCAGGGGTGTTCCGGAATTTCTATCATTTCCACGATACGTCCATCTGGTGAGATACCGGATAATTTCATACCTGCTTTGATTAAATCATCACGGTAATCGTTATTTACCTCATATCTGTGTCTGTGACGTTCATGAATTAATTCCTCTCCATAAACTTCAAAGGACTTGGATGACTTGTCCAGGACGCATGGATAGGAACCAAGGCGGAGAGTTCCGCCGATATCTTCAATCCCGTTCTGGTCTGGCATTAAATGAATGACCGGATGAGTGGTAGTTTCATCAAGCTCTACGGAATGGGCATCGCTGAAACCGACTACGTGGCGGGCGAACTCCACGATTGCCATCTGCATGCCGAGGCAGAGACCCAGGAACGGAACGTTATTTTCTCTTGCATAACGGATTGTGGATATCTTACCTTCGATTCCGCGGCTTCCAAAACCTCCGGGAACCAGAATTCCGTCTACGTCACCGAAGTATTCGGAAGCGTTCTCGTCGGTAACAAGCTCTGAATCCACCCACTTGATATGAACGTCTGCGCGGCTTTCGACTCCGCCGTGCTTTAAAGCTTCCACTACAGAAATATAAGCGTCGTGAAGCTGGATGTATTTTCCTACAAGAGCTACGGTTACTTCATGCTCTGGATGCTTCCAGTTGTCGATCATTGCAGCCCAATCCTTTAAGTCAGGTTCCGGACATGGTAAATGTAAGCTCTCGCATGCAACCTGAGCCAAATGTTCTTCTTCCATTACAAGAGGGAGTTCATATAATACTTCCACGTCCAGGTTTTGTATCACGTGTGTCTTGGGAACATTACAGAATTGTGCGATTTTACTACGGATTCCGTCATCAAGGGGCAGTTCGGAACGGCATACGATGATGTCGGGCTGGATACCCATTCCCTGTAAATCTTTTACACTGGCCTGGGTTGGTTTTGTTTTCAGTTCGCCGGAAACTTTCAGATATGGAACCAGGGTCACGTGGATTAAGATTGCATTTTCGTGGCCTACTTCGTGTTGGAATTGTCGGATCGCCTCTAAGAAAGGCTGGCTTTCGATGTCACCTACCGTTCCGCCTACTTCTATAATAGCTATCTCAGTATCGGAGGAATTGTGGTTGCGGTGAAAACGGCTCTTTATTTCGTCGGTAATGTGAGGGATAACCTGTACGGTGCCTCCCCCGAAATCCCCGCGCCGTTCACGGGTCAGTACGTTCCAATAAACTTTACCAGTGGTAACATTGGAATTCTTTGTTAAGCTTTCGTCGATAAACCGCTCATAATGACCAAGGTCAAGGTCTGTCTCTGCGCCGTCCTCTGTAACGAAGACTTCTCCATGCTGAACCGGATTCATAGTACCTGGATCAATGTTGATGTAAGGATCGAATTTTTGCATTGTTACTTTGTAGCCTCTGGCTTTCAACAATCGTCCAAGCGATGCTGCGGTAATACCTTTGCCAAGTCCGGATACAACGCCTCCGGTGACAAATACGTATTTCACTGACATAACAGTGTAACCTCCTTCTGTGATGGTATGGGGATAATTTCAAAAAAAGTATTATACGTCTTTTTTAATAAAAAATCTAGTGGTAAATTAAAAAAACTAAGATAATTAAGTGGAAACATTTACTATGAATATTATGTCCTGAAATGGTCAAAGAAATCATCTCAGAGGTTAATAAAAATTTGTCCAGATATTAATGTTCCTTATTGACAAGCGAAAAAATAATGATATACTAATAAATGTATTTTTACATTAAATAAGGGTATGACAATTGCGTCAGGTGAGCCATTGGTCCTTCCTGACGCATTTTTTCATGGTCCCAGCTGATGTTTAAGGAGGAAAAGTCTATGAAATTGAGGAAAATGATCGGCCTTGCACTTGTAAGTGTAATGGCACTGTCCCTGTCAGCGTGCGGAGGTTCTGCTCCGAAAGCAACTACTGCAGCAGAGAAAACAGAGACACAGGCTTCAGAAGCTGCCAAGACAGAGTCAAAAGCTGAAACCACAGAAGCTGCTGCCAAAGGTGGAATTGCCAAAGAAGATTTAAAAGTTGGATTTATCTATGTTGGTGATGAGAATGAGGGTTATACGGCAGCTCATTACAAGGGAGCCATGGAAATGAAAAAGGCTCTTGGTTTATCAGACGATCAGATCATTATTAAATGGAATGTACCGGAAGATGAAACCTGTAAGGACGCAGCCATGGATCTTGCTGATCAGGGCTGTAACATCATTTTCGCCAACAGTTTCGGACATGAATCCTATATGCTGGAAGCTGCAAAAGAGTATCCAGACGTACAGTTCTGTCATGCAACCGGTTATCAGGCTGCAACAAGCGGACTGAGCAACATGCACAACTACTTTACTAATGTTTATGAATCACGTTATGTATCCGGTGTTGTTGCAGGTCTTAAGTTAAACAAGATGGTAGAAGACGGCAAAGTAAATAAGGATGCAGTAAAAGTTGGTTATGTAGGCGCTTATCCTTACGCTGAGGTTATCAGTGGTTATACTTCTTTCTTCTTAGGTGTTCGTTCCGTATGTCCGGAAGCAACCATGGAAGTTAAGTATACAAACAGCTGGGCAAGCTTTGATCTTGAGAAGGAAGCAGCAGATGCTCTCATCTCTGACGGCTGCGTATTAATCAGCCAGCATGCTGATACAACCGGTGCTCCTACTGCATGTGAGGCAGCAGGCGTTCCAATCGTTGGATATAACATTTCCATGATCGCAACTGCTCCTAAGACAGCACTTACTTCTGCATCCATCGACTGGGGCCCATATGTAACCTATGCAGTACAGAGTGTCATTGACGGCAAGGCCATTGAGACTGACTGGTGCCAGGGATACAAAGAGGGAGCAAACTCCATTACAGAACTGAACAAAGATGCTGTAGCTCCTGGAACAGAGGAGAAGGTAAAAGAAGTGGAAGATGCCATCAAGGCAGGAACTCTTCATGTATTCGATACCTCTACCTTCACTGTAGGCGGCAAAAAACTGGAGACCTATAAAAAAGACGGAAGCGATGTTGAGTATATTGAAGATGGTTATTTCCATGAATCTGAGCACGGATCCGCACCGGCATTTGATATTTTAATTGATGGCATTACTACCATTGATAAATAAGATTTCGCCGGAAATAAACAGAAAGCGGCGCCAGACTATCTGGCCCGCTTTTTGGGTTGTATGAGACAATGGAAAAATGAGGAAAAAATGAAACGGAGGTTAGCCGGGTGAACGAAAATAATGCCATTGAACTTAAAAATATCACAAAACGGTTTGGCCAGGTAGTTGCCAATGACAAAGTCTGCCTGTCATTAAAAAAAGGAGAGATTCTCTCTATTCTGGGTGAGAACGGAAGCGGAAAGACCACTCTCATGAATATGATTTCGGGTATTTACTATCCGGATGAGGGACAGATATTGATTCATGGGAAAGAGGTCACCATACGGTCGCCGAAAGACTCTTTTGATCTGGGAATTGGTATGATTCATCAGCATTTCAAACTGGTAGATGTGCTTACTGCAGCAGAGAACATCATTCTGGGACTGCCTGGAAAAGAGATTCTGGACCGGAAAGCAGTGAATGACAAGATCAATGAGCTGACCGGAAAATATGGATTTGATCTGGATCCAGACCAGAAGATCTACCGAATGTCCGTATCACAGAAGCAGACAGTTGAAATCGTAAAGATGCTTTACCGCGGAGTTGATATTTTAATTCTTGATGAGCCCACCGCCGTTTTAACCCCTCAGGAAGCTGACCGTCTGTTTGCCGTTTTGCGCAATATGAAAAAAGCAGGTCATTCCATTATCATTATTACACATAAACTCAACGAGGTTCTTTCCCTGTCTGACCGGGTGGCTGTTTTAAGAAAAGGACAATACATCGGTACCATTGAGACAAAAGATGCCACAGAAGAATCCTTAACCGAGATGATGGTTGGAAAAAAGGTGAGATTAAACATCGAGCGTCCAGACCCTGTAAACCCCAAGGAGCGTCTCAACGTAAAGGGACTGACCTGTATCAGCAGGGAAGGGGTAAAGACGTTAAACAATGCCTCCTTTACTGCTAACAGCGGTGAGATCCTTGGAATCGCAGGCGTGGCAGGAAGCGGACAAAGAGAGCTTTTAGAAGCAATTGCTGGCCTGGTTCCTTCCGCAGAAGGCTCCATTTCCTATTATCCACCGGAGGGCGGGGAAAAGGAACTGACTTCCATGTCAGCTGCAGAGATTGCAAAAATCGGAGTCCGTTTATCCTTCGTTCCCGAGGACCGTCTGGGAATGGGACTTGTGGGAGCCATGGATATGACAGACAATATGATGCTTCGAAGCTACCGGAAGGGCCGACCGTTTTTTGCTGACAGAAAAGCACCAAAGGGTCTTGCCGAGCGTCTGATTGAAGAGCTTGAGATTGCGACTCCCGGAACGTCTGTACCGGTGCGAAAGCTTTCCGGTGGTAACGTTCAGAAGGTTTTAGTAGGAAGAGAGATCTCTCTGGCTCCAGCAGTTATGCTGGTTGCTTATCCGGTACGCGGACTTGATATTCACTCCTCTTACACCATTTATCATCTTCTCAATGAGCAGAAGAGGCAGGGAACTGCAGTTGTCTGCGTAGGAGAGGATCTTGACGTATTGATGGAGCTTTGTGACAGGATTCTGGTTATGTGCGGCGGAGAAATCAGCGGCATTGTAGATGGAAGAACTGCCACAAAAGAAGAAATCGGAAAACTGATGATGAAGACAGGAGGAACACAAGGATGAGTAAAGGAAGGGAACCGGTTTTTCAGATGACAAAGCGGGAAGCCATAGAGCCATGGAAGGCCTGGCTGATCCGTCTGATTGCCGTGGCACTGTCTCTGGTTGTCTGCGCAGGTGTTATTATCGCTCTGACGGGACTGAATCCGGTGGAGGTTTATAAAGGAATTTTTGATGGAGCAGTGGGAACGAAGCGGCGTGCGTGGATGACTATCCGTGATACGCTGGTACTTCTTTGTATTGCAGTTGGTATCACACCTGCATTTAAGATGCGGTTCTGGAATATTGGAGCAGAAGGACAGATACTCATCGGAGGCGTGACTTCTGCAGCTATGATGATTTATTTGGGAAATACCCTTCCTCCTGTGATTTTATTTCCTTTAATGTTAGCAGGAAGCGCGCTGGCAGCCCTGGTGTGGGCAATCATTCCAGCATTTTTTAAGGCTTACTGGAATACCAACGAAACACTGTTTACCCTGATGATGAATTACGTTGCCATGCAGGTTGTCACCTTTGGAATCATTTTCTGGGAAAATCCCAAAGGCTCCAACTCTGTAGGTACCATTAATTCCGCAACAAAGGGAGGCTGGCTTCCCAAGCTGTTCGGTCTGGAATACGGCTGGAATCTGGTGATTGTACTGGCTCTGACAATTGCGATGTTTATCTATTTAAGATACAGCAAACAGGGGTATGAAATAGCGGTTGTGGGCGAAAGCGGCAACACTGCCAGATATGCCGGAATTAATGTAAAGAAGGTAATCTTAAGAACTATGGCGATTTCCGGTGCAGTCTGCGGAATTGCAGGCTTTATCATCGTAAGCGGAGCCAGCCATACGATTTCCACCAGTACAGCAGGAGGCAGAGGCTTCACTGCCATCATCGTATCATGGATGAGTAAGTTTAATACCTTTGCCATGATTTTAGTATCCTTTTTCCTTGTTTTCATGCAAAAGGGTGCAGGTCAGATTGCTTCCCAGTTCAATTTAAATGAAAATGCCGCCGATGTAATTACCGGCATTATTCTCTTCTTCATCCTGGGCTGTGAATTTTTTATTGATTATAAAGTAAGAATAAGAAGCGCAAAACAGGCTGGGTCAGAAGAATAGGAAGGAGAAACGTTCATGGGATTTTTGGTAATATTTATTCAAAAAGTCATTGGTCAGGGAATCGGAATCCTTTATGGAGCCCTGGGAGAAATTCTTACGGAAAAATCCGGTAACTTAAATCTTGGAATTCCGGGCATGATGTATATGGGAGGAATTGCCGGACTGATCGGCGCCTTCCTTTATGAAAATAACACGGCTCAGCCAAATGGTCTGGTTGGCGTTATTATATCATTTTTATGTGCATTTTTATGCGCGGCACTGGGCGGTCTGATTTACAGTATTTTAACCATTACTCTTCGTGCAAACCAGAACGTAACCGGTCTTGCACTGACCACGTTTGGTGTGGGCTTCGGTAACTTTTTTGGCGGTTCCTTATCTAAGCTTGCTGGCGGAGTTGGACAGATTTCCGTTGCAGTGACTGGAGCAGCTTTTAAGACACCGGTACCAGGACTATCCAAACTGGGTGTGATCGGTCAGGCGTTTTTCTCTTATGGCTTTTTAACCTATCTTGCCATTATTTTAGCAATTTTACTTTCCTTTTTCCTAAATAAAACCAGAAAAGGACTGAATTTAAGAGCAGTAGGCGAAAGCCCATCGACTGCAGATGCAGCAGGAATTCATGTAACTGCTTACCGTTATCTTGCAACCTGTATCGGAGGCGGATTAAGCGGACTTGGCGGACTTTACTTCGTTATGGAATATTCCGGCGGAACCTGGACAAATAATGGATTCGGAGACAGAGGCTGGCTTGCCATCGCTCTGGTTATTTTCGCTCTCTGGAAACCGGTTAATGCCATCTGGGGTTCCCTGCTGTTTGGCGGTCTTTACATCCTTTATTTATACATTCCGGGACTCAGCCGCAGCACACAGGAAATCTTTAAAGCACTTCCTTATATAGTGACTATTGTGGTGTTAATTATAACGAGCCTTAGAAAGGAAAGAGAGCATCAGCCACCGGCTAGTCTGGGGCGGGCTTATTTCCGGGAAGAACGTTAAAAAATTTTAAAATGTGAATTCCATCCAGTCCGCGTGTTTATAAGTATTTTATAATTCTTTTCTTGATTTATGGGGAGAATGACAATATAATGATAGAGGTATAGAATGGGTAGAAACTATCCGGATTGGAGAATTTACACAGATGGATAACAAGAATCAGAATAACAAAATGCCTAAGAATGCCCAGGCCATCGTTATCTGGGTTACAGCGTTTCTGATTGCGGTAGCAGGCATCTCGTATCTGCATAATGCCATAACGACGAGGACGAATAAAGAATTAAGCTATGATATCTTTATGAATATGGTAGATGAAAAACAGGTGGAATCGGTTATAGTCGAGGATACCAGAATCACCATTACTCCCAAGAAGACCTGGGGGGAATATAAGCCGGGTGTCAGCTATTACACGGTAAGAATGGACAACGATTTAAACCTGGCAGAGCGTCTTCGTACTGCTGGCGTGGAAACCGTAAGGACGCGCCGGGATGGAAACTTTTTCATCCAGACCATTGTCAGCTATCTTCTTTTATTTGCAGCAATGGGCTTCTTACTGAACTTTATGATGCGCCGTGTAGGCGGCGGCGGACTGATGGGCGTTGGAAAGAGCAATGCCAAGGTCTACGTCCAGAAAGAAACAGGAATTACCTTTAAAGATGTGGCAGGTGAAGATGAAGCCAAGGAATCCTTAACGGAGATCGTTGATTTCCTTCATAATCCCGGAAAATATACAAAGATCGGTGCCAAGCTTCCAAAGGGAGCCCTTTTAGTAGGACCTCCCGGAACAGGAAAGACGCTTCTTGCCAAGGCAGTTGCAGGTGAGGCTCATGTTCCTTTCTATTCCCTTTCCGGTTCAGATTTTGTAGAGATGTTTGTGGGTGTTGGTGCTTCCCGTGTCCGTGACTTATTTAAGCAGGCACAGGAATCCGCTCCCTGTATTATATTTATTGATGAGGTAGATGCCATCGGTAAGAGCCGTGACTCCAGATTTGGCGGCGGCAACGATGAGAGAGAGCAGACCTTAAACCAGCTCCTTTCCGAGATGGACGGTTTCGATTCTTCCAAGGGCCTTCTGGTTCTGGCAGCTACCAACCGCCCGGAGATCCTGGATCCCGCACTCCTTCGTCCCGGCCGTTTTGACCGCCGGATTATCGTAGATAAGCCGGATTTAAAAGGCCGTGTGGACATCTTAAAGGTTCATGCAAAAGACGTACTTTTGGATGATACAGTAGATTTGGATGCCATTGCACTTGCAACTTCCGGTGCTGTTGGTTCTGATCTTGCCAACATGATTAATGAAGGTGCCATTCTGGCAGTAAAGAACGGACGTCATGCAGTATCCCAGAAGGATCTGTTTGAAGCAGTTGAAGTTGTCCTGGTTGGTAAGGAAAAGAAAGACAGGGTTCTTAATAAGGAAGAGAGACGGATCGTATCCTATCATGAAGTTGGTCATGCCTTAGTCAGCGCACTTCAAAAGGATGCAGAACCGGTGCAGAAGATCACCATTGTTCCAAGAACCATGGGAGCGCTGGGATATGTAATGCATGTGCCGGAGGAAGAGAAATTCTTAAACTCCAAGAAAGAGCTTCACGCCATGCTGGTTGGTTACTTAGCCGGACGTGCGGCAGAGGAGATCGTATTTGATTCCATTACCACTGGAGCAGCCAATGATATCGAGCAGGCCACCAAGGTTGCCCGTGCCATGATTACCCAGTACGGTATGTCAGATAAATTCGGACTGATCGGTCTTGCTACGAAAGAAGATCAGTATTTAAGCGGAAGAATGGTTATGAACTGCGCAGAAGCAACTTCCTCCCAGATCGATGAAGAAGTCATGAAGATGTTAAAAGAGGCTTATGAAGAAGCTAAGAATCTTCTGATGGAGAACCGTGATATCATGGATCAGATTGCAGAATTCTTAATCGAGAGAGAGACCATTACAGGCAAAGAATTCATGAAGATCTTCCGTGAAGCAAAAGGAATTCCGGAACCGGTGAAATCAGACGAAGAGTCAGGAGAAGATGAATCATCTGAGGAGCCAAAAGACGGACTGACCGATTGGGTGAAAGAAGAAGTTAAGGCGAAAACAGAAGAATTTCGTGGTGAAATAGAAGACAAAACGGAGTTATGATGGTTTGACCATTTCACAAACTGATTGTAACAAATGGAGATTTTTGGTATAATAAAGGCAATAGCCTTGAATCAGATACAATAAGGAACGAAGAATCAAACGGCTGTCATGTAGGATGATAGCCGTTTCTTTCTGTCTGTTTTTATAGAAATAACGAAGCGATGGGAGATGAGTCAAAACAACCATGATACTGATGAATGAGATACCGGACCGTTTTTGGGGACTGTTCCGTTCCATAAACCGGTCTACCTACATAGAAGCTCTTTTAAGAATCAATGAAGAATATGAATACAGCAACTATTTTTTAAGCCGTGAGGTGTGCCTGCAGGTTTTAGAGGAGTATTTTGTCCAGAAACGTCTGGTGATCTGGCAGGATGAGCTGGAAGATGAGGCAGATGAATTACTGCCCCCAGCTTCCAGAGTATTAAACTGGCTTTTGAGGGCAGGCTGGCTTCGCAAGGTGGATGATTATGCCTCCATGACGGTGAATATCGTAATTCCCGATTATGCCGCTGTCATGATTGAGGCATTTTTTAAGCTTTCCAGCGACGAAGAGGATGAGACACAGATCTATATTCAGAACATTTACGCCATTCTTTTCTCTTTGAAACATGATCCCAGGGCGGGAATCAGCCTTTTAAATACGGCTTATGTTAATACGAAACGACTCAATAAGTCTTTGCAGGATATGCTGCATAACATGGATAAGTTCTTTGCCAGTCTATTGGAGCAGAAAGCGTACGGGGAGTTGTTAAAAGAGCATCTGGAAGGTTATGTGGAGGAGATCGTAAAAAAGAAGTACCACATTTTGAAGACTTCGGATAACTTTTATCTTTATAAAAATGATATTAAACGGTGGATTGGCAGTCTGCGGGACGATATTGGTTGGATGGAAGAAATGAGCCGGCGAAGCGCTAACCGGGTGACTGCCGCAGATGTGGCTGAAAAGCTGGATCAGATTGAACGGGGATTTGATCACATCGAACACCGGATTTCCAATATGGACAAGGAACATTCTCGCTACATCCGTGCTACGGTAACAAGACTAAATTATCTACTTAATCAGGAAGATAACATGAAAGGTCTTGTGATCCGGTTGTTAAATCATTTATCTCTTGTGGATGATCCGGAAGAAGCCATTGAAAAAGCGGGGAATTGTATGAACTTATCCCAGATGGCAATTCTTTCTGACAAATCCATTTATAAAAAGAGAAAGAGCAGAACGGAGTTTAAGGAAACACTGGTGCCGGATGAGGAACCTACGGAGCTGACTGCAGAGGAGATTCTAAATTTAAACCGGGTGAAGAACCGTTACAGCAGGAAGGAAATTGAAAGCTATATTGAATCCCGCATGGTAGATGGGCGTATGGAGGTCAGGGAAGATACCATCCGCACACCGGAGGAATTTGAAAAGCTGATTCTGGCTTATGATTATTCCATAAGGAGAAAAAGCCTTTATAAAGTGGAGGATATGGATCCGGAGCTGGTCGATAATGGGAAGTACCGTTATCCCCGGCTGGTATTTGTAAGGAGGAATGAAGTATGACAAATGAAGAATATACTGGCTCAATCAGCCAGATTCCATATTATGACGGACTTTTGCAGGGAGAGAAGGCGGAATTAAGAGATGCCATACGGCTGCTGTTAAAACAGACCTTTATTCTGGAACACCGTTATGACAAGCGTTCCAGCCGGTTTATTTATAACCAGGAATTTAAAGTCTGCAACAAGCACCTGGAGTTTATTCGGGCGTATTTAGCAGTCAGCGGTATTAATGTGCTGGAGAACAGCCAGCTGGGGCTTATCTATATACAGGGAGAGGACACCATGGGAGAAAAGCTGCCAAAGCTTGCTACCCTTTACATACTGGTGCTGAAGTTAATTTATGATGAGCAGATGGCGGCAGTTTCCACCAGCATCAATGTTTATACCACCATAAGCGAGATCCACGACAAGCTTGGCAATTACAGGCTTTTCAAAAAGCAGCCTTCTGTTACAGAGATCCGCCGTGCCATCGCTCTGCTGAAAAAATATCAGATTCTGGAGCCCCTTGATGTACTGGAAGATTTAGATGGGGACAACCGCATGATTATTTATCCCAGCATCAATGTAGTTTTATTTGGCGATGACGTAAGGTCTCTGCTGGAATCATTTGAAGAAGAAGGAGACAGCGATGACGAATCAGAATTTTGAGGCATTGTCCAGGATACTTTTAAATAACTGGCATTACATTACCCGTAAGACTCTGTCTTTTCATGAAGAAATCAATTTTTTTACCGGACATTCCGGCAGCGGAAAATCAACGGTTATTGATGCCATGCAGATCCTGCTTTATGCCAATACCGACGGAAGAGGATTCTTTAATAAGGCGGCTGCCGATGATTCGGACCGGAATCTAATCGAATATCTGCGGGGAATGGTTAATATCGGAGAGAATAATGAATTTGCTTATTTGCGGAACCAGAATTTCTCCACCACCATTGCTCTGGAGTTAAAGCGCACAGACAACGGGGAATGCCAGTGTGTGGGAATTATCTTTGATGTGGAAACAGCAACAAATGACATATCAAGGAAGTTTTTCTGGCACAAAGGCCCGTTATGGGAAAATGAATACCGCACCGGAACAAGAACCATGACAATTGAAGAAGTGACTTCTTATCTTCAGGTTCATTATGAGAAAGATGAGTATTTTACCACCTCCCATAACGAACGGTTCCGCAGACAGCTGTATGATGTCTATCTGGGGGGCTTGGATTCGGAGAAGTTTCCTCTGCTCTTTAAGCGTGCAATTCCGTTCCGCATGAATATCCGGCTGGAGGATTTCGTAAAGGAATATATATGCATGGAACAGGATATTCACATTGAGGATATGCAGGAAAGCGTCATGCAGTATGGGCGGATGAGAAAGAAGATCGAGGATACCTTTATTGAGATTGGGTATTTAAAGGAAATGAGATCCCTCTACAATTCTGTACTGGAAAAGGATGAAGACATCCGGTCAAACACCTATTATTTCCGCAAAATGGAGATTCTGGACTATCAGACCCGGATTCAGGCGCTGAAGGACAAGATCCGCCTTTCCGGGGAGGAGTATACCCGTCAGGAAGAGCGGAAAGAGGGACTGGATGTTCAGATTAATGATCTGACAAAGCAGGGAGAAGAGCTTCTCCGCCAGATTTCTTCCACCGGATATGAGGACTTAAAGAATCAGCTGGAGTCAGCCAGGGAGCTGGTGAACCATTTAAATAAAAGTGTGGTAAAGTGGCAGCAGACGGCAGAACGCCTGAATGCCTGGATAGATGAGGAATCCACCTCCAACCAGACCATATGGGACATTGAGGAATTTGAGAAAAATACCATTGATGAGGAGAAACTTGCCAGGTTAAAGAAATCCATCGCCCAGATGCAGGAGGAGACGGAAGATACAAAAAAAGAGGCGGAAAGCCTTTTGAGAGAGATTAAGAAACGGGAGCGTCAGACCAGAGAGGAACTTGCCCAGTTAAAAGCTGGAAGCAAGGCTTATCCAAAGCATGTGGAGCGGGCGAAAACATTTCTCCAGCAGCGTCTTCTTCAAAAGACAGGCAAGGCAGTGGAGGTTCACGTTCTTGCGGATCTTTTGGATATCCGGGATGAGAAATGGAGAAATGCGGCAGAGGGATATTTAGGCAATCACAAGCTGTCTTTGGTGGTTGCCCCAGCCTTTGCAAAAGCAGCCATGGAAGTCTATGAGGAACTGGATCAGAGTGAAGCCTTTCATGTGGCAGTTCTGGATACAGAGAAGGCAGGAGAGAGCACCCATGAGGTTCTTACCAATTCCCTTGTGGAAGAAGTGATTGTAAGAGAGTCTTATCTACAGCCTTACCTGGATTTGCTTCTTGGAAAGGTGATCAAATGCGAAAGTCTGGAAGAATTACGCAGCTGCCGGATCGGTATTACACCAGAATGTATGCTGTATCACACCTTCCGTTTACAGCACATAAATCCCGATCATTACACCAGATTTGCCTATATCGGCAAGGACAGTGTACGCCGCAGAATCCGTCTGCTGGAAAAGAATCTGGAAGCCATGGAGGCGGAGAAGAAGCCGCAGGAACTGATTATAGGGGAATGCAGCCGCATTCTTTCTCTGGAAGCTTTGACAGAGGGAACAGAGGTTTATGCAGAGTGGCAGCAGGAAATCGCATCGTTTAAAGAAAAAGAGAAAGAAATCCGAAAGCTGGAGCAGAAACTGGAAAAGCTGAAAGCCCAGAATGTGGAGGAATGGGAAAAGGAGCGGGAAGCAATTTTAGGTCTTTGCGAGGGAAAACGTGCCGAGTTAAGGGCGTTAGACCGTCTCATGGGAGACCTTCAGAGAAAGGCAGAAGAGTTCCAGCGTGAAGCGGTTCAGTTAGAAGAAGAACTGGTGGCGAAGGAACGGGCACTGGAGGCCGACCAGGAGTTGGAGGGAGTATTAAAAACATCTCTGGAGGGCAATGAAACTCCCCGCTATGACCGTTTGAAGGACCGCTACTTTGCTCTTCTAAAGAGAGCAGAGGAAGCCCGGGAAGAGGCGTACCGCCTTCTTGTCTCTGCCAGAGGCGAGTATGTGCGTAAGTATCCTAACCGGAACTTTTCACTGACTGCTGAGGACAATCAGGAATATGACCGTCTTCTGGAGATCATGGAGTGCGCAAATCTGGAAGAATATAAAAACATGGCAGCAGAGCAGGCCAAGTCCGCAGTCCTTCATTTTAAAGACGACTTTATGTTTAAGATCCGAAGCGCCATTCGGGATGCGCTGCAGAGAAGGGATGAGTTAAACCGGATTATCAACAGACTGGATTTCGGAAAGGACAAGTATCAGTTTGTCATTGGAAAGAACAAGGGGCCGGATGGCAGGTACTATGACATGTTCATGGATGACTCTCTGGAAATCAACCCTTCCCAGCTGACGGATTCCCTGGATAATCAGATGAATCTTTTCACCATGGAACATGAAAATCAGTACGGGGAATTAATTAATGATCTGATTAATATCTTCATTCCGCCGGAAAATGCAACTCCGGAGCAGATGGAAGAAGCAAAGCGGAATATGGATAAATATGCGGATTACCGCACTTATCTGAACTTTGATATGCAGCAGCTGATTCAGAATGAGGATGAGGTTATTAAGATCCGTTTAAGCAAAATGATAAAGAAGAATTCCGGCGGAGAGGGGCAGAATCCCCTTTACGTGGCCCTTCTTGCCAGCTTTGCCCAGGCATACCGGATTAATGTGCCTCAGAAGATTCAGAGAAACCCAACCATCCGTCTTGTAGTTCTTGACGAGGCATTTTCCAAGATGGATGGGGAAAAGGTGGCAAGCTGTATCGAGCTGATCCGCGGCCTTGGTTTCCAGGCTATTATCAGCGCTACCAATGATAAGATTCAGAACTATGTGGAAAATGTAGACAAGACCTTTGTTTTCGCAAACCCCAACAAGAAATCTATCTCCATACAGGAATTTGAACGGGAGAGCTTTCCTCAGCTGATGAGGGAACTTGATGAGGAAGATGAGGATGCAAGTGGCGTGGCTGAAGAATAGTCATTTGCCTGATTAGATAACGAAATAACACCTTGCCCGGCTTTTTTTGCCGATGCAAGGTGTTTTTTTCGTTATCCCCAGGCGGGGACTGCCAGATAAAATGCTGTATCAGGATTCCCATCCCAGGCTGATTCCTTTACCCATCCCCAGGCTCCGGCCTCGTTCATAACCAGGATATAGGAGTGTCCGTCCTTTACTGCCCAGCCGATGGGGCAGATTGTTTCACCAGGACTGACAGAGAAAGCGGGGGTATCTCCTTCCATAGAAGTTGTGACAGGAAATGTATGACATACCACATAATAATTCTCCGGATTCTGATGAAGAAACGAGTTGGTGATCATATCATAATTCTTATTGAAATAAACATTCTGGGGTATTTCTTTTAATTTCCCGTCTTCATAGGACCAAACCAGATCTACGAAGTAACACCCAAACTGGAGAGTAGATCCCATAAATGGAGTATCTGCAGATACTTTTAAAATTCCATCTCCCTCCGCTGTTAAACCTCCCCCACGGAAAAGGGATCCCTTTCCTTCACAGACGGGACCTGCCAGGTCTCCAATCAACTCCAGACTGCCGTTTTGGTAACGATAGAAGCTGTATGAGTAAAGGGAATCAGATTCCTGGGATATATCCAGGTGAAGCTCGATTTGCTGATCCTTTTTATTAAGGTCCAATGCCGTCAGACTGATGTTGCCCCTTACATTTTCAGGAATCGAGGTCTGGCTCTTGCCATTAATAGAAAGTTTGAGGCTTTTCTCATAAGAATCCTTCTGGTCTTCAGTGCTGCTCCAGCGAATGGTTTCGCAGACACCATCACCATCTAAATCCAGCAGATAATCTTTGTCTGGTTTCAAGATAACACCTTCATCAGTGATTTCTTTGTCAGGCAGCTGACTTTCCGCTGTCTTAATCAGCTCCAGATTTTTCTTTTCGATCTCATTTAGAACATCCTCTTTGAAATCAGCGGGAGACGTCTCAGCGTGATACCATGATTTACCGTTGAAATATTCCTGCAGATCTGCTGCATCAAATTTTCTGCCATGGCGGGCGTAGATTTCGTTTCTTGCAAGTCTCAGCATTGATGGATCAGCCTCCAGTAAATCTCCTCCTGTGAGATATTCTGTGCTGCTTCCCGGAAATATATAATCTGTTTGTGTGGTGGCATTTGCGGCTTCATCTTTTGATTTTTGAGCAGCTGCCATGAGCTGTTTCCCATAATCATTGAGTTTATCACCGACCTGTTCATAAGGGATCAATATTTCCTGACCGGTAGAAGAACTGGCTTTTCCAACATTCCACTGAGAGGATAATAAAATTCCCTCCTTTAAAAGGGCTAATTGACTGAGGTCGGAAGAAATGATCTGGTTCAGAAGGGACGTGTTTGAACTGCCGTCGGCAGATGCCTGACCTGCCGCAGCCTGGGCAAGTGCCAGCTTTAACCCATCCGGATCATCGGAAAGAGCAGATAGCGTAATCCTCTTTCCATTTTCCACATCATAAGAACTTAAAAAGGCAAATGTATCATTGCGGTCATTTCCCCTGATATCGGTTCCGTTCTGCTTCAGACTTAAAATTCTTCCGTCATTTCGCAGTACCTGATAATCAAAGGTATAAAGGTAATTATTCTGTGGATTACCAGCTTCTGTTGGTGGGATTTCCATGGTATCGCTGATAAAATTGTTTCGCCTGGTGTTCTGGTCATTTTCTCTAACGTTCCGGTTGATGAGATACTGGGAAGTGGGGTTATCAGGAATGATTACCTCCGGAACCCGGCTGTTCCAACGGTAAATCAGGGCTCCGTGGTCAGTATATTTCTCACTGGTAACCGTAGCCCAGGTTTTTACTGTTACCGGACTGACGCTATTTTCTGTATCTGTTTTTACAGCTTCCGTGCTGCTTTCTTCTTGTGCTGCAGTATCCTGTTTCGTGGTGGATCCAGACGGCTGGGAAGGGGTATCCCCTAACCGGGAATTCATCCTACATCCGGATGCAGTTAAGGAAAGAGCCAGGAGTATAACTGGAAGCAATGGATGTGGTTTCATATATCTACATTCCTCTCTTGTGGTTTATAATAATTATACCATGCTTTTTTTTCAAAAGACAGTTTTACCATAATTTTCTTCCCAACGAGAAAAGCAGGATGGATTCTAAGAAAAGCATTCAGGATTAAAATATTTATCGAACAAATGTTTGCAATGCGGTTCATATTATGCTATAATGGGAAAAACCGGTTGCTGAGTAACTACAGGTGCGGACTTCATATCATAAGTCCGCATTCGATTGTTGTGAGATTAATAAATTTCAGGATATAACAGGAGTACAATATGGCAAAACAGTATATTAAGATAAGAGGTGCCAATGAGCACAACCTAAAGAACGTGAGTCTGGACATTCCCAGGAATGAGCTGGTTGTATTAACCGGTCTCAGCGGTTCCGGGAAGTCTTCCCTGGCCTTTGATACCATTTATGCTGAAGGTCAGAGGCGGTATATGGAGTCTCTTTCCTCCTATGCGCGGCAGTTCCTTGGTCAGATGGAGAAGCCGGACGTGGAGAGCATTGAAGGCTTGTCACCAGCCATTTCCATTGACCAGAAGTCGACCAACAGGAACCCTCGTTCCACAGTCGGTACCGTTACGGAAATTTATGATTATATGAGGCTTCTTTATGCCAGAATCGGTATCCCCCACTGTCCCAAGTGCGGAAGAGAGATTCGCAAGCAGACCATTGACCAGATGGTGGATCAGATTATGGAGCTGCCTGAGCGGACCAAGATCCAGCTGCTGGCTCCGGTTGTCCGCGGACGAAAGGGAGAACACGCCAAGGTTCTGGAGAGTGCCCGTAAGAGCGGATACGTAAGAGTCCGTGTTGACGGCAGTCTCTACGAGCTTTCCGAAGAGATTAAGCTGGACAAGAACATCAAGCACAGTATCGATGTGGTTGTGGACCGTCTGGCTATCCGTGATGGAATCGCTAAGCGTCTTACCGATTCCATTGAGACCGTGATGGAGCTGGCAGGCGGTTTGATGACCGTTGATGTTATTGACGGAGAGCCCATTCATTTCAGCCAGAGCTTTTCCTGTCCGGACTGCGGAATCAGTATTGATGAAGTGGAGCCAAGAAGTTTCTCCTTTAATAACCCCTTTGGTGCCTGTCCGGACTGTTTCGGTCTGGGATACAAGATGGAGTTTGATGAGGATTTAATGATTCCTGATAAGAGTTTAAGCATTGACCAGGGTGCCATCACAGTGCTGGGCTGGCAGTCCTGTACGGATAAGGGAAGCTATACCCGTGCAGTTTTAGATGCTCTTGCCAGAGAATATAAGTTCAGTCTTGATACACCTTTCGAGGACTACCCACAGGAAGTTCATGACATTCTGATCCATGGAACCAAAGGAAAAGAAGTCAAGGTCTACTACAAGGGACAGCGTGGAGAAGGAGTCTACGATGTAGCATTTGAAGGACTGGTACAGAATGTTGCCAGAAGATATCGTGAGACCTATTCCGAATCCTCCAAGGCAGAGTATGAGACATTTATGAGGATTACACCCTGTCCTGGCTGCGGCGGCAAGCGATTAAAGAAGGAATCCCTGGCTGTAACAGTAGGGAATGAGAATATATATGATGCAACCAACATGTCCATCGTCCGTTTCCGTAATTTTATGGACGAGCTGCAGCTGACTGACATGCAGCATGCAATCGGAGACCAGATCTTAAAGGAGATCAGGGCGAGAATCTCGTTCCTTATCGATGTAGGTCTGGATTACCTGTCACTGACCCGTGCTACAGGAACTCTATCTGGTGGGGAAGCTCAGAGAATCAGACTGGCTACCCAGATCGGTTCTGGTCTGGTAGGTGTGGCATATATTCTAGATGAGCCAAGTATCGGGCTTCATCAAAGGGACAATGACAAGCTGTTGAAGACGCTTTTACATCTGAGAGATCTGGGTAACAGTGTTATTGTGGTAGAGCACGACGAGGACACCATGATGGCTGCTGACTATATCGTGGATATTGGACCGGGAGCTGGTGAGCATGGAGGTAATGTTGTCGCTGTCGGCAATGCAAAGCAGATCATGAAGAATAAGGACTCTGTTACCGGCGCTTATTTAAGTGGTAGAATTAAAATTCCGGTTCCAGCAGAGAGGAGACAGCCTACCGGCTATCTTACGGTAAAGGGAGCCAGAGAGAACAATTTAAAGAATATTGATGTGACCTTTCCACTGGGCGTAATGACCTGTGTTACTGGTGTATCTGGTTCTGGTAAGAGTTCGTTGGTGAATGAGATTCTTTATAAAGCATTGGCAAAGAAGTTAAACCGTGCGAGAACGATTCCTGGGAAGCATAAGGAGATTATCGGTACAGAACAGCTGGATAAGATTATTGCGATTGACCAGTCACCCATTGGAAGAACACCGAGATCCAATCCAGCCACTTATACTGGTGTGTTTGATCTGATCCGTGATTTATTCTCTTCCACGGCAGATGCAAAGGCAAAGGGGTATTCCAAAGGTAGATTCAGTTTTAACGTGAAAGGCGGACGATGCGAAGCCTGCAGCGGTGATGGTATTATCAAGATCGAGATGCATTTCCTTCCTGATGTTTATGTACCATGTGAGGTTTGTAGTGGAAAGCGGTATAACCGCGAGACATTAGATGTGAAGTATAAGGGAAAGAACATCTATGATGTTTTAAACATGACGGTAGAGGAAGCGCTGAAGTTTTTTGAGAATGTTCCTACGATTGCAAGGAAGATATCTACGCTCAATGACGTGGGATTATCCTATATCCGGCTGGGTCAGCCATCGACGGAGTTATCTGGTGGTGAAGCACAGAGAATCAAGCTGGCTACGGAACTGAGTAAGCGGGGAACTGGCAAGACTATTTATATTCTGGACGAGCCGACCACCGGACTTCACTTTGCAGATGTACACAAGCTGATTGAGATTCTCAGGAAGCTGTCTGAGGGCGGCAATACAGTGGTTGTGATTGAGCACAACTTAGACGTTATAAAGACAGCCGATTATCTCATTGATATCGGTCCGGAAGGTGGAGACAAGGGTGGAACAGTTATCGCCCAGGGAACGCCGGAAGAGGTTGTGAAGTGTGCGGAGTCTTATACCGGTTACTATGTAAAGAAGTATTTAGAGCAGTAGAAGAAGATTTATGAACGGAAGATCCCGGAGATTTTCCTTCCTGGTTTCTCTTACTGTCGTCTGTATGGGAAGATGCATGTACAGGGGACAGTTTGGGAAACGGGGATTTCCGGCATTTTCCGTTTTTTCTGTCTGATTAGTGAATAAAACAAGCTGACAGGAACCATTGGTTGTAGGATTCGACATCTTTTTCGCGAAACTTAGAAAATGCTTGTCAAGCCATTGGAAGTAGAATATAATATTATCCAAAGTGCTATTTGTTGAAGCTTAAATTAGGAGGAATACCCGTGAAGAGAGAAATGATTATCGTTCTGGATTTCGGCGGACAGTACAATCAGCTGATTGCCAGAAGAGTCAGAGAATGCAACGTTTACTGTGAGGTCCATCCCCACACACTGCCCCTGGACAAGATTAAGGAAATGAATCCCAAAGGAATCATTTTCACAGGCGGTCCAAACAGTGCTTACAAGGAAGAATCCCCTCGCTGTGAGAAAGAAATCTTTGAAATGGGAATCCCGATCCTTGGAATCTGCTATGGCTCCCAGTTAATGGCTCATATGCTTGGTGGCAAGGTCGCCACAGCTCCTGTCAGCGAGTATGGTAAGACGGAAGTCACCACAGTAGTTGGCAGCAAAATATTAGAGGATGTTAGTCCAAAGACCATCTGCTGGATGAGTCATACGGATTATATAGAGACAGCACCAGAAGGCTTCACTGTTACCGCTCATACTCCAGTATGTCCGGTTGCGGGAATGGAATGTGAAGAGAAGGGGCTTTACGCTGTTCAGTTCCACCCGGAGGTTATGCACACACAGGAAGGAACCAAGATGCTTTCCAACTTCGTTTACAATGTGTGTAAATGTACTGGTGACTGGAAGATGGATTCTTTTGTGGAGACTTCTATTCAGTCCATTAAAGAGAAGGTTGGAGATGGTAAGGTTCTTTGTGCGTTGTCCGGCGGTGTAGATTCTTCTGTGGCAGCGGTTATGCTGGCAAAGGCGGTTGGTAAGCAGCTTACCTGCGTATTCGTTGATCACGGTCTGCTTCGTAAGAACGAAGGTGACGAGGTTGAGGCGGTATTTGGACCCGCTGGCCCATATGATTTAAACTTTGTCAGGGTGAATGCTCAGGAACGTTTCTATGAGAAACTGAATGGGGTGGAAGATCCGGAGACAAAGCGAAAGATTATTGGGGAAGAATTTATTCGTGTATTTGAAGATGAAGCGAAGAAGATTGGTGTAGTGGATTATTTTGTGCAGGGAACCATTTATCCTGATGTGATTGAGTCAGGTCTTGGTAAGTCGGCTGTGATCAAGTCCCATCATAATGTGGGCGGACTTCCTGAGCATGTGGATTTCAAGGAGATTATTGAGCCACTTCGCCTTTTATTTAAGGACGAGGTCCGCAAAGCTGGTCTGGAGCTTGGAATTCCGGAATATCTGGTTTATCGCCAGCCATTCCCAGGTCCAGGACTTGGTGTAAGGATTATTGGTGCAGTTACACCGGAAAAGGTGAAGATTGTACAGGAAGCAGATGCGATTTATAGAGAAGAGATTGCTAAGGCAGGCGTGGATAAGGGACTGGGACAGTACTTTGCTGCACTTACTAATATGCGTTCGGTTGGATGCATGGGCGATGAGAGAACCTATGATTATGCAATTGCTTTGAGGGCAGTGTTGACTTCTGATTTTATGACTGCGGAATCTGCAGAGCTTCCTTGGGAGGTTCTGGGGGTTGTGACCAGAAGGATTGTAAATGAAGTTAAGGGCGTGAACCGGGTGTTGTATGACTGTACGGGGAAACCGCCGGCTACGATTGAGTTTGAATAACAAACAGTTTCGGGAATCCCTAGTATTTATAAGGGTTCCCGAACTTTTTTTATGCTAAATGACACCCAAATGACACCCTGAATGTCAAATGGATATCTTTTTATAGGTATTGGGTAGGCATTCCACGTTTGGAGAAACAGAGTATGGTGTCAGGTGTCAGCTCCAGATAACCTTCATTAATTATTGTTTCATATGCTGCTTCCGGGTCAGGTTTTAGGGTTAGCATTGTAGGCAAGTCTTGAAAAGAAATAATGTTTTTCCTTTTTGTTCTACAATCCCATACAATGATATCGTCATTTTCATAAGTGGTACTGATAGCAGGTAACGATGATTTTATTTCTGTCATCAAACTGTATAGTTGTGCTTCCATGGTTCCTTGACCAGAGACAAGTCCGTTTGTATTGGCGCTATGGAGACCCAGGGCGACTTCTTTATCTTTACCTGGGTATAGATGTCCATAAGTATCCAACGTGACAGAAACGTCTTTGTGACCTACACGTTTTGATATGACAATAATATTAAATCCCATTTCTATCAGAAGGCTGACATGACTATGCCGTAAATCATGTACCTTTGCTGTACTGGGACAGATGATTATTGCAGGGAAAAAGTATGAACAGATGGCTGACGTTATTAGCAAGTCAGTAAAAGCTATTCGTGGGCGGGTTTATCAGATGTATATTACCGAAAATTTGGACAAGGTACGGGAAATGATCGGATCTGGTCCATGGGGATCGGCAGACCGGAACGAAAGATTAAACAATATCTTCTAATGAACCTAGAAGAGAAAGCACAGACCAAGGAACTAATGACCAGACTGGCAGCTATCATTCGTAATCATTATAAGCAAAACTTTGATGATTCCGATTATTGGCAGAAAGACCTATGTCAGCACTGGAAGGGCTACTGCATGGCGGGTGAAACGGATTGTGACAGCTGCGTGTCTTTCCAACGGATTAGGCTCCAGTATTGTAAACGTTGCGGAAAAGAATTCTTGGAGAGGAAGGAAAATCTGTATTGTAAAGACTGCCGGGAAGCCAGAAAGAAACAGTATCTTAAGAAATTAGCAGTAAAAATGGCAAGGGGCTAGCGGACCGGATTGTTGAAATTTAACCAGTAGGCCAGTAAACATGATTTTAGTTTACTCATTGTACATTGATAACTTTATATTGATAGTTGGTAAAAAAAAGTATAATATTAAGCTGTATAAAGAATTAAAATAGTACAATTTAATATTATTAATGGGGGAGAATTATGAAGCAAGAAAAGTTTGAGAGAGAATTAAAGGTATTGATTAATTATATACGAGCGTATGGAATTCAACATATAAATTATAGCGGAAATATGCAAGAAATAATTCAAAAAGAAGATAAAAATCGTGAATTCACTCAAAAAGTTCATAAAGGATTTGAATTGGCCCAGAGAAATGTGATTTTCTTACTAAAAAATATAATTAATGAACGTAAAAGAATGAAAGCAGATCTGAAAATTTATAGACAAAATAAAGATAAAAAAAGATCATTAGCTGTAAGTGGCACAATAAATGAGTTAAAGTACCAAGAAATGGTTTTGAGAAAGATTATAGATTCTATTGCATGGCAATTATTTAATTTTGACTTATCGACTTTGCGACGGTTCTATTATGGTCAAGAGTTAATTGATATTACAGATTCAAATTTAGATTCAGAATTGAGATATGCTAAAAATTGTATCAACAAAAATCCAGATGGCTTTGTTTTAATTAGTGACTTGACTTCATTTATTCAGATAGGAGATGTTATAACTTTTATACCTGGAAAAGGTTTATCAATAGGAGAATTAAAGGAAGGAGAAGTTAATGGTAAAGTATTTAATTTAATGAAGGAGTCTATGGAGTCTATGGAGTCTATGGAGTCTATGGAGTCTATGGAGTCTATGGAGGTTATGTGCCCATATTATTTAAATTCAAGATTGAATAATGAGGGAGAGAAATTTAAAGAGCAGTTTCTTAGGGATATAAAGCAGCTAAAAAGAAATATGGATGTTTTAAAAGTAATCAATGAAGGGGAAGGTACAGATTTACTAACCGGTAAAGATATAAAAATTTCTCAAGAAACTCTTGAATTAAATGATTTTTCTGATATAGTTAATAATTTATTGAAAGAATGTGATAAAAAAGGATATGCAATATCAGTTATAGAAGATTGTTTGCTTGTTGGTGTATACAAAACAGGCGCTTTCCCTAGTGAAATATTTGATTCATGGGCGAAATCATTAAATATAAAAATGCCTATTATGGATTTAAGACAAGCATTTTTCGATCCACTAGCCTATCCATTGTATCTCCATCCGTTCTCAGATTCTTTTTTATTGGATATAATTTTGGGGAGGAAAATTATAAAGATGACTATAGATATAGACAAATGGCTTGATACATTTAAACAAAAGCAATGTACATACCGTTGGATGAGTATAAAAGAGACAGCAAGATTAAATTCCGAATTTAAAGGCAAATTAAAAATTTTTAGCATAGATGGTAAAGGTATAGAATTACAGAATTCAACTGGTTTAACAAGTGTTATTGTTGAAGGCATTTTTTCGAGAATGTTTACTGCGCTTAACCTTCCATCATCAGTCAGGGAATTATTAGTTAAGATACTATTGGATTCCTAATGCTCATAATTAATTTGAATGAAAACTACCAACTATTAATTTAGTCGGTAGTTTTTTATTACCCCGAAGGAACAGAGGGAGGTGAATAAGTAGTATGAGGAGTGGAGGAAAAAAAGATAAAATGGAAAATATGACAATATACAAAAGAAAAATTGGAATATTTTGAACTTTTTGTTAATTTCTGTAGAAAAACCTTACTATCAGAGCTATAATATTAATATTATTTGTAATTTGTAATTTGTAAGACAAATGATATGTACAACATGAAATTAGTTAAGGTGAGGGTGAAAAAATGAATAGTGCAAGTAAACTAACATATAAGTTGTCACATACTGAACATTATATGAGTCAAT
The DNA here is from genome assembly GCF_048627165.1 of Lacrimispora struthionigena. Taxonomy (NCBI): domain Bacteria; kingdom Bacillati; phylum Bacillota; class Clostridia; order Lachnospirales; family Lachnospiraceae; genus Lacrimispora; species Lacrimispora struthionigena. The sequence continues at coordinate 723,725 of NZ_JBMBWP010000001.1, forward strand.
TGGATGATGTGTTCAAATGGATAAAAGATAAAAACTTGAAAGTTGATTTATCAAGATATTCAAGATATAAGGGATATATCGATGATTTTTACGATATGGATAATCCAAAAGACACATTAATTCTAGAATCTAAATTTGCAAGGCTAAATGAAGCTGCACAGGAGTGTTTTCAAATAGTTCAGGTGTATGAAGCATTCAAAGATGTAAAAAGTAATAATTTTGATGAAAGAATAAAAAGAATTGTAGCTGGACAATTTTATACAGAAAAAAAGGCAATTACACCGTCTGAAATTTCAGATAAAGATTTTCAGGTCTTTGAGAAAATATTAAGCGCAGATTAATAATAAGGAGGAAAGAGCCTTGAATATTTCAATGAATGGTACAGATTTTTTAAGCTCATTTGATTTGCTGATGGAGACATCATTGGATGAATATAAAAAAGATCGATTATGCCTATATGCTTTAAAAATTAATGCAAATGAATTTAATTATTGTAATTTAGAAAGTTCTTTAATAGATCCGGTTATTGATTATGCGCTGTCCAGAGAAATTAAAAAGAAATATCAGGGCAAATCAGGTACATTATCTAAGAAGGCTCGAAAAAAGTTTAAAGAAAGTAATAAGAATGATGGTGAATTGGGCGAATTGTTATTATATTGTTTTTTGGAATCCCATTTAAATGCCCCTAAGATTTTAAGCAAGCTTGAACTAAAAACGTCAACAAGTCTATATGTCAATGGTGCTGATGGAGTACATTTTTTAGAATTAAATGATGGAAATTATCAATTGATTTTTGGAGAATCAAAAATGTATCAGAAAATAGGGGGTGCATTTGACAATGCACTAAAATCAATATATGAGTTTAAGAATGAAATAAATGGGAAAGGTGATTCTAAGAGTGGCATAAAATATGAAAAGTCTTTGATAAGTGACAATTTAACCAAAGAATCATTTAACGATGATGAAAAAAAATTCTTATGGTCACTAATTTATCCAAGTGAAAACAGTTCCTTTTATGTTGATGATGCTTTTGGTATCTTTGTTGGTTTTGAGATTGAAGTGTTGGAAAAAGAAAAAGGAATGAAAAATTCGGACTTTAGAATTATGATTCACGAACGAATAAAAGATGCGGTCAATTCTTGCTTAGTTGAAATAAAAGAAAAGATTATCTCATATGAATTACAAGGGCATGATTTTTACATATATGTAGTTCCATTTACTGAAATTGATAAGAATAGAAAAGAGATATTAGAGGAAGTGATATCATGACATTTGTTCAAGAATTAGTGGTAAGCGCACTTAAAGATGAGTACCTTAAGAGGTTGCTAAAAAAGGCTGAAATTATTTATGGAATGTCATTTCTTAAAAAGCAAGGGCTTGAGACACTTAGTGATAAGGAAGTTAATGATTTAATTAGATTTGCAGATATATTAAGTAGAGATACTGATAGTACAGGAAGAGGCTTGGCATATAAGATTGTAAGTTTACTATATCCATTTTATAATAACGATGATTATTTTATATTTGTGACAAATAGTATTTTGACAAAACTAGGGAATTTCCCTTCATTGAATTTGATTCTTGAAAATAAATCTAATGATAATTATGATACTATAGAAGTGGCTTTAGAAAAGTCGCTAAAAGAAGAATTTCAAAAGGTTCCTGGAACAAGTAAAGTGTTTACTGATGCACAATATAGATTGTTTGAGGAGATTAAAGACAGCAACCATTATAGTTTTTCCGGTCCAACTTCATTTGGAAAATCTTTTATTATGGATGCATTCATAAATAACATAATTGAGGAAAGACATGGAATTGATAATATTATTATACTTGTTCCGACACGTGCATTGATAAATCAAGTATCAAAAAGATTAAAAGAAGCAATTAAGCATAATGATTATCATGTTATGACACATCCAGTTGTCCCTGTAATGTATAAAAATGCTAATGCTAAGTACGTCTTTGTTTTTACACCAGAGAGAATGATAGCATATTTAGCTGATAAAAATAACCCAACAATCAGTTATTTGTTCATTGATGAAGCCCAAAAAATTATTGCAACAAAAGATTCGAGAGCACCATTGTATTATCAAGCAGTATCAATGGCAGAGAGAAAAAGTATTAAGCTATATTTTGCTTCTCCTAACATACCCAATAGCGATATTTTTTTAAAGTTATTTGATAAAAGTACAGATGAACAAATGGTAATAAAAGAGGCACCAGTTTCGCAAAATAGGTTTTTTATAGATTTTGTGGAAAAAACAGAAATGATGTTTACAGAGTCGGAAGAAGACTACAATTTTCGTGATTTTGGTAATTACTCAAATTTAAATGAACTGCTAAATGTTGTAGGAATTAATAAAAAGAATATTATTTATTGCAATAGTATTGAGGATACTATTAAATATGCATTAATGTTTTCAAAAACGCTACAGATGAGAGATGATAGTAGAATTGAGGAAGTAGTTAAATTAATTGAGAGTTATATTCATAAAGATTATTATCTTATAGATTGTTTGAAGCGAGGAGTAGCGTTTCATTTTGGAAAATTACCTCAACGTGTAAGGGAAAAAGTCGAGGGATTATTTGAAAATAAAGCATTGGATTATATGTTTTGTACATCTACATTGTTGGAAGGGGTAAATTTACCTGCCCAAAATATTTTTATTTTGAATAATACAATTGGCACCAGAAAATTCACGGATATTGATTTTTGGAATCTTGCGGGTAGAGCGGGTAGGTTAAGTAAAGAACTTTCTGGAAATATTATATGTGTTCGTTTGGAAGACAATAAATGGAGAACAAAGAGTAAAGACATTGAAATGATTCGTACAAAGAATATACAAAATGTTACACCAACTCTTCTAAAAGGAGAAGATAATTTCTATAAAAATATTGAAAATTCTTTATTAGGTAAGCCTTTTACAAGAAAGAATCCAACTCGAAGTGAAGTTGAGGTTTGGAATCATTATGCAAACATTATTTATTATCAAGAAGTTACAAAGGCAGACTCTATATTAAAAAGTAATTTTATGAAAAAGAATGACAAAACAGCAAAAAAAATCCTTGCTGAAATAGATAAAATAAATGAAGTTCCGGAAAATATATTAGAACAAAGTACAAATATAAAGCCCTCTTATCAAAATAATATTTGGAAAGAGATTTCCTACGAAGAAAAAGCGTTTGTGGAAGAACTATCATCTCAGACATGTTTAAACATGTTGGAAAAATTGTATAACTATTATAGGTGGGATATTGAGGAATCGAAAGGGAGAAAGCCATTAGTTAGAGATAAGGAGCAACTAAAGTATTATGCTGTTCTTATGTATACTTGGATATCTTCAAAACCATTAAATATGATTATTGGAAACATGATAAATTATTACAAAAAGAGAGGGGTGATATGGCATAATAATGAAAAATATTTATTTGATTCAAAAAGTAAGGAACATATTAATTGGGTTATTAATGAATTAATTGCGGATATTGATAGTATGTTAAGATTTAAATTAAAAAATTATTTTGCTAATTATTATCTATTAGTTTCAGCTAAAAACGGAACTGAAATTGCTGGAGCAGATTGGTCAGAATTTCTAGAATATGGGACTACTGATAAGACCATTATTGATTTGCAAAATATTGGTTTACCAAGGCACCTTGCTATGGTAATTAGCCAAGAATACCAACAATCTTTATCATATGATGGCGATGATCTGATTGAACTTAAAGTTCATAAACTTTTAGAAGATATGGATAAAGAAAAATACAAATTAGAGTATAAAGAATTAATTGAAATTTACGGTATAGATATTTAGTTGTTTTCAGAAAAATGGACATCTTATTTTTGATATTATATTGATATTAAAAGCTTCCCAAATATATATAATAAGAGTAAAAACTTAATGAAAATATAATAAGTCAAATTAGAAAACACTACATACATCTTTCCTGGTAGGGAGTTTGAATAACAAACAGTTTCGGGAATCCCTAATATTTACGGGGTAAGCGCAAGAAGCGTATTGATTATTCCGAATTATTCACCTCTGGAAAAATCAAATGGTACCATTATTCAAGCCACAGGATTTTTGCATTGCTTCTGACCAAGGCATTAGTTCTTCCATGATACTATCGGGCTCATTTTTGCAGTCCAGCATCTTAGTCATAATTGTTTCCAGATAAAGACAGATGTTTAATCCATCTGCTTTGGCTGTTTCTGCAAGCGTGTAAACAATTGCACTTGCTTTGGCACCTTTTACAGTGTCATGAAAGAGGAAGTTTTTTCTTCCCATAACATATGATTTTACGGCCCTTTCAGCTGCGTTATTACTAATGGAGCATCTTCCATCAAGGAGGTAATTCTCCATATATGATCTTCGGTTTTGGGCATAGTTAATTGCCTCGGCAAGCTTTGATCCGCCAAGGGCATTTATCCCATTCGCCCACTTCCAGAATGCATCCAATACAGGTCGCTCCAGTTCAAGACGCTTTTTCTGCCGCTCTTCTGGTTCTAAGTCTTTCAGTTCTTTCTCTATATGAAAGAGTTGGTTGCAGTAAGAATAGCCTATGTAGGCTTCCGATTTTTCGGAGCATGATTCCTTCTTCATGGGAATCGCTTCGAACATATATCTTCGAAGATGTGCCCAGCACCCGCATCGGGTAATGTCGCTCAAACGGTTGTATCCGCTGAAGCCTTCCGTGTGGACAAACCCGTGATAATCAGCAAGGAACTTTGCTGCATGATAGCCGCCCCTTGATGGCTGATACTCGTAAAGCACAATCCGGTGCTCTTCAAATGCACCGCTGGTGTACAACCATATGTAAGACTTTGATTCTGGAGTCTTGCCATCTTCATTCAAAACCTGGCATGTCGTCTCGTCTGCATGAATGACGGACTGCCTAAGAAGATACTCATGATATCTCTCATAAACGGGCTCCAGATATTCCTCTGCGCATGTATTGAACCAGCTGGCTATTGTTCCACGATTCAGCTTGACTCCCAGCTGTGTCCAATCCTGCTCCTGGCGATAAAACGGAAGATAGTTCGTACACTTTTGATACATGATGTAAGAGACCGCTGTAGCAGAAGCCATACTGTGATTGATGAGTGGCTTTGGCACAGGTGCCTTTTCAATGGTTGCCTCACCATCTTCACGGCACTGTGGACATGCATAGCTATGCTGTACGTATTGGACACGCTCCACTTTTGCTGGAGTGATATGAATCTTTTCACGAACAACCTTGGAGCCGATATCTTCCATTTTAGTATAACAGTAAGGGCAGTTACGAGAATCACCTTCCAGCAAAAGCTCAATGGTCCTGATCGGTACATTTTTTGTAAGTTCATCATGCGTAGCACGGGATTTTTTCTTCTCATGCGCTGTCACATTGATTATTTCCGGTTCGTGAACGGGTTCATCAATTTCCAACTGATCGAACAAGCTGAGTTGTCCGTCAATGTAAGGTAAGTTGGATGATTTCTCACTGGAAATACCAAAGATTTTTCGTTTCAGTTCATTAATTGTTTCCGTGAGGTTTGCAATGGTCTGGTTTAATTGTTCCATCTGATGATCTTTTGCTTCCAGCTGTTTGAGCAGATTATTGACCAGCAGATTCATGTTAAGATCTTGGGTTTCAACAGACTTTTTCATGACCATGCACCTCCTTAAATGATATACTTATTATACCACAAAGAGGACCGCAAAGCCAGTAAATAAGCGGTTCTGCGTGTACTTTATCAGATGCTTAAAAGGGCTTTTTGGCAACGGGTTTAATTGCTTTTGGCTGCTCAATAGAAAGACCTTCCATAAGCCAACGAAATTCCTGTCTGGTCAAATTTCTAACATCTTCTGAATTACGTGGCCACTGGAAACGGCCGGAATCTAACCGTTTATAAAGTAACACAAAACCATCTTTGTCAAAATGCAATGCCTTCAGTCTGTCGCATCTTTTTCCGCAGAAAAGAAAAAGGGAATTACTGAAAGGATCTAACTCATAGGTATCCCGGACAATTGCCATAAGACCGTCTATGCTACGCCTCATATCGGTGTAGCCGGCCACAAGAAATATCTTTGCCACGCCGGAGAGATCACCTAGCACAGTTGTCGCAACGCATTTAATGTTGCTGCAATAATGGCGGCATCTGCATTGTTACTGATAGCCAAAACAAAGCCATTGTATTCCAGATGGATTGCAATCCGATCCGTTTGTTTTTTAGGAAGAACTACTTTTGTTTCTTGCAGTTCGTTGTAGTGAATTGGTACAACTTCTGTTTTCTCTAGAACTTTTGGAACAGAGTCAGGAATCATAGATGCTTTCTTCCTCAGCCGCTTTATATTGTAATAGAAAGAGCTGGTAGGTATCCCATTCTGACTGCACCAGGCGTAATCAGATAAGCCGCTTACGCGGCACTGCTGGCTGCAATCCATACAGTATTCATCTTTTTAAGCTTTTGTCATATTTTAAAATCCTCTAAGAAAATATGGAGTAAAATGATACAAAAGTTTGAAGTAAAATAGCAATGAAATGCTACTACCTTTGTTGTTCAAGAACAGAACTTAGAGTGAATTACTCCAACTGTCCTTATTTTACAGCAAAAAAAGTCAATTAGCACGACGGTAGATTATGTTGCGCTTACGGTAGAAATGGCAAAGTCATATGACTTAAATTTATATGAATATTTGAAGTTCTTGCTAGAAAATCGTCCCAGCAAGCGCATGTCAGATGATGAGTTAGCAAAACTTCAACAGTGTTCTTAAGAAAGCCCCCCAAAAACATATCTTGGCTTCTTGATAAAAACCAGATCGGTGAAGTCCTTGCTGGGATCAGCTTCCAGAAGATTACCTTAAAGAGGTCAGGAAATCTATAAATCTGGAGAGTAAATTAAAGGGAAGCGTGATTAAAATTGCAATGTAAATATAGAAAAAATAAGACAAATATAGAATGTCATTCAATTATTTATTCAGCAATAATTGGTATATTTTTAGGACTGGTAGCAAAGCTTGTGGATGTTCCAATGATTACAGGGGAGTTTCCAATATTGGATGATATATTTGGGAGGTTTGGTATTTGGATATTTGTCGCAACACTATTGGCTGTTTATTCAAATACACCATTACATGCAGCACTTAGAGTATATAGTTTTTTTTCCACAATGATTTTGACATATTATGCTTATACAATTTTGTTTCTTGGTTACTTTCCGAAATCACAAATAATTTTATGGACCATTATATCGTTAATTACACCAATTTGCGCATATGCTATTTGGTATGCAAGGGAAGATAAAAGCATTGCTAATATCCTTGCGGCTTTGCCAATGATAACACTGTGTATGGAATGGTATATAACAGGAAGAGATAATATATTGCTTCTAGTAGCCTATTTATGTATGATAGTGTGTCTTTTAATTTATATTCCACAAAAGGTGAAGCGTTACCTACCTATTATATTAATTACTGCAGCAATGACTTTATTATTAATAAAGATAGGATGTATGAATGTAATATTCCAGAAATTATTAAACATATAAATTACAATCCAATTGAATTTAAATAAACTAAACAACCGTTAATCTTTCAGTGGCAACAGAAGCAGTGACAAGAACTCATAAGAAATAATGGAGGTTAAGTGAGGGAACAAGTTCTGGCGAGAAAGAAGATGACAACTTGATGAGAGTTGTGAGTAGGGAAATTGCACAGGAGCTTATGGAACTTATAACCCCTTACATATGTGATATAAAAGAACCATTTAATGCAACGATTAGTATCTTTAATGTAACTCCATATTGCTTTCCCAGTCTTGATGTTTATGGTATTCTGAATAAGAAAGTAATCATAGAAATGGAGGATTAATAAAAATGACATTCTCAGACAAATTACAGATTATCCGAAAATCCAAAGGTATCACTCAGGAAGAATTAGCAGAAAAATTAAATGTATCCCGTCAGGCGGTAACAAAATGGGAGAGTGGCATGGTATACCCGGACATAATGAATCTAATACAATTAAGTGAATTATTCCATATAACGGTTGATTACCTTGTCAAAGACAATCAATGCAGCAAATCTCTAGAAATCACCTGTGATAATGACATGGACGAACTAATAGATTTTAAGTTGGAGGCAATCAAAAACACTTACGCAGGCTATGCTGAATCCTGCGGCTCATCAAGGCCTGGCTCAAACGATTATAGCTACACAAAAGGTGATTACCAATATTATGATACGTGGTTAGGTGGGGAAAAGTTTTCCGGGGAGGAAGCTATCTGGAAAAAGGGAAAAGCAATTTATTCGATGAATTACTTTGGGAGAAACTTAGACGAAAGATTTAGCGGTGATTTCTTAAAAAAAGTATTAGGATCAGCAACAAGAGAATTACCTTATAGAGGTCCCGAATTTTATCAATCTGGAGAATACATATATAAAACTAACGTAATTGGAGATATGGACTGGTTCCAGGGCTACGAAGAAATTTACTGCCAAAATATTAAAGTTTATGAATGTTTTTATCATGGAGGTGTATTAGTATAAAAAAATTTAAAATTTTAAGCATTTTTATATTAGGATTAATAGTGATAAATGCTGTATTAGCACTGCCAAAAAGTCCTGCACTAGCAGTTAAAAGCACAAAAGGCTATGATTTTAAAACTGAAAATTTAGTAGCCGAATTAAAAGACAAGGGAATTTATTTATACCATAGTGAGAAGTCAGATCCGGATATGCTAAAAGGTTTTTACTTAAAATATAATAATACTGTTAAGTATTTTGATTGGGAGAGCATTGACAAGATAGGATTTTACCCAACAATTAGTTTGATACAAGATAAATATATTGCAATTATTTGTACCATAGGAGAGGGATCTGAACTCAATAAGCAAGAAATGCATTTGGTTAATATAGATTCGCTGGCAGAAGTTAAATATCAAGATCCATTAGATATAATACGTAAACATGCATTGACAAAAATCGAAATACCAAATGTTTATATAAAAATAAATAATGATGAATGGAGAGAATCAAATTTGAATCTCAAAAACTCATCCAATTATTTCGAAACAGTTTCATATGAGAATATAATCACGTATGAAATTCGGGACAATTCATTTATAGTCTTTGCAAAAGCACAGGTCAGCCCTTCTCTTTTTATTGGTGAATTTGTAATAGAGTATATTTTTGACGATGAAAAAGAAGAATTTATTCCAACTACTATTAATTTTAATTTTGAAGATACTGATATAACTAAAACGCTCACCAATAATCTTTTGATTGGTGAGCGTTTTTCCTCCATAGTCAGCCCATTTTTTTATTGGTGAATTTGTAGTAGAGTATATTTCTGACGTTGAAAAAGGAGATATATTAAAATACTCATCAACAATATCTATATGGTTTGTACTATGCGTAGCTATATATTTAGGGCAAAATTAGATAATAAGACAATAAAAATTCGCATTTGCTCTACGGTATCATAAAATAGTATACAAAAAAACGGGAAACTTATCTAAAATAAATTATAAATACACAATATGTCCAAAAATGAAATGTAATAAGTACGAATTTGAGAGCACGATACCTTTGAAATTTTATATAATGAACTCGTAAATATTTACAAGCATAAACGTAATGTCTGGAAGGAGTAATATGAGATCTTATATTTTTGAAGCAATTGAACATGGTAAAAAGTATCCAGCAAAAGTATTTGTAACGAGTATTGAGCATTCCAGTTTTCATTGGCATTACGAATATGAATTGATTTTAGTACTAAAAGGGACTTTGTCAGTGAACGCAAGTCCAAAACCAGCAATTCTACAAGCAGGTGACATTATACTGTTTAATTCAAAAGCAATACATGAATTGCAAAGAACGCAGGAGGATAACCTCTGTCTGTTCATTCAAATGAATCAGTGTCTGTTCAGTGATTTCAAAGATATGAACAAAACGTATCACTTTTATCTCAATAGCAAAACGGATGATCTTCAGCCAAAGAATGGGTATCGTTCTTTTGTTCAACTGGCTGCCAATATTGGGATAGAATTTCAAAGAAGTGATATTGTAGGCTACTATCGCATGAAATCATTACTCTATGAATTGATTGCAGATCTGTTTGAATATGTACCATATGAGATTCATCAAAAAGCAGCAACGTCCAAGGAAAATGAGAATCCGGTTCTTCTAATGCGGATCATTGAATTCATTCAGGAGAATTTTATGAAGGATAATATGCTTGATGAATTGTACAAGGAATTAGGTGTTAGTGAAAAGACAGTATACCGGTTTTTAAAGTGTAATGTAGGGGTATCGACCAAAGAGCTGATTACCGCATGCAAGATTGAGGCAGCAAAACCGTTATTAAAATTCTCAGATAAATCCATAAACTTTATTGCCGATAAGTGTGGGTTTGGATCAGAAAACACTTTTTACCGGGTATTCAAAAAGGAAGTGGGGGTAACACCTAACGAATACAGACAGAATGGAACCACATTAGAAAAGAATCCTGATGTAAAAGGGTATCTGAGTTTTAGCCAGAAAGAAGCAGCAGAGTTATTGAATAAGTACATATAAAGGAGACGGTTAATATGAAATGTACAAAAAAGTATCGATTGGCATATACAGAGCAGGCGCAAAGAATCGTAAGTTCGTTGTCCCTTGAGGAAAAAGTATCTTTGATGGGAGGCAATGTTTCATTACAGGAAATGCTTGCTGATATGACAGCAGATGCGAATAAGCATTACAACTATATCCCATATCCAGCAGGTGGAGTAAAAAAAGCTGACGTACCACCAATGCTATTTTGCGATGGACCAAGAGGAGTCGTTTGCGGAAATGGAAAGAGCACTTGCTTCCCGGTATCCATGTTGAGAGGAGCTTCATTTGATACCAAATTGGAAGAAGAAATAGGACATGCAATCGGACGTGAAGTACGTGCATTTGGTGGAAATCTATTTGCTGGAGTATGTATCAATTTACCTTATAATCCTGGATGGGGCAGAAGCCAGGAGACTTATGGTGAGGAATCGTTTCATCTGGGCGAAATGGGAAGTTCACTGATGAGAGGTGTGCAGGAAGAAGATGTTATCGCCTGCATTAAACACTATGCTTTTAATCAGATGGAAATCTCAAGATTTAAGGTAAGTGTTGATTGTGATAAGCGAACAGAAAGAGAAGTATTTCTTCCTCATTTCAAACGCTGTATTGATGAGGGTGCAGCTTCCGTCATGAGTTCCTACAATCTCTATAAGGGAACACAATGCGGGCATCACAATTATTTGCTGAATGAGGTATTAAAAGGTGAGTGGGACTTTGATGGATTTGTAATGAGTGACTTCATCTGGGGTGTAAAAGATACGGTAGAAGCTGCAAATGGTGGTCAGGATATGGAAATGTGCTGTACACAATTTTTCGGTGAGAAGCTGGTAGATAGCGTAAGAGCAGGGAAAGTTCCGGAGTCGAGAATCGATGATGCAGCGACTAGAATTATTCGTACACTGTTAGCATTTGAAGATAGTTATAATGGAAAAATAGATGAATCCGTAATTGGCTGCAAAGATCATATTGCTTTGGCACTGCAATCAGCAAGAGAGGGAATTACGCTGATTAAGAATGAAAACAACGTACTTCCACTCGATAAAGATAATGTAAAAAGAGTTGTTGTCTTAGGAAAATTGGGTGAAAAAGAAGTCATAGGAGATCATGGTTCGAGTCAGGTGCATCCAGCATATATTGTTACTCCGGTACAGGGGATTGCTAATGTAAATCCAAAGGCAGAAGTTGTCTATTACAATGGTGAAAATATCGCACATGCAAAGAAATTAGCAGCTGATGCGGATGCCGTTGTCTTTGTAGTGGGCTATGATCATGATGATGAGGGTGAATATATATCAGAAGATCAGAATGATGCTTATACAGGTGCCATTGGCGGAGACCGTAAAAATTCATTGGGTCTGCATGCAGATGAGATTACGCTGATCAAAGAAGTTGGACCAGTCAATCAGAATTCCATTGCAGTTCTTATTGGTGGCAATATGATTATGATAGAGGAATGGAAAGATGATGTGAGTGCTGTTTTGATGGCTTACTATGCCGGTATGGAAGGCGGAACTGCAATTGCGGAAATTTTATTTGGCGATGTCAATCCAAGTGGAAAACTTCCTTTTGTAATTCCATTCAAAGAATCAGATCTTCCACAGGTAGATTGGGATACACAATCGCAATGGTATGATTATTACCATGGCTATACCAAGCTGGAAAAAGAAGGCGTTAAGCCATCCGTTCCATATGGATTTGGATTATCGTATACATCATTTGCGCTTGGTAACGCTTCCTTTGGCACAACGAAGGATACAGTTACTGCATCCTGTTCCATCACGAATACAGGGGATGTGAATGGAACTCAGGTACTTCAAATGTATGTTGGATTTAAGAATTCATCTGTAGACAGACCTGTTAAGATTTTAAGAGGATTCGAGCGTGTGAGCCTAAGACCTGGGGAGTCAAAGGCAGTCACGATCGATTGTCCAATCGAGCAGCTCTGTTGGTATAATCCGGATACAGAGAAGATGGAAATCGAGCACATGGAGTATGAGATTTATATTGGTACAAGTTCTGCAAATGAAGATTTGTTAAGTGGAACATTTATACTATAGAAGGAGAAATTACAGCTATGGGAGAAAAGGTATCATTTCGAGAAAAACTGGCATATGGGGTTGGGGACGGTGGATGCAATTTTGTCTGGACAACAATCAGTTCATTTTTAGTATTATATTATACGGATAGTGTTGGCTTAAGTGCAGCTGTTGTTGGAACGATTATGTTAATTACCAGAATACTAGATGCATTTACAGATATTGGTATGGGAGCAATTATCGATCGAACACATACAAAATGGGGAAAAGCACGTCCTTGGGTTTTATGGAGTTCTTTGCCAATGGCAATAGGACTGATTTTATTATTCAATGTACCAGGAAATTTGGGAACAAGCGGGAAAACGATTTATACATTTTTGACCTACTTATTCATAACCTCCATTGCATATACCGCAAGTAATTTATCTTATAATTCTTTATTATCACTGATTACAACTGAACAAAATGATCGAACAACTATGAGTTCCATTCGTTTTATCTGTACATTAATAGCAATCCTGTTCATTTCTTTCACGACTATGAAGTTCGTAGCTAAATTTGGATGGGGCGGAATGTCTGTCATTTTTGGTATTATTGCATTGGTGTTGTTACTAATCACCTTCTTTGGAACCAAGGAACGATATGTACCAATTGTAACAAAGGAACAATCTCATATTACATTTGGTCAATCTGTTAAAATATTATTTCAAAATAAATACTTCATCTTTGCCGCATTGCTGTTTGTTGTGAACTATGCAGCAATTGGCGTAACAGGTGGCATTGGTATCTATTATGCAAGAGATGTTTTGGGTAATGCAGACTTCTTTGGAACACTTACCTTAGCAGGTATGTTTCCTATTTTAATTGGATTACCAATATTCCCGGCACTTGCGAAAAAGTGTGGAAAATGGGTATGCCTGATGTCTGGATACATATTACAGATCATCGGATTAGTAATCATTATTGCAATGCCAACGAATCTTACTGCTGTATTGGTAGGACTTGTCATAAAGGGGGTTGGTAGTGTACCACATACAGCTGGACTATTTGCTCTTGTAGCAGACGTCGTAGACTATGGAGAATGGAAGACAAATGTTCGTATCGATGGACTGACTTACAGTGCAACAAGCTTTGGAATGAAAGTAGGAACCGGTATAGGTACAGCAATGGTAGGATGGATCTTAGCATTTGGAAAATACGATGCTGCTGCAAGTGTACAAAGTGATAATGCTCTTTGGGCAATGAAGGCATTGTACGCATACATTCCGCTAGCCCTGGTAATACTTGGAGTTATCGTTTTGTTCTTCCTTAACATAGATAAGATATACCCGATCATAACAAAAGATTTGGAAAAAAGACGTGCAAAAGCATGTGAGTAGTAAATGTTATGCAAGACTTCTCGGCTGTCTGACAAGCAATTGGAGATGCCTGAGAATGTGCAAGCAATGGTGACGGGGCAACTGCCTTAACAGTTGTTCCGTCACCGTTTTTACGACCGGGCAGATCAATACTTCCTACATATATCGGATGCGTTCCACCTTGGCAGGAGTTGATTCTCAGTCTTAGGTATGTCACAGACCTTTTTTCTCAGTCTGGAGATTTTTGTATAAAAGGTGCTGGTTGGAAGGGAGTGTTGCTCACACCAATCTTTATCACTTAATCCTCTATTATTTAACAGAATCAGTGCCATTTGGAACGGTAGGTTATTCATCGGTTGAGGCATCTTTAATACCTTTAGCAATAGATAATGATACTTACCATGCATCGGAACTAATATCTGGGGATAATCCGCTGGTAGAGCTTAAACATACGAATTATTTAGACAATATACGGTTTTAGAATCCATAGTAGTAAACAATATACTACTAAAGTAATCAATGCACTTCCAAACATAAGTAAAATTTTCTGGTAAGGACGCTTTCCAGCTTCCTGATTTTTTTCAATTTCATCAAGACGCTTGCCTTCTGTAAAAGATAAAATCTCTTTAAAGGTTTGAACATCATTGTCCTTTTTGCATTTTTCAACTTTATGAGCAAAATACATTGTTATTGCAAACAAGATAGTAAAAATAATCATACCATAATAATTTAAAAATATCATGAGTGGAACTGCTGAGACCATGGTTACCAGTAATAGAAGCGTGAAAATGTTTCCATAGTGGTTGAGTTTTTCAATTTCTGATCTTTTGATTTCTTCTTTCATAATATCTATATCTCCTTTGATTAATTGATCAAGAGATACGTTAAATAATGTACTTAGGAGAAGAAGACTATGGATATCTGGGTAATTTTTATTATTCTCCCAGTTAGAAATAGTCTGTCTGGTGACATATACTTTTTCAGCCAGTTCTTCCTGTGTTAAATTCATGTTAGTGCGGTATTTCTTTATTTGAGTGTTTAGTTCCAAGAGGTAAGCCACCTTTCTAACAGAGTTTCTCTTGATCTGAGTTCATGATATTGTATTTAGGAGAAAGATGCTATCAAAGAGCTTTTACATAACTGGAAAACAGCATGTAAAAAGTGTTTTACATCATAAATAATGCAGTATTTGATAATATTGTGGAATTAATTTCACAGTAATTCGAGCAAACTAAAAGGACTGAGCCCTGTACAATATAGGCTTCAATCCTCATTAGCTGATTAATTTAATTTTCATCTAACTTTTTTGGGTCAGATCATTGATCTTATAGGTGGATTTTCTATCCTAATTCGGGTCAACCCCTTGTGGGAGGTTGTTCCTTTTGTGATTCTACTATAACATATTTTATGCTTTGATTCAAATAATATTTATATATACTTATGTATGTCTATACAAATAAAAACACCATACTGCAACGATTAGTATCTATAATGTAACCCCTCATTGCTTTTCTAGTCTTGCTGTCCATGGTAATCTGTAGAAGAAAGTAATCATAATAATGGAGGATCAATAAAATGACATTTTCAGACAAATTACAGATCATACGAAAATCCAAAGGCATCACCCAGGAAGAATTAGCCGAAAAGTTAAATGTATCCCGTCAGGCAGTCACAAAATGGGAGAGTGGCATGGTATACCCGGACATAATGAATTTAATTCAATTAAGTGAATTATTTCATTTAACGGTTGACTATCTTGTCAAAGACAATGAATGCAGCAAATCTATAGAAATCACCTATGATAATGATATGGACGAATTAATAGATTTCAAATTAGAGGCTATCAAAAACACTTACGCAGGCTATGCTGAACCCTGCGGCGCATCAAGGCCTGGTTCAAACGATTATACCTACACAAAAGGCGATTACCAATATTATGATACGTGGTTAGGTGGAGAAAAGTTTTCGGGGGAAGAAGCTATCTGGAAAAAGGGAAAAGCAATTTATTCGATGAATTATTTTGGAAGAAACTTAGACGAGAGATTTAGCAGTGATTTCTTAAAAGAGGTATTAGGATCAGCACCGAGAGAATTACCTTATAGAGGTCCGGAATTCTTTCAATCTGGAGAGTACACATATAAAACTAAAGTAATTGGGAATATGGAGTGGTTCCAGGGATATGAAGAGATTTACTGCCAGAATATAAAAGTTTATGAATGCTTTTATCATGGAGGTGTGTTGGTATAGTGAAGTAGCAGATATTCCATTCATAAAAAGATAATGTAAAGGCCCCTGCAATAGTGTTAAATTAGATTAATGATTCAATTAGAGAGGTTCAATTTGAGCTTCTCTTTTTTGTGTTTTTTAAGTAGTAACAAGACAATTTGAAATTATCACCAAATACGTCATAATCTATTAATTTGCTCTTCTTCAAGGATCGGTGACTTAAAATGGACTCCAGCAGAACTGGATCGGACAACCGGAACAGGATCAACTACATTAGTGGATTTTACCATGGGACGGTTGAGACAGAGGGGCGGAAAACTCCTTAAGAATTAGAAAATATACCCCTCTCCGCCGCCTGAATTACCGTCATTCAGTTCATCCATTTCATAAAGAAAATAATTCCTACAGAAGGTCTTCGTCACTTATAGGACATCTTCAGCATATACTTACCTTAGGGTTGTTTTAACACAAGTGCCGTTCGTTGAGTCCAATAATTTTTATTTAATACCATTGATTGGTACCATTTGGACTCTGATTTCCTACGGATAAAATATGATAAAAGTAAATTATATTTTATACTCAACTAAGTTATAAGATTAAAAATCAAATTTAAATAAAGCATTTGCAAAATCAAAAATAAAGCTTTTTAACATCATACTCAACGAATATAATCCCGGAACTTACGTTGGAATTTACCTGTATGTGGCATATGCTAAAAACCATTGAGTCTCAAAGGAAGGTACCATGATTTTCAGTGAAAGGAGTGATTCCATTGGATAATTTAAGTATTTTATCGTTTTGAAGATTCGTCGATTTTTTAGTATAAGAGGAGGTTATTTTAAAATGCAAAAAAAATCATTAAAAGAGCCCACAGGTGCTTATCAGAAAAGGTTCCTGGAATTATGGGAGATACTCCACGATTCCCAAAATGGATATTTCAGTCCCCAGGGAGTCCCCTATCACAGCATAGAAACCCTCATGGTAGAAGCTCCTGACTACGGTCATGTAACAACCAGTGAAACGCTAAGCTATTATATCTGGCTCGAGGCCATGTATGGCAAATTCACCGGTGATTTCTCCGGTTTTAAAAAAGCATGGGATATTGCAGAAACCTATATCATCCCCACAGAAAAAGACCAGCCCAACAGCAGTATGTCTGGATACAACGCCAGTAAACCCGCCACCTACGCCCCTGAATGGGAGCTGCCAAGTCTTTATCCAGCAAAATTGGAATCTGGCGCAGCGGTAGGAACAGATCCGATCTATAACGATTTAAAATCAACCTATGGTACTTCTGTTATCTACGGCATGCACTGGCTGTTAGATGCGGACAACTGGTATGGTTTCGGCAGACGGGGAGATGGCAAGTCTGCACCGTCTTATATCAATACCTTCCAGAGAGGAAGAGAGGAATCCACCTGGGAAACAATTCCTCAGCCGTGCTGGGATGACATGCGTTTCGGTGGTAAAAACGGATTCCTGGATCTGTTTACAGGAGACAGTAATTACGCAAAACAGTTCAAGTATACAGATGCACCCGATGCAGATTCCCGGGCAATACAGGCGACATACTGGGCAGACCAGTGGGCCAGTGAATATGGGGTGGATCTTGAAACCTATATTGGCAAGGCAAGCAAAATGGGTGACTATTTAAGGTATGCCATGTTTGATAAATACTTCCGTAAAATTGGATCATCAACAGCTGCCGGCACCGGTTACGATGCAGCTCATTATCTGCTCAGCTGGTATTATGCATGGGGTGGCGGCGAGAACGCAAACTGGTCCTGGGTCATTGGCTGCAGTCACAGCCATTTTGGTTACCAGAATCCCATGGCAGCCTGGATATTGTCACAGAATGATGAATTCAAACCACTTTCCCGCAATGGTGTAAGCGACTGGAGTAAGAGTCTGGAGAGACAGCTGGAATTCTATCAGTGGCTGCAGTCCGATGAAGGCGGAATTGCAGGCGGTGTCTCCAATTCCAATAAAGGCCGTTATGAAAGCTGGCCTTCAGGAACCGCAACCTTTTATGGAATGGGCTATCAGGAACACCCTGTATATGCTGATCCGGGAAGCAACCGGTGGTTTGGGTTCCAGGCATGGTCAATGCAGCGTGTAGCAGAGTATTATTACAAAACAAAGAATTTAAAGGCAAAAGCCTTACTGGATAAATGGGTTAAATGGATTAAAACTGTTGTTAAACTTAATGCAGACGGAACCTTTGCGATTCCTGATAATCTGGACTGGTCCGGCCAGCCTGATAATTGGACAGGATCCTATACCGGAAATCCCAATCTCCATGTAAAAGTAAGCACCTATGGCACTGATCTTGGCGTGTCAGGATCTCTCGCCAACACCTTACTGTATTACAGCAAAGCTTCCGGTGACGATGAGGCCAGAGTACTTGCCAAGGAATTATTAGATCGTATGTGGAATTTATACAAAGGTGACAAAGGACTTTCCGTTCCCGAACAAAGGAATGACTACAGCCGCTTCTTTGATCAGGAAGTCTATGTACCGTCTGGATGGAAAGGAACCATGCCAAACGGAGATGAGATTAAATCGGGAGTTAAGTTTATAGATATCCGCTCTAAATACAAAGATGATCCTGATTTTCAGAAGGTTGAGAACGCTTACAAAAGAGGAACAGCTCCGGTATTAAATTACCACCGCTTCTGGGCACAGTGTGATATAGCCATTGCAAACGGTGTATATTCCATGCTGTTTGAAGGTGGCGGAGAGCCGGTAAACAACTCTGCCATTGATCCCACATCAGCAGCATTTGACAAAAAGGCAGGCAACCAGAAAGACATTAAAGTCACTCTTACCTTAAACGGAAATACCTTTATCGGGATTAAAGAGGGAAATAAATATTTAACAGAGGGTGTGGAGTACACCTTAACCGATAATACAGTTGTATTATTAAAAACCTATCTGGCAGAAAAAGAAGTTGGGAAATTAAAACTCACCTTCGACTTCAACGCAGGAACTGACCCGGTACTTGTCCTGACTATAACAGATTCTTCAATACCAGTCGGAAACATCCAAGTACAAATGTATAATGATTCCACAAACCCACAGGTAAGTTCAATTGTACCGAAGTTTAAACTCACCAACACCGGAAAAACCAGTATCACACTTACAGATTTGAAACTCAGATACTATTACACCATAGACGAAGAAAAGGACCAGAATTTCTGGTGTGACTGGTCTACAGTCGGCAGCAGTAATGTAACAGGTACCTTTGTAAAAATGCCAAAGGCAAAGCCAGGTGCAGATTATTACCTGGAGATCGGATTTACAGCTGGAGCCGGTAAACTGGCAGAAGGTCAGTCCATTGAAGTACCGGTACGATTCAATAAAATTGATTGGAGCAGTTATACGCAGACAGGAGATTATTCCTTTTCAAAATCAGGCAGCAGTTATGCAGACTGGACAAAAATCACAGGATATGTTTCTGGCAGCCTGAAGTGGGGAGTAGAGCCGTAATAAAAGCGTAGAGCTTAAAAATATATAAATTCTGGCCCAAATATCAGAATACTGGATTTGGGTCAGGATTATCAATAAGAACCCGTAAGGATGCGTTTCATCAATCGATCAGCGTACGAAACGATTGATAAGGAGATATAAATATGCGTACAAAAAAATTTACCACCCTTGCGGCTCAGCCGTCAAAAAAAGAGTCAAATTATAATTACGGAGAAGCATTACAAAAAGCAATTATGTTTTATGAGTTCCAACGTTCCGGAAAACTGCCTTCTGATATCCGAAATAACTGGAGAGGAGATTCTGGGTTGTCTGACGGTTCAGACGCAGGGATCGATTTAACTGGAGGCTGGTACGACGCAGGAGATCATGTGAAATTTAATCTCCCCATGGCTTATTCAGCCGCCATGCTTGCCTGGAGCGTATATGAGGCAGAGGATGCCTTAAAAGAAAGTGGTCAGTTAGAGTATTTATTAAAGGAAATCAAATGGGTAACTGATTATCTTATCAAGTGCCACCCTTCGGCAGATGTCTTTTACTACCAGGTGGGAAATGGCAATACGGATCATTCCTGGTGGGGGCCGGCAGAAGTAATGCAGATGGGAAGACCGTCCTACAGGGTTGATGTTAACAGTCCAGGTTCTTCCGTTTCAGCAGCGGCAGCGGCAGCTCTGGCGGCAGCAGCAGTCATTTTTACGGATCGTGACTCCAGCTATGCACAGACCTGTATTCAACATGCAAAGGAGCTGTTTTCATTTGCTGACAAAACAAAAAGTAACAGCGGTTATACCGCAGCCAATGGCTTTTACACTTCCAGCAGCGGTTTCTACGACGAACTGTCTTGGTCTTGTGTATGGCTATATATAGCAACCAAAGATTCCGATTATCTTGACAAAGCAGAATCCTATGTACCAAACTGGGGCACAGAATCTCAATCTACAACCATTTCCTATAAATGGGCGCAATGCTGGGATGATGTGCATAATGGTGCTACTTTGCTACTTGCAAAATTAACCGGAAAAGAGTTGTACAGAAACAGTATGGAAATGCATCTGGATTATTGGACAACCGGATATAACGGCAGCCGCATTTCCTATACGCCAAAGGGTCTTGCCTGGCTGGATACCTGGGGCTCTTTAAGATATGCCACCACCACAGCTTTTTTAGCCAGCGTTTATGCTGACTGGTCAGGCTGCAGTGCAAAAAAGGTGGAAACCTACAAGAACTTTGCCAAACAGCAGATTGATTATGCTCTGGGAAGCAGCGGCCACAGTTTTGTTGTTGGTTATGGGATAAATTTTCCCAAAAGGCCTCACCACAGAACAGCCCACAGTTCCTGGGCGGACAGCATGACCGTACCCGCATACCACAGGCATACCCTTTACGGGGCTCTGGTAGGAGGACCCGATAAAGACGACAGTTATAAAGATGATATTAATAACTATGTCAATAATGAGGTCGCCTGTGACTATAATGCCGGATTTGTGGGAGCACTTGCAAAACTTTATGGAGAATACGGCGGTGATCCCATTGCCGACTTTAAGGCAATCGAAGAAGTAACCAACGACGAATACTTTGTGGAAGCCGGAATTAACGCCTCAGGCAGTAACTTTATAGAGATCAAGGCTATATTAAATAATTGCTCGGGATGGCCTGCAAGGATGGGAGACCATTTATCATTTAAGTATTTTGTTGATATAACAGGAGCTGTAAAGAAAGGCTATACAGCTGACGATTTTACAATCACTGCAAGTTATAACCAGGGAGCAGCAATATCCCGACTTTTGCCCTGGGCAGAGGCTGACAATATTTATTATGTAAATGTTGATTTTACAAAAGTCAAAATTTATCCGGGCGGACAGTCTGCCTACAAAAAAGAAATCCAGCTTCGAATCGCCGCACCGGAGAGCATGGCATCCTGGGATCACACCAATGATTATTCTTATACTGGATTAGACGGTGTAACTTCCGGAAAAGTGGTTAAGACAACCTATATTCCGGTATATGACGATGGGGTAAAAGTATTCGGCAATGAGCCGGGAAGTTCCTCAGGCAGTTCTTCCATCAGTCCGGTAACTTCATCTTTTGACAAATACAGTCCTGAGGATGTATCGGTGTCCGTGATATACAATGGAAATACACTTGACAATATAAAAAATGGCACCGATCTGCTGGTGAAAGAAACCGATTATGTCGTATCCGATCATATTGTTACCATTTTTAGTTCCTATCTGGAAGGTAAATCAGTTGGCAAATTACGATTAACCTTTGATTTCAGCGGAGGGAACGATCCTGTTTTTACAATAACCATAACGGATAGTTCAGTTATTCCAACAGGAGATTTGAAAGTCCAGGCGTATAATATGAATACAGCCGAAACCGTAAGCAGCATTGCAGCAAAAATCAGACTGTATAATACGGGAACCGGGGACGTCAATCTTTCTGATGTTAAATTAAGATATTATTACACCATTGATGGAGAAAAAGAACAGCAATTATGGTGCGACTGGTCTTCCGCGGGAACCGCCAATGTGACAGGAGCCTTTGTGAAAATGAAAGAGGAAAAGAGCGGTGCCGATTATTATCTGGAAGTTGGCTTTAACGAAGCATCAGGTACCCTTTCTGCCGGAAAATTCGTGGAATTGCAGGTAAGGTTTTCGAAGTCAGACTGGACGAATTATACCCAGACAGACGATTATTCCTATCAGGGTATCGGCTCTGCCTATGCCGACTGTGAGAAAATAACCGCTTACCTGGCCGGAAATCTGCAGTGGGGGATAGAACCGTAATTATTAGTGCAGAGATTTAGAAGTGATTTTTTTAGGAGAGGAGCGCAGCCGTTTGCGCTCCTTGTCTGGATTCAGCCTGTAATCTTAACAAGTTAAAAGGATGCAACTGTATGAATAAGCTATTTGTAGATGGAAATGATTTTCTGCATCATAGCCATCATAAGTTTTTCTGACATATGCCCACCGGTGTCATGAGCAATCATTTCCCCATGTTTCAGGTATCCCATTGTTTTTTCAGCCATAGCAAAAGGAACCTCCTGATCATCCCGGCAATGATAAAGCATCACCGGTTGTTCCACAGCTTCTATACGAAATCCCCAATCCATATATTCCAGTTTCCCGCAGGCGGCCATTCCCATACAGCCACCAACCATAGAATCTCTGATATATGGCAGTTGCCTATATTCTTCCGTCAGCTGAGAAAAATACGTTTTATAGAGCAAGTCAGCAATATGCTCTAAAGATTCTTTTTGATAGATAACAAGCTCCTTTTGGGCAGATTCTGGATATAATGACAGAACTTCCGGTTTGTAAACAGCACCAAGGCCTTTATTAATAAAAACGTTTTTTACCCTGTCAGGAAAAGCAGCGGCGGCAGCATAGGCATAAGGTGCTCCGGCGGAAATCCCTACTACGTCAAATACTGTAACATTTAAATACTCTAAAAGAGGTTTAATAATTTGCGGCCACTGGGCGATATTTTTCATAAGAAAAAAATCCGAACGTCCATACCCTGGACGTGCAATAACAATGTATCGTATGGGGACTCCAGCCAGCAATTCGTCTGTGCCATCAGCATATACTGAGCCAGCCAGCCCGTGAAACCCCACAACAGGATAACCATCTTTTTGACCGTATACCTTATATTCTATTTTAATCCCATCTGGAAGTACATAAATTTCACTCATGTCATCGTCTCCTTATATAATGGTTAGCATATACTAACTAATTTATCATAAATCAGTAGAAATTTCAATAACAGCTTTTAATAGCACCATGAAATCAGTCAGGCCTTTCCCAAAGTAAATTGACAGAAATAAGCAGGGATGATACCATGCTAGTTAGCTGCTACTAACCAATGGCGCCAACAACACATACTCCCTATTTCTTTTGGTCTTGACTATTCAGGAAGGAACGAAAACCAATGAGCCCATTATATGAATATAAAACAAATAGCCCCAATACCCGTCAGCGCTCTGTTTGTGATATGTGGAATTTAGCTTATAATTTAGAGCATGGACAAATGACATATGATATACCAGAACCGACAGGCAGGGGCGTATTAAGAAGCTCTTGCATAAGCAGAGACATAAAAATGATTGACTATAATGTGAATTTTTACGTTCCTGTAGAGTTGCGGGGTGTATCAAAAAATCCCCATTTTGATATTCTGTTTTGCATGGGTAAATCCATTCATTGGGAATTGCCGGAGAGCAGAAAGAATTTTGATCTTTTGACAGGAGAAAGCTGTATCGGTATCAGCAAAGAAACAAAAAAGCGCTGTATTTTCCCCGCTGAACAGGATATGCATATTGTTGAAATAAAAATACCACTGCCCACACTTCATAAAATTCTGGATGAATATTGCAGCGGATTGACTTTGGATTGTCTGAATACCAAAGGAATTACAGGCAAAATCTACCAGCTTACCCCATCCATTCAGGTGATTTTGCACCAGTTGCTTCATTGCCCGTATAATTCCGGACTACAAAGGCTCTATACGGAAGCAAAGCTGCTTGAATTACTTGCTGTTTATTTTTCTGAATCAGTATTACAAATAGACAAACCGATTTCATCATTAAGCTTGTCACTTGACGATGTTAAATCCCTCCGTAGTGCGAAAGAAATACTGGATAACAATTTGCTTGATCCACCCACCATTCGTCAGCTTTCCAGGCTGGTAAAGTTAAACGAATACAAACTTAAGAAAGGGTTTAAAGAGTTATTTTCCATGCCAGTGCATGCTTATGTCATTCAGAGAAAGCTGGAGCTTGCAAAATTATTGCTGGACAGCAATAACATCAGCGTGAGCGAAGCAGCCTGCCGTGCAGGATATGGAAATGTCAGCCACTTTGCTTCTGCATTTCGTAAGCAATATGGTACAAACCCTGGAAATTATATGAAAGCATTTAAAAACGAAACCATTTTTTAAAACCTGTCTAAAATCCGCGTACATATAGTATGCGGATTTTTTATCCTGTTTTGAGTGTTAAGAATCCCGTTTTAGGTAGAACTAAATGCATTATTTCAATAAAATAAAAGCAAAGCGGTTTCATGGAGTTACTGGTTAGATTTACCTAACTTAAAACCGCTCAGCATTTTACTAAAAAATACATATACATGGAGGCTTTACTATGTCAAATCAAGAAAAAACGTCAATTGATGCAAACGGACTCAAAGTAAAGGATTTTGCGACAATTGGTATTTTCAGCGCAATTATGCTAGTCGTGTTTATAGCATTTTCTATGCTCACTGGCGCGTCACTATTTTTCAACATGATTTTTAACGCGGTATGCGTTGCTTTCATTTTAGCACCGTTCTATGTTTATATGAGCATGAAGGTGCACAAACCTGGTGTTGCACTGATCTACAATCTGATTCATGCGTTACTCACTGCACTCATGATGGGACCATTTATGGCTCCCTGGTTCATTGTTGGTGGAATTATTGCAGAACTCAGTATGTTGGGGAAGGACAGCTATAAGAAGATTACCCGCATCGGTATCAGTTGGGCGATCACCTCGCTGGTACGGGCAACCCATGGCATGGCTGAAATATGGTTTTTCAAGCAGGCATATATGGCAAGCGGCGTCAGTCAAGAGCAAATAGCTGTTCAGACACAGTTTTATACTTCCATCCCATGGGTACTGCTTAGTTGTGCTGCAACAATTATAATGGCGGTTCTTGGCTGCATAATTGCCAACAGGCTGATGAACAAACATTTCAGAAAGAGTGGTCTGATTAAATGAGAAAAGCACTCTATTTCGATTTCCGGGCCAAAATCGTAATATTGCTGCTGACAATGTTGCTTGTAGCCTTAATTACAAGCAACATTGTCATTTATACAATTTTGGGTGTTTTAGCACTTTATTTGATTGTACAGGGTGCGGTATGGCCGGCACTGAAAATGAGTGGGGTAGCACTGGTTGCAGCACTGCTTAAATATCTTTCTCTTGGACAGGGTATTACGGTACTGATGCCTGACATGTTTCTGTTTATTATTATTCGTATTATGCTGATGCTGATGGCGTCCCATCCATTCATGGGAATGTCGCCTGGTGAGGCTGTTGCAGTATTCAAAAAAATGCATGCTCCGGATACATTTGCTTTGCCGGTCACCTTTTTGCTTCGCTTCATGCCCACAGTAAAAGGAGAATTTGCAGGCGTATTTGCAGCACTGCGCCTGCGGGGTTTGTTGTCAATTCGACGACCGCTTCGGGCACTGGAATATATAATTGTTCCGGTGATGTTCAGGGCTTCCCGCATTTCGGAGGAACTGGCGGCCTCCGCTGAGGCAAGAGGTATTGCAAATCCGGGAAGGCATACATGCCGCAGAGAGATCGTGTTCCGTAAAATGGATGTTGCTGTATGTGTGCTGGGTACAGCATTCACGGTAGTTTTTTTGATTTGGCAGGAGGTGTTGAAAGGTTGATTACATTTTCAAATGTCTCTTATGGTTATACGGAGAATGGAAAAAAAGATGTGGAGCAGTTGAACCTGTCCATCCGGAAAGGTGAATTTCTGGTATTGACGGGAAAAAGTGGTTGCGGAAAAACAACCATCACCAGAATGATTAATGGTCTGGCAACTAAGTTTTATGAGGGTGTGCAGCAGGGAACGGTCTGTATTGATGGACAAGATGTGAATGATCTGCCTCTTTGGGAAATTGGCAAAAACGTAGGCTCTATCTTTCAAGATCCTCGCAGCCAGTTCTTTGCCAGTCTGACAGAAGATGAGCTGGCTTTTGGCTGCGAAAATTATGGCGTAGACAGAGATACCATAGAGACAAGAATCGCAGACGCGATCCATAAGGTAGGCGGAGAAGGTTTGGTGAATCGGGTAATATATCCCATGTCCAGCGGAGAAAAACAAAAGCTTGCAATTGCGTCTGCTTACGCAGTCTCCCCAATGATCTATGTGTTTGACGAACCCTCTGCCAACCTTGATATGGCTTCTGTGTGCCAATTACAGAAGCTGATGCAGCTGTTAAAAAGCAGAGGTTTTACGATTGTAGTCGCGGAACATAGACTGTATTACCTGACGGAGCTGGCTGATCGATTCCTGTTCATGCAGGATGGACATATTATTCAGGAGATTTCACCCAAAGCCTTAAGAAACCTGGCAGCAGAAGAAAACCAGGCAATGGGGCTGCGCACAGGCAATCTGTCCTCTTGCATTGGGAAACCTCCCGTTGTGCAGGAGGGTATAAATCCTTCTCTGGAAGTTGATCAGCTTGCTTTTTCTTATGGTAAAAAACAGATTTTTTCCAACTTATCTTTTAAAGTCCGGCCGGGAGAGATTGTAGCTTTGGTTGGTTCTAACGGAGTGGGGAAAAGTACTCTGGGTCAAATTTTATGCGGCTTATTGAAAGAAAAGAGTGGAACCATTCTGTATAACGGGAAAAAACTGCTGAAACACCGTCGTCGGCAAATTGCATATTACGTCATGCAGAATACCGATTGTCAGCTGTTTGGTGAGGATGTTGCAGAAGAGCTAAAGCTTAATCAGAAGGGGTTGGATGAAGAAGAAATAGAAACCGTCTTGAGACGGTATGCACTTTGGGAATATCGTGAGCAGCACCCAGCGGCTTTATCGGGTGGTCAAAAGCAGCGATTGACCCTTGCTGTAGCCGATATTATAAACCCGGAAATCATGATTTTGGACGAGCCAACCAGTGGTTTGGACGGCGAAAATATGAGAAATATATCCACCCATCTAATAGAACTTGCGCGGCAGGGAAAAACCCTGCTTGTTATTACACATGACTATGAATTCGCGCTCTCAACCTGTGATCGTGTATTGGCGCTGGCAGAAGGCGGATGCCACAGTGATTTTTCCGTGTACGGCAACCAAAAAGCACTTCTTGACTTGATGCTAGACCAAAGTTAAGGGGCTAATTAAGAAAAAGGGCTGTTGCAAGACAGCCCTTTTTCTAATATGGAGAAGCATGAATGATGCGGTATGGGTATATTAACTATCATTTATCGATTAAATGTATCGGTAAATGCATCCAGCGTTCTATAATAAGAAGCCTTTGGAGTCCAAATATTTGAGAAAAGCAGAGGACTCTTATCTTTTCTCCAGGAGATATCATCTGACATTCCCCACCAGGTAAACCCTGTAATATTGCCGCCTTCCTTTTTCACTTCGCAGACTGCCTTCATAACGTCATATACATAAGCAGCCTGTTCTGATTCAGAGTTAGCACCAGCATCGAATTCTGTAATCTGGATCTCTAACCCAGCATTCTTAAATTTGGTATAGGCTTGTTTGAAATAGGAAGCACTTGGGAACGTTGATTCAAGGTGAGACTGTCCGCCAACACCGTTGCATAATTTCTTCTCTGCATTGATAAACTGAATCAACTTAACAATATTGTCAGCTTCCATATACTCGTTATAATCATTATAGAATAAGCTCACCTTATCGGTCAGATTAAAATAACTTAATGTTTCATTGGCAAAACGGAAAGCGGTTTTTACAAATTGCGGACTTGTTGAAACGCCTCCATAAATTCTAACCCAATCTGAATTTGCCGGAGAATGCAGATATTCATTTACAACATCCCATGCATATACCACACTGCCGTATTCACTCAGATAGACGTGATTCATCACTGTCTTTATATAGAACTCCATACGTGCATTCATTGTGTTTTGATCCACATGATTTGCGCCGGCGTTATAGCCTGAGCGGAACAGCCAGGTTGGAGTCTGACCATGCCATACCAGAGTGTGGGCGCGAACCCCCAGTCCATTTTCATAGCAGATTTTTAATACTTTATCTACCGTGTTAAAATTGATTCTTGGTACGGTAGCCTCTGTATAGTTGCTGGGAATGTAATATCCTAAGGATTTTGCTTCAGCTACTGAAATCAAATTAGGTGAATTGCCAAGCAGTGCATCTGGTTTCATCTCATTTTCAAGCGTGATACTGTTGTACCTTTGCTTGATCAGATTTAAGGTGGAAGCGTTTTGCAACTGGGCCAGCGTTACACAGGTTCCTGACCTCTGGAATTTGGTCCCATATGTATTTAACAAAGTCTGGTCGGCGGTTGCTGCCTGGGTAACTCCTAATGATGAAGCGGTAAGTGCAATTGCAGATATAACAGTTAATAGCCTTTTTGTAAATGTTCTTTTCATTAAACTACCCCCTTTTGTATAATTAATTATTTATTAAAGATACTTTGAAACGGTATTTTCTCCTCCTTTCTTATAACCTGCTTTTTATTCATACCTTGTTCCAAAGATTCTTTTTTACTTAATAATTTATTGATATATCACATTCATTAATGTGTTACTAATATAACACAATATATAAGCTAAAGCATGAAAATGTAACTATTACGATACTGTTCGTCATTTTTTCGTTGATATTGATATTAACTTATATATTGAAAGATAAAGCAACTTAAGGTATAACTAATAAAGGAATAATTTACCAATTCTATTATAATTCATATCATGATTTAATATCGTAAACAAAAAGTTCTAAGTATTCACCCAGACAAAAATCATTATAGGGGAGGCAGTAAAATGGCAGATTTATTCAAGATTGTCAAGTATGAGGGAGATAACAGCACCTTTATCTGGAGATCGGGTGTGGAAGATTTTAATACAGGGACACAGCTGATTGTCCATGAATCTCAGGAAGCAATATTTTTCATGAATGGTCAGGCACTGGACTTATTTGGTCCGGGTCGACATACGCTTGAAACACAAAATATTCCTTTGATCAGGAAGTTTTTGAGCAAACCCACAAATGAACAGACGCCTTTTCATTGTCAGGTCTATTTCATTAATAAAGCGGAACAAATGTCAATTAAATGGGGAACTGACAGTCAGGTTCAATACATGGAGCCGACATATAAATTTCCACTGAAAATCGGTGCATCAGGTGAGATGTCTTTACGGGTCGAAGATTCCAGAAAATTACTGGTGAAACTTCTTGGAACAGAAAAATCTCTTGATAAAACAGGGCTCACGCAGATGTTTCGGGTCTTTCTTATGGCAAAAGTCAAGCCATATCTGGCCCAGACGATGCAGAGCAGCGAATTTGGTATCTTTGAAGTTGACTCTCATATGGGTGAACTTTCAACGAATTTACATAAACAATTGATTCCTGATTTTGCTGATTATGGTCTGTCACTGGAACGCTTTTTCGTCACAACCATAGTTAAACCTGATGGAGATAAAGCCTATGAGTCATTTCAGGATATTCACATACGGCAATATGCGGATGTTGCAAATGCACAGTTAAGGCAGCAGGTTGGGATTATCGATCAGCAGACAAGTGCGCAGAAAATGGTGATTGAATCTGCAGCAATGGCTCAGAAAAGAGCGCAGGAAGGATATACCTATCAGTCTGAACGGGCTTATGATGTGGCTGAAAAGGTTGCTCAGAATGAAGGAACAGGTAATTTTTCCAGTGCTGGAATTGGGCTTGGAATGATGGGCGGGATTGCCGGAGGTATGGGTGCAATGGTTGCAGGAATAACCAATGATGCCGTTGCCCCTGTGGATTTAAAGTCGCCGGCCAGCACTACAGCACCGACAGGTTCAGACGACATGACCATTTTTAAACAAAAACTGGAGAAGCTGAAACTAATGAAAGACGCAGGAATGCTGTCTAATGAAGAATTTGATGAAGAAAAGAAAAAAATGTTAAACAGTCTGTAAATGGCTAGCAATACATAAGGAGGGTGATGTATGAATATCTCAAAAAACAAGGGGCTATCACTGGTAATAACGTTTATTATATTCGCTGTTTACAACATAATTGCTTTTTTGCTCCCTAACGGTAAGGGAGGAATGTTCTGGACAGGTTACGGCTTTTCTATGGCTGCTATTTTATTGACTGTCGGAGTTGGATTTTATACGTTGGGGCGGAAAGGCTTAAAAAGCAAAGTCTACGGGGTGTCCCTGCTTTCTCTTGTATGGAGTTATCTGATTGCCCAACTCATTCTAGGTTTGATGGAGATGGCTTTACCATCGATTCCCTTCCAATATGGGATTATACTCAATGGGATTTTATTAGGTGCCTGCCTCATCGGGTTAATTGCAGCCGACATTGCAATAGATGAGGTTGAGCGTATCGATGAGAAGGTGAAAGAGAAAGTTTCTTACATTAAATCCTTGCAAACAGATATAGAAAGTCTGATTGGTAAAACTGAAGATGAAGCTGCAAAAAAAGTTTTGAAAGACCTTGCGGAAGCAATTCGTTACAGTGATCCAATGAGTAGCTCGCAGCTTTCAGCAATCGAGAATGAGATCAAAGTGAAAGCGGCTGGACTTACTGATGCAACAGCTTCCGTTGATTCATCTGCAATCGTAACCATTTGCGGTGAGATGCAGCAACTGGTCGCTGAACGTAACAGAACCTGCAAAACAATAAAATAATGTATTTTTGAGGAGGCTGACTATGGCAGTATTAAAGTGTAAAATGTGTGGCGGCGATATCGAAGCTGCCCCAAATCAAACATACGGAACCTGTGACCATTGCGGCAGCACAATGACTTTACCCAAAGCTGCTGATGAACAAATAACCAACCTTTATAACCGTGCCAACCATTTCAGGCGTCAGAATGACTTTGACAGAGCGGTATCCGCGTATGAGAACATCCTCAACATTGATGCTTCATCTGCAGAGG
Source organism: Lacrimispora struthionigena (assembly GCF_048627165.1). Lineage (NCBI taxonomy): Bacteria > Bacillati > Bacillota > Clostridia > Lachnospirales > Lachnospiraceae > Lacrimispora > Lacrimispora struthionigena. The sequence goes on from NZ_JBMBWP010000001.1 coordinate 755,071, forward strand.
CCCATTGGGGACTTGTATTGTCAAAGTATGGAATTGAATATGTGGAAGACCCACAGTCCAATGAGCGAATTCCCACCTGCCATCGTGTTCAAAACGAATCCATTCTGACTGACATAGATTATCTTTCTGCACTTGAAAATGCAGAGGATGCATATACAAAAAATCTGTACGAATCGGAGGCAAAGCGTATTGCTGACATTCAAAAGAGTATTCTTACCATATCCGCGCAGGAAAAACCGTACGATGTTTTTATATGTTATAAAGAAACAAACGATGGTGGAAGCCGTACAAAAGACAGCTCAATGGCGCAAGATGTCTACTATCAGCTGATAAACGAGGGATATAAAGTGTTTTTCGCTCGGATTACTTTAGAGGATAAACTGGGGCAGGAGTATGAACCATACATATTTGCTGCTTTAAACAGCGCTAAGGTGATGGTGGTGATTGGTACAAAGCAGGAGCATTTTAATGCCACATGGGTTAAAAATGAATGGAGTCGTTACCTGGCATTATCAAAGAATGATAGAAGCAGGCTTTTGATTCCCTGCTACAGCGATATGGATGCCTACGATTTGCCTGAAGAATTGTCTATGCTTCAAAGTCAGGATATGACAAAGATTGGTTTTATTCAGGATTTAATACGGGGAATAAAAAAAGTATTGTCTGCATCGGCAGAGAAACCAGTCAGTCATTCACCGGGAACTGTAGATGTACCATATATGACACCTGGAGTACCTCAGTTATTAGACCGTGTCAGCCTTTTCCTTGAAGACGGGGATTTTGAATCAGCGGCTGAGTATTGTGATCGGATTTTAGATTTAGAGCCAAGAAATTCACAAACATATTTATATAAGCTTCTGGTTCAGTTAAAACTGCGAAGTCCGGAAGAGATTATATTAAATGCCAAATCGCTGAATGAATATCCAGATTACCAAAAGGCGGTTCGATTTGCTAATGACAGTTATAAAGCAATACTTGAAGATTATAATCGGAAAGTAGAGGTTCGGATTGAGAATGAGCGGATCGAGGGCATTTATCAAGAGGGATTGTTAAAGATGCAGACTGCTCTGAGTGAGACAGAATATCTAGGAGTCGCTTCCGTGTTTGAAAATCTGGGAGAATATAAAGATTCTGGTGATAAGGCGGATTCATGTCGTGCGTTAGCAAATGAAAAGCGCCTTATAAGGGAACGTGAAAAAGAAGAGGCTCGTTTAAAAGTGGAAGAGAGACAACGATTAGAACAGGAATTTACAGATGTCATGAACTCCCTTCGGGATCGAATAAAAGAACTTGAAACAATTAATATGAAGCTTAATATATTCCAGAGAGGGAAAAAAGCTGAAATTGAAAAAGAGATGATAGAATTATATGAACGTATTCGGCAAACAAGAAAACAATACGGAAAAGATTTCTAGAAGTAAAGAACTCTAAAATCATAAAAAACCGGAATGTTGCCTGTAAAAGCAATATTCCGGTTTTCTCCATCTCGCCAGTAACCTGTAGTTCTGCACACATCATATCCTGATGCATTCCTGGTGGGGGGGGACAGGAAAGGCTGTACATAAGCAGAAAGGAAGAAAGAAAATTATACTTGGAAGAATACTGACAAGTATAAAAGGCAAGTTGTTCTTTGGTATTCCTTGGGATATAATAAATCTATATAATACGATTTGCATTTCCAGGGGGATACATATATGCAGATTTTAACCAATCAATTTCAAAAAGAGTTGAAAGAACATGGGAATTTTCAATTTCCATTACTAATTAGTAATGAAAAGCTATCAAAGTATGACTCAAATTCATTCCTTTGGCATTGGCATCCAGAGATTGAATTAACCCTGATTACTCAGGGGCAGATGATATATGAGATCAATAATGAAGAGTTTCATCTTTGTCAGGGGGAGGCGCTTTTTGGTAATACTGGAGTACTTCATACAGGCCGTATGTACGAAAATATGGATTGCGAGTACGTATCAATTACGTTCGATCCCAGATTGATTTATTCTTATGAAAACAGTATTTTCTACTTAAAATACGTATCCCCGTTCATTGAGAATCTTTCTTTGTTCTCTGTTTATTTTGATTTAACCAAGTCCTGGCACAAAGAGATCATAAAGATTCTGAATGAACTTGTCACCATTCATCAGCAACAACAGGATACCTATGAAATAGACGTTCTGATCAAACTGCTTGAATTTTGGAAAGAGTTATATCTAAACTATGATACGACTCAGACAATCACATCACCTGAACGACACAATTATGAAAGAATCAGAAGCATTTTATCATTCATTGAAGAGAATTACAGTCACAAAATAACATTGGAAGAGATTGCAGATCATATCCATATCTGTAAAGGGGAATGCTGCAGGATTTTTAAGCAGTATATGAAGATTCCTCTCTTTCGGTTTATATTGGAATATCGGATTGAAAAAAGCTTAAAGGATCTGGTGGTTTCCAATGATTCCATTGGAGATATTGCTGCGAAGGCAGGGTTTGGCGATTCCAATTACTATTCTCATACATTTTACAAAGTGAAAGGATGTTCCCCAACCGAGTATCGTAAAAAGACCCTGAAACATAATAAATAATAGGTTTTCAACTAAATTCTGAATATATTACACGTTCTCCCTATTTTGTTTAAGGTTTGAATCTTTAAAAACCTGTAAAATTAAGCTAACGGACGAATCAATCATGGAATGAGTGATCATGGAAGGAGCTATCATGGGGGAAAATAACGGGGTAGAGGATTCAGAAATTCTTATAAGCATTCTGGTTGCTGTTTACAACATGAAGGATACAATAGACAGATGTTTCCAATCTTTAATCAATCAGACATTGGATCATATTGAAATAATAATCGTAGATGATGGATCAACCGATGGGTCGGGAGAAATTTGTGACCGGTATGCCTCAGAGGATAGGCGTATCAAGCTAATTCATCAAAAGAACCAGGGATTATCTGCAACCAGAGAAGTTTGTTTAAAAAATGCATCGGGTCAATATATCAGTTTTGTTGACAGTGATGACTGGTGTGAACTGGATATGTGTGAAAAGCTGTATGATGAGGCCATTCGATCATCCGCCGATTTGATATTCTTTTCTGCCTACAGACATCGTCAGGATGGAGTTGCCACTATATGCAATCTCCCCTTGCCCGCTGGTCTGTACCAAATCTCAGATTTATATGATTGCTACATTCTTCCTCTATATGGTGATATACAGCAAGACCAGTTAATCACTACCGGCTATATCTGGTGCTGCCTGTTTAAAAGAGAAATGATAGATGGCATAAAGTTTTATAAAAACGTCTTCCTGCATGAAGATGAGATTATGATTCTTCAGTCCTTTATGAGAGCAAACAGCTTATACATAATGGATCGACCCTTCTATCACTACAACAGAATGTCTTCTAATTCCTTGAGTAAACGTTCTACATACTGGAATAATTACTGGGATAATATAATTGAGGTATTCAAAGCTAAAAAGGAATTTGCAGCGGTTCTCTTCCAAGATGAAAATAGATATATGGAAAGATTAAGCACTTCTTTGCATTTGAAATTTCTAAGAAGTATAAGAAACGAAACCCATCATGAGAATCCAGCCGGTTTTTGGGGCGGACTTTTCAATGTATACAAACTAAGAAATAAGGAATTCTTATTTCAAAATAAAAAACATCTGTTGAAAAACGAATTTACACCAGCTGAAAAAATCCTGATTAAACTAATAGAGTTACGACTGTATTTCGCCGTGTATTTCTACTATGCGCTGGTCTGCGACCGTATGCGGAAGTTCCAGGAAAAAACAAAAAATTAGTGTATAGAGAAAGCCTCTGCATTGGTATTCAATGGGAGGCTTTCTTAGATGGTTATTTAATTAAATGTAACTTATCAGCTGCCCGGTATAAGGTGCGCCCAGCAGGGAATTCCGTTAATTCCTCCCCGCTGATTCCGCCGAATTTCAATATCAGATAAAAGTAAGCGAAGACAGAAGCCGTGATTGCCAAAAGTACAGAGATAGAATTAATTCTGATAACGAAATAAATTCCATAATAAACAGCATAGCAGATCACTCCCATTATAACGGAACATAAAAATGGTTTGAGGAAGATCTTGGTTTTATTTTCTCTGTAACTTAAATACTTATTTAAAGCCAGGCTATTTAAAATCATCACGATGAGAGGAAGAGTGATATTTCCAATAATCAAGGAGTATATCCCCAGATTAAAATGATTTAAACAGAGATAGACCACGCCGATATGAATGACCAGGCCTATTGCTGAATTGATAACTGGAATTTTCATCTTATTAATCCCTTGTAAGGTGGAACTGGTTATGGTTGAATAAGCATAAAACAGAATGGCGGCTGCACCGGTTAACAACAAATTTCCGCCTAATATCACGTTATATCTGGGAAACAGAATGCTTAAAACTGGCTTTCCCAGAACCATTAATCCAATTGCACTTGGAAAGGCAATATTCATATTAAAAAGGATTGCGCTTGATATCTTCTTCCTGGTCTCATGGTACTTTTTATTGGTATGCGAGCTTACAATACTTGGAATCATGGAACCCCCAAAGGAACTGGAGATGGCAATCGGAACACTGATTAACAGCTTATAAAGTGTGCTGTAGTTACCCTGGAGAATACTGATGTCAGTTTCAGAAAAACCTTTCCGCCCCATGATATTATTAAACATTGATATATCAATGACGCCATTTACCTGGTAGACTGTCTGGCTTAATATAATGGGGATTACCGTTATAAAAATGGACTGATATATGATTTTAATACTGTCGGTGGGCTCCCCATCATATTTTCTCATCTGTTTTCGAATATTGGGAGAATACAAAACAAATATAAAGATAAGAAACAGCAATCCGGATAATGCCCCGATGCAGGTTCCCAGTGTACCTCCGGCAGCTCCCCAGGCAGCCACTTCAGGAGAGGAACTGTTTATACTGATTAAATAACTGGCAGCTGCGATACTGACAACTGCATTTATGATTTGCTCAATTACCTGGGAGACAGCTGTAGGAACCATGGTACTCTTCCCCTGAAAAAAGCCTCGAAACACACCCATCACGGAAACGATAAAAATCGTAGGAGCTAATATTTTCAGGGATTTGGATACTCCCGCGTATTTGTTTAACAGGCTGCTTTCAATCCAGGAAGCATTTAAATATAGAAAAAGGCTTGCTGTTAACCCTACAATAATTGAAAAAACAAAGCAGTTGAGAAGATAAATGTTGGCGTTTTTATACCTTTTTTGAATCAGCTTTTCCGATATTAATTTTGAGACAGCCAGTGGCATGCTGTATGACGATAAAATAAGTATAATATTATAAATTTCAAATGCGGCAGAATAGATGCCCATGGCTTTTTCTCCAATAATATTAGCCATGGGGATTCTGTAAATTAACCCGATTATGCGTACGGTAATTGATGCAACGGCTAAGATACTGCCCTGCTTAATAATGCTGTTTCTGTTTTCTTTCTGGTTTGTCATATTAATTCTATTCCTCTGTCATATTTACTTAAATGCTTTGTATGATAAACTTCGATGCTGTACTATCTTACATCAATTGTGCAGTTATTACAATCCTGATATCATTTCTGTATTCCCGCCTTTTCTTTTGCGCTGTGAATCCAATCAGCCTCATATAATAAAATTCTTCTGAATATTTAGATAAAGTAAAAATAATTCAAGTGTATCTAAAATGATACTTGAGCTCAAATAAAATATATTGTATAATATACACAAAAATAGAAAGGGAGAGCAAATATAAGTGTATGAAAAGACCAAATACATCAGATATTCAGTTTAACACCCCGTTTATACGTCAGCGTGCAGATCCGTTTATATGCAGACATGAAGACGGAACCTATTATTTTACTGCCTCAGTACCTGAATACGACAGAATTATTTTGCGCAGCGCAGATACGGTTATGGGGTTGCAGACTGCAAAAGAGCATGTGATATGGTGCAGACACGAAAGTGGGGAGCAGAGCCTCCACATATGGGCGCCGGAGATTCACTATTTAAATGGCTGCTGGTACATCTATTATGCCGCCGGAGAAATAGAGAACAAGTGGAAGATCAGACCTTATGTCCTGCAGTGTACGGGTTCGGATCCTGTAAATGACAAGTGGAACGAGTTAGGCAGGGTTCAGGCATCAAAGGAGGATCTTTTCACATTTCAGGATTTCTCTCTGGATGCAACTGTTTTTCAGCATGAGAAAGAATACTACATGGTCTGGGCAGAGAAAACCGGAACTGGTAAAAAGATATCCCAGCTGTATCTGTCTAAGATGGAGAATCCCTGGAAATTGTCGGGAGAACATATCCTGCTGTCAACACCGGATTATGACTGGGAGAGAAGGGGATTCTGGGTAAATGAGGGACCGGCGGTTTTAAAGCATGGCGGCCGGATCTATCTGACTTATTCCGCCAGTGATACGGGAAGGAATTACTGCATGGGCATGCTAACCCTTAATGAGTCTGGTGATGTGATGGATCCCCATGCATGGAAGAAATGCCGAAAGCCTGTTTTAGTAACGGACGAAACAAAGCACATCTATGGACCTGGTCATAATTCTTTTGTAAAAGCAGAAGATAATGTCACTGATTATTGCATCTATCATGGGAGAGAATATGGTGATATAGGTGGAAACCCTCTTTATGATCCCAACCGGCATACAATGATCATGAAAGTGAAATGGAGTGAAGAGGGGGAACCAGTGTTTTCCTTCGGGGTGTAATTTTTTGTCAAAATGTTTAGATAAAACTAAAATAATTCAATATAATGTAAAGGAGAAACGATATGAAACGTAATTTAACTGTTTTCCTGGCTGGTGCCGTAACGGTAGCTATGATTTTATCTGGATGCAGTAACAAAGCAGGATCAGATCCAAAAGCAAATACCGATGTACAGGAATCAGCATCAGAAGAGAACAAAGAAGTGGTGAATACAGTTGGGCCGGATTCCGGCACACACCTTAATATGTGGTCATTTGCTGAACTGCATAACACATTTTACGCAGATATGGTGGAACGTTGGAATAAAGAGAATCCTGACCGTCAGATTCAGGTAACCTTTACGACTTATCCGTTTTCCGATATGCATAATAAACTGATTATGGCATTACAGACCGGACAGGGAGCGCCGGATCTCTGTGATGTGGAGATCGGTCAGTTTCCAAATTTTCTTCAGGGGGATGTACAGCTTTATCCATTAAATGATGCAATCAAGCCGTATCAGAATGATCTGGTACCTTCCAGATTAGATGTTTATTCAAAAGATGGTAATTACTATGGCGCGCCTACCCATGTAGGAGCTACGGTTATGTATTACAATACAGAAATACTGGATCAGTATGGAATTGATTATACCAAAATCAAGACATGGGACGATTACACCGAGGCCGGAAGAAAATTAAAAGAGGCGTCAGATGGAAAGGTGAAGCTGACCAGTGTGGATACTGGGGGCGTTGACTGGTTGACAGTTGCCATGTCTGAATATGGGGAAGACTGGGCAGCTGGTAAGGACGGCACCCTGAATGTGGAGCTTGAATCTGTGAAAAATATGCTTACCATGCAGCAGGCCTGGTTAAAAGACGGGATTGCCATGGTCTCACCAGCTGGTATTGTGGATTTGGAAGAGGGGTTCCAGAATATCCTGGATGGTAATATTGCTTCTTTTCCCAAGGCATTATGGTTTATGAGCCGCTTTGTTAATTATATGCCCGAGATGAAAGGGAAGATCGCACTGGCTCCATTGCCGGTATTTGAAGAAGGTCAGAACCGGTCTGTAGGAATTGGAGGGACAGGAACTGTGGTGACGAAACAGTCTTCAGATCCAAAGCTGGCAGCAGACTTTATTACATATGCCAAGTGCTCTTCAGAAGGAAGCCGCCAGATCTGGGAGCAGCTGGGATTTGATGTATGCAATACAGACTTATGGACAGATGCTACAGTAACCAATGATTCATCCAATCAATATATCAGCTTTTTTAAGACAAATCCCTTTGATGTTTTAAATGAGGTTAAATCAGAAATCAATACCTTAAGTATTACAAAGATGACTCCTGCAATTAATGATTATTTCTGTACAACGACTTTAAACCAGGTTTTACAAGACGGTAAGGATGTGGATGAGGCTTTAAAGGAAGCCCAGGATTATCTGGAATTGGAGCAGTAGTTCTGCTACGCTTCACCATTGGAGGGGGTTGAATGAAAATAAAACGGATTTTCTATTCGCAAAAAGCAGCTCCATTTCTATTTGTGCTGCCATTTTTATTGAGTTTTACTGTGTTTTGGATTTATCCTCTGTTCAGCACGGTTAAAATGAGTTTTCAGAGTATTCTTCCGGGTCAGATTGAATGGATCGGTCTTACAAATTATGAGAAGCTGTTGAAAGATACTACGTTTCACACAGCAATCAGAAACAGTCTTACTTATATGTTTTTTTCTATTGCATTATTGATTCCATTTCCAATGTTGTTTGCTGTTCTAATGGACAGCAATCTGGTAAAGGCAAAAGGATTATGGAAAGGGGCATTATATTTACCAGCCCTGACATCTGTGGTGATTTCAGGTACTTTATTCCGCCTGATGTTTTCCGAACTTCCTACGGGTCAGATGAATGTCTTTTTAAACGTTCTGGGAAAGGCTCCCATTCCATGGCTGAAAGAAAAAGGATTCGCCATGTGCGCACTCTTAACCCTATGCTGCTGGAGGTGGACCGGTGTAAATATGCTGTATTTTCTGTCTGGGCTTAAAAGCATTGATACCACCCTGTATGAATCAGCCTCCATAGACGGTGCATCAGCATGGAACAAATTCCGTTATATTACCATTCCCTTGCTGAGACCCACCTCGATTTACGTACTGACCATCAGTGTTTATGCCGGACTGTCCATGTTTTTGGAGAGCTTTATGCTGTGGGCAGGTAATTCTTCGCCAAAAAACATTGGGCTGACCATTGTGGGATATCTTTATAAAAGGGGAATTGAAAAGAATCAGATGGGATATGCCTCAGCTGTGGGTCTGACTCTCCTTGGAATGGCACTCATTATAAATGTGGTTCAGCTGATTCTTAACGGAACTTTTAAAAAGGAGGAAAATTAATTATGAATAATAAGAAAAAACTCCTTTCAGCAGTGTCAACGGCAGCCTTCGCATTCCTCAGCCTATTGGTACTGTTTCCTGTAATGGCAGGCTTTCTGGCTTCTTTCCGGCCGGGAAGAGAATTGATCCGCCGCGGACTCAGCATTAATCTGGATTTTTCCACAATGTCATTTAGCAATTACACTTATCTTTTTTCCTGGAATGCGGATTCAAAAAAGTATTTTATGTGGTTTAAAAATAGCATGGTACTGACGCTGCTTTCCGTAGTACTGACGCTGATTATCTGCTATTTTGTAGCTTATGGACTGACCATGTATAACTATAGGCTGAAGAATGTGTTGTTCTTTCTGGTAATTGCAACCATGATGGTCCCGTTTGAGATTTTGATGCTGCCTCTGTATCAGGAGATGATCGATTTAAAACTGATTGATACCACTGCCGGCGTAATTCTGCCCGGGTTATGCAGTGCATCTACCATCTTTTTCTTCCGTCAGTATATGGTTTCTCTGCCAAAGGAACTGCTGGATGCTGGAAGGATCGATGGAGCCACAGAGTTTGGAATCTGTGTGAAGATCATGATGCCCTTAACCAAACCTGCATTTGCGGCCATGGGGATTTTATGTGCGATGGGATCATGGAATAATATGCTCTGGCCCATGATGGTTTACCGGAGCTCCAATCAATTCACATTGCCAATTGGCCTGAATACTTTGCTGACCCCTTACGGCAATAATTATGATTTATTAATTGCAGGATCCATGTTTGCAATTTTACCGGTATTGATCGTATTCTTATGCTTTCAGAATTATTTTATTGAAGGTATGACAGCTGGAGCAGTAAAGGGGTGAAGAAATGGGCGGAGGAATAAAACGTATAAAAGCAGTTAAATATGGAGTTGCAGTTTTGGTTATGGTTCTGCTGGTATCCGGGGGAATCGCTGCCTTTGCAGGGGGAAGAAGTAAATTACCTGATCGGGTATCAGTCCACGATCCATCCATAGTAAAGGCTAAAAACGGAGAATATTATATATTTGGTTCTCATTTGGCAGGCGCAAAATCAAAAGATCTGGTGGACTGGAGATCTCTGGGTGGGGATTATGATAATGTTACCAATAACTGGATTTTTGGTAATGTAAAAGAGAACCTGGCAGAATCTTTTCGCTGGGCAGGTTACGATGATGGAGACTGCTCAGGTGGGAAATATGCCGTATGGGCGCCGGATGTGATCTGGAATCCCTATTATAAAAACGGTGATGGTACAAAAGGGGCCTATATGATTTATTACAGCGCCTCCTCCACATGGCGCCGCTCCTGTATTGGTTATGCAGTATCACAGGATATAGAAGGACCCTATACCTATGTCAGTACAGTTGTCTATTCCGGTTTTACGAAAAACGGAAAGCCAGACGGGAAAAGTCAGAGAAATACCCGGTGGGATACGGATGCCATACATATTAAAAAGCTGATTGATTCGGGAAAATTGAAAGATGGATTAAACCCAAAGTGGTTTACTGGGGAAGAGTGGAATCACAACTATTGTCCAAACACCATTGATCCGGCACTGTTTTTTGACAAACAGGGTCAAAGGCTCTATATGGTTTATGGTTCCTGGTCCGGCGGAATCTATTTGCTGGAACTGGACAGAGAGACAGGAGATGTAATATACCCAGGAACGGATTTTCAGGACTCAATAAGCGGAAATTATGTTGACCGGTATTTTGGTATCCACCTTGCAGGAGGAAATCATCAGTCAGGAGAAGGACCCTATATTGTCTATGATGCTGCTGCCGGATATTATTATTTATATGAGACATATGGAGCGTTGACAGCCAATGGCGGATACAACATACGCCTGTTTCGGTCAAAGGAGGTCACGGGGCCTTATCTGGATGCGGCAGGCAATCATGCGGCGGACAGTTATAGAAACAATGATTCTTACGGCATTAAGCTGATTGGTAATTATAAGTTTTCCGGAGCCAGTGTGGGATATAAAGCGGCCGGTCACAACTCAGCATTCATTGACGAAGACGGACAGCATTATCTGATTTACCATCAGAGATTTGATCAGGGTACCGAGTATCATGAAGTCCGGGTTCACCAGCAATTTCTTAATCAGAAGGGCTGGCCGGTGACGGCTGTATTTGAAAACCGGAATGAATCGGCGGGGCATTACCGGAATAGTGAGATTACGGGCAGATATGAATTTATTAATCATGGTTCGGATACCTCCCCCAGTCTTAGCAGCCCGGAATCCATTCTTTTATTGAAAGACGGGAAAATTGAAGGTGACAGGGAAGGAACGTGGGAAAAGACAAAAGGAGACCGGTATGATTACATCACCCTTAGAATGGACAATACGGAGTATCACGGCGTATTCTTTAAACAGCATAACGAAAAAATGGATTCTGAGCAGGTGATGACTTTTACTGCCATTGGGGATAATAACACCAGTATATGGGCCAGCAGGGTAAAGTGAGCCGTTGGGTTCATTAAAAAACAGTATTGTATGAAAACAAGAATTCATGTATGATGATAGTTAGAATAAAGAGAAGATTTTCATAGTATACTGCCCATCTGCGTGAAAGGATTTGCTATGCTGCATATTAAGAGTGTTGAGGAAGGGCTGAAGATATTTGTGGCTCTGGGATCGGAATTAAGAATTAATATTATAAAGCTTCTAATTGAGCACACCGAGTTGAACATGAATGAGCTGGCCTCCAGTTTAGGGGTGACCAATGGAGCTTTGACCAGTCATATTAAGAAACTGGAAGACTGTGGACTGATTTGTGTGATTTCAGAGCACAATGGTCACGGGAACCAGAAAATATGCCGTGTAAATGTAGATAAATTGTTGGTCGATATTGCTCCAAAACAAAGTGACGATGGAAAAAACACCTACACCACGGATATTAAAGTGGGATATTTTACGGATTATGAGGTTTTGCCCACATGCGGTCTGGCCAGCAGCCAGGCAATTATTGGAGAGGTAGACGATCCCCGTTATTTTGCTCACCCGGACCGGTATCAGGCGGACATTGTCTGGTTTACCAAAGGATACGTTGAATATGTAATTCCTAATCTGTTACCACCTCTTCAAAAAATAGATCAGATTACATTTTCTGTGGAAATCGGGAGTGAAGCGCCTGGAGTTAACAATGACTGGCCTTCCGATATTACCATCAGCATCAACAATGTGGAACTGGGAACGTGGACCAGTCCAGGGGATTTCGGTGATGTTCCGGGAATTTTCACACCGGACTGGTGGTTCCCCAACTGGAATCAGTATGGTCTGCTTAAGATGATTGTGGTCAATCAATATGGAACCTTTATTGATGGTTTAAAGATATCTTCCGTTACCATTGATGATTTTAAACTGGATAAACGCAGCCCCATCAAATTAAAATTCCAGGTAAAGGAAGACGCAGTAAATGCAGGCGGATTAACCATATTTGGCAGCAGCTTCGGTAACTATAACCAGGATATTAAAGTCCGGGTTCACTATAGTCCGATAAAAGGAAAACGGGAAGATTAATGTAGGAAACGTAAAAAATACCGGGAAATGATTCTCAAGGATATCATTTCCCGGTATTTTTTATTTCGCATTCGCCATTTTATTCAATTCATTTGTTAAAGCTAAAACCTCTTCAATACTTGCAGTGGTTTCCTCGATGCCTGATGACTGCTGTTCCGTATTTTTCATGGTTGAATTGGAAAACTGCAATGTCTTTGTGATTGATTTCTGTACGTCTTCGGTCAGCTGTACCACCTTTGTTGCAGTATCTTTTGAATTCTGGGAAAGCTTTTGTATCTCTGTGGCAACCACTGCAAAGCCTTTACCAGCCTCACCGGCCCGTGCTGCTTCAATGGAAGCATTCAGTCCTAACAGCTTGGTCTGATCTGCAATGCTCTTAATGGAGTTTAGAATGACGTTGATCTCCTCGGATATCTGTTTTACATTTAAGATCTCCTTGTTCAGTTCATTCTGATTTTCATTAACCTGTATGGAGGAGGAGGCAAGCTCTTCCATGGTTGCCTCGATTACGGTAAACTGATCTACCAGATCTTTGCTCATTGTTTTTAATTTGTATTTCTGATACCCGATCTGGGAAAGTGAGTTAGCAACGATAAAAAGTACTTCTGCGGCTGCCTGTATGCTTTTTTCTGAGGTAACCTTCACTTCATGAAGGGCATTTATGTATTGATCTTCATTGACTCCGATTTCTCTTGCAACCCGGCGGAATTCATCTTCATTTGGCCTGCCGCTTAAGGTCTGTCCGCCGAGAATTGTTCCAATTAATTCCCCTTCCACCATGATTGGAGCTGCAAAATCGATCAGTCCTGAATGGCATTTAAAGATGTAGGGTCTTCCTGTTCTGGCTGCTTCCTGACCGCCTCTTTTATGGGATGCAGCACACCGGTCGTCTCCGGTTTTTGTTGAATGGGTGTAATTTGCGCAGATTCTGGTATAGGAGCTTGGATTTGTAACAGGATTTCCCTCCCGGTCCACCGCAACACTGGCCAGATTCATACTAACTGCAAAATTATCAAGGAACTTCTGCAGCAGACTGATCTCCATGACATCTGACAGATTGATCTCTGAAAGTGTTTTATAAACATTTTCCTCATGATTCATATTCATATACATGTCCTCCATAAATGTTGAAATTTAATACATTGTGTTGAAATATGTCGAATGATTTTACATAAATTTTACCACTTAAATCGTAATTTGTATATATAATTTAGGAGTTTTTTATTGATTGTGGTTCTCATTTGGAAGAATTGTATGGGGAATATATTTAATTTAACCTACTGCTTTTATATGTATTTTGTACTTGCTGTAAGTGATGGTATAATGAAATAAAAGAATGAAAAAGGAGTGGGAATATGAAACTGAAGAATGTACTCTTGACTGTCAAAGATATAGAAATATCCAAGACCTTCTATAAAGAGTTGTTTGGTCTTTCTGTTGTAACGGATTTTGGAGAGAATGTGATTCTTACAGAAGGGCTGGTTTTGCAGGAGAAATCTGCCTGGGAGAGCGGAGTTGGAAACGGGGTGCAATTTGGTGGACTTGACAGTGCTCTTTATTTTGAAGAATATGATATGGAACGTTTTCTTGGCAGGCTGGAGAATTCCAGCTATGCCATTGAATATCTGAATCCATGTTTTGAGCGGGACTGGGGACAGAAAACGGTCCGGATTTTTGATCCGGACCATCATATACTGGAGATAGGAGAAGCTCAGTCTGGTGTGATAGCCAGACTGCTGGGTTCGGGAATGACTGCTGAGGAAACGGCTGCGAAAACCAGACTGCCCATTTCTGCAATACTGGAGACAGGCAATCATGGAAATAGCCGTTAAACCAGTTATTTCTGCTTCCCTTTTTTCCTTCGGGACAGATATACTTCTTTATTAAATGGTATAATATAAGTACATTCATAATGGATGGCACAGATTTTACTGTATACAAATATGGTTCCATCCTTTAGAACTCCGCGTGATGTAATTTCCATCGCCGGAGTTCCTTTTTTACAGCCCAATAACTCTGCTTCTTCTTTTGTCAGGGAATCGGGTTGATAATTGGTCATGAAATGGGAGATCTGGTACTTGTTTTTTAATGCATGATTTTGTATGGAATCTTCAATGATTTCCCTGCTCAGTTCCGGGAACAGACGGCAGGGAATCCAGCCGGTTTCAATCTGGGTTATTTCATATCGGACAATACGTAACCGTTTGTATTCCCAGACTTCCTCGTTCTGGTTTAGATTAAAGATACTGATCAGCTTTGGGTCGGGAATAATCTTTTTTAAGTAAAGCATTTTAGACTGAAGCTCCTGATAGGGAACTTCAATCATGGAGTTATATACCAGAGGATTGCCCAGAGCCCGGGCCCGGACATAGATGCCATCTCCCTGAATAACAGAGATCAGACCGATGCTTTCCAGACGCTTTAGGGCTTTTTGTATGGTAAAACGGGACACCTGATAAGCAGATGCCAGATCCCTCTGGGTGGGGAGTTTGTTATTCCAGAACTTTTGCTGATATATTTTACTGACTAAATCTATTACAATAAATTCTGTTTTTCTGGAGCTCATAGTCACACCTCCATAGAGCGCAGTTATTACGGAGTGATAAGAGTGCCGTCCGGAATCCGGCTCTGGGTCCATTCATGGGGACGATAGACAACCGGATAGCGGGATAACTCCTCTTCGTTAATATCCACACCAATGCCCGGACGTTCGATGGGATAGAAATATCCGCCCTGGGACTCATGATAGCCAGGGAACACGGCTTTTATCTTGTCCTTTAACTCAATGTCTTCCTGAATTGCAGCATTGTGCAGATGGATGTTTAAGTGAGTGTTTACAGCAATCCCAATGGGAGTGATATCGGAGGGAGTGTGCCATGCAATCCGGACACCAAAGGCTTCACAAAGTGCAGCCAGTTTGAGAGCGGGAGTAATACCCCCAAGCTGTGACACATGGCAGCGAAGAAAATCAATCTGACGGTTGATGATCAGATGTTTCCATTCCATGGGATTATTAAATAGTTCCCCGGTTGCAACAGGGACGGAGGACTGGCTTCGTAACTGGGACAGCCATTCATTCTGGTCCGGTGGAAGAAGATCTTCAATGTAATAGGGGTGATATTGTTCCAGTTCCTTGGCAAATTGAATGGCCTGGTTTGGATAGAGACGTTCATGGACATCATGAAGAATATGGAAGTCCCTGCCATAACGTTCTCGAAGCTTTGAAAACATGGTGACTGTGTTATGCATATAGTCATCCTGATTAAAATAAGTGCCGGAAACCGGGTTTAAAGGAGTCTTAAGATCGTCTGGTATTCCTCCATAAAATCCAAGCTGGCACCGGATATGCTGATACCCTTCTGCGCGGATTCGTTCAATCTCCTGATATAACTCTTCCATGGAATCTGCAACTGCATGGGTATAGGCGGGGATGGCAGTGCGGGATTTTCCGCCTAAAAGCTGATATAACGGCATATCAGCAAGTTTTCCCTTGATATCCCAGAGCGCCATGTCAATGCCTGATATGGCATTATTTAAGACAGGTCCGTTTCTCCAATAGGAATTGACCATCATCAGATTCCAGAGATCCTCTATATCATTGGCATCCCGGCCGATCAGGATGGGCTTTAAATAATCCTCCACAGCAGATTTTACTGCCAGCGGCCGTTGCTGAAAGGTTCCGCAGCCTACTCCGTAAACGCCCCGGTCTGTCATAACTTTTACAGCTACCAGATTATGCCGCTCCGGATTAGTAATAAAGCAGCGGATGTCTGTGATAATGGTTTGTCTCATGTCAGATACTCCTTTTGTTTTGTATGAGTCTAATTTAATCACAGGCACAGGGTGATGTCAACCTGGCTTTTTGATTTGCAGAAACGCCAAAATAAACAGTCCAATTTGAAATAATAAGTCAAATAAACCCTTTATTTACAAGGATTTTATACAATGCAAACCGAAAAATGGAGCGGTTTACAAAAAAATACGCCTATGCTATATTTAGACCACAAAGCACGTGCCTAAAACATCAAAAACTGAAGGAGGTACCATTGAAAAATGGAAAAGCAGGAAGTTGCAGCTAAAATTATAGAATATGTGGGTGGGAAAGAAAACATAATCAATGCATGGCATTGTATGACCCGGCTCCGCTTTGATTTAAAGAATAAAGATCTGATTAAACAGGAAGAGATAAAGAATTTAGAAGGTGTTATGGGGATTCAGTTTGCCAAGGACCAGCTTCAGATCGTGATCGGGACCAGTGTACATAAATATTATGAGATCCTGATGGAAATGCTTCAGCTAAACGAAGGCGAGACACCGGTTAAAAGAGAAGAAAAGCAGAAGAAAGATTTTATAACATGGTTCATGGATATGGTTTCAGGCGTATTCGGCCCCATTGTACCTGCCATAGCAGGAGCGGGTATGATTAAAGGACTGATCGGCGGTCTTGTTGCGTTGGGAGTCATTACCAATACTACAGATACTTATAAGATTATTGACATGCTGGCCAGCGGTGTATTTACGTTTCTGCCATTTTTTATCGCAGTGTCTGCAGCTAAGAAATTTCAGACAAACCAATATCTGGCAGCAGCAATTGCTTCTATTATCATGTATCCTACCATGGTTGACGCCGCTAAGGCAAAAGAAATCAGCAGCTTTTTATTTGCGGGAGTAATTCCGGTTCCGGTATTTAATTATTCCGGCTCCGTAATTCCCATTATTTTCGGAGTCTTTGCCTTAAGCTACATTTACAAATGGGTGGATAAAGTGGTGCCGGAAGCGGCCAGAACGGTTGTCACTCCTACCTTAACCTTATTAATTTCCGGATTTTTCACCCTGACTGTAATCGGTCCCATTGGTATCTATATGGGAAAAGGACTTGCTGGAATGCTTGATTTCCTGTTTGGTATTTCTCCGATTTTCGCAGGCTTCGTTATGGGGCTTATCCGTCCGGTATCCATTCTGGTTGGTATGCACCATGCCATGACGCCCATTGCTTTGGAGAATTTTGCAACAAAAGGGTGGGATATGCTGATGCCGATGATGTTCATTGCAAACCTTTCTATCGTAGGTGCTGCATGTGGATGTTATTTCAAAGAGACAACCCAGCGGGATAAATCCATTGTTTTATCAGCTGTGTTATCCGGGATTCTGGGTATTACGGAACCGGCACTCTTTGGTATATTAACAAAATATAAAAAAGGATTTTTAGCAGCTACCATTGCAAGCTGTGTGGGAAGTGCATTTATTGGTGCATTTGGTGTAAGGTTATACGGATATATTACGTCCAGCGTGTTCAGTATCCCAGCTTATATCGGACCGTACTTTGTTTATGCAGCAATGGGATGGATCATAGCATTTGGACTTTCGTTCTTCTTGTCATACTTATTTGTAGTAAAAATGGATACGAAATAATTAAATACTAAGGGAGGAAGACCTATTTTGTTACATCGGTTATTTGGTGAAAGAGAAAAAAACAGAGAATGTGAAAAAAAGATTGTATGTGAGAAACTGACGGTTTACAGCCCGGTGAAGGGAGTTGTCATTCCTTTAAAAGAAGTGGAAGATCCAGTGTTTTCGGAAGGAATTATGGGAAATGGTGTTGGAATCCAGCCAGTGGCAGATCAGGTATATGCTCCCGTAGAAGGAGTAGTGGCTGCTGTTTTTCCAACCGGGCATGCATTGGGCATCCAGACCGATGATGGAATGGAAGTATTGATTCACATAGGTATTAATACCGTAGAACTTGAAGGAAAGGGCTTTAAAGCATTTGTAAAAGAGGGAGACCGCATTAAAGCAGGGGAGTTATTGATAGAATTTAAACGGAAATGGATACAGGAACAAGGATACCCGGTTACAGTAGTAGTACTTGTTTCCAATGGTTCAGCACTGGGAACGATGACAGATCCCACACTGGGTTATGTAAAGCCACTGGATCTTCTGTACTCATTTCAGAATCATACCTAGAATATAGAACAGTAAAAAATCTTGCAGGAACGGCGTTTTGCTCAGTATCTGCAAGATTTTTTATATATGATTCCTTGTGTGTAAGGTTGACATTACAATAGAAACGTTATATACTAAATGTAATGTTAACATGACAATAGAAAGGGACAATATGAAAAATCGGATCAAACAGTTGAGAGAGGAAAAAGGGCTTACCCAGGAACAGCTTGGCGAGATGGTCGGTACCTCCAGGCAGGCAATCAATGCAATTGAAACAGAAAAGTTTGAGCCTTCCATCTGGCTGGCTTATGATATTGCCAGTGTATTTGAACGTCCCATTGAGGATGTATTTCTGTTTGAGGAAAGTGAACGGAAATCCAGAGCAGATAAAAGCAGGAGGGATAAGAATGGCTGTCAGGAAGCTGCGGTATAATGAGGATGAGCTCCTTCGGAAACGCTGTAAAGAAGTAACGGTCATAGACGACAAAATCAGGCAAAACCTGGATGATATGCTGGAAACCCTGCATCATACGGAGAACGGAGCCGCCATTGCGGCCAATCAGGTAGGGATCTGCAAGCGGCTGGTAGTAATTGATTACTGTGACTGCCTGTTAAAGCTTGTTAATCCAAGAATTATTGGATGCAGCGGAGAGCAGGAATGCATCGAGGGTTGTCTTAGCTTTCCCGATCGTTTTGTAAAGACCATCCGTCCGCAAAAAGTTACCATTGAGGCACTGGATGAGAACGGGAAAGAGATCATGATCACAGGGGAAGATGAGCTGGCAAAATGCTTCTGTCATGAACTGGAGCATCTGGACGGAATCATATTTCTGGATAAAGCCATAGAAGAAATTGAACTTTAGAATCTTAGGAATGGATACCTGTCGAAAGATGGGTGTTTTCATTTTATGTGTCTTAGTGTATGATTATACATACAATACGTGTCGAAATGGAGAGAAATTATGGTGGAATTAAAAACCCAGTTACCCCGGATATTTGACAGCTTTGCAAAAGCCAGACAGGATGGATTTCTGGCTATGAAGGAATTAAAGGACAGTGGCACCGGAGTGGTAGGTCAGTTTTGCACCTATACCCCCCAGGAAATATTTATGGCTGCAGGGCTTGTTACAGTAGGCTTATGTGCAACCAGCGACGAGACGATTCCTGAAGCGGAAAAGGATCTCCCCAGCAATTTATGTCCCCTGATCAAGTCCAGCTACGGCTTTGCCGTTACGGATAAGTGCCCGTATATGTACTTCTCTGATCTGGTGGTGGGAGAAACCACCTGTGATGGAAAAGTAAAAATGTATGAACTTCTTGGCAAGATCAAAAATGTACATATTCTGGAGCTGCCCAAACGGCAGAACACGCCCCAGGCAAAGGCCCTCTGGAGAGAAGAACTGGTCCGGTTAAAGGAACGGGTGGAAAAGGATTTTCATGTCACCATTACAGATGAGATGCTTCAGGATGCGATTCGAAGACGAAATATGGAGAGAAAGCTGTTAAAAGAACTCTATGAGTTAAGCACAATGACACCTCCTCCTTTAACAGGAATGCGACAGCTTCAGATCCTGTTTGGTTCCCAGTTTAAATTTAACTGGGAAGAGAAAATAAGGGAAATCGAGAACGCCATTGCCGGAATCAGACAGGCTTATGATGCAGGAGAAAGACCAGTTCCTGCCAGTGCTCCCCGCATTCTGGTTACCGGGTGCCCCATCGGTGGTGTGACGGAAAAAGTAGTACGGGTGATTGAAGAAGCTGGTGGAGTAGTCGTGGTATTTGAAAACTGTACCGGTGCAAAACAGATGGACAGACAGTGCAGGGAAGAGGGAGATCCACTAACCAACCTTGCAGATCACTATCTGCAGATTGGCTGTGCAGTCATGACGCCGGATACAAACCGGTTTGAACTTTTAGAGCGCCTCTGTGAGCAGTTTCACATTGACGGAGTGGTTGAGATGACGCTCCAGGCCTGCCACCCTTATGCCGTGGAGGCACATTCCGTTAAATTGTTTATGCAGGAGAAAAACATCCCTTACCTGCAGCTGGAGACGGATTACAGCACTGCGGATATCGGGCAGCTTTCTACCCGGGCAGGCGCTTTTGTGGAGATGCTTTAAGATATGGGACAGGTGAGTTTAGGAATTGACTGCGGTTCAGCAGCCTGCAAAGGAATTCTTTTGTGGGATGGAACGGTAAAAGCCGCTGCAGTAAAACCCACGGGTTGGAACCCAAAAGAGACAGCAAAAGCCATACTTGACGAATTGATTGTAAAAGCAGGAGCAGAGGGAGAAGAACTGCTTATTACTGCTACCGGATATGGAAGAGTGGGAATTGATTTTGCACACAGGGCGGTAACAGAAATTACCTGTCATGCACTGGGGGCAGATTATATTCTTCCAGGTGTCCGTACAGTGGTTGACATCGGTGGGCAGGATTCCAAAGTAATTTCCGTCAGAGACGGCAAGGTGCAGTCATTTCAGATGAACGATAAATGCGCGGCTGGAACCGGACGGTTTCTGGAGATGTCGGCTCATCGAATGGGAGTTGATCTGTCGGGATTTGCAGCTCTTCTAAAGGAAGGAAGAAGCTGCGCTATCAGCAGTATGTGTGCAGTGTTTGCTGATTCGGAAATCGTATCCCTTCTGGCAGGTGGAAAAAGCCGGGAGGAAGTGGCTGGCGGTATCGTGAATTCAGTGGCGGCCAGAACGGCAGCGCTTGCAGCCAGAGTTGAGATGGAATCTCCTGTTCTTCTGACAGGAGGACTGGCAGAACTGGAAGGATTAAAAATGGCCCTGGAGGAGCAGTTTCAACTACCGGTTATTACCTCTGAATTATCCAGGTTTGCAGGAGCAATCGGGGCTGCACGTAAGAATTGGTGAATTTGAATATAAAATTTAATAAGCTTTCATTTGGTTACATTGACAGAAAACTTGGAATGTATTAAAATAGAAATGTGTCTGAAATCATTGATCTGTGCTCCCACAGACAGGTACCGGATGATTTCCTAAAAAAGGGGGATTACGAAAGATGGGCAGTTCAGTGACTGGTAACGAAATACTGGATTCATTTTACTCTGTTATACCATATTTGATGAATTTATTTGATGATGATGTATCATTTGCCTTAACCGATTCAGAGAAGTTTATTCATGTCTGGAATGGCAGAAATTTAAAATTTCATGTCAATCCCGGTGACGTTGTACCTGCTGGAGGTGCAATCAGAGAGGCACTGGATTTAGGCAGGGTTATCATTAAAGATGTACCCGCCGCGGTCTATGGCATTCCGTTTAAATCCTACGCAGTACCCATTACAGAAAGAAACAAGGTAATTGGTGTCCTGACATTGGGAAGAAGCCTGGAAAAGAGGAATAACTTAATCAGTCTGATTAACAAGCTGAGTGCTGGTGCAAACCAGATTTCTCAGTCAACCAACGGAGTGAGTCAGGGAATTGGACAACTCAGGGAGATGAACGGCGAGATCTCTGTTAAGGTGAAGGAAGCCAATGAAAGCACAAAGAATACAGATTCCATACTGGATTTTGTAAAGGATGTTGCAACCCAGTCCAATTTACTGGGACTGAATGCAGCCATTGAGGCAGCCCGTGCAGGAGAAGCAGGAAGAGGCTTTTCTGTAGTAGCAGGAGAGATCAGAAAGATGTCAGCATCTACCAGCGAATCCATTGGGCAGATCGACGGTGTGCTGAAAAGCATTAATGCATCCATTACTGCAATTAACACCCGGATAACAGAATCCAATGTAATTTTTACAAAAGAAACGGAAGAATTTTCAAAAATACTAAATTCCATTGAGGAATTAAACGGAACGGCAAAGCAGCTGGAAACACTTTTGGAGCATCTGTAAGCCGCTGATGAGATAGGGATAGAGCCAAGGGAGGCACTATCTCTATTCTTATGTTTTAAAAATTTTTGAACATCAGGAAAGGGAATAAAACATGAAGATCAAAACATCTAAAGTGGCTGTAGTGGGATGCGGACTGGTAGGGTCCTCAACCGCATTCAGCCTGGTAACCCAGGGAGTATGTGATGAAATTTTAATGATTGATATCAACGAAGAAAGAGCCTTGGGAGAGGTACTTGATTTAAGGGATACGATCAAATATCTGGACCGTAATGTAAAAGTGCGTACAGCCAGCTATGCAGACTGTTCAGACGTGGATATTATCGTGATCACGGCGGGAGCACCGCCACAAAAAGGACAGACCAGGCTGGATACACTGGAGGTCAGTGCAAAGATTGTAAAAACCATAGTTGATCCAGTTATGGCAAGCGGCTTTGACGGGATTTTCATAGTCGTATCCAATCCGGTTGATATCATTGCCCATTATGTGTATAAACTGTCCGGTCTGCCAAAGAATCAGGTAATCGGTACGGGAAGCTCCCTGGATACGTCCAGACTTCAGAACTTTATAGCAGAGCTTGTAAACGTAGACCCAAGAAGTGTCTATGCCTATTCCATGGGAGAACATGGTGATTCCCAGATGGTACCCTGGTCTACTGTAACGGTGGCAGGCAAATCCTTCAATGATATTATTCAGGATAATAAGGATCTGGTTGGAGATGTGGACTTAGATGAGATCGTTAAAAAGACGACTAGAGAAGGCTGGGAGATTTACAACAGAAAGGGAACTACCTATTATGGGATTGCCACAGCCTGTGCCGGTATCATTAAGGCGATTCTTTACGATGAAAACCGTATCATTCCTGTATCCACCCTGCTGGAAGGGGAGTATGGGGAAACCGGTGTATTTGCCGGAGTGCCCACTATTTTAAACCGCACGGGTGCCGCAGATATACTGGAGATCCATATGACAGATGAGGAACTGAATAAGTTTCATCAGTCCGTTGAAATACTTCGGGAATATACTGGAAAAATGCATACCCCGGACTAAAAATAATGGGAACGTTAAAGCCTGTCACTGTGAAATATCATGGTGACAGGCTTTTTTTATTGGATGCCGTCTGTATCTGTTTCCAGACTCAGGCTCCTGATTTCGTAATTGCGCAGAAGAAAAGGAAGCAGGGCACCGGATACAATCAGGCTGAATAGATTCTGAACCAGATTAAATGGAACATTAATAAGGGCAGCCGACTGGTTATATACTATCAGTTCGTAAGCAAAATACCCCCCTGTGATGAGAATACTGGACACAATGCCTGCAAACAGAAAGGGGATCAGTCGAAACTGCGCTTTTTGGCAGCTGCGTGTAAATCTCTGGTACAAATATCCCCCGCTAAAGGCAGCCAGTGCTTTAATGAGAAAGGTAGCCGGTGCATAAAATACGTAACCTGAAATCAAATCTGCCATCATGGAACCAATCCCACCTGCAACAGCGCCTGTCAGAGGACCAAGAAGGATACCGCTTAGTAAAACCATTCCATCCCCCAGATGAATATAACCATTGGTAGCGGTTGGGATATGTATTACCATGGTAGCTACCGTAGTAAGTGCTGCCATTAAAGATCCAAATACTATCTTTTTTGTTCTTTTCTGATTCATAGTACCCTCATCCTTTCCTATAAAAATAATTGATGTTTTTTGTTAAAACCTATCATATAGAAAAACTGGAGTTTTTTAAATAGCCAATTTAAGCAAAATCATGCATACCAGTTGAGCCAAATAAAATGATTTCCTCAACTGAACAGTGAGAAGGTAAGTTTTAGAGCGCTGTGCAAATGGTTTTCGAATAATATTGACATAATATAGCAAAGCATATAAGATTAATTAGCATTATTGCATAAAAAAGTAATTGGAGGGAGAATCAGGTGGGAAAAAGGCTGCTTGCCCGTTGGTATCAGATGACGCTGAACAGAAAGCTATATATGGCGATCGGAAGCGTGGGAATTATCATGGGCTTTTCCATTTTTATTAATTTAAAGGTTGCCTATATTTTTATCGACGATGCAAGAGGCATTATGGACGATAATCTGGCTTGTTATAAATTTCAGGAATCAATGGTCCAGGAACGGGGAATATTTGCCAGTCTGATTTCCAGCAGAACCATGGAAAATCTGGAGATCTATCAAAGAATCTGCCAGGACACCAAAGCATACTTAAGCAGCCTGCCTTATGAGTATGAAAAAATCGGAGAAGACCGGTACGGCGTGACCTGGAACATTATAAACGGATACGATACTTATGAAAAGCAGAAGGATAAGGTTTTAGCCATGAAACAGGGGGATCCGGATTATATCCGGGAACTCTATAAGGTTTATAGTATGCAGAAATATCTGGATCAATACGCTTCCCGGCTGACGAAAGTTGTTCTGATGAGCGGTAACGACTATTATGAGAATCGGGTTCCTGTGCTGAAACGAATGCCCTATCTGCTGGTTGCAATCAGTTTAACTGCATTTTTAATTCTGGTCGTATTTATCCGGTTTTTTACTGGGAATATTGTAAAGATCATGATGCAGCTTGCTACGGTCTCCGGGAGAATTGAAAAGAATGACTTTTCTTCTCCGGATGTGGTCTGGGAAGGAACAGATGAGATTGGCAGGCTGGTTCATGCATTTAACAAAATGAAACATTCCACAAAGAATTTTATCTCAGCAACAGAAGAAAAGCGCCAGATTGAAGAAAAGCTCTATAAGCACGAGCTGGAACGGGCAGATTTGGAAAAACGTTTTTCCATGGCACAGCTTCAGCTGATTAAGAGCCAGCTGAATCCTCATTTTTTATTTAATACTCTTAATATGATCACACGAATGGCTCAGATGGAAGAGGCGCCCGTTACGGAAGAGATGCTGGTTTCCATCGGTAACCTTTTGCGCTACAGCTTACGGACTGCCAATGCGTTTGAACCTTTGGAGCAGGAACTGAAGGTGGCAAGGGATTATATGTATATTCAAAAAATGAGGTTCGGAGACAGGCTGACCTGGAATATTGACTGTGAGGAAGAACTCTATAAGGAGGAAGTACCAGTTTTTATTCTGCAGCCTTTGCTTGAGAATGCAGTCATACATGGGATATCGGAAAAGGAAAACGGGGGGAGTATATTTATCAGTATCAGAAAGCAGAAGGAACTGCTGCATATATTGGTTTCTGATACAGGCAAGGGCATGGATCCGGTGAAGCTGGCAGGGATTCGCAATGCCATTGAGACAGAAGGTACAGGTCTGGGGATTGGGCTTGGAAATATATACAGAAGAATTTCCTCGTACTATGAATATGGAAAAGTGACGATTGACAGCACATTGGATCAGGGAACAGAGGTAATCATTGTTTTTGGAGGAAAAAAGGGGTGAACAAACGATGTATCGGCTGATGATTGTGGAAGATGAAATGATTGAGCGGATGGTGCTTAAAAAAATGCTCCAAAAAAAATTCGGAGAGGACTGCATGATCTATGAAGCAAGAAATGGCATAGAAGCGGTGGAACTATTTCGAAAAGAGGACATACAGATCATTATTCTGGATATTGGCATGCCGGGAATGAATGGGATCCAGGCTGCAGAAATTATGCGAAAAGAAAATTCCAGGTGCTGTCTGATCTTTTTAACGGCTTATGACCGGTTTGATTATGCAAAAAAGGCGATTTCCATCAGAGCCATGGAATATATACTGAAACCATATTCCCAGAAAGAGGTAATCAGTGTGGTGGAAGAGGCCCTTCGGGTAACTGATGACTGGAATGGGCATGGCATAAAAGCAATACAGACAATACAAAATGAGGCTGAGGAACAGAAAGAACTGATGGAAGAGGAAACGGATTTAAACAGCAGCCGCCTGTCCGTTATGGCATCCATGGTTATGGAGTATATTAAATCCAATTTTATGAATGAGATCTCCATGAGTGAGACAGCCCGGGCAATTGGCTATTCAGAGCCTTATTTCTGCAAGATGTTCAAGCAGCAGTTTGGTCAGAGCTTTACCTCTTACCTGGCAGAATACCGGGTGGGGGAAGCGAAAAAGATGCTGGAGCAGCCCAATGTCAATGTAAAGGAAATCGGTGTCAGAGTGGGGTATACGGATAATAATTACTTTACGAAGGTCTTTAAACGTCTGGAAGGTTTAAATCCATCTGAGTACAGAATGAACAAATTAAAAGAACTTCAATCTTAAACAATTGGTAAAAAAACGCTTGTCTTTGAAATGGGACAGGTGTTTTTTTGTGCTCATTTACAAAAAAAGATAAAAATTTTCTATGAAAGCTAAAATGTTACGATAGAATCCAGGGGTGGACCACCCGTATAATAATCCCAGGCACAAAAAGTGTGTAGAAACCAGAGAGGAGGATATGGCATGGGACAGGAATTGTTTCGAATGGACGGAATCAGCAAAAGCTTTCCTGGAGTCAAAGCTCTCGATAAAGTAAGTCTGTCTGTAAATAAGGGAGAAGTTCTGGGACTGGTAGGTGAAAACGGTGCTGGAAAATCCACCCTGATGAAGATATTGTCCGGTGTTCACCGGGCTGATGAAGGAGAAATCTTTATCGAAGGGGAGAAAGTAGTCATTGATTCTGTGGCCAAAGCCCATGATCTTGGAGTAAGTATTATCATGCAGGAATTAAATATGTGTGGTCATTTAAGTGTTGCAGATAATATTTTCATTGGCAGAGCCCACAAAAAAGGAATCTTTATTGATGACAAAAAGATGCACGAGGAGGCTCAGAAGATTCTCGATGATCTTGGGATTGATATAAACACCTATGCAATGGTAGGCAGCTTAAGCATCGCCAAGCAGCAGATGGTGGAAATTGCAAAAGCGATCAGCTTCAATTCAAAAATACTGGTTCTTGATGAGCCGACAGCAACCCTGACTGAAAAAGAGATCGACCAGCTGTTTGGCATTATCAGACGTCTGAAGGAAAAGGGAGTTGGAATGGTGTATATTTCCCACCGTATGGCGGAGTTAAATCAGATTTGTGAACGGGTTACCATTATCCGTGACGGTCAGTATATCGGAACCAGAAACTTAAACGAAATCACCATGGACGAACTGGTTAATATGATCGTTGGTCGTTCCCTGGATGATAAATATCCCAAGCATACAAGAAAAATCGGCGATATTGTTCTGGAGGCAAAAAATGTCAAAAGAGGAACCAAAGTCAATGCTGATTATTTATGTGTAAGAAAAGGCGAGATTCTTGGAATCTCTGGTCTGGTAGGAGCAGGAAGAACGGAGCTGATGCGCTGCATCTTCGGAGCGGACCAGCCGGATTCCATGGAGCTGATTATGGAAGGAAAGCCGATTAAGGTTAATTCTGTTATACAGGCAATCAAGCATGGAATCGGTTACGCAACAGAAGACAGAAAGAGAGACGGACTGGCTCTTGGACTGGACATCAAATACAATACCAACATGGCTCATCTTCCAAATATCACCCGTTTTGGATTCATCGATGACAAGGCAGGACTGATCAATGCTGAGAAATACGTAAAGCGTCTTCGTACAAAAACGCCAAGCGTCCATCAGCTTTGCGGGAACTTATCAGGTGGAAACCAGCAGAAGGTAGTTCTTGCAAAATGGCTGTGCAACGATGTTAAAGTTTTAATTGTAGATGAACCGACAAGAGGGATTGACGTTGGTGCCAAATATGAGGTGTACGAACTGTTTAACCAGCTAAGCGACCAGGGTGTATCCATTATCATGATTTCTTCCGAGCTTCCTGAGATTCTTGGAATGAGTGACCGTATATTAGTCATTCATCAGGGAGAAATAAACGGAGAACTGAATGCGAAAGAAACCACCCAGGAAGAGATCTTGTATCTGGCAGCTGGCTATAACAAACTTGAAGGAAAACCGGCGCCTACGTTAGGTGTGGGAAATAGAAAGGGAGATTAAGAATGATGAACTTAAAAGCAAAGGGACAGGAGAAGAAAGCCGGCTCATTTGGAAAACTGGATGCAGCAACACGCCGGGCGATCTTTTCAATCGGAATCCTGATCGGACTGTTTGTTCTGTTTTCACTTCTTCAGCCGGCAAAGTTTCTGGCTCCGGCTAATTTACAGAACCTTCTGCAGCAGATTGTAACCTATACGATCATCGGCTGCGGTCTGACTTTCTGCCTTGTCTGCGGCGGAAACGATTTATCAGCAGGTGCTTCCATGGCATTGTCCGGAATTATTATGGTAGCGCTTTTAATGCAGGGACTGCCCCTGTGGCTGTGCATTATACTCTGTCTGACCATGGGTATTATGACCGGTATTATGAATGGATTTTTTATTGAGATACTTGGTGTTGTGCCGTTCGTTGCAACTCTTGCAACCCAGTGGGTATACCGTGGTATGGCCAACGTACTGGTGAACGGAGCACCTCTTTATACAACCAATATTCCTTCCGAGCAGGTTCAGAAACAGTTCTATGTTCTGGGAGGCGGAAGAATCGGCGGAACCGGTCTTCCATACAGCGTTATTATCACTCTGGTTTATGCATTAATTCTTGGAGTAGTACTGGCTAAAATGCGCATCGGACGTCAGATTTATGCCTGCGGTTCCAACCTTGAGGCAGCTAAGCTTTCCGGTATCAATGCAGTAAAAACACGTATGTTTGCATACTGCATCTCCGGTTTATCTGCTGCAATCTGCGGTATCCTGGTAGCATCAAGACTTTCCAGTGCACAGCCAACCGCTGGTAACGGATATGAGATGGAGGCAATTGCCGCTTCCGTACTTGGTGGAATCGCCATCTCAGGTGGAGAAGGAACTGTTTTAAATACAGTAATCGGAGCTCTGATGATGGGTGTAATCCGGAACGGACTGAACTTAAACGGTGTCAACTCCTTCTGGCAGCAGATGATTGTAGGAATTATCCTGTTGATTGCAGTTGCTTCCCAGACAGCAAAGAAGAGCGGTGACTTAGGGGCACTCAAGCGGTTTTTTGGCTTGAAAAAATAAATAAAAAACTATATAATTCAGGAGGAAAAGAAAATGAGAAAGAGTAAATTAGCAGCAGTTGTATTAGCGGCAGCTATGGCAGTAACAGGCCTTGCAGGCTGCGGCAGTACATCTTCAAGCGGAACAGCAGCAACGACTGCAGCAGGTGAAGCTACCACAGCAGCAGCTGGAGATAAGACCACAGAGGCAGCAAAGACAGATAAAAAATCCGGTGAAAAGACCATTTACGTAATTGTAAAGGTACTTGGAAACCAGTACTGGAGCGTTCTTCAGGCTGGAGCGGAGCAGGCAGGCAAGGAATTAGGCTGTAATGTAGTCGTAGTCGGAACTGCTCTGGAATCCGATATTGAAGGACAGCTTACCCTTCTTCAGAATGCAGTATCTGCTCAGGCGGATGGAATCGTAATCGCTCCACTTGACAGCGTTTCCTTAGATGCACCAATTACAGAAGCGTACAAATCAGGAACTCCGGTTGTATTGGTGGATACCGTAATTAAGAGCGATAACTACAGTGCCGCTCTGTTAACAAATAACGTGGAAGCTGGAAAAACAGCAGCTGACGAACTGATCGCCCGCTTAAAGAACAGGGGAATTTCTGAGACAGAAGAGGCACAGATTGCAATTCAGGTTGGTTCCACTGGTTCCCAGACAATCAATGACCGTGTAAAAGGCTTCAATGAATATTGGGAAGCTAATGCACCTGAGTCATGGAAAGTTTTAAACAACGATATTAAGGTAAATGACGGTGACATCAGCAAGGCAGTTGGTTTCTGCCAGGACTTCATTACAACCTATCCGAACTTAAAGGGAGTATTTGGTCCTAACAATGGTTCTACTGTAGGCTTTGTAACTGGTTTAACAGAAACCGGTCGCGACGATATCTCCATGGTTGGATTCGATTTCTCTGCAGAGATCGAGACTATGATCCGCAGCGGAAAGTTCGATGTAGCTTCTGTTGTTCAGCGCCAGTTCTACATGGGCTATGACGGTGTTAAAACTGCTCTTCAGATTGCCGATGGCGGTGAAATTAAAGATAAAACTGTTGATACCGGAGTTATTCTGGTGGATAAAACAAATGTGGATGATAAGGAAATTCAGAGTATCATTAATCCTTAATCAGTTCATACTATATAAAATGTCAGACGCTTCCCCTGGAATCAGGGGAGGCGTTTTGGGGGTACAGGAATGAACAAACGTATAATAAAAATTGGGGGAGCAATCCTTCTGACAGGAGCGGTCTTTATAGCTTCTTATGGTTTCTTTCATAAAGAAAATACGTCAGAATCTCTTTTTTCTTCCGGAGAACAAACTCCGGAATATGTATTTACCTATGCCGATAATCAGCCGGATGATTATCCCACAACGCAGGGTGCCAAAAAGTTTGCGGAGCTGGTATGGGAAAGGACGGAAGGACGAATTAAGATAAAAGTCTTTTCCGGAGGGGAAATGGGAAATGAAAATGAGATCGCGGAGCAGGTTCAGTATGGGGGAATTGATTTTGCCCGCGTATCCATTATGACCCTTACGGATGTAAATCCCAAATTCAACGTATTGCAGCTGCCTTATCTTTACCGGGATGAAACTCATATGTGGAAGGTTCTTGACGGCGCAATCGGAGACGAGTTTATGAATGAACTAAAAGGCAGCGGCGTGATTGCCTTATCCTGGTATGATGCGGGTGCCAGACATTTTTATAATACCAAACGTCCCATTGAGCGGGTGGAGGACATCAGAAAGATGAGAATCCGGGTTGCAAAGTCGGATATGATGGCAGCCGTAGTAGAGGCATTGGGAGCGAAAGCGGTTCCACTGGCATACTCCGATGTGTATGCAGCGTTAGAAACCGGTTATATTGACGGCGCAGAAAATAACTGGCCTTCCTATGAAACCATGAATCACTACGAGGTGGCAAAATACATTACCCTTGATGCTCACAGCCGCATACCGGAACTTCAGCTTGCTTCCCAGGCAACCTGGGACCGGTTAAGCGAGAAAGACCGGGAAATAATCAAACAGTGCGGGGAAGAATCTGCAACGTATGAGCGCCAGATCTTTACCCAAAGGGAGCAGAATGTAAGGGATCGTCTGATTAAAGCCGGTTGTATCGTAACAGAGTTAAGTCCGGCGGAGCTGGTCCGTTTCCGCAGTGCCGTGATGACTGTTTATCAGACCTACTGTAAGGACTATATTGATGTGGTAAACCGGATAGCCCAGGTACAGTAATATATTTCCTGACTACGTTTTCCCAATCCTGGCAACCATATGATTAAATAATGGATACAGGAGGGTTCTGGTAAATGGCAGAAGGGAAAACCAAAGGGAAATTCTTTATTGGCTGGTATTTTAAGATGCAGTGTGGAAACACCGTTCTGGCGCTGATTCCAGGGCTTATAAGAGATGGAACAGGAAAACGCCTTCCATTTTTACAGGTCATATGGAATGAAAACGCCTGCTGGCTGGAATTTAAAGAAGAGGATTTTTTTATTGACTGGAATCAAAAAAGGATTATACTGGGTAATAATATCTTTTCCCGCAGGGGCGTCAGGCTGGATATAAAGACCGAGGACATTTCATTAAAAGGAATTGTCCGATTTGGACCCATTACCCCGATCCGGTATTCCATTATGGGCCCGTTTCAGTATATGCCTTTTATGGAATGCAAACATGAGATCATCAGTATGTCCCACAGACTGTCCGGAAAGGTGAAACTAAACGGGGAGGTAGTGGACTTTGCTGGAGGAATGGGATATATAGAAGGAGACAGAGGGATATCATTTCCCGAGAGCTACCTCTGGATTCAGTGCAATGCATTTTCTGAAAATGCCTCCGTCATGGTTTCCATTGCCAAAATCCCATGGCTGGGACTCCGGTTTGAGGGCTGTATCTGTGTGGTCATGTATCAGGGAAAAGAATACCGGTTTGCTACTTACCTGGGAGCCAGAGTGGTCAGCAAACGGGAGACGGCAGTCATTATAAAACAGGGAGCCTGTGTTTTGAAAGTATTTCTTTCCAATCAGAGCAGAAAGGATGAGAAGCGGTTTGCTCATAAACTGCGGGCGCCAGTTCAGGGAGAGATGAGCCGCTTTATTAAGGAAGAGCATCTGCTTCGTGGAAGGTTTTTGCTGTATAAAGGGGAGAACATGATATTTGATCTCTCCAGTAATTCGGTTAGTTTTGAATACGATTCATAATTAAAATAGCAGTAATCTTAATATTTGTTAAGATTACTGCTATTTATCTAAACAAATATTAAGTTGGCATTGAGAAGTCTGATTGTTATAATGGAATTAGAAATACAATAACAAATCGAAAGTGGGGACTAGAGATGAAAAAATCAGGAAGATTAAGTATTTCAACAAGGCTGAAACGGGTATTTGCAATTCTGGTTTTTATTATTTTTCTTTCTTCAGTATTTTCGCTGATTAGTTTTCGCAGCATTGGGAACAACATGTCAACATTTTACAGGATCCAATATGAAACAACCAAAAAACAGATGGAAATCCGTAAGGATGTACAGACCATTAATAAACGAATTCTTTGGGCTGCCATTCGGGAAGATGCTTCTGTTACTGCAGAGCAAAAGAAAGAAATAGAAGGAAGATTCGAGAAAATTGTAAAATATATTGCTGTTATCAAAGAGAATCTGAAGGATAAACAGTCAGGAGAAACATTGGACCAGGCATTTGACGATTTCCAGAAAGATACGGGTGTTCTGCTTTCTATGCTGGAAAAGGGAGATACAAAAGGAGCCGTGGAGTATTATCAGACTACTTTTAATGATGTTTCGGAAGTACTGGCGGATGCACTGGATAAAACCGGTTCCCAGGCGGATGAAGCAGCTCTTGCAAAATATACAAACAGTCAGAGAGTTGAGAATGCTGCCACCGCATTTCTGGCATTTTTCTCCCTGATCTCTCTGATGATTGCGCTTCTCATGGGAAAACGTCTGACCAAGTCCATTGCTGTTCCATTAAAAGAGATACAGGATGCAGCAGGAGAGTTTGCCAAAGGTAATTTACATACGGCCATTGCTTACGAATCAGAAGATGAAATCGGTCAGGCAGCTATGAGCTTACGGGAATCCATGGAAAAGATCCGCAGCTATATTATGGAAATTGATTGTGCCATGGAACAGATGGCTGGCGGTAATTTCAATGTAGATTTTAACAGTGAATTCATCGGGGATTTTAAAAATATTGAATCCTCTCTTCATTGTTTCACAGAAAAGATTTCAAGAAGTTTTGAAGAAATTAATGAGGCAGCCAATCAGGTATCAGACGGTTCCAGCCAGATCTCCGAATCAGCCCGTTTTCTGGCAGTCGGGGCCGAAAACCAGGCAGGGATTGCAGGAAGATTGTCCGAGTCAGTGACTCATATTACAGAGCAGATTGATGAAAATGCCAAGCTGACCAATGCGATTCAGTTGGAGATGGAACGGATTACCCGGGATATTTCAACAGAAAATCAGAATATGCAGGAAATGGTTTCTGCCATGAGCACCATTAAGAAGACATCTCAGGAAATCAGCAAGATGATTGTAACCATTGATGATATTGCCATGCAGACCAATCTTCTGGCATTAAACGCCTCAATCGAAGCGGCAAGAGCCGGAGAAGCAGGAAAAGGGTTTGCTGTGGTAGCCGGTCAGGTCAGTCTTTTAGCAAGTCAGAGTAAAGAGGCCGCAAAGAATTCCTCCGACTTAATCGAGGCATCGTTAAAGGCGGTGGAAGAAGGAACTGTTATAGCGGACCGGGCAGCCGGTAATTTAAACGGTGTGGCAAAAGAAAGCAGCCAGATCATGGATAAAGTACGCAGTATTGCGCAGGCTTCCTTAGATCAGGCGGATTCCGTAAAAATGATTGAACAGGGAATTGGAAAAATCTCTATGGAAGTAGATAACAATGCTGCTTCTGCAGAAGAGAATTCCGCCTCCAGCGTGGAACTTGCAGGGCAGGCGCAAAATCTGAAGGATTTAATCGGCCAGTTTCAGCTGAAAATCTGAAATACATAAAGTTATTTTAGAAAAAAGGATACACAGGAAGGGGGTACAGCGCACCTCACAGCCTGTGTATTCTTTTTTTATTTTGGTTTTTCATCCTATTTTTCAAGTGATAATTCATATAAGCAGGCATTTAAACCATCTTCTACGTGAATTTCTCGTTTTAAAGTAAACCCACATTCACTATATAGCTTATTTAAATATTCTCTGTCTCCATAACAATCAAGTCTAAGGTAATTTTTACACTGGGATATTGAGTGTTTCTTAATTAATTCTATAACCTCTTTTGCATATCCTTTTCCTGTATAGCCATCTTTGATTACAAGTTTATGTATATAATATGCAGAATCATTATTTTCATCATTATCCCAAAATGAGGGGTCACTCTCCACTAATACAAATCCGCCTATTACCTCTTTATCGTCCTGTGCAATAAACATTTCACAGTTAATATATTTCTTTAAAAATTCCTCCTTAGATAAGTATTCAGGATTCCACATAGGCTTTCCGATTTTAATAAGCCAATCTGCTTTTTCACGTAATAGCTCAAGTAATAATTCAATTTCTTCTTCTGTAATTTTGCTGATACATAGATTCATTTATATTTTCTCCTCCTTGGGTTTAACGAAACTTATTATAGCATAATTTACTAAACTACACACATCTTAAGTATCCGCTGGATAAATAATCTATTTTATAAATATATTTCAAACGTAATAAACAGTATATAACAGTTGACAACAGTAATGTACTGTTATATACTGTTTATCAAGGAGGGGTGAAATGAAAATAATAATAAATAATTCATCCATGCAGCCCCTGTATGACCAGATTACGGAGCAGATTAAGTGCGGTGTTATGCAGGGAACGTTAAAAGAAGGAGAAAATCTGCCGTCGGTGCGTACTCTGGCAAAAGAACTGCGCATCAGTGCTTTAACAGTTAAAAAGTCATATGACATTCTGGAACAGGAGGGTTTTATTGTTACTGTTCATGGAAAAGGAAGCTTTATCGCTTATGCCAGCCAGGAATTTATGCTGGAAGAAAAGAAAAAAGAGGTTGAGGCCGAACTGGAGTCGGCAATCCGTAAGGGCAGAAGCTGCGGAATGAAGGATGAGGAACTGACGGATTTGTTTTATTTGATTTTGGAGGATTAATGATGTTGTTAGAAATGGAAAGTATTCAGAAAACGTATGGAGATTTTACACTGAACTGTTCTCTTAAACTGCAGCCAGGATATATAACCGGACTGATTGGAACCAATGGTGCCGGAAAAACCACGTTGTTTAAGTCGGCTCTGGGGCTTATTACCTTAGATCAGGGGGAAGTGAAGATATTTGACAAGCCGTTCAGTCAGTTGTCCCTCAAGGACAGACAGGATATAGGAGTGGTTCTGGCAGACTCTGGATTCAGTGGGTATCTAACAATTCGGGATATTGCTAAAATTATGAAAAACATGTACCAGTTGTTTGATCAGGACGGGTTTTTGAAAAAATGCAGAGAATCTGGCCTGCCCCTGAATAAGAGGGGAAAGGATCTTTCTGCAGGAATGAAGGCCAGAGTGAGAGTATTGGCTGCCATGTCTCATGAGGCCAAACTGCTTATACTGGATGAACCTACTGCAGGACTTGATGTTCTTGCCAGAGAGGAACTGCTTGATTCTATTCGGGAGTATATGGAGCCGGGAGACCGGTCTATTTTAATCAGTTCCCATATTTCAACGGATTTAGAGCAGCTTTGTGATGATCTTTATCTGATTGATCATGGAAATATTGTTTTGCATGAAGAGACGGATGTACTTTTGGGAAGTTATGGTCTTTTGAAAGTAACAGAAGAACAAGAACAGAAGCTGGATAAAAGATATATTCTCCGAAGGAAAAAAGAAGCTTACGGATTTCGTCTTCTTACCGATAAAATCGGATTTTACCGGGAAAGCCAGCCGGAAATTGTAATGGAAAAGGGAAGTGTTGATGAAGTGATTACCATGATGATAAGGGGGGAACGGTTATGAAAGGGTTGTTGATAAAAGATTTACTTTTGTTGAAAAACCAGCAGCGTTTTTTCCTGCTCTTCTTCCTGATGTCAGCAGGAATGCTTTTGGCAGATTTTAATTCTGTTTTTGTGATTAATTATGTGACTATGATTTTTTCTTTGTTTACACTCAGTTCCATCAGTTACGACGAATTTGACAATGGATATGCTTTTTTATTCACCCTTCCAATTACCAGAAATCAATATGCGGCTGAGAAATATGTATTTGGTCTTGTGACGGGAAGCTTTGCCTGGATTGTGGTGACCATATTTGCAGTTGTCATGAATCTTGTAAGGGGAAGAGCAGGCACAGTGGAACTTGTGGGTACGGCGTTTTTGTATCTTTTTATCTCGCTCCTGTTTTTATCAATTGTTGTTCCTGTGCAGCTGAAATTCGGTGCAGAAAAGGGAAGAATAGTTTTGATTTGTATCATTGGAGCGATCTTTGCCGCTGGTTTCGTTATGATAAGGGCGGCAAAGACACTTCAACTGGATTTTTTATCAACCGCTGCAACATCATTATCACCAGGACTGGTGATGGCAGCTGTGCCGCTTATCAGTCTGGCAGCAGTTTTTGGATCTTATCTCATTTCTGTCAATATCATGAAGAAAAAGCAATTCTGACAGAAACTGGATTATTAAGGCATAAAAAGGGGAAGATAAGAGGAGAAAGTACCGGAGCGTAGTACAATGAATCTTATTCTTCTCTTTATGGCATGGATGCCGATTTTGGTCGGATCCATGGGAATTGGCTTAATATCCTATTATTTTTATAAATGGGCAAAAGGAATCCGATTAGTCAGATACCGGTTGGCAGGTGAAATCTGTTTTATCCTGGTTCTGTTGTATTTCCTGCTCTTTTTTCTCGGCGTTCTTTTTGGAAGAAGCCTGACCGGTATCATTTTTTTTGGTATTTGCCTGCACAAAAGCGGATCTGTGGCGGCCGGGGGTCATGTGATATTCCCGTTTGTATAGCCGGTCGAAATAGCTGGTACTTTCAAAACCGGTGCTTTCTGCGATATCCGTAATGGAACGGTCTGTGTGAAGAAGCAGGGTTTTGGCCTGATTTAACCGGTATTTATTTAAATATTCAATTGGAGAGAGAGGTACGGAACACTGGAAACAGCGGAGTGCCTCTCTTTTGCTGACTCCCACCGATTGGGCGATGTCTTCCAGAGTCAGTCTCTTTTCATAGTTCTGCTCAATAAAACGGGTCATCCGTTTAAAACGGGCCTGGGAAAGGCGGTTGACGCCTGCGTTTTCCATGGTGGCAAATTCGTCCCTGTGTAAAAACAGGATGGACCAGATCTGGCAGACCAGTGCATGTGCATGAAGCTCCCAGGTCGCTGTCTGATCTTCGCATACTTTGTATAAGTCAGACAGAATGGAAAGTAAATGGCTCTGCCATGGATTTCTCCCCCTTAATACAAAGTGGGATATGCCGGAAAATAAAAAGGGAGCAATGAATTTTTCGTAAATAGAGCTTCCTTCCACGGCTATGAATTCCGGAGCAAACAGTACGTTTGGTATAATTGCTGTTCCGGTTGATAAAAAGCGGTGCATAACACCGGAATTAATAAAGACACCGTCGCCGGGTTCCAGTATGTAATGAATGTTTCCGATGGAACAATGTACCATTCCTTCGGTCACAGATACCAGTTCAAATTCCCGGTGCCAGTGCCAGTCAATGCAGCGGTTGTCAAACTTTCCAACATCTTCGTAGTAGTATTGAAACGGAAAGTCTGCAAAACCATGGGAGACCAGCTCCATCATGGATTCGTCGGTCAGTATTTTTGTGCTTTGCATAGAGCGTTCTCCTTTTTGTGATCGGCTAAATTGTACCATAAGCTGGCGGTAAATTGCAAGAATTGAATTCCCAACTGCAGTATAATAAAATCATATTACAGGGGAGGGCCGATTACGTGAAGGAAAATTATAAAAGTACTGTTTATGCCTGCTTTCTAAGCTATATTGTTCAGGCGATTGTCAATAATTTTGTGCCGCTTTTATTTTTGCATTTTCAATGGGAGTATGGAATATCACTATCCAGAATTACACTTCTTGTTACCGTAAATTTTGGTGTTCAGCTGCTGGTGGATCTTTTATCTGCAGCGGTAATAGATCGGGTGGGATACCGGATTTCCATGATTACCGCACACCTTATGGCGGCAGCAGGGCTGATTCTTCTCACCGTTTTGCCGGGAATTGTTTCTGTTTCCTGGGTGGGGCTGTTACTGGCAGTTATTATCTATGCCATTGGCGGCGGGCTTTTGGAAGTTCTTGTCAGTCCCATTGTGGAAGCCTGTCCCACAGATAATAAAGAAAAGGCCATGAGCATGCTCCATTCCTTCTATTGCTGGGGACATGTGGGAGTTGTTCTGATATCCACATTATTTTTCTGGGTATTGGGAATTGAGAACTGGAAAATACTGGCGGTTTTCTGGGCGGCTGTACCGGCTGTATGCATGGTTTTATTTTTCCGTGTGCCCATTGCTTCTCTTTCAAAAGAGGAGGGGGGAATGTCTTTTGCCGCATTGATTGGAAATAAGCTGTTCTGGGTCTTTTTGCTTCTTATGGTCTGCTCGGGAGCAAGTGAGCAGGCAGTCAGCCAGTGGGCATCTGCATTTGCAGAAGAGGGGCTGGGTGTAACAAAGACCATTGGAGATCTGGCCGGCCCTATGCTGTTTGCACTTATGATGGGGATATCAAGAGCTGTCTATGGACAGTATGGAGAACGATGGGAACTAAAAAAGGTTATGGCTGCCAGCGGTGTTCTTTGCATGGGGTCGTATCTTCTGATCACCTGTGCTCCTTATCCGGTGCTGGGACTGATTGGATGCGGAATTTGCGGCTTTTCAGTAGGAATCATGTGGCCGGGAACGTTTAGTCTGGCCGCTGCGTCTATCCGGGGCGGAGGCACTGCCATGTTTGCATTCCTGGCGCTGGCGGGTGATCTGGGATGCTCGGGAGGACCTACCCTTGTTGGGATCGTATCTGGTTGGTTCGGCAGCAATTTAAAAATCGGAATTTTTTCAGCCATTATCTTTCCGTTTATTCTGGTAATTGTTCTTATCCGGTTTTTTGCGGTGAAAAGGAATTAATAATGACAGTCAGCTGTCATGTTATCTTTGTTATAATTTTCTTCATAAAGTAGAAAAGAGGAAAATTAAATGAAGTATGAGTTAGTGGAATTAAAAGAGATGATGGTGGCTGGTCTGTTAGCCAGGACTAATAATTTCGCACCGGATATGGGAAATGTGATCAGCGGTTTGTGGGATCAGTTTATGGGAATTTATCCTTCAGTCATGTATAAAGTTAATGAGAAGACATTGGGCATTTATACGGAGTACGAGGGAAGAGAAACCGAGGATTACAGCGTACTGGCTGCCTGTGAAGTGGAGAAAAAGGATGGACAGCCAAACGGGATAACTATTAAAATTATACCGGCGGGAACCTATGCGAAATTTATTGCAGAGGGAGAAGGTAAGGATGCAGTTGCAAAAGTGTGGCAGCAGTTGTGGAATATGAACCTGCCCAGATCTTTTATATGTGACTTTGAAGAGTATGAAACTTTAAAAGAGGGGCATGTCCGGGTACATGTTTATATTGGCTTAAAAAAATAGAAAACGGAGGAAGCAGTTCGTTTAAGATGAACTGCTTCCTCCGCTTTTTTAATACACCACTTCCTCAAACCCGTCCGTGGAAGGAAAGGCGATTGCTACCGTCTGCCCTGGATTTTTATAATCCAGATCCACACTCATATCCAGTCCCATGGTATCTCCATCCTCGTTAATAGTCATGGAGATCAGAATCTGTTCTTTGGTAAAGTATCCTTCCGGATTGATAATTGCTTTTCCAGTCACGCCAGTAATTTTGTAATCCGAATCCGAAAGTGTAGGCCATACTTTATCATAAAATTTGGTTAAATACTGTTCCAGACCGTCTGCCTCAGTGGTATAAAACATGACACTATTACCGTCCTGATCCTGTGCAATCTGTACGTTGTCTAAAAATCCCCAAAACTGTCCGGTAAGACCTCCAAGAGTGAGATGTTTTGTCATATCCTCATATCCGATTTTCATCTTAAACTTTCCGCTGTCTTTGGAATTGGAGTAATAACAGCCCCCGGTATAAAAGGAGCTCTCAACCTTTTCCATGCCCAGAGTCTTTACCGTGCTGTTGGATAAAAACTCCATACTGGGAGTGTTGATATCGTGGTATTTCATCTGCATATTCATAATAACAGGAATCTGCAGCCAGTCGTAATATAAATTCATGGCAATATCAGCGTTGATATCCTGCCCTGGTAAAGAAGAACTTTTCCTGTCTGCATCCTGGTAAAGAAGAGCTCCCTTTTTCTTCATCTGAACGGCAACGGAAGGGTTGGCGGCTCTTAAGCGTACGATGCCATCCTCAGTCCATGCGCCGTCTTCATTCACAGTACGGCCATCAGGAGTCATGGTATTGGTTACCAGGATTCCGTCTTCATTAAAATAGTAGCACTCTGCCATTCCGTCTTTATCCGAATCGATCCACTTCCAGGCAGATGCTGTATAGGTATGATCGTCTTCCTTCCACCGCCAGCCATCGGAACCCTGTTTCCAGGTTCCTGCCATTGCGGTAGATGCAACAGAGATTGACAGAAGTGAGGCAGCAATAAATACTTTGATTAGTTTTTTCATGCCTTTTACTCCTCCTGTTTTGCCATTGAAACAATAGATGTTTCATGGCCTGAAAGTATTCTACCATAACTTTCCAGTAACAACAACTTTTTTCGGGAGAGTAGAAGATGTCTGTTATTTCAAGGATGATTTCAACTGCTCGATCAGCTCCAGATCGGAGGCTTTCAGCTTCATGTTGGTAGTCAGTGTTTTCCCTTCCGGAGATGTGACATGAATTTCTATCATGGAGCCTTCCTTTAGAGCACTTTCCGAAGCTGCTTTTAAGAATAAGGGGAATTTCGGGTGGTTCTCTTTAAATATATTCCAGGCCTCTTTTAACTGCATAAGATTCATGAGGTTCATATGGTAAATCCTTTCTGATTCTAAATTGATAAGCACATCCTAGCATAAAATGGGTGGTGAGTCAAATCAGGGAGAGAGCAGTCAGCACCTGGTAATAAAGGAGGATCAGCAGAAAGAAAATCAGGATCACCGGAAGTGTCCGTTTTAACAAATCCCCCATTCCTGTGTGGAAATATTCCGTTACCAGCGCAAGGCAGACATGGGTGGGAGATACCTGCATGGCACAGTAGGAGGAGGACATTAAAAGCATCATCAGTGCAGCTCCTCCATCTGGTATGGCCGCGAAGGCCAAAGGAAGGCAAAGCACTATAATTGCTGTTGACCCGCCAACAATGGAACCAAAGAAGAAGATCAGTGCAAAAGCAAGATAAGTCGGTATGGGAAGAGAACGAAAGAGACCGGGAAGTTTTGAAATCACGTCCGTATAGGTGAGAACTTCTTTAAAAATCATGATCAGAAGGGTATTTACAATGATTTTAGGCTCCAGCGCAGAAAGAAAAAACGGCCTGATTTCCCGTAAAGAAAAGCGGTAAAAGAAAAACGCGGAGACAATAACAAGCGGGGTTGCTATGTATACCTCAAGATGAAATGCAATGATAAGAAGGATTGCAGCAGCAATGGTCCACAGACTATTGATAAGCTGTCCAAATGCCGCCTTTTTTGTCATTCCCTGATCATTTACAATTTCTCTTGGAATTTTTCTCAAATAAAAAATATAGCCCAGAAAAACCAGGATTCCCACAGCCGGAAGCATGGACAGAAGAAAGTCTCCTGTCTCAACGCCTGCCAGTCCCAGTGCGATTAAAATAGATGAGTAAGTGGGAAGAAAGCTCTCCGGAATATGACGGTAATAGCTGGTGACAAAGGTTTTATCCTCTTTACTTAAATAATCCCCGCAGGAAGAATCCACAATCGATCCGCAGATATAAACTGCCCCTGCAGAAGGAAGAAGACCGATGAAAATAGGAGCCAGTATGGTGGTGATCCGCCGGTTGCGGAACAGATGGTTTAATGAGGATTCTGCCGTCATTAAAAGATTACGCTTTTCCAGCATTCGCTGTAAGAACGTAATGGTATAAAAGCTTAATAAAATGGTTGCAGTGCTCTTGGAAAATATGGCCCGGGTGAGAATGGAACAGACATTAGAAACCGGGATTCCAAAAATAAAAAACGAAAGCAGGATGCTGCATGCGATTGCCTGCCATAAGGGCCTTTTCAGCCAGAGCAGCACTAAAATGACTAGAAAGACCAGTAAAAGTTTGACCAGCTCCATTGATACCATTGTATTTCCTCCCTGTTGTGTGATAAAAAATTATTATTGCAATAAAATATTATCAGGGAGTTTAGCACCATTTTTTTTAAATGTCAATCTGTTTTTTTTGCTCCTGCTTGCTTATTTTGCTTAAATACCGGTAAATGGTGGCATCGGAGCAGTTAAGTTTTAAGGCTGCTTCGCTGACA
Organism: Lacrimispora struthionigena; assembly: GCF_048627165.1. Lineage (NCBI taxonomy): Bacteria > Bacillati > Bacillota > Clostridia > Lachnospirales > Lachnospiraceae > Lacrimispora > Lacrimispora struthionigena. The sequence goes on from NZ_JBMBWP010000001.1 coordinate 798,047, forward strand.
GCACCTTTAATCATAAAAACTCCTTTTTCGTTTAACTGCTTTACGATGGTAATCTTCTCATCCTGGGTAAGGCGGTCTGCAGGTATGCGGTTTTCCATGATGTAATCCGGCATGGCACTGGCAATGATATCACCGATGTCGTTGGTGAAGGTTTCGGTGTGTTCCACAGGCAGGTCAATGATCTTGCTGGAGGGAGAATCAATGGACAATCCCCCAAGCTTTAAGATGGACTGGCACAGCTGCTGATAAATCTGGGTATCTACGTTCAGGCAGAGCATGCCTAAAAGCTCCTGTCCCTCTTTAATAAAAAAGGTGGAGGAGATCAAGGGTCTCTTGTCTTTGGTCAGTCCGCTGTAATTAAGCAGATACGGCTCTTTTTTCCAGATTCCTTCTTTTATGATTTTAAGAGCCAGGTCCGTTAAAGGAGCCCCAACGGTTCTGCCGCTGTTTTGTCCGTTGGCTATGGCTGTGATGCAGCGTTTCCCTTCTCTTAAATCCAGAAGTGCAATTTCATAATTGTCACTTAGTACATTTCCCAGAAAATTAGTCAGCACTTCGTAGTGCTTCATGATATCACTCATCGAGTATGGCCCCCTTATGGTTTGATAAATTTTAGATTATTATATAACAAAAAAGCCTGATATGTAAATCCTTGTCCTTGAATTATCTGTCAATCTTGAATATTTGTGAAAAATGTACTGAAAGTCAGAAATGGACAACTGGCTTTTGTGAAAATAATAAAACATTATTATCCTGATAAAAAAATATTGACAAAGGCAAAACGATGGAATATACTTTGCCTAACAGTTCCACAGCCGTCAGGAAGGGGAACGGAAGGTAGACAAAGGCGTTTGCATAAAAGCAGGCGCCTTTTTTGTTGTTCAATCGACGATGACAGATGCAGGAGGAGAAAAAAATGAAGAAGATTATGAAAAATGCAGTTTGTTCGGTTATGGTTCTTACACTGGCGGTGTCTATGACCGCATGCGGAAAAACCCAGAGTTCAGGAGTCACAAAAGTAAAGGTAGGTACTGGTAATGCCATGCCGCCATATTGCTCACTGGACGATAAGGGGGAGCCGGTGGGATATGACGTGGCAGTATTAAAGGAAATTGATAAGCGTCTTGACAAATATGAATTTGATATTCAGGCAATGGATTTTAACACCCTCATCGTTTCCATTGACTCAGGCGCACTGGATGTACTTTCTCACCAGCTTGTAAAGAGCGATGCGAGAAAAGAGAAATACTTATTTCCGGAGCAGTATTACTGTCTCTCCCCCATGTCCTTATGTGTGAAAAAGGACAGCGGAATCAAGACACTGGCTGATATGGCAGGAAAATCCATTAACCAGTCACCTACCAGCTACGAATATTCCATGCTGATGGCTTACAATGAAAGCCACCCGGGAAAGGAACTGAAAATCAACGCAGTCAGTGACTTGTCAACAGCAGACGGCTTTAAGCAGGTTGCCAATGGTCAGGTAGATGCAAGCCTTACCTATCAGTCCACTTATGACAGTGTACAAAAGGAATTAAAGCTTGATAATCTGTCCCTCACCGATGTCGTTATGGTAGAAGATACCTACATCATGTGTGCAAAAGGAAAAGATGATTTAAATACTGCCATTGACGGGGCATTAAAAGATATGGTAAAGGACGGAACCTTATCAAAGATCGCCTCCGAGTATCTTGGTCAGGATGTATTTTCAAAATATGCAGATATGGTCAGCACAACAGTAAAATAAACGGATTGTAGAAATGGAGGGAAAAGAATTTGGAGAACACATTTAAACCGGAGACAATTCCGGGCTATATTCCCAATGTATTAAGGGCTTTTCCTGTTACCATGGAGATTCTCCTGATATCGCTTTTAATCAGCCTGGCACTTGGAGCTCTCGTCACTGCAGCCGGAATTGGTAAAAGAAAGTGGCCAAAAGCCATTGCAAACGGTTATATCGCATTTATGAGAGGAATTCCCACTCTTGTTTTGATATTTTTAATCTATCTGGGTCTTCCCCAGCTTGCTCAGAGTGTTGGAGTTGATTTAACAGGAGTCAGTAAGACCGTGTTTATTGTGGCATGTCTTTCCCTCAGCAGCTCCGCCAACATGGCGGAGATGATGAGAGCCTCTTATCTGGCAGTGGATAAGGGGCAGAGGGAGGCAGCCTACAGTGTGGGAATGAAGGAGTTTACAGCGTTTCGCCGGATCATTTTCCCACAGGCCTTTGGCATTGCAATTCCTGCCCTTGGAAATAACATCATCATGCTGTTTAAGGATACCTCACTGGCGTTTGCAATCGGTGTCATTGATTTAATGGGAAAAGCAAGAGCCATCAGTTCCGCCAGCTATGGAGCAAACCGTCTGGAAGTTTACATAGCAACGGGAATTATATTCTGGGCAGCCTGCATTATCCTGGAGTATTGCAGCAAATTCACAGAAAAAATCTATACAAAGGGCCGGAAAAAGGCGACAAGTTAAAGAAAAGAGGAAAACAGGATGGATTTTAAATTTATCATAGAAGCGCTGCCAAAGATCATGCTTGCAGTTCCCATCACGCTCTTCATGTCTCTTGTATCGGCTGCTGCAGGCTGGCTGCTTGGTCTTTTCATCGCGTTGATCAGAAAACACAGGGTTCCGGTTTTATCCCAGTTTTCAGCTGTGTTCGTTTCCTTTATGAGAGGCGTGCCCATGGTGATTTTATTATACATCTCTTACTATGCACTGCCCATTCTTCTATACAGCTATGGTCTGAGCATCGGAATTACCATTGATATCAATGCAGTTCCCCCCATCGTATATGCAATCATCGCCCTGGCTCTTGACCAGGCGGCCTATTCCTCGGAAATATTCCGCTCTGCGTTATCAGCCGTTGATGAGGGGCAGATGGAAGCAGCATTCAGTGTGGGAATGACCAGAACCCAGGCGCTGATCCGGATTATCTTTCCCCAGGCGCTTGCCATTGCCATTCCAAACTTAGGCGGCATATTTGTGGGACTGGTGAAGGGAACGTCTCTGGCTTATTATGTAGGGGTTTATGAGATAACAGCAACTGCAAACTTACTGGCTATGCCGGCACTTAATTTCATTGAAGCCTATATCATGACAACACTGATTTATGAAGCAATCAGCTTTGTACTGAATAAATTATTCCGCATCTGTGAGGACCGGCTTAAAAAGTTCCGGGCAGGCGCATCTGCCTGAGCGGGGACACGAATATGAGGAAGGAGCAGATATTATGGCAAATATGGTGGAACTGAATAATATCCATAAGTCATTTGGGAAAAACCACATTTTAAAGGGAGTAAATTTAAACATTGAAAAAGGGGAAGTTGTGGTAATTCTGGGACCCAGCGGTTCCGGTAAAACAACACTCCTTCGTACGGTCAATTTCTTAGACAGTGCAGATGACGGCAGTGTAACCGTAAATGGCTTTTGCCTAGACTGCAAAAAGCATTCCAAAACCCAGGTCATTGAGCTGAGAAGAAAGACTGCTATGGTATTTCAGAACTATAACTTATTTCAGAATAAAACCATTCTGGAAAATGTTATGGAAGGCCTGGTGACAGTTAAGAAAATAGCAAAGACAGATGCGGAAAAAATGAGCCGTGACATCCTGGCTAAAGTGGGATTGTCAGAACGGTGTGATTTTTATCCTTCCCAGTTATCCGGCGGTCAGCAGCAGAGGGCCGGTATCGCAAGGGCGCTGATTCTGGATCCGGATGTAATTCTGTTTGACGAACCTACCTCTGCATTGGATCCGGAGCTGGTGGGAGAGGTTTTAAACACCATTAAAACGGTGGCACAGACAGGAATTACCATGATCGTTGTAACACACGAAATCTCATTTGCCAGAGAGGTGGCATCAAGAATCATATTTATGGAAGGCGGCAGCATTGTTGAGGAAGGAAAACCCTCTGAAATTCTGGTGAATCCAAAAGAACCAAGAACACAGCAGTTTTTAAAGCGGATTACAGATCCCCAGGCTGCAGGGGAAGAATAAGAAAAGCAAAACGGAGGAAGCCAAATGCATTATGATTTTGAAACCCTGGTAAGAAGAGACCAGGCAGGTTCATTTAAATGGAATGATATGAAGGTGAAAAATCCGGATGTGAAGGACAATGTGGTGCCTCTTTCCGTAGCTGATATGGAGTGGAAAAATCCACCGGAAATCATTGAAGGATTAAAAGCCTATTTAGACAAGTCCATCCTTGGATATACAGGAGCTACGGATGCCTATTATGAAAGCGTAATCGGGTGGATGGAAAAACGTCATGGTTTTTCTCCCAAACGGGAATGGATTGTGGAGACAGCAGGAGTGGTGCCTGGCCTGGGCCAGATGGTGGCGGCATTTACCAAGCCGGAAGATGCAGTTTTAATTATGACTCCGGTCTACTATCCATTCCGCATGTCAGTGGAGAACAATAAACGGACGCTGGTAACCACAGAACTAATTAATACCGGGGATACTTATGAGATCAATTTTGCCGATTTCGAGGAAAAAGCGGCGAGAAAAGATGTAACGCTTCTTATATTATGCAGTCCCCATAATCCCATAGGCCGGATATGGACAGAGGAGGAGCTTACAAAGATCGCGGATATTTGTCTAAGAAACGGAGTTTTTATCATTTCTGATGAAATCCATTTTGATCTGATTCTTCCAGGTTACCACCATATCTCCATGGGAACGCTGGAAGACAAATATGTAAATAACTGTGTCATTTCCACAGCTCCCAGCAAAACCTTTAATCTGGCAGGATTTCAGACCTCCAATCATTTTATTGCCAATGAGGAAATGCGGGAAAAGGTGACTGCTGCAAGAGGTTATCATTCTTTAAATTTAATGGGCTATCAGGCATGTGAGATTGCCTATACCCAGTGTGAGTCATGGCTTGAGGAACTGCTATTGCACCTGGAGGAAAATAAGAAATTCGTTGAGAAATTCGTTGCAGACAATCTGCCGGAGGTAAAGGTTTACGATCTTCAGGGAACCTATCTGCAGTGGCTGGATTTTAATAAACTGGGTATGGATTATCAGGAGCTGGAAAAATTCATGCAGATGGAAGCTCAGCTGTTCTTAGACGAGGGATATATCTTCGGAGAGGGTGGAAGAGGATTTGAACGGATTAATATAGCTTGTCCTTTATGGGTCTTAAAAGAAGCAATGGAACGGCTTTTGGAGGCGGTAAATCGATATAAGGAACGGAGGTAGTCATATGTCAGCGGTCAATACAATCTGGGTTTTGTTTGGAGCTGCGCTGGTATTTTTTATGCAGGCAGGTTTCGCCATGGTAGAGGCAGGATTTACCAGAGCGAAGAATTCCGGAAATATTATCATGAAAAATCTGATGGATTTCTGCATCGGAACCCCCATTTACTGGTTTGTTGGATTTGGAATTATGTTTGGAGGAGGAATTGATTTTTTCATACACGGCGATTACAGCAAGATCCTTCCCTCCGGTGTTTCTCTCTGGTCCTTTGTAATATTCCAGACTGTATTTTGTGCCACGGCAGCCACAATTGTGTCGGGAGCCATGGCAGAGAGGACGAAATTCTCCGCCTACTGTGTTTACAGTGCAGTCATATCCTGTGTGGTTTATCCGGTATCGGGTCATTGGATCTGGGGAGGAGGCTGGCTGTCATCTTTAGGATTCCACGATTTTGCAGGTTCAACAGCGGTACATATGGTGGGCGGCGTAGCGGCCTTTCTGGGGGCTTATCTTCTTGGCCCGAGAATCGGTAAATACACAAAGGATGGAAAGCCCAAGGCCATACTGGGACACAGCATTACACTGGGAGCTCTTGGCGTTTTCATCTTATGGTTCTGCTGGTTCGGGTTTAACGGCGCATCCACCGTATCCATGGAAGGGGATAGCATTGAAGCAGCTGGAAGAATTTTTATGACAACCAATCTGGCAGCTGCAGTATCCACCTGTACCACCATGATATTTACCTGGATCCGTTATAAAAAGCCGGATGTTTCCATGACTTTAAACGGCACCCTTGCAGGTCTTGTGGGCATAACAGCCGGATGTGATACCGTGACTCCGGGAGGGGCGGCTATCATTGGAATCTGTACAGGACTGACTGTGGTGCTGTCAATCGAGTTCATTGACTCCAGATTAAAGATTGATGATCCGGTAGGAGCAATCGGCGTGCATGGCGTATGCGGAGCGCTGGGTACTATTCTGGTAGGAATTTTTGCAAAAGAGGGTGGTCTTTTGTATGGTGGAGGCGTAAAGCTTCTTGGAATTCAGCTTCTCGGAGTTATTTCCGTAGCGGCATGGGTTGGAATTGTAATGTTTGCAGTATTTAAAATAATTGACCAGACCATCGGCCTGCGGGTTACCTCCAGAGAGGAAATTGAAGGTCTGGACAGTACAGAGCATGGACTTGCAAATGCCTATGCAGACTTTCTGCCTGTTGTGCCCATGGAAGATCTGGGGAGCCGGGTGGAAAGTGTGGCTGGTATTCACGCAGTCAGACAGGATGTCCCTGTGGAAGAAGCCATTCCTGTGAAATCTGCAGATTTTTCCCCGGCAGGCAATTCGAAGTCCGTACTGACTAAGGTTGAAATTCTGGCAAAACAGTCTAAGTTTGAAGAACTGAAATCTGCCATGAATGAAATCGGAGTAACTGGTATGACAGTGACACAGGTTCTTGGCTGCGGAATGCAAAAAGGTGCAGCAGAGTATTACAGGGGAATTCCTGTGGATATGATGCTTCTGCCCAAAGTACAGGTTGAAATTGTTGTTGCCAAGGTTCCTGTGGAGGAAGTGGTAAAGACTGCCAGAAAGGTACTTTATACCGGACATATTGGAGATGGAAAGATATTTATCTACGATGTACGGGATGCGGTAAAGGTTCGAACCGGTGAGACAGGTTACGATGCCATGCAGGGAGTGGACGATATATAAATATCAAATTGTAATATTGTAGGAGCCTGAGGGTATGGATATTTTTCAACCCCCCAGGCTCCTTTTTTCGTACCATCATGCTAATTTTGGAACCTAACTTGTATAATTTCGTCCTATTGGTTGAGTATTTGCAGGAAACATGGTATAAGCTTAAAGGATATAATTATTAATAATTGTAACTTTTTCAACGGCATTCCCTTGTGTTTGCCAGGATAAGTATTATATAATAAAAGCCAAAGTAACATTCTCTAAACGTATACTTGCGCTGTTTTGCTTATTTCAAAGGAGAATATATTTATGACTAAAAAGGAAATAACAAGAGAGATTATCGGAAATGTTTTAATACCCATGGGATTTGTCTCTGGTGAAAATATAAATAGCTGCTGGTTCATAAGAAAATTTAAAAACAGTAAGGGTGAGACAGCTAGGCTGGTCGTTGAGTTTTACACCAGGGGATGGGATAAGAGGCTGTTTATGGTCATTAACTCTTATTCAGGCAGATGCAGCAGTTATGGGATTGGGGATATTGTGCCAGACAGCAGTGAGAATGGCTTACCATGTGCAACTTTAAAAGAATATAAGCTTGCTATTGAAGCATATGCGGATCTATTGAAACAATATGGACGGGATTTTTTTAAGAAGATTTCCAAACCGCCATTGGAAAATGATTATTTCAGGGAAGAAGATGATTTCAGGCTGTTTAAAGAACACGATTTGCTGGCTGAAAAATTTTTAACAGAGAATCAGCTGAATATATCTCAAATGAAAGCGGAAGATGCGATTCAGATAATAAAGAAAATTATTTTGGAAAAGCAGGGAGAATCCTTTGAACAATGCCGCAATACGATTTTGGAATTATCCGCGTTTTATGGCAGAGTGCTGGGAAACAGCCATAAATGCAGGTGGGTCATGCATAATTGCAGAACACATTTTACCTGTACCCTGAATTTTTACTCCAAGTCAGGCCCTTCCTTATCCTTACATAATGATATTTCCATGGCATGGAAGGATGGTGTGGACAAGCTGGATTCCTTAATAATTGATTCATTGTAATAGAGGGGGGAGCGCATTATGGGAGATGAAATTGTCACAATCAGTGAGATGGCGAAACTGCATCACCTTACCCGTCAGACGCTTATTTATTATGATCATATCGGGCTTTTAAAGCCTGTTTCCATCAATGAACATGGTTACCGGTTTTACAGTGTTTTTCAGATCCCTGTTTTAAGGGAAATCTGTCTGTTAAAAAAGCTTGGAGTGAAGCTGGAAGATATTAAGAAAAGCTTTGAAAACCGCAATCCGGATACCGTAATTAATCTTCTGGAATTGCAGAAAGAATCAGTAGAAAAGCAAATACAGGAACTGAATAAAACGAAGAATCATCTGGAGCACAGAATCCGGTTTTATGAAGCGCTTCATGAAGAACATCCCATTAATACTCCCCATATAAAGGAGATTGGCCCAAGAAAGGTTCTTTTTGTGCCCTTTCACGGGGAACCGTGTAAAAATGTTCTTCATCTTACCTTGATGAAAGCGTGGAATCAGATTTTTGACTGGGGTATGGTACCGTCCAGCGGGTTTGGAACTCTGATCAGGTGCAGCCAGTTTGAATCCGAGGATCTATACAGAGAAGCAGGAATTTTCGTGGTGGTCCCGGAACAGGAGAATAATCTTCCGGGTATTGAGGAGATTCCGGGAGGTACCTATGCCTGCATGTATAAATACGCCTTTCCATATTATAAAGATTATTTTTTTAGTCTCAAAGAATGGGTAATGTCTCAGGGATACGAAATCATTGGTGATGCACTGGATCTATGCCTGTTGGATACCACATTTTATAATTCGGAACATGAGGTGGATTACTGCTGTCTGCAGATTCCTGTAAAGAAAAAAGTACCCCTTACATAAACCAGTTCTGATAAATAAGACCTGTAAAAGCAAAAAAATTAGTTATAATATGGGCTGCTGTCACAATTTTAACAGATTTTGTTTTATAGGCAGCAAGCCCCCATAAGAGTCCCATGAAAAGAGAACCTCCAACCAGGGAACCACCTCCGCCCTGGTATACGATACCCTTTGCTAAGTATAATGCAATATGCCACATTCCAAAAAATAACGATGGGTAAAGATAAGCCCAAATCATATGATCATCAAAAATCTTATTAAAAATCCCCCTCCAGAACATCTCTTCTAATGTCCCGTTTATCATTCCAAATAAAAGAGCAAGGATTAAAACCTGAAAACCGGCTATTGGAGCAATGTTTTTAAATACTGCAAAAAAGGTGGCAATACAGGGGATTAATGCTAAAAAATAATAAATAGTTTTCATTCTTGATGTTATATTTGATTTTTGACGGTAAATCTCTTTCAACCTGTTGAAACCACCAGAACAATATGCAGAAACAGGCAGGCAGAAGAGAAACCAGTAGATACAAAATCCTGTGACGTATCCGGCTGTTTTTCCTACTTTAACGGTTAGATAAGGGATCAATAATAACATGGAAATGCAAAGAAAGGGGGCACTCCCAATCAGAACCCATTGCTTTTTACTCATAGTTTTCATCATATTTCCTCACGCTGTCATTATTATTTAAATTTATATGTCCAATTATAGTATAAATCCACTTGACTGTATAGCCACAATATAGTGCATAGTTAATTTAACAGGCTATTATCAAAAAGAAGGGGGATTTATTATGTCAGAAATAAAAGTAAATGATTTACGTTCAGCCTTAGAACTTTTAGCATCAATTCCGGGGCAGCTCATTGAAACAGATGTTGAAGTTCATCCTCATGCCCAACTTTCCGGCGTTTACCGCCATGTGGGTGCCGGAGGCACAGTTATGCGACCCACGAAAGAAGGCCCCGCTATGGTATTTAATCAGGTAACAGGTCATGAAGGAGCAAGAGTGGCAATTGGTTTACTGGCAAGCAGAAAACGAGTGGGATATCTGTTTCATGAAGCGCCGGAGCGCCTGGGTCATATGTTGAACGATGCGGTAAATCATCCCATAAAACCAGTGGTTATTGATCAGAAAGAGGCAAAATGCCAGGAAGTGGTTCATTATGCCACCGACCCTGATTTCGATTTACGTAAATTGGTTCCAGCTCCAACCAACACAGAAGAAGACGCAGGACCTTATATTACATTGGGAATGTGCTACGCTTCAGATCCGGAAACAAAGATTTCTGATGTTACCATTCACCGCCTGTGCATTCAGAGTAAGGACGAGATTTCCATGTACTTCGTACCGGGTGCCAGACATTTAAACGTTTTCCGTGAGAAGGCAGAGGCAGCAGGCAAACCCCTTCCCATTTCCATCAGCATCGGTGTGGACCCTGCCATTGAAATCGCTTCCTGTTTTGAACCGCCTACAACACCACTGGGATTTAATGAGCTGGAGATTGCCGGAGCGATCCGCAAGGAGCCGGTGGAACTGACACCCTGTATTACCATAGATGAAAAATGCATTGCCAATGCAGAATATGTAATAGAAGGTGAACTGCTCCCCGGAGTACGGGTAAGAGAGGATCAGAATACCAACACAGGAAAAGCCATGCCGGAATTTCCTGGTTATACAGGTCCTGCCAACCCGGAACTTCCTGTTATTAAGGTAAAGGCAGTCACTCACAGAATCAATCCTATCATGCAGACCTGTATCGGACCTAGCGAGGAGCATGTAAGCATGGCCGGAATACCAACAGAAGCCAGCATTCTTCAGATGGTGGAAAAGGCCATGCCTGGTAAGCTGTTAAATGTATACTGTGCGTCAAGCGGCGGCGGTAAATATATGGCTGTTCTTCAGTTTTGTAAAAAGATTCCCAGTGATGAAGGAAGACAACGACAGGCGGCACTGCTTGCGTTCTCAGCATTCAGTGAATTAAAGCATGTTTTTCTTGTTGATGAGGATGTGGATCCCTTTGATATCAATGATGTTATCTGGGCGATGAATACCCGTATGCAGGGAGATTCCGGCATTGTATGTATTCCTGGAGTACGCTGTCATCCACTGGATCCCTCCAACGATCCCTCAATCTCACCTTCCATCAGAGATCATGGAATTGCCTGCAAAACCATTTTTGACTGTACCGTTCCATTTGACCAGAAGAGCCGTTTCAAACGAGCGAAGTTTATGGATGTAGATCCGTCCCGCTGGGTACCGGATATTAACTAGTTAGTTACTGGATTTTTACTAAATACATAAGAGGGATACATATGCCAATCGGAGTAATTGTTAACAGTCTGGCAGTGCTGACAGGCGGCGCTGCCGGAGCTTTATTAGGAAATAAAATACCTGGTCATCTTCGTGATAACCTCACGTTGATCTTCGGAGTCGCTTCCATGTCCATGGGAATCGCTTCAATCGTAAAACTGACTTATCTTCCTGCCGTTGTGTTTGCGGTAATCATTGGAACTGCAATTGGTGAACTGATTCATCTGGAATGGGGCATTACAGCTGCAGCCCAGAAGGTGCAGGCTCCTATTTCAAAAATGTTTTCCGGAAAAGGGACCGGGTTAAGCCAGGAGGAGTTTATGCAGAGACTTGTCAGCATCGTCGTCCTGTTTTGCGCAAGCGGAACCGGTATATTTGGTGCGTTGCAGGCGGGAATGACTGGGGATCATACGATTCTGTTCTCCAAGTCCATTCTTGACTTTTTTACAGCAGGAATTTTTGCAGCAAGCCTTGGATTTATTACGTGCACCGTATGTGTTCCACAGTTTATTGTACTTTTGACTTTGTTTCTCAGCGCTTCTTTCATCATGCCGATGACAACAAAGGAAATGCTAAACGATTTTACCGCATGCGGCGGCATTTTAATGCTGGCTACCGGCCTTCGAATTTCAGGGATCAAATCATTTCCCATAGCAAATATGCTGCCTGCCATGGTACTTGTCATGCCGTTTTCCTATTTCTGGTCTCATGTAATTTTGAGTCTGTTATAAGTCCTGGGAGAAGAAACGGATAATACTTGATGTTATCTTCACAGAAATGATATAATTAAAAAAGCAAAGATAAAAACACAGCCCATGGCATCTGTCATGGAGATCCGGTTGGTAGTCCGGACGGAAACGGTTTACCTCCGTTTCTAAGTAGCCCTCCTCCTGGTCGTCCGTTCTTTGTGTAAACAAGAATAGGAGGAATTGTTATGGACAAGGTTTCGGTTGAATTTTCAGTATTTTTTGAGGAGCCCTTTTGGGTAGGTATTCTGGAGCGGGAAGTGGATGGAAAACTGTTTGTAAGCAAAGTTACATTCGGCCCAGAGCCCAGGGATTATGAGGTAAATGAGTTCCTTCTTAAGAATTACTACAGGCTGAGGTTTAGTCCGGCTGTTGAAGCTGCTGTAAAAGTAAGTAGTAAGAATCCAAAACGGATTTTGCGGGAAGTCCGCAGGCAGATCCAAAACACAGGAATCAGTACAAAATCCCAGCAGGCGCTGAAATTGCAGCAGGAAGAAGGAAAACTGGAGCGGAAGCTTTTATCCCGGGAAGTAAGGGAGGCAAAAGCACAGCAAAAGTTTGAACAGAAACAGCAAAAGAAAAAGGAGAAGCACAGGGGCAGATAATGCCCCTTTCTCTATGGAAAAAATCAGGAAGAGATTGCTTCTTGCATGGGGCTGGGAAGCAGGGTATAATCGATTCTATACTGACAAAAGCAGGTGAAAGAATGTACATAGCAGATTTACATATCCACTCCAGGTATTCCATGGCAACCAGTAAGGACTGTACACCGGAGCAGCTGGATCTCTGGGCGAGACGAAAAGGAATCGGGATTCTTGGCACCGGTGATTTTACTCATCCGGCATGGAGAGATGAGTTAAAAGAGAAACTGATTCCGGCAGAGGAAGGGCTTTATGTGTTAAAGGAAGAGTATCGTCTGGAGGGAGAAAACACCTTCGGTTCCCTGATTCCCCGCTTTGTTATTTCCGGAGAAATCAGTTCCATTTATAAAAAGAACGGAAAGACGAGAAAGGTACACAGCCTTCTTCTTCTGCCAGGACTTCATGCGGCAGAGCAGCTCTCCAGTAAACTTGAGGCTGTGGGCAATATCCGTTCGGACGGCAGACCCATCTTAGGTCTTGACTGCCACGATCTTCTGGAAATGATGCTGGAAGCAGATCCCAGAGCGGTTTATATCCCCGCACATATCTGGACCCCTCATTTCTCCCTGTTCGGGGCATGTTCCGGCTTTGATACCATAGAAGAGTGTTTTGAAGATCTGACTCCTCATATCCATACATTGGAAACCGGACTTTCTTCCGATCCCTCCATGATCTGGAGTATATCGGCGCTGGACCGTTTTCAGCTGATCTCCAACTCCGATGCCCATTCTCCTGCAAAGCTTGGCAGAGAAGCCAGCCTTTTGGACATCGAACTGTCCTTTGACGGAATTTCTCATGCTTTAACCAGTGGCAGTGGATTAATGGGAACCATAGAATTCTTCCCCGAAGAAGGAAAATACCACCACGACGGTCACAGAAAATGCGGGATCTGCTTTTCACCTTCCGAAGCAGAAGCGCATTCCGGCAGGTGTCCGGTGTGTGGCGGGAAACTGACCATGGGAGTATCTAACCGGATTAAGCAGCTGTCTGACCGGGGTGAGGGCTTTGTGTTACCCCAGGGAAAGCCGTTTGAGAGCCTGGTTCCGCTGCCGGAGGTGATCGCTGCCTGCCTTGGCTATTCTGCAGCCAGTAAAAAGGTTCAAAATCAGTACTTTGAACTGCTGCGTGGGCTGGGATCAGAATTTGATATATTAAGAGAGGTTCCCCTGGAAGACATCAAAAAGAGATCAGATCCCATGATCGCAGAAGGGGTGAGCCGGCTGCGGGAAGGAAAAGTGGAACGAATACCAGGTTATGACGGGGAATACGGAATCATAAAGCTGTTTGATCCTGATGAAATTTCCCCTGGAAAAAAGAGGAAAGGACTATAACTGATGACAGAAGATAACATTGGCGCAATTCTTAAAAAGCTGGATGACGTATACGGAGTTACAAAAGAAGGTTTTTATCATGATCAGCCCTGGCAGCTGCTTGCAGGGATTATGCTTAGTGCACAGAGTACAGATAAGCAGGTAGAAGAGGTACTGCCTGACTTTTGCAGGCGGTTTCAGACTGCTGCCCAGCTGGCAGATTCGCCTCTGGAGGAGATAGAGGCTTCCATCCGTTCCATCGGTCTTTATAAGAATAAAGCGAAGAATTTAAAAAAATGCTGTGCTCAGATTGTAAATGAATATGATGGTGAGGTTCCATCAGAAATAGAGGAACTGTTAAAACTGGCGGGAGTGGGGCGGAAAACAGCCACTTTGTTTCTTGCCGATGCGTATGAAATTCCGGGAGTTACGGTAGATACCCATGTTTTCCGGATATCCAGGCGGCTAGGCTGGGCAGAGGGGAAAAATCCGGTAATTGTGGAACAGGAACTTCAAAAGGTATTACCTGAGGAACACTGGAACCGGATTAACTTTCAGCTGATTTATCATGGAAGAGAGGCCTGCACAGCCAGAAAGGCCAAGTGCGAAGAATGTATTTTGGGGGATTGGTGTGAGAGAAGAATTTAATCATGAAAAGATCGCTTTGAAAAAGGGAAATGTTTCAGAAGTATTCAGTGATGGCAAGGTGGTTTACAGAGACTTAAAGCCACAAAGTAAATCCGTTCACAGACTGTTATTGCATCTGGAAGAAAAGGGCATCGGGTTTACACCTCGCTTTCTTGGAATGAATAAGAATAATATGGAGATGTTAAGCTTTGTAGAGGGTGAAACAATTGATGATTATCCCATACAAAACGAGATCAGTAAGAAAATTACAACGGTTCGGCTGGCAGCGGAAATGCTTAGAAAATTCCACAATGGAACTGTTGATTTTATACAGAATCCGGATGATATCTGGTTTTTAGAATATAAAGGCGAATTACAGAAAGAAGTGATCTGCCATAACGATTTTGCACCGTATAATGTTACATTTCAAGATTTAAAGCCCGTAGGGTTAATTGATTTTGATACCGCATGCCCCGCTCCAAGGATCTGGGATGTTGCTTATGCAGCTTACCGTTTTGTGTCTCTTAGTGAAGAAGTATATGATATAAATATAAGACAATATCGCAGTTACAGCAAATCAACAGACCGTCTGGAGAGGAAACTTCTGCTTCATGAATTTCTTGACAGCTATGGCATGAAGAATACCTTAGAGGTTTTGCAGACTCTGATTCAACGGCTACAGGATCTTGTATTGCTTTTTGATGAGGAATGCAAAAAAGGAAGTGAGCCGTTTATTAAAATGAAAGAATCAGGACATCAGCAGTTTTATATCCGTGAGATAGCGTTTATAAAAGAGAATATGGCTGATTGGATATAGTAGGGATTGAGAAAGTATAAAAGGAGAATAGACAATGAGGTTAATGTTTAAACAACGCTTTTTTTCCTGGTTTGACAGTTATGATATTTATAATGAAGAAGGCGGCTGCGTTTTCACAGTCAGCGGAAAACCTGCCTGGGGGCACAAGCTGGAAATCTATGATAGAAACGGGAGTCATCTGGCTACTTTAAAAGAGCAGATATTTACGTTTCTTCCCCGGTTTTATATTATTATAAACGGTGAGACAGTAGGCACAATAACAAAGGAGTTTACTTTTTTCAGACCGTCCTTTCACATCGACTGCAATGGCTGGGAAGTAAAAGGCGATTTTTTTGAATGGGATTATTCCATATATTCAGGAGAGGGTCGTGTTGTAGCGCAGATAGAAAAACAGCTGCTCCGCTTTACGGATACGTATATTATTGATGTAGAGGAAGAACGGAATGCTTTGTTATCATTGATGGTGGTACTTGCCATTGATGCTGTTAAATGCAGTCAGAATAATAGTTGAAAAAATATTATAAAAAAGAATTGACTACTACGCTGCGTCATACTCTATGATAATAATTGTCAGGAGGAATCTGTTATGAATACCAGGGAAGCAGCCGGTATAACCGGAGTCAGTGTGCGAACGCTGCAGCACTATGATAAGATTGGTTTGCTGTGCCCAAACCGTGATCCGGATAACGGTTACAGGAATTATTCCGATGAAAATTTAGATCAGCTGCAGCAGATTTTATTTTTCAGGGAATGTGGATTTTCTCTTGCTGAAATCAAGGTTTTTCTTGCGAATCCCGGTTTTGACAGGGAAAAAGCTTTTGTACTGCAAAGGGACTGCCTGCTGCAGGAACGGGAGCGTATCAATATCATGCTGAAAACTCTTGATCGGACGATTAAAACATGGAAGGGAGATAAGACAATGACGCAGTCGGAAAAATTTTACGGTCTGGGGAAACAAAATAACCCCTATGAAGAAGAGGCCAGACGCCTTTGGGGAAATGAAGCTGTGGACAAAAGCAATGAAAAGCTGGGATCCCTGACGGAAGAGGAACAAAATCAGGTATTTGAAAATATGGATCAGATGTTTCGTGAGCTGGCAAAGCTTTGCAGAAAACCACCTGAATCAGAAGCGGTTCAAGCTGCAATAAACAATATGTTCCGGTTTTTCAATGAAAATTTTGGTGTTACCTATTCTTTGGAAGCCTTTGCAGGGCTGGGACAGCTTTATATATCAGATTCACGCTTTACTCAGAATATAGATCAGTATGCACAAGGGTTATCAGTATTTTTAAGTGAAGCTATGGCATATTATGCTGAAAGCAGAAAAACAATTAAATAACAAGAGATGAAACACCGCTTTTCCTGTATTAAAAAAAGGGAAAGCGGTGTTTTTTTTACCCTTATACTTAAAAAAAAATAGTGAAAATATTGTGCAATATAAACAAAAACACAAGAGGATATTGTGGTTAATACCGAAAATATAGATAAATAAGAGCATCTATTGACAACTGGTAGCATTACTGGTATTATCAGTAATATGAACAGAAGAAAGGCTAGGGAAATCTAGATGAAAAAAAGAGAACGTGTAGTTGCGGCAATTCAGGGAAATGAGGTGGATCATGTACCTACCGGCTTTTCTCTGCATTTTCCGGCAGGAGAAGAACATGGAGAAAGAGGGATTTCATCTCATCTGAAGTACTTTACAGAAACAGATACTGACATCATTAAAATTATGAATGAAAACCTCATTCCTGACGCAGGTGTAATTAAAACACCAGATGACTGGAATCAGATTCCGGTTTTTTCCATGAATGATACATTTATGCTAAAACAGATAGAACTGGTAAAAAGAATAATGGAGAAGGCGGATGGGGAAGCTTTTTCACTGGGCACGCTTCATGGAATCTGTGCCTCTGCGATTCACCCCAACGAAAGCCGATATGGATATGAGAAGACGAGAGAATTAATTTGTACCCATTTAAGAGAAAATCCTGCGCCGGTGGTACAAGCTTTTAAAAGAATTACAGATGTATTATGCCAGTTGGCAGTTAAGTATCATGATTTGGGATTAGATGGTATTTATTATGCAGCATTAGGAGGAGAACGACATTATTTTACAGATGAAGAATTTGCAGAGTTTATCCAACCATTTGACAAGCAGATTCTCAAGGCTTCAAAGGAGGCAGGAGGTATTAATTTTCTTCATATGTGTAAGGATCATTTAAACATGATCCGTTATGCATCCTACAACGAACTGGCAGATGTAGTAAACTGGGGAGTTTATGAAACTGATTTCAGTCTGGAGCAGGGAAGAGAGTTATTTCCGGGTACAACTGTAATGGGGGGATTGAAAAACAGAAGTGGAGTTATGGTTGAGGGTACCATAGAAGAGCTGAAGGCAGAAGCAAAGAATGTAATAAGGGAATATGGAAAGACGGCATTTATACTGGGGGCAGACTGTACATTACCAACTGAGATACCTTATGAAAGAATCAAAGCAATTACAGTTGCAGCCAGAGAAGTGTAGAAAAAACTAACAATTTGGGAGGGTTTGTTATGCGAAAGAAAATGATTGCAGCACTATTAACAGGTACCATGGTTCTGTCAATACTTGCAGGCTGTGGCGGAAGCAATGCTCCAAAAGAAGAGAAGGCACAGGAAACCAAGAAGACGGAGGCAGGAACAGAAGCTGCTTCCAAGGAAACGGTATATCCGTCGGGTACAATCACCATTTACGGAACCGGACAGCCCCAATATCTTCAGGAATATTTTGATGCATGGCTGGAACGGCACAAAGACATTGCGCCGGATGTAAAAATCAGCATCGTTCAGACTGAAGGGCATGCCAAGAGCCGTGAGAAGATCACTATGACTGCTTTATCAGGAGCGGTGGATGATCTGCCAGATGCGACTTATTTAGACCCCGTTAACATCATGGAATTATCACAGGGCGGATTACTGAAGGATGAAACAGATTTTTTGCAGCCTTATCTAAAAGATCTGGTTGACGGTGCTGCCAATGATGCAACGGTAAATGGACATACTTACGGATTGCCCGAGTCAGTGAGACCGAATGTGTTGTTCTACAATAAGGAAATTTTTGATAAGTACGGAATTGATCCTGCCATGATGAGCACCTTCGACGGTTACATGGAAGCTGGCAAACTCCTAAAGGAAAAAAGCAACGGTACTGTTTACTTGTCCTATATCAGCCCCGGAAGCAAAACATGGAGATACTGGGGAAGAAGAGGCTTAATGCCCCAGGCAAACGCTAAAATCTGGGATGAATCAGGAAATGTTGTGATCGGCCAGGATGAGGGAACCAAGCTTGCACTTGGAACGTTGGACACCATGTATCAGCAGGGACTTCTGCTAAAATCAGAAATTATGGAGCCTGCATTATATGATGCCATCAATAATGGACAGGTGGCAACCTTTTACATCGGTGCTTTCTGGGATGAATTCTTAAGAAAGAACTGCCAAGCCACTTCTGGAAAATGGAGAGTAATGGCATCTCCGGAATTTGAATCAGTGGGAAAAGCGGGCGCACCTGTATCTTCTTATTTTTGTATTGTTAACAAAGGTGACAATGTATATGCCGGCCTGCTGGAACAGCTGTGGCATGATTTCCAGTTCGATGCAGAGTCCAGAAATACCTGGGTAAAATCCATGGAAAAACAGAATGCACCTTATGCCAATCCCATTAGTTTAAAACTGCTTCAGGATGATTTCTGGAAAGCACCGTCTGACTACTACGGAGGACAGTCTTTCAGGGAAATGGAAGGAAAGTGTCTTGAAAATGGTGCTGCCAATTTAGTTATTACACCACAGGATGCAGAAGCAGATGAGATCATATCAGCAGAATTAGAAACCTATGTTGCAGGCAACCAGACGATGGAACAGGCAATTGCGAATATGGATAAAAACCTAAAGGCTAAAATCGGACAGGCAAAGATAATGAAGTAAATGAATGGGGGGAGTTTCTCTCTCCCCAGAAAGTGAAGGAGAATCAGTATGCTGCAGATCATAAGGAAAAATAAAATTCCATACCTGTTTATCCTGCCGTTTTTTCTTTTATTTTTGATGTTCCAGCTGATCCCCACAGTCTGGACATTCTACATCAGCCTTACCAACTGGAAAGGAATCGGTGCACCGGAGTTTTGCGGGTTAGAAAATTATAAAAAGCTCTTCATTGATAATATGTTCTGGGCAGCCCTTGAAAATACTGTGGTGTACTGGATTTCCGGTTTGATTATTATCATGTTTCTGGCTGTAGCCATCGCAAGTCTGTTAAATTACGGGCATTTAAAAGGAAGTACCTTTTTTAAGACGGTCACATTTCTGCCCAATATCTGTGCGGCCATAGCCATGGGTTTGATTTTCCGGATGCTCTTTGACGAGAATGCCGGTTTGATTAACGAAGTGCTGAAAGCCATGGGAATAGGAAAGGTTCCCTGGCTTACCAGCACAATGTTTTCAAAGATTCCAGTTATTATTTTAAATGTGTGGAGAAATACTCCATGGTTTACCATGATCATATTTTCTGGTCTTTTAAATATTCCAAGAGACTATTATGAAGCGGCAACCGTTGATGGTGCTAATATGTGGAAGCAGTTTTGCTGCATTACACTGCCATCTTTGGGAAACATTTTGTTTTTCTGTTCCATTACCCTGACAGTTGACAGCTGGAAACTCTTTAATGAATCCTATATCCTGCCAGGACCGGGAACATCAAATACTTCACTGTTCCAATATATGTATGAGTCAGGATTCAATATCTTTAATATGGGATACGCGTCTGCAATCGGTGTAATTCTCATTCTGATCCTGGCGGCTATCTCTGTGGTGCAGCTCATAGCCCGAAGAAAACAGGAAAAAATATAGGAGAATAAAAACATGGTATATAGAAGAAAACAAACAACAGTATCATTTCTCATCCATATGATACTGATTATCATATCATTCTTATGCATCATGCCTATATTGTGGATGTGCCTGATTTCACTCAAACCGTCCTCCGAAACAATGAGCGGAATACATTCCATATGGGTATCTGACCCTACGTTTGAAAATTACAGACGCCTGTTTGAAACCATACCTGTTTTACAAAATGCTTTTAACAGTATCTTCACCACAATTATGGGTACGGTAACCTCCCTTTTCTTTTGTTCGCTAGCTGGTTTTGCTTTTGCAAAATACAAGTTTCCAGGCAGGGATTTTCTGTTTTATTTTGTGATAGCAACAATGCTTGTGCCGCCTGAGACAGGGGCAGTTCCATTGTTTGTAATTATGAAAAAACTGAATTTAATCAACAGTCTGTGGTCTCTGGTAATTCCCCGGATTGCAACTGCAGTGGGTATTTTTTATATGCACCAGTATATCTGTGACGTACCCGATGAATTGGTGGAAGCTGCGAAAATAGATGGGTGTAAGGATTTTATGATCTTTATTAAGATTATTCTTCCGGTTATCAAGCCTGCTCTGGCCTCCTGGGCGGCAGTTACTTTAATTGCAAGGTGGAATGATTTTTTCTGGCCGGTCCTTTATTTAAGAAAGCAGGTTAAATATACTCTCATGGTAACCATTTCGCTGCTTCCGGTCAGTGAAGGCCTTTCTACTCCCTGGCCTGTTATTCTTTCCGGAACGACACTTGTAATTATACCAATTGTTGTGCTATATTTATTACTGCAGACTTTACAAAAGGCTGGTGCAATGGCTGGTGCTGTAAAGGGGTGAGCGGGTAAGCATTTGTATTTTGAAGCGAAGGGAAAGGAAATAGAACAAAATGCAGGGACAGTCGATAAAAACCCAGGTATATGAGGGAATATTAAAGGATATTCTGGACGGTGTGTACCAGGCCAACGAGATTATTAACGAGAAGAATTTAATAGATAAATATCAGGTAAGCAAGACACCTGTCAGAGAAGCACTGGTTCAGCTGTGCGGTGAAGGTGTGCTTAATAATATCCCCCGGTTTGGATATCAGCTGTCTTTAATCACCCCAGGTGAAATTGTTGAAACCATAGAATTTCGGAAGATAATCGAGGTGGGAGCACTGGAACGGTGTTTTGATAAGATATCGGAGGCACAGTTAAATGAACTCCGTGAACTCAATGAAGAAGCAGCTAAAATTATTGAATGCCAGGATATTAGAGCTCACTGGGATCAGAATCAGAAATTTCACAAAGCTCTTTGCGGATTTTGTGGGAACCGGTATTTACAGAAGTCATTAAATGATTCCTTACGCTTATGTACCCTGATTGCCAATCAGTATTTTATAAAAGTATGGGAGAACAAAGAGGATAGCGATTACGATCATTTTAAGCTTGTAAAAGCCATTGAAGACGGGGATTTTGAGCGTGCGAAGGAAATTCTTGTATATGATATCGAATTAATGAAAAATAAAATACTTTGATTTGAATTATGACTCCTCACCGGTTATCACTACCGACGGGGAGTTTTTTGCTTTACCACAACACAGTGACACGAAAATAACTTCTTTACGATAAATTTATGAAATTGTAATAATTCAATAGATGTCAGGATGGAAATTATATGGTAAGATAATATAGGACTGCGCTGCCTTAAACGCAGCTTTTTTCATGAAGCAAAGGTTTCCTGAAGGCTGTCGCAGGTAAAAAATAGATATGAGTATGGAGGCCTAGATGAAGCAAAGGAAATTTCACTTACACTTAACATTGTTCGGGACTATCGTTTTAGTACTGGTTCTTGTCTTATTGTTCCAGACCTTAAAGGGTAGAGCAGAGCCGATCTTCGATGACAATACCATGACTACATATTACGCTAAAACCGTTCTTGGAACAGCGCCGGATTTGCAGGCAGAACGGTATTTTAATAAGGATAACTACGAACTTTCCGGCTTCACCTTTGATGTCAGCCAGTGCGACTGGAATAAAGCAGGTACATACCGGGTCCCGGTAATTTACGATGGAAAGAAAACCAACTGTGTGGTGCAGGTGGAGGTACGCAACTCCATAGAAGAGATACCGGAGACGGCCGCTTCCATCAATGAGAATGCAGTTTTAACAGAGAAGAAGTAAGGAGAAAACCCACATGGAGCGTCATAGCTTAACTACCCTTTGCTACATTGAAAAAGAAGACCAATATCTCATGCTTCACCGCATTAAGAAGAAAAATGATATCAATCAGGATAAATGGCTGGGAGTCGGAGGCCATCTGGAAGAAGGGGAAAGCCCGGAGGATTGTCTTTTAAGAGAAGTAAAGGAAGAAACCGGCCTGACGCTACTGTCTTATCGACTCAGAGGGTTTATCACTTTTGTGTCAGATCAGTATCCTGATGAATATATGTTTTTATATACAGCTGACAGTTATGAAGGTTCACTTACCGATTGTCAGGAGGGAGTTCTTGAATGGGTGTCGGTAGAAAAAATTGACAGCCTTCCCATATGGGAGGGAGACCGGATCTTTTTTGAACTGCTAAAGGATGAGATTCCATTTTTTTCACTGAAACTGCAGTATTGCAAAGATCGTTTAGAGGCTGCTGTATTAAACGGGTCACCGTTAGAGCTTTTAGAAGAACGGGATTTGAATGGCTGCACTACCGGTAAAGTACGTGCACGCTTTATGATGCACCGTGACGGTATGCTTCATGGAACTTCCCACGTATGGGTAGTAAGACCCAATGAGAAAAGCGGATTTGACTTACTTTTACAAAAACGCAGTGCAGGTAAGGATGCCTATCCTGGCTGTTATGATATATCTTCTGCAGGACATATTCCGGCAGGTGATGATTTTCTTTTATCGGCTGTCAGGGAACTGTCAGAAGAACTTGGAATTGATGCTGCTCCAGAAGAACTCACCTATGTAGGGCTTCATGAGGAACAGGAAGACGCTGTATTTTACGGACGGCCGTTTCGTAATCATGAAATCAGTCATGTCTATGTTTATGAAAAAACGGTGGATGAACGTCAGCTTGTACTTCAGAAGGAAGAGGTGGAATCAGTACTCTGGATGGATTATGAGGAATGTCTGAACCGGATGAAAGATGGAACTTTAGTCAACTGTTTAAATGAAAAGGAACTTCATATGCTTGCCCGCTGGTACCATAAAAAGGGATTGACCGGACAACAGCATTTATGATATAGTAGAAGCATTAAAGAAAGTAGGAAGTGTGTTTATGTTAATTGTGTCAAATCATGGAGCGTAAATCAGAATCATAATGTGAACAGGAAACCCGGACAGGAAGGCAGTCTTTGCATTCCTTTGTTTTGTGTACCTGTTTAGCCCATGAAGATACAAAACTGACTGACAGGATTTTAGACCTGTAAGACTGGGATTTGTAGTCTTGCAGGTCTTTTTTGTGTATCAGAACTGGTCTGACTGATCGCTCCATGAATCTTTTATCATTTAAAAAAGATAAGACAGGAGAATAACATGAATCACACATTTCAAATATTAGAATTTAACCGGATTATAGAGAAACTGGAAGAACTGGCACTTACAGAAGGCGCAAAAGAGCGGATCAGGAATTTAACTCCTGAGTTAAAAGAAGCAGAAGTAAGGAAAAATCTCCGGGATACCACACAGGCAAGAATGATCCTGGACCGAATGGGTCAGCCTCCCGCAGTAGCCATGAACGGTATGACAGCTATTTTTCAATCAGTGATGCAGGAGGGCATTCTGATGCCAGAGGATCTGGAATCAGTGGGAACTATGCTTACAGGCGTAAAACGGTATAAGGATTTCTTGAACCGATGCAAATATTTAGAGCTGAGCCTTGCCTATTATGAAGAAAACTTAGATCCCCTGGAGAGTCTGGCAAAGGAACTGTTTGAAAGCATCAGAAACAAACGGGTGGATGACTCAGCCAGCAAGTATTTAAGAAACGTCCGTCAGGAAATCGTACGAATGGAAGAGAAACTGAGGACCAAGGCGGAATCCATGCTGAGAACCAATAAAAAGTTCTTTTCAGATTCATATATCACCATCAGAAACGGCAAAGTATGTCTCCCAGTGAAAAAGGAGTATAAGCCGGCAGTACCAGGCAGTGTGATCGACCAGTCCTCCACCGGTTCCACACTATTTATAGAGCCCTCTGCCATCGCTGCGTTAAATGGAGAGCTGGAGAGTTTAAGAATCGAAGAGGAGAATGAAACCAGGAGAATTCTTTATACCCTTACTGCTCAGGTAGAAGAGCAGCTGCCGGTCCTCACAGAGAATAGGAAGGTCCTGGAAAAACTGGATTTTCTTTTTGCCAAGGGAAAGCTCAGTGCAGATATGAAGGGAGTGGAGCCGGAGATTTCCACAGAGCGTATCATACAGATCACTGAGGGGCGCCACCCGTTTATGAATCCGGAACAGGTAGTTCCTTTAAACTTTGAACTTGGGAAAAACGGAAGAGGAATTGTCATAACTGGACCAAATACAGGAGGCAAGACTGTCTCCATTAAGACCGTAGGTCTGTTCTCCCTCATGGCTCAGTGCGGACTTCATATCCCATGCAAAGAAGGTCAGATCAGCCTGTTTAACCAGGTGCTCTGTGACATCGGAGACGGACAGAATATTACAGAAAACTTATCCACATTTTCCTCCCACATTGTAAATGTACTGGATATTCTTAGTAAGGCAGACCGGGAAAGCCTTGTCATACTGGATGAGCTGGGTTCCGGAACAGATCCTGCAGAAGGTATGGGAATCGCCATCTCCATACTGGAGGAATTAAGAAGATGCGGCTGTCTGTTTTTAGCCACCACTCATTATCCGGAAGTAAAAACCTACGCAAAAGAAGCGGAGGGAATCACCAATGCCCGCATGGCATTTGACCGGGAATCCTTAAGACCGTTGTACAGACTGGAAATCGGAGAAGCAGGAGAAAGCTGTGCGCTTTATATTGCAGGCAGACTGGGAATGCCGGAGCGTATGATCAGACGGGCTGAGCAGTATGCCTACGGGTTACCGGAGACAGAATCAGAGTCTGGAAATTACGGAGAAGCAGAGAAAAGACCGGGTAGTCCCAGAATTGAAAAAATAAAGAAAGTAACAGAGAATCAGATCGCAATGCAGACAAAATTCACTCTTGGAGACAGTGTGATGACTCTACCAGACAAGAAAATAGGGATTGTCTGCACCACGGTCAATGATAAAGGCGTAGTACGGGTTCAGATGCCGGATAAAAAAATCTGGATTAACCATAAACGGCTGAAACTTTTGGTTTCGGCAGAACAGCTGTACCCGGAAGATTATGATTTTTCCATTCTGTTTGATACCGTGGAAAACAGGAAAGCAAGACATAAGATGGAAAAGGGATATCAGGAAGGTCTGGAGATCCGAAAAGCTGCGGATGAGACCCTCCCTAAGTTATGATTTCAGCATGGTTTTGGGGGATCGCAGGGTTTCTTGCGGTCCTCTTCACAGACTCTGTATTCGTATGGCAGCTCAAACGGATCATCGTTTAGTTCGGCGAGAATCAGGCGGAAAATCTGTACATGGCATAATTCATCTGCTATAATCCGGTTTAAGATGGCTTTGATGCGGAAGTCGTTAATCCACAGGCACTGCTGCTGGTATTTCCTGATTGCCTCCAGTTCGCCGTTTAAGGAATTGGCGACAAGAGCGCTGATATTGGTGGGATAACGGTTGCAGGCAGGAGTCCAGTATCTCATGCGGCCGTTTTGCCAGCTCCAGAGCCGTGGATCTGCTCCCAGCATAATACAAAGCTCACCGAAAATATTGAGATGGTGCATTTCTACTACACTGATTCTGTGAAAACATTCTGCAATATCGTAAAAATACCGTTTCGTAATCATGCTGTTGTAGACGTATAAGCTGATTGCGGACATTTCCGAATTACAGGCACCGATGTTGGAAAGCATGGCTGTGGCATAAAGTTCATTAGCAGTTACGATTTCAACATCAGGCCAGGGGGATTTGTCAGAAAAAACAAGTGCGGAAAGATCCATTTCTTACCTCCCATAGAGTAGTTCTATTTAAATATATCATCAGACAGAGGGAGTATGACTGAAATAAGCAAAGGAAAAAGAGAGGCAGTGATTGTATGAAGGACGAAAGAACGTTAAAAAAAGAACTGGAAGAATTTGTGCCCTTAAATAAACAGGAGGAAGCGGACAAAAAGCTGATTCTTAAATGCTTATCTGAAGGAGATCGTATTTTCTTCCGGGAAAATGAGGAAGCTCATATCTCTGCTTCCGGCTGGGTGGTAAACCAGACCATGGACCGTGTTTTAATGGCATATCATAATATTTATCATTCCTGGGCGTGGACCGGTGGTCACGCAGACGGGGAAAAGGACCTTTTGTCTGTTGCCATGAGAGAAGCCAGGGAAGAAACAGGAATTAAAACAGTGACACCGGTAATGGACCAGATATTTTCTCTTGAAGTTTTAACCGTAGATGGTCACGAAAAGAAGGGGTTATACGTCCCTTCCCATCTGCATTTAAACGTGACTTATTTACTGAAAGGTGATGACAGGGAGGAGATCAGAAATAAAGAAGACGAGAACAGTAAAGTGGGCTGGTTTTCATTAAATGACTGTCTGGAAGCGGTAAATGAGCCCTGGATGAAAGAACGTATTTACAAAAAGCTGATAGAAAAGATGGAAAAACTGAAAATTTAACAGAAAATTGGCATTTATTTTATGATTAGCTGTTTCTATTTTGGAGATTATGATTTATAATAATGGTATCTGAATGGATGAAGTTTTGCCAAATAAGACAGCGAGGTGTTAGATATGAAAATTGTTTATGCAATCGTCAGTTCCGATGATGGAAACCGGGTGACCGACGTTCTGAATGAGCACCAGTTCAGTGTCACAAAACTTGCCACAACAGGCGGTTTCTTAAAAAAAGGCAACTCAACATTGATGATCGGTACTGATGACGGACAGGTAGAAGAAGTCATTAATCTGATCAAGGATACCTGCGGAAAGCGCCAGAAAATTACATGCAACGTTCCTGCACCGAATATCGCGTCCGTTTCGGCGGGATATATGATGATGCCCATGACAGTCGAACTAGGCGGGGCTACCATATTTGTTACAGATGTAGAGCGTTTTGAGAAAATTTGATGTAGTGACAAAGGGATTGCACAGCAATCCCTTTTCGTAACAGGAGGAATGAATATGTCAGAAACCAAACGAGTATTTATCATTGTACTGGACAGTTTCGGAATCGGCGAAGCTCCCGATGCGGCTAAGTTCCACGATGAGGGAAGCAACACCCTTGGATCAATCGCAAAAGCAGAGGAGTTTGATACGCCGAACTTAAAAAAACTTGGTATGTTTAATATTGACGGTGTAACAGCCGGTGAGAAAGAGAAAGAACCAGCAGGCTCCTATGGAAGAATGACCGAGCGGTCCCAGGGTAAGGATACCACCATTGGCCACTGGGAGATTGCAGGAATTATTTCCGAGGAGCCTCTTCCAACCTATCCGGAAGGCTTCCCTGATGAGATTTTAGATGAATTTAAGAAGCAGACAGGAAGAGGAATTCTCTGTAATAAACCTTATTCCGGCACAGATGTAATCCGGGATTTTGGAAAACAGCATGTAGAGACAGGAGATTTAATTGTTTATACTTCTGCAGACAGTGTATTTCAGATCGCTGCCCATGAGGAAGTGGTGCCGTTGGAAGAACTGTACCGTTACTGCAGGATCGCCAGAGAAATTTTAACAGGAAAACACGGTGTAGGCAGAGTGATTGCCAGACCTTTTGCCGGCGAATATCCTGATTATAAAAGAACGCCCCACCGCCATGACTTTTCCCTTCTTCCGCCAGCAAAAACCATGCTTGACTGTCTGAATGAAGCAGGTCTTGATACCATCGGAGTGGGAAAAATTTACGATATTTTTGCGGGAAAAAGCATTCAGAAAACCACATCCATCATTAACAATAACGATGGTATGATTCAGACCTTAAAAGCACAGCAGGATGATTTCCATGGCCTTTGCTTTGTCAATCTGGTGGATTTTGATATGGTTTACGGTCATCGTAACGACGTAAAGGGCTATGCAAGAGCAGCCACTGAATTTGATGTTCAGCTTGGCCAGTTTATGGAAGCCATGAGACCGGATGATGTTTTAATTATTACAGCGGATCATGGCTGTGATCCTGGAACTCCAAGCACCGATCATTCCAGAGAATATACCCCTATGTTAATATACGGACAGGGAATTAAAGCCGGAGTTTCCATTGGAACAAGAGATACCTTTGCTGATATCGCAGCGACGGTACTGGATTTGTTCGGATTAAAGGGTGAGATTGCAGGAACCAGCTTTTTAGGTGAAGTAGCAAAATAACAGGAGGTGTTTGATTGAAGCTGAATGATACGACGGTCAGGCTGCTGAAAGAGGAAGCTTATCGTGCACAGAAAAGGGCTTATGTTCCTTATTCCGGTTTTATGGTAGGTGCTGCACTTCTTGCGAAGAACGGAACTGTGTATCTTGGGTGCAACATCGAGAATGCATCTTTTTCACCCACCAACTGTGCGGAGCGCACGGCATTTTTTAAAGCAGTATCTGAGGGCGTGACGGAATTTGATGCCATTGCCATTGTAGGAAATAAAAAGGGGGAAAAGGGAGGCATCTGCGCTCCCTGCGGAGTCTGTCGTCAGGTAATGGCAGAATTTTGTGACCCGGAAGAATTCCAGATAATCCTGGCAGCAGAAGATGAGACTGTTATTTATACATTAAAAGAACTGCTTCCCCTGGGATTTACAAAGAAGGATTTAAATTCCGACTGAAAAAATGAGGGAGGTTTTAAGTAATATGAGGATGTATGATTTAATTGCAAAAAAGCGTAATGGTGAAACTCTGACAGAGGAAGAGATCCGTTCCATGATAGATGGCTATGTAATCGGAGAGATCCCTGACTATCAGATGTCAGCCATGCTGATGGCAATTTATTTTAAAGGGATGAGCGATACGGAAACAGCAATCCTTACGGATGCAGTGGCTCATTCCGGCGATATGGTGGATTTAACTCCCATTCAGGGGATCAAGGTGGATAAGCACTCCACTGGTGGTGTTGGTGATAAAACCACTCTGGTGGTGGCTCCCATTGTAGCGGCCTGCGGCGTTAAGGTGGCAAAGATGTCCGGCAGAGGACTTGGCCATACAGGCGGGACTGTGGATAAGCTGGAATCCATTCCGGGCATGAGAACTACACTGACGGAGGAAGAATTTTTCGAAGTTGTCAATACCACAGGTTTGTCTGTCATCGGACAGTCTGGCAATCTGGCACCTGGAGATAAAAAGCTGTACGCCCTCAGAGATGTGACTGCAACCGTGGAAAGCATTCCACTGATTGCGGCCTCCATTATGAGCAAGAAGCTGGCAGCAGGAAGTGACTGTATCCTTCTTGATGTAAAAACCGGAAGCGGTGCATTTATGAAGACGCTTCAGGACTCTGTCACTCTGGCAGAGAAGATGGTGGCAATCGGAGAACATGCAGGAAAGAAGACCATGGCTCTCATTACCAATATGGATATTCCGCTGGGCAATTTAATCGGCAACAGCCTGGAGGTAATAGAAGCAGTAGAAACCTTAAAGGGCAGAGGACCAAAGGATCTGACGGAGGTATGCTTAAATCTGGCTTCCGGAATGCTCTGGCTGGCTGGTAAGGGAACCGCAGAAGAATGTTTTGCCTTGGCAGAGAAAGCCATAGCGGACGGAAGTGCCTTAAACCGACTGGCAGCCATGGTAAAGGCACAGGGCGGAGATCCATCTGTGATCTTGGATCCCTCTCTCTTTGCAAAAGCGCCTTATGAAAGAGAAGTTAAGGCTGTGAAGAAGGGATATCTGGTGCATATGAACACGGAGCAGTGCGGAATTGCTTCATCCATGCTGGGAGCAGGAAGAGTTACCAAGGAAAGTCTCATCGATTATACAGCTGGTATTGCTCTGAAGAAAAAGGTGGGTCAGGAAGTGGAGGAAGGTGAAACCATTGCCGTGCTCTACACCTCAACGCAGGAATTATTTGATGCCGCAGAAGAGGAATTCTTAAAAGCAGTCACCATTGCCGATGGCAAACCGGAGGAAGAGCCTCTGATTTATGCCAGAGTCACCAGAGAAGGCGTGAAGAACCTGATAGGATAGAAAGGATAAAACAATGACCGATTTAGAAATGTTAAGTTATGTAGATCATACCCAGTTAAAAGCATTTGCCACATGGGAAGATATTGAAGAACTGTGCAAGGAGGCGGTGGAATATAAAACAGCGACTGTCTGCATTCCCCCCTGCTATATCAGCCGGGTACACAAGGAATTCCCTACGCTTGCAATTTGTACCGTAGTCGGATTTCCTCTTGGATATTCCGTAACAGAATCCAAGGTTTTGGAGACGAAAAAGGCCATTGAAGACGGAGCTGTAGAGGTTGACATGGTAGTCAATATCAGTGATGTGAAGAATGGCGATTATAAGAAGGTAGAAGAAGAGATAGCAGAACTGAAGAAAGCCGCTGGCGATCAGGTTTTAAAAGTGATTATAGAAGCGTGCTATTTAACAGAGGAAGAAAAGATTGCCATGTGCAAGGCTGTGACTGCAGCTGGAGCCGATTATATCAAGACTTCCACCGGATTTGGAACTGGCGGAGCGACTTTGGAAGATATTGAGTTATTTAAAAAGCACATCGGACCAGATGTAAAGATTAAAGCAGCCGGTGGTGTCCGGACGCTGGAAGATTTAAGAGCCTTTATTGAGGCAGGATGTCATCGCGTGGGAGCAAGTGCAGCTGTAAAGCTGGCAGCCCAGAAGAAATAGAGAATCGTGAATAGGAGAAGCACCCAAAACTATCTGACAGTAAAAAAATACAGACAGTTTTGGGTGCTTATTTTCTGATAAATTAGTGAAATGCACAAATAACGCAGGGGGTACCCTTGGTTATATTTCACAAAAATAGGGGTAAATTCAAAAAACACTGACAAAATACTTGAAAAAGTGTTACACTAGTAGTATAGCGTTTGAATTTTTATTGTAACAGTGTGTTGGTATTCTGACAGGAGGAATGAATGATGTTTCAGGTAAATGATTTAGTAGTATTCGGCAGCCATGGGATCTGTGAGGTAAAGGAAATCGGGAATCTGCGTATGTATGAGGCAGATGAGGAGAGGACCTATTACACCTTGAAGCCTCTTTACGAGGAGCACCAAAGTGCCGTTTACACACCTGTTGATAACCGAAAAACAGCTATCAGAGCCGCTGCTACCAGGGAGGAAGCAATGGATCTCATCGATCAGATCCCCAGCATTGAAGCAATCTGGGTGTTGGATGAAAGAGAACGGGAATGCATTTTTAAAGCCATCATGCTAAAATGTGAATGTGCCGGCTGGATGCAGATTGTAAAGACACTGTATTTGAAAAAAAGAAAGAGACTTGCAGAAGGCAAAAAGAACACTGCAAAGGATGATTTCTATTTTAATAAGGCAGAGGATCTTTTATATGGTGAGCTGGCAGCAGCTTTGGAAGTGGATAAAGATGGAATAAAGGATATGGTAATGAGCCGTGTCTTTACAGATGTAACAAATTAAAGAGCGTCCTCCCGTTTGACTGGGAGGACGTTTTCATTTTATTCGCCCAATGATTTTCTCAAATCTATAACATAGGTTTCTTGTTGTTTTTTAAGATATGACTTTACAAATAAATTCATAATGGGATTTGAGACTTCAATTTCTTCTGTAAATTCAATCTTTGTGCCAGATCCGTCTTTTGAAAAAATCCCAGTCCAATGTCCGTTCATATTCTTGTTTTTCATATCAAATTCATAGCGTTCATATGGATTTTTCAACGTAATGGTAAATTTAGTTTCAAATCCACCTTTCGTAAATTCAGTAAAGTTATTGCCATCATCAGATACTTCTATTCTTACTACATCACTACGCCAGGCATACGCTGTATTGTCAGTAACAATGTTCCAGACGGTTTCGATAGGATTACAAAAATTTGCTATCATAGTAGACTTCTTTATCTTTTCCACCTTCTTGTTATAAAAATTCACTTCTTAAAAAGTTTACCATAGAGATGAAATGGATACAAGCAAATCATTTGTTACCATTGTCAAAACTGAAAGATTCCAGGGGAGGGGTTTGGGATCTGTCTTGTCCTTTTTTATGAACCCATACCCTTAACAATGCAGACAAATAAAAAGTACATGGAAAATATAGCATTATTTAGCATTCCTTGTACAAAGTTGGATTAAATTTGACATTCCTATCATATAATATTACAAAATATGTTTTTTAGAACATACCACAATGGAAAAATGCCGTTTCATATACTTATGCAGTAACGCGGCATTTTATCCTTATTATGGGAAAATATTATGAGAGGAGAAATGTGTATGTATGAAAAAAAGAAAAAGATCTAGGATACCGTCACGGACATTATACTGTTTTCAAAAACGAGTACTGGCATTTTTGCTTGCTGCGGCCATGATTCTGGCCAATGTAGGTGCAGACACAAATCAGGTGTATGCAGCCAGTTCATCGGAGTCCGTTACTTTCTCAATGGGGGGATCGCAGCTTATTAAAGCCATTGAAGATGCGATTGTCAATGGGGATGAGGTGACAGCAGAGGATCTGGATTTCACTAATGGTAAGATTGCGGAATTTAAGGAACTCTTTTTTGGAAAAGGTAAGATTTACGAAGCCTTTCCTGAAGTTGAGGGCGAAGGTATGGATGCACAGTTACGTGTGTTTGTCCGCATACCGGAAAATGCTGATGACATGTATATGGTAACCGGCGATGAAGAAATTGTTTTCTTGTACGTAAATAACGGAGAAAATACCATTAGCTGTTCCACAGAAATTACCAGGATGGATGACGGCGCCGAAAAGGTAAAAAAGACCAACCGCATTACGGTAAGGAGTTATGAATCAGCATTTGGTAAAGAGGAAGTAAATGTTGTTACAAAGCCAGAACAACCAACTGTAACCGGAGAAACAAAGGTTCCGGAAACAGCGACTCCTGCAGAAGCTGGGAAAGTAGTTGAGACTGCACCTGTAAAGGAAACTACGGCAGCAGAAGAGACTGTATCAGCACCGGAGGAGGTCACATCAGCGCCGGAGGAAACCACAATAGCCCCACCGGAAATCCCTGCACAACTGCCAGAGGAGACCATAGCTGATCCGGCAGAAAGCCAGACTGAGTCTCCGGCAGAGGAAACAGTCAAAGAAGCAGCTGAGCCGGAAGAGATTACGGTTCCTGAGAGCAAAGTCTCTGAGCCAGTGGCTTCTATTATTCGCCACAATGCACCGATAGTTGCTGTCAAAGAAAATGGTGAGGCAACAAAAGCTTCAGAAGTCAGTGAGGAGACAGCAGCTGTTGATCCGGAGAATGTGAGAGAATCAAAGGAAACAGAGGCGTCAACCAAGGCTGAAATGACACAGGCCGAGACAACACAGGTCGAGACAACACAGGTCGAGACAACACAGGGCGAGACAAAACAGGTTGAGACAACACAGGCTGAGTCCCAAAAGGCTGAATCAACCCAGGCGGAAACGTCTCAGATTGAAACCACCCAGGCGGAAACCACCCAGGCTCCTGCAGAGAGCCAGACTTCATCTGCTGGTAAGAACACAGCAGGGGGTACGACCAATACAACTACCGGAACGGCTTCTCCATCAGAAAGCAAGCCGATACCAGAGACGCCACCCTCAGAAACTAAGGCATCTCCAGCCGGAACAGCCGATTTGGTGGGAATGGGATACTGCTCCACGGCTAAGGCATATACGGTTACAATCAATCAGTTAAAAGCCCTGGAAGACTATGATGGCTATAAGATCTCATATACAATTAATCCGGAAGCCAGTGCCCGTATCATCGAAGGGCCAAGAGGAGTTGAGGAAGGTCAGGAGCTGACCTTTGGGGTTAAGAATCAGATTGGATATGCAATTGAGAGTGTAACGGCGAACGGACAAATATTAAATTCTGATTCTGCAACAGACAATACGGATGGTTCACAGACCACCTGGTATTCGGTTCCAGAGATATATGAGGATCAGGAAGTAGAAGTTCATATGACTGAGACTGGAGAACATCCGGAATTTTCTTCCCAACTTGTTATGGAAGATGGAACTATTATTCGTTTGCATGCACCGGAGGGGGTATTACCCTCAGGCGTAAAAGCATCAGCAGTCGTTGTTAGCGGTATTGGGGCGGCAGTAAAAGAGAAGGTTGAGGCTCAGTCAAAAGAGGATGGAGAGGCGAAAGAAGTAATCAGCTCTTTATCTTATAACATTGATCTTCTTGACCGCAATGGCAACAAACTGGATAATCAGATCTGGAATGGTTCTGTTCAAGTGACGTTTTCCGGAACTCCAATGGAGAATCACAGCAAGGAAGCGAATACGGTTGAGGTAGTTTATGTTGCCACAACTAAGGAAGATGAACCACAGGCGAAGGTGACAGCGGCAGATGTGTCTTCTGTGGAGCCCGTTTCAGAGGAATTAAATGTACTGGAAAATAAGGGAATTAAAGAAATTTCGTTTGAAGCGGAGCATTTTTCAACTTATACAATCGTATTCGGAAAGTATTATGGTCAAACTGTTCTGCTAAATATTGTTAAATACGACAATGGAATAGCAGTGCCGATTGGAACAAATTCTGCCCGCCGCGAAGCTTTAGATACTAATACAACTGTATCTATAAAAGATATTGCACCTGACGTAAACGGATACACTTTTGAAAAAGCTACAATTGGAAGCGACTACATGAGAGGGGAGGTAGTCCAGTCTCTCGAATATGGCGGGTTTATCTGGTACAGTTTAATGTATGAAAACTCATCATCTAAGTGGAAAGAAGTAGACAACAATGATATCTATTTATGGTATTCCCAGAAGGGTATCACAGTCCAGTTTGATCCCAATGGTGGTAAGGGAACGGCACCCACTAAGAATGTAAAAGCAGGAGAAGTGATTGATTTACCAGATGGCACCAACTTTACGAGAGCCAATTACCGGTTTATGGGCTGGAGTGAGTCGCCAGACGGAGGTAAAATAACTGCCAAGGGCAATGCAGGGTATAATGAAGTTTATACAGAGACATTCACAATAAAAGAGAATGAACCTGCTAAGACTAAAACCTTATATGCGGTTTGGGCACAGGATAAAGGGGATGCAAAAGGACGATTATGGGTCGCAGTTTTAAAAGATGGCGGAGATTTGCCGTCAGAACCGAGAAACCAGGCGAACCGCGACTATGAATTCATTTATAAAGATAGCGGGTCATCATATAAAACCATAGGATATGGTGATAATCTGTTAAACTATATCAACCCTTTAATAACAGTAACTGGAAAAGACAATGTTCAGGCAAATTTAAATGATAAGTTTTATCAGGTTGTTGATGACTGGGAATCAAATCATCTTAAAAGTAATGAGTATATCGAATGGTATGTAATAAAATATGAATCATCAGCTTGTGGAACGGAAGGCTGGCATGTAGATGGTATCATTAGAAATAATAAGAGCTTTTACGTCGACTATGCCGGAAATGGTAACACTGGCGGCTTAACTCCAGATGGTCAAAAGTATACACTGAACACGAATGTTACTGTAGCAATGGCAGGCGGATATGAAGGTGGAAACTGGATTCCATTAAAGAAAGAAGGATATGTATTTAATGGATGGAATACCAGGTCTGATGGAAGCGGTGTAGCTTTTGATGAAGGAAATTCATTTAATCTTACACAGGAATTTATCATTGCAAATCATTCTGCAGCGGCAAACACAGTAACTTTATATGCACAATGGAAATTAAAAAACAGTGTCCAGATTAATTATCGGGCAGTGGGCGGTGGAAATGTATCTCCTTCCAGTGAAAATTTAAACCCGGACATTGGAAATTCAAAAGGTGCTGCTGCATCTCCAAACAGGGGATACAAACTTAGTGGCTGGTATCGTGATGCAGGGTGCAAGGATCTTATATCTACTTCCGTTAATTTCAAACCGGAACGACCGGTTGGCGGCTGGGTAAATGATACAACTTTTTATGCAAAGTTTGAGGTTGATAACGCTCAGACGTTCAGCTATCAAGTAAATTACTATATCAAAGATACCGAAAAAGAGGTACCAGGACTTAATGCCATAACAGGAAGCAGACCCATAGGAGAGTATAAGTGGAAAAATGATGCTAAGACAGCAACCGGTTATAAACTGGCGGCGGGGCAGCCGGAAAGCATGATAGTTACAGCAGCTGGTCCAAATATAGTAAATGTCTATTATGAAGTAGATGAGGATCAGAAACTTAATTACACGATTAAGTATTTTTATAATAATAAAGAAGATCGTGGAGCTGAGGTAAACTTAAAGATATTAGTAGCCGATCCAATTGTAAAACAAGTACCATTAAAGGAGAAGGCTGGATACAAATTATCAGTTACGAATCCAGCACTACCAACCGCCATCACCACTGTAAATAATACAATAAGCGTTTATTATGTTCCAGACCAGGTTAGTTATGTTGTGAACCTGTATTATCAGGTAAACGGAGAGTACGCCAAGGAGCCAACCTTTTCGGATACCAGAAGTGGTTTGACGGAATCTAAGGCTGAGGTGACTGATGCTGATAGAAAATCAAAGAAAACAGGATATGTGTTTGATGAATCAGCCAAAGAAAATGTGCTAAGTGGAACCGTCGCTGGAGATGGGAGTCTGGTGCTTAAGGCCTACTTCAAACAGCAATTCACAGTCACTTATGCTCCAGGAACCCAGGGGAATTTTGAGATTCAGAAAGCGGAAGACCTGGAATACAACGCAACAACTCCAAAATTTAACGGAACGCCTGCAGGTAAGCCAGGGTATGAATTTACAGGTTGGAGTCCAACTGTTGAACCGGCTGTCAAAGCAGACGCCATATATGTGGCACAATGGAAATTAAAAGAAGATATTAAAATTAATTTCCAACCAGTTGGACCTGGTTCTGTATCTCCTATGAGCGAAAATTTAAACCCAGACATTGGAGTTTCTAAAGGTTCTACTGCAACCGCAAACAAGGGTTATAAACTTATTGGCTGGTATAGTGATAAAGAGTGTACGGTACCTGTATCCACTTCCGTTAAGTATACACCGGGGCGACCGGCAGGCGGCTGGATAAATGGCACCACTTTCTATGCAAATTTTGTAGTTGATGAAGCGCAGAAGTTCAGCTATCAGGTAAATTACTATATCAAAGGTACTGAAAAAGAGGTGCCAGGACTTAATGCCAGGACAGGAAGCAAACCCATAGGAAAGTTTATGTGGACCAATGAGTCAAAGACAGCAACCGGTTATAAACTGGTGGCTGGGCAGCCGGATAGCATGATGATTAAAGCAGATGATCCAAATACAGTAAATGTGTATTATGAAATAGATAAGGATCAGAAACTTAATTACAAAGTTAAATATTTTTATAACAATAAAGAGGATGGTGCAGCAGAGGAAAACCTAAAAATATTAGTAGCCGATCCAATTGTAAAACAAGTACCATTAAAGGATAAGGTTGGATATAAATTGTCAGATAGGCCATATAATCCAGGTCTGCCAACTACCATTACCACTAAAAATAATACAATAAACGTTTATTATGTTCCTGTTGAGGTTAAATACGTTGTAAACTTATATTATCAGGTAGATGGAAAGTATGTGAAAGAGCCCGCCTATTCGTATATTAAAAGCGGTCTGACGGAATCTAAGGCTGAGGTGACGGCTGATGACAGGAAAACAAAAAGGCCAGGATATGTGTTTGATGAATCATACAAAGATAATGTGCTGTCTGGAACTGTAGCTGGAAATGGAAGTCTGGTGCTTAAGGCTTACTTCAAACAGCAGTTCACAGTCACTTATGCTCCAGGAACCCAGGGCAACTTTGTGATTCAAAAAGCGGAAGGTCTGGATTACAACGCGAATACTCCTATATTTAACGGAATTCCAACAGGTAAGCCAGGATATGAATTTGCAGGTTGGAGCCCGACAATTAAACCTTTTGTTAAAGCAGACACCATATATGTGGCACAATGGAGGTTAAAAGGAGATATTAAAATAAATTACCAGCCAGTTGGACCTGGTTCTGTATCTCCTGTGAGCGAAAATTTAAACCCAGACATTGGAGATTCTAAAGGTTCTACTGCAACCGCAAACAAGGGTTATAAACTTAGTGGCTGGTATAAAGATAAAGATTGTAAAGAACTTGTATCCACTTCCGGTAAGTATGCACCGGAGCGACCGGCTGGCGGCTGGGTAAACGGTACCACTTTCTATGCAAAATTTGTAGTTGATGAGGATCAGAAGTTCGGCTATCAGGTAAATTACTATATCAAAGATACTGAAAAAGAGGTACCGGGGCTTAAAGCCATGACAGGAACAAGATCTATAGGACCGTTCCAGTGGGCTAATGAGCCTAAGACAACAACAGGTTATAAGATAGTGGCTGGACAGCCGGACAATATGATAATTACAGTAGATGGTCCGAATACAGCGAATGTGTATTATGAAGTAGATAAGGATCAGAAACTGGATTACAAGGTTAAATATTTTTATAATAATAAAGAGGATGGTGTAGCAGAGGAAAACCTAAAAGTATTAGTAGCTGAATCGACTGTAAATCAAGTACCATTAAAGGGTAAGGTTGGCTATGAATTGTCAACTGCACCATATAATCCAGAACTACCTGCGATTATAACAAGAGAAAACAATGTAATTAATGTTTATTATGTTCCAGCACAGGTAGATTATGCTGTAAATCTGTATTATCAGGTAAATGGAAAGTATGATAAGGAGCCAACCTATTTATTTAGCAGAAGCGGCTATACGGAATCTAAGGCTGAGGTATCGGCAGATGACAGGATACCAAAGGATCCAGGATATGTGTTTGATGAATCAGCCAAAGAAAATGTGTTGGATGGAGTGGTAGCTGGAAATGGAAGCCTGGTGCTTAAGGCTTACTTTAAACAGCAGTTCACAGTCACTTATGATCCAGGAACCCAAGGCAACTTTAATATTCAGAAAGCGGCTGGCCTGGATTATAATGCAACAACACCGGGATTTAGCGGAACGCCAGCAGGTAAGCCGGGATATGAATTTACAGGTTGGAATCCAGAAATTGAATCTGTTGTCAACGCGGACACCACATATGTGGCACAATGGAAATTAAAAGATGATATTAAAATTAATTACAAGTCAGTTGGGGCAGGCTATGTGTCTCCAGCCAGTGAGAATTTAAATCCAGACATTGGGGATTCTAAAGGTTCTACAGCAACCCCCAATAAAGGATATAAATTTAGCGGGTGGTATGAAGATGAAGCGTGTACTAAA
Source organism: Lacrimispora struthionigena (assembly GCF_048627165.1). Lineage (NCBI taxonomy): Bacteria > Bacillati > Bacillota > Clostridia > Lachnospirales > Lachnospiraceae > Lacrimispora > Lacrimispora struthionigena. Next base: position 837,599 of record NZ_JBMBWP010000001.1, read on the forward strand.
ATTTTATCTGATTCCGCTGAGTATAAACCGGAACGTCCAGCAACCAGCTGGGTAAACGGTGCCACTTTCTACGCCAAGTTTGATGTTGATGTGGACCAGAAATTCAGTTATAAGGTAAATTATTATATCAAAGATACTGAAAAAGAGGTACCAGGTCTTGATGCCAGGACAGGAAGCAGACCGATAGGAGTGTTTGAGTGGGTCAATGAGCCTACGACCACAACCGGGTATAAGCTGATGGCCGACCAGCCGGAAAGCATGTCAATTACAGCAGCAGGCCCCAACGAAAAAACAGTATATTATGAAGTAGATGAGAATCAGACCCTGAATTACAAAATCAAATATTTCTATAATAATACTGAGGATGCAGGGGCAGCAGAAGATCAAAAGGTATTGGTAGCTGATCCAACTGTAACTCAAGTACCATTAAAAGATAAGGTTGGCTATAAATTATCAGATAAACCATACAGTCCAGAACTGCCTACGGTTATAACCGGAGAAAACAATGTAATAAATGTTTATTATAATCCGGTGCAGGTTCATTATATGGTAGACCTGTATTATCAGGAAAATGGAGAATATGCAGAGCAGCCAACGTATTCGTATACCAGAGATGGGGATACGGAATCTAAGGCTGAGGTGACAGCTGACGACAGGCAAATAAAGAAACCAGGTTACGTGTTTGACGAAGGCAAAGAAAATGTATTGAGTGGAGCAATTGCCGGAGACGGAAGTCTGGTTCTTAAGATTTACTTCAAACAGCAGTTCACAGTCACTTATGATCCTGGTATCCAGGGAACCTTTAAGATTCAAAAAGCAGAAGGTCTGGATTACAACACAGTAACTCCAGAATATGATGGTACGCCTACAGGGAAGCCAGGATATGTATTCGCAGGCTGGAGTCCCAAGCTTGAACCTGTTGTTAAAACCGACAACACTTATGTAGCACAATGGATTTCTTCAACCAGCACAAAATATACAGTGGAATTCTATTACGAGAGTAAAGGAAAGTATCCGGAGAAGGCGAACAACTCTTCATTGAGAGCAGGAACAACGGATGCGCTGGCAGCCGTAACCGATTCTGATAAGACAGCATCAACCGGGTATATACTTGATTCAAATGCAGCCAATGTATTTGAGGCAGCAGTCAAAGGCGATGGCGGTATGGTTCTCCGGGTTTACTTTAAGCAGCAGTTTGCAATAACCTATAATCCAGGAGAGCATGGGTCATTTAATGCACAAACTAACACAGGTCTCAGCTATGGAGATGCGGTTCCTGCATTTGAAGGGCAGACTACAGCAAACGGTAACTACAGTTTTATTGGCTGGAATAAAGAAATCGCAAAGACTGTATCAGAAAATGTAGTTTATACAGCATTGTGGACTTACAACGGCGGTGGTAGCAGTGGCGGAAGCAGCGGAGGCAGCTCCGGAGGCGGCCCCAGAGCAACCGGTACCCGTCAGGCAGGAGGCCCTGGTGATACAACTGTTACCATTGAGCCAGTACCAGTTCCTTTAGCAGACCTGCCGGAACAAACCAACCTTGTGTCCATTGACGACGGCAACATCCCCTTAGCCGGACTTCCAAAGACTGGTGACAGGGCGCCTGTTCAGGGCGTTGCAGCAATTGTATCTGGAATCTTATTGGCAGCCTACCTGGCAATCAGCCATAGGCGCAGGGACGAAAGATAAGAGTAAGACCAAAGTAGCAGAAGGCTGCCTGGAAAGTCATTTTTTATTGGCTCTCCAGACAGCTTTTTTATGCAAAACAGTGGACCACTATATACTCAGTAAACCCTTAACTAAATCTCAAACCGTTTCGTTCAGAACGTTTGACTATTACTGCTCCAACCAGGAGGGAAAGCACTTCCCCAATACCAACCGTAAACCATATCAGTGTACCATTGGAAATGATAGAAATACTCCAAACGCAGGCAGGTATAATCACAAATCCGCGCAGTACATTTAACAAAACGGACTCTTTGGTTCTCTTAGTGGAGTAGAGATAGGCACCATTTATGGTATTAAGTGCCGCAAAGAGAAATACCCAACCGTATTTTGGCAGTGTTTCTACCGCAACTTCTGTTGCGGCGGCATCCGCACCAAATAGTTTGCATATATTCGCTCCAACAAAAAACGTCACAATGTACACGAGTAAGCTTCCGACAAAGCTGAGAATACGACCAACACGGAAATAGTATTTTAAATCTTGCTCATTCTGCTCACCAAAGCTATGACCAAACAAAGGCTGCATCCCCTCTGCAACGCCAAGGATAACGGCAAAGGTGAAAGCGGAAATATAGCTTATGACAGAATATGCATTGATTCCGTTGTTGCCGATATATCTTAAAACCACAGCGTTCATACATATCGTCATAATCGGGGTAGCCAGTTGTGAAAGCATTTCCGGCAGACCGCGGGTCAGCACTTTCTTTACCAAAGCTCCTTCTACTTTAAACTTCCCAATTCTCAAATCACCACGCTTCCAAATGAAGTGCATTGCAATAATAAGAAAGGACAGTAGTTGAGAAATGCCAGTTGCGATGGCAGCTCCCGCAAGCCCTTTTTGCAGAGGGAATACAAAGAGCCAGTCAAGAAAGATATTACATACGGTACTTGCAATGGTAGCAACCATGACCAGTATGGGCGCATTATCATTTCTACCAAAACCTTGCAATGTGATTGACATAGCGGAGGGAATAGTAAAGATACTGCACCAAAAAATATATTCAGATACCATATCGTGGTACACGCCGGCAGCACCTAACGCCATTACAAGCACCTCATTAAATACGGTGCCGATAATCATAAATATCGCGGATAATAGTGCGGTCAGGCATAATGCATGCATGAATGCCTGATTCGCACCACTAACGTCTTTACGCCCTATTCGTATAGCGACAATCGTAACGCCGCCTATTGTTGTCAGCAAATAAGCAGCAGCAATAATCATCATAAAGGGCAGTGCCATATTAACAGCGCCCAAAGCGTCTGTGCCAACGCCGCGCCCTACAAAAATACCATCAATAATAGTAAAAAGAAAAATTGCACATTGGCTAAAAACCGTTGGTATAACAATTTTTAAAACATTTTTTAATTGGGGTGATAACATAACTCTGTGTTCTCCTTCACGTCTTCTCAATATAGAATAAAAAGCCGATAACGGCAACTTCTTGCGTTATCGGCTCTGCGTCTTTGCGTCTGGCTCTTTGATAATTGTAACATAAAATTGTTTGACATCTATTAATGTTTCTTGCTTACACTTCGGACAAAACAGAGGGAACCATTTAAGCTCGGTGTTCTCCCGTATTTTTAACCTGGTTTTACTTTGACATTGTGGGCATAAAACCCATTCTTCTTTCATTGCTGTTCACTCCTTATGGCTTCGAGAAAGGCATTAAGTTCCTCGTGCAAAAAGCTTATTTGCTTTCGAGATAAAACAAGATAGCTTTCTATTTCGATTTCAGTCATTCTCATAAGCGCACTTTCCTCCGCATTGCGAGTAGGAAGAATAAAGCGTTTGCAAAAGCTGCGCCCTTTCTCTGTTAAATGGATAGACTTACTGTTGCGCGCACCTGACATTTTTTCAAGTAAAATATACCCGTTCTGCATAAGGCCGTTGACAGTTGAGTTGAGTGTTTGTTTTGGAATACCAAGAGTTTCAGCAAGGGTGTTTTGCGTGTAGGTTTCATCTTCCTCACAAAGGCAAAACAACGTCCAAAACGCTGAATTGGACAGCCCTATTTGTGTTGCTATTCGATGATATAATTCATCAGCTTTTCTTTCTTGCCGGGTTAATTCGGCGTACTGTTCGTGAAAATTGTTCTTCATGGTGACTTCCTCCTTGATAAAATCCGATTTCGGTTTTATTATAAATCCCAAATCGGATTTTGTCAAGGGGCTTCAATTAACAGACTAACACCAGAAACGGGCGGCTGAGCCAGTTTCTGAAACAACTGGTTCAACCGCCCGTACGTTTATCATTCCGGACTTTTAATGATATATTTTTTTCTGTTCATAGATCGGCTCGCAGGTAAGGTGGATTCCTAATCTTTTAAAGGTTTTCACATCTACATCAGAGAGCAGGACAGACGTGTGGGCATCCGTGCCTTTTAACCGGGGAAGCTGCTCTAATGCAATCTGTGCATTCACATCTGTGGCGGCAGAAGCGGACAGGGCGATCAGCACTTCATCGGTATGAAGTCTGGGGTTTTTGCTTCCCAGATATTTAACCTTTAATTTCTGAATCGGTTCAATGGCGGAAGGAGAAATCAAATGGACATCGTGAGGGATATTTCCCAGAACCTTGACTGCATTCAGCAAAAGAGCAGCAGAGGCTCCCAGCAGATTGGTGGTTTTTCCCGTTACTATGGTTTCGTCACCCAGCAAAAGTGCAGCAGCAGGAGAACCGTTTTTCTGGGCCAGCTCATTGGCAGCGCCTACGGTTTTTCGCATCTCCGTATTAATCTTGGCCTGCTTCATCAACAGTTCGATTTTATATACCTCATCCTTGGATCCCATGTCTTTTGCCAGACGGGATAATGCCTGATAATAACGTCTGATAATTTCCTGGCGTGATGCTTCCTTGCAGATTTCATCATCTACGATACAATGTCCGGCCATATTCACACCCATGTCTGTAGGTGATTTGTAAGGACATTCTCCATAAATTCCCTCAAAGATTGCACTTAATACCGGAAAAATTTCCACATCCCGGTTATAATTTACAGTAGTTAACCCATAAGCTTCCAAATGGAAGGGATCAATCATATTCACATCATTTAAATCAGCAGTAGCTGCTTCATAAGCAAGATTCACCGGATGCTTTAACGGAATATTCCAGATAGGGAAGGTTTCAAACTTGGCATAACCAGCCTTTACGCCTCTCTTGTTTTCGTGATAAAGCTGGGATAAACAGGTGGCCATCTTTCCGCTGCCAGGTCCCGGTGCAGTGATGATCACCAGGGGCTTGGAGGTTTCAATATAGTCATTTCTGCCATAACCCTCATCACTGACAATTAAGGAAATGTTGGCAGGATAGCCGTCAATGATATAATGGCGGTACACCTTAATTCCCATTGATTCCAGCTTTCCCTTAAATACGTCTGCTGCTTTCTGACCGGAGTACTGGGTAATAACAACACTTCCCACATAAAGTCCCTTGTCCGTAAAGGACTGAATGAGACGGAATACATCCACATCGTATGTAATGCCAAGATCGTGGCGGATCTTGTTCTTTTCAATGTCAGCAGCGCTGATGGCGATTACAATTTCTGCCTGATCAGCAAGCTGCATCAGCATACGAAGCTTGCTGTCCGGCTCAAATCCTGGAAGCACTCTGGAAGCATGGTAGTCATCAAATAACTTTCCTCCGAATTCCAGATAGAGCTTGTCCCCGAACTGGCTGATCCGCTCCTTAATGTGCTCTGACTGCATGGTTAAATACTTGTTGTTATCAAATCCTGGTTTCATTTGTCCCTCCGTAACGCGTTCATTTTTACAATACTTAAGATTGTAACATAGAAGAACGGAAAATACCATGGCTTTTATCTGTCCATATTTGGCCGAAACACTTTACAACAGGCTCTAAACGTGTTAAAACGTTGTAGTAAGAAGGAGGAGAAATATGTTTAAAATAGGAAGAAACGACCCCTGCTGGTGTGGCAGCGGAAAGAAATATAAAACCTGTCATCTGGAATTTGACAGAAAGCTTGAAAATTATGAAATCATGGGAGATGAGGTACCGGATCACTCCATGATAAAGACACCTGCCCAGATTGAAGGCATACGCCACGCCGGTGTTATTAACAATCAGATTCTTGATCTGGTTGGTGAGAAGATCCGTCCAGGAATCAGTACAGAGGATTTAAATACCCTGGTTCACGAAACCACCCTCCGTCTGGGTGGAATCCCGGCACCCCTTAATTTTGAAGGATATCCTAAAAGTGTCTGCACCTCAATCAACGAAGTAGTCTGCCATGGAATTCCTGATCCAAAAAGAATTTTAAAAGAAGGTGACATCATTAACGTGGATGTGACCACCATTGTGGATGGCTATTACGCAGATGCTTCCAGAATGTACTGCATGGGAACGGTGTCTGCGGAAGCCGAAAAGCTGGTCCGTGTAACAAAGGAAAGTGTGGATCTTGCATTAAAGGAAGCCAGAGCCTGGGGACATTTAGGGGATATCGGAGCCGTAATCTCAGAATACATTTATGCCAATGGGTTTACCGTAGTAAGAGAAATCGGCGGACATGGAGTAGGTCTGGAATTTCATGAAGAACCATGGGTCAGCCATATCGGAACCAGGGGAACGGATATGCTTTTAGTACCTGGAATGATTTTTACCATTGAGCCTATGGTCAATGCAGGAAAGCCTGATGTAGTTCAGGATGATAACGATGGCTGGACCATTTACACAAAGGATGGAAGCCTGTCTGCCCAATGGGAATATACCGTATTAATTACAGAAGATGGACCGGAGGTGCTTGCCAGATAATGGATAAAAAACGCTGCTTTTGGGTAAATGAATCACTGCCCATTTACGTAAAATATCATGATGAGGAGTGGGGAGTCCCTGTTTATGACGATGAAAAATTATATGAGATGTTTCTGTTAGAGACCTTTCAGGCAGGGCTTTCCTGGATTACCGTGTTAAATAAGCGGGAAGCGTTTCGGGAAGCATTTGACGGATTTGATCCGGAGAAGGTTGTGGCATATAAGGAAGAAAAGCTAAATGAGCTTATGAACAACCCCGGAATTATCAGAAACAGAAAAAAAGTTGAGGCGGCAGTGAAAAACACCCGCATATTCATGGAGATACAAAAGGAATTCGGTTCCTTTTCAAACTATCTGTGGGGATTTACAGGCGGAACGATCATTGTAAATCAGGATGATAATTTCCAGGTAAAAACAGACCTGTCGGATCAGATATCCAAAGATCTGAAAAAAAGAGGAATGTCTTTTGTGGGATCTGTAACCATTTATTCCTATCTGCAGGCAGTAGGGGTGGTCAACGACCACGAACTGGGGTGTGTCTGCAGACAGCATTCATAAGACGAGGAGAAACTATGGGAGTGATAGAAATTGAGGACAAATCCATTCTGGAACCTCTGTTTACCGGTTGGGAGGAAACACTGATCTGGTCCTGCCTGCAAAATGTAATGGGCAGGGCCTTTGCTGACCAGGAGAAAGCCCCCCAGTCAGCCCAGCTTGTAATTGGGGATTTCTGCTTTTTTTCCGGGAAGCCAGACGAAGAATTAATTAGAAATAAACCATCAGGAAGGAATTCTGATTTTATCATTATGGTTCCCAAAGATGAGGCATGGTCCCAAGCCATCGAGACAGTATGGAAATCATCTGCCACAAGACGGATCCGTTATGCAATCAGGAAAGAACCGGATGTTTTTGATAAAGAGGTATTAACAAGAGCTGTGGAAAGTCTTTCACCCCAATTTACCCTTCGCCTGATAGATGAAGAGATTTATGGTCAGGTAATGGAGCACAACTGGTCCAAAGATCTGTGCTCCCAGTTTGCAGACTATGAAGATTATAAAAAAAGGGGAATTGGAGTGGCAGCTCTTTTGGGAGATCAGGTGGTTTCCGGTGCTTCCTCCTACACGGTTTACCAGGGCGGTATTGAAATTGAGATTGATACCAGAAAAGATTGCAGGCGCCAGGGGCTGGCATTGGCCTGCGGAGCAAAGCTGATCCTGGAATGCTTAAAAAGAGGACTTTATCCAAGCTGGGATGCCCAAAACCCAGGTTCTGTGGCACTTTCCCAAAAACTTGGATATCATTTTGACCGGGAGTATCCGGTTTATGAAATCACTGGTTTTTAAATTATGAAGCAAAGGCTGTATCCGGAATATTAATTTTTATTTGGAAAATTTTACAAAATGTGGTAAAATGTTAAATAATTATTACAATAAAACACTGAAGACCATAAAGAAAGTGAAAGTGAAATGATGAAACGATGGCTTTTAGCAGTAATTGTATGCTCATTAGTAGCGTCCGGATGCAGCAGATATAAAGGTATCCCTGAGACTGAGAAGAACAGTCCTTCCAGTGACGAGGCAACTGACGATTCCAGTGAGAGCAGTGAGTCGGACAAGCAGGAGGAGACTCTTCCTGTGTCAGTACTTCCGAAGAAAACCCCAGTGAAGGTAAAGGGAATCTATATCTCTGGATATATGGCCGGATCTGAGGGCTTTCAGGCTATTCTTGACAAGATTGAGGGTACAGAAATCAATGCAGTGGTAATCGATGTTAAGAATGATGACGGCAGAATTACGTTTGCAATGGACGGTGCTCCCACAGTGAAGGAAATCGGAGCGGAGAAAAAGTATATTCAGGATATGCCTGCCATGATGGCACAGTTAAAAGCAAAAGGCATCTATACCATTGCAAGGGTGGTCGCATTTCGTGATCCCTATCTGGCGGAGCAGAAACCGGAATGGAGCTTAAAAAACAAGGACGGAAGTCTGCACAGGGATAATAAGGGACTTGCGTGGGTGAATCCATACCGCACTGAAGTCTGGGATTATCTTGTGGAAGTGGGAGAAGCCGCTTCCAGAGCAGGCTTTGACGAAGTACAGTTTGACTACATCCGGTTTGCTACGGACAGCTCCATGAAGCAGGTGGTTTTTGATGAGGATGAGACCCAAGGACGTTCGAAAACCGATATAATAACAGAATTTATTCAGTACGCCTATGGGAAACTCTCTGCCAGGAATATCACGGTTTCAGCCGATGTGTTCGGAACCATAATCGGCAGCAATGTGGATGCCCAGGCAGTGGGACAGGTTTACAGTGATATGGCAAACCATCTGGATTATATCTGCCCGATGATCTATCCGTCCCACTACGGCGACGGTAATTTCGGAATCGATCATCCGGATACAGAACCTTACAAGACCATTCGCGCAGCCTTAAAGCTTTCTAAATCAGATTTGGAAAAGACCCGTGGAGAGGCAGGTAACCAGGCGGTAGTACGTCCCTGGCTTCAGGACTTTACCGCTTCTTATCTGGATCACCATATTTCATATGGAAAGAAAGAAGTCAGAGAACAGATCCAGGCGGTTTACGATGCGGGCTACGATGAATGGATTCTTTGGAGTGCCTCTAACCGTTATACCTGGGATGCGCTGTTATCTGAGGAAGAGGCAAAAAAGGAAGCTGCCAGGATTGCACAGCAAAGAGCCACAAAAGAGGAAGAATCAAAAGCTGCTGCGGCTAAAACCACACAGGCTCCAGTCAAAGTACAGAGTGAGGCGGAGAAGAGTCTGGAAGGTGCAGTGGAAGAAGAGACAACCAGGCGGCAGCTGGAGTCCGACGAAGCTTCAGAAAAAAAAGAAAAAAGGAATAAGCCACCTGTTGTGATCGTGACCACAGGCGGTTTAAGAAATGAAAAGTGAGGAAAGCCATGGAGAGAACACCAAGACCAGGAGAATTTTACAGACATTTTAAGGATAAGATGTATCAGGTTGTAGCAGTTGCGATTCATTCCGAGACCAGAGAAAAGATGGTAGTTTATCAGGCTCTGTACGGAACCTTTGATGTTTATGTACGTCCTCTCTCCATGTTTATCAGCGAGGTGGATCATGAAAAATATCCGGATGTTCTTCAAAAGTACCGGTTTGAGCGGGTGGATTTAAAGGATTCCAATTCTAAGGACCAGCCGGAGGCGGAACAAAAAGAAGAGGGAAAGAAAGAAGAACACCACGGTCCCAATAAAAATCTGCTTGCATTTCTTGACGCAGAGACGTATCATGAGAAGCTGGAGGTCTTAAGAACCTATAAAGACAAATTTACGGCGGAAGAACTCCTTGCAATCTGTGAAATCATGGAGATTGGAAGAGTGGATTCGGAGCCGGAAGAAAAATACTACGCAGTAGAGCGTTATCTGGAACTGCAGATCAAATACGACGGAACAAGATTGAGGTGATTCGTACCAGGTGGACCACATCGAATTTAATATAGAAGAAGAATTAAAAAAACTGCCGTCCCAGCCTGGTGTGTATATCATGCACGACAGGCGGGACGAAATTATCTATGTTGGAAAAGCCATCAGCTTAAAAAACAGGGTCAGGCAGTATTTTCAAAGCAGCAGAAATAAAACGGCAAAGATCGAACAGATGGTATCGAGAATCGCCCGTTTTGAATACATTATAACAGACTCGGAACTGGAAGCACTTGTATTGGAATGTAATTTAATCAAGGAGCACCGCCCCCGTTATAACACCATGTTAAAGGATGATAAAACTTATCCTTACATTAAGGTTACCATGTACGAGGAATTTCCAAGAGTCCTGTTTTCCAGAGATATGAAAAAGGATAAAAGCAGATATTTTGGTCCCTATACCAGTGCAGGAGCGGTAAAGGATACCATTGAACTGATTCACAAGCTGTATCAGATCAGGACCTGCAACCGGAATCTGCCCAGAGATATCGGGAAAGAAAGACCCTGCTTAAACTATCATATCAAACAGTGTCAGGCGCCCTGCCAGGGATATATCAGCCAGGAAGACTATGGGAAATCCATCGGTTTAGTTCTTGATTTTCTTGGAGGCAAATACGCGCCTGTCATTGCCATGCTGGAAGAAAAGATGCAGGCCGCATCCGATGAGATGGATTTTGAAAAAGCCATTGAATACAGAGATTTATTAACCAGTGTAAAACAGATTGCCCAAAAACAGAAGATCACAGACAGCGGTATGGAAGACCGGGATATTATCGCCATGGCAAAAGATGAAAAAGATGCTGTGGTCCAGGTCTTTTTTGTGCGTGAGGGAAAGCTGATCGGAAGAGAGCATTTCCATGTGAATGTGGCGACTGCAGAAGACAACGGCCAGATTTTAACCAGCTTTGTAAAACAGTTCTATTCCGGAACTCCCTTTATTCCAAGAGAGATATGGGTTCAGACCCAGCTTGAGGAAGAAGAGGTAATTGGAGAGTGGCTGTCTGCCAAACGGGGACAGAAAGTAAAACTCATTATACCGAAAAAGGGGCAGAAGGAACGTCTTGTGGAGCTGGCGGAGAGAAATGCGGCTCTGGTGCTCTCCCAGGATAAAGAAAAGATCAAGCGGGAGGAGCTTCGTACCGTCGGTGCCATGAATGAGGTAGGAAGCCTGCTGGGTCTTACTGGTGTAAAACGGATTGAGGCATTTGATATTTCCAATATAAGCGGTTTTGAGTCGGTAGGGTCCATGATCGTTTACGAAAACGGCAGACCCAAGCGGAATGATTACAGGAAATTCAAGATAAAATGGGTAAAGGGAGCCAATGACTATGCTTCCATGAATGAGGTTCTGACCAGAAGATTTTCCCATGGGTTACAGGAAGCGGAAAGCTTAAGGGAGAAGGGCGTGGAGGAAGAACTTGGAAGCTTTACCCGTTTCCCTGATTTAATCATGATGGATGGAGGAAAAGGCCAGGTGAACATCGCTCTGGAGGTCATAGAGCAGCTGGGGCTTGCCATTCCTGTATGCGGAATGGTAAAAGATGACAATCACCGGACCAGGGGACTGTACTATAACAATGTGGAAATTCCCATTGACCGGCATTCGGAAGGGTTTAAACTGATCACAAGAATTCAGGATGAAGCCCACCGGTTTGCCATTGAGTATCACAGAAGTTTAAGAAGCAAAGGGCAGGTAAAATCAATTCTTGATGATATTCCTAATATCGGCCCGGGGCGGAGAAAGGCTTTGATGCGCCGGTTTAAGGGGCTGGAAGCCGTGAAAGAAGCCACACTGGAAGAGCTGGAAGCCACGGAAGGCATGAATTCCCGTTCAGCTAAAAGCGTGTATGAATTCTTTCATAATTAGTATCCACTGCTTTTCAAAACACGAAATCTGTGTTAGTATGAAAAAAACAGATGAAAAGGAGCATTTCACCATGCATGGAGTAGCAATCACAGATCTGATTGAAAAAATGAATCTCCGGAATATGACGCCGGAGATCGATGCGGAGAAAATTGTGCTCAGCCATCCGGATGTAAACCGTCCGGCTCTTCAGCTGACCGGTTTTTTTGATCACTTTGACAATGAACGGGTTCAGATTATCGGATACGTAGAGCAGGAATATATAAACCAGATGAATTATGAAAGAAAGATGGAGATGTACGATAAGCTGCTTTCCTATCAGATTCCATGTCTGGTATACAGCCGCAGCCAGAATCCCGATGAGGATATGCTGGCACTTTGCAATCATTACGGAATCCCCTGCCTGGTTTCAGATAAAACCACGTCTGATTTAATGGCAGAGGTAATACGCTGGCTGAAGGTAAAGCTGGCGCCATGTATCAGCATTCACGGCGTTTTAGTTGACGTATTTGGTGAGGGAGTGCTGATTATGGGAGAGAGCGGCATCGGTAAAAGCGAGGCAGCTCTGGAACTGATTAAGAGAGGCCACCGTCTTGTAACCGATGATGTGGTTGAGATCCGCAAGGTGAGTGATGATACCTTAATCGGAAGCGCGCCGGAGATCACAAGACATTTTATCGAATTACGAGGAATCGGAATTATCGATGTGAAGACATTGTTCGGTGTAGAGAGTGTAAAGGATACACAGGCAATTGATATGGTGATTAAGCTGGAAGACTGGGATAAGGATAAAGAGTACGACAGACTGGGGATCGAGGACAATTACACGGAGTTCTTAGGCAATCAGGTAGTATGCCATTCCATTCCCGTTCGTCCGGGCCGTAATCTGGCCATTATCGTTGAATCAGCTGCCGTCAATTACAGACAGAAGAAGATGGGGTACAACGCGGCACAGGAATTATACAACCGCGTCCAGGCAAACTTATCAAGAAAACAGGATGATTGAGGTGTCTGATGACTGGAATTTATGAAAAACTTCTTGGTGCAGCCGATAAAGACCATATAAAAGCAGGGGAAGAGATGAAAAGACATACATCCTTCCGGGTTGGGGGACCGGCAACCTGCTTTGTAACTCCTGGAGATGAAAAGGAACTTGCTGCAGTCATTAAGACTTGTAAGCAGGAGAATGAAACATACTTCATTTTAGGTAATGGAAGTAATCTTCTGGTGGGGGATCAGGGTTTTGACGGGGTGGTTATCTCTATGGACAGTTTTAACGGCTGTCATGTGAATCAGGAGACGGGGATGATAAAAGCCGGAGCAGGACTTTCTCTGGCGAGAATTGCACAAGAGGCATATAAGGCATCACTGACAGGCTTTGAGTTTGCTGCCGGAATACCGGGAACACTGGGGGGAGCTGTAGTCATGAATGCCGGTGCATATGGTTCGGAAATGAAAGAGGTGCTTCGCAGTGTAAAAGTAGTAACAGGGGATGGCGATATTATAGAGATTCCCGCCAGCGAGCTTTCTCTGGGATACCGGACCAGCTGCATTATACCAAAGCAGTATGTGGTGGTGGAAGCAAACATTCGCTTAAAAGAAGGCGATCCTGTTTCGATCAAAGAACGAATGGATGAGCTGGCACGCAGAAGAAAAGAAAAACAGCCCTTGGAATTTCCAAGTGCGGGAAGTACCTTTAAACGCCCGGAAGGACATTTTGCCGGGAAGCTGATCGAAGACGCAGGACTTCGGGGATTTTCCGTAGGAGGTGCCCAGGTTTCAGAAAAACACTGCGGATTCGTGATTAATAAGAATCAGGCAACTGCGGCAGACATCATAGCCTTATGTGAAGAGATAAAGAACAGGGTATACGAAAAAACCGGAGTAATGCTTGAGATGGAAGTAAAGACACTGGGAAAGTTTTAACGGTGCAAAGGAGTATACAGTGAGGCTTGTAATTGTGACAGGCATGTCAGGCGCAGGGAAGACACAGGCGCTCAAGATGCTGGAGGATATGGGATTCTACTGTGTGGATAATCTACCCATCCCCCTGATTGAGACGTTTGCGGAGCTGACCTCTAAAAATCCGGAAGGAATCCAGAACGCTGCTTTGGGTATTGATATCAGAAGCGGGGAGGATTTATCGGTTTTAAACAGGATCTTTGATGAATGGTCCAGAAACCGGGTTCCTTTTGAGATTCTTTTCCTGGATGCCGGAGATGAAATACTGATTAAACGGTATAAAGAAACCAGAAGAGCCCACCCACTGGCAGCAGGCGGCAGAATCGACAGCGGAATTGAAAAAGAGCGTGGGAAGCTTGCTTTTCTAAAGGAAGAGGCTGATTATATCATCGATACCAGCAAGCTTCTCACTAAAGAGCTGAGGCAGGAACTGGAAAAGATTTTCATGAAACATGAATCTTACCGGAATTTATACATTACCATCCTCTCCTTTGGATTTAAATATGGAATTCCATCGGATGCAGATCTGGTATTTGATGTAAGGTTTCTGCCCAATCCCTATTATGTAGAAGAACTACGAAACAGGACAGGGGAAGAAAAAGAAGTGCGGGACTATGTGATGCAGCATGGAACCGCTGATCTGTTTTTGAACAAGCTTTATGATATGCTGGAGTTTCTGCTTCCAAACTATGTTCTGGAAGGAAAGAATCAGCTGGTAATAGCCATTGGCTGTACCGGCGGTAAGCACCGTTCCGTAACCGTTGCCAAGGCGGTTTACGAAAAGTTTAAGTCCAGGGCTGAGTTCGGAATTAAGATCGAGCACCGGGATATAGAGAAGGATAATACAGGAAAAAGGGTGGTCTAGATATGTCATTTTCTTCCAAATTAAAAGAAGAGCTTTCCAGGCAGATCAGCCCGGCAAGACACTGTCAGATCGCAGAAATGGCTGCGATCATCAGCCTTTGCGGCAAGATAATCATATCGGAAGATGACCGCTATACGATTAAAATCCATACAGAAAATGTAGCAGTTGCAAGAAAGTACTTTACATTATTGAAAAAAACATTTAATATAAGTACTGATGTCTCTATTAGAAGAAATGCCTACTTGAATAAAAACCGTACCTATACGGTAACGATAAGAGAACATGAAGATGCCATTCGGGTACTTCATGCAACCAAACTCCTTGACGAGAACGGAGAAGTAGGAGAGAATCTTAGTGTAGTAAAGAACGTGGTGATCCAGCAGTCATGCTGCAGGAGAGCATTTATACGGGGTGCATTTCTCTCGTCAGGATCCTTAAGTGATCCGGAGAAGTTCTACCATTATGAAATCGTATGTGCCACAGAAGAAAAAGCAGAGCAGTTGAAATCGATTATTGCAACGTTTGAACTTGATGCAAAGATAGTTAAGAGAAAGCGTTATTTTGTTGTCTATATCAAAGAGGGAAGCCAGATTGTTGATATTTTAAACGTTATGGAGGCCCCGGTTGCTTTAATGGAGCTTGAGAACATCAGGATCTTAAAGGATATGCGCAACAGCGTGAACAGACAGGTCAACTGTGAGACTGCAAATATTAATAAAACGGTATCAGCTGCGGTAAAGCAGATAGAAGATATAGAATATATCAGAGATACAATCGGACTTGATAATCTTCCTGACAATTTAATGGAGATTGCCAGAGAAAGACTGGAGAGGCCGGACGCAACATTAAAAGAGCTTGGAGAAGCTCTGGACCCTCCTGTTGGTAAATCAGGAGTGAACCACCGACTTAGAAAGCTTTGTGATTTGGCAGGGCGGCTGCGCGGGACAGGCGTGGGCAGCGGAACGGAACAGACCCGTTCAGAGGAATGAGGAGGATAATTATGGTAAGAAAAACAGTCACCGTGGAACTTGCATCAGGTTTGGAGGCGAGACCAGTCGCTATGCTGGTTCAGGTTGCCAGCCAGTATGAAAGCAACATTTATGTTGAAATCGAATCAAAAAGAGTGAATGCCAAAAGTATTATGGGTATGATGACTCTCGGCCTTGCTGCAGGAGAGCAGATTACAATTACAGCAGATGGAACTGATGAAGAGCATGCGGTCAGTGAGATTGAGAAATACTTAAGCAATCAGGAATAATAACTGGAATATAACGTGTTTTTGAGGCGGAGACTGCCATTGCCTGACAATGGAAGCTCCGCCTCTTATATATCTCCCTTTTTAGTTGCTGAGACTTTTGCGCACAAATATAAGATTTCTGCTATGGTTAAGCGAAACAGGGTTTGGCAGCGTTGGCGTTGAGTATCCTTATTTAGAGGCATAGGCTGAGACCTATCTGTTGCTATGCCTCAAATGGAATAGAAGGAATCATAAAATAGAAGGAATAGGGAATTTTTAGGAATAAGATTTTACCCTTGCCCCGCAAGTGAAGAAACGGCGGGTCATAAACAAAGAACCGGCCGCTGAAATGCCTCAAATTGGGATAGAGAAGGTCACAAAATCGGAGAAGTGAGGTAGAGGGAGGAAGAAGAGTAATCTATGCCCCGTCCTTCCACTGCTGTCAGAAGGAGTTTTAAAGATACCATGTATCATTTTCATTCCTTTTATTTTAAAGCAAATTATTTTCAGGGGCTGTCTTTTTATGTTATAATAGAAGAAATGAGGATAGAAGGAGAAACGACAGATGGCATTTACACATTTGCATGTCCATACAGAATACAGCCTGCTTGATGGGTCCTGCAAAATTAAGGAACTGACTGCCAGAGCGAAAGAACTGGGAATGGACAGTATGGCAATCACAGACCATGGCGTCATGTATGGCGTGATTGATTTTTACAGAGCTGCCAGGGAAGCCGGCATCAAGCCAATAATCGGCTGTGAGGTGTACGTGACATCCGGTTCCAGATTTGACAGAGAGCTTGCAGGCGGGGAAGACCGGTACTACCATCTGGTACTTCTGGCTGAGAACAATCAGGGCTATCAGAATTTAATGAAGATTGTTTCCAAAGGATTTGTAGATGGATTTTATTATAAACCAAGAGTGGATTACGAGATATTAAAAGAATATCATGAGGGTGTAATCGCTCTCAGTGCCTGCCTGGCAGGTGAGGTGCAGCGCTATATTGGCAGAGGCCAGTATGAAAAGGGAAAGGAAGCGGCTCTTCATTATCAGGAGATCTTCGGAGAAGGCAATTTCTTCCTTGAGCTTCAGGATCATGGCATTCCCATGCAGAAGACTGTGAATCATGAACTGGTGCGGATGAGCGCGGAGACCGGAATTGAGTTGGTGGCTACCAATGATATTCATTATACCTATGCAGAGGATGCAACACCCCACGATATCCTGCTGTGCATTCAGACCGGTAAGAAGGTGACAGACGAAAACCGGATGCGCTACGAGGGCGGCCAGTATTACTGCAAATCCGAAGAAGAGATGAAGAAGCTTTTCTCTTATGCAACCCAGGCGGTGGAGAACACCCATAAGATTGCACAGCGGTGTAATATTGAGATTGAGTTCGGAGTTACCAAGCTGCCAAAGTACGATGTACCGGAAGGCTATGACTCCTGGACTTATTTAAATAAACTTTGTACCGAGGGCTTTTTACGCCACTATCCCGATGATGACGGGACTTTAAAGGATCGCCTCACATATGAGCTGGATGTGATTCATACCATGGGATATGTGGACTACTTCCTGATTGTATGGGATTTCATTCATTATGCCAGATCCCAGAATATCATGGTTGGTCCGGGAAGAGGATCTGCTGCAGGAAGTATCGTCTCCTACTGTCTCGGGATCACGGACATAGATCCCATTCGGTACAACCTTCTTTTTGAGCGTTTCTTAAATCCGGAACGAGTCTCCATGCCCGATATTGACGTGGATTTCTGCTTTGAACGCAGGCAGGAAGTCATTGACTATGTAGTGGAGAAATACGGCAAGGACCAGGTGGTTCAGATCGTTACCTTTGGTACCCTGGCAGCGAAGGGTGTGGTGAGAGACGTAGGAAGGGTGCTGGATATGCCTTACGCCCGCTGTGACGCCATTGCCAAGATGATACCGGGTGATCTAGGCATGACACTGGAAAAGGCGCTGAAACAAAGCCCTGACCTGCGTAGCGCCTATAACGATGACCCCGAAGTAAAATACTTAATTGATATGTCCATGCGTCTGGAAGGACTGTCAAGACATACCTCCATGCATGCGGCTGGAGTGGTAATCAGCCGTACTTCCGTAGATGAATACGTTCCTTTGTCAAAAGCGGCGGACGGAACCATAACCACCCAGTTTACCATGACTACACTGGAAGAGCTGGGACTTTTAAAGATGGACTTCCTGGGGCTTAGAACCCTTACGGTAATTCAGAATGCAGTGGAAGCAATAAAGAAGAACCGGGATCTTGTCCTTGATATGGACCAGATTGATTACAATGACAAGGCTGTGCTTGATTCCATCGGTTCCGGAAAGGACGACGGGGTATTCCAGCTGGAAAGTTCCGGCATGAAGAGTTTCATGAAGGAGTTAAAGCCGGAGAGTCTGGAAGATATTATCGCCGGTATTTCTCTTTACCGTCCCGGCCCCATGGATTTTATTCCCAAGTATTTAAAGGGCAAGAATGACCGGAATTCCATCACCTATGACTGTCCTCAGCTGGAGCACATACTGGGTCCCACCCATGGATGTATCGTATATCAGGAGCAGGTTATGCAGATCGTCCGCGACCTTGCCGGATATACCATGGGCCGAAGCGATCTGGTGCGCCGTGCCATGTCTAAGAAGAAAACTTATGTTATGGAGAAGGAACGCCAGAATTTCGTATATGGTAATACGGAAGAAGGGGTAACCGGCTGTATAGCCAATGGAGTGGATGAAAAGACTGCCAATCAGATCTATGATGAGATGATTGATTTTGCCAAATATGCATTTAATAAATCTCATGCAGCTGCTTATGCAGTCGTATCCTATCAGACTGCATTTTTAAAATACTATTATCCCCAGGAGTTTATGGCAGCACTTTTAACCTCTGTTATGGACAACGTGTCTAAGGTTTCAGAGTATATCCTAAGCTGCAGGCAGATGGGGATTTCCATACTTCCGCCGGATATCAATGAGGGAGAAAGCGGATTTTCCGTTTCAGGCAAGTCCATTCGCTATGGCCTTTCTGCTATTAAAAGCGTGGGCAAATCCGTGGTGGAGCAGATTGTGGCAGAGAGGATAACAAACGGACTCTATCACGATATGGAAGACTTTATCGACCGAATGAGCAACAAAGAAGTCAATAAGCGAACCCTTGAGAATTTCATCAAGTCAGGAGCTCTTGACACTCTTCCCGGTACCAGAAAGCAGAAGCTTTTAATCGCGCCGGAGCTTCTTGATCAGAGGAGCAAGGAACGAAAGAATACCATGGAAGGGCAGATTACACTGTTTGATCTTGCAGGTGAGGAAGAGAAAAGCAACTATCAGATCACATTTCCTGATGTGGGTGAGTTTGGGAAGGAAGATCTTCTTGCATTTGAAAAGGAGACTCTTGGCATCTATGTAAGCGGCCATCCGCTGGAAGCATATGAGGAGACCTGGAGAAATCACATTACAGCAGTGACTGTGGATTTTATCGTAGACGAGGAAACCCAGAAGACCAACGTTCAGGACGGTGCCTATGTAACCATTGGTGGTATGATTACAGGCAAAAACGTAAAAACTACCAGAAACAACAAGATGATGGCATTCCTGACCCTGGAAGATCTGGTGGGATCTGTAGAGGTCATTGTATTTCCAAAGGATTATGAAAGCAAGAGAGAGCTGTTTGTGGAGGATTCCAAGGTGTTTATCCAGGGCAGAGCTTCCGTTGGAGATGATCCGGTTGGAAAGCTGATCTGTGAGAGAGTCATTCCATTTTCGGCGGTGCCAAAAGAACTGTGGCTGAAATTCCCTGACAAGGATACTTATGTAGAATCGGAGCGGGAGGTTCTTGAACTGTTGCGGGAATCTGAGGGCAGTGATTCCGTAATCATCTATCTGGAGCGGGAACGGGCAAAGAAAGTGCTCCCGGCCAACTGGAATGTGAATGCTTCTGATGGACTTATTGATATTTTAACCAAAAAACTTGGTGAAATAAATGTCAGACTTGTAGAAAAAAAACTTGAAAAGATTGGCAAAATGAATTAGAATACAACGTGTACGAAATGTAAAACTTACAAAAACAGATATCCGTGAATCAGGAGGAAGTTACTATGGCAAAACAAGTGAAAACCATTGGCGTATTAACCAGCGGCGGCGACGCACCAGGTATGAATGCTGCGATCCGTGCCGTTGTCAGAACTGCAATCCATAAAGGATTGGTAGTAAAGGGAATTATGAGGGGATACGCGGGCCTTCTGCAGGAAGAGATTGTTGATATGAACAGCACCAGTGTATCAGACATCATTCATAGGGGTGGAACGATTCTTTATACAGCCAGATGCCAGGAATTTACCACAGCTGCAGGCCAGCAAAAGGGTGCTGAGATCTGTAAAAAACACAACATTGACGGAATGGTAGTCATCGGTGGAGACGGTTCGTTCCGCGGTGCCGGTAAGCTTTCTGCACTTGGTATTAACACCATCGGACTTCCTGGAACCATTGATTTAGATATCGCATGTACGGATTATACCATTGGCTTTGATACTGCAGTGAACACTGCCATGGAAGCCATTGATAAGGTTCGTGATACATCTACTTCCCACGAGCGCTGCAGTATTATTGAAGTAATGGGAAGAAATGCCGGATACATTGCACTTTGGTGCGGCTTTGCAAACGGAGCAGAGGACATCCTTTTGCCAGAGCGGTATGACGGAGATGAGCAGGCATTGATTAACCGCATCATCGAGAACAGAAAGCGGGGAAAGAAGCATCATATTATTATCAATGCAGAAGGAATCGGTCATTCCTCCTCCATGGCAAAGAGAATTGAAGCTGCTACCGGTATTGAGACGAGAGCAACCATTCTGGGCCATATGCAAAGAGGCGGAGCACCTACCTGTAAAGACCGTGTGTATGCTTCCATCATGGGAGCAAGAGCGGTAGAACTGCTTTGCGAAGGAAAGAGTAACCGTGTTGTAGGATATAAGCACGGAGAATTCGTTGATTTCGATATTCAGGAAGCACTGGCTATGACCAAGGATATTCCGGAAGATCAGTATCAGATCAGTAAGATGCTGGTTCGTTAATAAGAACAGTTAATTGATAGAACAGGCGGGACAGCCGGAAGTAGGAATACTCCGATTGCCCCGCCTTTTTGATGCCTACAGATGTTCCAGCCAGGTTTTAGCAAGAGAGATCCAGTTCTGGCACTGTGGAACGATACAGCGGCCATCCTCCCCGGAAACTTCCCTGTTTGCCAAAGACAGTCCGTGGCAGCCTGCAGGGTAGATATGCATCTCCACGCTGACACCGTGCTCCGTCAGTGCATCAGCCAATAAGTAACTGTTTTTTACCGGTACGGCATCGTCAGTAGAGGTATGCCAAAGGAACACAGGCGGAGTGTGGGAACCTACCTGATGCTCAAGAGAAACCAGGCGGCGCGCAGCTTCGTCTGCCCAATCGGCTCCTAATAAATTAAGGAAAGAACCCTGGTGGCAGGAAGGACCGGAAGAAATCACCGGATATGCCAGTATCATGCCATTTGGTTTAATTTCTTCCGGAGTAAGTTCCAACGGTCCGTATAAGAACTCCTGATTCCAGAATGCCCCCAGGCTACAGGCAAGATGGCCTCCAGCTGAGAAACCGCAGACGATAATCTTTTCAGGATCGATCAGCCATTCATCTGCATGGAAACGAACCATTGAGAGGGATTTAGCCAGCTCCATCTGTGGATAAGGAAATTCCTCCGGAGCTATGCTGTAATTAAGAACAAATGCATGGTAGCCCATGGATAGAAACTGCATGGCAATGGGTTCTCCTTCCCGGTCCGATAAGTGCTCATAACCGCCTCCCGGGCAGATAATCACTGCCGGACGCAGACGTTTTGGAGCAACAGAGACAGGGTCTAAGAGGTAGGCGTTTAAAGATGCGGCAGCGGTCACTTTTTCTTTGCCGGTCTGCTTTTTGGTAATACGAATCGGTTCTGTAAACTGCTTCATGATATGTAATGCTCCCTTTTCTAAACTGCTTCTCGTTATCTGAAACTGATGTAATCCAGATTATCTTATCATAAGTTTTAATAGAAGTAAGATAAAAAGTTCATAAAAAATGGCAGGTTAAATTATGGATATTGTACAGTCATTGATTACCTGCCAATCTCATCCGTGACAAGTCAGAAAAACCATGCTATGATAAAAAACAGGGGTTTTATGGACAAAGAGAAATTGATCATGAACAAAGAGAGGAAACGAAACATGGATGTAATTGAGCGATATATCAATGAACTAATGGAAAAAAGTACTCCGGATCGTCCGGTCTGGAATATTGAAAAGATTCTTCAGGGAGAGAAAGCCGGATGGAATTACATTGACGGCTGCATGATTAAGGCAATCCTGGAGATGTATTCCATTACAAAGGATTCGAAATATCTGGAATTTGCAGATACGTTTATTGATTACCGTGTAAAGGAAGACGGATCCATAGAGGGCTATGATGTAGAAGAGCTGAATATTGATAATGTAAATGCAGGAAAAACCCTGTTTGAACTTTACGATCTGACTGGCAAGGAAAAGTACAGAAAGGCAATTGATCTGGTTTACAGCCAGATTGAGAAGATGCCAAGAACAAAAGAGGGAAATTTCTGGCATAAAAATATATATCCCAACCAGGTGTGGCTCGACGGTCTTTATATGTGCCAGCCATTTTATATGGAATATGAGGCCCGCTTCAATGACAGAAAGAAATGCGAAGATATTTACAGCCAGTTTGCCAATATAACAAAACATATGCAAGACAGTGAAACAGGACTTTACTATCATGCCTATGATTCCTCCAGAGAGATGTTCTGGTGTGATAAAGTCACAGGACT
The DNA here is from genome assembly GCF_048627165.1 of Lacrimispora struthionigena. NCBI lineage: Bacteria > Bacillati > Bacillota > Clostridia > Lachnospirales > Lachnospiraceae > Lacrimispora > Lacrimispora struthionigena. The sequence continues at coordinate 860,357 of NZ_JBMBWP010000001.1, forward strand.
TTCCCAGAATTTCTGGCTGAGAGCACTGGGCTGGTACTCCATGGCCCTTCTTGATACCATGGACAAAGATAATCACAAGGAGCAGGACGAACTGCACCAGATGAAGGAAGCATTCCAGTCCCTGATTGATGCCATGTTAAAATATCAGGACCCAAGCGGCATGTGGTATCAGGTGGTCAATCTGGGAGGAATGGATAAAAACTATCTGGAAACCAGCGGAAGCGCAATCTTTTCCTATGCCATCTTAAAAGGCGTGCGCCTTGGCTATCTGCCTGGGTCCTATGCAGAATACGGAAAAAAAGCATTTGAAGGGATCTGCAAAACCTATCTTCATATGGAAGAAGGAAATATGAGCTTAGGCGGAATCTGTCTGGTGGCAGGTCTGGGCGGAAAAGACAGAAGAGACGGAACCTTCCAGTACTATATGTCTGAGCCAGTTGTAAAAGATGATGCAAAGGGTGTAGGACCATTCCTTCTTGCATATACAGAGATGAAGCGGTGCGGATGGGAATATCAGTCATAGAAAAGAAAAGGGAATGAGGCAGGCCTCATTCCCTTTTAACTTAAACTGTTTTGTGCGAATTTCTTCGGTGAAATTCCTGTTTTCTTTGTAAAGGCTTTAAAGAAATTGCTGTAATCATTAAAGCCGCACATGCTGTATACTTCATTGACACTGTATCCGCCTGCTAAAAGCGTCTGTGCCAGTTCGATTCTTCTGGTGGTAATATAGGAGTTGATAGTAGTACCTGTCCCTTTTTTAAAGAGTCTGCAAAGGTACGAGGTGCTTAAATAAAAATGGGCGGCAATCTCCCCGATGCTTAAGGAAGAATCAATGTTATGGTGGATATAGGTAATAATATCTGCCACCTTGCTGTTAAAATACTGTCTCTGTTCTTCTGACTGTTCTCCCAGATCCGCTTCTGTGGCACATTTTGTTAAAAACACCATAAACTCTGCAAAAGCAGAGCGTTCTTCCACATCGTGTCCGAACCCCTCCTCTACTGCCATCTTATTAAAATAGTAGGTAAACCGCCGCTGCTGACCCTGGCTTAAGTGGATTCTGTGGGAAAAGTTATCCGGCCGGTGGGTGAAACAGTAGGTTAAATCCGTATAATCAGTGGAAATAGTCTTTAAATACTCCGGATCAATAAAAACAGCATACCGTTCATGGGGAATGGACGAATCCATCTGAAGAATCTGATGCTTCTCCCGGGGATTAATCATAAATAAATCGCCAGGCTCTATGCGGTAATTGTTATCTTCAATTAAAAAGGTACGTCCGCCGCTAATGGAAAAGTAGAACTCACAGCACCGGTGGCTGTGCATGCTTAAAACACTGCTTTCCTTGTGCAGATGTGCAATGGAAAAGTAATGGCTTTCAAAACACCGGTCAATTCCTTCCGAATATGAAGTAAGTACTTTCATTATTTGCATTCTCCTTGGCTAATACTACTAAAATAATAACATAGGATGTCAAAATATGCAATGTTTTGTGCCGAATTTGAAATGAATTATAAGGACATAGGTGTTATAATAATAAAAAAGTGTTGTGTAAGCGCTTACGCAAAAGTACATATTTCTATATTGAAAATGCGAAAACATTTACATGGAACTTTTAAAGAACTCATTTATGAGGGAGAGAAAAAGGAGAGAGAAAAAGATGAGAAAAATCAAACAGTGGACAGCAATGGGGTTAGCGACTGTTATGGCAATGTCTCTATCTGCATGCGGGTCAGGCAAAACTGCTGAAACAACAACTGCTGCACCTGCAGAAACAACTACAGCAGCGGCTGAAACAACAACTGCTGGAGCTACAACTTCTACAGAACCAGTAGAACTGAAATTTTCATGGTGGGGTGGCGACACAAGACATGCAGCAACTGAGGAAGCAATCAAAGCTTTCCAGGCAAAATATCCGAACATCACTGTAACTCCTGAATACGGTGCATGGAACGGCTGGGAAGAGAAACAGTCCTTAAACATCTTAGGCGGCAATGCTGCTGATGTTATGCAGATCAACTGGAACTGGATTGAATCCTACAGCCAGGGCGGAAAATCTTTTGCAAACCTGGAAGATTACTCCGATGTTCTTGATTTAAAGCAGTTCACACCAGAGAGCCTTGATCTTTGCAAGGTAGATAATAAATTAATGGCAGTTCCGATTTCTTTAACAGGCCGTCTGTTCTACTGGAACAAGTCTGCATTTGATGAGGTTGGTGTTGCACTTCCTACTGATCTTGATTCCTTATACAAAGCTGGTGAAGCATTTAAGGCAAAAGATCCTGATATGTATCCACTTGCACTTGGCGAGTATGACCGTATGATCCTTATGGTTTACTATCTGGAATCCAAGTATGGCAAAAACTGGGTAGAAGATGGTGCAATCAACTACACAGAAGAAGAAGTAAAAGATGGTATGGACTTTATCACAGGGCTGGAAGACAAGCATGTAATTCCTACTCTTGCTACTATCAGCGGCGATATGGCTGACTCTCTTGACAAGAATGCAAAATGGATCGATGGAAAGTATGCTGGTATCTTTGAGTGGGATTCCTCAGCTTCCAAGTTCAAAAAAGCTCTTGAAGGCAGCGTAAACAAACCTGGTCAGGAATTCGTAGTTGGCGAGTTCATCAAGATGGGCGACAACAACGGTGGATTTACAAAGATCTCCATGGCATTTGCTATTGGTGCAAACTCCAAACATCCAAAGGAAGCAGCTATGCTGATCAACTTCCTGTTAAATGATCCAGAAGGCGTTAAGATCGGTTCTACAGAAAGAGGAATTCCTTGTTCTGCAGCAGGCTTAAAGATCCTTCAGGATAACAAGCTTGGCGATCCTCTTACCATTGAAGCAAATACAAAAGTTATGAATTACAGCAAGTTCACTCTGGATGCCAAATTTGAGCACAATGACTTAAAGGCTAACCCAGACGGCGTATACTACAAAGTATTCGGCAAATTAAGCTCCAAAGAGCTGGATTCTGCTGCAGCTGCAAAAGAACTGATCAAGGGTGTTACTGATACACTTGAGAACTAATTGTCTTTTAAAACGATAAGATATTCATATTTCATACGAGCCGCCATAGTCCTATGGCGGCTCCCATAAAGAAAAGGGCAGACAAAACGTCATGGAATGCAGAAATGAGACATTAAAACCATACCAGCTCATGGGAGCAGTACAAATGTTTGAAGCAACGAAAGACGATGCGTTCAAAGAATTTGTTATGGATCAGTTAAGCTGTATGGAAGCCCCGGAAGGGACGGCAGGAAGTCTGCCGGCACAGGATTATTCCGCTTATTTTTTCGCTTTGGAACAAACCGGTAATGAGAGTTACAGTCAAAAGATAGAAGATGTCATGAAAACCCCGGAGTGGACTTTGGAGCTTATGCCGTTTATAACAGCGTATGACACAAGATATAAAAGAAAAGAGCATTATAATGAGATTGCGGCCATGTTTCGGGATAAACAGCAGTTTACGGGATATGATCTGGTGTCACTGATCGATACGATTGCTCAGATGTCGGAAGAAATTTATGAATATTATAGGGAATTAAGGGATTTGTTTAAGGTTATAATCAAGGAGAAGATGAAAGACCTCCCCAATTCTTCTGAAATTATGGAAATTGGTTATTCCATTCTGAAAGCATGCAACATTGGCGTGCTTCAAAAAGAGAAATACGGTAATTTCGGGGAACTTGTATGGAGAAATATTGCGGGGATTGATAATAATACATGTACAGGTTTAAAAGATATGATCTGTGCGCAGCATATAATTTTTAACAAACAGGAGGTATAAGCAGTATGAAGTCAAAGGGTATACGTAAGTTCCTGGCTGATAATGCGGGATTCTTCTTTGTCCTGCCGTGGCTGATTGGATTTATACTTTTTAAAGTTTATCCATTCGCTTCTTCATTGTACTATAGCTTTACAAATTACGATCTGTTTAATGGCGTAACGAAAACAGGTATGATGAACTATAATAAGATTTTTACGGATTCTGATATTACAAGAGCATTTATGGTAACTTTTAAATATGCGATTTTTGACGTTCCTTTAAAGCTGACCTTCGCATTATTTATCGCTTATATTCTGAACTTTAAATTAAAGGGAGTTAATTTTTTCAGAACTGCTTATTATATTCCCTCTATTCTTGGTGGTTCCATCGCCATTGCCATCTTGTGGAGAGCTGTATTTAATACAGATGGTCTGATCAATGCAGTAGTCGTTGCATTTGGCGGAGAAAAAATCAACTGGATGGCATCTGCCAACGGTGCTTTATTCGTTATCATCATGTTACGAGTATGGCAGTTCGGTTCAGCCATGGTAATTTTCCTTGCAGCATTAAAAGGTGTATCGGAAGATTTATACGAGGCTGCATCCATTGACGGAGCAGGAAAATGGACTCAGTTCTTTAAAATTACAGTTCCGTTAATCACACCGGTTATTTTCTACAACCTGATCACTCAGTTATGTCAGGCTTTCCAGGAATTCAACGGACCTTTCCTTGTAACAAAGGGCGGACCAAACGGTGCAACAACACTGATTTCCATTCTTATTTACAACAATGCGTTCCTTCGTCATAAGATGGGTATCGCAAGTGCCCAGGCATGGATTCTGTTCCTGATTGTCATGACATTTACGGCAGTTGCATTTGTTAGCCAGAAGAAATGGGTATATTACTCAGATGAAGACGGGAGGTAGATGACATGACGAAAGAGACAAAAAGAAAAATAAGTACAATAATCCGTTATACTCTTCTCGTATTAATTGGATTCATTATGGTTTATCCCCTGATCTGGATGGTAGGTGCGACCTTTAAGACCAACTCAGAGATTTTTACCAGCGCATGGTTCTGGCCTAAGAACCCGGTTACAGACGGTTATGCCAATGCATTCGTTGATTACGGCGGTAAAATCAACCTGATTAAATCACTTTTAAACACTTATAAAATCGTAGTGCCAAAGGTTATTTTCACTGTAATATCAGCTACCATTACTGCTTACGGTTTTGGACGGTTTGAATTCAAAGGAAAAGCAATCCTCTTTTCTCTTATGATTTCCACCCTGTTCCTTCCTCAGGTAGTTTTAAATGCACCTCAGTACATTATGTTTAATAACTGGGGCTGGACAAATTCCTATCTTCCTCTTGTAATCCCTTCTTTATTTGCAGGAGACACATACTTCTTATTCATGCTGGTTCAGTTTTTAAGAGGTGTGCCAAAAGAGCTGGAAGAGGCAGCTAAGATTGACGGCTGTAATTCAATTAAAACATTATGGTATGTCATTGTTCCCATGTTAAAGCCATCACTGGTATCCGTTGCTTTGTTCCAGTTTATGTGGACTTCCAATGACTTTATGGGACCCCTGATCTACGTTTCCGACATGCCGAAATATACAAACTCCATTTACTTACGTATGTCAATGGACGGTGATGTAGGATTTCAGTGGAACAGAATTCTGGCGATGTCACTTATCTCCATTATTCCTTCTCTGATTGTATTCTTCTGTGCGCAGGATTCCTTCATTGATGGTATTGCTGCAGGCGGAGTAAAAGGTTAAAGATCAAAAAGAGGGCGTGGTATGTAATTGCTGCGCTCTTTTTCAATAGAAAAAACAATAACACAGGAAAACTTACAGGTGAGGTTTAACAGTATGGAATTAAGAGTTGTATTTCAGACAGCACGTTCTGTAACCATAGAGACAATCACAGAAACAATCTATGAATTTGATACTCCGGGCCAGATTCTGGTAAACGGAGAGAACCGGGGAGAGACAAAGCAGGTTGTGTTTACATTGTTTGACTTAAAGCCGGATATGGACTATAATATTTCTCTGGAAAGAAATGGAGAAAAGGCAGAGGTAAATTTCCATACGGATTATGAATTTGTTACCATCAATGTCAGGGAAGTTGGCGCTCTTGGAGACGGAATCCAAAACGACACTCCTTTCATTCAGGCTGCGATTATGGCATGTCCCAAAGACGGAAGAGTGCTGATTCCTGCAGGAAAATACAAAGTTACCAGTCTGTTTTTAAAGAGCCATATTAAGATTGAGCTCTCAGAGGGAGCGGAGCTCCTTGCAGAGACTGACCGGTATCAGTATCCAAAGTTCCCCGGAATGATCGAGAGTTATGATGAAAAAGATGATTATAATCTGGGAACCTGGGAGGGCAATCCCCTTCCCATGTTTGCAGGCATCATCACCGGTATCGATGTGGAAGATGTAGTAATCTATGGCAGAGGAATCATAAACGGACAGGCTTCCTTTGACAACTGGTGGGACAATGTTAGAGTGATGAAGGGAGCCTTCCGCCCGCGTATGGTATTTTTGGAACGATGCAGGAAGATTACGCTTCAGGGCTTTTCTTTAAAAAACAGTCCCACCTGGGTTCTTCATCCTTATTTTAGTGAAGACTTGAAGTTTTTAAATTTAAGCATCAGCAATCCGGCAGATTCCCCCAATACAGACGGACTGGATCCGGAATCCTGTAAGGACGTGGAGATACTGGGACTTCATTTTTCCCTGGGTGATGACTGTATTGCCATCAAGTCAGGCAAGATTTATATGGGACGCAGATATAAAAAGCCTTCTGAGAACATCACCATTCGCCAGTGTCTGATGGAAAACGGTCACGGAGCCGTTACCATTGGAAGTGAAGTCGGTGCAGGTGTGAAAAACATCCTGGTAGAACGCTGTCTGTTCCGCCATACAGATAGAGGTCTGCGGATCAAGACCAGAAGAGGAAGAGGAAAAGACTCCGTTCTTACGGATATTGCCTTTGACCACATTGATATGGATCATGTTATGACCCCGTTTGTAGTCAATGGCTTCTACTTCTGTGATCCCGATGGAAAATCAGAATACGTTCAGTGCAGAGAACCACTTCCGGTTGATGACAGAACGCCTGAGATCGGAAGATTCAGCTTTACCAATATAAAAGCGGCTAATTGTCATGTGGCAGCCTCCTTTCTCTATGGTCTTCCGGAAAAGAAGATTGAACGCATTGAATTTAAGAACGTTACCATTTCCTTTGCGAAAGAGGCGAAGTCAGGAGCTCCCGCTATGTTAAGCGGAGTGGGAGAGTGCACCAAAAAAGGCTTTTGTATCAGCAATGTGGACACCCTAATCTGTGAAAATGTTCAAATTTCCGGACAGGAAGGGGAAGCATTTGAATTAAGCAATATTAATCATTACGAAACGATCTAAAGGAGAAGAGTACAATGCAGATTGGAATTCGATTACACGATGTGGCACCAGGTACCATAGAGGAACGTTTAAAAATAGCCAGCGAACAGGGATTTTCCTGTGTACACCTGGCGCTGACAAAGACAATCAATGATCATTCAGTGGAGAATTCTGCCTTAACACCGGGATTTGCTTCCTATCTTCGGAACAAATTCGGAGAGTATCATATGGATATCGCTGTTTTAGGTTGCTATTTAAACCTGGCGCATCCAGATCCGGAAGAGATTAAGAAGATTCAGGAGCGTTATTTTGCCCATCTTCGTTTTGCTTCTATCTTAGGCTGCAGCGTAGTGGGAACCGAGACAGGAAACCCCAATGCAGAATACCGTTTTGAGGCGGCATCCCATACAGAAGAAGCTCTTCAGACATTTATTACCAACCTTCGTCCGGTTGTGGAATGTGCAGAAAAATTCGGTGTAATCATGGCAATCGAACCGGTATGGAGCCATATCGTATACAATTCCAAGCAGGCTCTTAAGGTGTTAAAAGCAATCAATTCCCCGAATTTAAGAATCATTCTTGATCCGGTTAACTTACTGTCTGTAGAAAACAGCAGTGAATATGACAAGGTGATTACAGAAGCCATCCAGGATCTGGGAGAGTATACTGACGTTCTTCATATGAAGGATTTCGTAATTGAAGGCGATAAAGTGGTTTCCGGAGCACCTGGAACCGGAGTTATGAAATATGATACAATTCTGAATTTTGCAAAGAAAGACAAACCATACATTCAGATGACAATCGAGGACAGTACGCCGGATAATGCGGAGTGGTCAAGAAAGTTTCTTGAAAATTACAGCTGCAATTAAGCAGTAGTTTCGGATAACATTTGATTAATAAAAATAAAAAAGGGCTTTGACTGGTTTATACCAATCAAAGCTCTTTCTTTTATCCGTTTGGACTTGTATTTGTCGTGATCGTCATTGGTATGACAAGTCTCACCCTTTAATTATAAACATTCCTTCATAACTGCGTAAGCGCCTTTTTCTTCGATATCTTTTAAATATCCGCTAACAGCCGCTTCAAAACCTTCAATGGCAGTTAAATCCTCACCCCAGAACTCTGTATTTGTGCAGACAGAGTGGGTAAGAGCAGCTGCATCCTCGTCTTTGTGGTCATAGAAGAACTGGAGAATCTGCTTATCATCTTTTACTGTATAGGTATCACCAGCAGGACGTACTGCAGTCAGTCCGTCTTCTGTCAGTGTTGTTCCATGGTAGAATGCAATATAGAATGCAAAGGAAGCAGTGATGCAGCTTGGAAGCGCATGATTCTTCTCTACATATCCCTTTAAAGACGGCATTACGCGGGCTTTCCATTTGGAAGTGGAGTTTAAGGAAATAGCTAACAGCGCATGGTCAATAAATGGGTTTTTGAAACGCTCTGTTACGGAAGCTGCAAAGCTCTTTAATTCTTCCTCCGGAAGAGTTAAGGTAGGAATGATTTCATCGTAAATGGTCTTGTTCATAAATCCGCAGATCACTTCGTCATCCATACAGTTGCGCACGATATCCTGCCCAGCCAGGTAGGCTCCTAAAACAAAAGAGGTATGAGCACCGTTTAAGATACGAACCTTTCTCTGTTTGTATGGCTTATGATCTCCGCAGATAACAACAGGAAGACCTGCTTCTTCAAATGGAAGTTCTTTCTTTAAGCTGTCTGGTCCTTCGATTACCCAGAATCCAAATACTTCACCAGTATCGATAATGTTGTCAATATAGCCTAATTCTTCACAGATCTCAGCTGCCTCGTTTCTTGGATAACCGGTTACGATACGGTCAACCAGTGTGGAGCAGAAGATATTCTCTGCTTTAATCCAGTTTAAGAACTCATCGCCTAAATTCCACTGTTTTGCATAGCTTAATACGCATTTTTCCAGTTCTTTTCCGTTGTTGTCAATCAGCTCGCAGGAAAGAATCACAAATCCCTTTCCAGCTTCCTTGCCGAACTTCTCAAAACGTCTGTATAAGAACTGAGTCAGCTTTCCAGGATAGCTGTCAGCCGGTACATCGGTAAACTGGCAGGAAGGGTCATAAGTAATTCCAGCCTCAGTGGTGTTGCAGGCTATAAACCGGAGATCCGGGTTTTCTGCACAGGCAAGAACGGTTTCATATTCGCTGTAAGGATTTAAACATCTGCTTACGCAGGAGATGACACGCTTGTCATTTACCTTCTGACCATTCTCAAAGCCACGGAGAAAGAGGGTATAAAGACCTTCCTGCTCATTGATCATATCAGCAAGACCAGGAGCGATTGGCTGGCATAAAACAACCTTTGAATTAAATCCGGTCTTCTCATTGAGAACATCGATAAAGTAATCAACAAACGCTCTTAAGAAGTTTCCTTCTCCGAACTGCAGTACACGCTCTGGTGCATCTTTTAATAAATATCCGTCATAACCCAGCTTTTCCAGTGTTTGGTAGCTTAACTTTTCCATTCCGTTTGTCTCCTTATAGGTAGTCAAAAATATTTTATAATGTTACGCCCTGCTTAAAGATGGCCATATCGTGGAAACCTGCTTCTTCTGATTTCACCATCTTGCCGGAGGCAACTTCAATAACAAAGTCAAAAAACTGATTTTTAAGAGTCTCCATATCGGTTCCTTCCACAAGCACTCCGCAGTTAAAATCAATCCAGTTATTCTTCTTCTGACTGAGAGCAGAGTTGGTGGAAATCTTCATGGTTGGTACGGGACATGCAAATGGAGTGCCGCGTCCAGTGGTAAATAAAACGATATGGGCACCTGATGCAGCAAGGGCTGTGGAAGCCACCAGATCGTTGCCTGGAGCACTTAAAAGGTTCAGTCCTTTATTGCGTACCGGCTCACCGTATTTTAATACATCAACCACAGGCATTCTGCCGGACTTCTGAACACATCCCAGGGACTTGTCCTCAAGTGTGGAAATACCGCCTTTTTTATTACCTGGAGAAGGATTCTCGTAAATGGTCTGATTGTGGCTCGTAAAATAATTCTTAAAGTCATTTATTAAATCAACAGTTTTTTCAAAGGTTTCTTCGTTCTGGCAACGGTTCATAAGAAGGGTTTCCGCACCAAACATCTCCGGAACTTCTGTAAGGATCGTAGTTCCGCCCTTTGAAACCAGCATATCTGAAAATTCTCCAACAGTAGGATTGGCTGTAATTCCGGATAATCCGTCGGAACCGCCGCACTTCATTCCAATTACCAGCTCGCTGCAGCTGATGGGCTCTCTGTGAAAGGTTCCTGCATACTCTGCCAGCTGATCAATGAGTTCAAGAGAATCGGAGATCTCGTCTTCTGACTCCTGAGCTACCAGGAATTTGACTCTGCGCTCATCGTATTCTCCGATATAGCGTTTTAATTCGGTAATGTTGCTGTTCTCACAGCCAAGTCCAAGTACCAGCACGCCACCAGCGTTTGGATGATTGATTAAATCTGCCAGAATGGTTCTGGTAAATTCCTGATCATCGCCCATCTGGGAACATCCGTATGGGTGAGGGAAAGCAGCAACCGCATCGATGCTTCCTTTTACATGTTTTAAAGAGGCACGTTCAATGGCAGTCGCGATTTTATTCACGCAGCCTACGGTAGGAATAATCCAGATTTCGTTACGCACGCCCACACGTCCGTCGGGTCTGCGGTAACCGTTAAAAAAGCGTTCTTCTGTTGGAGCAACTTCGATCTCCTGTTTGTTGTACGTGTAAGTCAGTAAATCCCCTAATCCTGTTTTTAAATTGTGTGTGTGAATCCAGGCCCCAGTCCCAATATTCTCCTTTGCTATGCCGATGGCACAGCCGTATTTGATGACGGATGAGCCGGCAGGTATATCTGTCAGGGCAAATTTATGACCCTGTGGGATGTCTTCCAGAAGAATAACCGCTGTGCCGTCCACCTCAATAGCACTGCCGGAAGCAAGCGGCTTTAATGCGACTGCCACGTTGTCTTCGGAATTAATTTTGATAAAGTCCTGCATAAGCTTCCTTTCCTTTCTTAGTACCAGTTTCGATATTCAGATGCAATGTAAGTACTTACATAAAACATACACCATTTTATTCTCTTAGTCAATAGGCAAAAATAAAACAAACATATTTCTTTTAATTATGGGAACAATATAGAAAAAACATACACCATTTTTCCTGTTTCCCTGGTAATAACAGTTGCGTAATGCAGAAATATTATGTATAATGAATCGAGATAAGTGTAAGCGCTTACGCTCCCTGCTGATATGGCCAAACAGAGCGACCAATAACGCTGGCACAGTAAAAGGGGAAACGTCTGTCTGAATTCCATTCAGGCGGTGAATAATAAAGACGTTTAGAGGGACACCAGGATGAACATATATGATATTGCAGAGCTTGCAGGAGTTTCCATTGCTACCGTTTCCAGGGTGGTAAACGACAGCCCCCGCGTAAGTGAAAAAACAAAACAAAAAGTCAGGGCAATCATGGAGGAGAATGGCTACACACCTAACGTATTTGCCAGGGGGTTAGGCCTTGATTCTATGAAGACCATCGGCATCCTATGTCCGGATGTATCCGATGCCTATATGGCAACTGCAGTTGCCCATTTAGAAAGCCGCATGCATGAACACGGTTACGACTGTATTCTGTGCTGCAGCGGATTTGAACAGTCAATTAAGGAGAAGTATGTAAGTCTTCTCTTAGCCAAACGCATTGACGCGTTAATTATGGTGGGTTCCACCTATGCAGGTGCTGAGGGGGAAGAAAGCCGTGTGCAGTATGTGCTTGATGCAGCCAGACAGGTTCCGGTCTTCTTAATTAATGGATATTTAGATGGTGAGAATATTTACTGCGCCTATGGAGATGATTATCAGATCACCTATGATGTGGCCAGTCAGATGATCGAATCAGGCCGCCGCAGAATTCTCTTTCTGTGCGATTCTCATTCCTACAGTGCTGTAAGGAAGCTTGCCGGTTATGAGTCAGCCTTAAAAAGCCATGGTCTGCCGGTGCTTGGAGACTTAAAGCTGTATGTAAAAAACCGGATCCACACCGTACGTGATATTTTGCTGGAACGACGGGATCTGCGGTTTGACAGTGTAATCGGTACAGACGACGGTCTTGCAGTGGGAGCAATTAAGTATGCAAATGCCAAGCTGTTAAAGATACCGGAGGATATCTGTATTACAGGCTTTAACAATTCCGCACTTTCCATCTGCAGCGATCCGGAGCTGTCAAGCGTTGATAACCGGGTAGAGGAACTGTGTAATATAACCATCAGCAACATGATGAAGATTCTTCAGGAGAAAGATCCTCAAATCAGCCGGAACTGCAAGGTACCCTGCAGGCTGGTAAAGCGCTGTACAACGGATTTTTAGGCTATTGTTTTTTCTATTTTTGTATGGTACAATTATAAACCGGTAAACATAACGACACCAGAAAGCATGCTTTGTATCCGAAGGGGGACAAAACATGCTTGAATGCGTGGTCGGGCAGAAAGAACGGTGACAGATATGGAGCAGGCTGAAGATAAAGTGGTGCTGTGCGGCGCCAATTCTTATGAACAGAAATATTATTTTAATGAACAGTTTAAAAGTCTCCCGGAAAGCATCCGGCAGGAGCTTCAGATCATGTGTGTGCTCTATACCGAAGATATTGGCGGAGTTCTGGTTCTGGAGTTTAACGAAGAAGGAACGTTGGAATTTAAAGTAACCGCACCGGAAGAGGACTATTTGTTCGATGAAATCGGAAGTGTATTAAAGATTAAGCAGTACCAGCGGGAAAAACGGGAGCTTTTGCAGTCCCTTGAGATGTACTACCGTGTTTTTTATCTGGGAGAAGAATTAGAAGACGGAGAAAAAGACAGTTGAAACTTAGAATAGGAAATGTAACGTTTGACAATAATCTGATACTGGCGCCGATGGCAGGGGTTACGGACCTGCCATTTCGTTTTCTTTGCAGGGAGCAGGGCTGCGGACTGTCGGTCACAGAGATGGTCAGTGCCAAAGCCATTTTATATAAGAACAAGAACACCAATGAGCTGTTAAGTGTATCCGATCAGGAAGGCCCGGTGAGTGTCCAGCTCTTCGGTTCCGACCCGGACATCATGGCGAATATGGCAGCTGCCATAGAATCCAGACCATTTGCCTTAATCGATGTGAATATGGGCTGCCCGGTACCAAAGATTGTAAATAACGGCGAAGGCTCCGCGCTGATGAAGGATATAAAGCTGGCGGAGAAGATCCTGACTGCCATGGTAAAGGCAGTGAAAAAGCCGGTCACTGTAAAGTTTCGAAAAGGCTTTACAGAGGAAGACTGCAATGCAGTGGAGTTTGCCCGTATGGCAGAAAGCAGCGGCGTGGCAGCCATAGCAGTCCACGGCAGAACCAGGGAGCAGTACTATTCAGGAACTGCTGACTGGGATATCATCAGGCAGGTGAAGGAAGCTGTCTCCATTCCTGTCATCGGCAACGGCGATGTCTTTAAGCCGGAAGATGCCAGGGCCTTAATCGATCAGACCGGCTGTGACGGAGTCATGATCGCCAGAGGTGCAAAAGGAAATCCCTGGATCTTTTCCAGGACACTGCATTATTTAGAGACAGGAGAGCTGTTACAGCCGCCGACTCCGGCTGAGATCAGCGAGATGATTCTGCGTCATGGAACCATGCAGGCAGAGCACAAAGGAGAGATGGTTGCCATGCGTGAGATGAGAAAGCACATGGCGTGGTATACCGGCGGACTTCCCCATTCGGCCAAATTGAGAAACGATATCAATCAGGTCGAAACAATGGAAGAATTAAGGCGTTTTGTACGAGAAAGAATTGGAGCATTGTAACCAGAAAAAGGGACGCGAATCTTGACAATTACAGATGTTTACGCTATAATATCTGGAATGTGATTTAGCGAGTAAGTAACCAGGAGGAAGTAAAAAACCATGGTAGACAAGAAAAATATTTTAACCTATGAAGGTCTTAAGAGATACGAAGATGAGCTTCAGAACTTAAAAGTAGTCAAAAGAAAAGAAGTTGCCCAGAAAATAAAGGAAGCCAGAGAACAGGGCGATTTATCCGAGAATGCAGAGTATGATGCTGCCAAAGATGAGCAGAGAGACATCGAGCTGCGTATCGAAGAGCTGGAGAAGCTGCTTAAGAATGCAGAAGTAGTCGTAGAAGATGAAATAGACTTAGATAAGATTAATATTGGCTGCAAAGTAAAAGTCTACGATGTGGATGAAGACGAAGAGATGGAATTCAAGATTGTTGGTTCCACCGAAGCAAACAGCCTTCAGAACAAGATTTCCAATGAATCTCCGGTAGGTCAGGCACTGATTGGTAAAAAAGTGGGAGACGTTGTTGACGTTGAGACTCAGTCAGGAGTCATTCAGTACAAAGTACTTGAGATTCAGAGAGTGTCTTAAGAGTACTTCCTTAACATAGTTCACAAAGGAGTGAAAACAAGTGGCAGAACAGCAGAATCAAAACCAGAATCAGGTTGTAGAAGAGGATTTAAACCATTTACTTAAGGTTCGCCGGGAGAAACTGGCAGAGCTTCAGGAATCAGGAAAAGATCCGTTTAAGGTTACAAAGTACGATGTTACCGTACACAGCAGTGAGATCAAAGAAAATTATGAAGTCTGGGAAGGCAAAGAAGTCTCCATCGCAGGACGTCTGATGTCCAAGCGGGTTATGGGAAAGGCCTCTTTTTGTAATGTCCAGGATTTAAAGGGTAATATTCAGTCCTATGTAGCAAGAGACAGCATTGGCGAAGAATCCTATAAAGAATTTAAAAAACTTGATATCGGTGATATCGTTGGAATCAAGGGAACCGCATTTACCACTAAGACAGGAGAGGTTTCCATCCATGCGGAAAGCGTGGAACTGCTGACCAAGAGTCTGCAGATTCTGCCTGAGAAGTTCCATGGCCTTACTAATACCGATCTTCGTTACAGACAGAGATATGTTGATTTAATTATGAATCCGGAAGTGCGCGATACTTTTGTTAAGCGTTCCCAGATTATTAAGGAGATCCGTAATCATCTGGACGCACAGGGATTTATGGAAGTTGAGACTCCTATGCTGGTGGCCAATGCAGGCGGAGCAGCAGCAAGACCTTTTGATACCCACTACAACGCCCTTGATGAGGACGTAAAGCTGCGTATTTCTCTGGAACTTTATTTAAAGAGACTGATCGTAGGCGGTTTAGAGCGGGTTTATGAAATTGGACGTGTTTTCCGTAACGAAGGCGTAGATACCAGACATAATCCTGAATTTACACTGATGGAGCTCTATCAGGCATATACCGATTACCACGGCATGATGGATCTGGTGGAGAATTTATTCCGTGAGGTTGCATTAAAGGTGCTTGGCACAGCAGTTGTGACCTATGATGGAGTAGAGATTGATTTGTCTAAACCTTTCGAGCGTATTTCCATGGTTGACGCTCTGAAGAAATATAAGGATATTGATTTTACTGCTATTCATACAGATGAAGAAGCGAAAGCACTTGCAGATCAGCACCATGTTGCTTACGAAGCAAGACATAAAAAGGGCGATATCTTAAGCCTTCTGTTTGAAGAGTTTGTAGAGGAGCATCTGATTCAGCCTACGTTCATTATTGATCATCCGGTTGAGATTTCACCTCTTACAAAGAAGAAGCCAAGTGATCCGGAATATACAGAGCGGTTCGAGCTGTTTATTACAAAGCGGGAGATGGCGAATGCTTATTCTGAGCTGAATGATCCGCTGGATCAGATTGAGAGATTTAAGGCTCAGGAAGCACTTTTGGCAGCGGGAGATGATGAAGCGAACTCGATGGATGAAGATTTCGTGAATGCGCTGATGATTGGTATGCCACCGACTGGCGGTATTGGAATTGGTATTGACCGGTTTGTAATGTTGCTTACGGATAGTTATGCGATCAGGGATGTGTTGTTGTTCCCGACGATGAAGAGTCTGGAGAAATAAATAAAAGATGGAACTTTTATAGTTCGTTTCTAACAATAGAAAAAGAAAAGCTCTTTCTGCTGAATGAACCAGTAGTGAGGGCTTTTCTTTTTCTATAAAGCAAAACTTTTTTGATTCAGTATTTGAACCTTTCCAAACCAGGAGTCCCCCTTTTGAATTGAAATTCAGATAACCTGGCATAGGTATATTTGATATATTGCCAATAAATTAATATTATGGTAAAATAAATAAATTATAAATATTTATAATATAGTCAATATAATGAATAACAAGGTCCACCAACAGGGGCTTAGTTGCTTAAGAAGGGGAATGAGAATGAGAACAAAATATGTATTAACTATGTTAGTAGTTGCATCGGTATTATCAGGATGCCAGAGTAAAAAGGCCAGTGATGATTCTATGAATGTGGAGACCCAGCCGATTCGTATTGAGCAGAGCAGTTCAGAAGAGACAAAGGGTACGAAAGAAGAGATAAGTTCCAGTGAAGAAGCCCAGACAAAAAGTAAATCCAACGGAACATCTAAAAAGGAGGAAACAACTGGCAACCAAGAAACAAAAGTTGACATAAATCAGAAGGATGTATCCAATACAGAGAAGCAGAATTCTGGAGTATCAAAAATAATAGAAGGAAAACAATTGGTAGATGGTCAGGAGGTTCCTGTAAAAGCAACACTTAAACTGGAAAGCATCCAAAGGGGAGATGAGGCTTATAAACTGCTGTCCAAAGGTAATGCAGAGCTGACAAAACCGGCAGATGATATGGAATATATAGTCGTAACATTTAATGTATCATATACTGAAGGAGAAGCAGAAGAACTTTATCTTGCAGAAAACAGGGGTTCTATGGAGAGTGGAAAATTGTATTTTGCACTTTCTAATGGTGACAGTAATGGGGAGGATGTATCATCATATCTGGAAAATAACATATATAATCTTTCAATGGTCAAAGGGGAAAGTAAGCAGGGAGCAGTTGCTTTTTTACATAAAAAAAATAGCAAAGAGCCGCTGTATTTTATAGGTTTTAATACAAAAGCTGAGTTTGATATCAATAATTAAGTAATACATTAGAATTTAAAAGAGGTTTACATTTTATCGCCTTCGTTCTTTTTAATAAGTGTACATGTACATTAAAAAAGAACGGAGGTATTATTATGAGTTTTTCAACATCACAAGCAGGTATTAATTTAATTAAATCTTTTGAAGGTTTGAGACTGAAGGCGTATCAGGATTCTGTAGGAGTGTGGACTATAGGTTATGGGCATACCTCTGGTGTGTATTCCGGTATGACGATCACAGAAGCACAGGCCGAGGCGTATTTGAAGTCTGATCTAAAATCAGCTGAGAATACAGTAAACAATAAAGTTACATATGCCATTCGTCAGAATCAGTTTGATGCGCTGGTATCTTTCACATTTAATTTAGGTGGGGGTAACTTTAGTTCTAGTACGCTTCTTAAAAAGTTAAACAAAGGAGATATTAACGGAGCAGCCGATGAATTCGACAAGTGGATTCATGCTGGTGGTAAGGTGCTCGACGGATTGGTTAGAAGGCGGGCAGCAGAAAAGGAAATGTTTTTATATGGGACTTCTAGTGGTGGAACCACAACAGGAGATTCTACAATTAGAGCATTTCAGAGCTGGCTGAACAGTAATTATTCCTCTGGTCTGACAGCGGATGGATTATACGGTTCTAATACAAAGAAAGCAGCAACAAAAGCATATCAGAGAATTCTTGGTGTGACTGCAGATGGTGTGTTTGGAGCTGGCTCCAAAGCAGCTGTAAAAACATTGAAATCCGGAGATAAAGGAAATGCAGTTCATATTTTGCAAGGGATGCTCTATTGCAGGGGATTTGATCCAAATGGAGTAGATGGCGTCTTTGGAAGTGGAACAACTTCAGCTGTTAAACGTTTCCAATCAAGCAAAGGCCTTAGTGCTGACGGATTAGCTGGCCCTGGTACGATGTACGCTCTTTATAATTGAGGTGTTGCAGGTTAATGAAAACTTATAAATTGATAGAATAGGTACCCGAGAGGAATCCTATTGTAAAACCAGTTAAAGACATCTCAGTTAGTAGAAATATGAGGTGACCCCTAAAAGTTAGACTTTATGGCGAGGTGGATTTTTCCGCTTCGCCTTTTTCTTTTATGCTGCCAAGAGGCTGAGTCTGTATTGCACAGGACTCATCCATCCTAGTTTCTCTTTAATTCGTTTCTCATTGTAATACTTGATAAATTTTTCTATTTCACTTTTTAGTTCTTCGAAACTATAATACACAACACCATAATAAATTTCTTGTTTTAAAAGTCCGAAAAAGTTCTCCATAACAGAATTGTCGTAACAGTTCCCTTTTCGTGACATACTCTGAAAGATTCGTTCTTCTCTGAGGCGATGAGAGTATGCTTTCATTTGGTAAGCCCAGCCTTGATCTGAATGAAAGGTTCTGCGATATGGGCAATCAGATGTTATTTTTATTGCTTCATTTAATGCATTCATTACATTAACAGCCAATGGATGTTTATCAATAGCAAAACTTAAGATTTCACCATTACACATATCCATAAATGGATCCAGGTACAGCTTATGCATTGCCATATGTCCCTTGCAATCGACTTCATAGTATTTAAACTCAGTAGTATCTGTCGTAATCTTCTGATGAGGTATAGAAGTTTTAAATCGTCTCCTGATTCTATTGGGTGCTACAGTTCCAACTTTCCCTTTGTAAGAACTGTATTTACGGCTCTTTCTGGTAAAGGAGAATACCTGAAGATTAAGCTTTTGCATAATTCTCTGTACTTTCTTCTTGTTAACCGTAAATCCTTGATTACGAAGTTCTCCATACATACGACGGTATCCATAATCTTTGTTATTTTTATGAATTTCTAAAATTTTATCTTCAAGTTCCTGATTAGGATTTTCTCTATCAAATCTTTTTTGCCAATACATATAAGTTGCTTTTGGAAATCCAATAACTGCGAGAATGTCTTTTAGTCTGTATTCTCCTCGGAGGCTGTAGACGATTCTCGCTTTTCTTTCAGAAGAGCTTCCTCCTCTAAACGCAGCCTCCTCAGTTCTTTTAAATAAGCATTCTCAATCCTAAGTTTTAGAAGTTCGTCCTCAAGTTGCTTTACATGTTCAGCACTAGTATCAACTGGAGTAATCTCAGTAGGCTGAATATCTTGTTTTCTTCTAAATAAATCCAATGATTTCTTACGTCCCTTCTTCTTTGGTCTCAAAGCATCAGGACCGGCAATTCTGTAATCATTTACCCACTTTGCAATTAATGCATTATTGTTAATTCCTTCAGAAAGAGCCAGCTCTTGATATGAAACTTCACTTGATAAGTATAACTCTACCACACGAAGCTTATATTCAAAAGAATAACTCTCATTTTTTCTAGAACGAAATAGTCCTTCATCACCAAATTTCTCGTAATAATGAACCCAATTTAAAACTTGACGCCTATTCGTAACTCCAAACTTCTCAGCTAGAAACGTATATCCACCTTTTCCTTGTAGATATGCATCAACCACCTGTTTTTTAAATTCAAAACTGTATTTTGACATAATAAAACCGACCTCCAATCGTTAGATTCTAGGTCTAACTTTTGGGGGTCGGTTCAATACTATCAGAGATGTCTTTTTTTGCGTTCTTAAAGCCAAACTAAAATGGAGAAAGGAAGTGATCTAAGGAGATTGTAGCTTATAGATTGCGGTCTCCTATTTTAATACTTAATTCGTTTAAGATGCTTGTCTAATCTAAGACAAATTATAATTAGAATTTTAACATTTTTATTGATTAGAAAAAAACACCGTGTTATAATGGTTACATAAAAATTGAAAGGAGGATTTGTTATGAAAAATATTATATTAAGTGAGGTATTTGGCATTTAACTTAATATTGGGATGCATTAAAAGAGATAGCCATATGTGGCTTTATTTTTAATGCTATCATAACTAATCTTCTTGTGAATATGAAAAAAGTATGGTCACATGTGGTTGGTGTGGCTATTTTTGTACCCTAAATTAGGTTAAATGCCATTCTGTTTGAAATTTGACAAAGAAAATAAAAGGATGGTTATTAATGAAAAAATCACATATTGATAGAGATGATGAACTGGTTTACGCAGATGTAGATAAATATGCGAAAATGTGCAGGTTTAACAATTGCATGCATCAAAATGAACCGGGGTGCGCTGTCATAACAGCCATAGTTAACGGGGAATTAACAGAGGATGATTTAAAACAATACTTTAAAATATTAAGAGCAAATGAATTTGATAACAACAAAACAGAATATAATCATAAATGGAAGAACTTCGCAGTTAATCTTAGTAAATCTAGCAAGAAAAGTAATTCTAATAACAAGAGTGAGTTTGAGTTGTTAGAACAGGAAACGGCTCAGTTACAAGAGGAATCAAATATGAATGTGTGAGAAATTAAATGAATATAGTATGATAAGGAGACCAGCTATGAAAAGTCAAGCATAAATCAGCAAAAAATTTCTTTTTCGTATCAAAGGTAAAATAGGGTAACTTTAATAAAGCTCCCTGAGGGTGCTTTTTCAAAATCTATCGATATTGGTATACAGACCTCTTATTCGAGGTTAAATTCAACTTCGTCAGTAAGCATCTTCCAGATGATTCTGACTAACTTGCCGGAACAGTGCCCAAGGGCATTATAGTGAGTTCGGCCTTCTGCCCTCTTGGCATCATAATAAGCCTTGAAGGTGTCGTTGTTTCTTACAACGTTCCAAGCTGCATTTACTAGGGCATATCGCAGTACACGAGAGCCACGTTTGGACATACGAGTTCGTTTAGCCTGAAAATTACCAGACTGATATACGGACGGATCTAAACCAGCAAAAGCAAGCAGCTTGTTAGGACTTAAGAAACGGTGAATATCACCTATTTCACCAAGAATCATTCCGCCATTTATGTATCCGATACCAGGAATGGTCATGATGACTGATTCATTGAAATTCATGATGTCCGTCATTTCTGCTTCAATCTTATTTAATTGGCTATCCAGTAACTCGATTTGTTGAATGGTCTGGGTTATCTGAATAGATATAGCGCTGTCGTTTGCACCGACAGACTTCTGTGCCAGAACTCTTAATTCTTTGGCCTGCTCCTTTGTAAAGTGACCATGAGACTTCACTTTGAGCAGATTTGCCAGATGAGTCATATGCATGGAAGCAATCTCGTTAGGAGAAGGTGCTTCATTAAGAAGGGCATAGACAGCATTCTGATGCAGACCGGATTTAAAGAAGTATTGCAATTCGGGGAAGACCTGATCAACATAGGTCGTCAGTTGGATTTTAAGGCGGGTTCGCTGTTTTATCGTTTTCTGGCGAAAGCGCCCAAGAGCTTTTAAGTCCATCAGATCAAGATCATAGAAGCTGACGAACCGTAAGGAATCCTGCATCATTAGAGTTTTAGCAATAACGTAAGTGTCGACCTTATCTGTCTTAGTTTTGCGAATGTTGTTCTTTCGCATCTGAGACGTCTTAATAGGGTTGAGAACACACACTCTGTAAAGACTGGCAACAAGGTATCGAACAAGGTTGTCACCGTAGTGTGCCGTCGACTCAAGACCGATGATGGTGCTGTCCTTATCGAATGATTCGATTTTGGAAATCAGCAGTTGGAAGCCATCAGCGTCATTTGTGAATTTGAACGGCTCAATGAGTATCTCGCCCTCCGAAGAAACGGCAGCGGCGAAATGGTTAAGTTTGGCAATATCAATACCAACGTAAATCATGAGGTTGTACCTCCCTTTCGTAAGATCTGATACCGTGATATCCACCAGCGATTATCATCGTAGACTTGATTGAAATAAGTACTCATTGGAACAAAGTGCTCCGGTACATCCAGCATATAAACAATTCAGATAAAGGTAGCGGCAATACACTCCAGTTGAGTAGTCAAAGCTACAGGAAAAAATCAAAAGTCCACAGTATCTGAATGTATTATAACCACGATATTAAAAAGAAAGGAACGTGTGATAATTAACTTCCTAATTATCATACAAGAAAGAAATGAAGAATATTGCTGAAATAAATTTTGACAAAGTAGTTTTGGATTGTAAAAATCCTGTAACACTTTCTGATTTTTATATTAATTTGCTGGGCTGGAATAAATGTTATGAAGCTGATGATTTTATTATTATATATTCAGAAAAGTGCAACGTAAACATTGGTTTTCAAAGGAATGAAATGTATGTTCCTCCAGTATGGCCCGAAGAGGTTAACAAGCAACAGCAAATGATGCACCTTGATTTTAGTATGGAAAAAGCAAAGCTTCAGGAATGGATTGATTACGCATTAAAACTTGGAGCAAGAAAAGCAGATGTACAATACGGAGATTGGGCTGTAATGCTTGACCCAGAGGGACATCCGTTTTGCTTTGATGTAATGTAAGTAGATAATGTCTTAAGAAACCATAGACTATTGAGTGATAGTCTATGGTTTCTTAAATGTTACACTTGACACAATAGCAAACGCGTGTCACTAAATACTGATCATATATTATGATTAGAATACATTGGCCTGGACTGGTAAGACTGGGAGTAATATGTTATTATAAAGATAGCACGTACTTAAGATGTTTTAGAAAGGATAGAAGGCATGGGTGTAAAAAGAATCTTACCAATAGGAAATGATGATTTTCGTAAATTACGTGAAAATGGATCCTATTACGTGGATAAAACATTAATGATAAAGGATTTTATAGAAATGCAGGATGAAGTTACACTGATTGCCCGTCCAAGAAGGTTTGGAAAGACATTAAATGTGACGATGCTAAAGGAATTTTTTGATATAGAAAAGGATAGCAGAGATATTTTTAATGGTCTGGCAATTATGGATACGGAATACGCGGATCAGATTAATTCAAGACCTGTTATTTATTTTACTTTTAAAAATTCTAAAGGAACCACGGTGGAGGAGCTGACTGCCCAATTAAAACTGGCGATGCAGGAGCAATATGGTTACTATGAAGAAAAATTCAGAGATAAACTAAACAAAAATTCTTTTAGTGCAAAAAAATTTTATGAATCCTACGATTTGTTAATGGATCAGAAATCCACACATATCTATTTGTCTGGTGTGTTATTGGATTTAACCAGGGTTGTTTATGAATTCTATCATATACGCCCGATACTTTTAATTGATGAATATGACCAGCCAATTATGAGCAGTTACGAATACGGATACCATAACCAGCTGGGCCCTTTTTTTGCCAATCTTTATGGGGGTGCGATGAAGGGAAATTCATCACTTGGTCAGGCTCTTATCACGGGAGTACAGAGAGTTGCTAAGGAAAGTATATTTTCTCAGTTTAATAATGCCAGAGTTTACACGGTAATGCACAAACAATATGCATCTTATTTTGGTCTTACTGTTGGGGAGACAGAAAAACTTTTAACTGATTATGGTTTGATTTTGGACGAAAATGTACGTATGAAGTATGATGGTTACCGGTTTGGAGGAGTAGAAATATACAATCCATGGTCTGTTTTAAACTATGCTGATATAGACTCATTAGATAACTATTGGATTAATACATCCTCTAACTTTTTAGTGAAACAAGCACTGCGGACAGCAGATAAGCGATTTTGGGAAGACTTTGATCAATTGGCATCAGGAAAAGAAATATCTGTATGGCTTACGTTAGAAACTTCATATATAGAACGAGATAGTAATTATAGTTTGTGGGGACTTCTGGTGAACTCAGGCTATCTGACTGCCTTAAAACGGATTGATTCCAATACAGCAGTGGTGAAAATTCCTAATGATGAAGTGATGTCAGAATTTCAAGTATTGATTGCCGAGATATCAGGTGTTGACGGAATGGACTTGCAGCAAATGCTTTCTTGCCTGATTAATAAAGATATGAAACGGTTTTTTGATTTATATCAGGATATTGTCATATCTTGTACCAGTTACATGGATGCCAAGGAAAATGCATATCACATGCTGTTTTTAGGAATGTGCATTACACTAAGAGGTACTTACAAGGTAACAAGCAACATAGAAGCCGGATTCGGGAGAAGTGATATCACTCTGGAAGCATTGATGCCTGCTCATAGTCATGTAATTATTGAGTTTAAACAGGGGGAAGATTTGGAACGGCTTAGGGAAGAGGCTTTACAACAGATAATTGATAATCAATATTATACAGGATTATCAGGAGAGGTTCTGTGCGTTGGTTTAGCACATGACAAGAAAAGATGCAGTATGGTGCATAAGATCATGCAGATATAAATGTTATTTGAACAGGGCCGTGCCAGACGCATGGCTCTATTTAATGAAAATCTGTGTTCAGAAAGTTGTCATCAACTTATGGACATAATTTGATAAAATGAATTGGAGCTGATCATATTCGCTTACTTTTTTCTTTACAGAACAACCATTACAAACTATACTTTCCTTAAAGAGATTGATGATCATCTAAATGCCGCTATTATTGTATTAGCAGGGGAGGAATACCATGGAAATCGTTATCGTGACCGTACCAAACCCATATGGATTACATGCAAGACCGGCCAGTTTACTGTCAAAGCTCGCTATGGGATTTAAAAGTGAAATTACCGTCTATAAAAATGAAGACCTCACCAGGAAATATAATGCAAAGAATGTACTTTCCTTAATGGATATGAACGCAATAAAGGGGGACAGGCTGACGTTTGAAGCCCAGGGCGAAGATGAAAAAGAAGCGATTTTATCTATAGCAAACTTTGCAGAAAGCGGCTTTGGAGAATAGGAGACATACTATGAGATTAAATCGGTTAACAGAAAATATATACTATACGGAATGCGATTCCAACAGCGATCGCCCTGTTTTGGGTTATATCAATGGGGATCGATGTTCGGTAATGGTTGATGCAGCAAGGCTTAAAAAAGCCGAAATATTGTATTATAACACACTGGCATTGGGATCATACATATGGTCTGCATGCCATTGATGCAGAAACAATTGCACATACAAAGACCAACCAGGAATTGGTCAGAATGTCTTCCTGGGAATTTACCGATTCCAAAATGAAAGAGCGGTTGATATCCGGCGAAGAAATCTCGTTTGCAGATGAGCACATCCGGGCAGAGTATCCAAAATTAAAAGAAATAAAGGTAGTTCCAGCACTGATAACCTTTGAGCAAAAAATGGTATTAGACTGCGGAAACATTACATGCGAATGTATGCACCTTCCCTCCGCCCATAGTGATGATTCCGTGGCTGTTTTCATTCCAGAGGAAAGAGTGATATTTTTAGGTGATATTTATAATGATGACTTTTATCAAAATCATTACAGAGATCTGGAAAAAACAAAACAATTATATGAGGAATTATGTATGATTGATTTTGAGTTGGCAGTAGTGGGTCACAGTGAGCCAGTTAGGAAAGAAAATATTTTGAACTTTTTGCACCGGTTCTTTTAAAAAGCAGGATAAAGTAAGAGGGAATATGAATGACACAAGAAACAATAAATAAGATATTGCAATTTCGTGATGAACGCGACTGGAGACAATTTCATAATCCCAAAGATTTAGCCATATCAATTTCTCTGGAAGCGGCTGAACTATTGGAAGTTTTTCAGTGGAGTGCTGAGGATGTGAAATGCACAGAGAAGATGGACAAGATAAGAGAAGAATTAGCTGATGTAATAAATTACTGTGTGCTTATGGCAGATGCGTGCGGTCTTGATATAGATGAGATTGTACAGGCGAAGATTAAGAGAAACAATGAAAAGTATCCAGTAGAATTAGCGAAGGGCAGTAAGGAAAAATATGATCAGCTAAAACAGAAATGATTCAGAGAAACGATTAGCACCTGTTCACATAAGACAAGGGGGATGAGGATAAATGCCTCAATTTGATTATGGAAAAATCGGATATCAATTAAATATTGATGGCAAGTATTATAACAGTCTTGATATAGAAGCATTCTCTCTTATGATGAAGAACCCGTCATACTGCTATAAGTTCTATTGGCTTGAGGCAATCGTTCATTTAATTTCAGAAGGATTAAAAGAGACCAGCTTTAACGATATTATTGATGAGATGATTGCAAATGCGTGGTATACGGTTTTAGAATTTCATATTCATCTAAGCGGTGTGATTGAAGGACGGATTAAAGATGGGTTGGAAAGGGCTATATTTACACTGCAGGAGTTAAGCCAACTTCCAGGAAATGCTTCCAAGATAGAGATTAAGAATAAGATAAAGCAGTATGATAAAGAATTAGCGCTTTATAAAGATCAGTTAACTCATATGGTTCCATATCGGGCGCTTTCAGGATTTTTTGATAAGTATAATGAAAGAGCAGATTGGGGTAGTACTCAAAGAATGGTATCTTATATTGAACGTGTCAATCAGATATCATTATTGCCCTATACACTTGGAACAGGAAGTAAACTTAAGAAAGAAGTCTATTTTAATGAATCATGGATGAAGATGATTCAGGACAATACCGTATCAATTCTTGGCTGGATTCAGTATGAAAAGGTAAAGTGGCTTCAGAATAATAATCCTGAAGTCCCAGGTCTTATCTATAAGCTGGCACCAATGGATGAAAAAATGCGCAGGCTTAATAGCGTTAGGAAACTTTGGGAGGCAGTTTTGGATGAGAAACCTATCGTGGATGTCTTTAAAAATTCACCAATAGTAAAGGGAAGTTACGATGTGGATCATTTTATTCCCTGGTCCTTCGTAATGAACGATGAATTATGGAATTTAATGCCTATGGATTCCGCTTTAAATTCATCGAAAAGTAATAAGCTTCCAAAGTGGGATCCGTTTTTTGGACGATTTGCAAGTAACCAGTATATTTTGTATGGCATAATTCATGATGAAAGAAAGCCAGGTATTAGAAAAAAGTACGAATCTTGCTTTCGGGATAATTTGCATTCCATATGGGCTAATCAGGAGCTATATAGAAAAGGAAATTCTAAAGACGAATTTTATCATATTCTTGAGAAAAACATGCAGCCGGTCTATGATTCGGCAAGAAGACAAGGGTACCAAATCTGGTAAAAGGGGAATGGGTACATGACAAAAGAAGAATTGGCTGAAATTAGGAATGGGTTTGAAACGGCATATGTTGATGGAACGTTTTCATCTAATTTGGCTTACAAACCTCAGTTTGTTTCAAATAATCATAGAGAAGGTAAAAAAGTACTATCGACTATAGAGAATGAGCTTTTAACATGTGAACAGTTTCAAATAAGTGTTGCTTTTATAGCAATGGGGGGGAATTACTCCCCTTCTTCAGACGTTAAAGGAACTTGAGAAGAAAAATATTCCTGGAGAGATTTTAACAACCAATTATTTAAATTTTAGTGAGCCTAAGGCATTAAAAAAGTTAAATGAAAAAAGGGAATTATGTTGCGGCATATGCACCCTATGGATATGTGAAAAGCCCAGAGGATAAACACCAGTTGGTAATTGATATGGTGGCATCCCAAATTGTAAAGCGGATTTTTAAGGAGTACAAAGCAGGTATTTCCATGTATAATTTGCAAGAAATCTGAATGATGAGGGTATCGTGTCACCAGGAATTTATATTGGTGAAATGGAAGGGAACGAGCAAATGCTTGCCAGATATAAACAAAGAAAACCACTTTGGAATACAGTAGCTATCATACGAATTCTGGATAATGAGCAGTACACTGGAACATTGGTGTATAACCGTTATGAGAGTAAAGAAGTTGGTGCCAGAAGATGTGTGACTCTTCCAGAAGAGGAATGGAAACGGATAGAAAACTGTCATCCACCGATTATTTCAAAGAAGGACTTTCTGAAAATTGCAGAGCTTCGGAAAGAAAATACAAAGTGCTTTACCGATGGGAAACGTCATGCAAGGCATTGTCTTGTAGGTAAGATGAAATGTGGCGATTGGGGTCATACGCTAGCGCATACTTATAGTGGTCGCCCTAAATATTATTGCAATAAGAGATATATGGATCAGAGTAGTGGGGATTGTAGAATAAGTATTCTGGATGCGGATATTGAAGAAGTAGTTCTTGGTATGCTTCAGCAATATGCAGATGTACGGGTGGATTCCAGGTCAGTGATAGATGTACAACGTTCTAAGAATAAAGAGCGCCTTGTTACGGCAGAAAAACATCTGTCTGATATGGAACGCACAATGACACTTTTGCAGCAGGATCTCCGTGCAAGTTATGAAGCATACAAAACGGAGGTGACAGATAAAGATACTTATTTGGAGCAGAAGAAAATGTATGAGCAGATGATGGAGAAAATGCAGGAGAATATAGAAAAACAGCAGGTCGCGGTCAAACAGCTTTCGGCTATGGAGGTGCCTGAGGCAGCAGGTTTGGAGATGCTGGATGGGAATATTCAGCTGACGAAATTGACGAAGGAGCTTGTGGATATGTTTGTGGAAGAGATTGTTTTATTTGGTGGGGAGAGGCTGGAGGTGAAGTGGAAGTTTAACAGAAACATTGTAGTTTGATTGTTGAGAAAAATGTAGATTTAGGAGTATAATGTAAAATAACGTGTTAATTATGGGGCATATCGGGGAGGTAGAATAATTATGAGTAATAGTGTAGTATTTCACAAACTAAAGAATCAATCAATATTTCGACAAGAATTTATGAACATGCAGGATGATAATCGAATTGTATTTGGCAAGGGTAGGTTTACAAACCTTGCTGTTTTGTACGCTCCAAATGGTACAGGAAAAACAAGTATGGTCAATGTTTTAAACGAGAAAAATAGTAATTCAGATTGTTCATATGAAGTGAAATATAGAAAAATAACATATACGAATGAAAACAACACTCTTTTTTATGTAATACAAGATCATAGAAATCGAAATATTATCAAAGTGAAAGAAAGTGATTATATTATTGGCGATAATATTCAGAGAGAATATATGTTAAAAGAGGAAATTGATAAGTCACTTGATGAATTGGTTAATAATGTAATATATAAAGGTTTAAGGGATTACGGATATTCGGCAAAAAGTAATCTACAATTTGAAGTGTTCAATAATCAAAAATTGGCAGATATGTGTAAAATCCTAATTCCTGCATCAAGAAAGAACTTTTCGTGTAAGGAATTAATGGAGTTCATTTTATTATTAGAAAAACTTGATGTACCTGAGCATGAAGAGGAAAAGTTACTATATTTGAAAGATAATTATACTGACAAAAATTCTATTCTTTATAGATTGCTACAATTAGAAGGAAAATCAATTGCTACAGATAGAAGAGTTATAGTAATTGGAAGAAATAATGAAGCTATTCATTTGGTTAAAAGATATTTTGATAGCAAAGTTTGTGTGGTATGTGATAATGTGGATTATCATCCAGAGGAAATAATAACAAAGAAATCCTCTGAGAATAAAGAAATTCTAGATAATATGGATTCAACAAGTAGAGATGTGCTAGAAAAAATCATTCAGGTAATAGATGAAAATAAAGACCCTTTTAAAGTTAAGAAAATTTTGTTGATGTTTCTCCAAGAGGGAGATTCTGGACAATTAGAAAATTTAATTGATGAAGTAAAGCAGTATGTAAGAACTAATGAAGCAATTGTGCAGAATTATTTGCATGATATTTTTGAGAAACACAACTTAAAAAACAAGATTGAAGATTATAATTCGTTAAATAAAGAACCACCACAAATTACGGAGGAAGATTTGCTTTTTGTCAAAGAATTTGTTAAAAATGCTATTGGTAGAGAAATAAATCTTGTAAGAGATAATGATAATATACGACTTACAATAGATAATAGAAATTTGTACAATAGTAATTTTGACGATTTGCATTTAAGCACTGGAGAACAAAATTTTATTTCACTGACATTTGAGTTTTTAAAAGCAAGGAATAGATCAGAAGAGATAATAGTATTAGATGATCCTATTTCGAGTTTTGATTCAATTTATAAGAATAAGATTGCATTTTCTATAATCAAGTTCCTTCAAGCTAAAAATGTAATCGTATTGACTCATAATACGGATTTAATACGATTGTTAGAACATCAATTAAATAATTCATTTACCCTATATTTGTTAAATAATTTTGATGGTGCAAGAAATGGGTTTGTATCTGTTAATAATAAAGAAAAAGAAATATTGCTTGGAATCGATAAATTTTTGAATTTGTTAAGAAACAGAGATGAAATAGTAATTAATAATGAAAAATTGTTTTTGATATCGCTTATTCCTTTTATGAGGGGATACGCGAATCTAATAGGTGATAATGCTACTTATAGGCATCTATCCAAGGTTATGCATGGATATGAATACTCTAGAATTAATATTACTAAAATCTACAATAAGCTGTTTTGTAAAAACGGAGAAGGTAATGGTCGAATAGAAGATATGTACTATGTCTCTGTTAAAGATATTTTACAGCTGAATATTAATGACAATTTTATTGTAGATAATACTAAATATCCTTTGCTTAATAAAACCTTGTATCATTCAGTATGTTATCTTTTCTTGAGATTAAAGGTAGAGCGATGTTTGACAAGGCAGTTTAAAATACGTACAAAAGGAAGAAAATTACTTTTAACAAATATATTAAACGAGTCCTTGGTTGATGATAAAGTTTTTGATGAAAGAGAAAAAATGATTATTCGACTTGCTAAAGCAAAATTAGCATCTAAAAAAACATTGCTGAATGAGTTTAACCATTTTGAAGGAAACTTAAGTATTTTTCAGCCAGCAATAGATATTTCGGATGATATTTTAAACAATGAGATATTAGAGATTAATGAAATATTAGTTTCAGTACAAAATTTGAAAACGATGGTCTGTTAGAGCTCAAACGGGTATAAGGAATAGTAATTAAGGGGTGGCTATTTTGAGGTTTAGATAAATAAAAATAAGAGGTGTGAGAAATGAATGAGGAAAAGATAATAGATGATGTTGTAGAATTATGGAAAATCATATGTACATATGGGGCTATTGATGAGAAGTACTATGATAAGGATTTAATTAAGGAGTTGAAAATTGCGTTAGGAGGAAAACATAATGAATCAATTGAAACAATACTAAGTACAAACAATATTTCACTTGAAAAATTTATATCAGAATTTTTCAAAGTTACTAAATCTTTTTCTGAAATGTTAAATGGCCTACTTGAAATGTTTGAAGAAGCAAATGCATATACGAGCGATCATAACATAAATTTGGAATTCAATTTTAATACTAGCAAATGTTTCTCATTTGACATAAATCATTTTAAGTCGATGAAGGAACAGGTCCAGAAGATAGAGAAAGAATTTGTCTACCTGTATATTAGTGAATTGGTTTCCTGGGGCCTAATAGATCCATTTAGAAAAGTTACAAATTGGCAAAGTAAAATTACTGATATAAAAGCAATTAATTGGTTGAAGGAATACGATGAAAATAAGTGGCCTAAATCACTATTAGAATGTCCTCAAACAGGAAATAATGAGTTGGATGAGTATATTGTAAAAGTATGGAATATTTGGGATATATTCTTAAATGAATGTAAAAGAGTATTTGATAATCCGAATGATGCAAAGGCAAAAAGGGCAGAAAATGAAGAATGGCCATTTTATTATCTATTGCTAGATAAATGGCCTTATATATTTGTTGATAATTTGTTTAAGTTTACTTACTACTTTGATATACTAAACGAAGCGGAAAAGTTGGCTTTATCAAAGAAAGTTATAGAAAGTTTAAACGAAATTTTTAACTATTCATCTATAACTAAAGATAAACATAAAGTTTGGGAAAAAACGATTAAAGAATTTCTTAAATTACCAGTATGGAAACATAGATATGAATTGTATTCAGTATGGGTTTGTACAGAGATTATGGGAGCTTTAGATAAATATAATATTGAATACAATGTAATAGACGGAAAACTTTCATTTTCATTTGGTGGTTCTCATATTGCTTCAATTGTTAATTCTCACCCAGAATTGCAGATTTGGGCTGAATTAAAAACTGAATGGGAAAAAGGGGAAACTAAAAATAGAAAATCAAGAGGCAAACATATTCAACCGGATTATAGTTTGGTTGTTTTACCTATTGAGGATGTAAGATCAACTTTGGTTGTAGTTGAGTGTAAACAGTATAAAAAACCAAGTAGGAAAAATTTTAGCGAAGCTTTAGAGGATTATGCAGACGGACGACCAGAAAGTAAGGTGATTCTTGTTAATTATGGGAAAATTCCTTCGAAATTGATTGAAAAAATAGAGTCAGAAAATAAAAGTAGAATGTTGGCTTTTGGTAAGTTCATTCCAAGATCTACTGAAATTGCTGAGTTTAAAAATCAAATTATAACTACTATAGATAAATACTATAATTCTCCGGGAAAAACAATAATAAGTAATTACATGCTAGATACTTCAGAAGAACTTTCGATTATTCTTGAGTGGAATGAGAAACCTAGGGACTTAGATTTAAGTTTAATTATTAAAGATGTTAACGACTCTATGGAAATATCATATAAAAATTCTGGAAAGAAGGAACAATTTCCGTTTTGTGAATATAAAGTGGATGTGCGGAATGGATTTGGACCAGAAGAAATTATTATTTCAAAATGGTTAAATAAAGATTACACAATTATTGTTCATAACTTTTCGAAGGAAGTTGATTTACAAGCAAGCTCAGCGCGTATTACGTTGAGACAAGGAATAAAAGAATATCAAATTGATATTGCTAATAACAGTGAGAATGGGGAAGTGTGGGAAGTTGGAATTATTCGAGGTAGTACTGGTGAATTAGTACAGTTAAACAATATAGTTAAGACCTTCAATGAAGATTGATTCATAAGACGGTTAGGAGATTAGTTTGTATACGATATTGTATACATAAAAGTGCCGTTACGGATTCTTACGCAATAGTGTGATGAGGTATATAATAACGAGTATTCGTTTACACGGTAATAATTTTAATTAGAAATCTAGCGGTGTAGCCACCAGGCGATTGCAAAGCGGGAATCATACCCCGCCACCGTATTTGATTTCAGGTTACCTGGAATCGAGACAATTAAATAACCTATCCATGTCACACCCTTGACACGAGTGGGAACAGGAAAAACTTATGCTTCAGCATTTGCAATGCGTGAGCTTGAGTTTAAAAGAGTATTATTTCTAGTTCATAGAGGGCAGCTTGCACGTCAGTCCAGGAAATCTTATCAAAAGGTATTTGCAACAGTACAGACTTTGAACAGAGATGAACATTTATTTAAATATAATTATGAAGAGTTTGATTGTATTATACTGGATGAAGCTCATTATATCTCTGCAGTTACTTATCAAAAAGTAATGAATTATTTTAAACCCAGGCTTTGGCTTGGCATGACGGCAACCCCTGATACGCGAAATGATAATGTCGCGGAGAAGAATATTTACGAGATTTTTAATTATCAAATAGCTTATGAGATTCGTCTTCAGCAGGCTATGGAAGAAAACATGCTTTATCCATTTCATTATTTTGGAATCAGCGACATTTCAATGATGGATGATAAGAAGATTAAAGCCAAAAACATTTCTGAAAGAGATTTTAATCAGTTAATTGGGGCTGAACGAGTACGACATATTATTGAGCAAGCTAATTATTACGGATATAGTGGCGATAGAGTAAAGGGATTAATATTTTGCAGCCGAATAGACGAGTCTGAAGAACTATCAGCAAGATCATTAATCCGTCAAATGGTAAATTATATAGAACAATCGCCTTGAATGGCAATGCCTCTGAGGAGGAACGGCAGGAAGCATTTGAGAGGTTGGCAATGGATAAAGATGTTGATTTTGAAAACAGACAACCCTTGGATTACATATTTTCAGTAGAAATCTTAAATGAAGGTGTAGATATTGTTGAAGTTAATCAGGTAATTATGCTTCGACCTACGCAGTCACCGATTGTATTTATTCAGCAGTTGGGAAGAGGTCTAAGGAAGGCGGAAGGAAAAGAATATGTTGTAATTCTAGATTTTATTGGTAATTATAATAACAACTTTATGATTCCAGTCGCATTATCAGGAGATCGTTCTTATAATCCAGATACGATTCAAAAATATATTATTAGTGGAAACAGTACCGTACCGGGTGCTTCTACGGTTCATTTTGATGAGATTGCAAAAGAAAAGATTTTTTCGTCAATTGATAAAATTAAAGGAATGAAATCGATTATCAGAGAAAGCTATATTTCTCTGATAAATCGATTGGGTAGAGTCCCGTATTTTTTAGATTTCTACGTAAATGGAGAAACAGATCCACTTTTAATAATCAGAGAATATAAGACCTATCAGAATTTCTTAGTGTCTGTAGAGAAGGCGCTTTATACAGAAAAGATAACAGAACAGGAAATGATTACATTAGAGTATTTGTCGAAAACGATATTGAGTGGAACAAGACCATATGAACTTGAGATATTAAAGCGCTTTCAAAACCATGAAGTAATTCATGTGGATGAGATTAAACAGGAGTTTCAGGATACCTACGGGTATGAGCTTGACTTAACCTCTTTTAATAATGCGATAGAAGTTCTACAAGGAAAATTTGTAAGTAAAGAGGAAGAGTACAAAAAATATTGTCATATTAATATTGTAAATTACGATGCAAAGAGAACACTGCAAAGACTTAAGAGTTTTGCCGACCGTCTTCTCCATATGGAATTCTACAAACAGGTCATAGCTGCAGTGATTAAGGATTTAAATGAAAAGGGAGAACCAATTATTTTTGCTACCCAGCGCGGTTATGGCGATTTAAAAGGTGGTTGGGAATTTCCTGGTGGAAAAATTGAAGATGGTGAAACTCCTCAAGAGGCACTTATAAGAGAGATAAAGGAAGAATTAGATACGGAGATTTCAGTAGGAGAGTTGATCCATACCATTGAATATGATTATCCTACATTTCATCTGTCTATGGATTGTTTCTGGTCAGAAATTGTTGCCGGAGATCTTGTTTTGAAAGAACATGAGGATGCAAAATGGTTGACGAAGGATGAAATGAATTCAGTGGGCTGGTTACCTGCGGATATAACTTTAGTAGATAAAATTCGTATGTCAATATAGATTGCTACTTCCATAATTGTTTAAAGAAGGTGATGATTTTGAAAGAACGCTCAGAAGTAATAGCTTTATGTATGAAATTAAAAGAAGTCTACGAGGATTATCCCTTTCACGATAGTAACTGGACTTTAATTCGCCATAAGACCAATAAGAAAGCATTTGCCTGGATCTATGAGAGGGAAGGCAATATCTGGATAAACGTTAAATGTGACCGGGAGTGGAGAGATTTCTGGAGGAGCACATTTACTTCTGTAATACCGGCATATCATCAGAATAAAGAACATTGGAATTCCATAATTCTCGATGGCACAATTCCAGATAAAGATATTATCAGAATGATTGGAGAGAGTTATGAGCTTACAAAAGACAAAAAGAAATCAGTTAAGAATTAAGTATGGGATTGCATTCGCATTGCTCCTGCTTATAGAAGTGATAATTGCGTTATATGTACATGATTCATTTATACGGCCATATGTAGGTGATATGTTGGTAGTAATTTTAGTGTACAGTTTTACAAGAATCTTTATACCAGAAAAATGCAGATTACTTCCATTGTATGTATTCTTATTTGCAGCAGGAGTAGAGGTGTTGCAATATTTCAAATTAGTACACGTACTTGGGCTGGAAGATAACAGGTTTTTAAGAATCGTATTAGGTTCCGTGTTTGATCTAAAGGATATTGCATGTTACGGTGCTGGGTGTATTTTGCTTGAAGTATTCGAGAGGAAAAAAAGTAAAAGTATACGTTAAAACGATTGAATACCACGCTAGATACAAAATAAGGTCGCGCTGACTATACGAGACCTATATGAGGTCGTATGTGTTACATTAGTATAAAATAAATCAAATCATCAAATATAAAGAAAAAGCGGAGGTATGAAAACCTCCGCTTATCAATTTATAATGATAGCCATCAAGTATCTTATAGTTTTACCCAATTATACAGTCTCTGCTTCCCTAAAAATAAGTCGAAAAATAAGTCTGACAACTGGTCCGCAATAAAACATCTGATATAAAATCGCCATTGGGAAATTCATTGCCCACGTCTGGATCCAGGTTCCCAACCCCGGTTCTTTAAAGAGTATCGTTGCAATCAGACTCATAACCGGGCACATAATGCAACAAATGCAGATCGATATTGCATATGTAATAAATTGAGGTCTGTCATTCGGTCTTACCACTTTAAAAGCAAGCATCTTTGCTATTTTTCCTACCACAAAATATTCTAAAATAAATGCGATTGGAGCCATGACAGGCAATTCATGAAGTGCAGCAATAAATGTTCCGGCTGTGATCCCTCTCATATTCAGGGCGACGTTGTAAACAATCATTCCATATACCATTACAACTGCCATGATAGCAGTGAAAATGACGTCTTGAAATTTGTTTTTTGGCATAAAAAAATCCTCCTTAATGATTATGAATGTGTTGTTCGTTATCATCCGGGAGGAGTGTGCGTTTCCAATTATGTACCATATTTAAAATTAGCTCAGTAAGTATAACACAAAAATTAATATCATGAAAGCTTTATTTTGTTTTTTTATTAATTAATATTCCCCAGCCTGACTCCAGGCATTCTCACTGATTACTGTATCAGAACTCTGGGGATAGTATCATCTGTTTTAATGCATTTGCGGCAATGCTAAGGCAGCGGCTTGTATTTTCCACCAGACAGATGCTGCGTCTGGGAATCGGTTCTTCCAGTGGAATTGAGAAAACCTCCCCATTTTCAAGGGCTTCTTTGGCGAAGCGTTCCGGGATAAAACCGATACCCAGGTCATTTTTAATCATAGGCATCAGCTGATTGGTTGATGCCACTTCTATATCCGGCTTAAAAACCAGATCATACTTTAAGAGCAGGTTTGAATAAAACTCATAAGTCACGGTATCCTTACCGAGACAGACAAATGGGTACTGAACCAGCTCCGACAGATGGTGGCGAGTGTCTTTTAAAAAGGAATAATGTTTCCCCCCAATCAATATTTCCTGAAACGACTTCAGACATGTTTCTTTCAGTGGAGGTTTGATATTAGAAGGAGTGGTCACAACTGCAAAGTGAACCAGCCGGTTCTTTAGAACCTGGATTGCCTGTGGTGTGGAGTGAGTAAGAATGCGAAGATGGATACCGGGATGGGTACTGTGAAATGCCCCAAGTATGGGGAGAAGATGACCGTGAAGGGCAGTATCACTGACGCTGATGGTTATGGTACCTCCGCTTAAGTTTTTATCATTGATCAGTTCCAGCTCAGCCGCTCTGAACTGTTCCTGGGCAATTTTTACGTGGGAATAGAGCTTTTCCCCCTCTGGTGTCAAAGAGATACCGCGGTTGGATCGCACGAAAAGCTTACATCCTAATTGATGCTCTAAATTATTTATGAAACGTGAAATATTGGACTGGTTGGCTGAAAGGAGCCCGGCGGCTTTGGAAAAGCTTTTGCATGTAGCCACATAATAAAAAATTCTGTAATAGTCATATGTAATATCCATAGTTCCCCCTTTTATCTGCTATATAAATATTAGATAACTGACATACAATATATACATTTTACATATATTAACAGCTATTATATACTTCTATATATAAGAAGTAAAGTGTATCCCCATATTTTACCACAAGACCAACGGTATCCCGGTCTTTTATTAATAATACGATTTTATATCGTTTCGTTCATAATCCACATATCACATCCGTCTTCCCATAATAACCTTCCTTATCCGTTTATTGTATCTCTTTATATACGGTTTTTTTATCGTTTCTAAGTTAATAAATTAACGATATATTTTGCGATTTGATCTCTTGAATCATATGACTATTGTTGGATTCTACTAATTTATTGTTAAAAGTGCCAAAAATTAACCATAAAAAATCCTATTGTTTATGATAAGTTATTAGTATTTTTAAATACAGGCAAAAGGAATTAGAATGAACCATAGAAACAATGTTAAAAAAATCACTATCAAAGGAGATAACAAAAATGAACCAATTAATCCAATCATTAGTAGAACGTTCCAGAAATGCACAGCAGGTTCTGCGTTCCTATGACCAGGAAAAGACAGATGCCATTGTAAAGATGTTTGCAAAAGTTATTTTTGACAATGCAGAACCGCTTGCAAAGCTTGCTGTTGAGGAAAGCCGGATGGGTGTTTATGAAGACAAGGTCACTAAGAATAGAGGAAAATCCAGAATCATCTGGAATGCATTAAAGAGCAAAAGGTCCATTGGCGTCATTGGAACAGATGAGGAAGCAGGGCTGATTGAGGTGGCAAAGCCAATGGGTGTCATTGCAGCTGCCACACCCTGCACCAACCCCATTGTTACCCCCATGTGTAATGCCATGTATGCCGTAAAATGCCAGAATACGATTATTATTGCACCTCACCCGCGCAGCAAAAAATGTGCCATGGCAGTAGCTGAGCTGTATTACAAAGAGCTGGACCGCATGGGTGTTCCAAGAGATATTTTCCTGGTAATCGAAGAACCGTCGATCGAGCTTACCAACGAACTGATGGCTGCCTGTGATGTTGTACTGGCGACCGGCGGAGCTGGTGTTGTAAAGTCCGCTTATTCCAGCGGTAAACCAAGCTATGGCGTGGGCCCCGGCAATGTGCAGGGACTGATTGATGAAGGAATCGATTATAAGGCTGCAGCAGGAAGAATGATTGCCAGCCGTATCTTTGACAATGGCATTATCTGTTCCGGAACCCAGACAATCATAGCACCGGAGAAAGATTACGATACCGTGATAAAGGAATTTGTGTCTCAGGGAGCTTACTACATTAATGATAAAGCGGTGATTGATAAACTGGCAGAAGTGGTATTCCCCAATGGAGTGATCAACAAAAAAGTTGTTGGCCAGTCAGTCAAGACCATCGCAGACCTTGCCGGGATTTCCGTTCCCCAGGGCACAAAGGTCATAATTGTAAAGCCTGAGAAACATGGGCCGGGAATTGTATGGAGCAAGGAGAAGATGTGTCCGATGATGGCTGCATACAGCTATCAGACATGGGAAGAGGCGGTTCAGATTGCATATGACAATCTGGTATATGAAGGTGAGGGCCATTCAGCAGACATTCAGTCCAACGATAAAAATCACATTGAATATGCAGGTATAAAGCTTCCTGTAAGCCGGGTGGTAGTGAATCAGACCTGTTCCAGCATGGCAGGGGGTGCGTTTGCAAACTCCTTGAATCCTACCACCACACTGGGATGCGGAAGCTGGGGCAACAATGCGATCAGCGAGAACCTGTTCTATACCCACCTGATGAACAAGAGCCGGATTGCATTTGTAAAAAAGGATTGGAAACAGCCGACGGATGAAGAGATTTTTGCATAGGGAGGCTTGAAATGAAAGAAATTATTTTAAAATCCCAGATATCCTACTACGATACCTGTAAAGAATTTGCCAGTGAGTTCCACCTTGGAAGTGGTGACCTCATACTGACCAACGAATACATATACAAACCGTATTTCGGAACACTTGGGCTGAATGCCCATACCATTTTTCAGGAGGAATACGGGACGGGAGAGCCCACAGATATCATGGTGGATGCCATCCTTGAAGCAGCTGCAAAGACAGACTGCAGGCGGATTATAGCTATAGGCGGCGGCACGGTGATTGATATTGCCAAGGTTATGGCGGTGTCTGCAGGGGACCCGCTGGATTCCCTTTATGCCGAACCTGAAAAAATCCAAAAGAAACGGGAACTTGTGATTCTGCCCACAACCTGTGGAACCGGAAGTGAAGTCACCAATATTTCCATTATCAACCGGACCAGGCTGGGAACCAAGGTAGGACTGGTGTCACCCCATATGTATGCGGATGAGGCTGTGCTGGTTCCGGAACTTTTAAACGGACTGCCATTTGCCGTGTTTGCCACCAGCTCCATTGATGCTCTGGTTCACGCGGTGGAGTCAAGCCTGTCTCCCAAGGCAACGCCATTTACAAAGCTATTTGGTTACAAAGCAATTGAAATGATCATCAGGGGTTATCAGAAAATTGCAGCTGAAGGAATCGATGCAAGACTTCCCCTTATAAAGGATTTTCTCATTGCAAGCAACTATGCAGGGATTGCATTTGGAACGGCCGGCTGTGCGGCTGTCCATGCTACCAGCTATCCGTTGGGAGGAACCTATCACGTTGCTCACGGGGAGAGCAACTATGCCATGTTTACAGGGGTGCTTAAAAATTATATGGAGATCAGGCAGGACGGCGAGATTGCAGTAATGAATCAGTTTCTTGGAAGTCTGCTGGGTTGCCAAAATGATGTGGTTTATGACAAGCTTGATGAACTGCTTGGAACAATTCTTCCAAAGAAGACGCTCCGCCAGTATGGTGTAAAGCAGGAAGAGCTTGAGGTATTTACAAAGAGCGTCATGGAACGGCAGGGTCGTCTTATGGCAAATAACTTTGTACCCCTTGATGCGGACCGGGTGCTTAAAATTTATCAGGAACTGTATTAATCTGGCTGTCAATGATGGAAATAAAACTGCGCTCCCAGATAGGTGACGAGGGTCGGAGCGCATGAAAAGGAGAAGAAGATTATGGCATTAATGACTGGTGAAGAATATGTGGAAAGTATGCGGAAACTGAAACTTAATATTTACATGTTTGGGGAGAAGATTGAAAACCCAATTGACCATCCGATTTTAAGACCGTCCCTTAATTCTGTGAAAGCTACCTACGATCTGGCTCAGCTTCCGGAATACGAGGATCTTATGACAGTAACTTTAGAGGATGGACGTAAAATCAACCGTTTTGCTAACATTCACAGAAGCACGGATGATTTAATTAAAAAGGTTAAGATGCAACGGCTCTGCGGACAGAAGACGGCTGCCTGTTTCCAGCGGTGTGTGGGAATGGATGCTTTCAATGCTGAATGGTCAACGACCTATGAAATTGATGCAAAATACGGCACCAGTTATCATGAGAATTTTAAAAAATATCTCCGTATGGTACAGGATAAGGATTTGACTGTAGACGGAGCAATGACAGATCCAAAGGGCGACAGGGGTCTGGCACCTCATGCACAGCCAGATCCGGATATGTATTTAAGAGTTGTGGAGCGAAGGGATGACGGAATCGTAGTCAGAGGCGCAAAGGCACATCAGACAGGTATTATCAACTCACAGGAAGTGATTGTCATGCCTACCGTTGCCATGGGACCGGATGACAAGGATTACGCAATATCCTTTGCAGTTCCTGTGGATGCAGAAGGAATCGTGATGATTATCGGAAGGCAGTCCTGCGATACCAGAAAGCTGGAAGGGTCCCAGATGGATGTGGGCAACAGTGAATTCGGAGGCGTAGAGGCACTGGTTGTATTTGATGACGTATTCGTCCCCAACGACCGCATTTTCCTCAATGGTGAATTTGAGTATGCCGGTATGCTGGTGGAACGGTTCGCCGGATACCACAGACAGTCCTACGGCGGATGCAAGGTTGGCGTAGGTGATGTTTTAATTGGAGCGGCAGCCCTGGCAGCAGATTATAACGGCGTACCAAAGGTTTCCCATATTAAGGATAAACTGATTGAGATGACTCATTTAAATGAAACACTTTATTGCTGCGGCATCGCGTGCTCCGCGGAAGGAACACCCACCGATTCCGGTAATTATATCATCGACCTGTTACTTGCCAATGTATGTAAGCAGAATGTGACCAGATATCCCTATGAGATTGCACGTCTGGCAGAGGATATTGCAGGAGGTCTTATGGTAACTGCCCCGTCTGAGAAGGATTTAAACGATCCGGTTGTAGGGGGCTATGTGGATAAATATTTAAAGGGAATCGAAGGTGTCTCCACCGAAAACCGTCTCAGAATTCTACGTTTAATTGAAAATCTGACCCTTGGAACCGCTGCAGTGGGATACAGGACCGAATCCCTCCATGGAGCTGGCTCGCCCCAGGCACAGAGGATTATGATTTCCCGTCAGGGTAATATTGGAAGAAAAAAAGAGCTTGCAAAAGCAATTGCGAAAATAAAGGATTAAAAACCCATTTTAGACCTAAGAGGGAGGTTATATGCAGGTATGAATTGGAGAGAAATCTATACTTCAAAATTAAAGCCAATAAAAGAGGCTGTTAAGGTGGTAAAATCCGGTGACAAAGTGGTGATTGGCCACGCAGTGGGCGAACCCATTAAACTGGTGGATGCAATGACTGAGTACGCGGTGCAGGCGGATTTAAGGGATATAGAAATATATCAGCAGGTGGATATGGGGCATTCCCTTTATGCACAGCCTGGGATGGAGAAACATTTCCGGGAGAACAGTTTATTTCTTGGAGCAAAGACCAGAGATTGTGTGAACAGCGGTCGGGGAGATTTTACCCCATGTTATTTTTACCAGGCACCGGAATTTTATCGCAGCACAAAGAAACCAGATGTGGTTTTCGTCACGTTATCCCTGCCGGATGAGCACGGATACTGTAGTTTCGGTGTATCCTGTGACTATACAAAACCGGCAGCAGAAGTTGAGGGCGCTAAGGTGGTTGCCGCAGTAAATTCCAATATGCCAAGAACGCTGGGAGACAGCTTTATCCATGTATCCGATATTGATGTGATTGTGGAAGACGACACCCCCATACCAGAGCTGGGACTTCCCCAGATTGGGGATGTGGAAATGGCAATTGGAGAGCACATTGCTTCTATGGTGAACGATGGGGACTGTCTGCAGCTT
This sequence comes from Lacrimispora struthionigena, assembly GCF_048627165.1. NCBI lineage: Bacteria > Bacillati > Bacillota > Clostridia > Lachnospirales > Lachnospiraceae > Lacrimispora > Lacrimispora struthionigena. Next base: position 903,201 of record NZ_JBMBWP010000001.1, read on the forward strand.
GGAATCGGAGCGATACCGGATGCGGTCCTTAAATTCCTTGATAACAAAAAAGATCTGGGCATTCATTCTGAGATGATATCAGATGGTGTGATTGATTTATATGAAAAGGGAGTCATTAATTGTGTAGCTAAGAATTATAACAGAGGAAAAATAGTGGTGTCATTCCTTATGGGCAGCCGCAGACTCTATGATTTTGCAGATGATAACCCCAGTGTCTATATGGCCCCGGTGGATTATGTAAATCACCCAGTCATTATCGGACAGAATGATAATATGGTATCCATCAACTCTTCGGTTGAAGTGAATCTGATGGGGGAGGCGTGCTCCGAGGCTATGGGGCTGAAACAGTTTTCCGGAATCGGCGGACAGGTGGACTTTATCAGGGGAGCATCCTTCTCAAAAGGCGGCAGGTCAATCCTCGCATTCCCTTCCACGGCCAAGACGGGAACGGTTTCCAGAATTGTACCCTATCTGACCCAGGGAGGAACCGTAACCACATCAAGAAATGACGTTGACTATATCGTTACAGAGCATGGAATCGCTAAGATGAAAGGCAATACGCTCAGAGAACGGGCCCGTCAGCTGATCCGCATTGCGGCACCCCAGTTTCAGGACGTTCTTGCGGAAGAATTTGAGAGACGTTTTGCCGAAAAATATAAGGAGGTGTAGCCGTATGAACTGGAGAGAAATCTATGCTTCAAAATTGAAAACTCCTCAGGAAGCTGTAAAGATAATCCACTCAGGAGATACCGTTCTGATTGGCCATGCAGCAGCAGAGCCGGATTGTCTTGTAAACGCAATGGTGGATTATGCGGTGGAACAGGATTTAAGAGAGATACATATTGTCCAGCAGCATGATATGGGGACCTGTAAATTTTTTGAGCCTGGGCTGGAGAAGCATTTTAAATACTCATCCCTCTTCATAGGTGCCCGCAGCAGGAATTATGTTGCAGAGGGAAAAGGGGATTTTGTTCCCGTTTTCTTTAACCGCATACCGGACTATGTGACCAATATGGACCCGGCAGAAGTATTCCTTGTGACATTGTCTGAGCCGGATGAGCATGGTTATTGCAGCTATGGGCTGTCCTGCGATTTTGCCAAGGAAGCAGGAGAGAGGCCGGGGACAAAGGTAATCGGCGCGGTAAATCCCAACATGCCAAGGGTGATGGGTGATAATTTCATTCACGTCAGTAATCTGGAAGCAATTGTGGAGAGTGATGAACCAATCCACGAACATGGCCGTCCGGAAATCGGAGAGGTGGAGGAAAAAATAGGCGCCAATATAGCTTCACTGGTACGGGATGGGGACTGCCTGCAGCTTGGAATCGGTGCAATTCCTGATGCAGTGCTTAAATTTCTCGGTGATAAGAAGGATCTGGGAATCCATTCCGAGATGATTTCCGATGGGCTGATGGATCTGTATGAGACAGGGGCAATTACCGGTAAACGGAAAAACATTGATAAAGGAAGAATGGTCATTACCTTTATGATGGGCACAAAGGAGTTGTATGACTTTGTCAACGATAATCCTGCCATTTGCATGAAACCGGTGAGTTATGTCAATGATCCGTTCATCATAAGCCAGAATGACAATGTGGTATCCATTAACTCAGCTTTGCAGACGGATTTAATGGGGCAGGTCTGTGCAGAGACAATCGGACTCAAGCAGTACTCGGCAGTGGGCGGACAGATGGACTTTGTGAGGGGAGCGTCCGCATCCAAAGGCGGAAGGTCAATCATTGCTTTCGGAGCCACCACCAAGGGAGGAACCATATCGAAAATTGTTCCATTTCTGACACAGGGGGCAGCTGTCACCACAAGCAGAAATGATGTGGATTATATTGTGACAGAGTACGGGGTCGCTCATCTGAAAGGAAAATCCTTAAGAGCAAGAGCAAGGGCTTTAATCAATATTGCAGCACCTGCATTCCGGGATGATCTGTCAGTGGAATTTGAGAAGCGTTTTGGGGAAGCACTATAACAATGTACAAGGGGGTAATATATGACTGTAACAATGATCTCAGATTTGCTGGAAACACTCATGATCGTAGGGTTTGGTTTGTCCTGGCCGTTCTCCGTTTACAAATCTTATGTATCAAAAACGGCCAAAGGCAAGAGCCTTCAGTTTGAATTTTTTATATGGCTGGGATATATCTTTGGCATAGCAAGGAAGTTTATTCAGTTTCAATATGCATCTAATTATGACTGGCTGTTCTTTCTTTCCTGGTTTTTCTATGTGCTTAACTTTGCTGAGATATCATTTGATATGTGGCTTTATGTAAGAAATGTAAAACTTGATAAGCTTAGAGAGGGAGAAACAGCAGACTTATTATAGTACGCACCAATTGTGACATACTCCACTGCGTCAGGGACCCGGGGTGTGCCCGGGTCAGAATGATGTGGTTGTTATACCATAATCCGGCTTTGTTTCCCTCTAGATTTTATGGTTCAGTATCTTATGGGCCATATCAATTAATTCCGGATTGATTTCTTCTACCAGAATGACGTCCTGAATGGAAGGAAAAGCAGACTGGACTTCGGCAGTGATCAGTTCCTCATTGGTACTGTGGGCAGCCGGGCAGCCGGAACATTTTCCCGTTAACCTTACCTTTAAAACATGATCTTCCAGGCTTTGTATCATAACATCGCCATTGTGCTCAGCTAATGCCGGACGCACTTTTGTATCAAGAATCGCTTCTATTTGTTGAATTGTGATCTCCATTGGTAACCCTCCTATGCCTTGTAGTTTAACAGCGGGCAGACGGTTTGTCAATTGATGCCATGATATGAAAACTTGATGGATAAAGATAAAAAATGATTAGAAAGAAGTAGTGGTATGACTGCAAATTTTGAACATTACAAGATTTTTTATTACGTAGCAAAATATAAAAACCTTACCAGGGCGGCCAATGCCCTGGTGACCAGCCAGCCATCAGTAACCTACTGCATGCAGAATCTTGAGAATATATTAGGGTGCAAGTTATTTATCCGTTCCAGAAAAGGGGTTACGCTGACTGCAGAAGGAGAAATGCTTTACAGTTATGTTGCGCCTGCCTGCCAGCAGCTGATACAGGGAGAGGAAAAACTGAGAGAACTCCTGGGAGAGCAACATGAGTACATCAATGTGGGGGCTACACAGATGGCTATGCTTTCTTACCTGGTAGCCAGCTTAAAGCAGTTCCAGGAACAGTATATCCAGGTAAAAATAAATATTTTCAACTATAATACGCCCCAGACACTCAATGAGCTGAAAGCCGGAAAGATCGATCTGGCAATTATCACCACGCCCTTTGACCATGAACAGTCATTGAAAGTGGTAAAGGTAAAGGATTTTAACAGCGTACTGGTGGGCGGTCCCATATACAAAGAGTATGCGGGAAGGGTTGTTTATCTGGAAGAGGTAGGAAAACTGCCGCTAATCACCATGTCGGAAAACACCACCACATTTCAATTTTTTCAGGAATTTTATCGCTCATGCGGTCTGACCATGCGTCCATCCATTGAGGTAGCGTCCATGGATCTGATTCTCCCGATTATCCTTAAGAATCTCGGGATCGGGTTTGTGCCAGAGGAATTTGCGCGGCCTCTGGTTGAAAAGGGGGAAATTGTGGAGATAAATCTGTATGAGCACATACCCCAGCGGGATATTTGCATTGTCAGTGACAGCAAACGGCCGTTGAGCGCAGCCGCAAAGAAGCTGCAGTGTATGCTGGAATCCCGGGAATAGAATGATGGGGGAGGTATGACATGAAAATCGGAATTAAATACTGCGGCGGCTGTAATCCGGTATATGACAGATGCAGCAGGGTCCGCAAATTCAGGGAAGCCAACCCCGGACATGAGTATGTTACCTCAGATACAGAAGCCGTATGCGACATTTGGATGGTGGTCTGCGGGTGCAGCCGCAGGTGCGCAGATGTGAGCGGTCTTAAGGACTGCAAAAAGGTGGTGCTTTTGTGGGATGAGACAGGTTTTATACGTCTGGAACAGGAGATCCGGGCTGAGGAAAAAAGCGCTTCCTCTGATAACCGGGAAAAGAAAGTTCTCCACCTCCACGAGAAGGCAGTGAGGCGGCGGTTGGTGACCAGCGAGGATGTACATCGTTTTGCAGCGCTTACAGGAGATGAAAGCCTGCTGCATCTGGATTCTGGATTTGCAGAGATGGCTGGATTTAAAGGCCCTCCGGTTCACGGCATGTTTCTGGATTCTCTGGTTTCCTCTGTCATGGGAACGGAGCTTCCTGGCAGCGGCACGTTGTATATGGAACATACCACCAGATTCATACGCCCGGTTTATCAGGGAGATACCATAGAAATTAAAGTGGAATTCCTCTCTTATGAGGAACGGGATGACTGCTATGTGGGATTATTTAGGGGAACCTGCAAAAATCAGTATGGGGAACGGGTGTTGACGTCCAGCTGCAGCCAGATGATGATGAAACGCTTATTCGAAGCAACCGGACCTGTTTAAAGACGGATTCAATACCACCTCAGAGGAAAGGGATCAGACAATGACGAATTTGGAAAAATATGATCAGTTGTTTATAAAGGATTTAAGGGTGAAAAAGGAAGATTTAGAAGATTTGAAGTATAGAGGAATCAGTACCTGGGATTCCATGGGACATATGGATCTGGTTACTGATTTAGAAGAAGTGTTTGATATTCACTTTAATACAGCAGATGTTATGAACTTTTCTTCCTATGAAAAGGGGAAAGAAGTAATGAAAAAATATGGTGTGATGATTTAAGTATGATGATTGGCGAGATGTCTGAAGAAAAGGGGAAGATTGACATGGATTATGAAATGATTCTGGCAAGGAAACCATATTCCCTTTGCAGGGCAGAAAAAAGGGAATTGTTCAGGGAATGGCTGACAGAACTGACAGAATACCACAGACAGCACTGCCCGCCATATGAGAAGTTGTTAAAAGCTCTGGAGATTCCTTCAGGCAGAAGCATGGAGGAAGAGGAAATCCCCATGCTACCAATTGGTCTTTTTAAGAGTATGGAACTGATGAGCGTTCCCCCTGGACATATTTTTAAAACAATGACCTCCTCCGGAACAAAGGGGCAGGAGGTATCAAAGGTTTTTCTGGACACAGACACTGCCAGATACCAGCAGCTGGCGCTGGCGGGCATAGGGGAAGATTTCTTTGGAGATCAACGGCTTCCGCTTCTTGTAATCGACAGTCCGGACGTACTGAAAGACAGGAAGATGTTTTCTGCCAGAGGGGCCGGGATACTGGGGTTTTCTATTTTTTCCTCCCACATATGCTATGCCCTCACCAGTGACATGGAGTTGAATATGGAGGCTGTTGAAGGGTTCCTGAAACGATACAAAGATACACGGGTACTCGTCTTTGGATTTACATATATAATCTGGAAATACTTCTACGAAGCCCTTGCCAGACAGGGAAAGAAGCTGGAACTGGATAATGCTGTTCTTGTCCATGGCGGAGGCTGGAAGAAGCTGATAAGCCAGTCGGTTTCTTCGGATGAGTTTAAAAAGCGGATATATTCGGTAACAGGGATCAGCCGCATCCATAATTATTATGGAATGGCCGAACAGACGGGCTGTATTTACATGGAATGCCCATGCGGCAATCTTCATGCCAGTGTTTATTCGGACATTATAACCAGAAGGGCAGTGGATTTTACTCCCTGTGAATACGGGGAAAAAGGTATTATTCAGATTTTATCCCCCCTGCCCCGGTCCTATCCGGGACATTCCATACTCACAGAGGATGAAGGGATTATCATAGGCGAAGATGACTGCCTGTGCGGACGCCTGGGGAAATATTTTAAGGTGACGGGGAGAATCAAATATGCCCCGGTCAGGGGGTGCAGTGATACCTATGAAGGATGAAGTGGTTATTCTTGCAGGGGTAAGACAGCTGGAGAAAGAGCCGTGGGAACCCTTTGCGGCTCCGGTACTGGATTTTCTGGAGCAGCTGTCCAGGGAAATACGCAGGGAGAGAAGAAAATATGAACAGCTGGCGGCCTTTGGTTTCTGGTGCCGCAGATCTCACATGGAGGAATTCAGAAAAAGGTATGACGATGGGCGTTTTCGTCTGGGGCGTGGAGTTATTTTTCACATACCAGCCTCAAATGTTCCGGTATTGTTTGGATACAGCCTTATGATGGGATTGCTGGCAGGTAACAGTTGTTCTGTCCGTATCTCTTCTAAAAGCCAGGAACAGGATCAAATCCTGTGCCGCATCATGGATCGCATTCTGACCCGCCCTGAATATAAGGGGATGAGGAGGCGGATCTCAGTCTTTTCCTGTCAGAGGGATTCCCTGGCGGTGAGAGAGGCGCTTTCGGACTGCGCAGGCTGTGTGGTGTGGGGCGGTGACAGGACCATAATGGAAGTCAGATGCATGCGCATCAGGCCAGATGCAGTGCAGCTGAATTTTCCGAACCGGTATTCCATTTGCATCCTGGATTCCTTGCAGCTGGGAAAGATAACAGAGGAGGAATTAAAGAATCTCGCCCACAGGTTTTACAACGACACCTATCTTTTGGATCAGAATGCCTGTTCCAGCCCTGCAATTGTCATATGGAATCAGGTGGAAGAATCAACAGAAGCAGAAAACGCCAGAGTGCGCTGGTGGAATGCAGTTGATGAGGAAGCCCGGTCTTATGATCTGACAGCCCATAAAGCAATGGCCAAATATGAACTGCTGTGCAGATATGCCATGACACTGGACGGGGAAACAAAGATCAGCCGTTATGGGAACCGCCTGTATACAATGGAGCTGGGGGACATTCCCTCAGACATTGATCAGCTTCGGGGCGCTTTTGGTATGTTTTTCGAATACCGGGGAGACTGGAGAAAGGCCCTCACTCATCTGGCATCAGGCCGTCTTCAGACCATAACATACCATGGAATAGAAGAACAGGAATTAGTGGATTTTGTAATAAAAAATCATCTCTTTGGAGTCCATCGGATCGTGCCGGCCGGGCGGGCGGCGGATATGGATCCAGTATGGGATGGTCAGGATTTCATCGCTGTGCTGTCCAGACAGATCGGAAGGGAGGCACAAGATGCTTTTGTTTGAAAAGGAAAAGATATACGGTGACAAAATTCTGGCAGTGGATGATAAGGACAGTAAGGTCACATATGATCAGTTGGATGCATTTTCAGGAGAACTGTACAGTAAAGTCGGTGGAAAAAGGCTGATTTTTATTCTTTGTGAGAATACCATAGAATCACTGTTTGGTTATCTTGGCTGTCTGAAAACCGGCATTGTCCCACTGATGCTGGAAAGCCGTATCCACCCAAGCCTTTTAAATAGTCTCATAGGGGAATATCACCCCGCCTTCCTGTACGTACCGGAAACCTGTATTGAGAAGGCAGAAGGCAGTGAAGTCATCTGGCAGTTTGGCAGTTACTGCCTTTGCAGAAGAAATGAAAAACTGCTCCCAGCCCTTTATAGTGAACTCTCCCTTCTGCTGACTACATCAGGAAGTACAGGAAGCCCCAAGCTGGTCAGGCAAAGCAGCGGGAATATTGATGCCAATGGAAGATCCATAGCTTCCTATCTGGAGATTGATGCCAATGAGCGGCCAATCACCACATTACCTATGAATTATACATATGGTCTTTCCATAATTAACAGCCATGTTTTAATGGGCTGCACACTTTTAATCACCAAATATGGAGTGCTGGAGCCTGCCTTCTGGGATTTTGCAAGAAAGAACAAGGCTTCGTCACTTGCGGGTGTACCCTATACGTATCAGATTCTAAAGCGAATTGGTTTTATGGAAATGGATCTGCCGGATTTAAAAACCATGACACAGGCAGGCGGTAAGCTGCCGGCCAGTCTCCACAAAGAATTTGCCCTATATGCGAAACGGACCAACAGAAAATTCATTGTTATGTACGGTCAGACGGAAGCGACGGCAAGAATGGGGTATCTCCCAGCTGATAAATCGCTGGAGAAGTGCGGAAGCATGGGGATTGCCATACCGGGCGGCAGATTCTGGCTGGAGGATGAACAGGGCAATGAGGTTATAGAGCCAGACAGCCCGGGAGAACTGGTATATCAGGGGAAGAATGTAACCCTTGGTTACGCCTGCTGCAAAGACGACCTAATCAAACCGGATGAACGGAGGGGCGTTCTGCATACCGGCGATATAGCCATCCGGGACAGTGAGGGTTATTACTATATAACTGGCAGAAAAAAACGCTTTATCAAAGTGTATGGCAGCAGGGTGAATCTGGATGAAGTGGAACGTCTTTTGAAGGAACAATATGAAGAAATTGATTTTGCATGTGTGGGAACCGATGACAATCTTACAATTTACACGGATTGCTCATCACCAGATGCAGGGAAGGAGATTTTGGATTACTTATACCGCGTAACTGGAATCGGCAGAGCAGCAGCTGTAAGGTATCGAAATAAAATCCCCAAAAATGAATCGGGAAAAACCCTGTATCAGGAATTGGAAACAACAGCTGATAACAGAATGGAATGTAAATAACGGCATTTATGCCGGTGTGTAAAAGGAGAAGCAGAATATGGATTTTACTTTATCAAAAAAACATCTTCTGGCACAATCGCTGTACAGAAGTTTCACTGAAAATGAGGTGAAGCCAATGGCGCATGAGGTGGACGAGAAAGAAATATTTCCCAGAGAAACCGTAGAAAAGATGGCCAGATGCGGGTTCATGGGAATACCGGTTCCAAAGGAGTACGGCGGGCAGGGCTGTGATGTATTATCTTACGTCATGTGCGTGGAGGAACTGGCAAAGGCATGCGGAACCACAGCGGTAATTCTGTCAGCCCATACTTCCCTTTGTATCGATCCCATTCTTACATACGGGACAGAGCAGCAGAAACAAAACTATATCCCTGATCTGGCGGCAGGCCGGAAGCTCGGAGCATTTGCACTGACAGAGCCGGGGGCTGGAACCGATGCACAGGGCCAGCAGACAAAGGCGGTTCTGGACGGTGAACAGTGGGTACTTAACGGCTCCAAGTGCTTTATTACCAATGGAAAGGAAGCAGATATCTATATTATCATAGCCGTGACAGGAACCGTTGAAAAGCGGGGGAAACAATCAAAGGAGATATCCGCTTTTATTGTGGAAAAAGGAACGCCCGGCTTCTCATTTGGAACCAAGGAAAAGAAGATGGGTATCAGGGGATCTGCTACCTATGAACTTATATTTGATGATTGCAGAATACCAAAGGAAAATCTTTTGGGAATGAAGGGCAAGGGGTTTGGTATCGCCATGCATACACTGGACGGCGGAAGAATCGGTATTGCCGCCCAGGCTCTCGGTCTTGCAGAAGGAGCTTTTGAATCCGCTGTAAAATATGTGAAAGAAAGAAAACAGTTCGGACGTGCGCTGGGACAGTTCCAGAATACCCAGTTTCAGCTGGCGGAAATGTCGACTAAGATTGAGGCGGCAAAAATGCTGGTATACAAAGCCGCTTTGGCAAAGGAAACCCAGAAGACTTACAGTGTGGAAGCTGCGAAAGCCAAATTGTATGCAGCAAAGACTGCCATGGAAGTAACAGAAAAAGCAGTTCAGCTCCACGGAGGTTATGGATATATCCGCGAATATGATGTGGAACGAATGATGCGTGATGCGAAAATTACGGAGATATACGAGGGAACAAGCGAGGTACAGCTTATGGTAATTTCCAGCGACGTGCTAAAATAAGGAGGATACACAGTGAATATTGTTGTTTGCATAAAACAGGTGCCTGATACAAAAGGCGGTGTAAAATTTAATCCGGATGGGACACTTGACAGAAGTGCCATGCTGGCAATCATGAATCCGGACGACAAGGCGGGTCTTGAGGCGGCGCTTAAAATAAAGGACCATTACGGCGCAAAGGTGACAGTGATCACCATGGGGCTTCCCAAAGCAGATGAGGTTTTAAGAGAAGCTCTGGCAATGGGGGCAGACAACGGAATTCTCATCACAGACCGGGTACTGGGAGGGGCAGATACATGGGCAACCTCCTCCACATTGGCAGGAGCACTGAAAAGACTTGATTATGATCTGATTATCACCGGGCGTCAGGCCATTGACGGCGACACAGCCCAGGTGGGACCCCAGTTATCCGAGCATCTTGATATCCCGGTCATTTCCTATGTACAGAATTTAAGAATCGATGGGGAGTATGTAATTGCAGAGCGTCAGTTTGAAGACCGGTATCATCTGCTCCGGGTAAAGATGCCGTGCTTAATTACCGCTCTTTCTGAGCTTAACACTCCCCGGTACATGACGCCAGGCGGCATATTTGATGCCTATGGTGCAGAGCTTACTGTGTGGGGAAGACAGGATTTAAAAGAGGTTGATGACAGCAATATTGGTCTGAAAGGTTCTCCCACCCAGATTGCAAAGGCATCAGACAAAGTGAGAAAGGGTGCCGGGGAGGTTGTGAATCTGGACGTTCCCGAGTCAGTTGATTATATTATGAACAAACTAAGAGAAAGACATATCGTCTAATATGGAAGGAAAAGAGGTGAATAAAATGGGTTTAGAAGAATATAAGGGTGTCTACATATTTGCCCAGCAGGTGGATCATCAGCTTAGCCGAATTGCTTTGGAACTGCTGGGTAAGGCAAGGGAACTGGCAGAGAATCTGGGGACTGATGTTACGGCGGTCCTGTTAGGCTCCGATGTAAAACAGATGGCAGATGAACTGGCTGAATATGGGGCGGATCATGTCATTGTGGTTGATAATCCGGCGTTAAAGGAATACATGACAGAACCATATACCCATGCTCTTTCCTGTGTGATTGAGAAATACAAACCTGAGATTGTATTGGTAGGTGCAACTGCAATTGGCCGTGATCTGGGACCAAGAGTTTCAGCCAGGGTCGCGACTGGACTCACTGCAGACTGTACCAAACTGGAGATCGGGGATTTCCCGCTTAATCCGGTGGCAGGAAGAGAACAGAAGCACAACCAGCTTCTGATGACCCGACCGGCATTCGGCGGCAATACCATAGCCACCATAGCGTGCCCCAATCACCGTCCCCAGATGGCTACTGTGCGCCCCGGTGTAATGCAGGCCATCACACCCATCAAAGACCGGAAAGCAATCGTGGAAGAATTTGATCCCGGATTCATGCCGGATCATAAGTATGTTGAGATACTGGATATTGTAAAATCGGTAGCGGAGTGCGCTGACATTATGGACGCCAAAATACTGGTGTCAGGCGGCAGGGGCATTGGCGGACCGGAAAATTTTGGCTTACTGGAAGAACTGGCTTCTGCCCTTAATGGTCAGGTCAGCTGTTCTCGCGCCGTTGTAGATGCGGGCTGGAAGCCCAAGGATATGCAGGTAGGACAGACCGGCAAGACTGTGAGACCAAATGTATATTTTGCCATTGGTATTTCTGGAGCAATCCAGCATGTAGCGGGTATGGAAGAGTCTGATATCATAATTGCGGTCAATAAGGACGAAACGGCTCCTATTTTTGATGTGGCGGATTATGGGATTGTGGGGGACTGGAAAAAGATTGTACCGGAGCTGATAAAAAAGATTCGGAATGAAACGATTGAAAAACCCAAGATGCTTTCCTAAGGAAAACAACTGATGACTAGCCTTAGCTCTGAAGATTTGGTATAATTTAAAAGGACGGTAAAAATTGTATTCAAAACAAAAGGGGCGAGTGGAATGAAAAAATTGATTTGCGGTTTTACAGGCTTAGCCGGGGGTGTTCTGATAATAGCCGGTACATTGTTTACTAGAAATAAGGCAGTTGCAGTGATTGGAGGAGCAGATGGCCCAACGTCTGTATTTATAGCAGGAAAGCCCAGTCCGGTTACTTCCACAGTTCTGTTGGTAAGTGGAATCATCATCATTCTGGGAACCATAATTGTCGTAATTAGAAATCGTAATTTATAAATGAGGAACAGCAGGCAGCAGGATTTATGCCTGCTGTTCTTTATATACTGGTTTACCTCTCAGTTGCTGCAGCTTTTAAAATATTCATCAGCCACTTCCAGTAACTTCTCAATACAATCATTTGATTCCCTGTTATAAAGGCATGTTACTTTAAAATAATCTTCAAAACCCATCAGAGGGACAAAACGCACGGTATCATTTGCAAACTGCTTCATATGACTGGCAAGAATGGAGATGCCCAGCTGGCAGTCTACCATAAGCATCATATTAATCAGAGAGTTGGCCTCATAAACCGTGTTGGTAGAATAACCTTCCTGGGAATAGATGTTGTCAATTAAATTATGGTCGGTTCTGGAATACTTAGGGTCCATATGTATAAATGGCTCGTCCTTTATCATGGTGAGAGAAACTGACTTCAGCTCCGAAAATTTGTGACTTTGAGGCAGAACGACGCACATATGGTCTGTGAAAACGGTCTTTTTTATAAACTGAGGCGGGCAGTCGATTTCTATATCCGGTAAGATGGCAACATCAATCTGACCGCTTGTCAAAGTTTCCATAATGTGATCGTAGGTGTAGTCCATGGGGTTCACCTTGATGGTTGGGTGAAGCTCATGGAACCGCTTGATCAGCCTGGGAAAATGATAGACAAGGGCAGTTCCTAAAAGCCCGATGCTGATGACTCCTGTTGTCCCGTTTTCCATGTCTTTTACTTTCTTTACGGCAGAATCATAAGCGTGAAGTATCTTTTTAATCTCGTGGTAAAAAATCTTTCCGGTGGGAGTCAGTTTTACCTCCCTTTTGTTTCGAATGAAAAGCTGGGAGCCGATGGAATGCTCTAAGTTGATGACCAGCTTACTTAACGTCGGCTGAGTGATGTGAAGCTGTTGGGATGCCTTCGTGTAGCTGAGGGTCTCAGCCAGGACAATAAAATATTCTAATTGAAATAGGTTCATCTATACTCTCCGTTTTACTAAAAAAAACTCATTTTTACACATCTATCATATCATAAATTCCGACAAAAATCTCCTTGTTAAAAAAAACAATGATTATAATGCATGAAAAATTACTATCACAGTAATAAAAATTATCAATTTATTATAAAAACAAAAGAATGATACACTGGAATTACAAAAGCAATATGAAATGATGATCAATCATTGTCACAATTTGTAAAGAGGGAAGGTGTTACATGTGATTCGAAATATCGCTGTGATAGGAGCCGGAACCATGGGACATGCCATAGCGGGGTGCTTTGCCCTGTATGGATATCCTGTTTCCGTTTATGAAAGCTTTGAAGAGGTACGCAATACCTGCAAGGAAAAAATCAGAAGACAGTATAAACTTCTCCAGGAGGAGGGGCTGATTGAACCAGACGATATAGAAAAATCTCTGGTCAGAATCCAGACCTTTGATGACCTTAAGACCGCTGTAAAGAATGCAGATTATATGATCGAAGCCATTCCGGAACGGCTGGATTTAAAGCAGCAGCTTTTTGAAGACCTCATAAAGTACTCTCCGGCAGATGCCATCATTGCCAGCAACACTTCAAGCATCGCATTTTCCGACTTAACCGCCAAATTGGATGAAAAGGATAAGTCCAGGGTCATGGTATGCCACTGGTATAATCCGGCCCATTTAATTCCGCTGGTGGAGCTGTCATTTTTCGGAAATATGCCGGAAGATCGCTACAAGGAGGTGGAGGATCTTTACCGATCCATTGAGAAACGACCTGCAAAGGTGAAAAAAGACATTCCAGGACTTTTAGCCAACCGAATCCAGCAGGGGATTGCAAGAGAGGTATTTTCTCTCATGGAAATGGGAGCGGCTGATCCGAAAGATATTGATGTTGCTTTAAAATACGGCCCTGCATTCCGGTATGCCACCACCGGTCAGCTTGAGGTAACCGACTTCGGCGGGCTGGACATCTGGTGCACCGTGGGAGATAACCTGTTGGCTGTTATGGACCGGTCAGCCCAGGCGAGCCCGCTTCTGCGGGAAAAGGTTATGGAAGGCAAGCTGGGATTTAAGACCGGAGAAGGGTTCTTTGCTTATCCGGAGCAGGAAAAGCAGGAGATTCAGAACCAGTTCCATAAGCGGTTAATCCGGCAGCTTAAGGCCAGTAAGAATTACGATTAAAAGCAGCAAACGCATATAAAACGGAGGGGAAATAATGATAAAGAGAACACTGGAAGAATTAAAAAGCTACAATGCCCCAGGCCATTTCGGTATGACGGCTATGAGGATTCATGGAAAAGAAGAGACGGGAGCCAGGAAATTCTGGATGGGACTGTCCACCTTTTTGCCGGGAGGCGGGGCGGAATATGCCTATGAAGACAATCCCTTAGAGAAGGTATATTACGTTCTGGAAGGGGAGATGACGGTGACGGACAAAGCCGGAACCAAGTATGTCATCCATCAGAACGAAAGCATTTCGTTTCAGCCCAATGAAGGACGCTATTTAGTTAATGAATCCAACCGTCCGGCAAGTATGCTGGTCATCATCAATTATCCGGAGTAGGAGGAAGAAATCCATATGGTAAGCAAGGAATTTATGGGGAATTTATTTGACGTATCCGGCAAGGTTGCCCTTGTGACGGGAGCCACAGGAGCTCTTGGAAAGGCAGTTTCCATCGGTTACGGTCTGGCGGGAATGAAAGTCATGGTCACAGGCCGCAAGGAAGAAACCTGCAGGGCGCTTTGTGAGGAGTTAGAAGCACAGGGCATTCAGTGCGGATATTCCACAGGGGACCCGGCTGTGGAAGAAGATGTGATTAAGGTGATCAATGATACCATCAGGACATTTGGGGAAATCAATGTGCTGGTGACAGCGGCAGGATACAACAAGCCGCAGCCCATAGTCGAACAGGATTTATCCACATGGAAGCAGATTATGGATTCTGACGTTCAAGGAACCTGGCTCTTTTGCAAATACGTAGGTGAGCAGATGATAAAGCAGGGCAAAGGTGGAAAGGTTATTATGGTTTCCTCTGCCCGCTCCAAGATGGGCATGGCAAATTACACAGGCTATTGTACCGCAAAGGGTGGAATTGACTTAATGGCCCAGTCTCTGGCCTGTGAGTGGACCGCAAAATACCACATCAATGTAAACACAATCAATCCCACCGTGTTCCGTTCCGATTTAACCGAATGGATGTTTGACCCTGAAAGCGCTGTTTACCAGAATTTCTTGAAGCGTCTTCCCATCGGACGTCTGGGTGAGCCGGAAGATTTCGTAGGGCCGTGCATTTTTCTGGCATCAAAGGCCAGCGATTTCATGACTGGGGCCAATGTGGCCACAGACGGCGGATATTGGGCCAACTAATTGGAGCCAGACCATTAAAAATATAAAGTTAGATAACGGAGGTAAATACCCATGAGCAAGAAAGTATTCGTAGACTTAACCCATCCATTCAGTGCCGATATTCCCCGCTGGCCATATTTTGACAAGCCGGTCATTGACAATAAGCACTCCCTTGCAAAGGGCGGTGTTCTAACCCAATACATAGGCTGCACCATGCATACCGGAACCCACTGCGATGCACCAAGACATGTCATGGAGAAGGAATTTGACGGAAAACGTGCCCGTTATACCCATGAGATGCCAGTAGATGCTTATACCGGAGATGCCATCTGTCTGGAAATTGAAATCGAGACATGGGGGCTTATCACAGGAAAGCATTTAGAAGATGCATGTGAAAGAGCCAACATCAAACCGGAAGAACTGGAGGGCATGATTGTCTGCTTAAACACCGGAATGCACCGCAAATTTGACGATTCCAAGGAATATTACCACTATTCCTGCGGCACAGGCATTGAAGCTGGAAAATGGTTTGTGGAGCACAAGGTAAAATGTGTGGCAATGGATATGCAGGCATTAGACCATCCCCTTCACACAGCCATGGGCAACAACGGCATGACAAGAATGAATTTATTAGGTGCTTCCGGAAGACCCATCACCGAGGAATATATTGAGAAATTCGGTGAAGAGGCATATGCGGAATTTGATAAAGAATTATACATCAGACTTCACGGTCAGGAAGCCTATAACGAGAAATTCGGCGAACTGGAAGCAATCGGCTGCTGGGGAACCTGGGAGCCGTGCCATAAAGAGATGCTGGGACACGGAATTGTGGGCGTAGAGAACTTAGGCGGCAACTTAGATAAAGTTTCTGGAAAACGGTTCCGTTTCTACTGTTTCCCTCTCCGCTGGCACTTAGGTGACGGTTCCATGGCGCGTTGCGTGGCAGAAATTGATGAGGACGATTTAAACGATGTTCCGGAAAGAACCTATCAGTATGGAGGATTTTAATATGGGAGATTTGAGCAATAAGGTAATTCTGACCGTAGCCACTACGGGCGCCTGGCCCACAAAGGAAATTACCCCCTATGTGCCGATTCAGCCCCGAGAGATCGCGCAGGAGGTTTACGCCTGTTATAAAGCCGGGGCTTCCATGGCACACATACACGTAAGAGATGACCAGTCGAAAGCTTCCATGGATTACAATAAATTCGAAGAGACCGTCCGTCTCATCCGAGACAAAGAAGATTGTGATATTGTCTTAAATTTAACAACCTCCGGAGGGATCGGATTGGACGATGAAGTAAGAATCAGACCCTTAAAAGAATTAAAACCGGAGCTGGCTTCTTATGACTGCGGTTCCATGAACTGGCAGAACAACTGTGTGTTTGAAAACAGCCCTGCTTTTTTAGAGAAACTTGGCAACGCCATGCAGGAAGCAGGTGTAAAGCCTGAAATTGAAATTTTCGATGTGGGTATGATCTACAATGCCCTTTATTACTTAAAAAAAGGAGTCTTAAAAGCCCCTCTCCATTTTCAGTTTGTATTAGGTGCAGCAGGAGGAATGCCTGCAACCGTAGAAAACCTGGTCTATTTAAAAAATCTGGTTCCGGAAGGTTCTACCTGGAGCGCTCTTGGGATTGGGAAAGGTCACCTTCCCATTCTATACACTGCACTGGCACTTGGGGGAAATATCCGTGTGGGAATGGAAGATAACATTATGTACAGCAAAGGTGAACTGGCAAAGTCCAATGTGGAATTTGTGGAACGGGCAAAGCGCATCATCCATGAATTCGGTAAAGAGGTTGCCACACCGGAGGAAACAAGACAGATACTTGGGGTATAGCGTGGGCAGGAAAGAGCGAACACCCTATGGGTATACCTTTATGCCCAGAGAGCGTGGGCAGGAAAGAGGAAATATGAGAGAAGTTGTTATTGTAAGTGCTGCCCGGACAGCCATCGGCAGCTTTGGCGGCAGTCTTGCTGCCATTTCAGCGGTGGATTTAGGGGCCACGGCAGCAAAAGGTGCAATCGAACGGGCTGGAATCAAGCCGGAGCAAATTGATGAAGTCATCGTAGGAAATGTACTCAGCGCAGGCTCAGGACAGAACGTGGCACGTCAGATATCTTTAAAAGCAGGGGTGCCGGTAGAGGTACCCGCTATGGGAATCAGCAAAGTTTGCGGTTCCGGCTTAAGAGCAGTTACTCTTGCTGCACAGATTATTAAGGCGGGAGATGCCGACTTGATCCTGGCTGGCGGAGCGGAGAGCATGTCATGTGCGCCCTATGTCTTAAACAATCATCGGTTCGGACACAAAATGGGAAATGAAACTCTGGTAGATACCATGATTCAGGATGGCCTGTGGGATGTATATAACGATTATCACATGGGTGTCACTGCAGAAAACATTGCGAAGCGGTACAAAATCACCAGACAGGAGCAGGACAGGTTTTCAGCAGAAAGCCAGCAAAGAGCACAAAAGGCCATAGAAGCAGGCCGTTTTAAAGAAGAAATCGTACCGGTTTTAATCCCTGTAAGAAAAGGCGAGCCCAAGGTTTTTAATACGGACGAATTTCCTCGGTTCGGAACCGCAGAGGAGACCCTTGGAACGCTTCGTCCCTCTTTTATCAAGGACGGAACCGTCACAGCAGGCAATGCTTCCGGATTAAATGATGGAGCTGCCATGGTGATTCTCTGCTCCAAAGAAAAGGCGGAAGAATTAGGGCTTCCGATTATGGCAAGAATTACAGGCTATGGTTCTGCAGGTGTAGAACCGGAGGTCATGGGTCTTGGCGTGATCCCAGCTTCAAAACTTGCCATGAAACATGCCAAAATCACAGCGGAAGAACTGGATCTGGCAGAAGCCAACGAAGCGTTTGCGGCTCAGGCGATTGCCGTGTGTCGTGACTTAGGCCTCGACCCGGCAAAGACCAACGTAAATGGCGGGGCGATTGCCTTAGGCCATCCCATTGGCGCTTCCGGCGCAAGAATCCTGACAACCCTCCTCTATGAGATGGAGAAGCGGGATGCGAAAAAAGGTCTTGCCACCTTATGCATTGGCGGCGGCATGGGAATAGCAATCGTAGTGGAACGATAGGAGGAATGCGCATGAAAAAAGTTTCGCCCCAGGAAGCGGTTGCTTCCATCAATGACGGAGCCGTAATTATGATCGGAGGTTTCATGTCAAACGGAACCCCGGAAATCCTGATTGATGCGCTGATAGAAAAAGATCTTAAAAATTTAACGATTATTGCAAATGACGGAGGAACTCTTGATACAGGAATTGGCCGCCTCATTAAAACAGGAGCGGTCAGCCGACTGATCGCTTCCCACATTGGCTTAAACCCACTGACAGGACAGCTCATGAATGAGGGAAAGATGGAGGTGCAGCTTGTACCTCAGGGAACCCTTGCGGAGCAGATCCGTGCGGGAGGAGCTGGCCTTGGTGGTGTTCTGACGCCCACCGGACTGGGCACAGAGATTGAAGAGGGAAAACAGGTAATTGAAGTGGATGGAAAACATTTTGTTCTTGAAAAGCCACTAAAAGCCGATTTTGCTCTGATTCGCGCCTCCGTTGCCGATGAAAAGGGCAATTTGTTCTACCGGGCAACCACCAGGAATTTCAATCCCATGATGGCGACTGCGGCAGAAACCGTAATTGCAGCGGCTGAAGAGATTGTGGAAGTAGGAAAGATTCAGGCAGAAAGCGTTGCTACGCCAGGAATATTTGTGGACTTCCTTGTAGGAGGTGAACCTTATGTCGATTAAAGAAACGATTGCCAGGCGTGTGGCAAAAGAATTAAACGACGGAGATGTGGTAAATCTGGGAATTGGACTTCCTACCATGGTTGCCGATTACATACCAGATGGAATGACCATTCACCTCCAGTCTGAAAATGGAATCCTGGGCATGGGACCCGTGCCTGGAGCCGACGGATACGATTCTAATATTGTCAATGCAGGGGGGAAACCTGTGACTGTAGAACATGGAGCCAGCTATTTTGACAGTGCATTTTCCTTTGCCATCATTCGCGGGGGGCACGTGAATGTAACCGTTCTGGGAGCCTTGCAGGTGGATCAGCGGGGAAGCCTTGCCAGCCACATCATACCGGGGAAGATGGTTCCGGGCATGGGTGGAGCCATGGATCTGGTCACAGGCTCCAAAAAGGTGATCATTGCTATGACCCATACGGCAAAGGATGGTTCTCCAAAGATATTAAACAATATCACATTACCGCCAACGGCAGTCTGTAAGGTCCATAAAATCGTGACGGAACTTGCTGTTATCGAGGTGACAGAGGACGGTCTTGTCCTTAAGGAAGTTTCCGTGGACACCACACCGGAAGAGGTTGCAGCAAAGACAGAAGCACCTCTGATTATGGCGGAGTGCATGGGGCGCTTTTAATAGTTGCCGTACTTGAAGTATTTAAGAAAATGAATTATAAATATAGTTTAAGCAATAAAAAATAAAAGACAGGAGATAGGAATATGGGGAAAAAAGTCGGCGTAAGCCAGGAAGAAAAGAACTTATCCTATTATAAGTTTTTTGAGCGCCCTATGGCAGAAATACCGGAGGAAAAGCTAGCCATCTTAATAAATGGTCAGGGGGACAAAAAAGCGGGAGTGCCATTTGAAAAAAGAAACCTTTATCTTGCAGGAAATGATGAAGAATACTGTCAGAACGGTTACGGTATCCATGAGGATGGAACTGGCTACGTATGTAATACCACCTACATGCCCGGCGTCACTGGGGACATGCTGGACTGGTGGTTCCCCTGGCATAGTGTAGGTTCCGATCTCCGCTACAAAATATGGGACCCGGAGGACCATTGTTTTGCCAGGGCTGATCGGCCGGATTACGTCTGTGACCCTGAGGTACCAATAAGGGAGAAGACCTGGGGAGTGAACCACTATATAATGGAAGATATTGGCCCCGGCTTTGAATTCCTTAAGCTGTGTTTCAAAAGTCCGGCTGATTTCGGTTATGATCCATCCATCGTGGGAAGTGAAGCATGTGAGTCTATGGTCTGTGCCATTGGAGAGAGCTCCTGCGCCTGCGCCATGACCCATAAATGGTATCCTTATAAGGATGGGGTTATGTTCTGCTCCCGCTTCTGGATCGGCTTTAAGCTGGAGAATGGAATTATACGAAAAGCCCTGCCTGAAGGCTTAAAAATTCCGGAAATCGCTGCCAAAAGTCTCTTTGCTCACAACATCAAGGAGTTTTCCAACTTAGCAGCCATTTTGCCGGAAGTGTACGCACAGAACAAAGATTGTTTTTAAAATTCCAATATCCGAAAGGAAAATTCATAGGAAAATAGAAGTTCTGCATTGGACGGATCAAAACTAATCAAGTCTGCAATTTTACCGATGCGGTAAAAAAAGGTGCTTTTATGAATGTGCAGGTAATTGGAAGTATTTAAGGCATTGCGGTTATTTAAAAAATATGCCTTTAGAGTCTTTATGTATTCTGTGTTATTTTCCTGGTCATAGTTTTGCAGAAATAAAAGATCCGGATGAATGAGGGTCTCTGTATTAATTTGATTTTGAGAGGATGACAGAAGATGGTTTAAATAATTGTCTTCATAAGTGAGAATGTGCTCCTTTCTGATACAGTTTTGATTCCTCAGCAGAAACATTACCTGGTTATAATAGCGTGGGGTATCCAGTAGTTGTTCAAATCGAAAACTAATCGCAGCATGGATCTGGTTCAGCTGAAGAAAATGAGACAGCTTCTGTCTGTCAATGGACTGGTAAAGATCTTTGCAGTTACTGGTGTGCAAAAGTATTAATGTCCCTTTATAAAAGAAGGCCATGCTGTGCTTAAATATCCCTGATAGCTGGTCAATATAGTAATTAGGGTTCAACTGGGTATTGGAAAAACCATGAAAGGTGAATCCCAGTACCCAGAAATACTGGTATAAGGTCTTTCCCAGCTGTGCCAGGTGCCGGGCTGCAATGCTTTTGCTGTCCAGATTCTGCTCAATCAGGTCGGTTAAGAAACACTCATATTTCAGCCCTGTTTTTTCTGCGTAACACTCATCCTTTTGCATTTCCAGGGAGATCAGCTTAGACAGGTTCATGGCAAAGGAACTGTCAGCAGATTGAAAAGGGCGGTTAAGAGAACTGATGCATAAGTAGCCCACTGCGGCACGTTTGATATGAATGCTGCAGAACAGATAAGAGATTTCGTGTGAATCATCATGTTCCACAATGATCGGTGAGGAAGAGGTAAACAAATGCTGCAAAACCTTTTTTTCTTTCATGCTCTGTATAAAATTACTTTTTAAATAGAATTTTTCATCATAGACATCAAATTTATCATCAAAATAATCCTTAGGGCTGGAGGCAAGCACAGAGAAGCTTGTGGTACATAATGTTATGGGGTTATTCAGAAATGTCATTGCCGTGTCAAGCATGCTCTGGTAACCATAACCTGCCTGCAACACCTGTAATACTTCATCTCTCTTTAAGTCCGCCTTGCGGCAATCGTATAATTCCTGCTGTATGCAGTTTAAGACCGCAAAGGAGTCCAGGTTCTCTTTAATGGAAAGTATGTTTGTGTTTTCTTCATTGGAACAACAGTTGAGCAAAAGAATACAGCCGTCTGGAATGAGAGGCTGATGATCCGGATAAGTTCCTATGTACAGGGTGTCGGGATCAGGCTGCAGCTGACCGTCATGAGAAGGCAGCAGATAATAAACGCTTTCAATCCGCCGGCTGGAAAAAACGGGCCCGTGAACATGAACCTGAAATGTATCTTGTATCTTTTGAATGATATTATTTAAACAAGCCATTGAAACTCCTTTTCTTTGAGACAAATGTAGGAAATCATCCCGGTAATATGAGAAAAATTTTCGATAAATGATGGAAGCTTCTTTATCTAAAGTATGTTATTATTTTAACGAACCAGTAGACAGTATTTTTATAGATATTTACATAACAGAACTTTATTATGATAACTTTCAATAATTGTACTAAATTTTAGATAAATAGAAAAGGAGAATATTCATGTCAGTAAAAATTTTAGGAGTCAGTACAGGTCGTAAAAACAGCAACTGTGATGTTTTGTTAAAGGAGGCACTTCTTGCATGTCAGGAAGAGGGAGCCGATGTTACAATGGTCAATTTGAGAGATTATGACATTATAGATTGTACCGGATGCACCTCATGTACCATAGGCATGTCACAGGGAAAGAATACCGGCTGCGTATTGGACAATAAGGATGATAAGAAGAAAATCATGGAAGTGCTGTTAGAAGCGGACGGAGTTATTTTTGCAGCACCTACATATGATCTGCAGGCCTGTTCCGTATTTGCAAAGTTTGCCCAGAGAAGTTTAAGCTATGAGAACTCATTTCTGGAGTCCATCGGGGCAATCGAACATAAGGACAGAGTCAGTGCTTTGATTGCAGTAGGTGGGTCCACCCGTTCCTGGCAGTCCATGGCTCTGGAATCCATGCAGGCAGCTATGTTCACTTCGGACTTTAAGGTTGTGGATATGTATCTTGCTACAAGAGTTCCGGCTCCTGCACAATGTCTCCTTCATGACGATATGATTGAACGAGTGGGGCAAATGGGAAAGAATGTCATGACAGCAATCAATACTCCTGTGGAAGAGCGCAAATGGCTGGGAGACGAAGATATGGGCTGGTGTCCAAACTGCCATTCCAATGCGTTGATTCTGGGAGAAGTTCAGTGGGATGGGCTTCATTTTCCAATTGAATGCCAGGTATGCGGTGCTGGCGGAACCCTTGAAAAAACAGAAGAGGGAAAGTGGAAGTTTGTGATTCAGGAAAATGGTCTGATAAGAGACCGCAACACCCTGGCGGGAAGAGGCAAGCACTTGGAAGAAATCATTCATACACAGGGAGGATTCTTCTCCGATCCGGAGAAACGCAGAATTGCCGGCGAAAAACTTGAAAAATACAAAAACCTGAATTTTAAAACAATATAAAATTAAAAAATGGAGGTATTTCGATGAAGCAGTTACAGACAGATGTTATTGTGGTGGCAGCAGGACTTTCTGGAATGGCAGCGGGCATTGCTGCGGCAGAAAATGGGGCAGAGGTAATCATTTTTGAAAAATCCAATACAACCGGCGGCGCTGCCAATATGGGAATGGGACCCCTTGGGGTGGGGTCTCCCATACAGAAACAGCAGATGATTTCTCTCACACCTGGCGAAGCATTTCGCAAGCACATGTATTATACCCATTACCGGGTGGATGCACGTCTGGTCCGGGATTACTATTATAAGTCCGGAGAGACCATTGAATGGCTAATGGACATGGGAGTAGAGTTTTTAGGAGTGCAGAGGGCGTTTAATGCACCGGAAGCCACAAGGGCATATTCGGATGGAGAATTTACCTGGCATGTGGTGAAACCGGAAGGCGGCGGAGCTCCTGGGCCACGCTGTGCAACGGCTATGACAAAGAAGATGACGGAACGGGCAAAAGAGCTGGGAGTGGTATTTTACATGGAAACTCCTGTTGCCAAAGTTATTGTGGAAGATGGACGTGCTGTGGGAGTTATTGCCAGAGACAGGGATGGTGAAGAAATAGAAGCAAGAGCCAAGGCAGTGATTCTTGCAACCGGAGGTTTCGGAGACAATCCGGAAATGATCAGAGAACAGACCGGATATGAATTTGGTAAGACAATCTTTAATTTTGCCATACCTGGAATGAAAGGGGAAGGAATCAAAATGGCATGGGAAGCCGGTGCCGGTCGCACTCCATGCACCATGGAACTGATGTACCAGCTTCCGGATAACATGAATCATTTTATTCTAGACGGAGCATTCCGCCAGCCATGTCTCTGGGTCAATCGGAATGGATACCGTTTTATGCCGGAAGACCAGATTGCCAATACTACATTTACCGGCAACGCGATTTCCTCTCAGCCTGGCTTTGTAGCCTATTCGATCTTTGACAGTAAGTTATTAAAGAAATATAAGAAAAAAGGTCCGGATATTATTTCTCATGTGCATCCTCACGATCTGTTCGACCACTTCGACGATCAGTGGGAAAAGGATTTAGCCGATGGATATGAACCAATCTGTCAGGCAGACACCATAGAAGAATTGGCAGAAAAAGCCGGAATCGATCCGGAAGGGCTGAAAAAACAGGTGGAAGAGTACAATGAAATGTGTGAGTCCGGATTTGATGAGATTTTTGAAAAAAACCGGGCATTTATGCAGCCCATCGAGAAAGGTCCGTTTTATTGCTGCCGTCAGAATGTAGGGGCTTACGGCACTTTGGGTGGAGTGAAGATTAATCATAAGACACAGGTATTAAATGAAGAAGCAAAGGTAATTCCTGGATTGTATTGTGTTGGGACAGATGCCTGCAATATTTTTGGAGACAGCTATCCGTTTATCCTTTCCGGAAATTCAATGGGATTTTGCTTAAACAGTGGAAGAATAGCAGGAGAAAATGCAGCAGAAGAAGCGGTTGAGTATTAAGGTCTTAGAATACGGGGGCTGATCCGCTAAGTGGAGGAAATATGTGGCTAACAATTGATAATAAGCAGATAGAGGCAAAAGAAGGAATGTCCGTTTTAAATGCTGCTTTGGGGGCGGGAATATACATTCCACATCTTTGCGGGCATCCAGATCTGGAGGCGATAGGTGGATGCCGCCTGTGTTCGGTAGAGATTGAGGGGATGGATCAGGCAGTTCCGTCCTGCATGATAAAGGTGCAGGACGGGATGAAGGTTTCTGTTCATGGCCCAAAAGCTGAAAGTACCAGAAAGACGGCAATGGAGCTGATTCTTGCAACACATCCGGCGGACTGCACCGGCTGCCCCAAGTACGGAAAATGTGAATTGCAATCCATGTATCAGTATCTTGGAGTGGGTCCCGAGCGGTGGAAGAAGAAAGCAAGAACAGTCCCTACCGATGACAGCAACCCCTTAATCCGGCATTTGTTTACCAGATGCGTTCGTTGCGGACGATGTGTGCGCGCCTGCAGAGACCTTCGCGGGGTGAAGGTACTGGATTTTCAAAAAACAGAAGATGGAGTGCGCATTGGAACCGACGGAAACATTTCCCTGAAAGAAGCAGGTTGTAAATTCTGTGGAGCCTGCATTGAAGTCTGTCCTACCGGCTCCATTATGGATGCCCTGGGACAGATAAGGGAAGACGTCTCTTACGGGGAAAGTGTGGTTCCATGCAGGACTGCATGTCCTGCACATACAGATATCCCCAGGTACTTAAGGTACATAAAAGAGGGAGAATATGAAAAAGCAACGGCTGTCATTCGAGAAAAACTGCCGTTTCCGGAAACACTGGGCTGTATCTGCAATCACATTTGTGAAACAGCCTGTAAGCGCAATCAGCTCGGAGAGCCGTTGTCTGTCTGCAAATTAAAAAGAGCTGCCGCTGCCGCTCATTCCGATGAATGGAAGAAAAACAGAAAAACTGCCGCTCCCACAGGAAAAAAGGTGGCTGTGATCGGAGGCGGTCCGGCCGGGCTGACAGCAGCTTATTATCTGGCAAAGAAAGGGCATGAAGTAACTGTCTTTGAGTCTAATGAAAAAGCGGGCGGACAGTGCCGTTATGGAATCCCTTCCTACCGGTTGCCAGATGAGGTGCTGGACCGGGAGATCAGCGATATTTTGGAAGTAGGAGTTCAGCTGAAGGTAAATACTACGGCTGACGCGCCGGAAGTCCTTTTAAAACAGGGATATGATACGGTTTTAATTGCCACCGGCACCCATAAGGGCATCCGTTTGCCTTTGGAAGGAAATATGCTTTCCGGAGTCATGCTGAATACGGATTTCCTAAAAGATGCACGTAGGAACAAGATCGATGATCCAGGTAAAAAAGTGATGGTGCTTGGCGGAGGAAATGTAGCTTATGACTGCGCCAGAACAGCCCTTCGTCTGGGGGCAGAAGAAGTCCACATTGCCTGCCTGGAAAGCGGTGATCAGATGACCGCTTCAGCAGAAGAAATACGGGAAGGAAGAGATGAGGGAATTATTCTTCATTCCAGCCATTCGTTTCTCCGTATTACAGGAAACACAAAGGTGGAAGGCGTTGAGCTTCAAAAAGTGGAGAAGTTTTATTTTGATGAAAACCGGAAAGCGGTCATAGAGCTTGTAGAGGGATCCCAGGAGAACATACCGGTGAATCGTGTGATTTTTGCTGTGGGACAGGCACCGGCTGGGACGGAGGAGTTGGGAATCGAACTAAATCCCGGTTCTTATGTAAAGGTAAACAGCTCTTTTTCAACCAGCATGCCAGGGGTTTATGGGGCTGGTGATGTGGTAACCGGAACAAAATCAGTCATAGAGGCAATTGCTGCTGGGAGACGGTCTGCCATAGAGATGGACCGTTACCTTGGTGGAGACGGAGATATTTCTGAAGAACTGCTGGAAAAGGAAACGGCAGATCCGTTCCTTGGAAGGACGGAAGACTTTGGAAATTTAGAGCGGCTGTCACCGGCTCTTATGGACCCCCAGGAACGGAAAAAAAGCTTTGCTGCAGTGGAACAGACATTTACCTGTGAGGAAGCAACGTGTGAGGCCGGGCGCTGTCTGCAATGTGATCTGAGGTTGAATGTAACCAATCCCAGGCTTTGGAACGAATACTAGGAGGAATAAGGATAATGGATATGATTATTTGCAATGCAATGCCACTTTATCACGAGGCACCCGTTTCCCCTATACTATTAAAAGATAACACGGAAAAGGTCATGGAAGCGCTGTTGAAAGAGCCTGCCGGTATTCGTTACCTGATAGTGCCGGAAGGCGGCTGGCTTTGGGAGAAACCAGAGGGTCTGACAATCATCGAGACCCGTCACAAATCCGGTTTTACTTATGGGAATGCATCTGCTCTGAAAAAGGTAACTGAGGGAGAAAAGCCCATTCCATTATGCTCCAATGAAGAGTTTCATTCTGGCGAATGCAGGGTAGTGACGGTGGAAGAATTGATAAATGCCGGAAAGAAGAACGTGTATGTCGCAGGTAAGGTTGAGAAAAAGGGGATTCTTGATCTGGACAGGAAGATAACACCAGCAGACATACTGGCTGCCGTTGGTGTGCAGGGAATATTTAAGGCAATGTACTTCGGTCATCCAATGGGCGTTTTCATCAACGAGACTATGATGGATCAGCCAGTTGAACTGACCACGGATTATATTGAAATCTTAAATGAGTCCGATTGCATGTTGGACTATCTTCTTAAAACCGCAGACAGATACGGCAAAGAAGCTTGTGGGAGATGTGTATTTGGCCATGAAGGTGTTTTTCAGATCCGTATGCTTTTAACGGATATGACTTTAAAAAAAGGGAAACTATCCGATTTGGATTTAATGTTAGAATTGTGCCATGAAATGAAGCGGCAATCTCTGTGCGAAGCTGGTTTTTCCATTGCCAATACGGTGGAGAGCGCTCTTAATTGCTTTAAAAGTGAAATAGAGGAGCATATCACCAAAAAAAGCTGTAAAGCGGGAGTGTGCCAGAAGTTTTTAACGTTTCACATTCTTCCGGATCTTTGTACAGGCTGCACGGAATGTCTTGATGTTTGTGAAGATGATGCAATACTTGGGAAAAAGAAATTCATTCACGTCATCGACCAGAACGAATGCTCCGGGTGCGGTAACTGCATAGATGCCTGCGAGGAGAATGCAATTATAAAGGCGGGAGCGGATAAGCCAAAATGTCCGAAGAAACCGTTGCCATGTAAGAGTTCATAATGGAAGTCAGTTGATAGCCAACATTATTTTAATAGCAGGCAGATAAAAATCTGCCTGCTATTTTATGATTTAAAAAATAAATTTACATGTCCTGAATCATCTTCCGATAGGAACTAGGCGACATCCCCTGATATTTTTTAAATATCCTGGAAAAATAATTGATATCATCAAACCCGCATTGATTGGCAACATCCCGTATGGATTGTTTGGTGGAATTCAGCAACAATAAAGACTGCTTGACGCGTGTCTGCGTGATATATTCCGTTACTGTCTTACCCAGTTCTTTTTTGAACAGAGTTGAAAGATAACTGCTGTTGAGGTTTTGATATTCAGCTATCCTCTTCAGGGTAAGAGGTTCGTTATAATGAAGATCGATATAGGTAACGCAGTCCTGAATGTTGTCAGAGTATTTTTTGACAGAGTGATTGTGGATCAATAGACAGTATTTGCGTATCATGTCAGTTGTAAGCCTTGTTAATTGCAGGTCATTGGTAGATTGTTCAATTTCTATTGCAAACTGCCGGGATATTTTATCAATGTAAAAAGGGTGAACTTCACATTCCCTGGCCGCAGTTCTTAATAACGTATTAAATACAATCATAAAATTTTTGGAATTACGCAGCTGGTTTGAAGTTCTCTGTCCGTAATTAAACTGGAGCATTTTCTTATGCAGACGGATTGCTTCTTTAAAATTCTGCTGTTTAACAGCAGCGATCATTTGCTGTTCAATCTGATATCGTTGTTCCACCAGATTCAGTGACAGATCCCCTTCAGAAAAAGAATGTTCAAAATCATTGGTCGGAATCAGAGTATCTAAAATATGGGGATCACTCTGATAGATGATACGCATTTCAGGTCCAAGAACAGGTGAAAAAAGCGCAGTAATAAAAGCCTGGAATCGTTCGCGGGAGATCGATAAAGGAAGATTGTTGTAAAAGAATATTAATTCCTGTTCCATGTGTGGAGATGGATAGATTCCTGCTATTTGCCGAATTTCCGGGTCAGTTGGCCGGTTAAACAAAAAAGGACCTATTGATAAATAAGAATCGGTATGGTCTGCAACAGGAAGCTTCAAATATACATTACAGATATGGTACGAGCTTTCCATGATATAGATATTTGGAAATAAACATTTCTGTATCAGCCAGTCCTTGATATCTTCATAAGGATGTTGCTGCGGATATAAATTGGAGCGTAAGGAATAATCGATCTTGTTGATATTATCAAATGGGGAAGTCAGTAGAATCGTTTGTATGTTCTGACTGTCAAATATGTTTTTTGCTAAGTCAAAGTAGTGATCGTACATAGATAAGGTCCACCTCCTGAACGCATTGATTCATTCAAAATAGCATAAAATCCATGATCAATCAATACAAAACAAAAAATAATGCTATTTTTAGTAAAAATAGTTCTGTTATCCCTTCTGATAAATTGTTACTATTTGATAGAACAATCGTAATGCATAATCATAAGTGGAGGGCACTACAATGGAGAAAATAATAAAGAAATTTGGGTTTAAAGATCAATTAGGTTACGTCTTTGGAGACTTGGCCGGGAGTATGATCAATTTATACATTGATCTGTACATACTGACATTCAGTACCTATGTACTGGGCATTAGTGCTAAATGGATGGCCGGATTGTTTCTTTTTGCAAAAATCTGGGACGCGATAAATGATCCATTAATCGGTTCGTTGCCTGACAGAATAAGAATTGGTAAATCAGGAGATAAATTTAAACCTTATATTAAAATCGCCATGATCCCGTTAGCAATATCAGTGCTTATGTGTTTTGCTGATGTTTCCAGCTGGTCAATGACAATGAAGCATATCTGGATTGCATTGGGCTACCTGATTTACGGAATGAGTTACACCGGTACTTCTATGCCTTATGGTGCGATGGCTTCTGTAATAACAAGAGATCCGGTGGAAAGAACGAAATTATCAAGGGCAAGAAGCCTTGGCGGAACATTAGTCGGAGTATTATTCCTGCCATTAGTCCCAATGTTTGTCTGGAATAAGGATCAGACAGTAAATCCACAAGCGTTTTTCATTCTTGCAATTGTTGCCTGTGTACTTAGCATTGTATTTTATTTCGTATTATTAACATTTACCACAGAGAGATATTCTGAGGCTGATAACAAGAAACAGATAGCTAATAATTATAAATTCTTTGATGTTTTAAAAGAAGCAATCAAAAACAGACCATTAATCGGAGTAATGGTCGCATCTTTCGGAAATTGTATCGCTTCAGCTTCCATGGGATCGTTATCCAGCTTTTTATATAGAGAATATTATCACGCTCCCAGAATGATGGCATTGACTTCTCCGTTAAGTATTCCAATTTTGTTTTTTGTATTCCCATTAATCCCAAAACTTGCCCATAAATTTGGAAAGAGAAAAGTAATTATTGCCAGTGCATTGTATAATATTGTATTTTCTTCCTGCCTGTTTCTTTTCCCGATTTCCAACGTCTATGTATACCTGGTATTAAGCACATTGGCAAATATAGGTCAGACAGGTTTCATGATGTTAATCTGGGCGTTTATTACAGACTGCATTGATTATCAGGAATACAAAACAAATAAAAGAGCAGACGGAACGTTATATTCCATCTATACGTTCAGTAAAAAGATCGGAACATCAATTACCCACAGTGGTTCCACCTACTTTTTAGCTGCAATTGGATATGTTTCCGGTGTTGCAACCCAGCAGGCTGGCGTTGGAGCTGGAATAAGAGGTATGGTAACAATCATGCCTGCAGTTGCGGGACTTGTAGAAATCATTGGTATGGGCTTAATCTTTAATTTATCAAAAGCAAAAACTGAGATGATCTATGCGGAACTGGCACAGAGACGAAGTAAATCGGAAGGCGATGGAGAGAAATGAAAGAAATAACAATTGATACTGCCTGTGGCAAATTAAAAGGGATTGATTCTGAAACCGGCGTTCACAAATTTAGTGGTATACGGTATGCAACTGCTGGAAGGTGGGAGTATCCCGTAGAAGTAACCAGATGGGATGGCGTCTTTGATGCAACCAGGTTTAAAGACGCAGGCATTCAGAGAAGAACATTTTATAAAGAACAGGAAGAATCATTTTATTATAAAGAGTTTCGGAAAGATGACGTATATACTTATAGTGAGGACTGTTTTTACCTAAACATATGGAAACCGGAATGCTGCAAAGAAGCACCTGTGATCTTTTACGTACATGGAGGAATGTTTCAGGGCGGCTGTGGAAATGAGAAACCGTTTGATGGTTCTGGTTATGCACAAAAAGGGGTTATTTTCGTAACCTGCAATTATCGGTTAGGCCCATTTGGCTTCTGCTCCCTGCCGGAATTAGAAAAAAGAGATGGACATACTGGTAATTACGGTCTTTATGATCAGCTTACCGCTTTAAAATGGATCTATCATAACATAGAACGGTTTGGCGGTGATCCATCTAACATCACAGTGATGGGGCAATCCGCAGGTGCCATGAGTCTGCAGCAGTTGTGTATGACGCCACTGGCGAAAGAATATATATCAAAGGCAATTATGACAAGTGGAGGCGGTGTCAGTGAAACATTTGCAAATGCCACTTATGCGGAGAAAACGTATCCGTTCTGGAACGAGGTTCTGTCTCAAGTTGGAACGTCTTTAACAGAATGGATTGAATGCGATGCCAAAGACTTACTGGATTCCATGTTTGCAGTAATGCAGAAATATCCCAATGGGATACAAAACTGCATGCCGGTTATTGATAGGGGGATTGTGCCCTTTCATACAGATGAAATGATTACAAAGGGGATGCAGGCAAAAATTCCATATATGATGGGAAGTACAAAGGATGATTTGCTGCCAGAGGAAATGCACAGAATGGCAAAAGACTGGACAATCCTGCAGTCTGAACAGGGGCTGATTCCTTCGTATTGTTTCTATTTTTCCAGAAACCTTCCTGGTGATGAGAAAGGTTCCTGGCATTCCAGTGAACTTTGGTACACCATTGGTGCGTTGGAAAATTGCTGGAGGCCATGGGAAGAGAAGGATTATCAGTTATCAGATGTTATGATGGAGTATTTCAGCAACTTTGCAAAACGTGGAAATCCCAATGGCGAATCACTTCCAGAATGGAGAGCAACAAGTAATTCCCAGGATGATATTATGGTATTTTCAGATACAGAGATCGGAATGAACAAAATAGTAAGGAGTTAATGATATAATGCAAGATATTGAAAATTATCAGAAAAAGAAACAATTTCTGGTCTGTGTGGATTCGGACGGATGTGCGATGGATACCATGGACATCAAACACAAAAAGTGTTTTGGTCCCTGTCTGATTGAAGTGTGGAATTTACAGCAATGGGAAGAGGAAATTCTTAATCGATGGTATGAGATAAACCTGTATTCTGAATTAAGAGGGATAAACCGATTTAAAGGACTTGCAATGGCGTTAAAAGAAATCAATGAAACGTATATTGTGATAGAAGCATTGGATCATTTCCTCGATTGGGTGAAAGAGACAAAGGAATTATCAAATGAATCTTTAATGAAACAAATTTCAAAGAACAGAACCGTATGCCTGGAAAAAGCATTGGATTGGTCAGAAAGATTAAATCAGAGAATCAAAGAATTATTACCCCAGGAAAAGATGCCTTTTGCAAATGTAAAGGATGTATTGGAGCAGGTACATCAATATGCTGATATTGCAATCGTATCCTCCGCAAATTATGAAGCCGTTCGAGAAGAATGGCTTCATAATGGACTGCTTCAACATATTGATTTGCTGTTATCACAAAATATTGGAAGCAAATCCCATTGCATCCATGAGTTATTAGAAAAGGGCTATGATACGAACCATGTAATCATGATCGGGGATGCCCCGGGAGATGAAAAAGCTGCAAGTGAGAATCACGTTCTTTTTTATCCTATTCTCGTGAAACAGGAAGCAAAATCATGGAACGAGTTTATAGAACATGCATTTGGTAAATTTCTTCAACAGGATTTTAGAGATGATTCTATTTATTACAAAAAGAAATTCTATGATAACTTTGTACAAAAAGAAAGAGGATAATATAATGGTAAATTTGAAGGAAAAACCATTCTGCTTAAATGAGGAACAGATCTCATGGGTGGAACAGACTTATAGCGAAATGACATTGGATGAGAAAATCGGACAATTGTTCATACTGCTGAAGGCAACGCCCGGAGTAAATGAAGAACAAATAAAAAAGACCCTGAGTCAGTCTCATCAGGGAGGCCTGCGCTGGCAGGGAGGGGATAAGGAAACCGTATATCTGCAGAATACCCTGTATCAGAAGCACAGCAGGATCCCCTTGCTGATTGCAGCAAATTGCGATGAAGGCGGAAATGGCTGTATACCAGAAGGTACATTTGTTGCCACAGCAGCGCAGTGCGGAGCAGGAAGCGGCACCGATCATGCGTATCATACAGGATTGACGGCGGGCCGGGAAGCGACTGCAGTGGGCTGTAACTGGATGTTTAATCCGATTACAGATATTTACATGAACTGGCGAAATACCATTGTGAACACCAGAAGCTATGGTGATAATGTTCAGGTCGTCATCGACAATGCAAGAGCATACATAAAGGGAATTAAAGAGGCCAATCCCAATATGGCCTGTTGCTGCAAACATTTCCCGGGAGATGGCGTGGAAGAACTGGATCAGCATCTGGCACTTGGTGTAAATTCCTTAAGCGTGGAAGAATGGAACGAAAGTTTTCGAAACGTATATCAGACCATGATTGATGAAGGCCTGGAGTCAATTATGGCGGGACATATTGCATTACCAGAAATGAGCAGAAAGTTACGTCCTGGAATAAAAGATGAAGAAATAATGCCGGCAACACTTGCCCCTGAATTAATTACAGATCTGCTTCGCAATGAGATGAAGTTCAACGGTGTAATTACGACGGATGCATCTCATATGGTGGGAATGACTGCCATGGTAAAGAGATGTGATGCGATTCCCAAAGCCATTGCAGCCGGCTGTGACATGTTTTTATTTGCCAATGATGTGGAAGAAGATATGGAATATCTTCGGGAAGGAGTTAAAAACGGGATAGTAACTGAGGATCGGCTTACTGATGCAGTTACCCGAATCCTTGGGTTAAAGGCAAAGTTACACCTTTATAATGAATCAATAAGAATACCGGGTCCGGAATTAAAAGATAAATGGATTGGGTGTGAGGAACACCATGCCTTTACAAAACAGGCAGCGGATGAATGTATTACCCTGGTGAAAGACACAAAGCAGCTCATACCTGTGGATGTGCATTTGAAAAAAAGAGCGTATCTGGTTTATGTCCAGAGTACCCCCACCAGCAAGGCATACAAAGGTGATCCTGTGAAAGAAACCGTAATCAAAGAATTAGAGAGAGCAGGTTTTGATGTTGACGTATGTCCCAACTACCATGATCTGGAAGTCGAAAACGGAGTTTCTCCCATGAACTTCGTGAAGATGCTGGGACACGAATCACGCCAGTCATTTATTGACAACCATGATATTGTATTTCTTGTAATAAACGTGAAAGGATATGCACAGGAGAATAATGTCCGCATCCGCTGGAGCTGCAATCACAGCTGTGAGCTCCCCTGGTATAATATGGAGGTGCCGACTGTTGGAATCAGTCTCAATTATACCAATCACTTAATCGATGTTCCGCAGCTTCATACCTTTGTCAATGCCTATGGCAGCAATCAGGAGAATATCAGAGCTGCAATTGATAAAATATGCGGAAACAGTAAATTCTCTGGTACTGCAAATGACAAAGTATTCTGTGACAGATGGGATACCAGACTGTAGTATAAGAAACTAAGTTCTGTATTTTTTTCTATAGCTTGTGGGAGTTTCCCCATAATATTTTTTAAATACCTTAATAAAATAATTAGCATCGGATATGCCCACGGAACTGCTGATTTCCTGCATGGTCATGTCGGTGCTGGAAAGCAGAATGGAGGCTTGCTTCATTCTGTTTTTTTGCAGATATGAATTTGGAGTAAATCCGGTTTCTTTCCGAAATTCGCAAATCAGATGATTGAGAGACACGTTCAGCTCATCAGCAAGTTCTTTCAGTTTGATCTCTTTGTAGTATTGATGGTCAAAAAAGTATAGTGCACTTTGTACCAGAAAACTATATTTCTGATCTTTGTGATGGTGGATGGCATTACAGAATTCACGGATCATCTTTTCTTTTGCAGTCAGAATTTCTTCCACATTTTTTGCACTATGGGTGATTGCTGTGTTCTGGGATGAAAGTCTGTCGACCACAATTGCCGGAAGACCGGCGCGCAATGCTGCAAGCCTTACGGTGGTTCTTGTAATAGCTGCTCCAATCCGTTCATTTTCCAACGTAGTACCGATGCGTTTTAAATAGGCCACATCCATCTGCATATTGTGAAGATTAAAGATAGCTGATCTGGAGTTCCCGTTTTCAATCGCCTGAATAAAATGCTGTTCGTAAGTGTATCGTTTTTCCAGTAATACTGTGTAATGTTCCCTGGTTCCATATTCCTCTGGTATTGATTCCGGAAGATGAAAGAAGTTCACGTTCTTGATCTGTTTTTCCGGTCCCTGTGGGCAGACCGTATGAATCATGGAAGAAATCATGCGGAATAGTTCCGATTCTTTTATGGCCGGAAGGGAGCTGAGATAAGAAAAAAAGTCTGTCTGACTTAAGTTTGTTATTTTGTATTGCTCAAAGATGGTACGGGCATCTTTTGCCGTCATAAGCAGGGTACAGAAAGGACCTAAAACAATAGGATCTTCTTCAATAAAAAAAACAACCAGATGCACCATAAATGCATCGGTCAGATAATAGATGCTGTCTGGAGAAAATTGTTTTGTATAAAGCTTTAGTATCTCACTGGTAAAAAAAGACTGCACACTATGGAGGCGGTTTTTATCAATGAATTCCTCTATCTGGTCTTCCTGCTCAAGTATATTAATCTGTAAATGATAAAAATCCTGAATCAGTGAGGAGGCAACTTTAAATTTTTCGTAAGTATGATTCTTCATAGGATTGCCTTTCTAAACGACATTGTGATAAAATTCTATTATGAGTGATATTATTCTATCACAAAAATAATATATATGCTATCTTAAATACGCGAAGTGAATCAAGTTTTTAATTAAACAGGGAGGACATTATGGATAGCAACTCAAATGAAAAGATCCGAAAATATATGAAGGAGGATGGAATACATTACGTTCCCGTCTGGCGGATTTTCGGATTCAGCGGGGCCAATATGGCCGTTAACCTTTATATGGGCATTACCATGATTATGTCATATTATTTAAATGGATATGTAGGAATGGCAGTTGTATTGGCATCCAGTTTTTCAACAATTATGAGATTGTGGGATGGCGTTACAGATCCTATCGTAGGCTTTTTGATTGATAAGTTTGGCGGACGGTTTGGCAAAACCAGATTATGTCTTGTAATCGGTGGAACGATGTTGTTTGTCAACAGTTTCCTGATGTTTAATGTGACGGACCGTTTACCGGAAACTGGCATCAGAACCGTATTTTTTGTTGTATTTACTCTTTTGTATTATATTGGCTATACATTTTTAAATATCAGCAATCATGTTGGAAATGTGTGTCTGACAAATGACCCATCCCAAAGACCCATACTCAGCATTGTGGGAACTGTAATTGTACGTGTTATGCGTGCCGTAATGACAATGGTTGTCGCATCACTGGCCGTAAAATATGGATCTCTTAAAAGTGCGGAATTATTCCATGAGTACTGGCTGATTGTTGCACTTCTTGCGACATTAGGTATTGTGATTGCTTATATTTCAATCGCACCAAAGGACATTCGTATGTTCAGTGACACAAGCACAAAAAAAGCACCTCAGGTAAAAATGTCAGATTATATACAGGTACTGATCAAGAACCGCCCACTTCAGATGATGATTATAACAAGAGCTACCGATATGCTTGCCAATACCTGTAAGACAAGTGCTATCGTACTGGTTCTATACGGAATTGCAGCAGGAAATTATAAGCTATCCGGTGGCTGGACCATGTACACCACAGTGATCGGACTGGTAATGATGACTCTTGGAATTGGTACCATAGGCAGAAAACTTGGTTTGAAAAAAGCCATGCAGCTTGGAAGCTGGGGTGTTGTAATTATGGATGTTCTGGCAATCGGTTTATGGCTGCTCTGTGATCCTAAAACATTAAACCTTCCAGGTTATACCAATGGCTATGGTCAGGCTTTTGCCGGATTTTCCTTTTTTACAATTATGCTGTTTTTAGTTTCTGTATTAGGCGGAGGATTCCAGATGATCACCAGTTCCATTATTCCTCCTATGATTGCAGATGTTACCGATTATGAGGCAAGCAGAAGCGGGAAGTATATTCCTGGCATGGTAGGAACGTTATTCAGCTTCATGGATAAGATGATTTCTTCCTTTGGTCCGCTTTTAGTAGGATTTGGTTTTGCAGCCATTGGCTTTGCAGATAAATTTCCTGATCTTGAAACACCTTACAGCAGCTCTTTGCTGATAGTAGCGGTTGTATTCTACTACGGTCTGGAATTAATCGGAGCGGTATTTAATATTGTGGCCATGAAGTTTTATGATTTAACACCAGAAAAGATGAAAAGTATTGAAGGAATTATTTATAAAATGAGGGAATCAAATGAATAAATTATCATTGAATGAGGGGTGGGAATTTTTAAAATTACCCGATGGTGATATTTCAAATCCAAATACACCGGAGACATTAAGCGGGAAGGGTTCTTTAAAGGTTACACTCCCTCACACATGGTATACAGATGAAGATCAGTATCAGGGACTGGCTGTTTACCGGAAGCTGCTTACGGTATCAAAAGAATGGCAGAAGGTATTTCTGGAATTTGAAGGTGCAGATCAGCATTGCAAGGTATTTGTTAATGAAATACTGATCGGGGAACACCGGGGAGCATATTCCTGCTTTCGCGTTGAACTGCCTGATTCTGTATTGGCGGAAAAGGAACTGTGTCTGGAAGTATATGTAAGCAATGCACAAAACCAGACAATATCACCTATTTTCGGTGACTTCACTATTTTCGGGGGCCTTTATCGCAATGTAAATTTACTAATAACAGAAAAAGAGCATTTCGACTACCTGTATTATGGTACCAATGGAATTATTGCAAGTACCAGTCTGGAAGGCGGGAATGGATTGCTGGAAATCGATTCTCACGCAATTGCACCGGAAGGAGCAATAATCCGCTACGATGTTCTGGAAGAGGACGGAACTGTGGCAGCCCAGGCATCAGGACCGGCAAATGAAACAGTGAGATTTCAGATCCCACATCCATATTTATGGAATGGAAAGGGAGAGGGCAGACTGTAT
The DNA here is from genome assembly GCF_048627165.1 of Lacrimispora struthionigena. Classification (NCBI taxonomy): domain Bacteria; kingdom Bacillati; phylum Bacillota; class Clostridia; order Lachnospirales; family Lachnospiraceae; genus Lacrimispora; species Lacrimispora struthionigena. The sequence continues at coordinate 941,433 of NZ_JBMBWP010000001.1, forward strand.
CTGCTGCGCGCAGCCTTATGTGTGAATGGGAATGTTGTAGATGAGGTCTGTGAGTCTATTGGTTTTCGCAGCATTAAAATGAATGCCCAGACTGGCTTTTATTTAAACGGCCGGAAAGAAAAAATCCGTGGTGTATCCATGCATCAGGATTTTGCAGAAAGTTTTTCGGCGGTGACCAAAGAGCAGCAGGATATTAGTTTTCAATTAATTAAGGAAATTGGAGCAAACGCCATTCGTCTTTCTCATTATCAGCATCCCCAGTATCATTACGACCGCTGCGATCAGGAAGGTTATATAGTCTGGGCAGAGATTCCCATGCTTAAGATGACGGAAGACAAAGAACTGTTTGAAAATGCAAAATACCAGCTGACAGAATTAATTTTACAAAACATTCACCACCCCTCCATCTGCTTCTGGGGAATCCAAAATGAAATAGCCATGTTTAAAGATGCGCCTTACATGCATGAAATGTGCCGTGAATTATATTCATATGCCCGTGAACTTGATGATACCCGGCTTGTAACGGGTGCAAACCTTTATACGGTAAAATTTGAAAGTGAGTTAAACAAGATCACGGATATGATTGGTTATAACATTTATTTTGGCTGGTATTATGGTGAGATGAATGATTATGATGGTTTTCTGGATCAGTTTCATGCTGCCTGTCCAGAGATGCCCATTGGTGTCAGCGAGTATGGCGTAGATACAAACACAGCCCTTCACTCCGAACAGCCAAAAGTAAGAGATTACTCGGAAGAATATCAGGCGTTATACAGTGAAACCGTATATCAGATTTTTGACAGCAAGGATTATCTGTGGGGCAGCTTTGTTTGGAATATGTTTGATTTCTCCAGCTTCAGGAGAAATGAGGGGGGTAAGAAGTATATTAATCAGAAAGGTCTTGTAACATATGATCGTAAGATAAGAAAAGATGCTTTCTATTATTATAAAGCAATGTGGTCAGAAGAACCGTTTATCCATATTTGCTCCAAACGCTTTGTTAAAAGAGCAGAGGACCGTATTGATATAAAAGTATATACAAACCAGGAAGAAGTTGCATTGTTTGGGAATCAGGGAAATGAATTTATCTGTTCTGCATATAACAATGGAAATGGTACGGTTATTTTTAAGGAGATCGGGCTGCAGCAGGGAAACAACTCTTTTGTGGTGCGGAGCGTGGTAACAGATGCAGCTTGTGCAGAAGATCAGGTGGTTTTTGAAAAAGTGGCTGAAAAAGAGACTTCCTATCAATTACCAGATTCCGGTGAAGGGAAAGCTGTAAGGAACTGGTTCCTGAAAGAAGATGATCTGATAAGAGAAGGCTATTTTTCATTAAAGGACAGTGCTTATGATATCACGCAAAATCAGGAGGCAATGAAGGTATTTTACAAATTTGCCCCTGCAACTGCGGAAACAGTAGAAAAGGATGAAGGAATTCCCTTAGGACTCTCTCTACTTAGTATTCTTGGCCGTGATAAAGACCGGAACCCTGATTTTAAAATGGAAGATTTAAACCATGCATTAAATCAGATTAAAAAGTATTAGCAAGTTATAGAGCCTTAGAGACAGGGGCATTTACAAATTTAGAAATTAAGATTATAATTATTTTAACCATTTTATCTTTGGTATGTTGCGTGTGCAACATACCATTTTTAAATATATGGTAAAGTAAAAAAAGTATAAAAATAACAGGTGAATAAGATGAACGACAACATATACGTCTATTTATCATCGCTGACTGGAAATACGGAGAAGCTTGCAAAGGGCGTATTGGAGAAATTGAGCAGAAAAACTGGTTCATTTTCAGTGCATGACAATGAGTTTCTTACCTCTTCTGATGGGATTGGAAAACTGGTTGTTTTGTTTTTCTGGTGTCGGCGCGGTAATTTGGATTATAACAGCCAGATGTTTTTAGAACACTGTAAAAATAAAAAGATTATTGCTGTGGGAACCATGGGGGGTTATCCCAGCAGTGAGTATGGTAATAAGGTGAAAAAAGCCATTTTTCAATCAATTTCACAGAACAACATTTGTATGGGAGTATTTCTGTCTCAGGGGAAAATTGACATTCAGCGGACGGAATATCGAAAGAAGCTGCCTCCGGAACACCCCCATTTTTTAGATGAAAAGGGGATCAGGCGTCATGAGGAGTCGCGTAAGCATCCCGATGAGGCTGATATAGAATGCGCAAGGTTATTTCTGGAGAATCGGATAATGGAATATACAGCTGCCAGCGAAGCTGTATGCATGGATGGGGAGCCGTGTATAAAATGTGGGATGTGTAATTAAGGGGTGAAAATAAAAAGCTGTATAAAAATATAAACAAGGCAGACAATACTATATTTTTCAATATAATTATGTTATAATAGTAATAGTTATCTTTATTCTAATTATTTTGTGGGAGGTTTTGGTATGAATCTTTGTATTGGTGACAAGATTACGGTCTGTGAGGGAGATCATGAAGACAATTACAGTGTGGAAGAAATTGCAGAAGATTATGTGAAACTGACGAATGGTATTACATACTATTACAAGGAAAGAGATACTGTTACTGGGGCTGAGGGAGAGAAAGGACTGATTACAAGGCAGGTAGTGAACCGGCTCCATCAGGTAGAAGATATCAGTTATCAGAAAGCTGTTAAAATTTTGGAAATTCTCATGGATGCAGATGGTGAGACAGAGAATTAACATGGCTTGTTTTTCGTCTGGTTTTAGGCTATACTAAATCTGTTTTATATTATAAATCAGAAAAGGAAATGATAATCACATGGACATAGAGCCAAAGACCAGAACCGTTATTCCCCGTTACCAGCAGATTGCAATCGAGGTGGCAGCCCGCATTGCCAATGGGGAGTACGCAGAAGGTGAGAAGATATATGCCCGTTCTTCCCTTGCGAGCCAGTATGGCGTTTCGCCGGAAACTGCCCGCAGGTCTATTTGCATACTCAGTGATCTGGGAATTGTATCATCAGAAAAGGGCAGCGGTATTATAATCCGATCCCAGAGAAAGGCAGCGGATTATATTCAGCAGAACAGTAAACTGGAGACCATTGACACCATTAAAGAGAATTTATTAAAGAGTGTATCCCGTCAGAAGAAAGAGATGGACTATTTAAATGAGTGTATGAATGACCTGATAGAAGCTTCGGTTCATTTCCGGTCTATGAATCCGTTTATGCCTTTTGAAATTCGGATCACAAAGGACTGCGCTTATTTAAACAAGACAGTTACCGAGATACAATTCTGGCAGCATACCGGTGCGACTGTGATCGCTGTCAGCAGAAAGGATCTGGTGATGAAGTCCCCGGGACCCTACGTGGCGCTGACGGAAGGCGATACTATATATTTTATTGCGCAGGATGATACTGCAGACCGTGTAAAGGGATTTTTATATCCTAGCTAATAGATTGCTATGAAGTGGATGAAAAGGGTGTAAGAAAATAAATAAAACCATATGAAAATAAGGCCGCAGGAAGCGTATCAAATCCTGCGGCTTTATTTTGCGATTTGACAAAGTAACAACTTTAACATATAATATAAGTTGTCACTAAACAAGAAAGGAGAGTAATTGATGATAAAGTTTGAGAATATTTCAAAACAATATAAAGCAAAAAAGGTTCTCAATGATATTACCTTTACTGTACAAAAAGGAAGCCTGGTGGCAATTATTGGAGAGAGCGGCTGTGGAAAGACAACACTTTTAAAAATGATAAACCGCCTGATAAAACCTACCTCCGGAACGATTTGTATTGACGGCAAAGATACTGCTGCCATGGATGAAGTTACCTTGAGAAGAAGAATTGGCTATGTCATCCAGCAGACAGGACTTTTTCCTCATATGACCATAAGAGAGAACATAGAGCTGATCCCCAGGCTTGAGAGGATGCCATTAAAGGACAGGGAAGAGAATACAAAAAGATTGATGCAGATGGTCGGGCTGGATTGCAGTGAGTTTTTAGACCGGTATCCTACGGAGCTTAGTGGAGGGCAGCAGCAGCGTGTGGGGGTAGCCAGAGCCTTTGCCACAGACCCGGACATTATTCTTATGGATGAACCGTTTTCTGCACTGGATCCCATGACCCGTTCCGATTTACAGGATGAACTGGTGCTGCTTCAGGGCAAGCTGAAAAAAACAATAATATTCGTTACACATGATATGGATGAGGCCATTAAAATCGCAGACATGATCTGTATTATGAAGGACGGAGACATTTTACAATATGATACACCGGAGAATATATTAAATAATCCGTCAGATGAATTTGTATCAAACTTTGTAGGTAAAAACAGAATCTGGTCATCTCCGGAATTTATCCGGGTATCTGATATTATGATTGACCAGCCGGTTACAGCAGCAAAAGATCTTTCCATATTAAAATGTGTGGATAAGATGCGCCAGAATAAAGTAGACACGCTGTTGATTATTGACAGGGAAAGCCGGCGCCTGGAAGGCATGGTAAAAGCCAGCGTGTTAAGAAGCGTGGAAGATAAGTCAAAACAGGCAGAAGAATATATGACCCAGGATTTTAAAGTACTGCAGCCAGATGAGAATATTCTGGATGCCTTGAAGATCGTTACCGATTATAAAGTATCTGCCGTCCCGGTTGTGGATGAAAGCAGACGTTTAAAAGGTCTTATTACAAAGAGCAGTCTGGTGACCACATTAAGTCAGCAATATTTTGAGTATGAAGGAGGAGATGCGTAAATGAATTTTTGGACTTATATTGGAGACAGTTACCCGCAGATCATAACCTTGCTGATTGAACATGTGAAGCTGACAGCAATTTCCGTAGGACTTGCAATATTAATTGGTGTGCCTCTTGGAATATTAATCGCCTATGCATCAAAAGCCAATAAACCAGTGCTGGCAGCAGCTAATATTATTCAGGCCATTCCAAGTATGGCATTGCTGGGATTTATGATTCCGCTGCTTGGTATTGGTACCGTTCCCGCAATTGTTGCGGTTGTTCTTTATTCTCTGCTTCCCATCATAAAAAACACCTATACAGGTATCGAAAATTTAAATCCACAGACAATTGAAGCAGCCAGGGGAATTGGCTTAACGCCCTTACAGGTTCTGACAAAGGTTCAGATCCCTCTTGCACTTCCGGTAATTATGGCAGGCGTGAGAATTGCATCTGTCACGGCAGTAGGACTTATGACCATGGCTGCATTTATCGGAGCGGGCGGACTGGGTTATCTGGTCTTTTCCGGAATCAGGACAGTGAATAACAACCAGATTCTGGCAGGAGCGATTCCAGCGTGTATGCTGGCTTTAACGGTTGACTTTATTATCGGACTGGTTGAAAAACTGGTTACCCCTATCAGTCTGCAAAAGGGAGACAGGGCAGAGAAGATAAAGAAAAGAACCGTTCAGAAAGCGGGTCTTGGTGTAGCGGCAGTTCTGCTTGCAGCCGTGTTTTTATTTACTTCAATCGGCACGGGCAATCAGGCGGGCAGGACCATTTCCATCGGATCTAAGGATTTTACGGAACAGGAAATATTGGGAAATCTGGTGGCGGATCTGGTAGAAGCAAGAACGGATATTAAAGTGAACCGCAGGTTAAGCCTGGGCGGAACTCAGGTTTGTGCAGGCGCGCTAAAGAGCGGAGATATTGATCTTTACATCGAATACAGCGGGACAGCATATACGGATATGTTAAAATATCCGCCAATCAGTGATATGGAGCAGGTCTATGAAACTGTGAAAAAGGAATATGGAGAGCGTTTTGATCTTGCTGTTTTAAAACAGATGCAGTTTAACAATACTTATGTACTGGCAGTAAGTCAGGAAACTGCTGAAAAAAACGGGCTGGAGACAGTCAGTGATTTATCCAGGATAGCAGGTACTATGACTTCTGGCACCACGTTTGAGTTTTCCAACAGAGAAGACGGACTGACAGGAATAGAAAATGCTTATGGATTTAAAATGGGTAACAAACTTACCATTGACGGTTCCCCCCGCTATACCGCACTGGCTGGCAAAGAGGTGGATGTAGTGGACGCATTTGCCACGGACGGACTTTTAAAGAAATTTCAGTTAAAGACGCTGACCGATGATAAACATTTTTTCCCTCCTTACTTTGCAATGCCTGTGATAAGGGAAGAAGCACTGAAAGAGTGTCCGGAATTACCAGGATTGTTAGAAGAATTGGGAGAGTTACTCACAGACGATGTTATGGTGGAACTAAACTATAAAGTGGATGAACAGCAGCAGACCCCGGAAAATGTGGCTAAAGATTTCTTAAGAGAAAGCGGGCTGGTATCATGATTTTTTCTTTTGTGTTGTTTTTTATTCTTTCCCAGTGCTTTTGCCGCCCCGGTCTATGCCGGCTGCTTGCAGGAGAGAAGGAATTGACACAGAAGGAGATATGGATTAGTTATGCTTTTGGAACATATTTAAGGGCAGATGCATTTCTTCTTTTTCTTTTATGGACATTAAGCTTTTTTTCAATCCCTTATCTTAATCAGGGAATGGGTATCCTTTTTCTGATTGCTACATTACTTTTTCTTAAAAAGATGATAAAAATTTTAAATTTACAATGATTATCAGGAGACTGCTGTAAGGAAAATACGTACTTACAGCAGTTTTTACGATTTATTTGGAAAAATTTAGAAAATTATAAGAATTTTTATATTTAATTCATTATAACACCCCGCTATAATAGGATAGAGACAGAAATCGATATGGAGGGTACGAGCATGAAATTTTTCAGGAAGAAAATAGAAGAAGAGATGCAAGTGGCGCAAGCCGGTCCTATGGCGGATGATGACTTTGAAAAAGAATTGGAGCATCTGATGACTGAGGAGCACGGGGGTAAAAAGAAGAAAAAGCTTCTTAAGAAAAAATGGAGCAGAAAAAAGAAAATTATTGTGGGCTCTGCAGTTACTGTAGTGTTCCTTTTTATTGCCTTTAAAAGTGTAGCGGGCGGAAAAAGTGCGGTTATGCCGGTTACAGCAACACCATTAAAAAAAGGTGAAGTTACGGAAGTTCTTTCTGTAAGCGGTCCGGTTCAGGGAACGGACAGTGTGGAGGTGGTTTCCAATTTACATGCTGAGATCCTGGAACTACGGGTAAAAGAGGGTGACAAGGTAGAGAAGGGGCAGCTGTTGGCCACTCTTGATGATAAGGATGCGAAAAAAGGTGTGGATATAGCCCAGAATGCTTATGATCTTGCTGTCAGTACATATAAAGATAAACAGCTGGAAGCAGAAAACGGTTATGCCAAGGCAAAGCAGGGGTTTGAGACGGCAAAAGCAAATTATAACAGAACCCTTCTTCTTTATCAGGGTGGAAGTGCCACAGGAGTTGAGTTGGAGACAGCTACCAATAACATGAATGATGCTGCCAGGGAGCTTACCACCTATACGATTAAGGATGGAAAACCAGTAGCCAATGAATCCTATTCTTTGCAGATTGAAAAAGAAGCATTTGAGCTGGAGCAGAAAAAAGAAGCACTGGAGAATACAAAAGTAACCAGCCCCATTGCAGGAACTGTAGTAAGGGTAAATTGCAAGGTGGGCCGTTTTGCGGATAAAACCGATGATGATAAGCCCATGTTTATCATTAATAACCTGGATGTCCTCGAGATGAAAATTAACGTAAGTGAATATTCCATCGGCAAGGTGAAAGTAGGGCAGCCGGTAGACATTAACGCAGACATCTTAAATGGTGATACAGTAAAAGGAGAAGTAACTGCTATTTCCCCTACCGGAGAAGAAAAGGGAGGCGGTTCTACAGAACGTGTCATCCCAACCACCATTCGTATTATTGACCAGAATACAAAGCTGATAGCGGGAATTACGGCAAAGGCCAAAATAGAACTGCAAAAAGCAGAAGATGTATGGGTAGTTCCTATTTCGGCGTTGATTCAGAATCCCGATGGAACTATGGCAGTAGCCTCCGTTGTGAATAACACAGTAAAATACATACCAGTAAAGACCGGTGTAGAAAGCGATATTGAGGCGGAGATTATTCCGGACGAAGAGGGTGCCTTAACAGAAGGTCTGCAGCTGATTGAAGCTCCTTCCCTTATGATTACAGATGGAATGACGGTACACGTGCTTCCGTCTCAGCAGTAGGGGGGATGTTATATGTGGAAAAAGAAAGAAGTGATACCTGACTATATCACCCAGAATGTCAGCGAAGACCTGATTAAACTGGTTGATATGGTTAAGATCTATGATACCGGTTCCATTAAGGTTCTGGGATTAAAGCGGGTAAACTTAACAATAAAGCGTGGCGAGTTTGTGGCCATTATGGGGCAGTCAGGTTCAGGAAAATCGACACTGATGAATATACTCGGCTGTCTGGACCGTCCAACCATGGGACATTATTTCCTGGATGGCATTGATACAGCGGATCTTCCGTCTGATGATTTATCTGCCATTAGAAATCGTAAAATCGGATTTGTTTTTCAGTCCTTCAACTTAATATCCAGAACATCAGCTTTAAAGAATGTGGAACTTCCCATGACTTATGCCCACATTTCTAAAAAAGCGAGAGAAAAAAGAGCACTTGAGCTTTTGGAACGGGTAGGTCTGGGAACCAGATACGAACATATGCCCAATGAATTGTCCGGAGGTCAGAGACAGAGGGTTGCAATTGCCAGAGCGTTGGCTAACGAGCCGCCCCTGATTCTTGCTGATGAGCCCACCGGTAATTTAGACTCGGCTTCATCAGTGGAAATCATGGAATTGTTTTCCAAGCTGCACAACGAGGGAGCAACGGTAGTATTGGTTACTCACGAAGAAGATATAGCGGCGTTTACCAACCGGATCATTCGTTTCCGGGATGGAAGCCTGGTCAGTGATACACCCAATATTCCGGTATCAAAGCGAAAGAAAGAAGAGCCAGAAGAGCCAGAAGAGCCGGAAGAGCCAGAGTATCAGAGTGGGGATGCATTATGCTGAGAGAAAATATGAGTATGGCGTTACACGCCATTAAATCCAATAAAATGCGTTCATTTCTCACTATGCTGGGCATTATTATCGGTATCAGTGCAGTAATTGCCATTGTGTCTGTTGGAGACAGCATGAGAAATGTTTTTACAGATGCATATAAAGATGTAGGGCTTAATCGGGCTATCATTCTGGTATCCTGGGAAGTGACCGATTTCCGTGATACCGATTATTTTGACCGGGATGAGATGGAACGTGTGAAAGAGGTCTTCCATGATAAGATCGCGTATATTGATACCAACTCCAGCGCGGATACAGAAGCGATAAACCGCTTAAAAAAGGTGAAATTCGAGTTCCAGGGAGTGGACTATAATTATACAGACGTACAGCCCCAGAATATTATTTACGGGAGATTTATTAATGAAGCAGATGTAAAAAAAGCAGCAAACCACGTGGTGCTGGAGGATAAGGGTGCAGTGGAGCTCTTTGGCACGGCGGACTGTGTAGGACGTACCTTCCGAATGACTGTTAATAAGAACACTCAGGAATTTACCGTGGTGGGAGTGTATCACAAAGACTTGTCTCCCATGGCTGCCATGCTCCTTGGCAATGGGCAAAAACAGGCTGGATTTATTCCCGACACTGTGGTAAGTCCAAAAGGCGACAGGTCTCAGGTGCTGAATTTTTATGTTCGTGACGGAGTGAACATGAAAGAATTTCAGCCTGAGATCGTCAGATATATTGCAAAGACGAAAGGCCGCAAAGAATCAGATATCCGTGTTATGACTGTAGTAGATCAGATGGGAAGCGTGGATTCCAAGCTTTCAGCCATGTCTGCAGCAGTAGGAGGAATTGCAGCCATCTCTCTTTTAGTAGGGGGAATCGGGATCATGAATATCATGATGGTGTCAGTAACTGAGCGAACCAGAGAAATTGGAATCCGGAAAGCGCTTGGTGCAAGAACCAGGGATATTATGATTCAGTTTTTGACGGAATCGGCACTGATGTCGGCATGCGGTGGTGTGATTGGAATCATTCTTGGAGTGGCAATTGTAATGATCGGAGGAGCGGTTTTAAAAACAACCGTAATAGTAAGACCATCCGTAGTTGTTATGGCGGTGGGATTTTCCGGGCTGGTAGGTATATTTTTTGGAATTTACCCGGCTTCAAAGGCGGCGAAGGCAGATCCAATCGAGGCATTGAGGTATGAATAGGAGGGAAGCATGCTGTTTGAAAATATGACAATGGCAGTTCATGCCATAAAAGCGAACAAAATGAGATCTCTTCTTACCATGCTTGGGATTATCATTGGAATTGGATCGGTAATTGCCATTGTATCCATTGGTGATACCATGCGGTTTATGATTTCTGATATCTATAAAGATGTGGGAACAACCATGGCTTATGTTTATGTCTGGCCCTCTGACGGCAGTGATATGAGACAAAGCGATTATTTCAGTGTGGATGATATTGACCGCATCAGGGAAGTTTTCAAAGATGAGATCACTTATATAGACGGTGATTCCCGGCAGAATGTGGAAGCTGTTTTTGGCAGAAACAAGGTAAAATTCGCCATGGAGGGGATTGATTCTAATTATCCCGATGTTCATAAGATTAACATCATATATGGCAGGAATTTAAATGAGGGAGATATAAAAGGAAGAAAAAATCATGTTGTTCTGGAAGCAAAAGGGGCGAAAGAGCTGTTTGGTACGGAGGATGCTGTAGGAAAATCATTTCGGACGACGATTTATGGAGATACCGATGATTATGATGTGGTAGGTGTTTACCGGGAGGAAGAGAATCCATTTATGGCTATGGTAAATGGTTCTAGTGAGAATAAAAAAGGTTATCTGCCTGAGTCTATTCTGGTTTGGCCCAATGATACCATTTACAATATCAGGCTTTACGCAAAAGAAGGGACTGATATGAAATCTTTTTCTGACCGTTTTTCCCAGTATATAGCCAAGAGCAAAAACAGAAAGAGAGAAGATGTTACCTTTTATTCCGTATCCAGCGAAATGGGAAGCGTGGACCAGATTATGGGTGGTCTGTCTGCAGCCGTAGGAGGGATAGCAGCAATTTCTCTTCTGGTAGGCGGAATCGGAATCATGAATATTATGCTGGTTTCTGTTACAGAGCGGACCCGGGAAATCGGTATCAGAAAGGCGCTTGGAGCAAAGACCTGGGATGTTATGGTCCAGTTTCTCACTGAATCGGCCATACTTTCTGCAATGGGGGGAATCATCGGAGTTATAACGGGAGCAGGACTTGTTTTTCTTGGAGGTACCCTTCTTGGAATGACAGTCGTCATCAAACCAATGGTAATTATTATTGCGGTTGGATTTTCTGCGCTGGTGGGTGTGTTTTTTGGAATTTACCCGGCATCCAAAGCGGCAGGGAAAGATCCCATTGAGGCCTTACGATATGAGTAAAAAGCGCAGCAGGCATGCTGTGCTTTTTTTCTGAAAAATAAAAAATTCCTTAAAGGCTCGCAAAGTAAAAGGTTCTATGCTATAATAGGGTGATATCTTATGGTATAGTGAGGAGACTATATGCTGAGTGAAGAAAAAATTAAAATCATGACGAATCTCGCGATGTTTGAGAAACATGAAGGTAAGAGAATATTTCCGATTAACCGGTACTTCAAAAGTGACTATGTCAGCAGCAAGCTGTTCCGCTCCTTTTTCAGCTACACCTTTAGTTTTTTATCCTGTCTTCTTTTGTGGGGACTTTATTACATGGAGCGGTGGCTGAATACCATGGATTTAAAGAGCCTGACAGGAACGGGAATCAGAATCGGTATCATTTACGCTGTGGGTCTTGCGGTATATCTTGGGATCAGCATCTATATATATATGAAGCGTTACGAATATGCAAGCCGGGGAATGAAGGTTTATTTAGCAAAATTAAAGCGACTGGACAAGCGCTATGATGGAAACACCAGATCAATAAAAAGAATAAAAGGAGGGCGTACATCATGATGGGCCTTCTTGTGTTAAGAGAACGACTGAAAGAGTTTTATGCAAGGTATGGAATCTATATCACTCCTGTTATCAAGTTTATATTCAGTTTCCTGGCATTTTCATTGATGAACAAGAATATTGGATTTATGACGAAGCTGACAGAACCGTTTATACCACTGGTTCTGGCTTTAGTCTGCTCATTTCTGCCTTATGGAGCCATTTCTTTTGTGGCAGCCAGCTTTATGCTCGCCCATTTATCAGGTATTTCACTGGAGGTTACTCTGGTTATGGCTGTGTTTATACTGGTGGTTGGCCTTTTGTATTATGGCTTCCAGCCGGGGGACAGCTATCTTCTGGTATTGACACCGGTATTTTTCCTGTTAAAGATACCTTATGCGATACCCCTGATTGTAGGGCTTTCCGGAGGAATTGTTTCCGTAATCCCAGTGGGGTGCGGTGTTTTTATCTATTTTACCCTTCTGTATGTAAAACAGAATGCAGGAGTTTTGACCAATGATTTATCCGCCGATGAGATGCAGAAGTTCATGCAGCTGATGAAAAGCCTGCTGGCCAATAAACTGATGTTAATTATGGTGCTTGCTTTTGTTTTGGCACTGTTAATTGTGGTGATAATCAAAGGGCTGTCTATGGATTATTCCTGGGTAGTGGCGATTATTGCCGGTACCATTGCACAGCTTAGCGTTATTTTCATCGGGGATATCACAGCGGATGTGTCAGTATCGGTTCTTGGGCTCTTTGGAGGAGTGCTTGTTTCCCTTATACTGGCAGGGATTTATACTTTTTTCGTTTTTACAGTGGATTATACCCGTACGGAGTACGTACAGTTTGAAGATGATGACTATTATTATTATGTCAAGGCGGTTCCGAAGCTGACAGTCAGTACCCCTGATGTAAAAGTTCAAAAAATAAATGCCAGAAAGCTCCAGAGACCGCAACGGTAAGAAGAACAAAAAGGGAGGTGGATCACATGGCAAATTTTTTAGATAAGATGTATTCCTGGGTATCATTTCTTCCCAGAATTTCAAAGACGAATCTGGTTGAGATTATTATCATAGCTGTTTTGCTGTATGAGCTTCTGACCTGGATTATGAATACGAGAGCCTGGACCCTGTTAAAAGGGATCATAGTGATCTTCGTATTCTATGTCTTTGCTTACGTTTTCCGATTGGATAATATTTTCTGGATACTCAATAAGATTGCTGCTCCGGCAGTAACCATGGTAATTGTGATCTTCCAGCCGGAACTTCGCAAGGCGCTTGAACAGCTGGGAAGCAAGAATCCATTTACCGGAATTCTTACGTTTGACGATGGAAGAGACAATTCCGCATTTACTGATAAGACCATTAATGAACTGGTGAAAGCCACCTTTGAGATGGCGAAAGTCAAGACAGGAGCCCTGATTGTAATCGAGCGCAGCGATTCCTTAAAAGAGATTGAGCGGACTGGAATCGAAGTGGGCGGAGTTGTCAGCAGCCAGCTTCTTATTAACATCTTCGAACATAATACCCCTCTTCATGACGGTGCTGTGGTTGTCCGGGGGAACCGGGTGGCAGCAGCAACCTGTTATCTTCCTCTGTCTGATAACATGACTATCAGTAAGGATCTGGGAACCAGACACAGGGCTGCGGTTGGAGTCAGTGAAGTCAGTGACAGCCTGACCATCGTGGTTTCTGAGGAAACAGGACGGGTAACGGTTGCCTTAGAGGGAGGATTAAAGCGGATAGCAGATGCAGATATGCTGAGAACCATTCTGGCAGGAGTCAAGCAGGCGGGAGAGGAAGGAAGCAGGTTCAGGATTTTGAAGGGAAGGCGTAAGAATGAAGGAAAAGCTGTTAAATAACCTTGGACTGAAGGTTGCGTCGCTGGTGCTAGCACTTGGAGTTTGGATGGCGGTGGTGAATATATCAAACCCGGTCATTAACGATTCCCAGCTTGTTACGGTTGAAGTCCGTAACGAGGAAGCTTTAAAAGCGGCAAACTTAACCTATGAAATTGATGGCAAGGATGTTGTAGCAGTCAGCTATCAGGTGAGAACCAGAGACCGTTCTCTGGTAAAAGCATCAGACTTTCATGCGTACGTTGATTTAAAGGATTATAATGTAACGGGTGCAATTCCTATTACAGTAGAGATCAATAAAGATAAAGAAAGTCTGGTAAAAAGCGATACCATTACGGCGAAACCCATGGTAATCCGGATTAAAGCGGAACAGCTGCAGACCAAAAAATTTGACTTGCAGGTGGATACCATAGGAACAGGGAAAGAGGGTTACAGACCTGGAACCATTAATCTGGTACCGGATAATGTAACGGTGGAAGGACCAGAATCAGTAATTGGACTGATTAATCACATGGGAGTAGAGATCAAGATTAACAATAATGTGAGTTCGGATTTCAGTTCCTCAGGGACGCCTCTTTTTTATGACGCAAATGGCAATAAGCTGGATCTGTCAAATAAGGTGACTGTAAATAAACCAGAGATTGATTATTATGTCCAGATGTTAAAGGCGAAGGAGCTCCCTCTTAATTATGAGGTTACGGGTCAGGTTGCCAAAGGATACCGTTATACAGGACTTGAGACAGAGGTAAAGTCTGTTTCAGTGGTAGGGACCAAGTCAGTGCTTGCCTCTCTTACGTCCATTGCAGTATCTTCTGATAAACTTAATATTGACGGTGCCACTAAGGATAAAGTGGTACAGCTGGATTTAAGCCAGTATCTGCCGCCGAATACCACCCTTGCAGGTGATAAATATAAAGATGTATCCGTTAAGCTGAAGGTGGAGCCGCTGACCACCCGAGTATTTACCCTTCAGCTGAATGAACTTGATAAAAAGGGCATGTCTGCGGATTACAGCTATAGTTTCGATAAACAGACCTGTGATGTTACCGTAAAAGGGCTCAAAGAAGACTTAGATGCATTGAAAGAAGAAAATTTAAATGCAGTACTTGAAGTCTCCGATTTAAATCCAGGCACTTATCCCGGACAGCTTCATTTTGAAATTGGAGAAGGGTTTGAGATTACCGTTTACACGCCTTTTAATGTAACGGTAGCCATGGAACACACGGGACCTGCACAGACGCAGGAAACCACTGTGTCAAGCACATCAGAAAGTGCGTCACAGTAAAAAGGGCCTTTCGAGGTATTATGAAGAAAAGTTGGAGGAATTCAGTATGGTCAGTGCTAAAGTTGTTATAAAGAATCCTACCGGTCTGCACTTGAGACCGGCAGGGATTCTTTGTAGGGAAGCCATGAACTTTAATTCAGTGGTGAGTTTTCGTTTTAAGAATACCACTGCCAATGCAAAGAGTGTACTCAGCGTGTTGGGAGCCTGCGTAAAAAGCGGCGATGAGATTACCTTTGTCTGTGAGGGAGCAGATGAAGAGGAAGCTCTGGCTACCATGATCAAGGCTGTTGAGGGGGGCCTTGGCGAATAGATTTTATCATTTTTTAATTAATAAGGAGGATTTTATGTTTAAAGGAACAAGCGCATCTGCGGGAATCGGAATTGGGAAAGCCGTTATCGTAGAAGAGACAGAACTGAAGATTAAAAAAGACACAATTACAGATGTGGATGCGGAAAAAGCCCGCTTTCAGAGGGCTGTAAACCAGGCGATGGAAGAAACAGACGCTCTGGCAAAGGATCTTGCCACAAGAGTGGGAGAAAAGGAGGCGGAGATTCTTAACGGACATCTTCTGCTGCTTTCAGATCCCATGCTGGTAGGCGAAATTGAAACTTCCATTTCTGGGGAGATGGTTAACAGCGAATTTGCAATTGAGACTGTATGCAACACGTATGCGGATATGTTTGCCTCTATGGGAGATGAACTGATGCAGCAGCGTGCTACCGATATGAGGGATATTAAGACCCGCATGCAAAAGATATTACTGGGAGTCAGTTCCGTGGATATCGGAGCTCTTCCGGCAGGAAGTGTGATTGTGGCAAGAGATTTAACTCCGTCCATGACAGCTGGAATTAATCCTGCCAATGTAACTGGTATTGTGACAGAACTGGGTGGAAAGACCTCACACAGTGCCATTCTTGCAAGAGCCCTGGAGATTCCGGCAGTTGTTGCATTAGATGGCATCATGAGCCAGATTAAAGACGGTACAGAGCTTATATTAGATGGATCAGAGGGAGTGGTATTTGCAGACCCGGATCAGGCAGTAAGAGAAGAGTACACCGCAAAAAGAGATACATTTTTAAAGGAAAAGAAAGAACTGGAACAGTACATTGGAAAACCAACTGTAACAAAAGATGGAGTGACCATTGAACTGGTTGCCAACATTGGAAAACCGGAAGATGTGGATAAGGTTATTCAGTATGACGGAGAAGGCGTTGGCCTGTTCCGTACGGAATTCCTTTTTATGGACCGTACAAGCATGCCTACCGAAGAAGAACAGTTTGAGGCATACCGCAAGGTAGCATCAGCCATGAATGGCAAGCCGGTTATTATCCGTACTCTGGATATCGGCGGAGACAAAGAGATCCCGTATATGGGCCTGGAAAAGGATGAGAATCCATTCCTTGGTTATCGTGCGATCCGTTTCTGTCTGGACCGCAAGGATGATGTTTACCGTCCCCAGCTTCGGGCACTTTTAAGAGCCAGCGCATTTGGTAATATCCGCATTATGGTACCTATGGTGACCTGCCTTGAGGAGTACCGGGAAGCAAAGGCTTTGATCGAAGAGATTAAAAAAGAACTGGATGAAGCATCCATTTCCTATAAAAAAGATATTCAGGTCGGAATCATGGTGGAAACAGCAGCAGCTTCGCTGATGGCAGATGTATTTGCAAAAGAAGTTGATTTCTTCAGTATCGGGACCAACGATCTGACTCAGTACACCATGTCTGTAGACCGTGGTAATGACAAGGTATCCTACCTCTACTCACCTCTTAATCCGGCTGTTTTAAGAAGCATCCGCCATGTGATTGAGTGTGGAAGAAAAGAAGGAATTATGGTAGGGATGTGTGGAGAAGCTGCAAGCGATCCGATGCTGATCCCCCTTCTTCTGGCATTTGGCCTAAATGAGTTCAGTATGAGTGCTTCTGCTATTTTAAATGCAAGAAAGCTGATTACCGGATATAGCACACAGGAGCTTAAGGAAGTTGCCGAGCAGGCCATGACTTTTGTTACTGTAAAAGAAGTAGAAGATTATATGAAAGATTTTATTAGCCGTTCCTAATGGAATGAATGGGAAAGAATGCAGCTGTTGCCGTTAAGGCGGCTGCATTTTTTCCGAAAAAAGGTGAAAAGGCGATTATTTACAAAAGGGGATATGTTACGATGAGCGTTTATCTGATCAGTTATGCAGCATCTTATCTATTTGCAAGAGCCGGTTATTATTGGCTTTCCGGTTTAATCCTCATGCTTGCGGCACTCTTTCTCTACTGGTATGATTACAGGAGAACGGAGAATATCATTCATTTACGGGGATTGTTTTCCCTGTTCTGGGTAGGCGGAGAGGGCGTTGCCTGCTTAAAGCTTTCTGAGCTTTCTTCTGATTGGAGTATCATTACCTGGCTTTGCTTTCTGGTGGCATACTTGGGTTTTTATATGACCTTTGAATTTATGATCAGAACACAGGGCTCTGCAGGAGGACAGCGTTCCAGCTGGTTTAGCTTTAAAGGATACGAAAAACCTCTTTTTCTGGCTATGCTGCTGACCACGGTACTGTCTCTTGGCGCATTTTTAATTGAGGCGGCTATACTGGGATTTATCCCGTTTTTCATTAAGGGAATGCCTCATGCCTATTCCACATTTCATATTACGGGAATTCATTATTTTACTGTATCCTGCGTTCTGATACCAGCTCTTTCTGTGCTGTATTTCAGTATTGAGCAGGGACGAAACGGATTTAGACTGGTTCTTACAGTGCTGATGGACTTAATCGCCTGTGCGATTCCGGTATTATGTGTTTCCCGTTTTCAGCTGATCCTGGCTGTAGGTCTGGCGATTCTTACCTATATTGCCATGGAACACAGGCTGAAGATCATATACGGAGTGGGGCTTTTGCTTGGCATGATTCCTATTTATGTGATTCTTACCATAGCAAGAGGTCATGATGTTACCTACTTAAACGGTATTTTTCAGATGAAATACAGTCAGATGCCTATTTTCATCACACAGCCGTACATGTATATTGCCAATAACTATGACAATTTTAACTGCCTGGTGGAATGGCTTCCTTCCCATACCTTTGGACTTAGATCGCTGTTTCCTTTATGGGCGCTTTCCGGATTAAAATTCCTGGTACCTGCTTTGGTGGATTTTCCTATTTATGTGACCAAAGAAGAACTGACTACAGTGACTCTTTTTTACGATTCCTTCTATGATTTTGGTATCGTTGGAGTCATCTTGTTCAGCTGTATCCTGGGGGCAGTGGCATTTTTCCTGATGCGGCTTGTAAAGCGGGTGAGAAATCCAATTGGTTATCTGTTTTATGCCCAGTTCGCCATGTATTTAATTCTGTCATTTTTTACAACCTGGTACAGTAACCCTGCAACCTGGTTTTATTTCGCACTCACTGGTGCACTGTATGTGTTCTGTTCCTGGAAGAATAACGGAAGGCATGAATAATAGAATACTCATAAGAAGATGCGCATGGATCTGGCAAATGACCGGACTCATGCGCATGTTTTATGTCTGGCAGTTATATTATAAAAAACCAGTATCCTCTTTTATAGTCTCTGACGGCGAGATGTGAAACTTATTTTTATAAGCTCTGGAGAACGTAGAATAATTTTTAAATCCGCAGGAAAAACATACATCGGTAACGGAAATACCGGTTCTTAGGCGTTCTCTTGCAAGCAGAAGGCGCTTTTCCGTAATATAATCAAAGAGGGTATAGCCTGTCTCTTCTTTAAAAAGATGCATCAGATGATAGCGGCTGATAAAGAAGGATTCTGCGATTAAATCCACGGTCATGTCTTCCGTCAGGTGGCTGTTAATGTGATCCATAATACTTAAGATCCTGGCATCTCCGGTAGACGGTGGCAGATACTGGACTCTGTTTGTCAGAGAGGCACGGTTTAACTGAATCATGAATTCAAGAAAAACTACCTGGCAGTATAAATCTTTTGCATAGCCGTCATGGGTGCAGGCATATTCCAGGTTGGTTAATGTCCGGTACAAACTGCTTTTTTCCATGGAGTGGATTCTCAGTACATGGGAATGGAGCTCTCTGGATTTTTGAAAGCAGGCGCTTAAATCATAATCATCTGACTGGTATGCATTCAAAAATCCGGGTGAAAGATAGACGATAATTCGTTCGTAAGGAATGTGTGCTGCTATATCCGGCCGGTGTATGTCGTTATGGCTTACTAAAATGATGTCATATGGTTCCAGAGAATAGGCGCAGCCCTCAATCCGGTATGTAACAGATCCCTGAATAAAAATAATTATTTTATCAAAATCATGATAGTGGTAATCATAGCTTTGCTTACCTTCGTCCATAAGGTGAAACAGCTTAAAATTGCTGTTTAAATATCCCCGTTTTTCATAGTTATTCATTGTGACAGGTGACACCTCCCTTCCGTTTTATAATACAACACAATTTGCAATATATAAAGCATTATATTAATAGAAATGCTGGAAAGTGCTGTTTATAATAGATAGTATCAATCAAATACTGGAATGAAAAGGAATGAATGATGAAAATAGCAGTACTGGCGGGCGGATACAGCCCGGAACGGGAAGTGTCCTTATCCTCAGGAGCCATGATTACCAATGCGCTGATGGAGCAGGGGCATGAAGTATGTTTGATAGATTCTTATCTGGGAATTCCGGACGGAGAAGAAATCCGGTTTTACCGTTTAAAAGACGGTATGGAATTTTCCAGTCGCATTGGCGAGAGCGCTCCCGATCTAGAACATGTGAAACGGAGGGGCAGCCTACGTGGAATTATGGGAAATCGGGTAATGGAAGCATGTATGGAGTCGGAGATGGTTTTTCTGGCACTTCATGGAGGAGCAGGAGAAAACGGCCAGATTCAGGCAATTCTTGACGGCTTTGGGATTCCTTATACGGGAACTGGATACGAGGGTTGCTTTAAAGCCATGGATAAGCATCTGGCTAAGCTTTTAATGCGGGAGGAGAATATTCCAACTCCTGAATGGAGACTTTATGAAAAAGGATCTGTCGCAGAGCCTTTTGTATTTCCCTGTGTTGTCAAACCATGCGGTTGCGGGTCCAGCGTAGGAGTAACCATGGTGGAAGAGGAAGAGCAGTGGAAGAAGGCACTTGAGACTGCATTTTCCTGTGAAAACACGGTGCTTGCTGAGGCGAAAATTACCGGTAGGGAATTTTCAGTGGGTATACTTGGAGGAACAGCACTTCCGGCTATTGAGATTAAGCCCATAAGCGGCTTTTATGATTATGAGAACAAATACCAGCCGGGTAAGACAGAGGAGATTTGTCCTGCCAGTCTTTCAAAAGAAGAAGCGGATCATCTGGCGGATCTGGCTGTAAAAGTACATAAGACTCTTTCACTTGGTTATTACTCCAGAGTGGATTTTATGATGGAACAAGATGGCAGTATTTACTGTCTGGAGGCAAATACATTACCGGGGATGACACCCTACAGCTTACTTCCCCAGGAAGCAAAAGCTGCAGGAATCTCTTATCAGGAACTGTGTGACTTAATTGTCAGGCACGGGAAAGGGGCATTAGAATGAATATAACTTTGGAAAAATATCATGGTCTTGGAAATGATTATCTTATTTTTGATCCCAATAAAAATGAATGCAAACTGACAAAGGAGAATATCCGGCTGATTTGTGACCGGAACTTTGGTGTAGGCTCAGACGGGCTGTTGGTTGGACCCATCATGGGGCAGGATAAGCTGGAAGTAAAAATATTAAATCCTGATGGAAGTGAAGCGGAGTTAAGCGGAAACGGTGTACGGATATTCGGAAAATATTTAAAGGATGCTGGTTATGTCCAGAAAAATAAGTTTGTAATCAACACCTTAAGCGGAGAGCAGACCATCCAGTATTTAAATGAAGAGGGAACCAAGATTAAAGTCTCCATGGGCAAACTCAGCTTTTACAGTTATGAAATACCTGTTACAGGCCCAAGAAGAGAGGTTTTAAATGAAACCATGCTGTTTGGCAGCATCCCTTACCGCGTTACCTGTGTAAGCATCGGTAATCCCCACTGTGTAATCTGGTTAAATGATATATCAAAAGATCTGGTATGCCGGATCGGGAAGCATTCTGAAAATGCCGAGTATTTTCCGGAACGGATTAATACCCAGCTTTTAAAGGTGCTGGACCGCACCAATATTGAGATTGAGATCTATGAAAGAGGAGCTGGTTATACCCTTGCCTCCGGAACCAGCGGCTGTGCAGCAGCAGGAGCCGCATACCGTATGGGGCTGACAGATCCAAAGATGTATGTGCATATGCCAGGCGGGGTTCTGGAAGTGGAAATCAAGGAAGATTACAGTGTTCTGATGACAGGAGAAGTGGGTTACGTAGGCAGATTTACCCTGTCTCATGAATTTGCAGAGCAGGTGAAGGCACTTCAGTAAAAAGAAATATTTAGGCATGACAGCCGTCCAGGGAAGCCGTCTGAGAAAAAAT
Organism: Lacrimispora struthionigena; assembly: GCF_048627165.1. Taxonomy (NCBI): domain Bacteria; kingdom Bacillati; phylum Bacillota; class Clostridia; order Lachnospirales; family Lachnospiraceae; genus Lacrimispora; species Lacrimispora struthionigena. Next base: position 962,902 of record NZ_JBMBWP010000001.1, read on the forward strand.
GGCAGCTTCCGTGGCTGTCATGCTTTTTGTTTCTTCCATAAAAATATTTATTAATAAAATAAGAAAAATTCCTTGTATATTAAACCCTGGAATTAATAATATTTCGTCCAATAATCAATAGACAGGCTTCATTTAGAAGAACGTAAAATTCCCTGTTTATCATAAAAACAGGGAAAAGATACCTAGAGTAATTATGATTATAGAAATGTAACTGGGCAGGTATTTGATAAAATATGTATAATTATGATTTGACATGAATAAAAATTCTGCTACGGTATATTGCTAACGTGTTGACGAAAACTACATTTTCATACTATAATATACCTTAATTTAGTTACTGCAAAGAAGATATATTGCAGGAGAGGCGGGAGCTTATGAAGCGTATGTCGTGTGAAAACGGAGAAGCTGGTATTTACATAATTGACCAGGATTACAAGATTGTATATCTGAATGATATGGCAAAATTATATTATCCGAATTTACAGGTAGGAATGCACTGCTATCAAGGGATAGGAGTAAAATCGGCTCCCTGTACGGACTGCCCCTGGGCAGGTGAGAACAGCGGTCCGGTGATTTCTTATAATACTGCTTCTCAGGTCTGGATGTCAATTTCTTCCGGGCAGATTGACTGGCCGGGCAGTGAAAACTGCAGGCTTATTATGTCACGGCCGGTAGATGAAAAAAATAAAAATCTGTTTTATTACCTGACTGAGTCAACGGTGTATGACGGATTGCTGGAACTTAATTTTTTAGCGAATACTTATAAAGTTTTATTTCATGATAGCGAAAAATTGGAGTTGTCTCCTGAGGAAGGCCGGTTGGATCAGATTCTTACGGAAACACTGAATTTCATGGTGCATCCCGATGAAAAGCAGAGCTTTGAAGAATTTTGGGATTTATCTTCCATGGCCACCCGTTTAAGGGACAGCGACCGGGTATTAAGGGGAGAGTTCCGCAGGAAGATGCCAGGTGACGGATACTGCTGGATGAATCTGATTCTGGTTTTATTCCGCAGCGGGGAAGATCCGGATAAAGATGCCATCATTATGTGTTATATTCAGGATATCGATGAGCGAAAGAGGAAGGATGAAGAAGAGGAAAGACGGCTCAGGGAGATAAGGGAAGAGACGGATTCCATGACGGGTCTTTACCGTTATGGGCCATTTTTTGAGAAAGCAGATTATCTTTTAAAAAATACAGATTCCACCGGTTTTTTTATGGTGGCAATCGATATTGAACATTTTAAGCTGTTTAATGAATGGTACGGAGAAGAGGAGGGGGACCGTTTCTTAATTAGAATTGGCGATTATTTAAAAGAGATCGAGAAGTTTTACTCCTCTGTCGCCGGTTATATGGGCGGAGATGATTTTGTGATCCTCATTCCAGAAGATTTGTCTGTGTTGGAAGAACTGGAGGATGTGATTAACATCTATGCCAAGCAGTATGGGGGCAACGCAGGATTTATGCCTGCATTTGGTGTGTACCGGGTTGAGGATTTAAGCCTTCCGGTAAGCATGATGTATGACAGGGCTGCCATAGCGCTTAATTCTGTAAAGGGCAATTATACGAAACGTGTGGGCTGGTATGATCCGGGAATGAAGCGGAAGATGGAAAGTGATCAGGTTCTGCTTTCTGAAATTCAGCGGGCACTTGAGAAGAAGGAATTTATATTCTATGCCCAGCCCCAGTGCAATATGCTGACAGGCAGGATTATCGGTCTGGAATCCTTAGTCAGATGGCAGCACCCCCAGAGAGGGGTGATATCACCTGGAGAATTTATTCCGCTGCTGGAGCAGAACGGCTTTATTACATATCTTGACGTGTATGTCTGGGAGATGGTATGCAGACAGTTAAGCACCTGGATTAAAGAGGGAAGGCGCCCCATCCCGATTTCGGTTAATATGTCCCGCATGGATATTTATGCCATTGATGTTGTGGAGAAGTTTAAACAGCTGGTGAGCCGCTATGAGATTGATCCCAAATATCTGGAGATTGAGATTACGGAAAGTGCTTATGCAGAAGATTACGATTTGATCCGTAAAGTTGTGGAAGATCTGCGCAGGGCCGGTTTCCCTGTATTTATGGACGATTTTGGAAGCGGGTATTCATCCTTAAACATGTTAAAGGATGTGAATGTGGATGTAATCAAGATTGATACCAAATTCCTTGATATGAACGAGAACAGTAAGGGAAGAGGGATGGGAATCTTAGAAACCATTGTCCGCATGGCCAGAGTGATGCAGCTGAAGGTTATAGCAGAGGGTGTGGAAGAAAAGGAACAGGTTGATTTCCTGATCAATATTGGATGCATTTACGGACAGGGCTTTTATTATCATGAGCCCCTCCCGGTACACGTATTAGAAAAACTTCTGGATGAAGACAACAACTTAGATTACAGAGGAATTCAGGCACGGCAGCTAAAGCAGCTGAAACTGGAAGATCTGTTTAATGAGAATATCATCAGTGAAGCCATGCTTAACAACATGCTTGGTGCCATTGCATTGTATGAGATCTACGAGGACCGGTGTGAGATTCTCCGTGTGAATGAGGAATATTACCGTGTAACCGGAGATAATCCAATTGATATGGAAGAACGAAAACGGTATGTGTTAAACAAGGTATACAGAGAGGATATGGACTGGGTTCTGAATATTTTTGAGGAGGCATATAACAATCCGCTGCAGGGGGCAGAGGGTACATTTCGCCGTTACCGCACCAGTGGAGAATTAATGTGGGTGCATCTGCGGGTCTTCTTTTTACGGGAGCAGGATGATCACCGCCTTTACTATGGGGCAGTAAGAGATGCGACAGAGCAGATGGAGCAGAGGCAGAAGCTGAAAGACTCCCAGAACATGCTAAGAGATGTACTTAAGATTGCCGGTAAGAATATCTCCTTTAATAATATTGCAGAAGAGAATCAATGGGCAGCAAGCGCGGTTTTTGCCCAGATGGCGCCAGGCGGTTTATTTGGAGTTTACTGTGATAAGGGGCTGCCTTTGTATTTTGCCAATAATGAGATGCTTCGTATTTTAAATTACGATTCTTATGAGGAATTTGCCAGGGATACCGATGGGTTAGGAAGAAACCTTCTGCACCCGGAAGATTTAAACATGATACAGGGGAATACGCTCCGCTTTATGGCTCCGGGAATGGAATACACGTTCCGTCACCGGATGAGAAAAAAAGATGGATCCTGGCTGTGGATGGTGGCCAAGGGCCGGGTGGTACAGGCGGAGGATGGAAGATTTGCAATTGTAAGCGCCTGCATGGATATTACCGATACGGTACTGGCACAGAAGCGTCTTCAGGAAGCCAACAGGACCCTGCGGTTTAAAAATGACGAACTGGAATTTTTAAGCTCCGGTATGCTGGGCGGATATTACCGCTGCAGAAAATCCGAAGATATGGAGTTTTTGTATACAAGCCCCCGATTCCTTGAGATACTTGGCTATAGCAATCATGAGCTGAATGAGCTCTTCCAGAATCGGCTTTTAAATATGATACACCCGGGTGATAGGGAAAAAATCAGGTTAATGACGGAGACCTTAAGTCCTGATGAGAGCTTAAAGGGCGTGGAGTACCGTATCCTGACCCGCAACGGATACAAATGGATTCTTTGCCATTCCAGATTATCTGTGAAATCAGGAGACAGTTTCCTTTATGGCGTGATGCTGGATATTGAAGAACTTGGCGAGTTATATAGTCAGGTGGAAGAATGCAGAACTCCGTTACTGCCAGAGGGAGTACGGTTCTTCCAGAACCGTGATGCAGCAGTGGGAAGGATGCAGAATTATTTATCACGCCACAGATTTTTAACTTCAGGTCTTTTGCTGTTTTCCTTTCATGGTGGAAACAATGACCCAAATTCCGCCAGACAGGCATTTCTGGAACAGGCATTGTTCATGAAACGGTTTTTCAGAGAAGACGATATCATGTGCCTGGATGGGGATTATGAGATCCTGATTCTGTGCCGGAATATCAAAGAAGAAGATATTAAGGTAAAATGCAGGCGAATTTTAAAGGAATTAAGATATCAGATGATGAGCCAGGTATCCAAAGAATTGCTTCCAGTTCGTGCCGGTTTAACTGTAATCCGGGTTCAGGAAGACAACTTTGAGGAATGCTATGACAGGGTAAAGGATGCTTTGTTAAAAAATGCCCTTAGTACAGATCAGGAATTGTAAAGAAAGAATAGACCTCTTTTTTCATATGTGTTATAATCCACGTAAACCATTTCAGGATAAAGGAAGGAATAATGATATGATAGCAGACAAGATGAGACCCCTTGTAGAAAACAATTCCGCCATCCGCGCCATGTTCGAAGAGGGAAAGAAGATGGCTGCCGAATATGGTGCAGAAAATGTCTATGATTTCAGCCTCGGTAATCCCAATGTGCCCGCACCGGAAGCAGTAAAGCAGGCCATCCTTGATATTATGAACGAGGAAGAATCAACCATGGTTCATGGATATATGAGCAATGCAGGCTTTGATGACGTAAGAGAAGGCATAGCACAGTCCATCAACCGAAGGTTCGGGACTCATTTTCGTGGAGGTAATCTCCTTATGACGGTAGGGGCCGCCAGTGGTCTGAATGTGATTTTAAAGACCATATTAGATCCTGGTGATGAGGTAATTGTATTCGCACCCTATTTTATGGAATACGGTTCATACGTACGCAATTATGACGGTGTGCTTTCTGTTATTCCGCCTAATACAAAAACCTTTCAGCCCAATCTCCTGGAATTTGAAAGCAGAATCACAAACAGGACTAAGGCAGTCATTATAAATACTCCCAATAACCCAACCGGCGTGGTTTATTCTTCTGAAACCCTTCGGGAAATTGGCACTATTCTGGAGCGGAAAGAAAAAGAGTATGGATCTTCCATACTCCTGATTTCAGATGAGCCTTACAGAGAGCTTGCTTATGACGGTGTTGAGGTTCCATATGTGACGCTGTTTTACAAAAATACAGTGGTCTGCTATTCCTACAGCAAATCCTTATCTCTGCCAGGGGAAAGAATCGGATATCTGGTCATTCCCGATGAGGTGGAGGATTCAAAGGCTGTGATTGCGGCTGCCAGCATTTCAAACCGGGTTCTGGGCTTTGTCAATGCTCCGTCTCTGATGCAGAGAGTGATTCTTCGCTGCGTGGATGAAAAAGTAAACCTGTCTGCTTATAATAAAAACAGGGAGCTTCTTTATAACAGTTTAACGGAATACGGATTTGAATGTATTAAGCCGGAAGGTGCATTTTATCTGTTTATAAAAACTCCGGAAGATGACAAACTGTTTTGTGAGTATTGTAAAAAACACCGCGTTCTTCTGGTACAGGGAAGTGCTTTTGCCTGTCCTGGCTATGCGCGGATTGCGTATTGTGTATCTTATGAACAGATTGAACGTTCACTTCCTGCATTTCATGCAATTGCACAGGAATATGGACTTAGAGCAGACCGGGAGGGCATAAGATGAAAGCATGGCAGGCGAATATCCGAACAGTAACCCCATATGTTCCAGGTGAACAGCCAAAGGGCGGGAACTTAATTAAACTGAATACCAATGAAAATCCTTATCCTCCGTCACCTCTGGTAAAAAAAGCCATGGGTGAGATGGATTATGATACGTTCCGCAAATATCCGGATCCGTCTTCCAACCTTCTGACAAAGGCACTGTGTGAATACTATCAGATGGATGAAGATGAGATTTTTGTGGGAGTCGGGTCTGATGATGTGATTGCCATGTCATTTCTCACATTTTTCAATTCTGAAAAGCCAGTCTTATTTCCCGATGTGTCGTATTCCTTCTATCAGGTATGGGCGGAGCTGTTTCATATTCCTTTTGAGACACCTGTTCTTGATGAGCATTTTCTGATTTGTAAGGAAGATTATTATAAAGAGAATGGGGGAATCATATTCCCGAACCCCAACGCGCCCACTGGCGTTTTTATGCCATTAAGTGAGGTGGAAGACATCATCGCCCACAATCAGGAGTCGGTTGTGATTGTGGATGAAGCTTACATTGATTTTGGCGGTGAAAGTGCGGCCAGGCTGATAAAAAAATACGATAATCTGCTGGTTGTGCAGACGTTTAGCAAATCCCGGTCTATGGCAGGAATGAGAATCGGTTTTGCCATGGGTAACAAAGAACTGATACGGGCTTTAAACGATGTGAAGTATTCTTATAATTCCTATACTATGAATATGCCAGCCCAGGTTCTGGGAGAGGAAGCGGTAAAGGATGACAGTTATTTCAGACAGACGATTGAAAAAATTATAACCACAAGAGAGAAAGCGAAAAAACGTCTCAGTGAACTTGGTTTTGTATTCCCTGATTCCATGGCTAATTTTATTTTTGCCAGTCATAAAGAGAGAAAAGCGGAAGATATTTACCTGGCGTTGAGAGAAAAACAGATTTTCGTTCGTTACTTTAAACAACCAAGGCTTGATAATTATTTAAGGATCACCATTGGTACGGATGAGGAGATGGAAAAGCTTTATGATTTCCTGGAGAAATTTCTTTGATCAGACTATTTATCACTTGGACTTTTTGGGGTATTATAAAGGCAGGAGATAAGCATGGAATTTGTAAAAAAATATAGCAGAATCTTATTAAATATTATTATTCCTATTGTGTTTACCTATTTAATCTGCATCTGGGGACCAAGAATACTGAATTTCTTTCTTCCTTTCGTGATTGGCTGGGTGATTTCCGCCATTGCCAATCCTCTTGTGCGTTTGTTGGAGAAACGCCTGAAGCTGGTGAGAAAGCATAGTTCTGTGCTGATTGTGGTGGCAGTACTGGCTCTTATTATTGGTGCTTTTTATTTAATCATATCAAAACTGATTTCGGAAGCAGCAGGATTTGTGAAGGATATTCCCCTTTACTATGATTCTGCCTGGGTTGAGGTTCAAAAGATGCTTCTGACGGCAGAAGATCTGCTGCGTTTTCTTCCCAAGGGGATTCAGGATTCGGTGAATGTATTTGTAACACATATTGGAGAATATTTAAATGTTATGGTGCAGAAAATCGCATCGCCTACCTTTATGGCTGCGGGCAATGTGGTAAAGAGTATTCCTGCAGCACTTGTTTACACGGTTGTAACCATATTTTCTTCCTATATTTTTATTGTGGACCGGGATAAAATTCTCGTTTTTTTAGACCGGTATACTCCTGATGGGTTTTCCAAATATTATGATTATCTGAAAAAGGACGTAAAGCATCTGGTAGGAGGCTATTTTCTTGCTCAGTTTAAGATAATGTTCATTATCGCAGGTGTACTGGCGGCAGGATTTCTGGTTTTGGGAGTCAAGTATGCACTTTTGCTTGCTGTCATTATTGCGATTCTTGATTTCCTTCCTATCCTTGGGACTGGTACTATTCTGATTCCCTGGGCAATTCTTCGGATTGTTTCAGGAGAATATGCCTTTGGTGTAGGTCTGATTGTGATTTACGTACTGACACTGGTATTGAGACAGATCATTCAGCCGAAGATCGTAGGAGATACCATGGGGCTTGACCCGTTAATGACATTATTATTTTTATATTTGGGATTTAAAATAAGCGGGATTGCCGGAATGATACTGGCTGTTCCCATTGGAATGCTGGTGATCAGCATTTATAAATTTGGTGCCTTTGACCGGTTCCTTTACAGCGTAAAGACCTTGGTTCACGACATCAATGGGTTTAGAAAAGAGAAAGATGATATCGATTAAAAGCAGTAATTGGAGGATACAATGAAAAAAAACATAAGATTGAAGATCGCCGTTTATCTGATTGCATGTCTTATGGCTTCTGAGGCATTTGCTACCCCTTTAAACGGTTATTCGGCAGAAGCCTGGAAACTGGAGAACGGACAATACATTGATGCATCCGGTAATCCTATTACAGGAGTTTTAGCAAAGGGAATTACAGTGACCAAATACCAGAACAGGCAGAATGAGGCAAATGGAGGGATTGACTGGAAGAAGGTGGCAGAGGACGGAGTTTCTTTTGCTATGGTTCGGATCGGTTATCTCAATGATATGGATCCCTATTTTTCAGAGAATATGAAGCATGCTTCGGAAAATGGGCTTAAAACCGGTGTATTTTTTTATACCCAGGCTCTTGATACACAAACTGCAGTGGAAGAGGCAAAGTATGTGCTGCGTCAGGTAAAGGATTACAAAGTTTCTTACCCAATCGCTTATGACGTGGAATCCCAGTATCTTCTTGATAATAAGCTTTCCAAACAGCAGATTACGGATAATATCAACGCATTCTGTAAAGCCATTGCAGATGCGGGGTATCGCCCGATTGTCTATGCAAATAATAAATGGCTGTCTCTTCATATCGATATGAGCCAGGTTCCCTATGATGTATGGTATGCCAGATATGGAACGGTCAATGATTATCAAAACAGAACCATCTGGCAGTGTACGGATAAAGGAAGGGTGGCAGGAATCGATGGGGATGTTACCATCGAATTATCCTTTGCAGATTACGGTTCCATGATTCCGGCAGATGGCTTTAAAACCATTGACGGGGAACGGTATTACATGAAAAACTACGAAAGACAGACCGGCTGGATTCAACCGGATGGAACGTGGTATTATCTGGATTCCAATGGAATGGTAGTTCATGATAAGACCATGGTGATCGACAATGTATCTTATACCTTTGGTTCTCAGGGAGAGATAACAAATCAGACAAAATAGTGGAGTTACAAGTGAAAAAAGAAAACGATTTAAATTCAGATCATATAAAAGGGCTGGTATGGAGGCTTGCAATCCCCTCCATGCTGGCTCAGTTTGTCAGTGTATTATATAGTATCGTAGACCGTATGTATATTGGAAATATCCCGGCGATCGGGGAAGTCGCCCTGGCAGGAGTTGGAATCTGCGGTCCCATTGTGACCCTGATTTCTTCTTTTGCTTTTTTAGTGGGAGCAGGAGGATCTCCCCTTATGAGTATCCGTCTGGGAGAGAAAAACCAGAGAGCTGCCAGCCAGATTCTAGCCAACTGCTTCCTGCTCTTATTGACTTTTTCCGTTCTTATCACAGCGGTATCCTTTCTGTTAAAAGACCACCTTCTCATGTGGTTCGGCGCAGGAAAGACGGTATTTCCCTATGCAAATGAATATCTTACCGTATATCTTACCGGAACCGTGTTTGCATTGCTTTCCGCAGGGTTAAATCCTTTCATTGTAAGTCAGGGATATGCCAGGACAGCCATGAAATCCGTGGTCTGTGGAGCAGTGAGCAATATAATCCTGGATCCCATTTTTATTTTTGTTTTCGGAATGGGGGTAAAAGGCGCTGCTATCGCAACCGTTCTGTCCCAGGTGATATCCTGTATCTATGTTCTTCGATTTCTTTTTGGTAAAATCCCTCCCATTCGCATCACCTTTCAGGGGTATGACTTAGAAGTGATGAAGAGAATTCTAACACTGGGACTCTCCCCGTTCCTCATTATTGCATTTGATAACGTGCTTATCATTTCGTTAAATACAGTAATCATGCATTATGGGGGTGAGGGCAGTGAAAAGCTTCTCACCTGTATGACCATTGTGCAAAGCTTTATGTTAATGGTAACTATGCCTCTTGGAGGTATTACAACAGGGACCCAGACCATTCTGGGTTATAATTTAGGGGCAGGAAGACCGGAGCGGATCAGACAGGCGGAGCGCCATATTGCCCTTCTGGCAGTTGGCTTTACCACAGTGATGTTTCTGATTGCCCATACAGTTCCCCAGGTCTTTGTACATATTTTCACACGGGACCAGTCTTATGTTGATCTGACTGTCAGCGGGATAAAGATCTATACCATGGGAATAATACCTTTGGCACTACAGTACGTTATTGTTGACGGATTCACCGGTCTGGGGGCGGCGAAAGCAGCAATTTCACTTTCCATGTTCAGAAAGACAATTTTCCTTCTTGGAGCGGTGATACTGCCTGCATGGCTGGGAGTTAATTATATTTTTTACACAGAACCAATCTCAGATTTTATAAGCGTAATGGTATCCATACTGGTTTTTATAACTTTGTTTGGACGAATCATACAGAAAGGGACAAAAGTTATTGACATATGACGAAAATAATTCTATGATATGGATATTGAGTCATTGACTAAATAACAGGAGGTCTTGCTATGAAAATTGCGGTTACTTATGACAGAGGAAATGTATTTCAGCATTTTGGACAAACCACACAGTTTAAAATCTATGAGGTGGAAGACAAAAATGTGATATCACAGGATATTGTGGATACCAATGGAGACGGTCACGGTGCCCTGGCAGGTTTTCTGACCAGACTGGGTGTAAAAACTCTTATTTGCGGGGGGATTGGAGCAGGAGCGAGAAATGCACTGTCAGAAGCCGGAATCGAGTTATATCCGGGAGTGGAAGGAAATGCTGATGAGGCGGTAAATTCCCTGCTGTCAGGAAGCCTTCAGTTTGATCCGGAGACACAATGCAGCCATCATCATGAGGGAAGTGAAGATCACGATTGTGGTCATCACCATCATGGAGAAAGCTGCGGTCATTAATGCAATAAAACAAATGAGATAATAAAATGCATCCCCGCGGACTTTAAAAGCCGTGGGGATGCATTTTTATTGAATCAGGAGCCGGTGGACTGATAGTGCCTTAACCCTAATTTCCATAACAGAAATGCAGGAATGAGAAAAAGGGCACTAAACAGCGGCAGCAGGCTGTACCACAGGTTGTCTGATTTCCCAGTCAGATATAAAAAAGGATAATACTGGAACAGAGCAAAGGGAACCAGGTAAGTACAAATGAAAAGAACGGTTTTCCCATAAATCCCGATGGGATATTTCCCATATTCCCTGGCTCCATCTGTAAATACATTCATAAATTCCAGCCCCTCCAGAGTAAAAAAGCATAAGCATGCAAAAATCAGGTAAATGGCTCCAAAAACACAGACACCCCCTAAAATCATCAGTACTACGAGAATGCACCGAAGGGGTGTCCAGTTTATGGAGCTGTAGCAAATTCCATAAACCAGCATGACAACAGCCTGAATAAGCCGTCCGAATCTGGTTAAGTCTACCTTGCTGCAAAGAACCAGAAACAGGCTGTTTTTCGGACGGAGTAGAATACGGTCAAATTCTCCGTTTCCAATTATGGTTTCAAAGGTATCCAGACTTCGGAAAACGGTTTCTGCCAGTGTAAAAGCCATAAGAGTAATGGAAAAACACAAAAGCACCTCGCTGTAAGAAAATCCGTTCACCTGGTGGAAACGGGTCATCATAAAATAAACTCCTAAAAATACATTAAAGGAGATTAAAAACTGCCCGATTAATGTCATAAAAAATGAAACTTTGTGCTGCATCATGCTTTTTAAATGCATGAAAAAGAAATTAAAGTAAAGCCTGACTGAACTCATGGTATCCTCCTTTCAACCGCCCTGTATGACAACCCGTTTTAATGCCCGCTTTTCCAAATACCGACCGATTAGTACAAATGCTAATACCCAGAATGTCTGTTTTAAGATGCTGATGGTAAGATCGGGTCCTGTTATATCTCCGGCAAAGATCCGAAACGGAACATTCTGTGCAGAGGCAAAGGGAAGAAATTCCACAATCGTTCGTACGTGGTCTGGAAGAAAGGGAAGCGGTATTACGGAACCGCTTAAAAATTCCGCTAAAGAGGTAACAAACAGTTTAATCCCTTGTGGAGAAACAGTGTAGAATACGGACATATAGATAATCATGTTAAAAGCAACGATGAGAAGCAGTCCCAGTGTCATGGATAAAATTGTAATTGCCCAGGTTCTCACATCTCCCGGCAGCGTAAGTCCGTAGGGAGCAGGAAGAAACCAGGAAAATATCAGGATGGGCATGCAGCGCAACACTGCTTTGGACAGCCGGACAGCCAGACCTCTTACAAACCACATATCGTAAAGGCGGATTGGCCGGCATAATTCATAGGCCACATCTCCGGTGGTGATGGAATTAAAAAGTTCTGATTCCCAGAACCAGACCATATAAAGAGCCAGAAATGCCTGCTGGAGCCACACATAAGTGGACAGCGCTTCAAAGGTCATGGGAAAGCTTTCGGGGGAAGCCTGATAGAACGCCCGGAATAAAAGGATCTCCATGGCTCCCCATACAAATTGTGTCACCATTCCGGAAAGGGCGGCAGTACGGTATTGCAATCCCCGGATAAAACGGATGCGGAAAAAAGACCAGTATTTTTTCATCTTGCCCCTCCTAAATCTGAAATTCCCGGTAAAGGGAGGCGACAATCTCATCCAGGGTGGCGCATGGGGGCTCACAGCGGGATTTCAGATCAGAAAGAGTTCCGTCTAATAATAGCCGGCCTTTCCCGATCAGCAAAACCCTGTCTGCAAGTGCATCAATGTCCTGCATGTCATGAGTGGTAAGGAGAACTGTGGTTTTGTGGATCCGGTTCAGCTTTCTGATAAAATCCCGGACTGCCAGCTTTGATACGGCATCCAGTCCAATGGTGGGTTCATCAAGAAAAAGGATCTTTGGGGTATGAAGAAGAGAGGCTGCGATTTCGCAGCGCATGCGCTGACCCAGAGAAAGCTGTCTTGCCGGAGTTTTAATAATCTCTTCCAGTGCAAGAAGTTCAGTGAGTTCTTCTAATGTAGTTAAGTATTGGTGACTGGGGATCTCGTAGATGTCGCGGAGCAGTTCAAAGGAATCAATTACAGGAACATCCCACCAAAGCTGGGTGCGCTGACCGAATACAACGCCGATGTCCTTTACATGTTCCCTTCTGTCCTTCCATGGAATTCGGCCGTTAATCTGGCATGTCCCATGATCCGGAGTTAAAATGCCGCTTAAAATTTTAATGGTGGAGCTTTTTCCGGCACCGTTGGGGCCAATATAGCCTACCATCTCTCCGTCTCCGATGGAAAAGGAAATATCGGACAGAGCATGGACCGTGTCGGTCTCCTTGTGAAAAAGCGCCTTTACCGCATTGGAAAATCCGGCACTTCTTCTTGTGACTTTGAACGTCTTGTTCATGTGTTCCACTTGAATCATAAAAATTCCTCCTGGTAGTAATATTTGTGAACGGTTCATTCCTGCAGCGGGCAGCTCCTGCCATAAAAGGGAAGAGGTCTGTCATAACTGGTCAGAACGTTCTAATATCTTTCCAAGCGGTCAGTGCAGGCGTAACAGCCAGCACAGCTCTCCGGATTTCATTCCGGGGACTCTACCGTGGTATCAATATTCTCTTTTCCTGAATTAAGATGTGAGTTTAGATATGGAAAAGGACTTATAGTCTATCATCACAGGAAAAAAGTGTCAATACCCTGGCAAAAGGTACTTGACAAATTATGAATGAATGATTAATATTAACATATGAACAGTTATTCACATATTAATATGTAAGGAGGTAACAGATGGCAGAAGAAGAGAAACTAGTTCGTGATGGAGATATTGATCAGTGTGATTTTATCTGTGTTCATGAGAATGTTGTAAATCAGGTATTAAAAGCTATGCCAAAAGAGCAGCAGCTCATGGATCTTGCAGATTTTTTTAAAATTTTTGGAGACCCAACCAGAATCAGAATTCTCTATGTGCTCAGCCAGTCCCAGATGTGTGTCTGTGACATTGCCAATCTGCTTTCCATGGGGCAGTCGGCTATTTCCCATCAGCTTCGTGTGTTAAAGCAGATGCGTCTGGTGAAGTTTAAAAGAGAAGGAAAGACCGTTTTTTATTCTCTGGCAGATGGTCATATACAAACCATCCTGGCTCAGGGAATGGAGCATATAAGCGAATAAGGATTCACATCAAATAGAGAGAAAAGGAGAAGAGGAAAGATGAAAAAAATAGTGAAATTAGAGGGCCTTTGCTGTGCAAACTGTGCAGCTAAAATTGAAGAAGAGGTTAAAAAATTAAATGGTGTGGAAAGCGCATCCTTAAGCTTTATGACCCAGAGATTAACCATGGAAGTATCAGAAGAAAAAGTGGATGAGATTATGGAAGCAGCCAAGAAAACAGCCTATAAGATTGAACCGGAAGCAGAATTTAAAATCCTTCGGTAAGCAAAAGGAGCAGTTATGACAAAGAAACAGAAAATCATGGGAATCAGACTGGTCATAAGTGCCGTATTCTTTGCTCTTGCCATGGCGGCCGAGGGAAAAGTTTTCTGGTACTGGATCTTATTTATTATCTCTTACCTGGCTGCAGGCTATGATATCCCCTTAAGAGCAGTCAGAAATATAAAAAATGGTCAGTTCTTTGATGAAAACTTTTTAATGTCAGTGGCGACCTTTGGAGCAATCGGAATCGGAGCTCTGGAAGAAGCAGTGGGCGTTATGCTGTTTTATCAGATCGGTGAGCTGTTTAACGATTATGCAGTAAACAGGTCAAGAAAATCCATAACAGATCTTATGGACATTAATCCGGAATATGCCAATCTGCTTCGTGATGGAGCGGAGGAGAAGGTAGATCCCTATGAAGTGGAAGTTGACGATATCATTATAGTAAAGCCTGGAGAAAAAGTGCCTCTTGACGGAGTTGTGGTGAAAGGCAGCAGCAGTCTTGATACCAAAGCATTAACCGGGGAATCCATGCCTGTGGAGCTCAAAGAGAATGATCCGGTTATAAGCGGTTCCATCAATTTAAGTGGTGTTTTAGAGGTTCGGGTTACCAGACTTTTTGATGATTCCACAGTTGCCAAAATCCTGGAACTGGTGGAGAATGCCAGTTCGAGAAAGGCCAGAGCAGAAAACTTTATCACCAGATTTGCAAGAGTCTATACGCCAGTCGTCGTAGTGCTCGCCTTAATGCTTGGAGTTATTCCGCCTTTATTCACCGGTGACTGGGGAACCTGGATTTACCGTGCCTGCAGCTTTTTGGTTGTTTCCTGTCCCTGTGCACTGGTAATATCCGTTCCATTAAGCTTTTTTGGAGGACTTGGAGCGGCCTCTGGCCAGGGAATTCTGTTAAAAGGAAGCAACTATCTGGAAGCCATGGCAAATCTGGATACGGTAGTTTTTGATAAAACAGGAACGTTAACAACCGGAAAATTCCAGGTTACCAGTGTGGATCCGCTTGCAGGAACAAAAGAAGAGCTCTTAGAGCTTGCTGCCTATGGTGAATTTCATTCCAATCACCCAATTGCCCATTCGGTAAAAGAAGCTTACGGGAAAGCGCTTGATCCGTCAATGGTAGGCGCTGCAGAAGAAATTGCAGGATTTGGAGTAAAAACAAGGGTTTATACACAGAATAAGGAAAGAGAGCTTTATATCGGGAATGCCAGACTTATGGAAAGACAGGGAATTGCTGTAACTGCAGCAGATTCCATGGCAGGAACAACCCTTTATATAGCAGATAACAACACGTATCTGGGCAGTGTAACCATTTCAGATACCATCAGGGAAGATGTTCCACAAGCTTTAAAGGGCTTAAGGGCAGCTGGAGTGAAAAAGTTGGTAATGCTTACCGGCGACAAACCTGAGGTAGGAAAACTGGTGGGAGAAAAGCTTGGACTTGATGAGGTTCATGGAGGTCTTCTTCCCGGCGATAAAGTAGGCAAGGTGGAAGAGCTGCTGACAAAGAAGCATGAGGGTGCAGCGATTGCATTTGTTGGAGACGGCATCAACGATGCGCCGGTTCTTGCCCGTGCCGATGTAGGAATAGCCATGGGTCAGATTGGCTCTGATGCAGCCGTGGAAGCGGCAGACGTGGTAATCATGACTGATGAGCTTACGAAACTGGTTGATACAATCCTGATTGCCAGAAAAACTGTGGGAATTGTAAAGCAGAATATTATTTTTGCCATAGGTGTGAAGGTGCTGATTCTGATCCTTTCAGCAGCAGGAATTGCCACCATGTGGGCAGCTGTTTTCGGCGATGTAGGCGTTTCTGTGCTTGCGATCTTAAATGCAGTCCGGGCGCTCCGGTATCAAAGCAGGAATGAAAAAACACATTGACAAATTTTTTTCCAGCTGTTATATTTTACACATATGACGGGGTGGTGCGAAGATGGTCCATGAAGTGAGGCTGTGTTTGCCCACCCTTTTTCCAGGTATTATTATTTTCTTCAGGAACCTCGTTCCCCATAGAGCAGAGACGCTTTGCAAGGATCGCATAAGTGGCAAAGAGTCCCATAAGGCGGGGCTCTTTATTCAATCATGAGAAAAGGAGAGTGTTTTATGAGCAAGTACAGCAAAGAAGATATTTTCCGCATTGTGGAAGAAGAAGATGTGGAATTTATCCGTCTTCAGTTTACCGATATATTCGGCATGTTAAAAAACGTTGCAATCACAAAGAATATGCTGTCAAAAGCCCTGGATAACCGCTGTATGTTTGATGGTTCTTCCATAGAGGGGTTTGTAAGAAGTGAAGAATCTGATATGTATCTCTATCCGGATCTGGATACCTTTGAGATATTCCCATGGCGTCCCCAGCAGGGGAAAGTTGCAAGGCTGATGTGCGATGTACACTGCCCCGACCAGACTCCTTTTGAAGGAGATCCCCGGTTTGTTATGAAAAAGGTATTAAAAAAAGCAAATGATATGGGGTTTGTATTTCATGCAGGCCCGGAATGCGAATTTTTCCTTTTTCACATGGATGAGGAAGGTCAGCCCACCACAGATACCCATGAAATGGCAGGCTATTTTGATGTAGCCCCCATTGACCAGGCAGAGAATGTCCGAAGAGACATGATCCTTACCCTGGAAGAGATGGGCTTTATGATTGAGGCATCCCACCACGAGATTGCCCCGGGTCAGCATGAGATTGATTTTCAGTACGCAGAAGGTATGGTGACGGCTGATAACATCATGACATTTAAGATGGCAGTTAAGGCAATTGCAAAGCGCCACGGTCTTCATGCCACCTTTATGCCAAAACCCAAGGCTGGTGTCAATGGTTCCGGAATGCACATTAACATGTCCCTTTCTGATTTATCAGGTAAGAATATGTTTGAGGATCCGGAGGATGAGCTGGGATTAAGCCAGACGGCTTACCAGTTTATGGCAGGCATTCTCCATCATATGCAGGGAATGACTATTTTAACCAATCCGTTGGTCAATTCCTACAAACGTCTTGTACCCGGATATGATGCTCCGGTTTATGTGGCATGGTCAGCCCGGTCCAACCGAAGCTCTATGATTAAGATTCCCTGTGCAAGAGGAGAAAGTACACGCATCGAGCTGCGCAGCCCGGATTCAGCAGTCAATCCCTATCTGGCACTTGCAGCCTGTCTGGCGGCAGGTCTTGACGGAATAGAAAAGAAGATGACTCCGCCGGAAAGTGTGGACTGCAATGGTTATTCCATGTCGGTAGAAGAGATGGCTTCAAAAGGCATCGAGCAGCTTCCGGAAACACTGGGAGAGGCCATTGAAATGTTCCGTAAGGATGAGTTTATGAAAGAAGTTCTGGGTGAGCACATTTACACCAAATACTTAGAGGCAAAGGAAGCTGAATGGCGTATGTTCCGTGCGCAGGTAACGGACTGGGAAGTGGAAGAATACTTATACAAGTATTGATAGATCCCGTTCCCTGATACTGTTATCTGGAGGTGAGAGTGTTTGACCAATGTGATTGTGGCATTTTCAAAAGCAGAGGATGCGAAAAATATAAAGAATATTCTTATGAAAAACGGCTTTTCGGTCTCGGCAGTCTGCACCTCCGGCGCTCAGACGGTCAACAGCGCGGATGAGCTGGGCAGTGGAATTGTAGTATGCGGCTGCAGGTTTGCGGATATGGTGTATCAGGAGATTTATGAATGTCTCCCAAAAGGGATGCTCATGCTCCTGGTAGCGTCACCCAGCCAGTGGAGCGGCAGGGCACCGGATGATATGGTCTGTCTTGGACTGCCTTTAAAGGTTCAGGATCTTTTAAGTACCTTAGAGATGATGATGGAATCTCTGGCAAAAAGGCGGAAGAAGTTAAAGAGCCAGCCGAAGGAAAGAAGCGGAGAAGAGCAGGAGCTGATTAAGCAGGCCAAGGAACTTTTGATGGAACGGAATCATATGACAGAATCAGAAGCACACCGTTACATTCAAAAGTGCAGTATGGACAGCGGAACCAACATGGTGGAAACTGCCCAGATGATCATGAGCCTTATTAATATTTAACAGTGGGGGATTAAGATGAAATTTACAAAAATGCAGGGAATCGGAAACGATTATGTATATATTAACTGTTTTGAGGAATCCGTTGAGGATCCTGCAGAGCTTTCAAAAAAAGTCAGTGACCGGCATTTTGGAATCGGATCGGATGGTCTGATTCTGATCTGCCCGTCCAAAGTGGCAGACTGCCGCATGCGTATGTTTAACGCTGACGGTTCAGAGAGCCCCATGTGCGGCAATGGCATCCGCTGTGTGGGTAAGTATGTTTTCGATCATCATCTGGTGGAAAAGACGGAGTTTGATGTGGAAACGGCAGCTGGAATCAAGCATTTAAAAGTGACTGAGGAAGATGGGAAAGCAGTCCTTTTAACGGTTGATATGGGTATCCCGGAAGTAACAAGCCAGGTACCGGAGCCTATTTGTGTCGATGGTACGGATTATGAGTTTATTGGTATTTCCATGGGAAATCCCCATGCAGTTTATTATATGGATGACATTGACGGCCTGGATCTGGAAGCAATCGGACCTGGGTTTGAAAATCATAAGCGTTTTCCGGAGCGTACCAATTCTGAATTTATTCAGGTGGTAAGTACAGAGCACATCCGCATGCGGGTGTGGGAGAGAGGAAGCGGAGAGACCTGGGCATGCGGGACTGGAGCAACAGCCAGTGCAGTTGCTTCGGCGCTTTGCGGACGCACCGGCAATACGGTGGAGGTCTCATTAAAAGGCGGCAACTTAACGATTCACTGGGACAGAGAGGGAAGCGGTCACGTATTTATGACAGGTCCTGCTGTGGAGGTGTTTGCAGGAGAGTTGGACATAAATAATCTTTAAAAACAGGAGGTACCTATGGTTAAGATCAACGAAAACTACTTAAAATTACCTGGAAGTTATCTGTTTTCCACCATTGCGAAAAAGGTGAATGCTTATATAGAGGCAAATCCCGATAAAAAGGTGATTCGTCTTGGAATCGGTGACGTAACCCAGCCCATAGCTCCGGCAATTATTAAGGAGCTTCATGGAGCAGTAGATGAGATGGGGGAAGCGGGAACTTTTCACGGATATGCACCGGATCTTGGTTATGGTTTTTTAAGAGAACTCATTGCCAGTGAAGACTACATTAAAAGAGGCTGCCAGATCGCAGCAGATGAAATTTTTGTATCCGACGGAGCGAAGAGTGACTGCGGAAATATTCAGGAAATTTTCGATCAGAACTGTAAAATCGCTGTCTGTGATCCCGTTTATCCGGTTTATGTGGATTCCAATGTCATGGCAGGAAGAACTGGTGAATATGATGAAACGACAGGAAAATGGAGTAATGTTATTTATATGCCATGTACCGCTGAGAATCATTTTGTTCCACAGCTTCCAGAGGAAACTCCAGATCTTATTTACTTATGTGTTCCCAATAATCCTACCGGAACCACTCTTACCAGAGATCAGTTAAAAGTATGGGTGGATTATGCCAATGAGACTGGCGCAGTCATTCTTTATGATGCTGCCTATGAAGCTTACATTGCCCAGGACGACGTGCCTCACACCATCTATGAGATAGAGGGAGCCCATACCTGTGCCATTGAATTCCGTTCATTTTCCAAGAATGCCGGTTTTACCGGTGTACGTCTTGGCTTTACCGTGATCCCAAAAGCTTTGGTAAGAGGCGGAGTCATGCTCCATTCTTTATGGGCAAGACGCCATGGAACCAAGTTTAACGGTGCTCCCTACATCATTCAGAAAGCAGGAACAGCGGTTTATTCCCAAGAAGGTAAAGCTCAGTTAAAAGAACAGGTGGCCTATTACATGAGAAATGCAAAGGTGATCTATGACGGTTTAAAAGAGGCGGGCTGCCAAGTATACGGAGGTGTGAATGCGCCTTATATCTGGCTGCGGGTGCCGGAAGGAATGACTTCCTGGGACTTCTTTGACCGGCTTTTAGAGGAAGCCAGCGTTGTGGGAACGCCTGGAAGTGGATTCGGTCCCAGCGGAGAAGGTTACTTCCGTCTCACCGCATTTGGAACCTACGAAAACACAGTGGAAGCCATTGAACGGATGAAAAAGATGCCATCCTTAATAAAATAAACGTTGACAAGTATTTGATAATTGGTTATGATATTGATAAGAAAAGATTAATAAGGTTTAAGCTTAATTTGTTAGAACAAAAGCGTTCAGTACTTTAGTGGTACTGGCGCTTTTTTTAATTCAAGGAGGAAGATATGGACGATATTGATAAGAAAATAGTGCAGACACTGCAGAAGAACGCACGGGCATCTTTAAAGAACATAGCAGAAAATACCTTTTTATCCTCGCCTGCTGTTTCCTCCAGAATTGAAAAGCTGGAGCGGGAAAAAATCATCACCGGGTATCATGCGTCAGTGGACCCTATGAAGCTTGGCTACCACATCATCGCATTTGTTAATCTGGATGTGTCGCCCCTTGATAAAATCCAGTTTTATTCCTACATGGATTCCATACCCAATGTGCTGGAATGCAACTGCGTTACCGGAGATTATTCCATGCTGATTAAGGTGGCATTTCAAAGCACCATGGAGCTGGATATTTTCATCGGACAGCTTCAGAAATACGGAAAGACCAGTACTCAGATTGTCTTTTCCACACCGGTTGGTCCAAGAGGCGTGGATGTTATGGCAGAATTAGGAGAAAATGAATAAATCATAGTCTGAAATATGGTACGGAGAACACTTCTTTTACATACTTTATAGAATAGAGGTATGTGAAAGGAGTTTTTCTTTTGGCTGAGAGAAAGATCGTGGTAATAGATGCCGGTCACGGCGGTGCGGACCCGGGTGCAGTCTATAATGGGCGGCAGGAAAAAGATGATAACTTAAAACTTGCGTTAGCTGTCGGGAAAGTCCTGGCAGACAACGGAGTTGATGTCAGGTATACAAGAACTGACGATACCTATAATACACCCCTGGAAAAAGCCATGATGGCCAATGATGCTGAAGCAGATTTATTCGTCTCCATTCACCGGAATGCCATGCCGGTTCCAGGAACAGGATCCGGAGTGGAAACGGTTGTTTTTGAAAACAAAGGCATTGAGGGAATGCTTGGAGGGAATATCGGAGAAGCACTTGGAGCAATCGGCTTTACCAATTTAGGAACTGTGGAACGTCCGGGGCTTGTAGTATTGAGAAGAACAAAGATTCCATCTGTCTTAACAGAGGTTGGTTTTATAGATAATGAAGCGGATAATTATCTTTTTGACGATCGCTTTGATGAGATAGCCCAGGCAATTGCTACTGGTATTTTAAATACCATTCAGCAGCAGGAAGAAAATCAGGTTGAGTACTATCAGATACAGACGGGTGCCTTCCGGGTGCGTTCTCTGGCCGAGGACCAGGTTAATATGCTGAAATCCCAGGGATTTCCAGCTTTCGTAGTTTATGAAGATGGTTTATATAAGGTTCGAGTCGGTGCATTCCGAAATATGGACAATGCCGTTAAAATGGAGCAGGCTCTCAGGCAGCTGGGGCATAACACATTTATGGTGAAACGCCCGGCTGTGTATTGAGTCGGGGAAACAGGCCGGAAGGGGCGGTAAATAAGAGCCTCTTCCGGCCATCTCTTATGACTTTGACTTGACAAGATACCTTTTATTGTCGTATGGTCTTAATCAGAATGAATACAGAGGAGAGAATTATGATTAAGGCAGTGATATTTGATATGGATGGCGTTATTATCGACAGCGAGGGTGTATATCTGGAATATCAGCTGGAATTTGCCAAAAAGAAAAATCCAGATGTAAAACTGGAGGATCTGTATCCAATGGTTGGGGCAACAAAGCAGGAGTGCTGGGAAGTAGTGGAGAGGGTTGTCTCCAATGGACAGACCTGGGAGGAGTTAAGAACAGAATTCCGACAGAGAGATATTTATAGCGAAATAGATTACCGAAGCATTTACCGCCTGGAAGTAACCGATACATTAAAACAGCTGAAAGAAGCTGGTTTTCGTCTGGCTCTTGCCTCTTCCACCCATTTAGAACTGGTGGAACGTGTTCTTAAAGAAAATGGAATCCGGGACTATTTTGAAGCAGTGGTCAGCGGAGAACAGTTTAAAAAGAGCAAACCTGACCCGGAGATCTATTTATATACAGCAGAGCAGCTGAAATTAAAGCCGGAGGAATGTCTTGCTGTAGAGGATTCCACCATCGGAATAACGGCAGCACACCGGGCAGGGCTTAAAATTGCGGCAGTCATCGATACAAGATATGGATTTGACCAGAGTCTTGCAGATTATAAGCTGAATCAGGTAAAAGAAGTATTAGAAGCAGTAAAAGTGCATAGGATTTGATATACGGATTAATGCAGGAGGAATTGCTTGAAGTATATCGGTGAGCTTTTAAAAGGTTTAATAATTGGTGTGGCAAATATACTGCCGGGCATCAGCGGAGGAGTATTGGCCATTACCATGGGTGTCTATGATAAGATCATCCATGCGGTAAACCGGCTTTTTAAAGAGCCGGTAAAAAGTATAAGGATTCTTCTTCCTTATGGAATCGGTGCAGTTGCAGGCATCATTTTTTTGTCACTGGTCTTTGAATATCTGTTTCATACATATCCTCTTCAGACGAAACTATCCTTTCTGGGATTAATCGGAGGCGGTCTTCCGGCCCTTGGCCGCAAAGCTTTTTCTGGAGAAAAAAATGACTTATGGAAAGGAATTATAACTGCTGGAATCACATGCAGCATCGTAATCCTCATTACATATGTGGCTGAAACAGTGATCGCTTCCAGTCATAGCGGAGAAGGGTTTGCCATGGCTTCCGGTGCGGCATATTTATCATCGGGAAAATACTGGGTAGTTACTCTTTTTGCAGTGGGGCTTCTTGCAGCCGCCACTATGATCGTACCAGGGGTAAGCGGGTCCATGATCATGATGATGCTGGGCTTTTATGAGCCTGTTTTGCAGACCAATAATGCCTGCATCCGGGCAGCCTGTGCTCTTGATTTTCAAGGTCTTATGAAAAACGTTACAGTATTGTTCCCGTATTTTCTGGGCATGCTGACAGGGGTTCTTCTGTTTGCCAGAGTGGTGGAGCAGCTTCTGACCCGTTATGAGCATCAGATGTACCGGGTGATCATTGGTCTTGTGATTTCTTCCCCCTTTGTTATTCTCTGGGATGTGCCGTGGAAAACCGTGGCAATATATGAACTGCTGGGAGGAATTGCACTGGCACTTTTGGGATACGTGATCGCAGATCTGCTGGGAGGCGAGGGATAATTTAAATACAATTAAAAAAAGGGATATTTCGTCGGATACAAATCTGGCGGGATATCCCTCTTTTATAGAGTTTAAGAATACTCGGCAATTCTTGTAATGCCCACATAGATCTGGGAGATCTTATACCAGGTTGCAAAATCAATGACTCCCGTCACAGGAAGTTTAAATATGGACTGGAACTGACGGACTGCCTCTGCCGTGTTATCTCCATAAACCCCGTCTGCTGTGATTCTGGGGATTCTGGTATAAACCCCGGCAATGGTATCAAGCTGCTCCTGAACCTGGCGCACCTTGTCTCCAGAGGCACCTACAGTTAAATTATAACCGGGGAAGGAGGAAGGAACGCCGGAAACCTGTTCCGCAGTATTGATGTACATGTTGCTTCCGTAATAGTTCCGGAGAATTTCAATGGCAGTATAGCCCTGTTCCCCTAAGGTGCAGCTTCCCCATTGGGACATCCAGTTAGGACAAGTTACCCGGTGGCCATCACAGTACTGGGTTAAGATGGGCTGTTTGATTCCGGGCCGTGATAAGTAGCTGTTAAAGATTTCATCTACAACCTGGGAAATGCTGTCAAAAATATTTCTGCCATGTATCCATTTATGGTCGAAAGCGGTAGAGGAAGTAATGGTAAAGTCATAACCCTGATTCCGGTACCATTCCGTATAAACACGGTTTAACGTAAAGCTCATAATCGCCAGAACATTTGCAGTAATTGTTTCTTTTGGCCATGTAGCGTAAATTTCACTGGAGGCCACATTTTTAATATAATCGCTATAAGGAACGTAATAATTGGTGGCTGTGGGATCTGTGGGCACACCGTCATGTACAATAATTGTCTGTGGAACAACAACCCGGCTTAATACAATCTCGCCGGTTTCTGCAACAGGCTTTACCTCGGCCTCTGCTATCTTTGGAGGATAGTCGCCGTACAACGTATGATCCGGAATGGTAATGGGCGTATCGGGTGTTGTCTCGTCTTTGACAGGAGTCATGCGGACAGGCTGAATGGCATCCGTATCTGCCAGGATCTGGGTTCCGGAGATAGCCACTGGTTCATAACCCTGTGCAGTAATAAAAAGTGAATATTCTGAATACGGCTGTGCCAGTCCGGGAGACAGACTTAAATCGACAGGCGGCGCTGATAAACTTACGGTTTCGGACTGACCGGAACTGTCAGTAGTAACCTTTTCTAAAATGCTGCCGGGGTCTCCTGTGAAGGAAATGGAAACTTCTGCATCCCCGATGGGATAGTTATTCTCGGTAGATACCACATCCACCTGAAGAGAGCCGGTAGCAGCCGTTTCCTGGGCAGTGGTCATATATGGATTCATAATAGCCCCTTATTGAATGATTATTATTAATATATTAGCTGCTCTGGGCAATGATTACAAAAGCCCCGCATAAAACTAAATAAATCAGTTTTTGCGGGGGCTTTTTTAAAAGAATGAAGTTTTGGGTTCATGGAACATGGACTCTACATAGCTTCTCATTTCATCTCGGCTTTCAATTTCTCTTGCACCATTGATAATGCGATTTTGATCATCTTTAGAGAGTCCGGCAAACTGTACCATAATGTCTGAATGCTGTGCCAGTTCCATGGTAAATCCAATGGGAAGTTCGTTGTTATCAATCATAATTTATCACCTCATAAATAGTTTGTTCGAAGTTGACACAAAGTATACAGTAATGTATAATATTAATAGCATTGCATAAATATACAGTAAACCCGATTAAAATATCTGAAAAAAGAAAAATAATGCATAAAAAGTAAATAAATAAATTATAAAAAAACAGTTGAAAAATGTCGCGGTATAATGTATAATCTATTCAATTTGGTCTGATACCAGTCAGTTCAAAATTAACCCTTGCGGGTATCCCTTTATGTCCAAAAAACGTGGACAAATATTAAGAAAGGATTGGGACTTTGCGTATGAAAGCTTTTTTAATACTGGAAGACGGCACTGTTTTTACAGGCACGAGCATTGGTTCAAAACGGGAAGTGATCAGTGAGATCGTATTTAATACTTCCATGACGGGTTATTTAGAAGTCCTCACCGACCCATCCTATGCGGGACAGGCAGTTGTGATGACATATCCGCTAATTGGTAATTACGGCATTTGTCAGGAAGATATGGAGTCATACAAACCTTGGCCGGATGGCTACATTGTCAGAGAATTATCTAGAATCCCCAGCAACTTTAGAAGCGAGGATACCATTCAGCATTTCTTAGAAATTAACGACATTCCAGGTATCAGTGGTATCGATACGAGAGCCCTAACAAAAATCTTAAGAGAAAAAGGTACAATGAACGGCATGATCACAACCGATGAAGGATTTGATCTTGACGAAGTCATTTCGCGTATGAAAACTTATTCCGTAACGGGCGTTGTGAATGCAACTACCTGTAAGGAATCATATGTGCTTCCCGGTGAAGGCAAGCGGGTGGCGCTGTTAGATTTAGGAGCTAAAAAAAATATTGCACGGTCTTTAAATGAAAGAGGCTGTGAGGTTACTGTATATCCTGCGGATACAAAAGCAGAAGTGATTCTTTCCACAAATCCAGATGGAATTATGCTGTCAAACGGCCCTGGAGATCCCAAGGAGTGTACGGAGATCATTAAGGAAATCCGCAAGCTGTATGAATCACAGGTTCCCATCTTTGCGATCTGCCTTGGACATCAGCTGATGGCACTGGCCACTGGCGCTGATACCCATAAGCTGAAATACGGACACAGAGGCGGCAATCACCCGGTTAAAGATTTAGAAACCGGTAGAGTTTACATCTCTTCTCAGAACCATGGATATGTGGTGGATGAAGATACTGTAGATCCGGCTGTGGCAGTTCCTGCATTTGTTAACGTCAACGACGGAACAAATGAAGGCATGAAATATACCGGAAAGAACATATTTACCGTACAGTACCATCCGGAGGCCTGCCCCGGACCTCAGGATTCCAGCTACTTATTTGACCGGTTTATAAATATGATGGAGGTGGGAAAGAATGCCTAAGAATCAGGAGATCAAAAAAGTACTTGTCCTTGGATCTGGTCCGATTATCATCGGTCAGGCAGCAGAATTTGATTATGCCGGAACACAGGCATGCCGTTCTTTAAGAGAAGAAGGAATTGAAGTTGTCTTATTAAACTCCAATCCTGCAACCATCATGACTGATAAAGACATTGCAGATAAAGTTTATATCGAACCGCTGACAGTAGAGGTTGTGGAACAGCTGATTTTAAAAGAAAGACCAGACAGCGTTCTTCCTACACTGGGAGGCCAGGCTGGCTTAAACCTTGCAATGGAGCTGGAAGATAAGGGGTTTTTTGAAAAGAACAATGTCCGCCTCATCGGAACCACTGCCCTGACCATTAAAAAGGCAGAAGACCGGGAGATGTTTAAGGAAACCATGGAGAAGATCGGTGAGCCGGTAGCTCCTTCGGATATCGTTGAAAATGTGGAAGATGGATTAAGAATTGCCGAGCAGATCGGTTATCCCATCGTTTTACGTCCTGCATATACACTGGGAGGCTCAGGCGGCGGAATTGCTGAAAATCCGGCACAGTGCCGGGAAATCCTGGAAAATGGACTCCGTTTATCCCGAGTCGGTCAGGTTCTTGTGGAACGCTGCATTGCAGGCTGGAAAGAGATTGAATATGAAGTAATGCGTGATGGGGCAGGTAATGTAATTACCGTCTGCAACATGGAAAACCTGGATCCGGTAGGGGTTCATACAGGCGACAGCATCGTAGTGGCTCCTTCCCAGACACTGGGAGATAAGGAATACCAGATGCTTCGTACCTCTGCATTAAAGATTATCAGCGAATTAGGCATAACAGGAGGCTGCAACGTTCAGTACGCTCTTCACCCGGAAAGCTTTGAGTACTGTGTAATCGAGGTAAACCCACGAGTGAGCCGTTCTTCCGCTCTGGCTTCCAAGGCAACCGGATACCCCATCGCCAAGGTTGCAGCTAAGATCGCTCTGGGATACACCCTTGATGAGATTAAAAATGCCGTAACCAAGAAAACTTATGCAAGCTTTGAACCCATGCTGGATTACTGCGTGGTTAAGATGCCACGCCTTCCCTTTGATAAGTTTTTAAGCGCCAAGAGAACCCTCGGAACCCAGATGAAGGCAACCGGTGAGGTAATGAGTATCTGTACCAATTTTGAAGGCGGCTTAATGAAAGCAATCCGTTCCCTGGAACAGCATGTAGACAGTCTGATGTCTTATGATTTCACAGGACTTACCGATGATCAGCTGACAGAAACCCTTCATCTGGTAGATGACAGAAGAATCTGGGTGATTGCAGAAGCATTAAGAAGAGGCTTTACCTATGAACTCATTCACGACATCACAAAGATTGATGTGTGGTTTATTGATAAGCTTGCAATTCTGGTGGAGATGGAAGAAGCCTTAAAGAAGGGACCTCTCACCACTGAGCTTTTAAAAGAAGCAAAGAGACTGGAATTCCCGGATACAGTCATTTCAAAGCTGACAGGTATATCTATAGAAGAAATCCATCAGACCAGAAAAGAAAACGGGATAACAGCTGCCTTTAAGATGGTAGATACCTGTGCGGCAGAATTTGCGGCAGAGACACCATATTACTACTCCTGCTTTGGAAGTGAAAATGAAGCAGAGCAGACAACAGGTAGAAAAAAGGTTCTGGTATTAGGCTCCGGTCCGATCCGAATCGGTCAGGGAATTGAATTTGACTTCTGTTCCGTTCACAGTACCTGGAGTTTCAGCAAAGAAGGATATGAGACTATCATTATCAATAACAATCCGGAAACAGTCAGTACGGATTTTGACATTGCAGATAAGCTGTATTTTGAGCCACTTACTCCGGAAGATGTGGAGAGCATTGTTGACATCGAAAAACCAGACGGAGCAGTGGTACAGTTCGGCGGCCAGACAGCCATCAAGCTGACAGAGGCGCTTATGAAGATGGGAGTTCCCATTCTTGGAACAGCAGCAGAAGATGTGGATGCGGCAGAAGACCGGGAACTGTTTGATAAGATTCTGGAAGAATGCCAGATTCCAAGACCGGCAGGCCAGACAGTCTATACAGCAGAAGAGGCTAAGAAGGCAGCAGCAAAACTTGGTTATCCGGTTCTTGTAAGACCTTCTTACGTACTGGGTGGTCAGGGAATGCAGATCGCTATTTCTGATCAGGATATTGACGAGTTTATCGCGATTATCAACCAGATTGCTCAGGAACACCCTATTTTAGTAGATAAATATATTGTGGGCAAAGAGATTGAAGTCGATGCAGTCTGTGACGGAGAAGACATTCTCATACCGGGAATTATGGAGCATATCGAGCGTGCAGGCGTTCACTCCGGCGACAGTATCTCTGTATATCCAGCTCAGAGCTTAAATGAAGACATCAAGGACAAGCTTGTAGAATATACCAGAAGACTTGCAAGAGCACTTCATGTAAAAGGAATGATCAACATTCAGTTTATTGTCAGCGGAGAAGATGTTTATGTCATCGAAGTAAATCCACGTTCTTCCCGTACGGTGCCATATATCAGCAAGGTGACAGGAATCCCCATTGTTCCCCTGGCAACCAGAGTTATCTGCGGTCATACCATAAAAGAGCTTGGCTACAAACCAGGACTTCAGCCGGAAGCAGATTACATCGCGGTTAAGATGCCGGTGTTCTCCTTTGAAAAGATTCGCGGCGCAGACATCAGCCTTGGACCTGAGATGAAATCCACCGGAGAGTGTCTGGGAATTGCCAAGACCTTTAATGAGGCGCTTTACAAAGCGTTTGCAGGATCTGGAATCAAGCTTCCAAAGCATAAGAACATGATCATAACAGTAAAAGATTCTGATAAAGAAGAGATTATCGACATTGCCCGCAGATTTAAAGATCAGGGCTACAAGATCTTCTCTACTGCCGGTACTGCCAAGGTGTTAAACGATAACGGAATCAAGGCATTCCAGGTACGCAAGCTGGAGCAGGAGTCCCCCAACCTCCTGGATCTGATACTGGGTCATGAGATTGACCTGGTTATTGATACTCCGCCTCAGGGCGCAGACAGATGCAAGGATGGATTTGTAATCCGGAGAAATGCTATCGAAACCGGCGTGACCGTGCTTACGTCCCTGGATACTGCAGCAGCCCTTGTAACCAGCATGGAAAACAGGGCGAAGGAACTCACCCTGATTGACATTGCGTTAGTAAAAAATGTATAAGGAATTACGATATCATGGTATTTTATATTAATAAGCAGGCTGTAGAAATTAAAACCAGGTTTGAAAACGCGCCTTTAACATCCCCCAATGAGGCGTGTGCGGCTATGGGAATGCTTTATAAGATCTACGGTCTGCCTGTTCCGGAAAAAAAGGAAATGGTCAGTGATATGAAGAAGGATTTTCATGAGGCAGTTGCAGCGCGTCCGGTTCCGTCGGAATTTGCAGCTAAAATCATCAGCCTTCTTGACGAGTATTATAAAGATGATCGGGTAACAGATGAAATATATGAGCTGTTGAAATACAGCTATGAAGAACAGCGTTGACAAACAATGATATGAAAACACCTTTCGCTACTAATAACGAAAGGTGTTTTTTGATCACAAAATCTTACATTTCTTTCTTTACAAACTGCTTGTCAAATTCAGGGTTATAATAATAGTAGTTTTTGGGATTTAACGTAGTCTTTATATTTTCCAGAGCCTCACCAAATCTCTGGAAATGAACCACTTCCCGCGCACGCAAAAATTTAAGAGGTTCTCTTACATCTGGATCTGCAATCATACGAATTAAATTATCGTAAGTGGTTCTGGCTTTCTGTTCTGCAGCAAGGTCTTCTACCAGATCAGTGATGGCATCACCTTTTGACTGAAATTCACATGCATTAAAAGGAACTCCTCCGGCAGCCATAGGCCATAATGCGGTGGTATGATCGATATAATAAGCATCAAAACCAGCCGTTTTTGCCTGTTCGATGGTCAGATTTTTTGTAAGCTGGTAAATAATGGAGCAAACCATCTCCAAATGCCCCAGCTCTTCCGTACCGATATCAGTTAAAAGTCCTCCCACTTCCTTGCATGGCATAGTGTATCTTTGGGAAAGATAACGCATGGAAGCTGCCAGCTCTCCGTCAGGACCTCCAAACTGGCTGATGATCAGAGAAGCCGTTTTAGGGCAGGTATTTTTAATATTTACAGGAAATTGCAGTCTTTTTTCATAACTCCACATCAGAATACACCTCCTTCCCATGGAAGCGGTCCGTCGCTCCAGGTAAAATGTCTCTGGTCCGGATATTTTGTGTTTGACTTTGTCTTGTTGTTGCTGTCAGGGCAGATACAGTTCATGGTAAGCGGCTCAAAGTTATCGGCATAGGTTTGAAGCAGCTGTTTTCTCTGAGTCATTGCGTCCTTAAATGCATTCAGGGCATTTTCATCAAGAGGATGGGTATCCAGATAAAGGTTTAAATCATTTACGGTAAAGCTGATCTCAGTTATCTGACTGAGCAGGTTATTTCGATCGATCATGGCTGTTCCCCTCCTGTTACGTAAAATGGTAAATCAAGACTGGGGAAAATGGTTCCGTGTTTTAAAGCAGTCTTTGGATCGTAAGGCTGTTCCCACGGTTGCATGGGAACGGTTGCTATGGCTAATGCTACGGTTTTGCTGGGTGTTGCAGTTTCACATTCACATTCCTTAACAGCTACTGAATTCATAGTAACACTCCCTTCTTTTGATGAATTCTTTAACTCTTTTTTATTATGGAACGAAAATAAAAAATTACGTTGCAAAAATTATCCCAGATTACCCATTGTGATGTTATTGTAATAATGAAGAAAATGAAATATAATAGAGACAAAGTCAAGGGAATTGACATAAAATGTAAAACAATTATGACGGGAGAGCAGACGATTGAGTGATAAGAAATTTGCAGTTTTGATTGATTCGGATAATATATCCGCCAAGTACATTACGTGTATTCTGGATGAGATGACCCGATACGGGGTAATTACATACAAAAGAATTTACGGTGACTGGACAAGCGCCCAGATGGGCAAGTGGAAGATGGAACTTCTTGAGAATTCCATCACACCGATTCAGCAGTTTTCCAATACAGTAGGAAAGAATGCAACCGATTCCGCTCTGATTATTGATGCTATGGATTTGCTCTATACGGATAATGTAGATGGATTTTGTATTGTTTCCAGTGACAGCGATTTTACCCGTCTTGCCAGCCGTCTGCGGGAATCGGGTAAGGAAGTCATCGGAATGGGAGAGGAAAAAACACCAAAGTCTTTCCGTGCTGCCTGTACCGTATTTACCAATCTTGAAGTTTTACTGGATCAGGACGAAGAGGGAACTGGCGGTGGTGCCATTGGAAAAGAAGTGATTGAACAGGATATTGCTTCCATAATACTGGAGAATGAGGATAAGAACAAGGCAACTGGTCTGGGAGAAATCGGTAACCGCCTGGTTAAAAAATATTCGGATTTTGATGTGAGAAATTACGGATACAGCTCTTTGTCCAAGTTTCTCGAAGAGATGGATAGTTTTGAACTGAGAAAGACCAGCAATGTAGTGACTGTCCGTATGAAGGACAACCGTACCAGAAAGCAGGAACTTGATGATTATGCTGTAAAACTGGTCAAAGGCAGCGGTAAGAATGGAATGGAGCTGGCAGCACTTGGGAACGGAATGCATCGTAAATTTACTGATTTTAAAGTAAAGGATTACGGTTACTCCACGTTCTCCAAGTTTGTACACAGTATTTCCCAGCTGGAAGTCCGGGAGAATAAAAACAACAGCAAATCTGTATTTATAAAATAAATGAGAAAGACTGTGGAGGAGAGGCTTGGATACTCTCCCCCCAGTCTTTTATTATTTAAATATTTACCAGATTCCTAACACAATCTGAAAGGTAAGACTGACCACTGAAATTCCCACCCAGCAGCAAAAGCCCAGGATTATCGGCTTCTTTCCGGTTTTCAATAATTTGGGGAGATTTGTATTGGTACCGATGGCGGCCATAGCGAGAATAATAAAAAATTTGCTTAGCTCCTTTATCTGTCCGGTCACGGAATGGGGTAGATGAAAAACGGTGGTAATAATGGAAGCCAATAGAAAATACAGCACGAAAAAGGGAAAAATTTTACCTAATCCCAGTTTTTCTTTGGAGTTCTTCTGCTCTTTCCCCGCCCTGTACAGCGCCAGAAACAGTGTAATGGGAATGATGGCCAGTGTCCGGGTTAATTTAACAATCGTTGCAGCCTCTAACGTATTGCTTTTGTAAATTCCATCCCAGGCAGAAGCAGCCGCAGTGACGGAAGAAGTATCATTAATGGCAGTCCCTGCAAACAGACCGAATCCTTCATTGGAAAGGCCAAGGGCTGTGCCCAGAGCCGGAAATAAAAGCGCAGCTGCAATGTTAAATAGAAAAATAACTGATATTGCCTGGGCAATCTCATTATCATCCGCATCTATGACTGGTGCTGTTGCAGCAATTGCAGAGCCGCCGCAGATAGAAGATCCGATTCCGATGAGGATTGCGCTTTTTTCAGGGACCTTCAGTTTTCGAAACAAAATATATGCTATCACCAGGGAAGTGGTGATGGTGGCAGCAATAATAGGAAGTGACTGTCTTCCTTTTTGTAATACGGTGGATAGATTCATGCCAAATCCCAGTAAAATAACTGCGTACTGAAGGATCTTTTTTGAAGTAAAGGCAATACCCGGCCTGATCTGTTCTTTTCCGGTTAAAAACGGTGCAACACCTATGCCAAGAAGTATGGCAAATACCGGCCCGCCCACAACAGGAATCAGTTTTCCCAGATACCAGGCAGGTATTGCAAGGATCAGGCACAAAAGCAGGCCTGGAACGTATTTTTTCATAAGTAAATTCCTCCTTTTTGATCTGAGGCAATTATATATAAAAATTATAATAAAATAAAATTATAAATATTTATCATATGATAAAAATATGTTATGATTAAAAAAACACCAAAAGGGAGAATAATAATAAATGCTGGATTTTCGAATGGAAACCTTTCTTGCAGTATGCAGGCATATGAATTTCACCAAAGCAGCAGGGGAACTAAGTATTACCCAGCCAGCAGTTTCCCAGCACATCAGATATTTAGAAGAAGAATATAAAGTCCGGCTGTTTGAATATACAGGAAAAAAAATAAGTCTGACAGATGGCGGAAAAACTCTTTTGTCAGCAGCCATTACCATGAGAGATGATGAACTGCATTTAAAGAAACTCATGATGCAGCAGTCGGAGAAAAAGAGGCATCTGGTATTTGGAGCAACAATGACCATCGGGGAATACAAGATGCCGGAAGCGCTTATGAGATTTTTAGAGGCATATCCGGATTCCTCTGTTCAGATGATTGTGGCGGATACCAAAGAACTTCTTAGAAAGTTGAATGAGGGGGAGATTGAATTTGCCCTTGTGGAAGGATTTTTCCAAAAAAAGGAGTATGACTTTCTGGTATATGCTTCAGAGCCGTTTGCGGCAGTCTGTGCAGGGGATTATAAATTTCATAAGGAAGTAAAGAGGGTGGAGGATCTGCTTTCAGAACGGATTTTTATCAGAGAGTCCGGTTCTGGAACCAGATATGTGTTAGAACGGTATCTGGAAGGAAAAAATCTTCTTCTCCAGGATTTCACCAACCGGGTGGAGATCAACAGTATTGGTGCCATAAAACAGATGACTGCAAAAGGAACGGGGATTACATTTTTATATGAGACGGCTGTGAAACGGGAATTGGAAGAAGGGATCTTAAGAAAGATTCATCTGGAGGATTTTGAATTGTTTCATGATTTTTCTTTTATCTGGAGAAAAGGAAGTATCTATCAAACCTACTATAAAGAGCTTTTTGACCTGTTTCATACAGAAGGATAAGTGGAGAAAACCTCGCAGGAATCAGGGTTTTACAAGACATTGTAAAAAAAGAAAAAAATTGACAAAAAAGTGTTGACAATTAATACAATTCATATTATACTAATGAAGCAGTCGGGAACGAGAGAAAATAAAAGCTCCTGACAGGCACTGGGATCTTAGCTCAGCTGGGAGAGCATCTGCCTTACAAGCAGAGGGTCACAGGTTCGAGCCCTGTAGGTCCCACTGATAAGCAAACGCTTATCAAACAATTGAATATGGCGGAATAGCTCAGTTGGCCAGAGCACACGGTTCATACCCGTGGTGTCGAGAGTTCGAATCTCCCTTCCGCTACTTAAAACACATTCTAATTTGATGTCTAAGTCGGATTAAAATGTGTTTTTTTGCTTTCCCGAATGATTTTGATAAAGCGATTGGCAAGCATCTGTGACACTGACCAATCGCACCTCTTTTAAGACCCGATAAAATTGCCTGTGTTCGCATTAAAACTATCTGGCTCTTGCACATCATAAAACTTTATCCAGTAAAAGTTATTGTAATATACAGCACCAAGCTCTTCTTTGGTTCCAAAAAATTCATCATATACAATCCAACCGCCATTTGGAGCACCTACTGGCAGCTGCGTTGCAGGATCGATGGGATTTTGGCAGACTCCGTTGTCTTGTAGATAATACCATCCGGTATCAAGCTTAACAAAACCGGCTTGAGCGTAACCGGCTTCATTAAAATAGTACCAGTATTCCCCAACTTTTTCTAGTTTGTTAGCCGGATAGGAACCGTCATCTTTCTCATACCACCACCCCTGATCGTTATTTTTCCATTCAGCTGCATAAGCAGTCATGCTGAATGCTGCGACCAATAGTGCAGCAACTAGAAATAATTGTACTTTTCTCATGGTAAATACCCCCGATAATTTTATTTGCTTGCAGTTGTCCTCAAGCTTGACTGATAAATTTATAAATATTATATAAAAAGTGTGTAAAAAATGCAATAAAAATATAATGTTTTGATAAAAAAACTCATAGATTGCAAAAATCTTTCTTTTTCGACAAGGCACCCAGACCTTTTTCCTTTTTTTTTATATTCATTTTTGATCTTTTATGTTATACTTACAAATAGCAAAAAGCGGAGGGATTCCATGTACTATTTTATTGTTAACCCGAACTCCTGTTGCGGACGGGGTAAAATTATCTGGGATAAGCTGGAACGGACTTTAAACGATTCCGGTGTGGAATATCAGGCATATTTAACTGAAAAGCCAGGGGACGCAAAGATATTTGCAAAAAATTTAACAGAAGGATGTAAAGAATCCAATGTAATCATCGCAGTTGGAGGCGATGGAACAGTCAATGAGATTCTTGATGGATATTCCATGTGCAGTTGTGTTACACTTGGTTATATTCCGGCAGGATCTGGCAATGATCTTGCAAGAAGCTTAAAACTTCCGAAGAATCCCATCCGATGTTTAAATAAGATTCTGCACCCCAAATATTATAAATTGATGGACTATGGAGTATTATCATATGGAGACAGTGAGATCTCCCATCGCCGCTTTATGGTCAGTTCCGGTATCGGTATGGACGCGGCTGTCTGTCATAATCTGTTGTATTCCAGAACGAAAGGGCTGCTTCACAGACTGAGAATTGGAAAACTGTCCTATCTGCTTGTGGGCGTCAGACAACTTATATCAGCCAGGCCCTGCAAGGGATATATCGTCCTGAACGGAGTACAAAAGATTGAGTTTAACCATGCTTATTTCATTTCCACCCATATTCATCCATATGAAGGCGGAGGATTTAAATTTGCGCCGGATGCAGATTTTGAAGACGGAAAACTGTCAGTCTGCGTGATGAATAACCGGAAGAAGAGTAAGCTGATTTGTGTACTGCTTAATTCCCTTATGGGAAAAAAATCTGTAAACAAAGGAATCCGCTTTTATTCCTGCGAAGAGATTCACATTCATATGGATCGCCCCATGGCGGTACATGTTGATGGAGAAAGCTGTTTCTGCCAGAATGATGTGGAGATCCGTTGTATCAGTAAGAAACTTCGAATGATCGTTTAAGATCTGATCTATTTATATAGGAAAGGAAAAATAATGAGAATTGGACAGGGATATGATGTTCATAAATTTGCAGAAGGCAGAGATTTGATTCTGGGAGGAGTGACCATTCCATACGAGATGGGACTTCTGGGACATTCGGACGCAGATGTGCTGACCCACGCAGTGATTGATGCTTTATTGGGAGCAGCCGGATTAGGAGATATCGGGGAACATTTTCCTGACACAGATCCTAAGTATAAAGGAGTCTCCAGTATCGAACTGTTAAAGAATGTGGCAGATCTGCTGGAAGAAAACGGATATGTTGTGGAGAATATTGATTCCACTGTGATCGCCCAAAAACCAAAGCTTTTGTCATACAGACCGCTTATGGCGAAGAATATGGCTGACGCGCTGAATCTGCCGGTTGACAAAGTGAATGTGAAAGCGACAACAGAGGAAGGACTGGGATTTACCGGAAGAGGAGAAGGGATTTCCTCACAGGCCGTTGTTCTTTTGACTTCTGTCGGAGATTACTGTTATGATGAAAAAATCATGCAAAGCGACTGTCAGGGCTGTAAAGGCTGCTGCAAACATGAATAACAGGAGAAGAAGGGAGACAGCATGAAAATATTTAATACATTATCCAGACAAAAAGAAGAATTCATACCGTTAGAGGCAGGGAAGGTGAAGATGTATGTCTGCGGTCCTACGGTATATAATCTGATCCACATCGGCAATGCACGTCCGATGATCGTATTTGATACAGTACGGAGATATTTTGAATATAAGGGCTACGATGTGAATTTTGTTTCCAACTTTACTGATGTGGATGACAAGATTATTAAAAAAGCCATTGAAGAAGGCGTTGATGCGGATACAGTATCAAAGCGATACATTGAAGAATGCAAAAAGGATATGGAAGCCATGAATGTAAAGCCGGCAACCAAAAATCCTCTTGCTACAGAAGAAATCTGCGGAATGCTTGATATGATCTCACATTTAATTGAGTCCGGCCATGCATATGCAGCCAAGGATGGCACCGTTTATTTCCGTACAAAGTCATTTGATCAGTACGGAAAACTGTCTCATAAAAACCTGGAGGATTTACAGTCCGGTTTTCGTGAACTGAAAGTAACCGGAGAAGAGGAAAAGGAAGATCCTTCTGATTTCGTACTGTGGAAACCGAAGAAAGAAGGGGAGCCTTACTGGGAGTCTCCCTGGTGCGACGGCCGTCCAGGCTGGCACATTGAGTGCTCGGTTATGTCCAAAAAATATCTGGGTGACCAGATCGATATTCATGCAGGCGGTGAGGATTTAATCTTCCCCCATCATGAGAATGAGATTGCACAGAGTGAGGCAGCTAACGGAAAAGAATTTGCAAAATACTGGATGCATAACGCATTTCTTAATATTGATAACAGAAAGATGTCAAAGTCTCTGGGCAACTTCTTTACCGTTCGTGATATCAGTGAAAAATATGATCTTCAGGTACTGCGTTTCTTTATGCTCAGTGCTCATTATAGAAGTCCTTTAAATTTCAGTGCTGATTTAATGGAGTCTTCTAAAAATGGTTTGGAGCGCATCCTGACTGCAGTTGATAAGTTAAAGGGTCTGGAAGTTACAGCTAAGACAGAAGGACTGCTTGAAAAAGAAGACAAAAATCAGGTTAATGCTCTGGTGGAGAAATATGAAGCCGCCATGGACGATGATTTTAATACGGCAGATGCCATCTCCGCAATTTTTGAACTGGTGAAAGTAAGCAACTCCACTACCGATGAGGAAAGCTCTCTGGAGTATGTTACTTTGCTGAAAAACACCATTGAAAAGCTTTGCGATATTCTGGGAATTATCACAGAAAAAGAAGAAGTGATTCTTGCGGAAGAGATTGAAGCTATGATTGCTGCAAGGCAGCAGGCAAGAAAAGACAAGGACTTTGCACTGGCTGATGAAATCAGGGGTAAACTGTTGGATCAGGGCATAGTACTGGAGGACACCAGGGAAGGTGTAAAATGGAAGAGAGTATAATATCATTGTCTGCATTTGCAGATTATTTTGCAGATACACTTCAATTAAAGAAGGTGGATATTACCAGTTATTCTCCACTTGCACTGGCCTATATCGGAGACGCGGTGTATGAACTGATTATCCGGACGAAAGTCATGAATCACGGAAGCACCCAGGTGAATAACATGCATAAGAAAAGCGCCAGACTGGTGAATGCGAAGGCTCAGGCTGACATCATCAGAAGTCTGGTGGAAGGAGAAGAACTGACTCCGGAGGAGATTGCCGTATACAAACGTGGGCGCAATGCCAAATCTGCCACAACAGCCAAACATGCGACAGTGGCAGATTACAGAACCGCAACCGGGTTTGAAGCTTTATGCGGTTATCTCTATTTAAGCGGAAAGCTGGAACGTTTGATTTGGGTGGTAAGCAGGGGGCTTAACAGAATAGGAGAACTGGAATGATAGAAGAATTTACAATAGAAGGAAGGAATGCAGTACTTGAAGCGTTCCGTTCCGGGAAGACCATTGACAAGCTGTATGTGCAGAAAGGTGTATCCGATGGCCCCATTCAATCAATCTTAAGGGAAGCCAAGAAGACAGATACCATTGTTAACTTTGTTGAAAGAGAGCGTCTGGATCAGATGTCTGAGGAAGGTCACCATCAGGGTGTGATCGCCCATGCTGCTGCTTATGAATATGCAGAAGTGGAAGATTTGTTAAAGGCAGCAGAAGAAAAGGGAGAACCGCCGTTTCTCTTCCTCCTTGACGGAATTGAAGATCCTCACAATCTGGGAGCCATTATCCGTACAGCCAACCTTGCAGGAGCCCACGGTGTTATTATACCGAAGCGGAGAGCAGTTGGTTTAACAGCTACAGTGGCAAAGACTTCAGCAGGTGCACTTAATTATACACCCGTTGCAAAAGTAACCAATTTAACCGCTGTGATGGAAGATTTAAAGAAAAAGGGAATGTGGTTCGTATGTGCGGATATGGATGGAGAAAGCATGTACCGCCTGAATTTAAAAGGACCCATTGGTCTTGTTATTGGCAGTGAGGGAAGCGGAGTGGGCAGACTGGTAAAAGAAACCTGTGATATGGTCGCTTCCATTCCGATGAAGGGAAATATTGATTCTCTCAATGCCTCAGTAGCTGCAGGAGTGCTGGCTTATGAGATTGTAAGGCAGCGTCTGGGATAACTTTTAGGAGATGATGACCATGAGAAAAAAAGGTATGGCTGCCGCCGCCGTCTGCGCAGCCCTGTTGTTTTCTTTAAACGGCTGTGCTCCGGCAAACCGGATTGCTTCTGCTGATCAGACAGCAGAAGCCACAGAATGGAGAACGGTTGTTACAATTAAAGATGAGGCAGTTCCTCTTTATTCCAAACCTGCGGGAAGCAGTGTTAAGGTTCCCCAGGCGTCAGGAACGGTTACTTACAACAGCAATTCCGTTCTATTAGATGCATCCAATACCAGCCATGGATATGTGATGGTGCAGTATACAGGTAATTCAGCTAAAATTAAGGTCCAGGTTATAAAAAGCGGAGGCGAGACTTATACCTATGATTTGAATTCCAGATCGGCGTATGAGGTATTTCCTCTGACGGAAGGAAGCGGAACCTATACCGTCCGGGTATTGGAACAGGTTTCTGGAAACCAATATGCGGTAAAATCCAATAACAGCTTAAATGTAACGCTGTCAAATGAGTATGAACCATTTTTATATCCCAACCAGTATGTGAATTTTACTGCCGGCAGCGCTGTGGTTGCAAAGGGTGCAGAAGTTGCTGCTTCTGCAGCAGATGCGCTGGGAGTTGTAAGCAATGTATATAATTACGTTGTGCAGAATTTTACATACGATACGGCACTTGCCAATTCAGTCCAGTCAGGTTACTTACCCAATGTGGATCATGTTCTGTCTGTGAAGAAGGGAATCTGTTTTGACTATGCAGCTGTCATGACAGCCATGCTTCGTTCTCAGAATATTCCAACCAAACTGGTGGTGGGATATACAGGCAGCCTTTACCACGCATGGGTGAGTGTGTACATAGAAGGACAGGGCTGGGTGGATAACATCATTTATTTTGACGGCACTCAGTGGAAGCTGATGGATCCCACCTTTGCATCATCGGGTAAAAATGATCCATCCATTAAGGATTATATTACAAACAGCTCCAATTATAAGGCGAAATATACGTATTAATGAATGGAATGAAAAGGGAGAAAGGACAGATGGCAAAAGTAGAGAAAAAACAGTATTCTGCCCGGGAACTTTCTGCATTCTGCCTTCAGATATCCATTCTTCTTCATGCAGCGATCCCTCTTGATGAGGGATTGTCTGTTATGGCGGAGGATGCGCAGCGTCAGGAAGAAAAGAAGCTGCTTTTATCCATGGCAGAGGAAGCAGAGCTGGGAAATCCATTTTCCAAAGTATTGAAAGAAACCGGCGCATTTCCGGCTTATATGGTACGGATGGCAAGGCTTGGAGAAGAGACAGGAACTCTGGATCAGATTATGGAGTCTTTAGCCGGATATTATGAAAAAGAACATATTATGAAGAAGAACATGAAGAATGCGGTTTCCTATCCGGCAATGATG
Organism: Lacrimispora struthionigena; assembly: GCF_048627165.1. Lineage (NCBI taxonomy): Bacteria > Bacillati > Bacillota > Clostridia > Lachnospirales > Lachnospiraceae > Lacrimispora > Lacrimispora struthionigena. The sequence continues at coordinate 1,003,723 of NZ_JBMBWP010000001.1, forward strand.
ATAGGGATGCTTTTGATTGTTCTGTTTGTACTGTTTACCAAGGTAATGCCTGTATTTGAAAAGGTATATAAACAGCTGGGGGCCCAGATGCCGCCGGTATCGATTGCTGCAACAAGACTGGGAGGAATATTCTGTGCCATTTCGCTGGTAATTATTCTTCTCCTTGGGATTGCAGCATTTTTTGTCTGGATTCTGGGGAGGAACGGAAGAAGATTCCTTCTTGCAGAGGGATTACTCAACTGGATTAAGCGAAGAAGTAAAATAGCAAAATCAATAGCAAACCGCCGCTTTACTGCAGTTCTTTCCCTGACCTTAAAAAGCGGACTGGACCTGGAAAAAGGTATGGAGCTTGCAGGTGAGCTGGTAGAAAATCCAGCAGTGGAAGAGAAGATTCGTCAGTGTGCCAGTCAGCTGGAAGCTGGAAGCGACTATTACAGCGCAATGAAAGATACTGGTCTTTTCAACGGGTTTTATATCCAGATGATTAAAGTGGGAACAAGAAGCGGCCGTCTGGACAGTGTAATGTCAGAGATATCAAAAAGCTATGAGGAAGAGGCAGATCTTGCCACGGAGCAGATGATTGGCCGGTTTGAACCAACTGTGATAGCAGTTCTGGCAGTTTCTGTTGGTATGATTCTTCTGTCAGTCATGCTGCCGTTAATCGGTGTACTGTCTGCCATCGGCTAGGAGGTTTCTATGAAAAAACCAAATGGTTCAGGAAAAGAGCTGCTCGGACAGCTTGTATCCCTTGGGGCGTTTTCTCTCGCCGTTGTGCTTTTTGTCTCTTCCGCTCTGACTTTTTCAAAGCGGTCAGGAGAGAGAGGCGCAGAAACTTTACGGGATGCCATACGCAGAGCATCGGTTCAGTGCTATGCCATTGAAGGAAGATATCCACCCAGTGTGGAGTATTTAGAAGAAAATTACGGCATTAAAATAGACAGAGACCGCTACGATGTATTTTACAGCGGATTCGCATCAAATTTCATGCCGGATATCACGGTTAACTTACAAAATCCATAGAGAGGTAGCCATGGCAGGAAAAGAAATACCAAAAAGCCGGTTGGGAACTATCGTTTTTCCCCTCCTTTTATTTCTCGTGTTTGTGATGTGTGCTCTGTTTCTGATCCTGATCGGCGGCAGAGTTTATGAAAACATCAATAACAGATCGGAACTGACCTATGAGAAAGATATTGCTTTCAGCTATATAGCCAATAAGGTCAGGCAGGCAGATGAAGCCGGTGCTGTATCACTGACAGATGTGGATGGCGTGCAGGTACTTACATTAAAGCAGACCATTGAAGGCACGGCGTATGTGACACAGATTTATTACCGTGACGGAAGCTTATGGGAGCTGTTTGCAGATCAGGACAGTGGATTATCCATTGGTGACGGAAATCAGATATTGGAATGCAAAGAAATCACCATGGATATGGAGGATCACCTTCTCCATTTGAAATCAGAAGGTGAAACAGGAAGCCAGCTCTTTATTTCTTTAAGAAGCAAAGGAGCTGCAGATGAATAGAAAAAACAGATCCAATGTAATGATGATGGAGATGATTGTCGCCGTATTTTTCTTTCTGCTGTGTGCAGCAGTCTGTATTCAGGCATTTGTTAAGGCGGACTTACTCAGTAAAAGAGCAGCGGATTTAAATCAGAGTGTTCTGATTGCACAAAGTGCAGCTGAAATCTGGAAGGCAGAAGGAGAAGCAGGCCTGATTCACCGTTTAAATGGTGTGAAAAAGGATTCCCCAGGGGAGACCTATACCATGATGTTTGATAAAAAAGGGAATGCCGCTGACCAGTCCCATGCAGTTTATTATGGAGAGGTTAAACTTATAAGTGAACTGGAAGCGGAAGTGACCGTATCAAAAGCCGGAAATACGCTTTATACCCTGGCGGTAAGCCGGCATGAAAACCCTTGAGTGAAGGAGGAGTCATATGGCGAAACAGGAGATTGGCTACAGGGCCAATATGGGAACTCCTACTCTTATTCTGATATTTATGATTCTCTGTCTGGTTACTTTTGGGATGCTTTCTCTTAGCACGGCAAAAAGCGAATGGAATCTGGCACAGAGGAATGCAGATTCTGTTGCAGAGTATTACAGGGCAGATAAAGAGGGAGAAGTCTTTTACCAGATGATATTGCAGAATTCACGTTCCGGGAAACTGGGGGATTATTATGATTCACAGACCGGGATCGCATCCACTCAGATTCCCATGAAACGATCCCAGTCTCTTTCCATAAAGCTTCATGTATCACCGGATCAGAGCGGGAAAATTGAAATATCCCAGTGGAAAGTCATACAGACAGAAGATTATGAAATTGATCAATCCCTGCCGGTTTTTAAGGGCGGGAATTGACAGAGCAGGAGATTGGAAGATGAAGGTAGTAGATTTGTTGAGTTCTGCTGTGGCACAGAAGGCATCTGATATCTTTCTTGTGCCCGGCATGCCGTTTTCGTATAAGATCGGAAGCAGAATTGTTTACCAGAGTGAGGAAAAGCTGTACCCCGCTCAGATGGAGCTGCTGATAACAGAGCTTTACCAGCTGGCAGGAGAACGGGACATGGGAAAGGTAAGGGAACATGGTGATGATGATTTTTCCTTTGCCATACCAGGAGTTTCCAGATTCCGATCCAGCGTATTCCGCCAGAGAGGCTCTCTGGCTGCAGTGATTCGTGTGGTGAACTTCGATCTCCCTGATTATAAGGAGCTTCATATTCCGGAAAGTGTGATCGATGCAGCCAGGCTGACAAAAGGATTTGTACTGGTAACAGGACCGGCGGGAAGCGGAAAGACAACCACCCTTGCCTGTATTATTGATAAGATTAATAATACAAGAAATGCCCATGTTATTACTTTGGAAGATCCCCTGGAATACTTACACCGCCATAAGCAGAGCGTGGTAACCCAGCGGGAAGTGACTACGGATACAGACAGCTATGTGACCGGACTTCGTTCGGCACTGCGTCAGGCTCCGGATGTCATACTGGTTGGAGAAATGAGGGATTACGAGACAATCCGGATTGCCATGACTGCAGCGGAGACTGGTCATCTGGTGATTTCCACACTACATACTGTGGGTGCAGCCAATACCATTGACCGCATTATCGACAGCTTTCCGCCTAATCAACAGCAGCAGATTCGAATGCAGCTGTCCATGGTGATGCAGGCTGTGATTTCTCAGCAGCTGATCCCTACCGTAGACGGTGGTGTTTATCCGGCATTTGAAATCATGTTTTTTAACAATGCAATCCGAAATATGATCCGGGAATCCAAGACTCATCAGATTGATTCTGTTATTGCCACCGGTCAGGCAGAAGGAATGCGTTCCATGGATTCCAGTCTGCTGAATCTTTACAAGGAAGGCAGAATTTCAAAAGAAAATGCAATTATTTACAGCAGTAACAGTGAATTGATGTCAAAAAAAATCGAACGGGGAATATCAAACGCATAGTTTCCATTTCATGCAGTAACACTATCTATAATACGAATAGGAGAGTGGCATAAAATATGAGAACAGATAAAAGAAAAGTTGCGCTTGTAGGGACTGGAATGGTTGGAATGAGCTATGCTTATTCCATGTTAAACCAGGGAATTTGTGATGAACTTGTTTTAATCGATATTAATCGAAAAAGAGCAGAGGGAGAAGCCATGGATTTAAACCATGGGCTTGCTTTTTCCGGATATCATATGAAGATTTATGCAGGAGAATACAGGGACTGTTCCGATGCGGATATTGTGGTGATTTGTGCAGGCGTGGCACAGAAACAGGGAGAAACCAGACTTGATCTGTTAAAACGTAATGCATCTGTCTTTGAGTCCATTGTGCAGCCAGTTACAGAATCCGGATTTAACGGAATCTTTCTTGTTGCAACCAACCCGGTAGACATTATGGCCAGGATTACCTATTCTCTTTCCGGCTTTAATCCCAAGCGGGTTTTAGGAAGCGGCACAGCCCTGGATACAGCGAGACTGCGGTATCTCCTTGGGGAATCACTTCGTGTGGATCCAAGAAATGTCCATGCATACGTAATGGGAGAGCACGGTGACAGTGAATTCGTACCGTGGAGTCAGGCCATGATTGCTACCAAACCCATATTGTCACTTTGCGGAAGCGGCGGCGAAGATGATATGGTATGCAGGGAGGAGTTAAAGCGGATCGAAGATGAGGTGCGGGGAGCGGCATACCGCATTATTGATGCAAAGCAGGCAACCTACTATGGAATCGGAATGGCTTTAACCAGAATTACAAAAGCAATACTTGGAGATGAGAACAGTGTCTTCACCGTATCAACCATGCTAAGAGGGGAATACGGTCAGAATGACGTATATGCGGGAGTTCCCTGTATCATAAATAAGAACGGCATTCAGCGGGTTTTATCTCTCTCTCTTACAGAAGAAGAGATGAAGCAGTTTGGCCATTCCTGTGATACGTTACGGGAAAGCTTTCAGGGTATTTTATAAAAACATACCAGGAAGGAATGGGGAAAACCCTGTTCTTTCCTGGTGTCTACCCGTCTCAATAAAGGACATTTTTGCGGAGTATTTGTAGAATTTTTGTAGTTTCATGTATATTATAAAAAACTTATAAAAAACGTTGACAAATAGATTTTCCCATGCTATGATATACGAGGTTCGAGCGACGAACCAAAGAAATGCTGATGTGGCACAGGTGGTAGCGCACCTCATTGGTAGTGAGGAGGTCACGGGTCCGAGTCCCGTCATCAGCTTATAACAAACGGGAAGTCTTATTCAAGAGACTTCCCGTTTTTGTTATATCATAAAAAGAAGAGAAGGAGGCAGGTTGTTATGGGGAAGAAAAGCAGAAAACGAAAAAGTGCATGGTATATATTTTTTCGTCCCATAAAGGTCATACTCTTTGTATTTCTGTTGGCGATGGTGATAGGGTGCCTGGCTGGAGGCGTCGTATTTTTAAAATATCAGGATGAGATCATGACATGTAAGGAAAAGGCTGACACCATTATAAGTCAGACTTCCAAAACTGATTTCTCACAGCCAATGGATACAAGAGTATATGATTCTGAAGGAAACTTAATCGGAACCATTAATTCCGGTCATTACGAATATGTACCAATTAAGGACATCAGCGAAAATCTTCAGAATGCTTACATAGCCCAGGAGGACAGGCGATTCTATAAACATCATGGAATTGATTACAAGGGGCTTTTAAGAGCTGGTCTGGTTTTCATAAAAAACAAAGGTGTGGCGACCCAGGGAGGCAGTACCATCACCCAGCAGGTGATCAAAAACACCTATTTAACTCAGGAGAGGACCATTCAGAGAAAGATCACAGAATTCTTTGCTGCTCCCCGGATGGAGGACAAGTATTCCAAAAAGGATATTATGGAATTCTACTGCAACACCAATTATTATGCAAACCGCAGTTATGGTGTATCCGAGGCCAGCCGTTATTATTTTGATAAGGAAGCAAAGGATCTGACCATCTGGGAAGCAGCAACTCTTGCGGGAATCAGCAACAATCCTTCCAGATATGACCCGGTGGCACATCCCGATACCTCTAAATGGAAGCGGGATCAGGTGATTGACAATATGGCCCTTTGCAAGTTCATCACAAAGGAAGAGCAGGAGAATGCAAAAGCCCAGCCCCTTACAGTCGCCAAGGTTTATGAAGGCGGAACCACAGAGAATTATCAGACCAGCTACGCCATACATTCTGCCGTTCTGGAACTGATGAAGAATGATGACTTTGTATTCCAGTATGTCTTTCCGAGTAAAAGTTCCTATGATTCCTATAAGGAAGAATATCAGGAACAGTATCAGGCTAAAAGCGATATGGTACGCAAGGGAGGATTTGAAATTCATACCAGCCTGGATTCCAAACTGCAGGCTGCGCTGCAAAACAACATCGATACCCATTTAAAAGGGTTTACGGAAGTTCAGGAGAACGGAAAATTCGCACTACAGGGAGCAGCTGTCTGCGTAGACAACCGGACCGGATATGTGGTGGCGATAGTAGGCGGACGGGGAACCGATGATGAATATAACCGTGGATTTTTAAGCAGAAGGCAGCCAGGCTCTACCATTAAGCCACTGATTGATTACGCTCCTGCATTTGAAACCGGCTTTTATTATCCTTCCAGACTGGTCAATGACCATTTGTTTGACAAAGGGCCCAAAAACAGCGGAGGCAAGTACTTTGGTGAAGTGTCTGTAAGAGAAGCATTAAACCGGAGTTTAAATACAGTCGCATGGCAGGTTCTGACAGATATTGGAGTCGACAAAGGGATCAGCTATCTGGGAAAAATGCACTTTGTAGGCTTAAGCAATATGGACAATGGCAACAGTAGTATGAGTATCGGAGGTTTTACTGAAGGAGCCAGAGTTGTGGATATGGCAAAAGGCTATTCGGTTCTTGCCAATCAGGGAAAATACAGCAATAAAACCTGCATTACAAGTATTAAGAGCCAGTATGACGGAGAGATCTATAAAGGCAGTCAGGCAGATGAGAGAGTCTTTACGGAAGATACGGCATATATGGTTACCGATGTTCTGAAAGGAACTCTGGATAAGCCTTACGGAACAGGCTCCGGACTGGGAATTGGTGTTCCGGCAGCAGGAAAGACGGGAACAACAAACAGCAGCAAGGATACCTGGTTCTGCGGCTATACCAGATATTACACCACTGCCATCTGGGTGGGATACGATACTCCAAGAGCTATGCCGGGAGTTTACGGAAAGACTTATTCCGGTAAGATGTGGCATGATTTTATGGCTGAAATCAATAAGGACCTGCCTCCCCTGGACTGGGATATGCCTTCTACCGTTTCCGCTTATAATGTGGATTCCAGAGGAGAGAAAACGGATCAGGAAACGGGCAATAAGGATTTATTCTCCTCCGTGGCAGAAGCTGCAGCAATGGCAGATACAAAGAAATGGAAAGATGAAGAAGCCCGTAAGCAGCAGGAAGCCCAGTCGCAGATGAATCAGGCAGCACAGGATGCAGCCAGACAGACCCAGGAACAGGCAGCAGCTTCCCTGCAGTCTCTTATTGCTGAATTTAACGGACTAAATCACCGTGACAGTTCTACGGATGATAAGATTACTACGGCTAAAACATATTTGGAGCAGTTAAACGGAACGGAAACGTATGACAGCTTAAAACAGGCACTTGATGAAGCGGTCAACCGTGTTCTTGCTCTTCCTAAACAGGATGATTCGTCGAAACCACAGGAGATCGGACCTGGAATGACGAAACCAAGAGAGAGCACAGCTCCGGTATTCCCAGGAGATAGTAGCCCTGATTCAGAGGGGGAAGTTGGCTCCGGACCTGGAGATGATGATTCCCAGGCAGAGACCTTTGGTCCCGGGATGGAATAAATGGGGTTGATTTTTCAGGAAATAACTGGTATTCTGAATTAAGAAAAATAAAGAAAGGAAGTGAACCAGAGTGGAAGGTCGAAGTCAGAAGATGGAAGCAGATTATTATCATAGGCGTAAGGCAGTGACAGCAGAGTCTGAGATTTCGGATCTGCTCTGTGTTTGCTGCCGTTAAAAGAGAGAAACTCTCTGCGTTTATGATAGCCATGGATTACAGATGTATTCTGTAACTATGGCTATTTTGCTTGTCGTAAATCAATGACAGGCAGATTTTCGCTGCTTCCATATTAGCCAAGACGAAAAAACAGGTTCATATGGAGGGAAAATAATGCAGGAGAATTTAAAGCTGGAAGAATTGTCAGAGCTGTTAAACAGCCGGCAGCTGCGGAAGTTAAAAGAAGTTCTGACCGAATTCAATGAAATGGATATAGCTGCTTTCTTGGAAGAGCAGGAGGCGGAAAAGACGGTACTTGTCTTTCGTATGCTTCCCAAGGAAACAGCCAGTGAGGTATTCGCTTTCCTTGAAGTTGAAAAGCAGGAATACATTATTAACAGTATTACAGATCATGAACTGGGAACAATTATTGAAGACCTGTATGTAGATGATGTGGTGGATATGCTGGAGGAGCTGCCTGCCACTGTTGTTAAGAGAGTTCTGCAAAGCGCGGCACCTGACACCAGAAAACTGATTAATCAGTTTCTGAATTATCCCGAAAACAGTGCGGGAAGCATTATGACGGCTGAATATGCAGGTCTGAAAAAAGATATGACTGTGGAACAGGCATTTGATTACATCAGGAAACATGGTGTAGATAAGGAAACCATTTATACCTGTTACGTAATGAATTCCAAGCGAATGCTGGAGGGCGTGGTGACGGTAAAGGATCTATTGATGAATCCATATGAACGGTTTATTGGAGATATCATGGATACAAATGTGATAAAAGCAGTCACCACTGAGGATCAGGAAGAAGTAGCCAGACGGTTTCGGAAATATGATCTTCTAAGCCTTCCTGTGGTAGATCATGAGGATCGCCTGGTAGGAATTGTAACGGTAGATGACGTCGTTGACGTTATAGAACAGGAAGCGACAGAGGACTTTGAAAAAATGGCTGCGATGCTGCCAAGTGAAAAGCCTTATTTAAAGACCAGTGTATTTCAGCTGGCAAAAAATCGGATTGTCTGGCTTCTGGTTCTGATGTTAAGCAGCATGATCACAGGAGGGATTCTGGCAAAATACGAGAAAGCATTTGCAGTAATTCCTCTTTTAGTAACATTCATCCCTATGCTTACCGATACCGGCGGAAATGCAGGAAGCCAGAGCAGCACCATGATAATCCGCGGTATGGCAGTAGGAGAGATCCATACAAGAGATATCTTTCGGGTGGTATGGAAAGAACTGAAAGTCGCCATACTTGTGGGATTTGTTCTTGGAATGGTTAATTATATCCGCCTGATTATTCTATACCCAGGTCAGGAGATGCTTTGTCTGACTGTTATGTTAAGCCTGATGGCTACCGTTATTCTGGCAAAAACAATCGGTGCCATGCTTCCCATCGGCGCAAAGGTATTTCACATGGATCCGGCTATTATGGCAGCACCTTTAATTACTACCATAGTGGATGCTATAAGCTTAATTATCTATTTCCAGCTTGCCTGTTCTCTTCTTCAACTTTAATTGTTCTGGAAAAATGCCGTTAAGTCATTGTTTTTTCCGGATGTTCGTTATATAATAAAATTTGTCTGAAACATCACGAGAATGAAGATATAGGAGTGTGTTTATAATGAATCGAATTAGAACCAGATATGCCCCAAGCCCCACAGGCCGCATGCACGTAGGCAATTTAAGAACAGCCATGTATGCGTACCTGATTGCAAAACATGAAGGTGGAGATTTTCTTCTCCGTATTGAAGATACCGATCAGGAACGTTTTGTAGAAGGTGCTGTGGAGATTATTTATAGAACGTTGGAAGAGACAGGACTTGTTCATGATGAAGGCCCTGATAAGGATGGCGGTGTGGGTCCTTACGTTCAGAGTGAACGTCATGCTCTTGGCATGTACCTTGATTATGCTAAGATGCTGGTGGAAAAAGGAGAGGCTTACTACTGCTTCTGTACCCAGGAACGTCTGGATTCTTTAAAGAAAACCGTAGACGGTCAGGAGATCATGGTTTATGACAAGCATTGTCTTCACCTTACGAAAGAAGAGGTACAGGCTAATCTGGCAGCAGGAATGCCATACGTAATCCGCCAGAATAATCCGGTTGACGGAACCACCACATTCCACGATGAAATTTACGGTGATATCACAGTCGATAACTCAGAGCTTGATGATATGGTTCTGATTAAATCCGATGGATATCCAACTTACAATTTTGCCAATGTAGTGGATGATCACCTGATGGGAATCACTCATGTGGTAAGAGGTAACGAGTACTTATCCTCTTCTCCCAAATATAACCGCCTTTACGACGCGTTTGGCTGGGAAGTTCCGGTTTATGTACATTGTCCTCTGATTACCAATGAGGAACATAAAAAATTAAGCAAGAGAAGCGGCCATGCTTCTTATGAGGATTTAATTGAGCAGGGATTTATTTCTGAGGCAGTGGTCAATTATGTGGCTTTGCTTGGCTGGTCACCAGTTGGAAATCAGGAGATTTTCTCCCTCAAAGAATTAATTCAGGAATTTGATTTCCACAATATCAGTAAATCCCCGGCTGTGTTCGATATGACCAAGTTAAAGTGGATGAACAGTGAATACATGAAGGCCATGGACTTTGGCAGATTTTATGGAATGGCAGAACCTTTCATCAGGAAAGTCATTAAAAAGGATCTGGATTTAAGAAAGATCGCTGCCATGGTTAAGACCAGAATCGAAGTATTCCCGGATATCCAGAATCATATTGATTTCTTTGAGGAGCTTCCGGAATATGACTGCTCCATGTATTTTAATAAGAAGATGAAGACGGACAGCCAGACCTCTCTTACCCTGTTACAGGAGATACTTCCCATTCTGGAAGCACAGGAAGACTACAGCAACGATGCACTCTATGCTGCGCTTTCCGCATTTGTTTCTGAAAAAGGATATAAAACCGGCTATGTTATGTGGCCTATCCGCACTGCAGTTTCCGGCAAGCAGATGACTCCGGCTGGTGCAACAGAAATCATGGAGGTCCTTGGAAAAGAAGAATCCTTACATCGAATCAGAAAAGGAATCGAACTTTTAAGCAAAGAGACTTTATAGAAAAGAAGATGAAAGCAGGGGAATGGCAGAAAACCGGACTCCTGCTTCTTTGTTTGACTTGGAGGATAACATGAAACAACAAGTGACCTATGAAGGCGCCCAGAAAGAAGCAATTCTTCACCGGGATGGACCTATGTTAGTGCTGGCAGGGCCGGGATCAGGAAAGACATTTACCATTACCCACAGAGTCTGCCATCTCATTGAGGAGTATCATGTGGATCCGTCCCGCATTCTGGTCATCACATTCACCAAGGCTGCAGCCACGGAGATGAAGGAACGATTTGATGCATTGATGGGAGATCCTGCTCCCTTTGTCAGCTTCGGCACCTTTCATGCCATATTTTTCCGCATTCTCAAATTCGCCTATCGCTATGATGCCAGAAATATTATCAGGGAAGACCAGAAAACCAGATTTGTAAAGGAAGAAATGGACCGCTGCAGCGTGGAAGTGGAAGATGAGGGGGATTTTATTACCTCCATTTTATCAGAGATCAGCTCCGTGAAAGGAGATATGATCTCACTGGACCATTATTACTCCAAAAACTGCTCAGAAGAAATATTTAAACAGCTTTATCTGGGGTATGAGGACAGGCTGAGAAAAGCAAATCTGATTGATTTTGATGACATGCTGGTAATGTGTCACGAACTTTTTACCCAGAGAAAAGATATACTGGCAGCCTGGCAGAGAAAATACCAGTACATTCTGGTGGATGAATTTCAGGATATAAACCGGGTACAGTATGAAATTGTTCGTATGCTTGCTGCGCCTGAGGATAATCTTTTTATTGTGGGAGACGATGACCAGTCCATCTACCGGTTCCGGGGAGCCAAGCCGGAAATCATGCTTGGTTTTGAAAAAGATTATAAAAATGCGAAGAAGGTTCTTTTAAATATTAATTTCAGAAGCACCAGAGACATTGTGGAAACAGCAGGGAAACTGATCGCCCACAATGAAATGCGGTTCCCGAAGAAAATTGTAACAGACAAAGGCTCTGGAAAACCAGTGGTTACCAGACTGTGGAAGGATCCCCAGGAAGAAACCATGGAAATTGTGGAGGAGATTCTAAATTACGGGAAAGCAGGATATGCACTCAGTGATATCGCTGTTTTATACCGGACTAATCTGGGCCCCAGACTTTTAATCGAGAAATTTATGGAATATAATGTTCCGTTTATCACCCGGGATTCTGTTCCCAATCTATACGATCACTGGATTGCCCAGAATCTGGTTTCCTATATGAAAACGGCACAGGGTGACTGTCAAAGGGCCAATGTTCTCCAAATCATCAACCGCCCCAACCGCTACATAAGCAGGGATTCGCTGGAAGGCAATCCGGTAAACTTTGAGTCTGTAAAATCCTTTTACCAGGATCGCAGTTTCATGGTGGAGCGGGTGGAACAGCTGGAATATGATTTGCGAATGATAAAAAACATGGCACCAGTTGCAGCGGTTAATTATATCAGGAAAGCAATTGGGTATGATGATTATTTAAGGGAGTATGCCCAGTACCGGAGGATGAAGCCGGAGGAACTCCTTGAGGTGGCAGATCAGCTTTCAGAAAGTGCGGCAGGATTTCAGTCCTTTGACCAGTGGCTGGTGCATATGAAAGAGTATGGGGAAGAGTTAAATAAGCGGGCAAAATCGGGACAGACAAAAGCAGAGGGCGTGGCATTAATGACCATGCACAGTTCCAAAGGGCTGGAATACAAAATTGTCTATATTTTAGACGCCAATGAGGGAGTGACCCCACACCAGAAGGCTGTTCTTCCGGCTGATTTAGAAGAGGAGCGGCGGATGTTTTATGTGGCAATGACAAGGGCCAAGGAACGGCTTCATGTAAATTATGTTCAGGAACGATACGGGAAAAAACAGGATGTATCCCGCTTTGTCAGGGAGTATCTGGAGAAAAGTTAAGGAGGGAATGGCTTTTATGGAATCTTGCGTTCATATTTACTGCGGAGATGGAAAAGGAAAAACTACGGCAGCCATCGGTCTGGCAGTCCGTGCCAGTGGCTGTAATAAAAAGGTATTAATTGCCCGGTTTCTTAAAACCGATCATTCCGGAGAGGTTCTGGCGCTACAATCCCTTTCCGGTATTACAGTCATGCCTTGTGAGAAAAGCTTTGGATTTTTCTCCAACATGACTGACGAACAAAAGAAGGAAGCCAGAGTTTATTATTCCAGCCTTCTGGACTTGGTGCTTGAAAAAGCGGCAAAAGAATCCTTTGATCTGCTGGTTTTAGATGAAATTATGGCTGTTAGCAATTACGGACTGGTGGATGAGGAGAAAGTGCTCCAGTTTATTGCCGGAAGGCCAGAGAAGCTTGAGGTAGTGCTTACAGGAAGAAATCCATCCGATCAGCTCCTTGGTCAGGCAGATTACGTATCGGAAATAAAAAAGATCAGGCATCCCTATGACCGGGGGATCAATGCCAGAAGGGGAATTGAATATTAAGGATAAAATCCCTTGATTTTTAGCCGATTGTTTGATAGAGTGAAGAAAGGTGTAAACAGACACCTATATTAAGATGGAAAAAGAGAGGTATCAGGATGGCACAGGATCCTAATTTAGAGCACGATGAGATGGAACCCCAGGAGGAGATGACAGTAACACTGACCCTGGATGATGGATCGGAACTGGAGTGCGTTGTACTTACAATTTTCACAGCAAATGAGAGAGATTATATCGCTCTGCTTCCTATGGAAGGCGCTGAGGCAGAAGAGGGAGAAGTTTATCTGTATCGTTATTCCGAAAGCGAAGACGGACAGCCTAATCTTGAAAATATCGAAGATGACGAAGAATATGAAATCGTTGCAGATGCCTTTGATCAGATGTTAGACGAAGCAGAATATGATGAGCTTGTCGGCGAAGACGAGGAAGAAGAGTAAAAATTGAATTAAGAATGAAAAGTCGGGAAAGGTCCGGGATATGGAGCCGGTCCCGGCTTTTGATTTTATTGCATAAAAAAAGGAGAAGGAAGTATGGATCGAACAATTGATGCCAGAGGGCTTTTGTGCCCCCAGCCGGTTATCAGGGCAAAGGAAGCCATGAAAGACATGACGGAAGGGATTCTGACCATTCTCGTTGATAATGAGATTGCTGTTCAGAATGTAATGAAACTGGGGAATTATTCAGGAGTGAATCCTTCTTCCACAAAGCTGTCAGAGAAAGAATATCAGATCCTGTTTTACATGGAAAAAGGAGCTGAGTCTGTACAGAAGAATACGTTAGAAGAATGTGTACCTGACAGCCGAAAGAAAGGTCTGGTTGCCGTACTTTCCTCTGACCAGATGGGAACCGGAAGTGAAGAATTAGGCCGTATTCTGATGAAAGGCTTTGTGTATGCCCTGACCCAGTTGGAAGAACTCCCTGAAACCATACTGCTTTACAATGGAGGAGCCAGGCTGTCAACCGAGGGCTCTGCCTCTCTGGAAGACTTAAAGACACTGGAAGCTCAGGGAGTTGAGATTTTAACCTGTGGAACCTGTCTGAATTTTTATGAATTAACAGAAAAACTCAGCGTAGGAACCGTAACCAACATGTATGAGATTACAGAAAAGATGGCAGGCGCCCGTCTGGTTATACGGCCATAGAACCTTTTTTATAATCTTTGGTATCTCAGGGAGATAGCCGGATCGCACACCTTTAAATAGAGCTTATGCAGCAAAAAAGTACTTGAAATAACAAAGAATATTTCAAGAGCTGAGCTGACAATTCCGGTCAGGAAAAAGAGAATCACGGATACCACTGTGATAACGATCAGACTGATGAAATAAGGTCGATAAACTGACTGATTCATGCAGTTAAGCTTCCATGTCACCAGATAAAGACTGATCATGAGAGAGATGGAAGCTGCAAATGACAAAAATACATGAAGAACGGCATGAAAGGGCTGTGAGTCAGGCAGATAAGGGATGGTAACTGCCAGGCCTAAAAGAAAGAGGGCTAATGTAGTAAATACCATCTCCTTTTTATTTCTGGGAAGTGTACGGATAATTCTTTTTAAAACATAATAAAAATAAGCACCAACAATAATACCCCATAAAAGAAACAGGTTTTTTCTGTCTGCCAGGCTTCCAAGAACGGAAAAATTAAGGGTGAACCAGTTGGTTCCCCAGGCAAACAGTATGGTATAGACAGGGATGATAATATAAGCGGTTATGGTTAATAAAGTCATATGGCACCTCCCGGATATTTCTTCTATTTAGTTTGCCACTAACTTGAAAAAATAACATAAAATTATGGGGATTTTAAAAATAGACAGGAAGAGGAATTAAAATGATTCAATTACCGGATAAATTTGTGGAAAAGATGAAAGGATTGCTGGCAGATGAATACGATGCTTTCTTAAAAAGCTATGAGGAGGATCGGGCCCTGGGACTCAGGATTAACCCATTAAAAGCAGACCCCGGGGAATTTATCCGCCAATCTCCTTTTTTATCTGAACCAGTCCCCTGGGCATCGGAAGGCTATTATTATCAGGCAGGACAGCGCCCTGGAAAGCATCCATATCATGAAGCCGGTGTTTACTACATTCAGGAACCAAGTGCCATGGCAGTGGTAGAGCTTTTAGATCCAAAGCCAGGAGAAAAGATTCTTGATCTGTGTGCAGCTCCCGGCGGAAAAACAACCCATATTGCTGGTAAATTAAAAGGAGAAGGATTTTTGCTGAGCAACGAAATTCATCCTGCCAGGGCAAAGATTCTAGCACAGAATGTGGAACGTATGGGAATACGTAATTCCGTTGTTACCAATGAAGATTCTCATTCGCTGTCCCTTAAATTTCCTGAATTTTTTGATCGTATCGTGGTGGACGCACCCTGCTCTGGAGAAGGAATGTTTCGAAAGGATGAGGCTGCCAGACTGGAATGGAGCCCGGATCACGTAGAAGCCTGCGCCCGCAGGCAGAGGGAAATTCTTGAAAATGCCGCCGTAATGTTAAAATCAGGGGGGACCATGGTCTATTCCACCTGTACCTTTTCTCCTGAGGAAAACGAGCAGGTGATTGAATCGTTTCTGATTTCCCACCCTGATTTTTCCGTTGTGGACAGGGGGGAACGCCCGGGACTTTCTCATGGCATGCCCAAGTGGAGTAAGTACGGATCAGAAGACTTAAAAAAGACATTCCGCATCTGGCCTCATAAGTCAGAAGGGGAAGGTCATTATCTGGCTGTATTAAAAAGAGATGGGGATAAGGTACCGGAGGGAAAAAGATCCTGTCCTTCTTATTTAAAGGATAAAGCTGTCTGGAAAGAGGTAGAATTATTTTTAAAGGAGCTGCTTGCAGAACCGGAAGTTTTTTTAGACAGAAAAGAATATATCCTGTTTGGAGAACAGCTTTATCTACTTCCGCCGGAGATGATTGATTTAAAGGGAATTAAAGTAATCCGTCCCGGACTTCACATGGGTACCATAAAAAAGAACCGGTTCGAACCTTCCCATGCACTGGCTCTTTCCTTAAGAAAAGAGGAGGTTCTTTCCTGGGCAGAGATACCTGCAGATCACGAGGATATAGTAAAATATTTAAAAGGACAGACGATTCCAGCCCCCTTTTCCTGGCCGGTCAGGCTGGACAAGAAAGGCTGGGTGCTGATAGTGACAGATGGTTATTCCATTGGGTTTGCAAAACTGGCTGCTGGAATTCTTAAAAATCATTATCCCAAAGGCCTTCGGTGGATGTAACACCAATAAACTGCATATCTTTCGGAAGAGCTGCCTCAAAAAACATGGGAACTCTGGTGACCGGATGGGTAAAATCCAGACGGAAGGAGTGGAGTGCCTGACGATTAATATAGCGGTAATCCGGATTGTAAAGAAAATCACCTGGCAGTGGATGTCCGATGGATTTTAGATGAACCCGGATCTGGTGAGTTCGTCCGGTCTCCAGTCGAAGTCCTGCAAGGGAGTGTCCTGTGACGGGATCATAAAAAAGACGGCAAAAAAAGGTTCTTGCCGGGTCGCCGTTAATGGGATCGATACAACGCTCAATGGTAGAATCGTGGGTTCTGGCTATGGGAGAGTCAATGATTCCCTCCATTGGAAGTTCACCCTGGACCACTGCAAGATACCGTCTGTGAATTTCATGCTTTTTTACCATGTCAGACAGGATACAGGCACTTAAGGGATTTTTGGCAATAATTAAGAGGCCGGTGGTATCACGGTCCAGTCGGTTAATGGCACGAAAGGTAAAAGCCTCCTGTTTATCTTGGAAATACCATGCCAGTCCATTGGCCAGGGTATTATCAAAATTTCCCTGGGAGGGGTGAATGGGAACGCCCGCCGCTTTGTTAATAACCAGAAGATGCTCATCCTCAAATAATATGTCAATGGGCATCTCGGTGGGTACAATATTTTCCGAATCTTTCTCCTCGGGAAAGGTGATGGTAAGTACCTCTCCTTTTGCAGGTCTGTAAGTGGTGTATACTGCCCTGCCTCCGGCTGTGATTGCATTTTCTGTATTTCGTAAGCGCCGGATCAGGCTTTGGGAGTATCCCTGGTCTAATAGAAACTGCCCTATGGTTTTAGGGTTAGAAGCTTCTGTGATTAAGTAATTTATGGTCATTTTCATAAACCGATTCTATCATGAGGGAACATGATTGACAAGAAGCAACTTGCGTGTATAATTAATTTGTAAAAATGGAAAGGGGGATATCAGATGTTTAATGAAGAAACGTATGAGGAATTAGAAGCAGAGTTTGAGAAATACCATATTGAGGAAGAAGTAGAGGAGGTTTTGCTTGATCTGGCGGAAGCGCTGGCAGATAAGGAAATTCTGGATAAAGAATTGAATTTGACGGAATCCTATGGTAAGACACAGATCTATGCAACCGGAATCTGCACTGACGAAGATGGCGAGGTCAGTGTTTTAATTAAACAAATAAAGATTGGCAAAAAAGAATTTGAAATCAATGATTATTTTCTATAAATAATCGAAAGAGAAACGGAGGCAGTACAACATGATGGGAGACCGTGATAAATACTCCCCCAAAGAGCTTGGCATCGATTTGCTGTGTGATCTTGTGGGAGCACTTTTATTTAATGTGGGAATCTATAACTTTGCTGTTAATGCACAGTTTGCACCAGTAGGAGTCTCAGGTATTGCATTAATTTTGCGTTATCTGTTCGGATTGCCTATGGGTATCACCAGCATTGTTTTAAATATCCCCATTATACTGGTCAGCTATAAGCTTTTGGGACGAGGCTTTCTTCTGCGCTCTATGAAAAGCATGCTGATCTTTGCACTGGTACTGGATTATGTTGTTCCCGTGTTTCCTGCCTATCAGGGCAATCCTCTCTACGCATCGGCGTGTACCGGAATTTTTTCCGGGCTTGGTTTAACCCTGGTATATTTAAGAAATGGTTCCACTGGAGGAACAGATTTCCTGGTTATGGCTATCAGAAAGATATTTCCTCATCTTACCATAGGCAAGATCTCCCTTGTGGTGGATGCCGTAGTAATCATAGCGGGCGGACTGGTGTTTCGGAATGTGGATGCGGTCATACTTGGTCTGGTTTCTTCCATCGTGACCACCATGGTGATTGATAAAATCATGTATGGTCTGGGTGCCGGCAAACTGGTATTTGTGGTTACCTCCCAGGAAGATGAGGTAGCATGTAAAATCGAAGAAGCAACGGGCAGAGGCTGCACCTTTTTAAAAGGCCAGGGCTCTTTTACCAAAGATGAAAAGAATGTGGTTATGTGCGCATGCAACAATTCTCAGGTGGTCTCCATCCGAAGAGCAATTCACGAAACGGACAAGGATGCATTCCTGATCATAACTGATTCTAACGAAGTTTATGGGGAAGGCTTTAAGCCCATAAGCGGACAGTTTTAAATGAGAATAAGCAGAGTGGAAAGGAGCGCATCACTGCTTCATATGCTTCTCCTTTCCAGCTGCATGATCCACCATCCGGTCTTTCTTTAAAAAACTGGCTCTTTTTACGCTGTCAGTACCAAATTTGCTGCGGATATGATCCACAGCTTTTTCCATCTCTTTCATCTTTTTTGATTGTTCCGATTCAAATAAGTTCATCTGCAAATATCCCTCATCTGAAATCTTGGTGGCACGCACACCCAAAAGGCGAAGGGGCGTCCGGTCCCAGAATTCTTCCAGCAGTCTGCAGGCGTGTTCATAAATAAGAGTGGTGGAATCCGTGGGGCAGTTTAAGGTAGTCTGATGGGTGGTGGTGTGAAAATCCCAATCCTTAATCTCCACACAGACACAGTCACACAACACATGATCTCTGCGCAGTCTGGCACCCACTGTTTCGCTTAAGGATAAAAGAATCGATCGGGCTGTTTCCACGTCTTCCACGTCTCTTGACAAAGTGGTGCTGTTTCCATATCCCTTATTCACTGGTTCCCGGTAGCCAACTGGAGAGGTATCTATCCCGCAGGCATAGTCGTGGATTAATACCGCATACTTTTCTCCCAGCAGGTGTTTTAAATATTTAACATCACAGGCTGCCAGCTGTCCGATGGTATGAATGCCGATCCCCTCAAGCTTCTGCTTCGCGGAATGTCCTACAAAAAACAGCTCTCCTACAGGAAGAGGCCACATCTTGGTTTCAATCTCATGAGCAAACAGCGTGTGGCAGAGGTTGGGCTTTTTAAAATCCGAAGCCATCTTGGCCAGCAGCTTATTGGGCGCAATTCCCATATTCACCGTAAATTTCAGCTCCTGAAAGACCCTCTCCCGTATGAGATTGGCTGTATCAATGGGAGATCCAAACAGATGGATGGTGGAAGTCATATCGAGAAAGGCTTCGTCAATGCTGAACTGTTCAATGTCCGGTGTATAGTCAGACAAAAGATCCATCAGTCTTTTGGAATATTCCAGATAGATATCAAAGCGGGCAGGAACCACTGTAAGCCCCGGACATTTGCGAAGAGCCTGGGCAATGGGTTCTCCGGTTGTAATTCCATATTCTTTGGCAGGCGTTGATTTTGCCAGTACGATCCCGTGTCTTGACTGGGCATCTCCGCCGACTGCAGAGGGGATGGTGCGCAGATCAAGAGCATCCGGGTCCTGCCTTAAGCGGTCTGCAGATTCCCAGCTTAGGAATGCAGAGTTAACATCAATATGGAAAATAAGAGGCTCCGTTGGCATATCCGATTCTCCTTTTTTCTTTTATTATACCGAAAATACGTTCGAAATGTAAAGGGGAATAATTAAAAAATACGCGGAATAGGATAAAATAAAGTCTAGGGGGAGGCTCTTTTATGAGGCATGCCAAAGGAATACTCCTGGCAGCAGCAGGAATCGCCATTGTTTCCTTTGTGGGAACGTTTGCGGTGAAGCTGGCAGAAAAAGAGACTATTAAAAACCATACATCAGTGACTTCAGAAAAAATGGATCATAAGACACAAATTGAGACAACCGACGAACTCAATCTTTATGCTCAGTCAGCAGTATTAATGGACGCCTCAACCAACCGGATTTTATATGGAAAAAACGAGGAACTGGTGCGTCCCATGGCCAGCACGACCAAGATCATGACCTGTATTATCGCTCTTGAAAACGGCAATCTGTCTGATCCGGTTGCTGCCACCCAGAATGCGGCTAACCAGCCCAAGGTTCATCTGGGAGTCTATAAAGGAGAGACCATTTATTTAAAGGATCTGCTCTACAGTCTGATGCTTGAATCACACAACGATGCAGCCATGATGATAGCAGAGCATGTAGGTGGAAGCCGGGAGGGGTTTGCTAAACTCATGAATCAGAAGGCAAAAGAGCTGGGGTGCAGCAATACTTATTTTATTACGCCCAACGGTCTGGATGCCAAGGAGGAGAATGACGGAGAAATAAAAGAACATTCTACCACAGCAGCCGATTTAGCCAGGATTATGAATTACTGCATTGGAAATTCTCCAAAAAGTAAAGAGTTCTTGGAAATAACAGGAACCCAGAGCTATTATTTTACAGATGTTGATGGGAAAAGATCCTTTAGCTGCACAAACCACAATGCCCTTTTAAGCTCTATGAGCGGGGCGTTTTCAGGAAAAACAGGGTTTACCGGTGGTGCAGGCTATTCTTATGTAGGATCAGTGAAAAGTGATGGAAGAATTTTTACCATCGCCCTGTTAGGGTGCGGCTGGCCTCCTCACAAAACCTGGAAATGGTCTGATGCCAGAAAACTCTTTCAGTACGGAATGGATCGTTTTCATTATCGGGATGTATATGAAGAAGTACCCATGCCAGACGTGCTGATTAATGAGGGAATTCCCATTTCAGGAGGGCTTGACAAGCCGGTTTTCATCGCCAGTTCCATGGCAGAAGACAGGGAGAAAAGTCTTAAACTCCTGTTGGCAGATGATGAGAAGGTCACTGTGAAGACCAGCATTCCAGATAAGATAGAGGCTCCTGTTAAAAAAGGACAGAAAATAGGGTCGGTTACATATTGGTTAAACAATAGGCCAGTGAAAGAATATCCGGTTTATTTAACGGAAGGAACCAATCGCCTGACTGTTATCTGGTGCCTTAAAAATCTGGTTACCCGTTATCTTTCCATGCCTGGTTTTCCCCAAATACTGACTTCCTCTTAACGGAATCTTATGGTATACTTGACAAAAATACAATTCCTTTTTATGAGAGATATGCTGCAAAAGGAATGGGAGGAAATAATAAAAATGAATGAGAAAAATACCGGTTTCGTGGGAAGAATAAAGCTTGAAAAGCTTCATAATACCAGAGATTTAGGTGGATTAAAGACTGAGGAGGGGAAGATGATACTGCCAGGCAGGCTGATCAGGAGTGGTACCCTTTACGAGGCAACCGGAGAGGATATCCGGATATTATCCGACCGCTGCGGTCTTGGAACAGTGATTGATTTTAGAACGGCAACGGAAAGAAAACAAAAGCCGGATCCTGATATGCCCGGAGTCCGTAATATATTCAATCCCATTCTGGATGAAAAGACAGTGGGAATCACCTTTGAAGAGGAAGAACAAGAGGCAGAGGAAGGGGAACCAGATGCAATAAAATCAATCCTTCTCCATGCCTCTTCCTTAGGTGGAAAACCGGAAACATATGTGGACAGGCTTTACGAGGATCTGGTTTTAAATGACCATGCTGCAGATTCTTATTCCCGTTTTTTTGATCTTTTGCTGGAAGCAGATGACAGAGCTGTTTTATGGCACTGCACGGCCGGAAAGGACCGGGTAGGAGTTGGCACTGCCCTTCTTCTGACTGCCCTGGGGGTACAGCGGGAAACCATAATAAAGGATTTCGTAAAAACCAATGATTATGTAATAACCCAGGTAAACCAGACCTGTTCTCTGATTGAACAGCAGACGGGGGACAAGAGTCTTGCAGACTGCGTCCGTGTATTATTTACTGTTTCAGAGGCCTATATTCTCCGTGCATTTTCTGCCATCGAACAGTCATATGGAACCATAGACCATTACCTGTCAGAGCGGCTCTTCGTAACTCCGGAAAAAAGGAATGAGCTGAGAGCAAAATTTTTAGCACAATAAGAACTTGAAAGGAAGTTACTGAAGTATGAATTTAAAAAAAATAGCGACGGTGCTGGCAGGAAACACCGTATATGCACTTGCTGTTTCCCTGTTTATTCTTCCAAATGGACTGATTACAGGAGGTACCACAGGTCTCGCTTTAGTAGCCCATGCAAAACTTGGAATTCCCATAGCTCTTTTTATAGGAGTTTTTAATATTATTATGTTTGTTGCAGGTGCTTTCGTACTGGGAAAGGCATTCGCCCTGACAACCATGATCAGTACATTCTATTATCCCTTTATTCTGGGGGTATTTGAGAAGCTGTCCGGCAATATGGTCATTACCCAGGACCGTATGCTTGCCACTGTATTTTCCGGTCTTTTAATTGGTGCCGGCATTGGGATGGTGATACGGGCCGGTGCTTCTACCGGAGGAATGGATATCCCTCCGCTCATATTGAATAAGAAGTGGAATCTGTCGATTTCCCAGACCATGTCGGTTTTTGACTGCCTGATTCTGCTTTCCCAAATGATTTTCTCCAATATGGAGCAGATTCTTTACGGAATTCTTCTTGTTCTTTTATACACAATGGTTCTTGATAAAGTTCTTATGACTGGCCGTAATCAGATGCAGGTAAAGGTCATAAGTAAAAAGTATGACCAGATCAGTCAGGAGATACAGCGGCGTATGGACAGAGGGACAACCTTACTTGCCAGTGAAGGAGGACATTTAAGAGAATCCTCCTTTGCTGTTCTTACTGTAATATCAGGGAGGCAGCTGCCCAAACTCAATGACCTGGTTCTTGAAATTGATCCCAATGCCTTTATGATTATTAATCAGGTTACAGAGGTGCGTGGAAGAGGCTTTACGCTTCATAAAGAATATAAATAATTAAAAATGCGGACAAATATCTTACGGAAAAATGACTAAGGTTTACGGTTTTGGGAACTCTATTGACTTCCAATCTTTACCGGTGCTATACTGTGCCCGAAGCAGTAAATGGACGCAGGGAGGAACGAAAAAAAGATGCTCAGGAAAAGATTCGGTATCGTTTGTTTTATCATTGCACTGGCTGTGTTTTTTATAGCTGGCTGCGGGAAAAAGGGTGAATCTGCCGCAGGCACAGGCGCTGGGCAGATAACTGAATCAGAGGCTGCGGACAGTAATATGAAAAAGTCCGTATCGGAAAGCAGCACAGAAGAAGCGGTTTCATCAGAAGATGGGGAACCGGATTCACTTATGAAAGATCAGGAAGAGACGCAGGCTGACGAGACCTATGGGGGACCGGGAAAGCAGGCGGAAGCCTTTGCGGAAAAAATACAGGAAGCAGTTTCGGATAAAAATTTAGAAGAACTGGCAGAACTGATTGCCTATCCATGCGTGTTTATTAACGGGGATCAGGAAACAATTATTTTAAAAAAGCAGGAAGATTTATTAAAGCTGAATCCGGATATGGTATTTGGGGATGACTTAATGGTATCAATCGCCAAGGTTGACACAGCTACCTTAAAGAAATCGGACGTAGGAATCGTGATGGGAGAGGGTCCATCAAGGATTGTATTCCAGGAAACAGCAGATGGCAGCATTGGAATTACGGAAATGAAGGAATAGCATTGTATACAACATACAAAAACATTCGACAAAATTATACAAAATGCCGGAAAATTTTACAGGAATCGATATTATGCCAACGAAAATTAGGAGCAAGAGACAATGGATTGTAAGAAATCCATAGTTTTTTGCTCTTTTTTTACTAAAAAGAACTTGAAATAAGTTGAAATTAATTATACAATTATAATTGGCAGAAATTGGTGTTATTATATAGACTCATCGTTGTTTTTTTAACGGAGGCTATGCAAATATTACAAAATGGAGGATTGCAAAATGAGTAATTCAACACAAACATCAGCAAGTAATCGAATTCACGCTTTGCTTGATGAAAACAGTTTTGTTGAAGTCGGCGGCTATGTAACAGCCAGAAGCACAGACTTTAACATGACAGCAAGAGAAACTCCTTCTGACGGTGTTGTTACCGGCTATGGAACCATTGGAGGCTGCCTTGTGTATGTTTACAGTCAGGACTCAACTGTTTTCGGCGGGGCTGTAGGAGAGATGCATGCTAAAAAAATCACAAGACTTTATGCCATGGCAATGAAAATGGGAGCACCGGTAATCGGTCTGATAGACTGTGCCGGATTAAGACTTCAGGAGGCAACAGATGCCTTAAACGGCTTTGGTGAAATTTATATGAGCCAGACTTTAGCATCAGGAGTAGTTCCGCAGATTACAGCGATTTTTGGCACCTGCGGCGGTGGAATGGCTGTTTCTGCAGCTATGTCAGATTTTACTTTTATGGAAGGAAAGTCTGCAAAGCTGTTTGTTAATTCACCCAATGCCATTCAGGATAACTATACAGAAAAATTAAATACCGCTTCCGCAAGCTTTCAGAGCAGAGAAGCAGGACTGGTAGATTTTATCGGAGAGGAAGAAGAGATTTTTGATCATATCAGAACTCTTGTCACGATTTTACCTGCCAATAGCGAGGATGACATGTCTTACGACGAGTGCACGGATGATTTAAACCGCGTATGCTCCGATTTAGCAAACTATGTTGGTGATACGAAAATTGCGCTCACACAGATTTCTGATAATCATTTCTTTATGGAGACCGGAAAAGAATATGGCTCCTCTATGGTTACCGGCTTTATCCGTTTAAACGGAATCACTGTGGGCTGCGTTGCCAATCGAACAGAATCCTATGACGAGAGTGGATTAAAAACCATGACCTGTGAAGCAAAATTAACGGGACAAGGCTGTGAGAAGGCTGCAGAGTTTGTTGGTTTCTGTGATGCTTTTGATATCCCCCTTCTCACCCTGGTGAACGTAACCGGATATGAGAGCACAACCGGATCTGAAAAAACCATTGCAAAAGCAGCTGCAAAGCTCACTTATGCATTTGCCAATGCAACAGTTCCGAAAGTGACCGTTGTAGTTGGTCAGGCACTGGGAAGCGCTTACCTGACCATGAACAGCAAATCCATTGGTGCTGATATTGTATATGCATGGCCGGAAGCATCCATAGGAATGATGGATCCGGTTCAGGCAGCAAAAATCATGTATGCAGATGAGATTGCAAAGGGAGAGGCAGTGATGGAGGAGAAGGCCGAAAGCTACCGGGCTCTTCAGTCCAGCGCACTTTCTGCAGCAAAAAGAGGATATGTTGATGACATCATCGATGCCAGTGAAACCAGAGCCAGAGTAATCGCTGCATTTGAGATGTTATTCACAAAGAGAGAGGATCGTCCGGCGAAAAAACATGGCACGATATAGAATGAGGTGACAGGCATATGAAATTAAATTTGAAACGAGCAGTAGTGGGTCTTACTATGGCAGTCTGCCTCTTTTCATTATCTGCATGCGGTGCTGCCAGTAATAAGTCCGAAGGCATTGATGCTGATATGAAGGCGCAGCTTGAGCAGATTCCCGTCGCCTCGTATCTGGAGCTGTACACCGGTCTTGAGGACAAAGATACCGAGCAGATGCGAAAGAGCCTGACGAAAAAGGATGAGGTGGCTGCGTTAGCAGAGGGAATCGATTCCTGGAATAATGTGAAGGGTGATTTAGGCGGTTTCGTTAAAGCTTCTGATTCTTTGAAATTAGAAGAAAGTAAGGACGGATTTACTGCTACGGTGGATACCGTATTTGAAAAGAGAAACATGGAGTTTACCGTAACCTTTGACCATAAGCTTTCCAAGATTACCGGTGTGGCGTTTATTCCAGAATACACCATAGGTGAAAAGATGGAAAAAGCCGGTTTTAATACACTGATGGGTATGGGAACAGTATTTGTGGTTTTAATATTTATCAGTCTGCTGATTGGTGGATTCCGCTATATCAGCATATTTGAAGAGAAGCTGCTTAATAAACAAAAAGGATCAAATACAAAGGCGGTTGTTGAAGCTGAACCGGTATTTACCGAACCCCTCGCAGAGGAAGACGAGCTGAAGGATGATCTGGAACTGGCAGCTGTAATAACAGCAGCAATTGCAGCATCTGAAGGAGTATCACCAAGCGGCCTTGTTGTTCGTTCCATTAAACGTGCAGCAGCCGGTAATTGGAAAAAAGCATAAAATCAGGAGGATTGTCATCATGAAAAATTATAAAATTACAGTGAATGGTAATGTTTACGATGTAACCGTAGAAGAAACAACAGGTACAGCCGCAGCAGTATCTGCTCCGGCAGCGGTTTCCGCACCGGTTAAAGCACCAGCTCCGGCACCTAAAACTGCAGCAAAAGGACCGGAAGGTTCCGTAAAAGTAACTGCACCAATGCCAGGCAAGATTCTTGGCGTTAAGGTTAGCGCAGGACAGTCTGTGAAAAAAGGCGAAGTTCTTCTTGTTCTGGAAGCCATGAAGATGGAGAACGAAATCGTAGCACCTTCCGATGGAACAATTGCAAGCGTTCAGGCAGCAGTGGGTGATTCCGTAGAAGCAGGCGCAACTTTGGCTACATTAAACTAGTACGGAAAGATCCGCTATCACAATAAATAGCGCGGATTCCTTATGGAGGGATTAACATGAATTATATTAGTAATACATTCACCAATCTTCTTCAGCAGACCGCATTCTTCAACCTGACTGCAGGTAACATGCTTATGATCCTGGTCGCTTTTCTGTTTTTATATCTGGCGATTAGAAAAGGATTTGAGCCACTGCTTCTGGTGCCGATTTCTTTTGGTATGCTGTTGGTAAATATCTATCCGGATATTATGAAAGAAGTTGGAGCGGATGGTGCCGGCGGCGGACTGCTGCAATATTTCTTTAAATTGGATGAATGGGGGATTCTTCCTCCACTTATCTTCATGGGTGTAGGAGCTATGACAGACTTTGGCCCGCTCATTGCAAACCCTAAGAGCTTTCTGTTGGGAGCGGCTGCCCAGTTCGGTATTTATACCGCATATTTTCTGGCTATCTTTTTGGGATTTAGTGATAAAGCAGCTGCAGCGATCTCCATTATCGGAGGCGCAGATGGCCCTACCTCTATATTCCTGGCAAGTAAACTGGGAATGACATCTTTGATGGGACCCATTGCGGTCGCGGCATATTCCTATATGGCTCTGGTTCCGATTATACAGCCACCCATTATGAAGCTTCTTACTACAGAGAAAGAGCGCAAGATTAAGATGGAACAGCTTCGTCCGGTATCCAGACTTGAGAGAATTTTGTTCCCAATCATTGTAACAACTGTTGTATGTATGATTTTACCGACAACTGCTCCTTTGGTTGGTATGCTGATGCTGGGAAATTTATTTAAAGAGTCTGGCGTGGTAAAGCAATTAACAGAGACAGCTTCCAATGCATTGATGTATATTGTTGTTATCCTTTTAGGTACATCAGTAGGTGCAACCACCAGCGCAGAAGCATTCTTAAATTCCAATACGCTGAAAATAGTCTTCCTGGGACTGGTTGCATTTTCCTTTGGAACAGCTGCAGGTGTTTTATTCGGTAAGCTTATGTGTAAAGTAACAGGAGGCAAAGTGAATCCGCTCATCGGTTCCGCTGGTGTATCCGCAGTTCCCATGTCAGCCCGTGTATCCCAGAAAGTCGGAGCAGAGGCTGATCCAACCAACTTCCTGCTGATGCATGCCATGGGACCAAACGTAGCCGGTGTTATCGGTACTGCAGTTGCAGCCGGTACATTCATGGCTATCTTCGGAGTGAAATAATCGAAAAGCAAAGTAAATGAACAATAACCAGGAGGTAAGAAAATGGCAGATATAGAAAAAAAGCCGGTTAAGATTGTAGAGACAGTTCTTCGTGATGCTCATCAGTCTTTGCTTGCTACAAGAATGACAACTGAGCAGATGCTTCCCATCGTGGGGAAGATGGACCAGGTTGGCTATTATGCAGTTGAATGCTGGGGCGGTGCTACCTTTGATTCATGCCTGCGCTTCTTAAAAGAAGATCCCTGGATGAGACTGAGAAAATTAAGAGACGGATTTAAGAATACAAAGCTGCAGATGCTGTTCCGCGGACAGAATATTCTGGGATACAATCATTATGCTGATGATGTAGTGGAATATTTTGTTCAGAAATCCATATCAAACGGTATTGATATCATTCGTATTTTTGACTGTCTCAATGATATGCGTAATTTACAGACTGCAGTAACAGCCTGTAATAAGGAAAAGGGTCATGCTCAGGTTGCATTAAGCTATACACTGGGTGATTCCTATACTCTGGATTACTGGAAAGACATTGCGAAAAGAATTGAGGATATGGGTGCAGATTCCATCTGCATTAAGGATATGGCCGGACTTTTAACTCCGTATAATGCGGATGAGCTGGTTCGTGCATTAAAGGAGTCAACCAAACTTCCTATCGACCTTCATACCCATTATACATCCGGTGTTGCTTCCATGACCTATTTAAAGGCAGTAGAAGCAGGCTGCGATATTATTGACACAGCAATGTCACCTCTGGCATTAGGTACCAGCCAGCCAGCAACTGAAGTAATGGTAGAAACCTTCCGTGGAACACCATATGACACAGGATATGATCAGAACCTGCTGGCTGAAATTGCAGCTCATTTCCAGCCGATCAGGGATGAGGCATTAAAGAGCGGCCGGTTAAATCCCAAAGTGCTTGGTGTGGATATTAAGACACTCCAGTATCAGGTGCCAGGCGGTATGCTTTCCAACCTTGTTAGCCAGTTAAAGGAAGCAGGGCAGGAAGATAAATATTTACAGGTATTAGAAGAGGTTCCAAGAGTAAGAGCTGACTTTGGTGAGCCACCTCTGGTTACTCCATCTTCCCAGATTGTGGGAACTCAGGCTGTATTAAACGTGATCAGCGGTGAGCGTTATAAGATGGTAACCAAGGAGACCAAAAAAATCCTTATGGGTGAGTTCGGACAGACAGTAAAACCCTTTAATCCAGAAGTACAGAAAAAGATCATTGGTGATGAAAAACCAATTACCTGCCGTCCGGCTGACTTAATCGCACCACAGCTTCCTCAGTTTGAGAAAGAATGTGCACAGTGGAAACAGCAGGATGAAGATGTTCTGTCCTATGCTCTGTTCCCAAGTGTTGCTAAGGAATTCTTTGAATACCGTGCAGCGCAGCAGACAGGTGTGGATTCCACTCTGGCTGACAAACAGAATAAGACTTATCCGGTTTAATAAACCAGATTTAGAATCAGGCTTCGGAGTTCCCTGCAACAGGGACTCCAGGCCTGATTTTTTTGGAAAAATGGAGTGATTTCATTGACATTCCCATAGAAGAGAATATAATAGTTGTATAGTCAATAGTTGCAAATACAATTATTGTAATAATCAATGTGGAGAAGAAAAAATGAATAATCTGCTGCATTATGCCAGGAAGTACAAAAAAGAATTGATTCTTGCAATTATCTGCATCGAGGCCGAGACCGTATTTGAACTGATCATACCAATGATTATGGCAGATATTATTGATGTGGGAGTTGCAACCGGCAACAAAAGTTATATTTTAATGAAGGGAGGACAGATGATTGCCTTCGCAGCAGTTGCTCTTTTACTGGGGCATGCCTGCGCACGTTTTACAGCAATCTGTGGAAATGGAATTGGTGCGGAGATCCGTAAAGCAGAATTTCAGAAGATGCAGACCTATTCTTTTGCCAATACAGACCGATTCAGCACATCTTCCCTGGTAACAAGACTCACCAGTGACGTTACCACCATTCAGAATTCCATAACCAATGGGATGCGACCCGGATTTCGATCCCCAGTGATGATGCTGACCGCTTTGGTGGTATCTTTCCGGCTGAATGCCCGCCTGGCAATGGTATTTTTTATTGCTGCCCCTCTGCTAGCGGTAATCTTATTTTTTATTATTAAGAATGTAAGACCCCTTTATGGGAAAATGCAGGGCGCCATGGATTTAGTAAACCGTGCCATACAGGAGAACTTAAGAGCAATTCGTGTGGTAAAGGCATATGTACGGGGGGAATATGAGACAGAAAAATTCGGAGAGGTCAATACATATTTAAGGAACACCTCCGAACACTCCTTCTCACTGGCAGCTCTCAACATGCCTGCCATGCAGTTTGTTATGTACGGAACCATTTTAAGCATTCTCTGGTTTGGCGGGAATCTTGTAATTGGAGAACATATGAAGGTGGGTGCCCTGACCAGCTTTTTAAGTTATGTGCTTCAGGTGCTGAATTCTCTTATGATGTTTTCCAATGTGTTCCTTTTGTTTACCAGATCCTTGACTTCCTGGAGAAGAATTTCAGAAGTTCTTGTAGAAGAGCCTGAAATCCGTGATGATCGTGCAACTGACATTGAGATTACCAGGGGAGGTATACAGTTTGATCATGTATATTTCAAATACAGGGAGACTGCAAAAGAATATGTGCTATCTGATATATCCTTTCAGATATTACCTGGCCAGACTGTAGGAATTATCGGACAGACCGGTGCTGCAAAAAGCACGCTGGTTCAGCTGATCCAGCGGTTGTATGAGATAAACTCCGGAGAGATTCTAATAGATGGGCAGCCGATTTATCAGTATACCCAGGATCATTTAAGAGAAGCCATTGGTATGGTATTACAGAAAAACACATTGTTTTCAGGAACAGTGAAAGAAAACCTCTGCTGGGGAAAGGAGACTGCTTCCGACGAAGAGATTAAAGAAGCATGCCGGATTGCCTGTGTGGACGAATTCATTGACCGTCTGGATGCCGGGCTTGATACAGTCCTTGGACAGGGAGGCGTGAACCTTTCCGGCGGGCAGAAACAGAGGCTGTGCATAGCAAGGGCAATCTTAAAAAAACCCAGAATTCTCATTCTGGATGACTCAACCAGTGCGCTTGATACAGCTACAGAGCAAAAGATCAATGACGGTTTAAAGGATGCGCTTCCTGATATGACCAAAATTATAATCAGCCAGAGAATTTCTTCCGTTTCTCATGGAGACCAGATTATTATCTTAGATGACGGAAAGGTGAATGCAGTCGGTACCCATGATGAACTTTTAAGCCATAATGAAATATATCGGGATATCTTCGAATCCCAGCAGAAAGGAGGGGGGCTTTTGGCATGAAACAGACAGGACGTGCAAGACCAAAGGATGCAAAAAAGACCCTTTTCCATCTTTTAAAGTATATTGGGCATTACAGAATTTCCATTTTAATTATAGCAGTTCTGGTATGTATCAGTGCATTTTCGGGTATTATGGGAACCTATCTTTTAAAACCGGTGATTAACAACTATATTCTGCCAGGGGACATTCCAGGCCTCATCCGCATGATTTTTATTATGGGCGGAATCTATCTGGCAGGAGCACTTTCCTGTCTGATTTACAGCAGAATGATGGTTCATGTATCCCAGCAGGTAGTGAGTGAGATCCGAATGGATTTATTCCGCCATACACAAAAGCTTCCTCTCGTTTATTTTGATACCCATACCCATGGAGAACTGATGAGCCATTTTACCAATGATGTGGATACCATATCGGAAGCGTTAAATAACAGCTTTACCCTGCTGATTCAAAGTTTCATTACTTCAACAGGAACTATCATCATGCTGTTGATCCTGGATGTGCGTCTTTCCATGATTGTTGTTTTCTTTCTTGTGGTTATGCTTCTCTATATCCGGCACAACGGAAAGATAAGTAAGAACTATTTTGCAAAGCAGCAGAGGAATCTGGGAAGCATCAACGGGTTTGTAGAAGAAATGGTAGAAGGGCAGAAAGAGGAAAAGATTTTCCGCCATGAGAAACAGGATTTTGAAAAGTTCTGTGAATTAAATGAAGCACTCCGGCTTTCCGCTACCAAGGCATCCATTTATACAGGAATTACAGTACCTACAATTGTTGCACTATCTTATTTTAACTATGCAGTCTCTGCCTGTGTGGGAGGTCTGTTTGCAATCGCCGGGCTGATTAACCTGGGTACTCTGGCCTCTTATCTGGTTTATGTAAGACAAAGCGCCATGCCCATGAACCAGTTTACCATGCAGATTAATTTCCTGATGGTAGCTCTGGCAAGTGCAGAGAAGATCTTTCTGATGATGGAAGAAGAGCAGGAAGTAGATGAGGGAGATGTGACACTTGTAAAAGCCCAGGAAGGGGATCATGGAGTTTTAATGGAGTCCCAGACTTATACAGGGCGCTTTGCATGGAAGGTGCCAGATGACAAAGAAGGATACCGGCTGATCCCCCTGGAGGGAGATGTCCGTTTTCATGATGTGGTTTTTGGCTATAATCCAGAACATTCCATATTAAATGGAATTACTTTATACGCAAAGCCAGGTCAGAAAATAGCGTTTGTGGGATCTACAGGAGCGGGAAAAACCACCATCATTAATCTGGTCAACCGGTTTTATGAATTAAGCGGAGGACAGATTACCTATGATGGAATTGACATTCGGCAGATTAAAAAGGATGACTTAAGGCAATCTATTTCACTCATTGTGCAGGATACACATTTATTTACTGGTTCCATTGCCGATAATATCAGATATGGAAGACTGAATGCGACGGAGGAAGATGTGCGGGAGGCTGCAAGAATTGCCAATGCAGATTCTTTTATCAGAAGACTTCCTGCCGGATATGATACACTCCTTGAAAATGATGGAAGTAATTTATCCCAGGGACAAAGACAGTTAATTGCCATTGCCAGAGCAGCCATCTCCCGTCCACCTGTACTGGCCATGGATGAGGCCACCAGTTCCATTGATACCCGTACGGAAAAGCTGATTGAGAAAGGGATGGATACGCTGATGAAAGGGCGGACCGTATTTGTTATTGCCCACAGACTTTCAACCGTTCGGAATTCTCATGCGATTTTAGTGCTGGAGCGGGGAGAGATTATTGAACGTGGTAATCATGAAGAACTTCTTGAAGAGCAGGGAAAGTATTATCAGCTCTATACAGGCCAGTTTGAATTGGAATAAATTAAGAAAGAAGGAGGCAGATTGTGAAGAAACAAAGTATCAGGGAATTGATGGTGCGGGGTGAAAAAGCAAGAAAACAGATTTTTTTTCCTCTGCTGTCTGATTTAGGACTGACGCCCGGTCAGGGCCAGGCAAAAATATTGTACCATCTTCAGCAGGAGGATCGTATTACCCAGAAAGAACTGGCAGACCGATGCAGAATCGATGCAGCAGCAATGTCCAGAAACATCGATAAGCTGGAAGGACTGGGGCTTCTTGTACGGGAAAGCAATCCCGACTGCAGAAGATCCTTTTCCATCTGCCTGACAGAAAAGGGATATAAGGAAGCGATGGAGATACGGAAAGTATTTGAGCAGTTCGAGGAGATTGTCAGCGAGGGAATCTCTCAGGCGGATATTGATGTATTTTACAGAGTCATGGAGAAAATGTGTGTCAATCTGGAGCGTTATAATGACAGAGGAAGTGAAGAATAGCGGGATTGATTTTCAGGCGGCGGAGTGCTTATGCATTCCGCTGTTTTTTACTATGGATAAAATGAAAGATTTTCTTACAAATATTTCCAATTAGTTGAAGATTAACTGATTGTGTTGACACATGGTAGCATTTGTCATTATAATAAAATAATGTATGATTTACATATAACTGGTAATGAAAATACTTAAGGGTATTATGGGAGAAACAGATGAGAAAGTATAAAAAAGCTGGCAGGATGGCAGCACTTCTTGCCAGTGTTCTGGTGATCGATTCTTTTATAGGACCGATTTCGCCTTACATAGATACGTATGCTTATACGAATAAGTCGGCGACGGTGAATGCTTCAACACTGAATGTGAGAAGCGGACCGGGAACTTCCTATTCAATCGTTACAAAACTGACCAATGGTGCAGCTGTCACTGTGGTCAATGAAAAGAACGGATCGGATGGAACCCTCTGGTATGAGATACGCTTTAACAATTCCAATGGACAAACCGTGTCAGGCTACGTTACAAAAAGCTATTTAAAATTTGCCGCAGTTTACACCAGCAGTGCTGATTTTGAGTCAAGACTGTCTGCGCAGGGGTTTCCTGAAAGCTATAAGGCGCGCTTAAGGGCGCTTCATGCCCAGTACCCTAATTGGGTGTTTACTGCACAGAAAACCAATATAGACTGGAATACTGCAGTAAAGGAAGAGAGTCTGGTAGGAAAGACACTGGTACATACAAACAGTATGTCTTCCTGGAAATCCACGGAAACCGGTGCTTACGACTGGAACAACAGTACCTGGGTAGGATTTGACGGAAGCAGCTGGGTTACTGCATCAGAGGATATTGTAAAGTATTATATGGATCCCAGGAATTTCCTGGACGAAACCAATGTATTTCAGTTTTTAACACATACCTATGACAGTAACAAGCATACAATGGAAGGATTAAATACCATGGTTAAGGGGACCTTCCTGTCAGGAGGTACCGTTAATACAGATACGTCCCAGTCAGGCGGAACCACCTCGACAGAGAGTGGTACGTCTACGAATTCAGGTAATTCCTCAGGTCCCGGTGCCAATGTTGGTCCTGGCGGAAAAACCGAAACACAGGGTTCTTCTTCCGGCAATGTAAGCCAGGAATCACCCCATGCATCCATCACACCCAACCATGCGTATGTTCTTATGGATTATGGGCCCGGAGCAAGTCTTACCGGACCTTCTGCTTCTGCGCCTTCTACTGGGACTACCACTGGAAGCGGTGCTTATGCCAGTATGATTATGAATGCAGCCACGCAGTCCGGGGTTAATCCTTATGTTCTGGCAGCGATGATTATTCAGGAGCAGGGTTCTGCAGGTACCGGCAAAAGTATTTCCGGCACAGAATCAGGCTATGCCGGGTTTTACAATTTCTTTAACATTGAAGCTTATCAGTCTGGAAACATGACTGCGGTGCAAAGAGGATTATGGTGGGCGTCTCAGGCAGGTAATTATGAACGTCCGTGGAATTCGCCGGAAAAATCAATTTTAGGCGGCGCATTATATTATGGTAATAACTACGTAAAAGTTGGGCAGGATACATTTTATCTGAAGAAATTTAATGTACAGGGGGCGAATCTGTATAAACATCAGTATATGACCAATGTGCAGGGTGCAGCATCTGAAGCTGCGGTGTATTCAAAAGCTTATAATAATGATATGAAACAGACCGCTTTGGAATTTAAAATTCCGGTTTACAACAATATGCCTGAAAATCCCTGCAGCCAGCCAACTGGTGATGGTAATCCAAATAACAAGCTTTCAGGTCTTAGTGTAGATGGATTTGTTATGACACCAAGCTTTGACCGGGATACAAAAGAATATAATCTGATTGTGGATTCTGGTGTGACCAGTATTAAAGTGAATGCTTCTGCACTGTATTCCGCTTCTAACGTAAGCGGAACCGGGACTATTGCACTTCAAAATGGTAATAATGATATTAAGGTTTCCGTTACTGCCCAGAACGGTAATGTGAGGGAGTATATTCTTCATGTAGTCAGACAGGCAAACGGACCGACCTATAATTCCGGAAGCAGTACTCCAAGTAACCCCGGTTCTACCGGCAGCAACAGCTCTTCCGGCAGCAACAGTTCTTCCGGCAGTAACAGTTCTTCCGGCAGCAGGGGACCAGGAGCTTCTAATTCATCCTCAGAAACCAATGCAGGAACACCCGGTGGCAGCAACATTACCATAGCACCCGAAGGATCCTCCAATATATCGGTACAGGCATCTACCGGGGCTTCACAGGGACCGGGAAGTCCTGCACAGACGCAGGCACAAACCCAGGCACAGACCCAGGCACAAACACAGCCTGCCCAGACCCAGACACAGTCAACCTCTGCAAACACCGCCTCAAAAGGGAGTGGTGATGTAAACGGTGACGGAAAAGTGAACAGTCTGGATGTATTAAAGCTGCAAAGATATCTTCTGGGTCTGGAACATCTGTCAGATGCTGGAAAAGCAGCAGCGGATTTAAATGGTGACGGAAAAGTAAATTCCCAGGATCTTCTTCTGCTGCAGAAGAAAGTACTTGGAATGTAAGATTAGGAAATAGGAGACTATATGAATAGGAAACTGAAAAGATTGATCACCAGCCTTATGCTGGTTTGTATGATGGCAGTCGCAAGTCCCTGGGGCTGCATGGTATCCTTGGCATCGGATGCAAAGATTTCATTTTCTGACCCTTCCGTCATGGTTGGGAATGATGTAACTGTGAATATGAAAGTCACCAGCGATACACCACTGGGGACCGCGGAGATCATGCTTTCTTATGATCCGGCAATTCTGGAATTTGTAAGTGGAACCAGTGCCAACGGCGGAGCCGGAGCCATTAAGATACTTGGAACCATGAATTCTGCTGATCAGAAAGCCTTTAATTTCACATTGAAATTTAAATCATTAAAGGCGGGTAACGCGAAAATAAGTGTTACATCCCAGGAAATTTATGATGTAAATTCCGCCGCCATATCATTATCAAAGCAGGGAAGCGCTACTGTAAAGGTTACATCTCCTGCAACAACCTCAAAGGATGCCACATTAAAATCCTTAAAGATTTCACCCGGAACCTTAACTCCTGCTTTTTCTGCAGCAGTGGACAGTTATACCGCAGAGGTTGATAAAGACACAGCAGACCTTGTAGTCAACGCAGTTGCTTCCAATGCAGGAGCCCATGTAACCCTTCAGGGTGAAAAGGGATTAAAGGCCGGAGAGAATCAGGTTGTTGTGAAAGTAACAGCAGAAGATGGCCAGACAATTAAGAATTATACAATTAAAGTCACCAAGCCGGAAGGGGGAGAAACCACTCCTGCAACCAATACAGGCGGGGAGACTGGTGAAGCTCAGTTTAGCTCCGCTTCCGTAACCATTCATGATGTTGTGTACAGCATTGCCTCGTCCTTTGACGAAGCCACACTGCCAGAGGGATTTGAAGCGAAAACCTATCAGTATAAAGGTACTGAGGTGATGGCTGGAAAAGGCCTTGAAAAAGACATCCTCTTATTGTATTTAAAAGATGAAGGCGGTAATGGCGGATTCTTTATCTATAATGAAGCAGCAGACAGCTGGTCTCAGTTTGTTGAGGTAAAAACCACTGAAAAAGCAGTTGTAATTATGCCTCTTGATACAGACACTACAGCTCCGGAAGGCTTTAAAGAACAGCAGATCGAAATTGATGGAATCAAGGTAACCGGCTGGGTTGCCGATTCGGAATCAAAGCCTGAATACTGTCTGTTCTATGGTATGAACTGGAATGGAGAAAAGAATTTCTACCGGTATGATCTTTCCGAGAAGACCGTTCAGAGATATTTTGCTTCCGGAGTTACCAATGATAAATATGTGGAACTTGCCAAAACCTACAGCGATTTACTTAAGGACTATCATTTGCAGTTCTATATATTAATCGCAATCAGCGTGCTGGCACTGGCATTACTGATCATTGTCATTTTCCTGATCAAAAGAGGCGGCGGATCGGATGTAAGGCCATATGATTCAGGAGAACCGTTCCGTGACACAAAGAAGAAGGACGAGCCCGTAAGCCGCAGGGAAAGCAGAGCACAGGCCGCTCCGCCTGCAAACGTAAAGCGTTACAGCCGGGAGGAATTCGACGAAAAAGAACGGACAGGAAGTCTTTATTCCGATTTTGAAGAAGACGATATGGACAGGCCTGATACATTCATCCCCAAGACCCCTGCTTATGAGGAAGAGGATGACTTTATGGAAGAGTCCAGCCTGGAAGAGATGGAGCAGAACTTAATGCCGAAAAAAAGGGTTCATCAGACCCAGCCAGAGGAACGCACAGGCGATACCAAAAGAAGCAGAGAAGTGAATAAAAATGACGATGATGACTTTGAGTTCATGGATCTTAATGACTAAATAATAAAATAAATGAAAATACCAACGAGAGCGCCATGTTTTACAGGTGCTTTCGTTTTATTTATCATAAAATTTTAGATATTTTTTTCTAGAAAAGGGAAAAAGCTAGGTTCCTGTCAAGTCTCTTCTATTGAAAAGCCTAAATTGGTTTGTTATAATTAATTTCTGAGATTAAAAGAAAATTTCCCATTTGAATACAGAGTTTTAGATACTGGCATATATTATATATTGAAAAATGCATTATCGTGTGCTATTATGTGTATAACAGATATAACGAAAGATGGTGAAAAGATGATATTGCAAATTGATTTTAACAGTGAGGAAGCCATTTACATTCAGCTTCGGAACCAGATAATCATAGGAATCGCCACGGAAAGTATAAGAGAAGGAGACCCCTTGCCTTCCGTTCGCCAGATGGCCGATAATATAGGCATTAATATGCATACGGTAAATAAGGCGTACTCTGTTTTAAAACAGGAGGGATTTGTGAAACTGGACCGCCGGAAAGGAGCGGTTGTTTCCCTTGATGTAGATAAAATACAGGTTCTTGATGAGATGCGCAGGGATTTAAGCGTTGTATTAGCAAGAGGCATCTGCAAAAATATTTCGTGTGATGAGGTTCACCAGCTGGTTGATGAGATTTTTCAGTCATTTATGAAAAGCCAGAGATAACAGTGATTCCCTGGATTGGAGGTTCTATATGTTGTGCGAGAAGTGTAAGATTCGCGAAGCAAATATTCAATATACGGAAGTGGTCAATGGTGTGAAGAAAGAACACCATTTTTGTGCCCAATGTGCAAAAGAGATGGATTTTGGTGTGTATGCAGCAATTTTTGACGGGGAGTTTCCTCTTGGCAAGCTGTTATCAGGTCTTCTTGGAATTGAAGATACCGAAAAAGGACCGGATAAACTGCAGCAGATTGCTTGCCCTAACTGCGGCACAAGCTACAGCGAGTTTGTAAAAGACAGCCGTTTTGGTTGTGCAGACTGTTACAGCGTCTTTGGCCCGCTAATGGAGGACAGCATCAAACAGCTGCAGGGCAGTCTGATGCATACAGGAAAAACACCGGCTTTCCAAAGGATGGATTATGAAAGCCACAACGAAGATTCAGAGGAAAACGGATCTGACAGCAGCAGTAACGAACTCAACGAACTGGATGCCAGGTTAAAAGAAGCGCTTCGGTTTGAGGATTACGAGACTGCAGCAGTTTGCAGAGACCGGATAAAAGAACTGAGGAAAGGGAATGAAGGCAATGCTTAAATGGTATGAACAGACTGACAACGGCAGATCTGGCGTAATAAGCAGCCGGATCCGCCTGGTCAGAAACTGGAA
This sequence comes from Lacrimispora struthionigena, assembly GCF_048627165.1. NCBI lineage: Bacteria > Bacillati > Bacillota > Clostridia > Lachnospirales > Lachnospiraceae > Lacrimispora > Lacrimispora struthionigena. The sequence goes on from NZ_JBMBWP010000001.1 coordinate 1,042,928, forward strand.
GGAATATAAATTCCCTTCCAAACTGGATGAAAAGGAGAGCAGCGAGATGATTCACCGCCTGGAATTCGGTTTAAAGGATTTGGGAGAGGAATTTTCAAGCCCCCTTACTTTTTCCATGCTGGGTGATTTAAACGAACTGGACCGGGTTGCACTGAAAGAAAGAAGGGCAATTAATTCTTCCATTGCTGACAAAAAGACCCCGGTAGGGATCCTGCTTTCAGAAAATGAAGCTACAGGGATTGTTTTTAACGGAGATGATCATATCCGGATTCAGGCTTTAAAGACAGGTCTTCATCTGGAAGAGCTGTGGGAACAGGCCAGCAGCATTGATGATTACCTGAATGAACGTTTTCCATATGCATTTGATGACCGGTATGGTTATCTGACAGCGTTTCCCACCAATGTGGGAACCGGGATGAGAGCATCGGTCGTGGTACATCTTCCCATGTTGTCCCAGGGACGGAAATTTTCCAGCCTCATTGGAGAGATGGGCCGTTTTGGAGCGGCTGTCCGAGGCGTTTACGGAGAAGGAGAAGATAATTTTGGAGCTCTGTATGAAGTATCCAACCAGAAAACACTGGGACAGACAGAACGGGAAATTATAGATACTGTTACAAAGGCCGCCATTCAGCTGACCAATCAGGAGATGCAGATTAGAAAGTTATCCCTGCAGCGGCGCAAAGTTGAACGAGAAGATGAGATCTATAAGTCTTATGGCGTGTTAAAATATGCCAGAAGACTTACTTCCAGAGATGCCATGATATTTTTGTCACAGATGATGGCAGGGCTGGAGGATGGTCTGATTCATACAAAAGAAGAGTTTAACGTTTATCGCCTGATGCTTGGCATCTGGCCGGCGGGTTTACAAAAGATTTCAGACCGTCCTCTGAATAAAGAGGAGCTTGATATGGCAAGGGCTGAATTCATCCGGAAGGAACTGCCGGAATTAAATTGACAGGAGGATTGCATTTATGATAGACAGATTTACGACAAAGGCCAGAACGGCCATTAATCTGGCAGAGCAGGCAGCAGGGCGGCTGGGACACAGCTATGTGGGAACAGAGCATCTGCTTCTTGGACTGTTAGAAGAAGGCAGCGGTGTTGCAGCCAGAGTACTCATTGAAAACGGCGTCAGAGAAGATAAGGTTCTTGGTCTGATCAGTCAGCTGATTGCACCGGACCAGGCAGTGAGAGTGAGGGAAGACGGTGGCTATACCCCAGGAGCCAGAAGAGTTTTGGAAAACAGCTACCGGGAAGCAGTCCGTTTTAAAGCCAATTTAATTGGAACAGAGCATCTACTTATTTCAATTATCCGGGACAATGACTGCGTTGCTTCCAGACTGCTTAATACCATCGGTGTCAGCGTTCAGAAGCTGTACATTGACGTATTAGCTGCCATGGGAGAAGATGCACCTGCCAACAAAGAAGAGCTTATGAAGTCTCCCAAAGGAAAGGGAAGTACTCCCACTCTGGACAGCTATAGCCGTGACTTAACAGAGCTTGCAGTAAAAGGAAAATTGGATCCTGTAATCGGAAGAGAATCCGAGATAACACGTCTCATTCAGATATTAAGCCGCAGAACCAAGAACAATCCATGTCTGATCGGAGAACCAGGAGTTGGAAAGACTGCAGTCGTGGAAGGACTTGCCCAGATGATTTCATCTGGCGAAGTTCCGGAGACAATTGCAGGTAAAAGGCTTCTTACTCTGGATTTATCCGGTATGGTGGCTGGTTCTAAATACCGCGGGGAATTTGAAGAAAGAATTAAAAAAGTAATTGCAGAAGTAATAGAAGACGGCGAAGTGCTTCTGTTTATCGATGAGATTCATACCATTATCGGAGCCGGAGGGGCGGAGGGAGCCATTGATGCTTCCAATATTTTAAAACCGTCTCTGGCAAGAGGAGAATTACAGTTAATCGGTGCGACTACCATTGAAGAATACCGCAAATATATTGAAAAGGATTCCGCTCTGGAACGGCGTTTTCAGCCAGTTAAGGTGGAAGAGCCTTCTGAAGAAGCGGCAGTAGGTATTTTAAGAGGCTTAAAAGGCAGATATGAGGATCATCATAAGGTTATGATTACAGACGACGCCATAAAAGCGGCCGTAAAATTATCATCCCGCTATATTAATGACCGTTTTCTTCCGGATAAAGCCATTGATGTAATTGATGAGGCCTCTTCGAAAGTCCGCCTCGCTACTTTTACAGAACCCTCTGAAATCAAGGAACTGGAGGCAGAGATCGAGCTTTTAGAGGATCAGAAGGAAGCTGCCATTAAGTCAGAAGCCTATGAAAAGGCTGGTGTAATTAAGAAAAAGCAGGAGAAAAAGCGGGAAAAGATCGATAAAATCCGTGATAAATGGCAGAAGGAAAAAATCTCTAATACCCCAACCGTTGATGAAGGGGAGATTGCAGATGTTGTATCAACCTGGACAAAGATTCCGGTAAAGAAACTGGAAGAGGGAGAAAGTGAGCGTCTGAGAAATTTAGAGTCCATTCTTCATGAACGGGTAATCGGTCAGGAAGAGGCTGTAACTGCAGTGGCAAAAGCCATAAGAAGAGGCAGAGTAGGGCTTAAAGATCCCAAACGCCCCATTGGGTCATTCCTGTTCCTGGGGCCAACCGGAGTGGGAAAAACAGAGCTTTCCAAAGCTCTTGCAGAAGCCATGTTTGGCATGGACAGCGCTCTGATCCGTGTTGATATGTCTGAATATATGGAGAAGCACAGCGTCTCCAAGATTATCGGCTCTCCGCCAGGATACGTAGGATATGACGAAGGCGGTCAGTTAAGTGAAAAGGTCAGAAGAAACCCCTACTCCGTAATTCTCTTTGATGAGATTGAGAAGGCTCACCCTGATGTATTTAATATTCTTCTTCAGGTTCTTGATGACGGTCATATCACGGATGCACAGGGAAGAAAGATTGACTTTAAAAATACCGTAATTATTATGACTTCCAATGCAGGAGCAGAAAATATCATTTCCCCCAAACGTCTGGGTTTTGGTGCTGCAGCCGATGAAAAGGCAGATTACAAGCTTATGAAGGACCGGGTTATGGAGGAAGTCAAGAAGCTGTTTAAACCGGAGTTTATTAACCGAATTGATGAAATTATTGTGTTCCATCCATTAAACAAGACTCATATGAAAGATATAGTAACGATTATGATGAAGGATATCATGAAACGTACTTCCGAACAGATGAGCATTACAATTGAAATTGATGAGACTGCGAAAGACTATCTGATTCAGAAAGGTTACGATGAAAAATACGGTGCAAGACCCTTACGGCGTACCATTCAAAGCAGCTTAGAGGATAAGCTTGCGGAAGAAATCCTTTCCGGAACGGTAAAAACAGGTGATACGGTTATGATCACGGCTGGTGAGGAAGGACTTAAATTTTCTGTGGGAGAGCTGATAAACAGCTAGCCATTTCTCAGTAATTCGTGTATAATAGCTACAAGCGAAAGGATCTTTTTCTTCGCCAACAGGGATAAGTAAAGAAAATACTAGGAGGGCAAACCAATGCCGGTAATTGAAGAATTAATCCGCACAGAACAGGACGGTACAATTAGCTTTGGTAATTACAAATTAGAAACAAAGTCAAAATTACAGGATTTTGAGCACGAGGGTGATTTATATAAAGTAAAGACATTTTATGAGATAACCAAGCTTGAACGTAACGGCATGTTTGTATACGAATCTGTACCAGGAACTGCAGTGGAGATGTTTGCAGTATCTGATGACGGCGTGGAATTTGAAGTAGAAGGCGATAAGGATGCCCAGCTGACAGTTCAGCTGGCAGAAGATACCGAATATGAAGTGTTTGTCAATGGTGCAGCAGCAGGCGGCATGAGAACCAACATGAGCGGGAAGCTGTCAGCCAGTGTGGAACTGAATGAAGGAACACCAGTGAAGGTAAAGATCAGAAGAAAGTAATGTAACTGAAATCCGGGTCCGGCTCTTTTTTCAAAAGAGATTCGGATCCGGATTTTTTGTCTGACCAGGAGGAACCTATGGCAAAAGGAAAAACAACAGCATTTTTTTGCAAGGAATGTGGTTTTGAATCAGCAAAATGGCTTGGCCAGTGTCCGGGCTGCCGGGAATGGAATACATTTGTGGAGGAACCCGTGGCTAAAGCGGAGGCTTCCGGAAAACGGGGGATTTCAAGCACTGGGGCTGGCGGAGTGACAGGGGTAAAAATAAAACCTGCCAGACTGTCTGAAATCCAGCTTGACGAACAGGACCGTATGAAGACGGGATACGAGGAGCTGGACCGGGTATTGGGCGGTGGGGTGGTAAGAGGGTCCCTGGTCTTAGTTGGAGGAGACCCGGGAATCGGAAAATCCACTCTTCTTTTGCAGGTATGCAGGAATCTGGCATTTGCAGAGAAGAAAGTTTTATACATATCAGGAGAAGAATCCTTAAAGCAGATTAAACTGCGGGCAAACCGCATCGGAGAAGTGAAGGGGGATCTGCTGTTTTTATGTGAGACGAATTTAGATCTCATAGAAGCTGCCATACAGGAGGAACAACCGGATGTAGTAATTATTGACTCCATTCAGACCATGTTTCGGGAAGAGATATCATCTGCTCCAGGCAGTGTAAGCCAGGTAAGGGAATCCACCAATCTGCTGATGCAGATCGCCAAGGGAAAAGGAATTGCCATATTTATTGTTGGACATGTAACAAAAGAAGGAGTTGTTGCAGGTCCAAGAGTGCTGGAACACATGGTAGATACCGTTCTTTATTTTGAAGGAGAGAGAAGTGCATCCTACCGTATTATACGGGGAGTTAAAAACCGGTTTGGCTCTACCAATGAAATCGGTGTGTTTGAAATGATAGAAAGCGGACTTGCGGAAGTAAAAAATCCCTCTGAATTCATGTTAAGCGGAAGACCGGAGGATGCTTCTGGAGCAGTGGTGGCCTGTTCCATGGAAGGAACCAGGCCAATTATGATTGAGGTACAGGCTCTGATTACTCCAACAGCTTTCGGTATGCCAAGACGAACAGCTGCAGGCACAGATTATAACCGGGTGAATCTTCTGATGGCAGTTTTGGAGAAGAGGGGACACTATGATCTGTCTCATTTTGATGCTTACGTCAATATCACCGGCGGACTCCGAATGAATGAACCTGCTCTGGATCTGGCAATTCTTATGGCGATTGTCTCCAGTATGAAGGACCGGGCCATTGATTCCAAAACCATCATATTTGGTGAAGTGGGATTATCCGGAGAAGTAAGAGCCGTTTCCATGGCACAGCAGAGGGTAAATGAAGCAAAGAAACTGGGATTTCATACCTGTATCCTGCCAAGGATTTCCCTGGATAAGATGGGAGCTGTTGATGGGATTAAGCTGATCGGCGTAGATAATGTAAGAGAAGCGATTGCTGGAATTTCAAATTAAGAAGAAAAAGGCGTTAAGGGCAGCGGTTTGTATCTGCATTGCAGTTACTAAAATCTGCCCTTTTTTGTCACATAATAACAGAAAATGACAAAAAATATAATAATACAGCCAAATATTCATATATAACCAGACGCTTTGGTCTGCTAAAATATAACTATCATGCAACATTAAAAATGATAGTCTACAAGGAGGATGTATTATGAGAAAAATGTATTTGAAGCGGGTTTCTGCTCTTTTACTCGCTGGTCTGATGGCTGCAACTGCCACCGGATGTTCAAAAGGCAGTAAGGATGAAACCACCGTGGCTGCCACAGAGGAGACCACAAAAGCGGAGGTAAAGGAATCAGAAAGCCAGAGCAAGCAGGCTGCGGGAGGGGATGCCGTAACACTGCGACTGGTACATTATATGGGAGAGCAGTCCAAACGAGATGCACTGGATGCCATGCTGGAAGCATTTAAAGCAGAATATCCAAGCATCAATGTTGAAGTAGAGGTAGTTGCCTCCTCTTCCTACGTTGCAACTTATAAAAACTACATAGCAGCAGGAGAAGCTCCTGACATCATGTTTGGAAAACCACAGACCATGAAAGAATTCGTAGATGGTGGATATTTCATGGACCTTTCCAATGAAGAGTGCATGAAAAATGTACTTCCTATGTTAAAAGATGAATGTACTGTAAACGGTGGCGTTTACGGCTTCCCTCTGGATGCACAGGTAAAGGCATGCTTCTATAATAAAAAGATGTTTAAAGAAGCGGGTGTTGAGGTTCCCAAGACCAGAGAAGAATTCTTTAAGGTTGCTGATACTTTTAAAGAAAAAGGAATTAACCCCTTTATTCATCCATACAATTTCATTCATGGAGTATTTCATGAGTTAGATTCCTTCTTTACTTCTATGGCTGTTGGTACCGATAATAAGACAGTCTGGAAAGATTCCCAGGAGGGAACCAAAGAATTATCTGATAATGCAGTTGTGAAAGACGCAATGGAGATGTTCTCCAAGTTTGCATCCTATAAAGATGCGGGAGATACCGCTGTTGACCAGACACAGGGAATTCAGAACTTCGCAGCAGGTCAGAGACCGATGTACATGAACGGTGGATGGCTCATGGGTGATGTAATGGCTGCAAGCCCTGACGGAGAATTTGGTATGTTCCCGACTCCATGGTCTGATAAACCAGAGGATAATAAACTCTGGGTTGGTATTGACGATGTATTCGTTGTATCTTCCCAGACAGAGCATAAGGAAGAAGTAATGGCGTTACTCAGCTTCTTCGCCAATGAGCAGTCTTCCAAGATCTGGATGGAAACAGCAAAGCTTATGACAAGCAACGTAAATGTGTCAACGGATGATTCCGATGCATTCATTAAGGAAATCAAATCTTATATCGATAACGATATGATAGTATCTAAGAGTCAGGTTCCGGATTATACATCTGAGTACAGCACCGCGTTCCGCACCAAACTTCAGGAATTTGTCACATTAGATGACAGTAAGCGTGATGTTACCAAGTTACTCCAGGACATTGATTATGAGATCGCATCCATTCGACAATAGTTTTTGAAGTGATGACATAAAATCAGAAAGTCAGGGTGGCAGTGTAGCGGGAGCTATATGACTCCCTGACTTTTCTATATCCAAGTTGGAGGCAGTATGAACCGAAAAATGAAAAAACAGCTTCAGGAGTTTACTTTTATTATGCCAGCCCTGGTTATGTTTGCAATCTTTGTAGCATATCCGTTCCTGCAGGGTTTTCCCATTTCTTTTACCAAATGGGATGGAATGAGTCCAAACAAGGCATATGTTGGACTTAAAAATTACATCAGAATTTTTCAGGATGGAAATGTAATGAATGCCGTTAAGAATACATTGCTGTTTACGGCGGTTACAATGGTTTTTTCCAATCTGCTCGGTCTGCTGTTTGCCCTGATGATATCAAAGAAATCAAAACTGAATAATGTTTTGAGAACCTGTATCTTTATGCCTTACTGCCTCAGTCTTGTGCTTTCCTCTTATATCTGGCGGTATGTGTATAGTGATGTGTTTTATGACAAATTTGGAATTGCCAGCCCTCTTGGAAGTACAACGTGGGTTATGATCGGTCTTGCAGTGATATCTGTATGGCGGGATGCAGGATACTGTATGGTGGTTTACATTGCAGCAATTCAGGGAGTATCGAAAGATTATTATGAGGCGGCAGAGTTAGAGGGAGCCACATCCTGGCAGAAATTCAAAGCAATCACGTTCCCTATGATTGCTCCGGCAGTCACTGCTAATTTTACTCTTTTACTTGCATGGGGAATGAAGGTATTTGATTATCCCATGGCAGCAACGGCAGGCGGCCCCGGGAGAGCGTCGGAAACGGTGGCAATGTTAATTTACAACAACTTGTTTACATACTTTAAAGCAGGCTACGGACAGGCGATTGCGGTGGTATTTACCATATCCATATTTGTAGTCAGCACGCTGGTTTCAAAAACCTTAAGAGCCAGGGAGGTGGAGATCTGATGAATAAAAAACAATTGAACTTTTTGTCTGTCATTGTAAAACTGGCAATGACACTGCTTGTGATCTGCCCATTTTATATTGCGTTGATCTATTCTGTAAAATCCAAGCAGGAGATGGTGACGGACCGTCTGGCATTTCCAAAAACCATCCACTGGGACAATTTTACCAGAGCCATTGAAACTTCTAATTTTGGCCTGGCACTGAAAAACAGTCTGGTTACAACTGTACTGGCAGTTATATTTATAACACTGATCTGTACCATGGCTTCTTATATCATTGCCAGAAAAAATAACCGTTTTTATAATCTGATCTATTATCTTTTTGTAGGCGCCATGATTATTCCGTTTCAGTCAATTATGACCCCGCTCTACATTGATATGACCAGATGGAAGCTGTTAAATACGCTTCACGGCTTTATTTTTGCAAAGATCGGTTTTCAGATTGCATTTACGGTGCTGCTGGTATCAGGTTTTGTAAAAAGTATTCCAAAGGAATTAGAGGAAGCTGCTTCTATTGACGGTGCAGGCATGTATTCAGTCTTCTTTCAGATTGTATTTCCTCTGATGAAACCCATAGTTTTAACATCTATCGTATTAAATGCACTGAATGTATGGAATGATTTTCAGATGTCTTTGACGTTACTTCAGCAGAAACAGGTACGCAACATCCCCCTGACCCAGTATTTCTTCTTTGGTGAGAACAGCATTGAACTGGGGCTGGCATTTGCTCTCTTTATTCTTTCAGTCATACCGATATTAGCGTTGTATCTAACGCTGCAAAAATATATTATCGGGGGCATTACCCAGGGTGCGGTAAAAGGTTAATCTGGGAAAAGCTGTCCATGATCCGGCGTTGACATTCTTTTGCCAAGTTGCTATAGTTGGAAAAGACGAGGGGGTTATATTATGGAATCTGCAGAAGAACGCATCCGGTTTAAGAAGACGCTTTACTTTAAAATGATTGCAGTGACGGCACTGCTGGGACTTACATTTCTGGCTGCTCTCATATGTATTTACAATGTGACATGCAAATGGTTTAAGACAGAACTGACCTACCAGTCCGACACATTAACGGAACAAATTTGCAGGAATGTTGACATCTCTTTGACAGAACTAATGGAGGGTACCATTCCTTTAACGGCAACCAATCAGCGTCTGACTCCCATGCTTCGGACGGTTACAGGACCGGATAAATCAGATGACCCGTTTTTAAAACCCAGATTAAGAAAACAGCTGGAAGAAATGCTTAGTACCAATTACGACATCAACTGGGTGTCTGTAATCGATCGTTCCGATACCGTTTATCTGGCATGCCGGGACAGCAGACCCAGGGAGGGAAGACCCAGCGAAGAATCTGTGCTGAAGCTGTATTATGATAACAAAGAGGATGTGTCTCATCGCCCGGGCAATACCATATGGACCAGGAGTGTCAATGATGATGGAATTGTCTTAATGCGTTATTTATTCGATGAGACTACCATGAGATTCAGCGGCTGTGTGATTGCAGAGCTTAAAAACACTGTTTTAAAAGAGATTTTCCAGGATATAGACAGCAGTAAAGTGGGAAATTTTGCACTCTATGATATAAACGGAAATCTTTTGTTTACCACCAATGAAAAAGATTATTTAAAAACAGGAGCAGATCATAGAGAAAAAAAGGAAAATTATTTATATGCCGAATATCAGGTCAGCCGTGGAAGAATCAAGATTGCCCATGAGGTAGATCTAAAGGCAAAGAACAGCCGGTTTTCCGATTTGCTTTATTTTGTATCCTTCATCGGACTCTTTATCTTTGTACTGATTATCATCTTTTTGTGGCTGATGTTTGGTAATATGGCAGGCAATCTCCGGATTCTGCTAAGCAACATTACACGCGTATCAAGAGGTGACTTTGAACTGGAACCCACATCGTTTTCAAAAGGCGATCAGATGGACCTTATCTCAGAACATATCAGTCAGATGGCAGGTAACATACAGTCTTTGATGGCTCAGATCAGCAGTGCAAAGGAGATTCAGCAGCAGAATGAATATAAGCTGCTGGAGTTTCAATATCATGAGCTGCAGGCTCAGATCAATCCTCATTTTTTATTTAATATACTTCAGTCCATTCATGGAATCGCTCAGATTAACGGAGATAAGCAGGTAAGCAGGCTGATCGGTCTGCTGGCGAGATTTTTCAGAAGAAACATAGAGCGAAGCAAGAATACCTGCACGCTAAACGCAGAGATGGAATACATAAAAAATTATACAGAGCTTTATAAAAATATTTATCCGGACAGGCTGGAAGTGGAGTGGGAGGTAGATGATTTACTTCTTGATATGATGGTGCCCAGTTGTATTTTACAGCCGATTGTAGAAAATTCACTTGTTCATGGGATGGAGCCCAAAATAGGACTTTGTACTATCCGTATTTCCATCTATAGTGAGGAAGAAAGACTTGTCATAAAAGTATGGGATAACGGGCTTGGCATTCCTCCGGAAAAGCTTGTAACACTGTTTGAGAACAATGAAGAAAAAAAACGGATTGGAATTAAGAATGTAAAGGATCGGATTCAGCTGATGTACGGACCTGATTACGGTTTATGGATCGAATCAGAGTATCTTCATTATACAGAAGTCAGACTGGAAATTCCTTTGGTATAGTAAGGGGAGGGGGAACGTTATGTACTCGGTAGTAGTGATAGATGATAATAAAATAGCAGTGACAGCAATTGTGAAAGCCACCAACTGGGAATCGTTTCATTGCCAGGTGACGGGAGTGGCTTATGACGGGATTGCAGGTCTGGAGCTGATTCATAAAAAGAATCCGGATATTGTAATCATCGACATACAGATGCCGGGATTTAACGGGCTGGATATTATAGAAAAGATCAAGCAGCAAAGACAGGACATGCAGTTTATTATTATATCCGGATACAATCAGTTTGAGTATGCACAGAGGGCAATCCGGTATGGAGCCAGCGATTTTCTCTTAAAGCCTGTTATGACGGAAGAAATGGAACAGGCACTGGAAAAGGCGGTGGGTACCCTTATGAAGAAAGAACGGTTTGCAGTTGAAAAGACGCCGGATACTCTGGAGGAGCGGATCCGCTTTATCAGACAGAAAAGTCAGGAGTATTCAACGGCAGTTTCAGAGGCACTGGATTACGTTGATAAGCATATTAATCATAATATTTCTCTGGGAAATATTTGCCGGGAGCTGTTAATATCAACCTCCTATTTCAGCAAGTGTTTTAAGAAAGAGACAGGGGTTGGATTTGTTAATTACGTCACCATGGTAAAAATGGAAAATGCCAGAATTCTTCTTAAGAACCCACAGAACCGGGTGAATGAGGTGGCACATATGCTGGGATACCGTGATTACTCCTACTTTTTCCAGGTGTTTAAAAAACAATTCGGCTACGCACCAAGTGATATCAAACTTTACAGTAAGTGAGAAAAAAGGAGATGCCAATGAAAATGCCTGATAATAAAAGAAATATACCTTCTGTTCTGACTTGCCTGGATGGAACAGAGGTGACAGATTGGGAAATATGGATGACAAAACGCAGACCAGAGCTGCTTGAGCTGTTTAAGAAAGAGGAATACGGTCGTTTGCCGGATTTAAGCGATATGGAACTTCATATCCGGGTGGCTGATTCCAGACAGTCTGAGGAGATTCTTCAGGGGAGAGCGGTGAGAAAAACCGTCGAGGTTTTAGCTGTCCGCAAGGGAATTCATTTTAGCTTCTGTTTCGTTGTATTCATTCCTACAGGTGCCATAAAGCCAGTGCCTGCATTTGTGACCGTATGCAATCGCGGGATCAAGGACAGCGACCCTGCAAGGCATTTTTTAAGTCCCTTTTATCCGGTTGAAACTATAATTTCCAGAGGATATGCCTGTGCTGCCTTTCGTACCCAGGAGGTATCCCCTGATTATGAGGAAGGCTTTACAACTGGATTTTCAAGGCTGTTTCCTGAGTATGTAACCAACAGGCCTGACGATGCATGGGGAGCAATTACCGCCTGGTCCTGGGCGGCAAGCCGGATTATGGATTACTTTGAGACAGAGCCTTTGATCGATGAGAGAAGAGTTGCACTGGTAGGACACTCCAGAGGCGGAAAAACGGCTCTTTGGGGAGCTGCACAAGACGAACGTTTTGCCATGGCTGTCAGCAGCTGTGCAGGAAACAGCGGAGATGCGCTGTCCAGAGGAGCAAAGGGGGAGAGAATTAAAGATATTTTAACCCGCTTTCCATACTGGTTTTGCAAGAATTATCAAAAGTATATAGATAAGGAAGAAACGCTTCCCTTTGACCAGCATATGCTGCTGGGATTAATCGTGCCAAGGCTGATCTATACCTCTTCCAAGACCTTTGATAAATGGGCGGACCCGGAGGGGCAGTTTGAATCTCTGGTACAGGCAGACCCGGTATATCGCCTGTTTGGAATTGAGGGACTGGAGACTAATGAAAAGCCTTTACCGGAGCAGCCGCTTTATCAGGGAAGGATCGGGCATCATTATAAGACAGGAAATCATGATATGGATGAATATGACTGGAATTGTTATTTGAATTATGCGGATATTCATCTTTAATAAATAACAGATATTAAAATACTTATTACATACAAAACAGGGTGAAAATTTGCTTTTAAGGATTTTCACCCTGTTTTGTGGATGATAAAAAACTCATAAATTAGATTGGGTAAAACGATATTATAAGTATAACACAAATGCGTCAATTCTGGAGCTCAAAGTGTATAATATTGGCTCATGGGTTGAAAATTATAAAAATATTAAATATACTAACACTGTATTGTGAATTATTAATTGAAATGGTTATATTGTGTAGTTGATCGGGGGATAAAGTTGCCTTAATGGAGGAAATATGAAATATAAAGGAAAAAGTGGTGCAGTAACAATTATAGGGGAAAATGTTTTACCTGTTAAAGTTTGTGATATAAAAAATGGCAGACCTAAAGTTAAACGATCAGAAACAGAGGATTATTATGAGTTTATACTTATCTATTCACTATTTCATCGAGTTAAAAAAAAATATGATAAAAAAACGCTTAAAGAGGTTAAATAGTTTTTACGGCAATGGCTTTCTGCTTCAGCAGGAGGCTGTTTTTTGTAATGCGGATTATGCCCCACGGTAAAATCTCTAATAAGTGGGGCAGTTTTGCTCTGATTTTGATGGTTAACCCAAAGACTCCTTTCTACTATAATAGTATTATTAAAGTAAGAAGCAGGAGGAAATGTGGACTATGAGATCATTATCAGCCGGAAAAACTCCAAGAAGCACGGTCCAGAGCCGCAGATTGTTCTATTGCATTCTGCCATTTATCATTCTTTGTTTTCTATTTTCTTATTTCCCGCTATATGGCTGGATTTACGCATTTTTTGACTACAAGCCTCCGTTAAAGCTTTCCCAGTGCGATTTTGTCGGCTGGAAATGGTTTAAAACCCTGTTTGCTAACAAGACGCAGATCGGACAGATGATCCAGGTTATGAAGAATACCTTTGCAATGAGTCTTCTTGGCATTGCAACTTCTATTCTGCCAATGGGATTTGCTGTTTTTTTAAACGAAATACAATGCAGGTGGTTTAAAAATCTGGTGCAGACGCTTACGACTCTGCCGAATTTCATCAGCTGGGTACTGGTATACTCGGTGGCGTTTTGCCTGTTTACTGACAGCGGAATGATTAACAACTTTTTGTTTAATCACGGTATGATACAGGCACCGGTTAAATTTCTTGATAGTGATGCACATACGTATCTGTGGATGACCATGTGGAATCTCTGGAAAGGCCTTGGCTGGGGAGCCATCATGTATCTGGCTGCAATTGCAGGGATTGATCAGGAGCTTTACGATGCGGCCCGTGTGGATGGCGCCAATCGGTTCCAGCTGATGAAACGCATTACGGTTCCATGTCTGCTTCCTACGTTTTTTGTACTGTTAATGCTGTCAATTGCCAATTTTTTAAATAACGGTATGGACCAGTATTACGTATTTCAGAATTCTTTTAATAAGACCCATATCCAGGTACTGGATCTTTACGTATATAACGTGGGCATGACAGGCAGCAGCTTATCACTGGCAACTGCTATCAGTATGCTTAAGAGTCTGGTCAGTGTCACCCTGTTACTTACTGTGAATTTTGTTTCCAAAAAAACCAGAGGTGAAGCCATTATTTAGGAGGGAAGAACCGTGACAGTAAGGGAAAGAATCTTTCATATCGTCAATTATCTGATGTTCGCAATCATCACACTGATTTGTGCATATCCGTTTTATTACATGATTATCAATACTATCAGCGCCAATGATTTAAGTGCCAACGGATTCATTAACTTCCTCCCAAAAGGATTCCATCTGGAAAACTACAAACAGGTGCTGGGGCTGCGTGGACTTTCTGCAGCTGCTGTGGTTTCTGTTGCCAGGACGATTTTAGGAACTGCATGTACCGTGTTTGCCTCGGCTTATTTAGGCTTTCTGTTTACACAGGAGAAAATGTGGCACCGGAAATTCTGGTATCGTTTTTTTGTGATTACCATGTACTTTAATGCAGGTCTGATTCCCATGTTCATTACCATGAAGACACTGCATCTGACCAATTCATTCTGGGTGTATGTGATCCCCACCATCATACAGCCGTTTTATATTATACTGGTAAAAACTTATATTGAGTCAATTCCAAAATCACTGCAGGAAGCAGCGGAAATTGACGGGGCTGGAATTCTTACTGTATTTGCAAGAATCATTTTGCCCGCAGCTCAGCCAATTATGGCGACCGTGGCGATTTTTGCAGCGGTTACCCAATGGAATTCATTTCAGGATACCTTAATCTATGTAACGGATCAAAGACTGTATTCTCTGCAGTATCTGTTATATACATACATTAATCAGGCCAGCTCCCTGGCAGCAATGGTGAGAAGCGGAGGGACAGGTGCAATAAGCGGGGCAGTTCTTGCCAGCAGGCAGACACCATCCTCCATACGAATGACGGTTTCGGTAATAGTCGTGCTTCCGATTTTATTTATTTATCCCATATTCCAGAGATTTTTTGTAAAAGGAATTATGATTGGTTCTATAAAAGGTTAAGGAGGAGAGGTAAGATGAGAAAGAAACAGATCAGTGTGATTTTGTGTGCAGTTCTGGCTGTCACCGCTGTTTTAGCCGGATGCAAAAAAGAGGCGTCTGTAGAAAATATGACAGGCAACAGCAGCTATGATAAATTAATTACGGTGGATGTATTTGATACTCTGGCTAATTATCAGGGAATCCAGAGCGGATGGTTTGCAAAAGTTGTAAAAGATAAATTCAATATGGAATTAAATATCATTGCTCCTAATGTGGCAGGCGGCGGAGATACATTGTTCCAGACACGCTCTGCAGCTGGGAATTTAGGAGATTTAATAATTACAAAAACCGAGAGCGGCCGTTTTGAAAATATGGTAAAAGCCGGACTTTTAATGGATATGGCCCCGCTTTTAAAAGATAAAAATGTATATAAAAATTATGAAGATGCAATTTTAAATATGAATAAGGGATTGGTAAAGGAGGGTGTTTATGCGATTCCCAGTGAAATTTCCAGTCAATCCCCCAACGTATCTGCAGATGGAATCGAGCCTCTGGTAGCCCCCTATCTTCGTTGGGACGGATACAAGGCAATCGGTTATCCCGAAATGAAAACACTGGAAGACATGATACCCGTGATGAAGCAGCTGCAGGAGCAGATCCCTAAGAGTGATTCCGGTAAAAAAACGTATGCCCTTTCTCTGTTTAAGGATTGGGATGACAGCATGATGATGATTGCCAAGAATTATGCTTCTTTATATGGTTATCAGGAAATAGGGTTTGTAATGGAAAAATACGATGGCAGTGACTTCCAGAATATCGTTGATTCAGACAGTTATTATGTAAAAGCGCTGCATTTTCTCTTTAATGCCAATCAGGAAGGGCTGATCGATCCGGAATCTACAACTCAGAACTATGATATTTTATCGGATAAATACCGTGATGGGCAGGTGCTTACATCATTATGGTCCTGGCAGGGGCAGAGCTACTATAATACACGGGAACGAAAAGAAGAGGGAAAAGGGATCATGCCTGCTTTCATTGAAGATATGGCACCCTATACCGATGGCTGTTATTCCATGGGGAATGGTAAGGCCGTTATCGCAATTGGCAGTCAGGCAAAAGAACCGGAGCGTCTTGCAGCTTTTATCGACTGGATGTATTCTCCGGAAGGAATGGAACTGGTAAGTCAGGCCAATGGTGCAGCGGGTCCTATGGGACTGACCTGGGAGATGAAAGACAATAAGGCAGTTTATACGGATTATGGCTGGAAGGCTCTTCCTAACAATGATGTGCCAGTACCGGAGGAGTGGGGCGGCGGCAGCTGGAAGGATGGAGTAAGCGCTTTGAATTATAAACCGTTAGCAATGGTGGATACGGACCCTGTAACCAATGAGCCTTATTTAACCACGATGTGGAGTTCCGTGCTTGAGATGAATCATACACCGCTGGATACTGACTGGCAGAAGTATGCGCAGGGAGCGAAAACAACCATCGAATTACTGGAAAAGAAAGGGGCTCTTTCGGTAGCGCCAGGTACTTCCTATATTCAGCCGAAGGAAGACTCCGATATCACAACGCTGCGGGGACAATGCAAGGCAGTCATTGTGGATGATTCCTGGAAAATGATTTTTGCAGCAGATGAGGCTGAGTTTGATTCGTCATTGCAGCATATGCAGGATACCGTGCATGGTCTTGGCTATGACCGGGTGCTGGAAGTGGATTTAAAGAATGCAAAAGACCGGGCTGCAACCAGAAAAACGGCAATGGATGAATATGCCCGCCGCCACAAATAAGATAATTACAAAGAGCTGTGTGGCTTACGGAGCGGACATTTTCATGTCCGCTCCGGCGCGGGATCTCCGGTATTCTGCCGGGCTGATACCGGTATATTTCCTGAACTTTTTATGAAAATAGTCCACATTTCCATATCCCACCATTTGTGCTATTTCATAGACTTTATAATGATCGTTCATTAAGAGACGTCTGGAGTTTTCGATCCGCACTTCATCTAAGTAGACATTAAAATTCTTTCCTGTGGTTTTGGTAAAAACTTTTCCAAGGTAGGAGCTGTTATAGCCAAACAGCTCTGCAATCGTACCAAGCTTTAAATCTTCCTGATAATTGTGACGGATGTACTGAAGGATGTTATCCAATACACTGGAACGGGTGGGAGAGCCGATGGCATTCATACACATCTCAAACTGAAGATTGAAAAAGTCCAGAATTTCGTAGAGATAATATTTCTCTTCTATTGTATAAATAATAGCTGCATTATTGGGAAACAGAGTATCAAGATTGCCATAACCATAAATAATACTGGATTTTACCTGGATCATGATATCCGCCAGGTAATGTCTGATTTTTGAAATCTCCAGACGGGAACAGTAGAGAGTCTGTCGAAGCTGTTCTAAAAGATCAAGAATCATATGACGGTTTCCAGACTGAATATAATCCGACAGTTGCTGTGAATATGTATTTTCGATGACAAAATCCGTTTCCTGTGGCTGAAATTCCAACGGCATATCTTTGTAACACAGCACATGCTGGTTAAAACTGCAAAAGAAGCGCCGTTCCATAAGCCTCTTTGCATCGTTGTATGATTTATGAATCTGTTCGATGGAACAGACCGGGTGACCGTAAGTAAGAAATAAACCGTCCAGAGGTGAACCTTTTTGTGGCTGGCTTATATAATGGTCTGCAAGCTCTTCAAAGCGTTTAATAGCAAAATCGCCTTTTAAAATAATGACGTTGTGGTTTCCGATCCGGATATGGTCCAGGGAATTGTGGTTGTGGTTAGCCAGACGCAGGATTCCGGCAAAATCCCAGGTTGCCTGAAAAGCCTCCTGATTGTAGCTGGTATAAAGTACAACCTGATAAACTTCGGCATCTAACTGCAGATCATGGCAGTCCAGCAAGGAATAACCGGCCTGATTGAGAAGAATATCATATAGAATAGATTCTCTTGCCCGATCCCGGTACTGTATCATCCTTTTTTGTTTTCCCTGTTCTTCTAAAATCAGGAGTCTGGCATCCAGGACCGCTTTTTCCAGTTCCTGCTCATCAATCGGCTTCGTGAGATAGCAGGTAACCCCGAAACGCATGGCTTCCTGAGCAAAAGAAAAGTCAGAAAGTCCACTAAGAATGATGAATACACCGGCAAAGCCATTTTCTCTGGCAAGTTTTACTACCTCCAGTCCGTTTAAGTGGGGCATACGTATATCAATCAGAACAACGTCAGGCTGTAATCCTATGATCTGGTCCAGAGTATCCTGACCGTTTTTGCATTCTCCACAGATGGTATAGTCAAGAGAAGACCAGTTTAGCAGATATCGGATGCCTTCTCTAACATCTATTTCATCATCAGCGATTAAGAGCTTCACGTTTTAATTACCTCCTGTATGTTTTTTTGCAGGAATCACCATGGTTACCAGGGTTCCCATCGATTTTTTACTTCTGATAGTAAGACCGTATTCAAATCCATAGTATAGTTGGATTCTCTGGGTGATATTATAAAGTCCGATTCCGTGGTAGGAATTATTGGGGGGACGGTAAATTGACTGGTTTAACCGCTTTAGCTCCTCAGGTGTCATACCGCAGCCGTTATCAAATATATGAATGCAGAGTGTTTCGTTCATCAGGATGATTTTCAGGATGATTTTTCCGTTTTGTTCTACCTCCTCCAGGCCGTGGAGGAGCGCATTTTCAACAATGGGCTGTAAGAGCAGGGGCATAATCTGGTAATCCATAGGATCTAGCTGAGGGCTGATTTTCAGGGAATAATTGACGCGATCGTGAAATCTTAACTTTTGAATACTTAAGTAGGTTTCAATATAGTCCAATTCCCGGGAGAGGGAGGTTACTGAAGTGGAAGTGTTTTCCAGTACATAGCGCATAGATTTGCCTAAGAGCTTTATTCCATTCGCCACTTCTAAGTTGCCAGCTTTTAATGAACGCATACGTATGGTCTCCAGTGTATTGTAGAGAAAGTGAGGATTGATCTGACTGGAAAGCATCTTAAATTCCATCTGTTGTTGTTTATTGATTAAATCCTGGGTTTTAAGCTGTGCCTGATAGACGGAAGTTTCTTTATTAAGAATTTCATGGATCATCAGCTTTAAATCAAAAAATACATCAGAAATTTCATCTTCGCCGTGAAAGTTGTCCGCAATTTCATAATTACCCTGACTGGCCCTGTGCATGCATTCTCGAAGAGTAATGATACGGAGACTGAAGTAATGGGAAAATACGCAGATAAACATGCTGGTAATAATCAGCACTAATGCCAGGATAGCCAGATAATTACTGCTGATCCGGTTTAAATATGGGAATCCGTCATAGCTTAGGGAGGCCATGTAAAAGCTGTCTTCGCAGTAGGCTGGAGAGAGGGAGGAGACACAACCGATAACAGTTCCGTTTTCTAACGCTATTTTTCCTTTATAAGTGCCTGTACAGCTGCTTTTGCCCCAACCCGCGTATCTTTCCAGTCCTGGGGTTTTCACCTGTCTGTCACTGGTATAAAATATGCTGCTGTCATTGAGCCATATGACTGTATGCATGGAGCTGTTTTCAATGCGGTTTCGTATGTGGTTATTGCTGACGGTAAGCTTTAAGATGGCATAGCTGTGAACCTGGGGCAGGAAGATGCGGGTATACAGGCAAAGGTTGCGCGTTTCGGTGTTGTATCGTTGGTTTTTCTCCAACTCCACTGTCCAGAATGGGGTGATAGACGAGGAAGCGCGTTTAAACCAGGGTTGGTTCTGGAGATTGTTTGTAATGGGATGGATGTGGGGGCTGTCTGTAATGGTGGAATTAAAGGTATACACAGCAATGTCATGGAGGGAGGCATCACCGGAAAGAAGTGTATCAATCCCCTTATAAGTGCTTATGGCTGATTTGCTTTCGCTGACGGCAGAGTATTTGGTGTTTAAAAGTATAATTAAATTCTGGTCAGAGACCAGGATCTGGGATTTGTTATAGACGTTTTCTGTTAAATCCAGAATCAGAGATTTTACCCGGAGATTATCGGAATAAGTCTGTTTGGAATAGTGGTCAAATAATTGGGTTCGGGTATGATAGATGAGATAACTGCCTACCGTTGTGATAGGAATAAAAATGGCAATAAAAAAGAACAGGTACAATTGCTTCTGCACCCGGATCTTAGTAAAAATATCCATGAACCGTTTCTTACTCATACATACCCACCCTTTAACCGTTGCCCCTTGTCTCTATTATTTATATCATACCGCCTTTTGAATGGAAAGGAAAGAATTACGACTAAAATAGCAAATTTATTACATCAGCAAACAGACTGAGATTTCTTGTACAAGCCAGGTATACCAGCTAAGGAGCATGCTTTTGCCAATAATTTTAAATTGTTTTTTTATATAAAATATCAATAATAGGAGTCGAATAATGCGATTTAAAAACGTTTTATATTTTGGTTATAGGTAGTACTATAGTGAAAGTGATAAAAAATTATCAAAAATCCAAATATTCGCATTGATATAAATGAGGAGGTAGAAACAATGGATGAGAACAACAAAGAGGTGGTAAACGGAATAATCAGGTGGTTGAGGGATTATTGCAGTACTAATTTTGATATCGGAGAAATGCTTCATGATAAGAAGATGCCCCATGATTTTTTACATGCAGCAGGCGATAGAGGGCTGTTTGGTATCAGAATCCCACGAATTTATGGCGGTCTGGAATTACCAATGTCTGAAACAGTGAAAATAATTGACCAGATTTCAGCTATTGATGTTAACATAGCTACATTTCTTATAGTCCAGCATACATTCTGTTATCCTATCTTATTATACGCAAAACCACTATTCCGTGATTTCTATTTACCCCAGTTTGCTTCTGGAAGATGTTTGGGGTGTTTTGCTCTCAGTGAGCCTGACGCAGGTTCAAATCCAAGAAAAATAAATACAAGTATAATGCCCGCAGAAAGAGGTAAATGGAAGATCAACGGAACGAAATGCTGGATCACGGGCGCAGCTACAGCAGATATGTATCTTGTTTTCGGACGTCATGATGAAGAATCCGGTTATAAAGGAATCAGTTGTTTTGCAGTTCCCAAAACGACGCCGGGTATTGAGATACAGAATTCTCTAAATATGTTAAGTATTAATGGAGTTGGATTACGGACGATTGTCTTTAAGGATGTGGAGATAGGTGAGGAATATCTGATTGGTGAATTGGGAAAAGGCATGATTGCAGCGGAAAGCGGATTGCTATTTGGACGATTATTTACAGGTCCTGTCTGCACAGGAATCATGAAACGATGCAGCCAGTTTATGAGTCGCTATGCCTCAAAGAGAAACATTGGTTCAGGGTTGTTACTGGATAGTCCGGTAACAGCTGCCAGATTGAGAGAGATTGATATAGCAGTGACAAGCATAGAGGCAATGGATTCATTTATTGCTGAAAAAATAGACAACAATCAGGAGATACCAGAAGATTTTGCAATTGCCTGTAAGGTATTATCGTCTGAGCTTGCCTGGGAAACTGCGGATAAATCAGTGCAGCTGCTGGGGGCCAGAGGGCTGGATGAAAAGAACCTGGTTGCCCGGATTTTATGTGATACCAGGTTTTTCAGAATTGGAGAAGGTCCTACAGAGCCGCTGTTAATGAAATTGGGAGTAACATTGGCATTGACAAATTCAAAATTAATGAGGTATCTGCGGGACGATATGCAGGTAACAGAAGTGTACGACAGTCTGACAGAAAACATAAATCAGTTAAAAAAGCTGATCAAAGAAAAAGATATCAAGAAAGAAATGAGGGGCGTCTTATATTATGCAATTGGTAAGGCAGGCATGTGGAGTTTTTTGGAAGCAGCGCTTATATGCCAGGCAGATAAAAAGAAAATTGAAAATGTAACCGTTGCAATTGACTGGATAAGAAATAAAACGGCACAGATATTATGTGAAGTACGGTGCGATATTTATAATGTTTCTATTGAATCAGCCCATTTTGACAAATACAGAAAATACTACGATGACAGTATAGGGACGATTGAGGAGACAATGCCGCATAACAGAATTTACATGGATGATTTTCTGAAATGTTCTCCTGTATGCCCCGATTCCTCAATCAATGACAAGAATAATGACAATACGATTATTGATTCATTCCAGAAACATGTGGTAAGTCATGGAGAAGCTGACGCCATTATAGACCCGGAGCATGTGATTTCTTATAAAGAGCTGAATAACAAGGTAAACAGAATGTGTTTCATTTTAAAAGAAAATGGAGTAATGCCGGGCGATGTTGTAGCAATAGCCATGGACCGGTCAGCAGCGCTTATCATCAGTATGTTAGCTGTATTAAAAAGCGGAGCAGCCATTTTGATGATAAATGTGCAGGATCCCAAAGAGCGCAGCCAGTTAATGTTTCATAAAGCAAATGTAAAACTTGCTATAACAACAGAAACTGCGAGACATCTTGTACCTGAAGAATCAATACATGTACTGTGTGCTGATAGGAATCTGGTATCGGAAGAAATTGAATCAGAAGAATTTCCAGATATGGCTGAGCCTTTTGCAATTGCTTATATAGGTTTCACGTCAGGGTCAACAGGGGAACCCAAGGGAGTTAGGGTGAATCATAAAGCTATCCTGAGCCAGATATCAGCCAGATCTGAGAGCGTGGAGATAAAAAACAGTGACAGAATCCTGCATTCGGTGGCTCCTAATTTCGATATTGCCCTGTGGGAAACATTAAGCCCCTTTGTATATGGCTGTTCCATTGTTTTAAGTAACGAAAAAGTATTTTGCTGGGAGCCTCGGAAAATTATTGACTTAATTACAAAATTTGAGGTGACTCATATACAGGCTACACCCACGCAGCTGGGACTGCTTTTAGATAACTTAACTCCCAATACAGTACATAAGTTAAAATGTGTTTTTTCCGGAGGGGAAGTATTGCCAGACACTATAAAAGAACAGTTTAGAAGCAAACTGCCAGGCGTAGAACTGATTCATTTATATGGACCTACAGAAGCAGTCATTGATACTTGTTATTGCAAACCTTTATCTGAAAAAGATTATTTCATGGGAGAAATAGGGCTTCCGTTCTCTAATAAACAGGTATATATCCTCGATGAAGGGGGCAGTGCTGTTCCCGATAATACTCCTGGAGAACTTTATATAAGCGGAGAGATAGGGCAGGACTATATCAATGATATTGCTCTGACAGAAAAGAGTTTTCTCAAAACCATTCTTCCAGATAATTCGGAAACTGTAATGTATAAAACCGGTGATATTGTCAAACGGACACCATCAGGAAAAATACAGTTTTTATACCGTATGGATGATCAGATAAAAATAAACGGAGTGCGCATAGAGGCAGGTGAAATAGAAACTACGCTGGGAAGATTTCCTGGAATGGGGCAGGTGAAAGCAGTTGTCAGAAAAGTAAAAAATAATAAGGTTTTAGCAGCATATTATACCTCGGAGAATGATTCCATTATTAATGAAAATGATCTTCGGGATTTTGCTTCTGAATACCTTCCGAAGACGATGATTCCTTCTAAGTTTATTCAGATAAAGAAATTTCCGGTCACATCAACGGGAAAGATAAATGTTAATTTACTGCCTGATCTGGCTGCGCCGGAAATAAATGAGAGCATGGTTATTAATAAAACTGAAAATCATATACCAGACACAATAGCTGGAATCTGGAAAGAATTATTAGATATCCCGGTACTGGATGAGTCCGCTGACTTTTTTGAAATGGGCGGAAATTCATTAATGGTAATTCAGCTGCTTACCCGCATATGGGAATTATACTCAGTTGAAATAGATGTAATTGATTTTTATGAGAATCCAACCATAAAAGGGCTTTGTCAAAGGATAACTGGCATGCAGAAATCAGCTGCTCCATATAAAAAGGAAGTGCTGGCCGGTACTCAGAAAAATTATTGGTATCTATATAAAATGAATGAAGATTCACCTGCATATAACTGCCCGGAAGCGGTACGGCTGAATGGAAAACTAAATGTGGGATTTCTGGAGTGGTCATTGAATCAGATTATAAACCGTCACGAGGCATTGAGGACTTTGTTTGGGGAAGAGGAAGGAGAGCCATTCCAGCTGGTTGTTCCAGAAATAAAATATGAGCTGCCTGTTGCAGATCTTTCTAAGGAAGAAAGCAGACAGGAAGAAAAACTAATTCAATTACTGGAAACAGAAGCCTCACGTCCCAAAAAACTGGATACCGCACCTTTGTTTACTGCTAAATTATTTAAGCTGAATCATAACGAATTCGTTTTCTTTTGGAATTTTCATCACATTATTGCCGATGGCTGGTCATCAGCGCAAGTGTTCACCAGGGAATTAAATGAACTTTATAAAGCCAGATGTGAAAACAGGGAACCTGTCCTGCCAGAAATAGAGATGCAGCCAATTGATTATTTAAAATGGAGGAAAGAAACTGATACATCTCAAAGACTTGAAAAACAGAAAGATTACTGGCTGGAGGAATTAAAGGATGCGCCCTCTGAAGTGGATATGACATTGGGGAGGGAACCCGGGTTAGATCAGCATGATTTAAGGGGTCACAGAGCAGTATTTAAGATACCAGATCCCATCTATGATTTACTCAAAGTATATTCTGCCAAATATAACATCAGCAATTATCATGTACTGGTAACTGCTTTTGCATCATTAGCCCATATTCTTAGCGGACTGGATGATATTTGTCTGGGGACTGTAGTTGCAGGACGTAAAAACTCCCGGATTAATCATGTTATTGGTAATTTCGCAAATGTTGTAGTTCTAAGGTGTATTTTTAAAGAGGATTCTACAGTCCAGATGCTTGTGGAGCAGATGAAAAATAAAACGCTCAAAGCCTTAGATAACTCGGATATTCCTTTTGAAGAAGTTGTATCGTCCTTAAAGCCAAATAGAGATAAATATAAAAATCCACTTTTTAATATTTTTTTCTCTCTTTTTAACGGGAAAGAGGAGATGCTGAATCTCTGGGGATTAGAGAACCATAAAATCCCCATGGACCCTGCAAATGCACGGTTTGATTTAAGTATGGCAATGTTTGAAGTACATGACAGGCTGGAGGGATACGTGGAGTATAAGGAAAGCCTTTATAACGAAAAAACAATTGAGCGTATAATCAGATATTTTATTAAAATGCTGACATTTATAATCACATCACCAGAGCAATGTGTTGATCAAGCAGAACTGGTAGACGAAGAAGAAAAAGACTTACTCTGCAGGATCTGGAATGATACTTATGCATCATTTCCAAGAGAAACCTGTATGCATGTAATGTTTGAACAGCAGGCACAGAGAGTCCCGGATAAAACCGCGGTTTGTTTTAATGGAAACAGTCTTACCTACGGGGAACTGAATGCCAGGGCAAATAAGCTTGCCCGCTATCTTAACAGAAACGGCATACAAAAAGGTTCGTTTGTAGGGATATGCGCCAGAACATCCATTGAAATGATAGTAGGAATTCTGGGGATCGTAAAAGCAGGTGCTGCATATGTCCCGATTGATCCTGTTTTACCCCAAAATCGTGTCCGGTTTATGTTAGATGAGACGGACTCAAAAATAGTTGTTACCCAGGCGGAGTTCACTCAATCACTGTTAAAAGATAAGAATACAATCTGCCTTGATACACAGTGGGAAGAGGTTGAAAAAGAAAACGGGGAAAATCTGAATTTGTCAGTCTCATCAGATCAGATTATTTACATGATTTATACATCAGGTTCTACGGGAACTCCCAAGGCAGTAAGAACCATGCATTACAATGTGGCGGCTCTTTTGTGCAATACAAATCACATGCAGCCGGAAGAATCTGACCGGTTTCTAAAAATAAATAATTTTGCATTTGATATATCCACATGGGAAATATGGACCCCCTTGATTTATGGAGCCACTATGGTGATAATGCCAGATGACATAAAATTAAAGCCATTGGAATTTGCAGAGTTTGTGGATAAGAATGAAATAACAATGGCATATCTGCCGACTGCACTATTTCACGCGATTAGTATTGAATTTCCGGCTGCCTTTCGCAAAATGAGGTTTCTGATAGTTGGCGGTGAAGCTTTGGATCCAACCAGGGCGAGAGCTGTTTTGAAGAACGATCCGCCTCAAAATTTCATAAATGCATTGGGACCAACAGAGGTAACCTGCTCCTCCGCCTTTTATGAGGTGCATGATTTACCGGAGAATGCGCTTACTGTTCCAATAGGCAGACCCATATCAAATACACAATTTTATGTATTGAATTCTAAAATGAAGGTACTGCCGGCGGGTGTGACAGGAGAATTGTTCATTGGCGGAGCAGGCGTATCTGATGGATATCATCATAGACCTGATCTGACAGAAAGAAATTTTATACATAATCCATTCGGGCATGATGAAAAGTTCAGCCGTATCTATAGGTCCGGAGATCTGGTTCAATATAATGAAGATGGCAATTTGATTTCTAAGGGAAGAAAAGACCACCAGATTAAAATCCGCGGATTCAGGATTGAAATTGGAGAGATTGAAAATGCGATTCGGGAACATGTGGCTGTTAATACAGCGGCCGTAGTGGTAAAGGGGAATTGTCAGGATGATTACCGGCTGATAGCATACATTTCTTTAAAAAGTGGTTATGGGGAAACTTCTGCAGATGCTGTAAAAAAACATCTTCAGAGCAGGCTGCCATACTATATGCTGCCATCTGTCATTCAGATTTTAACCTCACTGCCGACCAATAAAAATGGAAAAATAGACAGAAAAAAATTAGATGAGATTGATATCTCAGAGAGTAATATACGAAATACGGTCAGGTATCCCAGGGACATAGAGGAGATAAAGTTAGCAGGAATATGGGAGAGAGTAACAGGATCAAAGGCTCCGGATATCCAATGTGATTTTTTTGAATCAGGTGGAGATTCGTTAAAAGCAATTCGATTTTTATCTTTAATTGAGAAGGAGTTTTCCGTTCAGCTGCCTATAGAGCTGCTGTTTGACCATGGAACAATTGAGGAGCTGGCCACCATAATAAGAAAGAAGAGCAAAGCTGCTGGAAGTATGGCTCTTATATCTTTTAATGGCAAGAAAGAAACGGCTGATCGCCCTTTGTTTTTGGTTCATCCTCTGAGCGGAAGTTCTATTTGTTACAATCAGTTTTCGATGCTAGTTGACAATCCTGTATTTGGTTTGCAGCAATTAGGCAATAACCAGATAAAAGACAATAAAATAAATTCAATAGAGGAACTGGCTTCTTATTATCTTGATAATATTCATGCTGTACCAAATAAAGAGCCCTATCTTCTGGGCGGCTGGTCTATGGGCGGATTAATATCATTTGAAATGGCCAGACAGCTGGAAAATAAGGGACACATTGTAGATAAAATTATTCTGTTTGATAGTGCTGCTCCAGGGAAATATCAGGCGGAACTTGATATGCGCGCAATATTAAAACGGTGCCTGGAAGAAGCCATGGCGCAGTATGGAGTGAAACCGCAGCTGGATTTCAGTCAGATCAGCCCAATGGATGCTGATGGATTGTATGAAATTGCACTAAAAGAGTTAAAAACCAGTGGTGCACTACCTGTGGATACAGAAGTTATTGAATTAAGGGAATTAGTTGACACTTGTACTAAAAATGTAGAGATGCTTAATTCCTATAAAGGTGGGAACGTAAACAGCGACATTGTTCTTTTACATCCCCATGCCTCGATTCAAATTGGCTGGGAGAACTTTACCAATGGAAAAGTCGAACTGCTTGAAACAGATGGGGATCACATGTCCATGATTTTTGAACCAAATGTTCAAAAAGTGGCGAAACTTCTGAAGAAGTACTTAAAGAGTAACTAAAGTAAAACGCGATATTATGTCAGAAAGAAGGAAACTATATGAATATTATAGGAATTTCAGCGTATTTCCATGATTCTTCATGTGCATTAATTCAAGATGGGAAAATTATTTGCGCAGTATCAGAGGAGCGTTTTTCCCGTTTTAAAAACGATTCCAGACTTCCGGTCAGAGCGTTTCGATACTGTCTGGAAGCTGGTAATATTAATATTACAGACGTTGACTGTGTTGCATATTATGAGGACCCATATAAAAAGCTTTCTCGTCAGATGGAATACAATTTCAATCAATCCAACGATAAAGAACTTAACTGGATCGATTGTCACAGACCTTTCCGTGAAATCAGGGAGATTTTAGGTTACGAAGGAGAGATAAAATATTATGAGCATCATCTTTCACATGCTGCAGGAAGTTATCTTTTTTCGGGCTTTCAAGATGCCGCAATATTAACCACAGACGCAGTGGGGGAATGGGATTCAACAACCTTTGGAGAAGCCCATGGCCTTAATATAAAGCTTCACGGGGGTATCAAATATCCCAATTCTGTTGGGCTGTTCTATAGTGCAATGACCAATTATCTTGGATTTAAGGTATTAAGCGGTGAATATAAAGTGATGGGTCTGGCGCCATACGGAAAACCGGTGTATGCAGAAAAACTCCGGACCCTATATTCCATGCCCGGGGAATTGGATTTTAAGCTTAATATGAATTACTTTGACTTCGGACAAATAGAAAGAATGTATACGGATGCATTGATTGATTATCTGGGCATCAAACCCCGTGTACCTGAATCTGATTTAAAGCAGGAACATAAGGATCTGGCAAAAAGCTTACAGGTTGTGTTGGAAGAAATTCTTTTAAAGCAGGTGAGGGAACTAAAAGAAAAAGTCAATTCTTCTAATTTATGCCTTTCTGGTGGTGTTGCGCTGAATTGTGTGGCAACACATGCAATTCGGGAGGCCCGCATATTTGATCATATATTTGTCCAGCCGGCAGCAGGGGATTCAGGCTCTGCCCTTGGAGCCGCGGCACTGGCTTATGTTGAAACGAATGGATATGAACATGGATGTGAGCCATTAAAACATGTTTACTTAGGACCTCAATATAATCAGGAGTATATTTATAATATCCTGAGTGCAATGGAAATGGAAGCAGTTGATTGCAGAAATAACAGTAAAAAATTAAATGAAGAAGTAGTCAATCGACTGGTTGACGGTAAGGTCATTGGCTGGTTCCAGGGACGTATGGAATTTGGACCCAGAGCACTGGGAGCAAGAAGCATACTGGCAGATCCCCGTGATCCGGTTATGCGTACCAGGCTAAATGATCTGGTTAAGAAACGTGAGAGCTTTCGGCCATTTGCCCCAGCCATACTGGAAGAATATGCCTCACAGCATATCGACATGAAGATGACTTCCCCTTTTATGCTGGAGACTTGCCAGGTGCAGTCAGATATTGATTTACCGGCAATTACACATGTAGACAGTTCCTGCCGTCCCCAGACAGTTTCTGCTGAAACAAACCCTAGGTTCCACGCACTGATTACATCCTTTTACCAGCGGACCGGCTGTCCAATTCTGGTTAATACCTCCTTTAATGTCCGTGGAGAGCCCATTGTATGCAGTCCCATAGATGCGTTAAGATGCTTTGGCAATTCTGGAATAGATGTTCTGGTATTAGGAGATTTTATCATTGACAGAACTATGCTGTCGGAGAATTTTATTGAAATGGCAAAACATGATTTTGAATTTATTAAACCGCCGGAAGACTTATTTAATGGAAGAAAAATAGAAGCCATTTATACTTTTATCTGATGGAAAAAAGGAGTGAATCAAATGAGAACTGAAAATTCAAGTATTGCAAAACTTACCCAAGCGTTACAGGTAGAGGATGAATCCGGGTTAGAGTTGTTAAGGCTTCTGCAGCTCCACCTTTTTGGACGATTTGATAGAGATGAACAGGACAATATGATTAGTAATATTCCAAAATCAGATGCTGATGAGGAGGGATTTCATGCAATAGGGACCTGGCACCCGGTGAGACAGAACGATGAGGTTATATTTAAAAGAAAGGAACAGATGGATTCTGTATTTTGGGAGAGTACATGCGATCAGTTCCGTCTGAGAAAAAAAGATGGTGATAAACGGGTTTGCTTAATTGGAGAATCAGCTGCTGCCGGAATGTTTTTCACCCCATACATAACGCCTGCCAAAGCATTAAATAATTATTTAAAGACGGATGGGAATTATTCGTGGGAAGTGATTGACCTGACAAGAAACTGCATGAATGCAGGAGCATTGATTGAAACCTGTGAGCATGCTCTTCAATTAGAACCGGATTACATCGTTATCATTGCAGGAAACAACTGGTTCTCGGATATAATGGTTGAGCATAACGGACCATTATCACGCCGCAGAAAGTATGTGATGTCTTTGGAAAAAAACGGTGTGGAAGGTGTTATTACTGCCTACCAGGAAAGCGCTGGAAAACTTGCAGATCGTGTTATGTCTCAGATAGACAAACTGGCATCTAAAAGCCCGGCAGAATTTATTTTTGCAATTCCGGCACTAAACTATTCAGACTGGGTAAGAAGGGTTCCATTGCATTGGCTGAATAACGAAAAAACCATAAAATGGTATGAATATTATAAACTAGCATCAAAAGCACTGGATAAAAAAGAGTATCAGGAAGCGTTTGATTATGGAAAGAAAATGATTGAAATTGATAACGGGAGTAACTCTGCATCATCCAGAATATTAGCGGATTGCTGTATTGCTTTGGGAAAAGACAAACTTGCTTATGAGTATTGCGTCTCAGAATGTGATAATTCACTTATATTTGATGAAATAACATCATTTCCAGCTGTTCCCTCATATGTGAGGAAGAAATATGAGGAGAACAATGGGATTTGTCCTCATATAAGGTTTTTGGATTTTGAACAGGTTCTGGAAGAATATTTTGGCACCAAGGTATTAGGAAAAGAAGTATTCGTAGATTATTGTCATTTAAATCCGGAAGGTTTCCACATCGTGATGGCGCCTGTAGCAAACTTAATTTTATCCAATGAGAAAAACACCAGGGAGGATTGGATATCCTTAGTGAAACGTACGGCTCCTCTCAAAACAAATCAGTCACAATTGGCGGTCTCATATTTCTGTACAGCTTTATATAATACTCATTTAAACAGACCAATATCTGATAAATCAGACGTAGACTG
Organism: Lacrimispora struthionigena; assembly: GCF_048627165.1. NCBI lineage: Bacteria > Bacillati > Bacillota > Clostridia > Lachnospirales > Lachnospiraceae > Lacrimispora > Lacrimispora struthionigena. The sequence continues at coordinate 1,073,954 of NZ_JBMBWP010000001.1, forward strand.
GTATAGCGGACTATTTCAAAAGGCAGTTGACAGTGACAGATCAGTACTGGAAATTATGAAACTATATATAATGGGGAGAAGCTGTGAAAAAGGTTCAGGATTTACGTTAAGTAAAGCAGGGCAGAAGCTCTTTGCACTTATGAATTCACCTTTAGATTTTCCTGTTGCCCAGGAAGCTCCAGGCGCTGATGCTTTAACTGTGGAAGCCATATGCAACACTTTAGAAAATAACGGGTGGGATGGAAACGGTTTATTAAATGATTATCAGAAGCCTTACATACAGGCCCTGGAGAACGGGGTTGATTTAACTGAACCGGCATATATTGAATGGTTAAATTCTCATCTGAAGATGTCTATGGATTCAGAGAACGGAACACGAAGAAGATTACCGTATTATCAATCATGGTGGCCACGCTCATTCTTTACCTTAATTGCAGATGGAGAACACGATTTATCACTGGATCTAACATGCCGATTACCTGTTGAAACACCGGATCAGAATCATGATCCCGTTAGAATTCTCATCAATGACCAGGAGATTAAATCGGTAACTGGGCAGCCAAAGTGGACGAATCAGCACATTGATATTCCGGCTGAAATGCTAAATAAAGGATTTAACCGGCTTGCTATTGAATGGCCGATTATTGATCAAAATGAATCACAAAGAATATCACAGCTGGCTGAGAGATATTATAAGGGGCTAAAGGTTGATTTTTTCCCTGTTTTGGGAGAAATTCATTCACTGATCGTGCGAAAGGTGTGAAAAATATGAAATATTATAGTCTTCCAGCTGATTTTAAAACAGAAACCATCGACAAATACGCTGATTTAAATAAAAGATATAAAGAATCCAGAGTACAGGAAACCTATGGGAATATCACATTAGGAAATATATATGGATCCGGCAGATCCGCCGATACGCTACCCCAGCTGAATCAAGACAGACTGAGGCATTATGTCAAATATTCCATGGATCACGGGATTAAATTTGATTATACATTAAATGCCCCTTCACTTAAAAACATGGAAATAACCAGCGGTGGCCTCTTAAAAATCAAAGAATTTCTTAAAATACTCTGTGATATTGGAATAGACTCCATGACAGTCAGCCTGCCGTCATTAATTGAAATAATAAAAACATTAAATCCGGAAATAAAGGTAAAAGTGTCAGCTATTTCATCGGTCAATACACCCAATAAAGCATTGGCTTATAAAAAAATGGGTGCAGACAGAATTGTTGCAGAAGAAGCAGTAAACAGAGATTTTAAAACATTGAAAAATATTGTTGAAAGCTTTGGAGATAAAGTAGAAGTAATTACCAATGTGGTATGTTATAAAAACTGTATCTATCGGCCGTTTCATTATAACAGCTATATTTTTGATTCTGTGGAATATGGATCTAGTTACAAATATTATATAACCAGATGCAGCCAGAGAATGTTGAATGATCCAAGTATCTTTCTTAAAAACAGCTGGATAAGACCAGAAGATATCTGTGAATATGAAAAAATAGGAATTCATCATTTTAAGATTCAGGGGCGTGATGTGATACAGACTGCTAATCCTGCAAAAGCTGTAGAATACTATTTTAAGGAGGATTTTGACGGAAACTTATGGGAGCTGATCATGCTTTTTGACAAAAACTTTATTCCTTCAGTTTTCATTGATAATAAGAAACTGGGTGGTTTTATCCGGCCATTTATTGAGATTGATAATTTTTGTAAAAATATGTGTGACCAGTGTAAATACTGCGATAGTTTTGTAACGAAAGCAATGGATTTAAGCCATGCCAGTAAATTTAGGGATTATGTTAATTCAGCCAGATATGATAAATTCAGTGAGGATTTAGCAAAGGAGAAGGATTAGATGAAAACATTATTGATTTTTCCTCCCATGGTAGATGCTGTGCATCCTCCTTTGGGAATTGCAACAATAGCGGGGTATTTAAAACAATTGGGAAATAAGGATGTGGAAAATTTAGACTTAAATGTGGAAGCCCATTATTATTTTCTAAACAGTCAATATTTTACTGAAAAATATACAATCATAAAATCCAGGTATGATATACTGAAAGGGAAAGAGGATTTGGATGAGGAAGAGAGAAAGGAACTGGCTGTCTTATCAGATGCTGTTTCCAATGGGGATGTTTTAATAAATAACATAGATTCTAACGTTGAATTGCTAAAAAAAAGCTCTACTTATCAAGACCTTGACGGGTATTATAAGCTGACGGATTTTTTCAGGCAGGCTCAGAATTATGTTTCGGCATCCGTTTATCCCACCTCCTGGAGTATCGAGCATCAGTTTACTTTTAAATATTCTATCTTTCAAACGAAAGAAGTTTTAAAGGCTGTCTATGATAAAAAACAGAATCCTTTTATTGAATATTACCAATATAAGATGCCGGAGATCTTAGAGAAAAAAGCAGGCCTAATCGGTATTTCGATCTGTTATTTTGAACAGCTGATTCCTGCGCTCACTTTGATCTCATTATTGAAAAAAAACAATAAAGATATCAAAATTGCGGTTGGCGGGACCTATTTTACGCTATACATAAACAATTTGCAGGTTTTTAATCCATTTAGTGAATTAATAGATCTGATTATTCCTGGCGAGGGGGAGAAGCCTTTCCTACAATTAATTGAAGCTCTGGAACATAATGCAGAAGTTCAAAAAATTCCAGGTACTGTAACCTTTCAAAATGGGAAAGCACAGGATATGGAATTAAATGACTCCCAGTCAGCTTTTGGTTCCTGTCTGCCGGATTTTTCAGACTTTCCATTGGATCTGTACTTATCGCCCTGTAAAATTCTTCCATACAAAACCAATCTGGGCTGTTTCTGGGCAAAGTGTGTGTTCTGCAGTTCGGTATTAATAACCAATTGCCAGTATAAAGAAAAAAATGCTGACAGAATATTGGCGGATTTGAAGATGTTAAATTCTTTATATGATGTCCAGGATTTTTATTTTGTAGATGAGGCTATCGCACCGTCTGTTGCCAGACGCTTAGCAAGGGAAATATCAGGTCAGAAACTGCCGTTCCACTGGTTTGGCGATACCCGGCTGGAAAAGATGTATACTCTTGATGTTCTTAGGGATATGAAAGAGGGGGGCTGTCTGATGCTGAGTTTTGGATTTGAATCAATTGTAATTAGAGTTTTAGATAAGATGAAAAAGAATACAAATCCGGATATTATACCGGAAATTATTCAAAACTGCAGGAAATCCGGTATAAAAACTTTTTTAATGTTCTTTTTGGGATTTCCAACCGAAACGAAAGAAGAGGCAATGGAAACAATTAAGTTCATTGAGGAACACTATCGTGAGATCCACTATATTGCATATGACCGATTCACACTGATCAAAAACACGCCTATTTTTAATAATACTTCTGAATATGGGGTGATGGTTAATTGGGAAGATAATAAAGAGGAAGAGGATTTGGGTGTATGGTATGATTACTCCTGCAATTCAGGATTATATGGTGAAGAGCTGGTACAGCTTGTAAAAGAAACAAAAAAGAGGCCTATTATAAAATTACTGACTAAAAATGTTTTTTCAAGAAGCCATTTGCCATATTTACCTGTTTCAGATGAAACAATATTGGAGGTATGATGATGGAAATAGGAAGTGGATTGCGGAAAGTGATTGATACTGGTTTTGCTTTTCAGCAGGCAAAAGTATTATTAGCAGCTTTGAAATTTGACCTGTTTACCATATTAGGAAATGACGGTATGACAGGAGAACAGATAAGAAAGAAACTTGATATACACCCCCGTGGACTATGGGATTTCCTGGATTGCCTGCTTTGTATGGGCTTTCTGATCCGTGATGGGGTTGGGGCTGATGCTGTTTACAGCAATTCGGATGAAGCAAAGCGGTATTTAAACAGAGACAGTCCTTATTATGCAGGAGGAATACTTGAACTAGCCAACTCCAGACTATACGAAGTATGGGGGAATTTAGAAGAGGCTTTAAAAAATGGAAGACTGCACAATGAGACCCTGGCTAAGGGTAAAACATATTATGATACCATTTATTCAGATTTAAAACTTACGGAAGAATTCGCCAATGCCATGGCAGGGGCATCTGGTGAGAACTATAGACTGTTATCTGAAAAGTTTGATTTTTCAAATTATAATACGTTAAGTGATATAGGCGGTTCTACTGCATTGTTTTCAATTTATGTTTGTAAAAAACACCCCAATATAAGCTGCACTAATTTTGATTTGCCGGCCATGGAATCCATTGCTTTCAATAATGTGAAAAAATTTGGTCTGGAAAATCAAATAAAGGTAGCTTCGGGCGACTTTTTCAAAGATTCTCTGCCCAAAGCAGAAATTATCAGTATGGGAATGATACTGCATAATTGGAACTTAGAGAAAAAGAAGTACTTAATTCAGGCTGCATACAATGCAATGCCAGATCATGGTGTTTTTATTGTCACAGAGATGATGATTGATGATGAGCGAAGAGAATGCTGCGCAGGATTTCTGCAATCGTTAAATATGCTGTTAGAATTTGGCGAAGCATTTGATTTTACAGTTCACGAACTGAAAGACTGGTGTGCAGAAGCCGGATTTAAACGGTTTGACATCATTCATCTGGACGGACCATTTTCGGCAGTACTTGCATATAAAAAATAGAGTTTAATTAAAATACAGATATTGAAAAGTTGGAGGAAAATCAAGGTGGAAAACGATTTAGATGTAACATCAGGTAGTATTATAAAGATATTTATCAGATATGCCATACCTACAATACTTGGAATGGTGGCAATTTCATCAGCATCCATCGTAGATGGTATATTTGTAGGACGCTTTATTGGTTCTAACGCATTGGCTGTTATTAATTTAATTGTTCCATATGTATCTTTGCTATTAGGTGTTATAACTATGCTGGGATCTGGGGGTTGCGTTCTTTGCGGCAAACTTATGGGTGAGAAAAAAACTGAAGATGCTTCCAGAACATTTTCAAAATTTATTCAGATCATGTTACTGTTGATACTGATCCCCTGGGTAATCGTTTTAATATTCCCGTATCATATTGCTTATCTGCTTGGTGCGGATAGCAGTGTTGCTGAAAATACTGTTACATATTTAATAAATTATACTTATTTTTTACCATTTCAGCTTATGGGAATCGGTCTCAGCTTTTTTTCAAGAGTCAATGGCAGACCCGGCTTAACTTCCTTTGCATTGCTGTTAAGTGCAGTAATGAATGTGTTTCTTGATTTTATATTTGTGGTTTTATTAGGTCTTGGAATAAGAGGCGCTGCATTTGCTACTGGTTTATCACAATCCATGACATTTTTTATTCTATTACCTACATTTTTTAATAAAAACAGTGCTCTTAAGCTGGTAAAACCTATAAGATTCACAAAGGATATTTTGTTCTCAATTTTTAATGGTATTTCAGAATTTCTAAATGAAACTTCAAGTGGAATTGTGGCATTTGTATTCAATCATGTTCTAATGAGCCAGTCCGGCGTGGATGGGGTAGCGGCCTTTACGACGATTAACTTTTTTTTGTATAGTGGATGCCTTGTCAGTTATGGTGTAGTAGCTTCCATGAATGGTCCCATTAGTATTAACTTTGGTGCCAAAAATTCAAAAAGAGTAAATGGATTCCTAAAAGTTTCTATTTTGTTTAATCTGATAATGGGAGCGTTAATTGCTGCTGCATTATATTTCTTTGATGATTTATGGGTCAGTATTTTTTTAAAGAACAAAGCGGCTCATATCAGTGAGCTTGCAGTTACCTATATTGGGATGTTATGGCCTGCTTTCTTAGTCAGTGGATTGAACATAGTTATTACGGGGTATTTTACAAGTACCTTAAAACCAGGATTATCATTTATCTTCTCTGCGCTACGGTCATTATTATTACCCATACTGTTCATTTTGATATTGAATTCTATATTTATGGATGAGAAAGTGTTCCTGTCGATTCCCATTGCAGAGCTACTGACATTATTGATATGTTTGCTTTACATTTTTATTAAAACCAGGACAAAGGAAAGACAGGTCTAAAGGAAGATGTGGTAGAATGGCTTATAATATTTTGAAGCAGCATGCAAGATTTAAGCTGCATGCCATAGAACGGTTAAATCTGCTGCTGGATAAAGGAAGTTTTTGTGAGATAGGAAAAGAAGTAGCAGAACTTGGGGGAACATATAGTAATTCAGAGCTTCCCTATGATGGTGTGATTACAGGTTATGGCTATATAAAGAAACAATTAGTCTTTGTTTATGCCCAGGATTTTACCATCTGCGGGGGTACGGTTGGGTTGAAGCATGCGGAAAAAATAGTAAAAATAATTGAACTGGCAATAGAAAACAAAGCTCCGGTTATCGGCATTAATGATTCAGGGGGTGCGAGAATACAAGAAGGGGTGAATGCTTTAGCCGGCTATGGAAAAATATTTTATAGTAATACATTAGCCTCCGGGTATATACCGCAAATTTCTATTATATCTGGACCTTGCGCAGGAGGTGCAGTGTATTCGCCGGGAATTACTGACTTTATTTTTATTACCAGAAAGATAGGTACAATGTATGTAACAGGACCTAAAGTACTTGAGCATGTGACCGGAATGAAATGCTCCGCTGAGAATCTGGGGGGTGCAGACGTACATTCCAGGTCAGGGGTGGCGCATTTTATACATGATTCTGAGAAGGAGAGCTTTGAGTCTGTTCGCAGTCTGATCTCTCTGCTTCCGGCGAATTGTGAAGATCATCAGTCTATGAATACCAAATACATACCTAAAAAAAGCCGGATTAAGAATATTTCTCAGATAGTTCCTGATGATTCAAAAAAAGCTTATGATATGCACAACATTATAGATATGATCATTGATGAACAAAGTTTCATGGAAGTGCATCAATATTTTGCAGCGAATATAATTGTTGGATTTGCCCGGCTTTCAGATATAACGATTGGAATTGTTGCAAATAACCCGGCATCTGCAGCCGGTGTATTGGATTGTGATGCCAGTGATAAAGCTGCACGTTTTATCAGGTTCTGTGATTGCTTTCATATACCCATTGTTACATTGGTTGATGCTCCTGGGTTTATGCCTAGTGTTAAGGAAGAAGAAAAGGGTATTATAAGACATGGTGCGAAGATGCTGTTTGCATATTCTGAGGCAACTGCAGTAAAGGTGACCATTATTATACGAAAGGCATATGGAGGGGCATATATTGCAATGGGAAGCAGACATCTAAAAGCAGACATGGTTTACTGCTGGCCGAATGCTGAAGTGGCAGTGATGGGGGAAGAGTGTGCAGTTGAAATATTATTTCATAAGCAGATCGCAGAAATAACAGGAAAAGAAAAGGAAGATTATATAAAAAATAGATGTGAAGAGTACAGATTTAAGTATATTAACCCTAGAGCGGCATTAAAAGAAGGTTATATTGATGGAGTGATTGAACCAGATGATACCAGGAGTATTATATTCAATACACTAATTGCCTTTCGTAATAAAAGCTTACTGCGATGTCTCCCTAAAAAACACAATAATATTCCTTTATAACACAATAATACTTTATATGGAGGAACGGCATGAAAGATGTAAAATGCATGCTAAAAGAGAATTGCAGTACTCCGGAGGCATATAAAATTAAAAAACTGGAAGTTGGAAGGGACTTCATTATTATTGGGGGACCATGCAGTATTGAATCAGAAGAGCAAATAATAAGAATTGGACTTCTGATAAAAGAATTTGGTGGAAATGTAATCAGAGGAGGGGCATTTAAACCCCGTACATCCCCTTATTCATTTCAGGGCCTTGGACTGGAGGGCTTAAAGTACTTAAAGGAGGCAGGAGATATTACAGGTTTACCTGTAATATCTGAAGTTCTGGATGTCCGGGATTTGGAAGAAGCAATTAAATATGTCGATATTATACAGGTCGGGGCTCGTAATTCACAGTGTTATAGTCTACTGCAAGAATTGGGTAAAACAGATATTCCGGTAATATTGAAAAATGGTATCAATACCACAATACACGAATGGCTGTGCAGTGCAGAATATATTTTAAATGGCGGTAACAGAAAAGTGATTTTGTGTGAAAGGGGAATCCGTACTACAGAGAACTATACCAGAAATACACTGGACTTAAGCGCAGTAGCCGCAATAAAAACCTTATCTTATCTGCCTGTGATTGTAGACCCGTCACATGGAACGGGGAAACGGGAATTAATTGAAAAAATGTGTCTTAGCAGCATAATGGCTGGAGGAGATGGAATTATGATAGAAGTCCATGATGCACCTGATACGGCACTAAGTGACGGTGATCAGGCTTTATTGCCCCGTGAATTTAAAAGTGTAGTTGAAAAAGCAACAAGACTGAATGGATTATATAAGGATATGTATGCATCACAGAGTAAATAAGTGTATACTAAAAAAACAGGAGCGCTGCTTATGAAGTGAAATCATAAAGATCTCAAATCATTTGCAGCACTCCCTTAAAATTAGCAGGGGAAGAGGGGCTCGAACCCCCATTTACGGTTTTGGAGACCGTTGCTCTACCATTGAACTATTCCCCTATATGGTTAAAATGTTTGCTCACCCGAGCACTTTGAAAGTATAGCATAGAACATTTTAAATTGCAACAGTTTTTTGAAAAAAATAAAAAATTTATTCTACTGTTCATAAATAATTGTTTGTGGTAAAATGAATTTATAAATGCGCATATATGCCAGGCGGTATGTTTGGCGATTTTGATAAAAATTTATCATAAAAATAGTGAAATTGAATTATGAAAAAAGGGCTATGCAAAGAAAACTCCTTCTAAATAATTTGTCTTAGTAAAAAAATGCTTAATTCTCATAGGCCTTTTTTGTGGGAATTACAAATAATGCACAAAAACATGCAATATAATCTTATATGAAACAGAATTTGACAAATGACGTCAAACATGTTATAAGTACTTCATAGCTTTTATAGAAAAGGGAGTCTGCTCATGAAACAGTTTAAGATTATATTGCCAACAGTTGCTGAGGCCAAAATGTTTGTTGCTGCTGCTTCCAGGTGTAATTTCGACATAGACGTATTTTACAATCGAGTGATTATTGACGCAAAGTCTATATTAGGTGTTTTAAGCTTGGATTTATCCCAGATTCTTACTGTCCAGTTAAACGGAGCAGATGCAGAATTTGAAAAATACTTAAAAAAATTAGCTCCGGAAAACAGCTCAGCAGCATAAACGATAAAGCAACGTGAAAGAGGGAATTGCAGCCATATGGTATGCAGTTCCCTTTTTTTATCGGTGGACGGGGGAGATCAATTGTAAGAAGGAGGAACCGGAATGGAGCAGGAAGAAAAAAAGATCTTAAGCATATCCGTCAGGAATCTGGTGGAATTTGTGCTGCGTTCCGGAGATCTGGATAACCGCCATAATTTTGCTGCGGAGAAGAATGCCATGCAGGAAGGCGGCCGGATTCACAGAAAGATTCAGCGCCGAATGGGAGCGGATTATAAAGCCGAGGTAACGTTAAAACATGTGGTAGAGGAAGATCAGTTTCAGATTCTGGTGGAAGGAAGAGCGGATGGGATCATTGATAAACCGGACGAGCTGATCATAGATGAAATCAAAGGAATCTATATGGATTTGTCTTATCTGGAGGAGCCCTTTCCCGTTCATCTGGCTCAGGTCATGTGTTACGGATACTTTTACTGCTTTGATAAGCAGAGGGATGGGGCAGTCATGCAGGTGACCTACTGCAATATAGAGACAGAAGAGATCCGCCGTTTCCAGACCGAGAAGTCCTTTGAGGAGTTGGAGGCCTGGTTTTTGGGACTGATCCATGAATATGTGAAATGGGCCAGGTATTTATATATTCATGGAATCAGAAGAGATGAGTCAATCCGGGAACTGGAGTTTCCATATCCCTACCGCCAGGGGCAGCGGGAATTGGCGGTATCGGTATTTCGCAGTATTCAAAGAAAACGGAATTTATTCATTCAGGCTCCCACCGGAATCGGGAAGACTCTTTCCACGGTTTTTCCGGCTGTAAAGTCCATTGGAGAGGGGCTGGGGGATAAGCTCTTTTATTTAACAGCAAAAACCATTACAAGGGGAGTTGCGGAAGAATCCTTTGATATTCTTAGGAAAAAAGGCCTTTATTTCAGTACAGTCACCATTACAGCCAAGGAAAAACTCTGTTTTCTGGATAAGCCGGACTGCAATCCCGATGCCTGCCCCTATGCCAAGGGACATTTTGACCGGGTAGGTGATTGTGTCTATGATATCATTCACAACGAGTTTGGAATTACCAGAGATGTAATATTGCGGTATGCTACAGAATTTCGTGTCTGCCCTTTTGAATTGTGTCTGGATATCAGTAACTGGGTGGATGGGGTAATCTGTGATTATAATTATGTTTTTGACCCTGATGTGCGGTTGAAACGATATTTCTCAGAAGGGATTACAGGAGAGTATATATTTTTGGTGGATGAGGCCCATAACCTGGTCCCAAGAGCCAGGGAAATGTACAGTGCAGCCGTCTGGAAAGAGGACTTTCTTCTTATTAAAAAGATAATAAAGCCCATGAACGAAAAAATAGGCCGTTTGCTAGACCGGTGCAACAAAGAACTCCTGGAAATGAAACGCCAGTGTGAGGGTTATCGCATTTTGGAAGACGTCCGTTTCTTTATTACCAGTGTCATGAGTTTATTTGGGGAAATGGAACTGTTTATGGAGAAAAATTCCGAATTTGGAGACAGGGATCTGGTACTTGATTTCTTCTTTGATTTGAGGAAGCTTCTTAATATTTATGACCGGCTTGATGAGAATTACAGGATTTATACAGAACTCATGTCCGACGGGCGTTTTATGCTAAGGTTTTTCTGCGTAAACCCGTCTAAGAATCTCCAGGAGTGTCTGAAAAAAGGAAACAGTACCGTATTTTTTTCAGCAACCCTTCTTCCGGTTTCCTATTATAAGGAACTGCTAAGCGGAGATCAGGAGGAATATGCTGTTTATGCCCATTCACCCTTTGATCAGGATAAGCGTCTTTTGATGGTAGGAACAGATGTGAGCAGCCGTTACACAAGAAGAAACAAGAGCGAATACCGAAAGGTGGCAGATTACATCAGTAAGATCGTATCTGCGAGAAAAGGAAATTATATGGTTTTTCTTCCATCTTATCAGTATTTAAAAGAAATAGAAACTATTTTGCCGGAACGGATCTGTGATGGGGACTCTGTTACCTGTTATGCACAGGCATCTCATATGAACGAGCAGGAAAGAGAGTCATTCTTAATGGAATTTTCCAGAGAGCGGGATGATTCCTTTGTCGGCCTGTGTGTGATGGGAGGTGTCTTCTCTGAAGGAATTGATTTAAAGGAGGAGAGACTGATTGGTGTGATCATCGTGGGGACCGGACTACCTATGGTCTGTACGGAACAGGAGATTTTGAAAAATTATTTTGAAGAAAAGTCGTCGAAAGGTTTTGATTATGCTTATCAGTATCCTGGCATGAACAAGGTCATGCAGGCTGCCGGAAGAGTAATCCGTACAGCCAGGGATGAGGGGATCATTGCTCTTTTAGACGAACGTTTTACCCGGCCTGAATATCAGGCGTTGTTTCCCCGGGAATGGGACAGCTTTTATGAAGTGAAATTAAAGAATGCAAAAGAGGTTGCCAGTCAGTTCTGGGACAGCCGGTTAGTGGAGGAGAAAGAGGATGAAAAACACACTTAGATTAAGACCGTATAAAAAAGAGGATGGAACGTATCTGATAAACTGGCTCACAGACCGCCGTATGCTTGGAATGTGGTGCAGAGATCATTTTTCATTTCCACTGTCAGCTGATCAGCTGGAGCGGTATTACAAGGAACTGGAAAAGGATTCCCGTTCCTTTGCTTTTACCGCGTTAAATGAAAAGGGAATTCCGGTGGGGAGTTTCCGCATGTCCAGAGTGGATTATGAAAAGAAGAGTGTTCACCTTGGTTTCATCGTCATTGACCAGAGTCTGCGTGGGCAGGGACTGGGAGGACAGATGGTTTCTCTTGCAAAGGGTTATGCCAAAGAATTTCTGGGAATGGAGCGAATCACCCTAAATGTATTTGACTGCAATCCGGGAGCAAAACGATGCTATGAGAATGTAGGATTTTACGAAGAGCAGTTTAAAAAAGAAGATTTTGCCTTTGAAGAGGAAAAATGGGGAATCTACCTGATGGTTTATGATAAATAAAATGAAAATAAAAAGCTGCCGTAAGGATCAGCCGGCAGCTGTGTTTTGTATCAGAGCATGTCCATAAATTGTCTGGAAGCCTGAGAAACGGGTATATTTTCATTATAGGCAACAACCATCTGGCGTGTAGGCAGTTTTTCTGTCAGCCTTACCTGAAATAAGTCCCTGTCATTATTAGGAATGCAGAAATCAGGAACAAAAGCGATTCCAAGTCCGATCCGAGCCAGATCAATTAAAAGATCGTTGCTGCTTAATTCAATTTCAGGAACTAAATCCAGCTGTTCCTTCTGGAACATATGGTGGAGAAATTCACTTGTGGTGCTTTTCCGGTCCAGCATAAGAATGGGAAAGGTCTGAAGTTTCTGAAGATTGACCGTCTCCCCTTTTAATGGAAAGTATTCCTGATTTGCCACAAATACATCTGAAAATTCATTGATCACCCGGAATTTCTGGGAACTGAGAAGTCCGGAGTTGGGATAATTGGTGATGATGAAATCTACCTGACCATTGGCCAGCAGATGAGCGCATTCAATGGATGTCTGGTTGGTAACCTTAATGTGCACATTGGGGTAAGCTTTGTGGAATCTGTTTAAATAGGGAACCAGAAAGTAACGGCAGATGGTATCACTGGCTCCGATGCGCAGCTGGCCTCCGTTTAAGGTATTGGCTTCCAATAGCTGATTTTCTCCCTTTTGGATCAGATTAATGGCAGGTTCGATGTGCTTTAAAAGAATCTCTCCTTCGGGAGTGAGCTGAACCTTCTTGGTGCTTCTGATAAAGAGTGTCTGGTTTAATTTCTTCTCCAGTACCTTGACTGACTGGCTGACTGCAGACTGGGAAATAAAGAGCTGTTTGGAGGCTTCAGAAAAGCTAAGTGTAGCGGCAACATGATAAAAAACCTTGTACAGTTCATAATTAATATCCATCATTAGCCCTCCTTATAAATATAAGGATATTCTATCACAATATTGAATGATTTGTAAAGGAAATTGACAAATTAATTGGACTGCGGTATAGTAACGGGCACAGGATTCAAGTGATGATAAATAAAGGAGTGAAAAAAATGCATGATAATTTTTACCAGATGTATTTAGACGAGATGGGAGAGATCACTCCCTGTACCGGAGAAGAACAGTTAAAGCTGATTTCAGATTTAAGAGAAGGAAATCAGGAAGCGAAAAAGAGACTGATAGAAGGAAATTTAAGAACCGCTCTGGAGTATGCCAAGGAATATGACGGAAAAGGCGTGCTGTTATCAGATCTTGTTCAGGAAGCCAATATGGCACTTTTAATGGCAGTGGAAGAATATGCAAAGGCAGGCGGAGAGAACGGATTTGACAGCTATGTGGCCGAAAAGATAAAGAAGGCTCTGGAACTGGCTGTAGAAGAAGAAGTGTCTGCAGATCAGACTGGAGAGGAACTGGCGGCCAGAGTCAATGTACTTCAGCAAATCGCCCAGACTCTTGCAGCAGAGCTTGGACGTGAAGCAACGGTAGAGGAGCTGGCGGACAAGATGAAGATGAGCGTGGATGAGATTCGGGGAATTATGAAGATGGCAATGGATGCAGTGAGTCTGAATGCGGAAAATGCAGATTTAGAGGCATTGGCAGAGATGAGTGAGATGGAAATTACCGACTCAGAAGACTACGACTACGAAGTTTAATATACCAGGAGAATAATGATGAGGATATATCTGATACGCCATGGGCAGACAGATTGGAATATACAGGGGAAGATTCAGGGAAGCCATGACATCCCTCTCAATGAAACAGGACTGATGCAGGCAGAGTTACTGGCAGTGGGTATGGAATCCAGACCGGTTAAAAAAATATTTTCCAGTACGCTGAAACGTGCCATGGCAACGGCAGAGGCTCTTGCTGGCAAACAGGAAGCAGAAATCATCCCCATGCCCCGGCTTGTGGAAGTGGAGTTTGGTGTATGGGAAGGCCTGACATGGAAAGAGATTGAGGAAAGCTATCCAGACGAATACAGACACTGGGTCATGGATCCTTCTCACGCGGCACCCCCCGGAGGAGAAAGCCAGAAAGAAATCTACGGGCGATGTAAGTCAGCAATCAGCGAGATCATCAGACAAACCGGTGGAAGAGAGGATATTGCAGTGGTTTCCCATGGGGCCACTCTTGCCTGTCTGGTTTCTGTCATGCTGGGGCCGGATGAAGAGGATGAGAGCATTATAGTGGAAAATGCCAGCATCACCACCGTTCATTACAGTCCTCTCACTGAAATTTTTACTGTGCTGGAAAAGAATGATATTTCTCATTTAATGTCATCATAGAATCTGCCTATAAAAAAAGGGGAAGCCTTTTAAAGCTTTCCCTGATCTTTAATCAAACAATGTTTCAACCAGAATTTTCATCATGGAAGGGGTAGTGCGGATAAAAAGCTTGTCATGTCCGCTGCAACGGATCGATGTCTTAAGCATTTCCTCTTTCGCTGCGGCGGTATCAAAGATACCAACCATATTGGCGCAGGATTCTACAATAGAATTAAGCTGTCCAGCCTTCTGGATAAAGGTATCAATGTGGCTTTCCCTAAGCTGTAAGCAAACTTCCAGATTAGGACTCTGTCCATCGGTCTGATACTGAGTGCTTTCAAATAAGTATTTCTGAGATAAATCTTTTAACTGCTGATCAAGTTCCATTCAATTAACGCTCCTTCGTAAAAAAATCCTTTACTACTATATTGTAAAAACTGTTTTTTTTCAAGCGGTATTATGAAAAATGACAATAATTGTCGAAATATGTCGTTTTGTAATTCTGCGAAAAGATATGGAAGATTTTGTTCCTGTTGTAAGACAATGAAAAATTGTGAATCATTTATCTTAGGTTGATTTAATCATGCCTCTATATTATGATATGATTATGAGAAAAATGTAAGTACTTACAAAAAAGAGCATCAGGGAGGAATCTGTTAATAATGAAGGAAATCAGGGGTAATGTAATTGTCGGTCAGTCGGGAGGACCCACCGCAGTGATTAATTCCAGCCTTGTGGGAGTCTACAAAACGGCCAGGGACAGAGGGGCGAAGATTGTATATGGAATGCTTCATGGAATCCAGGGATTGCTTGAAGACCGGGTAGTGGACTTGTCTGAACATATAAAAAGTGATCTTGATATTGAATTGTTAAAGCGGACGCCATCCTCTTATCTTGGTTCCTGTAGATTTAAACTGCCGGAGATCCATGAAGACCAGGAGATTTACAAAAAGATATTTCGCAATCTTGATGACATGGAGATTGAATATTTCTTCTACATAGGTGGGAATGATTCCATGGATACCATTAAGAAGCTGTCCGATTACGCTATTTTAAATGGCAGCCGGATCCGTTTTATGGGAGTTCCAAAAACCATTGACAATGATCTGGCAGCCACCGATCATACGCCTGGATATGGAAGCGCCGCGAAGTATATCGGTTCCATTACAAAGGAAGTAATCCGGGATGGCCTGGTATATGACCAGCAGAATGTGACCCTGATTGAAATAATGGGGCGGAATGCAGGATGGCTTACCGGTGCAGCGGCACTGGCTAAGTGCGAGGACTGTGAGGGACCGGATATGATTTTCCTTCCAGAGATACCTTTTGATATCGAAGATTTTATGAAGAAGATAGCAGAACTTCACAAACAGAAAAAATCAGTGGTAGTTGCCATTTCCGAAGGAATCCGGGTGGAATCCGGCAGATATGTCTGTGAACTGACAGATAACGTGGATTATGTAGATGCGTTTGGACACCGGCAGCTTACCGGAACAGCCAGATATCTTGCAAGCCGTATTGCAAGGGATACCGGCTGTAAGACCAGAGCCATTGAATTCAGTTCCCTGCAGCGATGTGCTTCCCATATGGTATCCAGAGTGGATATTACAGAGGCCTATCAGGTAGGCGGAGCAGCTGTGAAAGCGGCGTTTGAAGGTGAGACAGGTAAAATGGTAATTTTAAAACGGATCTCAGATGATCCTTATATCTGTGTGACTGATATTTACGATGTCCATAAGGTTGCAAACATTGAGAAAAAGGTTCCAAGAGAGTGGATCAATGAAGCAGGTGATTATGTGACAGAAGAATTTTTAAACTATCTCCGGCCTTTGATTCAGGCAGAACTGACTCCTATTATGACTGATGGCCTGCCAAGGCATCTGTATTGCAAAAATAATAAGAAGTGATAATGAAACGGTGCCGAAACCAGATGGTTAGGGCACCGTTTTATTAATAAAAGTGATCAATGACATAAGATATATTAATTTCTCTAATTGATATGTTTTATGGTATGATATTTGTACGATAATAACAGGGAAGTCTGACCTGATAGATCATAAGGATTCTTTACAAGGAGGAAATTATGAGTGTAAGAAGAGTATACGTTGAGAAAAAAGCAGCTTATGCCGTAAAAGCAGGAGAACTGAAAGAGGAAATCGCAAATTATCTGGGAATCGGCACAGTAACGGATGTGCGGGTTCTGATTCGGTATGATGTGGAAAATATTTCGGAGGAGACCTATAAACTGGCTCTCACTACCGTTTTTTCAGAACCTGCGCTTGACCTGGTTTTTGAAGAGGAAGTTCCGGTTAAAGAAGGAGATACCGTTTTTACGGTAGAATATCTTCCCGGACAGTTTGACCAGAGAGCGGATTCTGCAGAGCAGTGTGTAAAAATTCTCAAAGAAGATGAGGAGCCGGTAATTAAATCGGCTGTTACTTATGTCATTTCCGGCGCTCTTACTAACGCTCAGACTGAGGAAGTGAAATCCTTTTGTATTAATCCAGTGGATTCCAGGCAGGCAGAAGAGACAAAACCAAAGACGCTGGTTACTGTATTTGACATACCAGAGGATGTCATTGTTTTTGACGGATTTAAAAGTCTGGAAGAGTCAAAGCTGAAGGAATTATATCAATCGTTGAACCTTGCCATGACATTTCAGGATTTCCTCCACATTCAGAATTATTACAGGGATGAAGAGCACAGAGATCCAACCATGACGGAAATCCGGGTACTTGATACTTACTGGTCCGATCATTGCCGCCATACCACGTTCCAGACCGAGTTAAAGGACGTGGAATTTACGGACGGGGACTATAGAAAGCCCATGGAAGAGACCTACCAGCGCTATCTTTCTGACCGGGAGGAAGTTTTAAAGGGAAAGAGCGGAAAGTTTGTCTGTCTCATGGATCTGGCTTTGATGGCTATGAAAAAGCTGCGTCTGGAAGGAAAGCTTGAGGATCTGGAAGTATCGGATGAAATCAATGCATGCAGCATTGTAGTTCCGGTGGAGATTGACGGTAAAGAAGAAGAGTGGCTGGTAAACTTCAAAAATGAGACTCACAACCATCCCACCGAAATCGAGCCTTTCGGAGGAGCGGCAACCTGTCTTGGCGGTGCCATCAGGGATCCCCTTTCCGGACGTACCTACGTATATCAGGCCATGCGCGTAACCGGCGCTGCTGATCCCACAAGATCCTTAAAGGAAACATTAAAGGGAAAGCTGCCCCAGAGAAAGATCGTGACAGGAGCAGCCAGAGGATACAGCTCTTATGGAAATCAGATCGGTCTTGCAACCGGTTATGTAAAGGAAATTTATCACCCCAATTATGTGGCAAAGAGAATGGAAATCGGAGCGGTTATGGGCGCAGCTCCCAGAAAAAATGTGATCCGGGAAACTTCCGATCCGGGAGATATTATTATCCTGCTTGGCGGAAGAACAGGACGTGACGGCTGCGGAGGTGCGACCGGTTCCTCCAAGGTTCATACAGAGGATTCCATTGAAACCTGCGGTGCAGAAGTTCAGAAGGGAAATGCTCCCACAGAAAGAAAGATCCAGAGATTATTCCGCAGGGCAGAAGTCAGCCGCATCATTAAAAAGTGCAACGATTTTGGTGCAGGTGGTGTTTCAGTTGCAATCGGAGAGCTGGCAGAGGGACTTAAAATCGATCTGGACAAGGTTCCTAAAAAGTATGCCGGACTTGACGGCACAGAAATCGCTATTTCTGAGTCCCAGGAGCGTATGGCAGTGGTGATTGATCCAAAAGAAGTGGATCAGTTCCTTTCCTATGCAGCTGAGGAGAACTTAGAGGCGGTAGCAGTTGCGGTTGTAACCGAGGAACCAAGGCTGGTAATGAGCTGGAGAGGGAAAACTATTGTTGATATCAGCCGTGGATTTCTAGATACCAACGGAGCTCATCAGGAAGCGTCGGTTGTCGTGGAAGTTCCGTCAAAGGAAGGCAGTGCATTTGGTAAGAAGGAAGTGGAAGATGTAAAGAGTACCTGGCTTAACCTGCTTTCCGGTTTAAATGTATGTTCCCAGAAGGGACTGGTGGAGATGTTTGACGGTTCCATTGGTGCAGGAAGTGTCTTTATGCCTTATGGAGGAAGATACCAGCTGACTGAGACACAGTCCATGGTAGCCAAACTTCCTGTGGAACAGGGAACCACCGATACGGTTACCATGATGAGCTATGGCTTTGACCCCTATTTATCCAGCTGGAGTCCTTATCACGGTGCAATCTATGCAGTTTTGTCATCAGTAGCAAAAATTGCGGCAGCAGGCGGTGATTACAAAAAGATCCGTTTCACCTTCCAGGAATATTTCCGCCGCATGTCAGAAGATCCTGCACGCTGGAGTCAGCCATTTGCAGCTCTTTTAGGCGCTTACCATGCTCAGATGGGCTTTGGTTTGCCGTCTATTGGTGGAAAGGACAGTATGTCAGGTACATTCCAGGATGTGGATGTTCCTCCAACTCTTGTTTCCTTTGCAGTGGATATTGCCAGTCATAAGCACATTATTACGCCTGAACTGAAACAGCCGGGAAGCAGTCTTGTCCTGATTGAAATTCAAAAGGATGAATATGATCTTCCGGTATATGAGCAGGTGATGGACCTTTACGGAAAATTATTTGAAGATATTAAGGCTAAACGGGTAATTTCAGCCTATGCAGTGGAAAGCAATGGTATCTGCGAAGCAGTGAGCAAGATGGCATTTGGAAACAAGCTTGGTGTTAAGCTGGAAGAGACTGTGAAGCCAGAACAGCTTTTTGAGGCAGGCTGGGGAAATCTGGTCTGTGAAATTCCGGCTGATAAGTTGGCAGAGCTTTTAATTCCTCACACTGTAATCGGTACTGTAACGGATCAGGGAGTGTTTGAATATGGAACAGTTGCAATCTCCGTAGAGGAGGCAATTCACGCATGGACAAAGACTCTTGAGGATGTATTCCCTACCAATTCCGGTGCAAAAGAGGAAACGGCAGCTGAGAAATTATATGAGACATCAAATGTCTATGTCTGCAAGAACAAAGTTGCTAAGCCGACTGTATTTATTCCGGTATTTCCGGGAACCAACTGCGAATACGACAGCACAAAAGCCTTTGAAAAAGCCGGTGCCAATGTGGTTACCCGTGTATTTAGAAACTTAACTGCCAGTGACATCCGGGAATCGATTGAGTGTTACAAATCACAGATCAGTAAATCCCAGATCGTGATGTTTCCAGGTGGATTTTCCGCAGGTGATGAGCCCGACGGTTCTGCCAAATTCTTCGCAGCCGTGTTTAGAAATGAGGCAATCAAAGAGGAAATTACCAAGCTTATGGAAGAAAGAGACGGACTGATGTTAGGTATCTGTAATGGTTTCCAGGCACTGATTAAGCTGGGGCTGGTACCGGAAGGCGCTGTTACAAAACAGAGAGAGGATTCCCCCACTCTTGCCATGAATACCATCGGACGCCATATTTCCAAGATGGTTTATACAAAAGTGGTTTCCAACAAATCTCCATGGCTTTCCGGCGCACAATTAGGCGGCGTTTACTGCAATCCCGCTTCTCATGGTGAGGGACGGTTTGTTGCCAATGAGGAATGGCTGGAGAAGCTGATTCAAAACGGGCAGGTGGCAACTCAGTATGTAGATGCATCTGGCTGCCCAACCATGGTTGAGGACTGGAATCCAAACGGCTCTTATATGGCGATTGAAGGTATTACAAGTCCTGATGGAAGAATCCTTGGCAAAATGGCTCATTCCGAGCGTCGCGGTGACGGCGTTGCCATGAATATCTACGGGGAACAGGATATGTTAGTTTTTGAATCCGGAGTAAAATATTTTAAATAAATGAGACAGAAAAATCAGCCTGGTCTGCGAATTGAACCCGCAGTTCAGGCTGATTTTTTGTTTATTTTAATGGCTTCTTTTC
This sequence comes from Lacrimispora struthionigena, assembly GCF_048627165.1. Lineage (NCBI taxonomy): Bacteria > Bacillati > Bacillota > Clostridia > Lachnospirales > Lachnospiraceae > Lacrimispora > Lacrimispora struthionigena. The sequence goes on from NZ_JBMBWP010000001.1 coordinate 1,094,346, forward strand.
TTCCAGGAAACAGGCAGAGGGTGGAATTCCCTTTTTCGCCTTAAACAGCTTACTGAAATAAAAAATATCAGAAAATCCGCATTGCAGAGCCACTTCCCCCACACTGTATTCCCCGCTTTTTAATAAGTTTTCCGCATAGTTCAATCGTATTGAAATAAGATACTGTTTAAAGGTCATTCCAGTAACTTTTTGAAAGAGATTCCCGTAGTATGCCGGGTGAAGATGATATCTTTTTGCCATCTCTTCTGTGGTTAAGTTCTCCCAGTAATGAGCACTCATATAGTGGATACTGCTTTTAATGCGCGGGTCATCCTGACTGGCGCTATTTTTGTTTAGCAGCTGGTCTAATATCAGGTGAAGGATCATGCACAGAATGGCTCTTACCTTTAGCATATAACCGAAATTCTGCTGCAGCCATTCACTGTGCATCTCATTATAAAGAGCGATCAGCTGTGGATTGCTTCCGATGTGGCTGATAAATGGCAGAGGCAGCGAAACATACTCTCCTGTCTGGTTGCGGAGACGAAAGTTTGTGGCATAGCACTCAATCAGATCATCGGGGATACTGGTGGCTGCCCGGTAGCTGTTTTGAGGAATGCAGATTAAATCGCCTTTATTCACAATATAGGTCTGATCATTAATCGTATATTCGGCTTTCCCATCCATTACATAGGTGATATCAATAAAGGATGTAATACAGGGCTCAATCTTCCAGCCGGGAGTAGGTTTTCTGTGAATGTAGTAATGAAGTTCCGGTATCAGATTGTTAAAATCCAGTTCCTCGGTCATATGGAACGCTCCTTTTTCTATGGAAAAACCAAATTTAAAATAATTATTAAATTAATACAAGTAAATATTTTTAAAAAATTGTCGATTTATGCGCTTAATCGTATTATATGGCATTGATAATCACAATACAAGTCTATTTTATCAAAAAATAATCTTTAATAATTACAAAAATCTTAAATCATTCCATTCTATTATTTTGTGCAATTTGCTATGATACACCTATCGGACGAAGCTTTGTTTGTAATGTTTTACATGGTAAAAAATGATAATTGTCGGACTGAGTACAGGAAGGAATAGGGATGTTTGAAAAACGAGATTTATGCTGGTTGCTCAAGCCGGTAAGCAAAAAACAAATTGTAACCTGGTATATGGAAGACAGGGCCCCGTCAGTGACAGCCCGGACAATTGAACGGGAGATGCCCCTTCTGTTTGATGGAATTTCACGTTCACAAACGGGAGATGCCTCAATTATATTAAGCCTTGCAGAGGAAGCCGGCCTGGGAGATGAGGGTTATTCCATAGATAAAACAGAATCGGGATATGAGATCACAGGAAGCACACCAAAAAGTCTTCTCTACGGAATCTTTGGTCTGCATCGTCTGCTGGTGGGGAAGAATGGCAATTTCCCTTACATCAGTATTCCCGATCAGAATTACCGGATGATTAATCACTGGGATAATTTTGACGGAACCATAGAACGTGGGTATTCTGGAAACTCGATTTTTTTTGATCATAATAAGTTTCGCGGTGATATGGATCTGATCCGCCAATATGCCAGACTGCTGGCATCAGTAGGGATTAATGCAGTTTCCATCAACAACGTAAACGTCAGAAAATACGAACGCTCCTTCATCACAGGAGATTCCTTAAAGGAAATAAAAAAAATAGGAGATATCTTTACTGCATATGGAATCCGGATATTTCTTGCCATTGATTTTGCAGCACCTATCTCAGTAGGGAAGCTTTCTACAGCAGATCCCCTGAGCCCGGAGGTTGCGTCCTGGTGGAGACATACGGTAGAGGAACTATACAGCATAATCCCCGATTTTGGCGGATTTGTTGTAAAGGCAGATTCAGAGCATGAACCAGGTCCGTTTACATATGGAAGAAGTCATGGGGATGGAGCCAATATGCTGGCAAAAGCAATCCGGCCTTTTGGAGGAATTATCGTCTGGAGATGCTTTGTCTATGACTGCACCCAGGACTGGAGAGACCGAAGTTTAGACAGGGCACGGGCCGCTTACGATCTCTTTCATGAATTAGACGGCAGTTTTGATGAAAATGTTATTTTGCAGATTAAGAACGGTCCCATTGATTTCCAGATCAGGGAACCGGTATCTCCTTTGTTTGGCGCCCTGAAAGAGACCAATCAGATCCTGGAGTTTCAGATTACCCAGGAGTACACCGGTCACCAGAAAGATATCTGTTATCTGGTTCCTATGTGGAAGGAAGTCCTGGATTTTGACACCAGGCATGGAGCATCAAGTCTGGTTAAAAAAGCGGTCAGGGAGTATTCACCCAATCAAAAGCTTTCCGGGATCTGTGCTGTAGGAAATGTGGGAATGGACCGGAACTGGACCGGAAATAAGATGGCACAGGCCAACTGGTACGGATATGGACGGCTTGCATGGGACAATGATCTGACTTCAGAGGAAATAGCACAGGAGTGGCTTCATTTAAGCTTTGATTTAACGGAAGATGCATTAAAAAAAGCGTTGTCCATTCTCATTACCTCAAGAGATACATATGAGAATTATACCTGCCCACTGGCTGTGGGATTTATGTGTAAGCCGGGAATTCATTATGGATGTGATATCGATGGCTATGAATACGACTGCTGGGGGACTTACCACTATGCCGACAGAGACGGAGTGGGAAGAGACCGGACTGCAGCAACCGGAACTGGTTATACAAAGCAGTATTCGCCTCTTAAATTTCAAGAGTATGAAGATATTAATACATGTCCTGACCAGTTATTGCTGTTTTTTCATCATGTACCTTATACCCATGTGCTTCATTCAGGGAAAACGGTGATTCAGCATATCTACGATACCCATTTTGACGGTGTGGAGAAGGTAAAAGAATACCAGGCCAAGTGGGAGAGCATTCGGGATGTGCTTGATGAAGACAGTTATAAAAACGTAAGAGACCGCCTGAATCTTCAGCTTAAAAATGCAGTGGAGTGGCGGGATCAGGTCAATACTTACTTCTTCCGGAAATCCGGTATTGGGGATGAAGCAGGAAGAACGATCTACAATTAGCAGTTCTTAGTTTTTTCATATAAATTAATGATAAATGAGAAGGAGGAGTTTAGAAATGGGTATGAGGAAAACAACAGGTATGATGTGTGCTGCGTTACTTGCAGCCAGTATGCTGGCAACCGGATGCAGCAGTAAGACCGCAGAGCCGGCTAAAGGAGAAACAGCAGGAAAAGATGCAGGGGGAGAGGTGGCTTTAAATTTTTCCTGGTGGGGAAATGATGACCGTCACCAGGCGACTCAGAAAGCAATTGATGCGTTTAATACCGCTCATGCAGGAAAAATCAAAGTAACAGGAGAGCCATCCGGCTTTGGTAATCTGGAAGAGACATTTGCCACCCGTTACGCAGGAGGGACTGCAGCGGACATCATGACAGTAAACTATCCATGGGTTCTTCAGTACAGCCCCGACGGCAAAGGATTTTATGATCTGGATCAGGTAAAGGACATCTTTGATTTCAGCCAGTATGATCCGGAATTTTTAAAATTTGGTCAGAGAGCAGGTAAGATGCAGGTAATTCCATATGGTCAGAATACCCTTGGATTTTATTTGAACAAGTCTGCATTTGAAAGAGCCGGAATCAAGGAGCTTCCAAAGACCTTTGACGAATATAAGAAAGCGGCAGAAGCATTTACAAAAGCAGATCCCAACTCTTATTTAATCGTCAGCCCCACATTCCGTTTTGCTGCCATCTACTATCTGCAGCAAAAGACAGGCAAGGGAGAGTTTGCCGATGATTTAAGCATGAATTATACACAGGAAGATTATAAAGATGCGCTGATCTGGTATAAAGATCTGGCAGATGCCCATGTATTCTGCTCCAGAAAAGACTACATTGAAAATGTAGGCAATGAGCCTGTTAGTATCGCTCAGAACGCTAAATTTATCAACGGCGGTTATGCCGGCGTCTTAGAATGGACCGGCGGAATTGCTTCCAATGCCAAGACCTTATCAGATAAAGGCGACCAGCTGGCGATTGCACCGCTTCCAGTAATTGATGGTGCAAAATTTGAGGGAACTATGGCAAAGCCATCTTTAACCTTTGCAATTTCCAAGGATTCCAAAAATCCAAAGGCTGCCGCAGAATTCTTACAGTATATCTTAAACGATCCGGAAGGAACAAAATTAATGGGTTCCACCAGAGGAATGGTTGCTTCAAAGGCAGCAAAAGCCTCCCTGGAAGCAGACGGTCAGATTACCGGTGTTGTAAAAGATGCTTATGACTTTACTGCCAATGCAAAAGTAATCAATAACTCTCCGATTTTTGAGAATGCCAAATTTACAGACGCATACGACAAAAATTACGAGAAATTCGAATTTGGACAGAGCAGTGCAGATGATGCAGCAAAAGCAATCTTTGATGCTATCAGCGAGGAAAATGCCAAGCTGAAAGAGCAATACAAATAATAGCAGAAAAAACTGCTGGTTAAGTCGTCACGCAGAGGAGTGAGATTCTTCTGCGTGACTGAATCGAAGGAGGGAGCTTTTTGAAACATAGTAAAATTGGATTGTTATATATTCTTCCATGGCTGGCAGGTATAATATTCTTAACATTATATCCTTTTGTGAATGCACTTGTTATCAGCTTTACTGATTATAATCTTGTACGGAAACCCAACTTTGTAGGATTCGCAAATTATATAGATCTGTTCCGGAATGCTGATTTTCGGTCAACTCTGACTGCTACTATAAAGTACACAATATTTACCGTACCACTTCAGCTTTCCTTTGCTTTGTTTATTGCCTATATCTTAAATTTTCAGCTGAAGGGCATTAATTTTTATCGTACTGCTTATTATATTCCGTCTTTACTGGGAGGAAATGTTGCAGTTGCAGTGCTTTGGCGGTTTTTATTTCAGCAAGATGGTTTTATCAACCGTTTTATCGGTATTTTTGGAGCGGCTCCCATACCATGGTTATCTTCACCAAATGGAGCAATGTCTGTCATTGTTTTATTGAAAGTCTGGCAGTTTGGGTCTTCCATGCTGATCTTTCTGGCGGCATTAAAAGATGTGCCACAGGAACTGTATGAGGCAGCAAGTGTGGATGGATCTTCAAGGCTTTATTCTTTTTTCCGGATTACTATTCCGCTCATTACACCCACCATTTTCTTTAATCTGGTCATGCAGATGGTAAATGCCTTCCAGGAATTTAACGGTCCCTATCTGGTCACCGGAAGAGGTCCGCTAAATGCGACTTATCTGACCTCTATGTATATTTATGACAATGCCTTTAAGTTTTTTAACATGGGGTATGCAAGTGCGGCCAGCTGGCTCTTATTTATCATTATCATGGCTGTAACAGCAATTCTCTTCGCCACACAGAACAAATGGGTATTTTATTCTGACGAAGGGAACTAAGGAGGGGACATATGAACGGATTAAGTAAGTTAGAAAGACGCAGGCACCGTCGGAATTTAATCAGTGCATTGATACGTTATGGGATATTGACAGCAGTGGCACTTGTGATGATCTATCCCATTCTCTGGCTGGTAGGCGCGACTTTTAAAACAAATAATGAAATATTTACGACGGTCGGTTTTATTCCCAAAAGAATAGACTTTACTCCGTACATAGAAGGCTGGAAGACGAGAACCCAGTTTACATTTACAACCTTCTTTCTCAATACGTTTCAGTACGTAATACCAAAGATTCTGTTCTGCCTGATATCCAGCACCCTGGTTGCTTATGGGTTTGCCAGATTTCAGTTTCCATTTAAGAAATTTTTATTTTCTTTACTTATGGCAACCATGTTTCTCCCGGCAGTGGTAACAAGAATACCTCTTTATCTGCTTTGGAAGAATCTTGGACTTTTAGATACTTATGTTCCATTGGTTGCACCTACTATATTTGCCAATGAACCATTCTTTGTTTTCATGCTGATTCAGTTTCTCCGGTCCATTCCCACCTATCTTGATGAGGCGGCTACTGTGGATGGATGTAATTCCTTTGAGATCCTGATTCGCATTCTGCTGCCTGCCTTAAAACCGGCAATTGTCAGCTGTACCATTTTCCAGTTTATCTGGAGCTTTAACGATTTTTTAGGGCCCCTTATTTATGTCACCAGTTTATCCAAGTATCCGGTAGCGCTGGCACTAAAGATGTCTATCGATCAAAGCAGTGGAATTGTGGAATGGAATCAGATTCTTGCCATGTCATTTCTTGCTCTGCTTCCTGCTCTGATCCTGTTTTTTGCAGCTCAGAAGTATTTTGTGGAAGGAATCACTTCTACCGGTGCGAAAGGATAGGTGTCTATGCAAAATAAGGAAAAACGGCTTATGCTTCCCAAACTGATCAGCCAAGGCTGTGTCCTGCAGACTGGAGAGAGAACAAGAATCTGGGGCCTTGCTGCTCCGGATGAAGGCATCTTACTGCGGCTTTTGGACCAGGAAATCAGCTGTAGGGCAGATGGAGACGGAAACTGGGAAGCTTACTTTCATCACTTACAGCCAGGCGGACCCTTTATCATGGAATTGTCCGGGGAATCCGGTGAGACAATTCAGGTGTCAGATGTTTATCTGGGGGAGGTATTCATCTGCAGCGGCCAGTCCAATATGGAACTGCCCATGAACCGGGTAAAGGACCGGTATCCCATAGAGTTTGAAAAACAGGGGGATGCCAGATTCCGGCTGTATAAAGTAAAAGAAAACTATGAATTTCATGGGCCTTTAAAGGATCACGTGGAAGCTTCATGGAAGGAATGTTCTCCTGATACCATTGGAGAATTTTCCGCTGTCTCTTATTTCTTCGGAAAATTTATGCGGGAGAATAGAAATGTGCCCATTGGCCTTATTAATGTAAGCCTTGGCGGATCTTCTGTAGAAGCCTGGATGGGAGAAGAAGCGGTCAGTCAGTATCCGGATATGAAGAAAGAGCTGGAGCTCTGCCAGAATCAGAAGCTTTTAGAGGAAAAAATGGCAGGGCAGACAAAGGCTCATGAGGACTGGTATGAGACGGTAAGAGATTTAGAAAAAAGCATGGACTGGAACGGTAACAGCTGGAAGGAAGTGACTCTTCCGGCCTTTTTAAAGGATTTCGGACTGGATCATTTTAATGGAGTCATCTGGTTTCGTAAGCGGATTATGCTGCCTGGACATCTGGAGGGGAAGAAGGCAAGACTCTGGCTGGGAACCATGGTAGACAGCGACAGAACCTATGTAAACGGCGTTCTGGTGGGAGAGACCGGATACCAGTATCCGCCCAGGAAATACAACGTTCCGGAAGGTGTGCTAAAAGCAGGGGAAAATGAGATCCGCATCTGCCTGGTGTGTGAGAATGGGGCAGGAAGAGTAACCCCAGACAAGATTTACGCCTTATTTGCAGAGGAGGAAGTCATTGTCTTAGATGGCAGATGGGAGTACCAAAGCAGGGCGGTGGGTGAACCTGCGCCCAGAGTGGACTTAATGTCCCAGAAACCGACCGGGCTTTATAACGGGATGCTGGCACCCTGTTTTCCCTATCTGGTAAAAGGCGTTTTATGGTATCAGGGAGAGAGCAATGACGAGAGACCGGATTCCTATGAGGAACGGCTGCAGCAGATGATTCTTCTTTGGAGAAAGATGTGGAAGGAAGAGTGTCTGCCCTTTGTAATTGCCCAGCTGCCTAATTTTTCCATTGATTTAGAGGACAAAAACGATGCCTGGCCAAGGATCAGGGAAGCACAGAGAAAAGCGGGCGGATTAAAGAATGTGGCAGTTACGGTAAATCTGGATTTAGGGGAAGATAACGACCTTCACCCGCTTAATAAGCGGGAGGTAGCTTACCGTATGTCGCTGGCAGTAAGAGCCATGATTTACGGGGAGCGTGTAATCTTTAGAGGTCCATGGCTATCGGATTTTGATGTGTCAGATCAATGGATTACCCTGATTTTTGAGACAGAAGATAAAAAAGGTCTTGTAATCCGCAAAGGAACAGGACTGGAAGAGTTTGAGATTGCAGGTTCAGACGGAATTTATTATTCTGTGACAGGAGAAATAAATGAGAATCTGGTCCGAATCCACAGCAGTAAGGTAAAACAGCCGGTTTTCTTCCGGTACTGCTGGTCCAATGCTCCAAAGAAAGGCCTTTTATACAATGAAGCGGGTCTGCCTGCTTCTCCTTTTGAAATTTCAACGTTATCATACAAAAAGTCCCGGTCCGGCCAATAGCCAAACGGGACTTTTTGTATGAATTACTGAGAAACAGGAAGATACAGTTCCAGATAATGAATGGTTTTATCTGAATCCCCTTCTGTTTCCTCTTCTTTTTGCTGTTCTGGTGCGCAGCCCATGACAGGGCCGCAGTAAGCAGTTCCTGTGAGAGAATAACCCTGTTCCTTAGCCCACTCAGCTGCCTTTAGCATCTTCTCTTCATCAGGAACAAGAGAGTGGGACGCAAGAACGGTGTAAACACAGGTTTCCCACTTCAGGACAGGAAAGCGTTTCAGATCAGGATTCAGCCTCATCACTGAGGAAGTTTCTTCTGAAAGAAGAAAAAATTCGTCCCGGAGTTTCACTTGTTTTCCCTTAATTATGTATTCCTGGAATGGAGCACATAAGTCAGGGATTCCAAGGCGGTTGATCTCTTCGCAGTCCTTGATCCTGTAGTGGGTAAGAAGCGGTTTGGTCTGGTATCGGTCCAGACCCTGCTTCACGTTATCGTAAGTGATTTTCAACAGATTTAAATGCACCAGCGACTGCCGGTGAAGTTCCAGCTGTTGTTTTTCTTCTGTAATTTTTTTCTGAATCATGGAGCGGCTTGAATGAATGGAACTTTTATAAAGAATCCGCTCAATGTCTTCCAGGCTGAAATTAAGTCTGCGGTAATACATAATGCTTAACAGCCTGCTAATGTCATCATAGGTATAGCTTCGGTAACCATTTTCCTCTTTTTTCGGCTGTATGATACCCTTTTTTTCGTAAAAGCGAAGGGTATCGCGGCTTAAACCTAACCGAAGGGAGACTTCTCCAATGCTGTACTTCTTCATGCTAATTCCTCGCGTTCAGTCTGTTATTGCCACTGTTATTCTATCACAAATTGCGACAAATTTCCCTTACGGTTTTCTTTCTATGCTTACAAAATACTAACAGAATCTATACAATTCCAATGGAGTATATCTCCAGCCAGTAATTAATCTGGAGAAGATAGGCAAGCATCTGGGGGCCTGCCATTAACTGCCCATACCAGGGCTTTCCATAATCGGAAGGCTTTGCCAGAAAATGCTCCAGCTTATTTTTATCAAGGAATTCCATAACTGGCGCTTTGCTATCAGACATCATTTCCCGGACTCTGGTTATAAGAAGGGCTTCGTAATTGGTATCATAAGTTTTGGGGTAGGGAGATTTTCTGCGGAAAAGAATTTCATCTGGTAAAAGTCCCTTGCCTGCCTGACGAAGGAGGTTCTTCACCACTCCGTCTCTTGTCTTCATATCCCAGGGAACGTTCCATACGTATTCAATAATCCGGTGGTCTGCAAAGGGAACTCTGGCTTCCAGCCCGGAATACATGCTGTCCCGGTCCATACGGTTTAACAGTGTCTGCATAAACCAGCGCAGGTTCAGATAGGAAATCTCCCGCCTTCTGGCTTCTGTTGGACTGTCTTCTACCAGTAAGGGAGTCTCAGCAACTGATTTTTCATAGGTTTCCATTACATATTCATCCATATTTAAATAATTTAAAAATTCGTCATTCAGCAAGGACTTACGGGGCTGCAGATCCATGGTCCAGGGGAATGCATGGGCTTTAAAACAATCTTCTCTGTGAAACCATGGATAACCCCCAAAGATTTCATCGGCGCATTCTCCAGTTAAAGTCACCTTATTATGGGGTTTCACCATAGAACAGAAATGAAGCATGGAGGAATCAATATCTCCCATAGCAGGCAGATCGTGGGCCATAACGGAATCGTAAAGCCGGTCTGCCTGGGTCAGATTGTCACACTCCAGATAGTGATGGTCAGAATCCAGAAACTTTACCATCAGATCCACAAATGGCCGGTCCTGTGAGGGCTGAAAAGCACTGGCTTTAAAATACTGATCGTTATTTACAAAATCAAAGGAAAAGGTATTTAGCCTTCGGCCCTGTTTTTTCAGCTCTGCGGCACAGACTGCAGACACAATGCTGGAATCCACGCCTCCTGACAAGAAGGTGCAGATAGGCACATCAGAAACCATCTGCCGTTTAATGGAGTCCGTGACTAAAAATGAAGTTTTTTCTATGGTTTCCTCGTAGCTGTCCTCATGGGGATGGCTTTCCAGCTTCCAGTAGGCTTTCAAATGGAAGCCTTGCTGAGAGCAAAGAAGCATATGCCCCGGCAGCAATTCCTTCATGTCTTTGAAAACTCCGCAGCCCGGAGTGCGGGCAGGTCCGATGGAAAATACTTCATTTAATCCCTTTTTATCCAGGTAAGGACGGATACCCGGATAGGCAAAAATCCCTTTCAGTTCGGAGGCAAAGATAATTTCATCATCCCGCACGGTATAAAACAAGGGTTTTACACCGGCACGGTCCCTGCATAAACAGAGGCATTCCCGGTACGGATCCTGTATGGCGTAGGCGAAGATCCCATTTAGCTGTCTGGCAAAATCAGGACCATATTCCATGTAGCCGGTAAGGATGACCTCTGTGTCGCAGGTAGTGTCAAAAGAGTGGCCTTTTTTAATTAAATCATTGCGCAGTTCTTCGGTATTATAGATTTCTCCGTTATATACAATGCAAAACGTTTTCCCTGCTTCCGTTTTTTTCATGGGCTGGCTGCCGTTTGTTAAGTCAATAATGGATAAACGGGCGTGGGAGAGTCCTCCATGCTCAAATAGCCAGGTGCCGGACGCATCCGGTCCCCGGTGTCTTTGAATGGCAGCCATATCCTCCAGCACGTGGGTGTAATAGGATTTATCTTTTAAGTAATCCCGGTTTGAGTTATAGAATCCGGAAATTCCACACATAATGACTCCTCCTTTGGGTGAATCGTTTATAAGAGAAAACAGGCTACAAGGAACGTTGCGGCAAATCCGATGAAAACGGGCAGCAGATTTTTTCTGGCAAGTTCCAGAGGATTGACGCTGCATATGGCTGCGACAGGTATCAGTCCCCAGGGAACGATGGTGCCGCCTCCAACGTAAATTGCTGTGATCTGTCCCAGAGAGGCTAAAATGGGTACTGAGGCATGAACAGCAGAGCCCAGAGTTCCTGCAAGAGCGCCGGTTAAGGGAAGACCGGAAAAGCCGGATCCATCAAGACCGGTGAGACTTCCAACGGCCATCTGCAGGACTGCGGCCATATATTTGTTAAGAGGCGTATTGCGGGCCAGCCAGATTGCCCAGTCATTTAATATGCCCCTTTGGAACTGATCACCCAGAATATGAGAAATTCCGTCTCCTCCTAAAAAGAAAAATGCCCCGATGATTATAACGGGAGCAAATATCCGTATAGCGAAAAGAAAACCGTCGGTTACATAGAGGGTGACCTTTTCCAGCGCATGAACTCCAAAACCTGAAAAAGCGCCGATGCACATGATAAGGACTGCAGTTCCTGAAACCAGACTGGTAGCATCGCCTCCCTTTAAATCAAAGACAAGCATCAGAATGATATCGGCAGCAAAGAGCAGGGGGGTAATAAAAGCCATGATAATGCCGGAAAGTCCCGGCTTGTGCTGAGGCTGTGTATCCTGTATGCTTACCTGGCTGCAGCATGCGGAGATTTGTTTCCTGTTTAACACATATGCGCTGACTGCGGTGACAATGCCCATAACCAGGAAAAGGGGGCGGCCTTTTGTTAAAATATCGGAAGCGGAGATAGAAGCAGCTCCTGCGGAAATGGAAGGAGCACCCTGAATGACCAGGTCATAGCTTAAGGCAAAACCGTGTCCGAATAAATTCATTGCCATGGCGGCTGCCAGCGGGTCCAGTCCGGCTTTTAAGGCAAAAGGAAGCATAATTGCGCCGATTAAAGCCACGGAAGGAGAGGGCCAGAGAAACAGGGAAAAAAGAAACATGGTAAAGCCCAGAATCCACCAGGTAACCGAAGGCGATCTCATCACCTTAGACATGGGAATCATCATGATGTAGTCACTGCCTAAATCCTTTAAGCATTTTGACAAAGCGGTAATTAAAGCAATGGTTGCAATAATTTCCGTAAATTCCTTTGCTGCAAACACAATGGCCTTAAATACGGTCATAATACCGCCGGTTATGGTTCCAAGCCCCACGACGCCAATCAGGAATAAAAAGGCGATGCAGACAAAAGGAGTATCCCGCCGTAAAATCATCACTGTGAGTATTGTAAGAACGCCTGCCAGGTAAAGGTAATGCAAGGGCGTAAGCACCAGATTGGTATCAATCATAGGAATCACTCCTGGGAAATAATATAATCTATTGTATGAGGCAAGGGAACGGCCAGTGTGATTTTTTAAGAGGAACTTGAATTTTTCAGTTCAGGCTTTTATACTGGATTCTATAAAGGAGATATCTTATGCAGATTATTTCGGTTCATATTAAGAATTTTAAGTCAATTGAGGACATGGAGATTACGGACATTGAAAATGCCCTGATCCTGGTGGGAAAGAACAATACCGGAAAAACAGGAATCCTGGATGCCATAAGGGCTGCAGCCAATGGGTATGATGTAACAAAAGAGGATTTTAACGAGAAAAAACAGAAAATCGAGATTATTATGACTCTGGCAATCACCCAGGAGGATTTAGAATTATTTCACCGCGCGGGAATTGTCAGTCAGTATAAGCGGTTTGATACCTGGCTTCACGATTTTATGACAAAGCTTCCTTCTTATCAGGAAGGAAAATTATCCTTTACCTTTCAGGCCAGCTGGAACGGAGAAACCAGGTTCTTTGACGGTTATCATAAAAATAACCGGTATATCAAAGAAGTCATCCCCAGACTGTACTATATCGATTCCCAGAGAGAGCTGAATCAGTTTCAGAATGATCTCCTGCTTTTTCAGGAAGATGACCAGCTGTCCAGGCTAAGAAATCATGTCTGTATCTTTGACAGTGCCAGAGCGTGCAGCCAGTGTTTTCAGTGTATCGGACTGATTAATCAGAAGAAGCCGGAAGAACTGGCAGTGTATGAAACAGCCAAGCTTTTGGAATATAAGATGTACCAGCTGAATTTAAATGATTTTGCTGCCAGAGTCAATGAGAATTATAGAAAGAACGGCGGGTATGAAGAAATCCGTTTTTCCCTGGTCTGCGATCCCAATGAGATGTTTAAGGTGACGGCAGAAACCTATCATGAGGAACGGGAGAAAACAAGTCCCATCAGTAATTTAAGCAACGGCATGAGAAGTTTATACATGTTGTCCCTTCTGGAAGCATATACAGAGGATGGGAAGAGAATTCCCAATATTATCATTGTAGAGGATCCGGAGATCTTTCTTCACCCACAGCTTCAGAAGGCTTCCAGTGAGATCCTGTACCGTTTATCCAAAAAGAATCAGGTTATTTTCACCACTCATTCCCCCAATATGCTGTTTAATTTCACCAGACGGCAGATCCGGCAGGTGGTTCTTGACCGGGGAGGATATTCGGTAGTTAAGGAGAAAACGGATATTGATGTGATTTTAGATGATCTGGGGTACGGTGCAATCGACCTTTTAGGTGTAAGCTTTGTATTTATAGTGGAAGGAAAGCAGGACAAGAGCAGACTTCCCCTATTACTTGAGAAGTATTATTCGGAGATCTATGACAAAGAAGGAAATCTGTCCAGAATTTCCATCATCACCACCAACAGCTGTACCAATATCAAAACCTATGCCAATTTAAAATATATGAATCAGGTTTATTTACGGGATCAGTTTCTGATGATTCGGGATGGGGATGGAAAAGATCCGGAGGAGCTGGCGGGGGAACTGTGCCGGTATTACGATGAAAGGGGCAGGGACGAGATTGACCGGCTGCCTAAGGTGACCAGAAGGAATGTGCTTATATTAAAATATTATTCCTTTGAAAACTATTTCTTTAATCCAAAGATCATGGAACAGCTGGGAATTGTGGAGAGTGAGGACGCATTTTACCGGATATTATTTGAAAAATGGAATGAGTATCTTCACCGGCTAAAAAGCGGAAAACAGTTTCTGGAGGCAGTGGGAAAGAACATGGAAAGTCCGGAAGAATTAAAGGAGTATATGGAAGAATTCAAACTATATATGCGCGGCCACAATCTGTTTGACATCTTCTACGGACCCTATAAAAAACAGGAGGGAGAGATTTTAAGAAGATATATTGATCTGGCTCCAAGAGAGGATTTTAAAGATATACTGGATGCTACGGACCGGTTCGTATATTTTGAAAACAGAAAAATGTAAAAATAAAAAAAGGCAAGAAAGTGCTATTACTTGGACAAATAAAAGCACGCTTTTTTACGTCATTTATATTATAATCAGGGTAAGAGATTTTACCAGGAGGTAAGAGGATGAATTATCTGATAGGGATCGATGTGGGAACATCGGCAACAAAGACCGTTCTGTTTGATGAGAAAGGACAGGTAGTGGTTTCAGCCTCCAGAGAGTATCCGCTTTACCAGCCGGAGAATGGCTGGGCGGAGCAAAAGCCGGAGGATTGGCGGGATGCAGTTCTGGAGACGATTTCCCAGGTAGTAAAGGAATCCAGAGTTTCAAAAGAGGATATTAAGGGAATTGGTTTATCCGGTCAGATGCATGGTCTTGTCATGCTTGATGAGAAGAATGAAGTGATTCGCCCCTCCATTATCTGGTGCGACCAGAGAACTGGTGCGGAGGTAGAAGATATGCTTTCCATTATGCCCAGAGAACGGTGGATTGAGATTACCGCAAACCCGCCCTTAACTGGCTGGACAGCAGCCAAGATCTTATGGGTTAAGAAGAATGAGCCGGAGAATTACAGCCGGTGCAGACATATTCTTCTGCCCAAGGATTACATAAGGTTTGTACTCACTGGAAACTACGCCACAGAGGTGTCTGATGCCAGCGGTATGCAGCTTCTTGATGTACCAGGCAGATGCTGGTCAGAAGAAGTTCTTGAAAAGCTGGATATTGATCCGGCACTTTTAGGTAAGGTATATGAATCCTGTGAAGTGACTGGCACGGTTCTTCCTGAGATTGCCGGGAAGACAGGTTTATCTGAGGAGACTAAAGTAGTCGGCGGAGCTGGAGATAATGCGGCTGCGGCAGTAGGTACCGGTGTGGTTAAGGATGGAACTGCCTTTACGACAATCGGAACCTCTGGTGTGGTATTTGCCCACAGCAGCCAGGTTACCATTGATCCCAAGGGAAGAGTTCATACCTGTTGCTGCGCCGTACCAGGTGCCTGGCATGTGATGGGGGTAACCCAGGGAGCAGGTCTTTCTTTAAAGTGGTTTAAGGATCAGTTCTGCGGGGATTATGTGAAGGAAGCAGAAAAAGAGAAGATTGATGTCTATGACATTATCAATAAAGAAGTTGCACAGGTGGAAGCCGGCAGCGGGCGGCTCTTATATCTTCCTTACCTGATGGGAGAGAGGACACCCCATCTTGATCCGGACTGCAGAGGAGTATTTTTCGGTCTTTCTGCCATACACACAAGGGCGAATATGCTGCGTGCCGTTATGGAGGGAGTTTCCTATTCCTTAAGCGACTGCAATGACATTCTAAAAGAGATGGGAATTGATGTGGAGCAGATGATGGCGTGCGGAGGCGGAGGCAAAAGTCCGGTATGGCGTCAGATGCTTGCAGATATGTATGAGTGCAGTGTAAAAACAGTGGCTCAGACGGAAGGACCGGCCTTAGGGGTGGCGATTCTTGCAGGAGTGGGCTGCGGCTTATATGAGAGTGTGGAAGCTGCCTGTGAAGCACTGATCTGTGAAGACAAATCAACGGAGCCTGATGCAGAAAAATCAGAGAAATATAAACATTATCACCAGCTTTACAAGAAGCTTTATGAGGATTTAAAAGGCAGTTATAAGATACTGGCAGGTTTATAAATCATAGGTTTACCAACAGAAAGCAGGAGGATTGGAACATGCGTTTTTTTATTGATACGGCAAATGTGGAAGAGATCAGAATGGCAGATGAGATGGGAATTATATGCGGAGTAACTACGAATCCATCTCTGATTGCAAAGGAAGGACGTATTTTTAAAGAAGTAATTGCGGAAATTGCTTCTATCGTAGACGGCCCCATAAGCGGAGAAGTGAAAGCGACAACTACGGATGCAAAGGGCATGATCGAAGAGGGTAGGGATATTGCGGCAATCCACCCCAATATGGTAGTGAAGATTCCTATGACTCCGGAAGGCTTAAAGGCCGTTAAGGTTCTTCATTCCGAAGGAATCAAAACCAATGTTACTCTTGTATTTTCCTGCGCTCAGGCTCTTCTTGCTGCAAGAGCAGGTGCAACTTATGTATCACCATTTTTAGGTCGTCTTGATGATATTTCCATGCCTGGAATTGATTTAATCAGTGATATTATGGAGATTTTCCAGATTCATGGAATTGAGACCGAGATCATCGCAGCCAGTGTGCGCAATCCCATTCATGTGATTGACTGCGCAAAGGCTGGAGCGGACATTGCTACAGTTCCTTATAAGGTACTTCTGCAGATGACAGGTCATCCGTTAACAGATCAGGGAATCGAGAAGTTTAAGAAGGATTATCTGGCGGTTTTCGGAGAATAAATGAAAAGAGAGGGATTATTATGGGATTAGACATAAAACCAGTAACCGATCCGGCCTTTCGTGCTTATGGAAAGGTTGTAACGGGGTACGAAATTGGTGATCTTCTGGAGAAGATGGAGCATACTCCTCTTCCGGAAGATGTGACATACGTTGCTTCTGTACAAGAACTGGAAGCACTTCCTGTCTGCAAAGAGATGGAGAAGAATTTATACGGACAGATGCCGATACAGGTTGGGTTTTGTAATGGTCACAATAAGAAGTTAAATGCTGCGGAGTATCACAGGAATTCCGAGATTAACATTGCTGCCACTGATCTGGTGCTGATTCTTGGAAAACAGCAGGAGATTACGCCGGAATACACCTATGATTCAGGTAATATGGAAGCATTTCTTATTCCAAAGGGAACGGTAGTGGAAGTTTATGCTACAACCCTTCATTATGCACCCTGCCATACAGAGGAAGGCGGTTTCCGTTGTGTGGTAATTCTTCCCCAGGGAACCAATACTGATTTATCACCTCTTGATAAGGCAGTAAACAAAGAGGATACGCTGTTGTTTGCAAAGAACAAATGGCTGATCGGACATGAAGAGGGTGGTCTTCCAGAAGAAGCCTATATTGGTATCACAGGAGAAAATCTTACTATTTAAAGAATGATAAAAAAGGATGGGCTTAAAAGAAAGCCTTAAGATAACAGGAGGAGTCATAATATGAATAATATCCCGGAATTAAAAGTAGGTATCGTTGCAGTCAGCAGAGATTGTTTCCCGGAGACATTGTCTGTAAACAGAAGGAAAGCTCTGGTTGAAGCTTATGGAGCAAAGTATGATGCCGCCAATATTTATGAGTGTCCAGTATGTATCGTAGAAAGCGAAATACATATGGTACAGGCATTGGAAGATGTTAAAAATGCAGGCTGTAATGCACTGGTTGTTTATCTTGGTAACTTTGGACCGGAGATTTCCGAAACCCTTCTTGCAAAACATTTTGACGGCCCGGTTATGTTTATTGCAGCTGCGGAGGAAAGCGGAGACAGTTTAACCCAGGGCAGAGGAGATGCTTACTGCGGAATGTTAAACGCAAGCTATAATTTAAAGCTGAGAAACATTAAAGCATATATCCCCGAATATCCAGTTGGAACAGCCGCAGAATGTGCAGATATGATAGAGGAATTCCTTCCAATCGCCAGATCCTTAGTAGGTCTTTCCAGCTTAAAGATCATCAGCTTTGGACCGCGCCCATTAAACTTCCTGGCTTGCAATGCTCCAATTAAACAGCTTTATAATCTGGGCGTTGAGATTGAGGAAAACTCAGAACTTGATTTATTTGAAGCGTTTAATAAGCATGCAGGAGATCCCAGAATTCCTGATGTAGTAAAAGATATGGAAGCAGAATTAGGAGAAGGAAATAAAAAACCGGACATTCTTCCAAAACTTGCTCAGTATGAGCTGACTTTATTAGACTGGGTAGAGCAGCACAGAGGATATCGTAAGTATGTTGCCATTGCCGGAAAATGCTGGCCTGCATTCCAGACTCAGTTTGGCTTTGTTCCCTGCTATGTAAACAGCCGCTTAACCGGAATGGGTATTCCTGTATCCTGTGAAGTTGATATCTACGGAGCACTCAGTGAGTTTATCGGTACCTGTGTGAGCTTAGATGCTGTAACCCTTCTTGATATTAACAATACGGTTCCGGATGATATGTATGAAGGCGATATCAAAGGAAAGCACAATTATACACACCAGGATACTTTTATGGGATTCCACTGCGGAAATACCTGCTCCAGAAAGCTTTCCTCATGTTCCATGAAATATCAGATGATTATGGCAAGAGCCCTTCCGGAAGAGGTGACTCAGGGAACATTGGAGGGAGATATTCTTCCAGGAGACATCACATTCTTCCGTTTACAGAGCACTGCAGATAATATTCTTCGTGCTTATGTTGCCCAGGGTGAAGTACTTCCTGTAGCAACCCGTTCCTTCGGTTCCATTGGAATCTTTGCGATTCCAGAGATGGGAAGGTTCTACCGCCATGTGCTGATCGAGAAGAATTTCCCACATCATGGAGCGGTTGCATTTGGACATTATGGTAAAGCTTTATTTGAAATATTTAAATACCTTGGTGTGGAAGAGATTGGATTTAACCAGCCTAAGGGAATGCTTTACAAGACTGAAAATCCATTTTCTTTATAATCGACCGGAAAAGATTTTGTTATAATAAAGAATAAAGAGGCAGGAGGAAAGCTATCCGTTTCGGATAGGACTTACCTCCTGTTTTTGATTGTTATATTGTCCTCTGATATCGTACCATAGTCATGCATTTCGTATTATGGAGGAGTGTGGCAGAGACGATTACATTCAAGCTCATTAAAACGACAAAACAACGACTTTTAGGGCTTGCCCTGATACTAATCTCCTTTGCAGTAATTGCACTTGCATAGACTGGGACAACCCCGGAGGAGTGTGACGTGACAGTCATATTGATTACCTTGCTCCTAAGTATATACGCAATGGTCACAAAGTCGGAAGCGTAAATATATGGCATCTGCTACTACCAGGGTGGTATAACGCCTTCAGGAGACTCTTAGGATTACATCTATGAAATGGGTTTCTTTTTCCTGGTTTCTTAAAAAGATTATTGTGCTTATATATAGAAAGATTTTACAAAAACAGTTTTTTAGATAAAAAACATATAATAAATACAATTTTAAAATGAATGCGTCACAAGACAAAAAATAATTTTATTCTATAATTCGATCGGAATCTATTGATTGATATACATAATATAAAATGCAGTAGGAATGCCCTCTGTTTTGGATAAGACTTTCCTACTGTTTCTGTTTTTGGAGTATCAATGCAGATAGTATCGAAATTCATTTAAGCTACATACATTATTAATAGGCGTATTTCAATAGGACGCCTTATTGATACGATTGGAGGATTCTATATGGCTAACAATGCTCTTCAGATAGAATTAAATGCAGCGCTAAGCGTAGCTTCCGGTGCAAATGTACTTTTTGATACAATTGTTTATTTATCTGGCAATATCACTTACAATCCGGCTACGGGAGTCATTACGTTCCTTGAAGCTGGAAGATATGTGTTTGATTGGTGGTTGGCAACACAATCATCCCAATCAACAAATGGGACAGCCTTTGCCTTAACCTCTTCTCAGGGAGATGTTTTAGAAGGAGCTTCTCCTATAAAAACAGGGGAGGTAGTAGGTGTTAGTATTATTGAAGTAGCCGTTGCCCCTGTTACGGTTTCTCTCGTGAACATCAGCAATGCTACCGTATTCTTTTCACAGATAGTTCCGTTAAAAGGTACCCTGGTAGTGGTTCAGGATGATTTAAGCGGAACCGGCCCGACCGGAGATACCGGCCCAACTGGGGCAACCGGCCCAACGGGAGCAACCGGCCCAACGGGAGATACCGGCCCGACCGGAGCGACAGGTCCGACAGGAGATACAGGCCCGACAGGAGCGACAGGTCCGACAGGAGATACCGGCCCGACCGGAGCGACAGGTCCGACAGGAGATACCGGCCCGACCGGAGATACAGGTCCAACGGGAGGTACCGGTCCAACCGGAGCCACCGGTCCAACGGGAGATACCGGCCCGACCGGAGATACAGGTCCTACGGGAGATACCGGCCCGACCGGAGATACAGGTCCAACGGGAGATACCGGTCCAACGGGAGCCACCGGTGTAACCGGAGATACCGGCCCGACCGGAGATACAGGTCCTACGGGAGATACCGGCCCGACCGGAGATACAGGTCCAACGGGAGATACCGGTCCAACTGGAGCCACCGGCCCAACCGGAGATACCGGCCCGACAGGTGACACTGGCCCAACCGGGGATACCGGTCCAACGGGAGATACCGGTCCAACCGGAGCCACCGGACCAACGGGAGATACAGGTCCAACCGGAGATACCGGCCCAACAGGTGACACCGGCCCAACCGGGGATACCGGTCCAACGGGAGATACCGGTCCAACTGGATCCACTGGCCCAACGGGAGATACCGGTCCAACGGGAGATACCGGCCCAACAGGTGACACCGGCCCAACCGGAGATACTGGTCCAACTGGAGATACTGGTCCAACTGGAGATACCGGTCCAACGGGAGATACCGGTCCAACCGGAGATACCGGCCCAACGGGAGATACCGGCCCAACGGGAGATACCGGCCCAACGGGAGATACCGGCCCGACAGGAGATACCGGTCCTACAGGAGCCACAGGTCCAACGGGAGATACCGGTCCAACGGGAGATACCGGTCCAACGGGAGATACCGGCCCAACAGGCCCAACGGGAGATACCGGCCCAACAGGCCCAACGGGAGATACCGGCCCAACGGGAGATACCGGTCCAACAGGAGATACCGGTCCAACCGGCCCGACAGGAGATACCGGTCCAACCGGCCCGACAGGAGATACTGGTCCAACCGGTCCAACAGGAGATACTGGTCCAACCGGCCCGACAGGAGATACCGGTCCAACCGGCCCGACAGGAGATACCGGTCCAACCGGCCCGACAGGAGATACCGGTCCAACCGGCCCGACAGGAGATACTGGTCCAACCGGTCCAACAGGAGATACTGGTCCAACCGGTCCAACAGGAGATACTGGTCCAACCGGTCCGACAGGAGATACCGGTCCTTCCGTAGGAGTGACTACTTTCGGTTATGCATATGATACGACGGTTGGTGGTCAAGTGGTTGCCGCAGGCACGGATGTAACACTTAGCAACAATGGTCCTCTTAGCGGAGTTACTCATACTGCTGGAACCGCTCCGGTAGTAGTTCCTCTCGACGGAACTTACCAGATATACTACGGTGTCAATATTACTGCCGGTGTAGGCGCAGCCATTGCAATTGCCGTAAATGGAGTTGTGGATGCATCAACAAACGTGAATTTGCTCACAGCAACGGGCGAAACAAGCGGCGATGTTATGCTTACGCTTGCTGCGGGGGATAGTCTTACACTGAGGAACAACTCGGGGGCAACTCCTTTCACTACGGATGCCTCTACGGGTGTAGGCGCACAATTTGATGTAATTCTGTTAAGCTGATAAACTATGGCCGGTATCTTCGGATACCGGTCATATTAAATAAAGATACAGGAATCCATTTTTTTAAATCAAAATAAATTAATATACTCCTTTTATAATGATAAGCTTACTTAACCACACATTCTTCCGGGTTAACGTCCATAATTTCTTTTTTACAGCCAAACCACAGGAGAAGTCCAATGAAACAGGCACATAATTCAGAAGCAGTCATAGACCATATTACACCGTTTAACTGAAATAAACTATTTCCAATAATAATAATGGGAATCAGTGCAATACCTCTGGATACAGACATTATGGTGGATTGAATGCTTTTCCCGAAAGCTTGAAACATGCTTGTTAGAAGTCCCGATATACCTGCAAATAAGGTGGAAAACAATAATGCAGTAAGAATAATGACACCGACCTTTATAACGGATTCATCGGAACTAAAAAGTTCAAGGACCTGTGTCCGGAACACAAACAAAACAGCGGCAATCACAGAAATAATTGTAACAAGATAAAATGCTGTTGTTTTTAAAACTTTATTTAGTCGTTCAATATTGTTTGAGGCATAAGAAAATGCAATCAGCGGAACAACACCCATATATAAACCCATGCCGATAAAATCTGATATCTGACATACACGATTTGCTACTCCAAATGCCGCAACCACCTGATCACCATATAAGACTGCATAGTTATTAAACATCAGGCTTGAAACAATTAAAAATCCAGACAGTAGCAGCGCAGATATACCAATCTTAAAGATATTAAAAAGGATAGTTGGATTTGGTTTAAAATATTTTAAACGAACGCTTTGAGCTGTACTTTTCATCTCCAGATAGTACATATAGTAGACAACGGCGCAGATATTACCAATAACAGTGGCAACCGAAGCCCCCATAACATCCATGTGAAAGAAAAAAATAAATATCGGGTCAAGTATGATATTTGTAACAACGCTGATGATCATTCCGATCATCGATTCGGTGGACGCACCTTCGCCCCTAACCATTTGGGCGAGTGTAAAATTAGCAACTACAAACGGACTTCCGAGTGTATATACAATAATATAAGAACGTGTATGCAGCAGTGTTTCTCCCGTGGCCCCCAGCAGTTTTAATATGGGAGATAAGAATGGAATACAAAGCAGCATAAATAAAAACCCTGAAATTAATGACAGATACAAGGTTACAGACGAAACTATTTTTACAAAATCTGATTTTCTCTCTCCTAATAATCTTGAAATATATGTGCTGCCACCTGTACCAAATAGTTCTCCCAGTGCCATGAGAATAGTTGTAAACGGCAGAGCAAGCGTAATTGACGCTAACATGGATGTGTTGTTCAACCTTCCAATAAAATAAGCATCTGTAATATTGTAAATCATATTGACAACCATACCTAAAATCATGGGAATAGCCATATGTGCGATAGCTTTTGGTACAGGTGCTTTTTCAAGATAGTACATTGCGTCTTTGTTTTCCATGTGGAATACCTCCGTTATATATAAGTTGATTTCTACCTATTTGCCGATCGCTTTTATTTACTATCTGTAAATAGGTTAGTGTAATTAAGTAAAGTTCTACCTATTTTCGAAAATAAAACAAGGTTTATATATGTGATTCTACTCCTAAATTTTCAAAAGTCCGTTTTAAAAAATTTAAATAAATAGTTTTTTCTTCCTCGGAAAATCCAGTTAACATTTCGTTTGTTATTTCGCTAAGAATACCAGACATTTCACTAAGAAGTTTTTGGGATTTCTCAGTAAGTTCAATGGATATCGTCCTGCCATCTTCATTACCCGAGCGGCGTATTATAAATCCATTTCTTTCCAGACTGTTGAGTAAACTTGTCACGGACGGACCTGATATTTGCATGGCCATGCTTAAATATCTGCGGTTGATTTCCTGGTTAGATTTGTGTGCTCCGTCTATGTGACCCAAAAGGCGCACTTGCGGTTCGGTAATATCGTATGCCGCCAATCTTTGATCATTTTTATAGCGCAACACATGAGCAATGTTCTTAATATAAAAATCGTGAGGCGGTAGACGATTTATGTTCATTTTATTTACTCCTTTCAAATAAGTTGATTTCTATCTATTATTATATGGGTAGACTTCTACTTTGTCAATCTTATTTTATGTTTAATTTTATTTAAAATGATTAGCTACCGGACTTAGGGTTCATTGTTGAGGACACTCTGATATTGAGCAGGAATAATACAATCAGTAAAATAATAAATGACAAAAAGACAAACCTTTTACAAGAAAAAGTAGAGTAAAATAACATTTAAATAGGTCGGTATACGGAAAAAAATATGGATCTAAGCACTTATAAAAAGGCTATAAGCTAAGAAAAATTCAGTATCGAAAATTCTTATAACAACATATATTACTAATAGGCGTAATCAGACTGATACGCCTTGCAATATAGAAATGGGAGGATTTTTTATGGCTAATAATGCTTTGCAAATAGAACTGAATGTAGCTACAACAGTAGCTGCAGGTGCCAATGTCCTTTTTGACACTATAGTCTATTCATCCGGAACCATATCTTACAATCCAGCTACAGGGGTAATTACATTCAATGAGGCTGGCAGATACGTGCTCGACTGGTGGCTGGCAACACAATCTTCTCAAACGTCAAATGGGACATCCTTTGCATTATCGTCCTCACAGGGAGATTTTCTGGAAGGTAATTCACCGATCAATACAGGAGAGGTTTATGGGATCGGAATTGTTGATGTAACTGTAGCTCCAGTTACGGTATCTCTTGTAAATATCAGTACAGCGACTGTATTCTTTTCTCTAATAGTTCCATTAAAGGGAACGTTGGTTGTAGTTCAAGATGATATTGGTCCAACTGGCCCAACGGGTCCGACGGGGGATACCGGTCCAACGGGTCCGACAGGAGCAGCAGGCCTAACCGGTCCAACGGGAGCCACCGGCCCGACCGGAGATACTGGCCCCACAGGAGCAGCAGGCCCAACGGGTCCGACGGGGGATACCGGTCCGAACGGGTCCGACGGGAGATACCGGTCCAACGGGTCCGACGGGAGATACCGGTCCAACGGGTCCGACGGGGGATACCGGTCCGAACGGGTCCGACGGGAGATACTGGCCCGACGGGTCCAACAGGAGCCACCGGCCTAACGGGTCCAACAGGAGCCACCGGCCTAACGGGTCCAACGGGAGATACCGGTCCAACGGGTCCGACGGGAGATACCGGTCCAACGGGTCCGACGGGAGATACCGGTCCAACGGGTCCGACGGGAGATACCGGTCCGAACGGGTCCGACGGGAGATACCGGTCCAACGGGTCCGACAGGAGCAGCAGGCCTAACCGGTCCAACGGGTCCGACGGGGGATACCGGCCCAACCGGCCCCACCGGCGATACCGGCCCAACCGGCGACACCGGCCCCACCGGTCCAACCGGAGTTGCTGGTCTTGCAGGAGCCACCGGCCCAACCGGCCCAACTGGAGCTTCTGTAACAAGCGACAGTATGTCGGCAGCTAATACAACTTCAACAGTAATAGCTGTTGTATTAGGCGGCACCAATATACCGCTTCCGGATAACCAAAATTTAAATACGTTTACTGTTGATGGTACCAATGCTGTATTTACGGTACCAGCCACAGGGGAATATCTGATAAGTTATGCTGTTGCAACAACGGCAGCATTACTGGTATCCTCACAGATCACGCAGAATGGTGCACCAATTGCAGCTTCTATTATTACACCAACGGTTGCAGCCAGTAACCTGGAATCAACATTTATTGTTCCACTGACTGTAGGAGATACGCTTTCACTGCAATTATTTGGTCTGCTGGGAGCAGCAACGCTTCTTGGCGGTGCAAGCACCTATATGACCCTTGTAAGAGTAATTTAATTTCATTTGCTTTTAATGAAAGCCTCCGCTCTCTTTTTTAGAGGGCGGAGGTATAATAATATGCAACATACTTTACGCTTCACAGTCAGGAAACGATATGTTACAATAGACGCTGTACCAATCAATGGAAACAGGAAAGTGAGAAACTAAGAATGATGGGAAATCAATCAATTGATTTGAGCACTTTTCTCTGTACAAGGTCTGATGAACGGACGAGGCTTGTACAGAGTAGTAACATATAATTATTATCTCGTCCTCATTGGATTTTGTACTTATAGGGAATTTACTTATAAGGAGAGAATACAATGAAATCGAAATTAAATACAGATTATAAGATATTTTGGCTGGGGCAGGCAGTATCTCAACTGGGCAGTTCTATGACATCTTTGGCTTTGACCTTCTGGTCTTATCAACAGACCAATTCAGCAATGGCAGTGTCGTTTATGTCTTTTTGCAATTATCTGCCTTACATAATAGTCAGTATGTTTGGAGGGACACTCATTGACCGGGCATCGAAAAAGAAAATTTTAATTATTTCCGATACCATAGCGGCTGTTTGTACAATCAGCATACTTTTTAGTTTGTTTCGGGGAAGTCTGGCACTGATGCAGATTTATGTTGTAAATGCAGTAATCGGGTTTATGAATGCATTTCAGTCACCGGCTGCAGCAGTTGTAACCGGGCAGTTGATTACAGATGGAAATTATGAAAAGGCAAGCGGTCTGAATTCATTTTCTTCCAATTTAATCATGGTTACCGCACCAGTTCTTTCCGGTACACTTGTAGGCTTTTTTGGGATCCGGCTGGTGCTTGCCATTGATCTGCTGACCTTTACCTTCTGTATGATTACACTTTTTTTGGTTAACCCAAGGGAGAATACCGGAACATCAAAAACTCATCGTACGCATGCAGGACGGAAAAATCGGGAGCATATAGAATTTTTAAAGAAGGAGCCAGGTATTTTGTATCTGATGCTCAGCCTTGCATTGATTAACTTTTTCTCCAGACTGACCTATGAGAACATCCTTAATCCTATGATTCTGGCAAGAAGTGGAGGAAATGCAGGAGTCTTTGGACTGGTAAACAGTATGATGGGAGCAGGAGGGATTATTGGCGGTATTATGGTTGCTTCCGGCAAAAAGACAAAAAGCCCCCGTAAAATGATTTATCTTTCAGCAGGTATTTCATTTTTACTTGGAGATTTAACTATGGGAGCAGGGCGGAATGTTTTTGCGTGGTCTGCAGCCGGAATCTTTGCTAGCTTACCTATACCATTTATTATGGCGGGACAAAATGCACTGCTGTACCGGACTGTTCCAGAGAACATTCAGGGTAGAATTTTTGCAATCCGCAATGGAATTCAGTATTCCACAGTACCCATCGGCCTGCTGCTTGGAGGATATCTGGCGGATTATGTATTTGAGCCATTTATGGCTTCTGATTACACCGCAGCAGTTTTCTTACAAAGTATAGTTGGAAAAGGAACTGGAAGTGGAATGGCAGTTATGTTTCTGTGCACTGGTCTCCTGGGGGCCTTATCTTCGGTGCTTGGTTATAAGAACCGCTCTGTGAGAGATTTAACCAGATCAACTTAAATTTAAATGTTATAAATACAAAAAGACCGGTACCTTGGGGTACCGGTCTTTTTAAGCACTTAAACCTGCTTTATTTCCCCTTTATCCATCTCATAGACCTTATCACATAATGAATTAATATCCTCCCGATTATGGCTGATTATAATGATAAGTTTGCCTTCAGCCTTTAACTGAAGAAGAATTTTCCGTATTTCCATGACTCCGGAATTATCCAGCCCGTTCATTGGTTCGTCCAGTATAATAATATCCGGATATTCCATTAACGCCTGAGCGATGCCAAGTCGTTGACGCATTCCCAGTGAGTATTTTCCAACTGTTTTTTTAGAATCCGGATCCAGTCCAACCATTTTCATGCATTCACGCAGCCGGTCAACATCTGCGATCTTGCGTATGGAAGCCAGATATTTTAAGTTCTTTAATCCGGAATATCTGTTTAGAAAGCCTGGATTTTCAATTATGAATCCAGTATTTTCAATGAACTCAGTATCGTAACCGATCCTCTTTTCATCCACTAATATGGATCCTGAAGATACTGGCATAAATCCGCAGATGCATTTTATCAATACAGTTTTTCCGGAACCATTTCTGCCAATAATACCATGTATTTTGGAAGAATCAAATTCCAGATTAATATTTTTTAATATTTCCTGACCTTCCAGTGTCTTACACACATCAATAACTTGTATGAATCTATCCATTAATTTTACCCTTCCTCCCAACCTTTTGTTTTCCTGTTCCAAGCGTCAGGCAGATACCAATCAGACAAATCAGCGTTATTCCAAAAAACAATGCAGCATAACGAAGTGTGAGACCGTATTGGACGTTAATTCCGGATAAAGCTTTTAATTGAGTCAGTGTTACAGGAGAGATCAAAAAGGTTTCAGCTGAAAACGAATTCGATATTACTACATCCAAAAGAACAAAAAATGCTCCTATTATTACACCGACAGGTTTATGAGAAATGAAATTGAAAATATAAATAATTAACCCAAGCCATATCACACAGGCAAATTCCAGAAGAAAACTTATGGTGGTTGCTTCTGCCGGAGAAAAGACACCAATAATATAACTGTCAACGATAAACGGTATCTGAAACTGGGCAGCTGCATTTGTCTGTGCCAGAGTGCCCCATATCTTCCCCCAGTCATTGGAAAAACAGATGTGTGGAAGCAGGCTTGCCATACTTGTAACCAGAATAAACCCAACATAAGCAAATGACATAAAAATAATATAAAAAACATTACCCAGCTGCCACCACATCCTGCCGGAACGATATATGGTATAGAAATAATTTTCACCTTGAAAAGGTGCTGTACAAAATAAATATACAGCACCACTCATGAATACAATCTGGCATATATAATCATTGGTTAAATGAGAAAATGCCCAGGGTGCAATACTGATATTTACTGCATTAGAAAAAACTGTTACAGGCTCCAGGTAAGAGTAAATAAATATTCCAATAATAATAAATAAACTCAGAACTCTCAGTTGAAGCCCTTCCCGTTTTAGCTGAATCCCAAATATTCGAATTCCTTTAAATAAATTGTTCATTTTTAATCAACCTCTTTGCTCTTTTGCAGAATAAAAATCCAGAAGCAATAACAAGGACAAGGACCATAAGAGTTGTTATAAAAATTGTCTCCATATCTGTTCCAAAGCTGCTTCTTGCGTGAAGCAGCAGATCTAAACGAAAAATATCAGGTACATTTAAAATTACATTTAGTCTCGTCAAAAAAAATGATGAAATAAAGGGAGTTACAAAAATCATATAGCGGTTACAAACATATGAGGATACCAATAGTGCAATGCTTGACCATAATACTCCGGAAAGGAATAGAAGAAAGACAGCGGCTATAAAGAATGTGATACCATTTCCGCTCTTCATTAGGGCATAATATGGCAACCCCTGTGATTCTATCAGCGTCCGTTCGTTTATCAGGTCTGTGAACCTTGACGCAAGAAATATAAAAAAAATCCCTCCGGCTGCTAATGATAACCCGCCGGATACTGCTGTTGTAATGACTTTTGAGATGCAGTACGTCTTAATATTTATTTTCGACACCAGAACGGTTATCATATTAGAACGGTATTCCTCACAAAAACTGGCTGCATAAGGAATGCAGGACAGCATGGGAATGATATATACGCTATAAAACCCACCAAATGAAAAGGAATTAAACCAATAATAATTTACATCAGCATGACCATTCCAGAGAAATGGGAGCTGATTCCAGGTATCCAGAAAAATGCATAAAACAACGCCTGCTGCAGCCGGTAAAAACCCTTCTTTCATTGCAGTTGCAATTCCCCGGCTAACCATGCTGAATAATTTATGCTTATTCTCCATTGGCAAGATTTCCCCCTGTTACTGCGTTTATTCTTTCTGCATTGCTTGTCAGTCCGTCTTTATCTGTAATGTCCAGCTGAATGCACCAATATGGTCTCAGTTCAATGTCAGACGGATCTTTCCAGCTGACTGGTACGGGAATATACTCCAGCCATATTCTTGATATAGTAGTTTTGTCCGTCAGAATAATATTATTATATTTTTCCTCCACCTTTTGTAATGCTTCTTCGGCGGTTATTATTGCTTTTTTCTCCTTGATTTTATCAAAACTGTCAAAAACGTTATTGAAAGTAAAATAGCGGATTCCATCACGGTCTACCATAATTGTTACATTAACTTTATTGTCCCAGAATGCATCAATATTCATGGATATACCTGGTTCCAGAATAGCATTATACAGATATAAATCGTCCACCTTTATTGCATATTGAATGTAGTACAAATCATCTGCAGCGGATAATCCATCTATTTTATTTGAGGATCCGTTCTTTAACTCTGCCTGATAGATATCGTTCTTAGATAAACTATCCTGGAGCTGCTCTAAGCGTTCATGGCTGATTGCAACAGCTCTTACCGCCTCAGCCTGACAATCCACTACCTCTCTGATTTTATTTATGCCAAGTGCAATTGCATCGTCTTTGCTTTGAAAATCCAATTCTTTCGTATCTTCGCTAACCTTACCGGATAGGAGATAACTCTCGATTATTGATTCGATTTCTGAATCCCGTATATCATTTTTAAGATAATTAACACTGCCGTCCCCCATCAGAAGGCTGCTGCCTTTTCCGGTATCCACAATTAACGTCTGAGGCCTGTTTGGATTCTCCGTAAATGTGCGGTCGGTATCATCTTTTAATAAAAACAGGTCTAAGGCGGTTTTATCAAATATTTTATTTTTCATAGAATAAACCGCATATTCTTTGGCTGCAGGCTCTTCAACATCTGCATCTATAAAAAAATTATCAGATAATTTTTTGCTGATATGTTTTACACCACCGGTGTTATTGCTCTGGATATCCTCAGTTACGGTAACGGCTGGCTGATTGCTTTCACCAGCCTGTTTTGTTTGTGGTGAACAACCTGTTACAAGTAATAATAGCGACAACATTGCTATTGTATTTAGTTTTTTCTTCATAATTAACCTCTCTTATCTTAACATAATCAGTCACTGCCAAGAAGCCACCCAATAATAGGCGGCTTCTTGAAATATTGAAAGCACTGGTTCTCCCTGCAGATATTCTATTTCGTATGTATTACGGCGCAAATCTACCGGAAATTGTTAATGCCTTAGTACTTGTACTGGCACTATCTTTCTTTGCTCCCATGTACATGTTATCATTTTTATATACCTTACTTTGGTAACTAATTCCATAACCACTTACGTAATTAGAAAACGTATGGTATATATCTACGTTGTTATTGCTTGTACGATTCATTTTGCAGCCAAAAATATTGGCAGAAGACATGTTGTTTGATCCGCTATTATCCAATGAGAGATACCAGGATTGAGAATTATCACTCTTTGCATAGCTGGATGTAGTCTTGTTAGTTAAATCAGTAAACTTGAACGTAAAGCTATGATTTGCTGCTAATGCAGTTCCTGATGCTGTCATCAGGAATGCACATGTCAATGCCACCAGTATTTTACCTTTTTTAGCTGTTTTCATTGTTCACCCTCCAAATAATTTGTGTTATACGATTGGTATCTGTGTGTAAAACTTTAAACAAACAAAGGAATCCCCCCCTTCTTTGCCTTAATGTAAAATAAATATTGATTAATTATTTATTTTACAATATAATTAAAACATAAAAATACATTATTTGTCAAGTGACAAAGTAAGTAAAAGAGCAGTAATATTGACAAAGTAAAAAAAAAAGTATATCTTTAAAATATATAATTGGATTTTTAAACAGGAGGTAATGAATTAAAATGCCCAGTGGAAAGACGGAGCTATCATTAACAAAGAGAGAATTGGATGTAATGACAATACTTTGGGAAAGCAGCAGACCATTGGTTGCTTCAGAGATTACTAAAATGGACGAATCATTGAATATAAACACGGTACAGTCCGTTATTAGAAAACTGTTGGATAAAAAATACATTGAAGTGGATGATATCGTTTATAGCGGTACAGTCTTAACCCGCAGTTATAAGCCGGCGTTATCTAAAAAAGAGATGGCAGTGCAGCGGTTTATTGGGCAATTTCAGGAAAATGATAAGGTTTCCATACCTAATTTAGTTGCCACTTTACTGAAACATGAAAAAAATGAGGAGAAAGTAATAGAAGAACTGGAACTGTTATTGGCAGAGAGAAAGAAATTGCTTAATGAAAAGAACGAATCGGATCTTAGCTGATCAGATATGGTTTTTATAAAAGGAAAAAGCATCAAGACTATTTCTTGATGCTTTTGAGTACTAGCAGGCTTCCCAATCACCGATCCATTTTTCCTTGGAATAATTGTATTGACGCCGGTATACATGACCATCTACTGATTTGTATCTCCAGCCAATGATGTCTGATAATGGACTGTAAGACTGGGTATCATATGTACTTAATACTGGTGGAACAGCAGGCTGCTGGGTAGAAGGTTCTGCATATACAACCTCTGAACCAAGTGCTGCAAGGTTTAAACTCACTACAATAGCAGCTAATAATTTTTTACCTGTTTTTTTCATTGTTGGACACCTCCGTAATGTTTTTATAAATTTGTAAATCAGAAAATGAGTCTTTGATTTCATCTATATGTCCATAAAACTGGCCATTTAAATAAACATCGTAGCCACTTTCCGGATTTTGTATTAAGTAACTATTCTGATTAGTCAATTCAACCGTATCAGCCGCATCCTGTGGTTTGATTGAATATGGTTCAAAAACGATGCTAAAAGACAAGGCTAGCAGGAGTAAAACCGGTAATAATAAGGTTAAAAATATTCCCCCCTTTGTTTCGTCTGATGAATTGGGGCGATTTAAAATAATGTTAAAACGCTGGGACAAAATATTCCTGCTTTCACCGTTGAAAGACAAAATCCACTTATTCAGTTTCCTGCTGACGGGAATCTTAGCAATTTTTATCAGACATTCCAGATATTTTATTCGGTCTTTCTCATTCATGGATTTAGTCACGTAAAGATCAATATGTATTTCCTGTGCTTTGGATATCTGATTGCTAAATAAATAGACGAAAGGGTTCCACCAATAGATGGCGCATAAAAATTCCACCAGGAACTTCACCCATAAATCACCACAAATATAATGGGATAATTCATGCTTTAAAATGCAGTACCATTCTTCGGTTGTAAGCTTAATCTCAGGCAGGATAATCCGGGGGCGGAAAAATCCGAAAACCATTGGCGTAGATATTAAATCAGTTTGTATAATCTGTATTGAAAAAGGTTTGTTATAATCACTATTTAATTGATAGAAAGCTTCTTTTACTTCGTCATCTATAACGGAACAGCTATTTGTGATAGTCTTTGCGAAACGGGTGTATATATAAAATGTTTTTACCAGCTGTATGATGATACCGGACACCCAAATTATATAAAGGGCATCTAACAGACTGATGGTGATCCCGCCTGATTGAATGATCTTAATTTCAAGGAAACGTATCAATGCAGGAAGAAGTTTTCCTATTGGCATGTTTCTTGATGTGGTCAGTTCAAATGGGATAAATAATCTTAATATGGTTGCACCAATGCACATAGCCAGCGCAGCCATTCCAATCCGTTCTATCATACGATTATCTCTCAGGACAAAATAAATTATGACAATGAGTATACTGCTGAAAAATGTCATTGTCAAAAGAGAAAGGATAGAGAATTCCATATTACTCCTCCCTGTTAAGATTACGTCTTCTTTCTTCTAATAATTTCTCAAGTTCAGCAATAACTGCCTCCTCATTCTTTTCATGTTCTAAAAGTGATGCAACCAGTCTTGGTGTAGTGATGCTCTTCATATTTTTAAATTCTGTAATGAATTTCTGCAGTGTAAAATCTTTAGATTCTGCTGTTGGACGGTAACTGCGGCATAGAACAGTACCGCTATACACAATATCAGCTACTTCAATCAGTTTCTTTTTTAACAGATTCCTTAATACAACCTGAATCGTATTAATAGTTAAGGAAGGGTCACTGTTCGCAATTTCAGATGCAATTAAAGGGCTTTCTGACGACCAAAGTATATTTAAAATATCCATTTCCCGGTCAGTTAAAACTTTTTTTTGTTTAGGCATAATGGCACTCCTTGAAGTAACTTGATGTTTAATTAGAAGTATTGTTAAAATAAATTATAAAAGTAATAATTAATGTTGTCAACTGTTATAAAGATATATATGCATAAATATATTTTTACAATGTTATAAAACATATAGTATTTTAAATAAATGATATAGTAATATAATACAATAAAACTGGAAGATACATGGCAGATTGGTGAAAAAACCGGATCAGCATGGAAAAACCACACTGATCCGGTTTTTAAATATCCCTGGGAAGTTCAATAATAACGCTGTTTTTTAAATAAGGAATACTTTGAAATGTGATGTGAAAAGAATCCCCATAACATGCTTTCAGTCTCTTTTGTATATTGGATAATCCAAAATGCTTCTGAGACTCTGAAGAATTTTCTGTAATGCAGGCATTTGCCACTTCAATATCAATTCCCTTGCCATTGTCCGTTACTTCAATCCTGATTTTGTTGTCATCAGCTGATGATATCAGGATATCAATCCGGGGAGGAACCGGTTCAAGGCCGCTTATGAAACCGTCGAAACCATGGCGTATGCAGTTTTCTGCCAGGGGCTGCAGCAGTATTTTCATAATTTGGCAGTCTTTTAATAAAGGATCAATTTGTGTTTCCATCTGGATCCCGCTTGAAGAATGACGGTTCATGATTTCCATATAGGAAGTGACGTGTTCCACTTCTTTTTCCACTGAA
Source organism: Lacrimispora struthionigena (assembly GCF_048627165.1). Classification (NCBI taxonomy): domain Bacteria; kingdom Bacillati; phylum Bacillota; class Clostridia; order Lachnospirales; family Lachnospiraceae; genus Lacrimispora; species Lacrimispora struthionigena. The sequence goes on from NZ_JBMBWP010000001.1 coordinate 1,128,841, forward strand.
ATCATTGTCTTTCCAAAACTCAGAGTAGTCCGTAAGTATTTTCCCAGACTTTCAAGCATTCCTTCTGCAGTTTTTGAATGGCCATTTAATATCTGGAAATGAATACATTCCAGAGTATTGTAAAGAAAATGAGGATTAATCTGTTCCGACATCATCTGTATTTCCGCCATCGCCTTTTTTTGCTCCTCGTCCTTAATCTGCAAAAGCTGCAGCTGTATGGTATCGTACATCTGGTTTAACTGGACGCCCAGAAGGCTGATTTCGTCTGTATGATTAAATTCCTTCCGTTTGGTATAGGTTTTGTCGTTAATGCTTCGAATAATTGTTCCCAGCACCCGTAAATTTCTGGTAAGAAGGCCGGACAGAGCCAGGCTGAGTAAAACAGCCGCAAGAAAACAGGCAATCCATACCAGAATAAAGAAGGAACGAATCTCCTTAATATCACCGGTGAGAGCCGATTTTTTTGTCATGTGAACCACATTTAAATTACAGAATTTGATCTTATCCATGGTCAGAAACAGATCTTCATTATCCGCCTGAACCGTCCCTTCCTGTCCGGGTGAACCATCTGCGACCCACTTACAGATTTGGGGAAGAAATGCATCCGGATACTCTTTTTCCGTAATATCCAAAGGCTGTCCGTTCTCATCTGCCAGATACATACAGTAAGTGTAGCGGTTGGACATCCGGTTAAAATAATCCCGGATCTGCTCCGTGTCAACCAGAAGAATGAACCGGACTTTTCTGCAGTTGGGTATATCCTGATAAGCCAGATGCTTGGACGACAGAATACTGGAGACCGGATAGGAAACCGGAATCACCCCTTTTTTGCCGAACATATTGCTGAAACGGGTGGGTAGTACGGTAATGCGCGGATATTGCCAGATATTCTCCGGGAGAAGTTGGTCAAAATGATTGCTGATGCCCAGAGAGGTGGGGCTGAACATAATTTGATCATCACCGCATACCAGCACATTGGTTACAAGATCATGATTTTGCAGGAATGAATCCGTAACAGCAGTAGCAGTCGTGAAATATCTGGCATAACCGGTAAAATTGTAGTTGTTGATAGCGGCGATCATCTTAGGAAAGGGCTCCTTTACCAGAAGATGATTGGTAGCAGCCGAGAGAGAATTAAACTGGTAGGAAAGGGAATCTCCGGCCATCTCTACGGAGCTTCTGGCTCTTCTTAATACTTCATTGGTGTTTCGTTCATAAAAATAGAAATAAGACACCTGCCCAATGAGAAAAAGAGCAGCCGATGTAATGAAAATCATTCCGGTCACTAACTGGTAACGGAATTTTAAATTGGCAAACCACTTAATCATTAACTGCTCCTTTCTCCGGCAGCAAACTGTTTTTGATATTCCGAAGGTGTAAGCCCGGTTCTTGCCTTAAAGGCACGGCTGAAGGAGCGGTAATCTTCATAGCCAAGGAGCAGGGAGACTTCTCCTGATGTATGTTCCTGAAATTTCAACTGTTCCTGAGCATAGTTGATCTTTAAATCCAGGGTATAATCCCGAAAGTTCAGCTGTGTTTTATTTTTAAAATAAGTGCTGAAATAGCTTTTGCTCAGTCCCAGATAATTGCATACATCTTCGGTTCTGGGATTTTTTAAGAGATTTTTATTAATGTAATCAAGGGCTTTCTGAATTAATGGATCGTTCTTTGCAGCCTGGCTTACCGTCAGCTCCTCTGCAAATCCGGAAAGGGACCTTTACCATAAAGATCTCAATATCCTCCAAAGAATTTAAACTCTGCAATGCTGCAAAGGAATTGCCGGTATAGCTTTTCGGCGGTCCGTCAAGATACCGGGACAACTGGCTTTGCAATGTAATGATTAAATAATTGCACATACTGTAAAGATAAGACGGTGGAGGAAGAACAGGAGTGGTCAGTTTCTCTAAATAGAGTTTAAAACGGGCCTGTATGTTATCTCTGTCATCTTTTAAAACAGCTTCCAAAAGATCGTCACCAGGCATAATGACCGGGGGCTGTCCCGATTCAAGAACAGCAAAATCAAGAACAGCGCCAGCTTCCGGATAAATATGCCAGGTAATGATATGCCTTGCATCCTGGATAGAGGCGGAGATTCCACAGAGAGAAGAAACGGGTTTGCCAATGGCAGCTGTAACACAGACCATCCCGTCAATGTTTATTCTGTTAATATAATGTTCCAGCATTTTATGAAGAGAGTCCCAATGGTCTGACTGAAACGGAAGATTTACAATTAATACAAGACCGGCAGGAGGATAATCAGAGATCAGTGCCGGTAACCCGCTTAATCCTTCTTCCAGAGCTTCCATTAAAGGGACAAGTGTATATGCCAGTTCAGACGTTTCTTCTGTATACTGATACGTGGAATATGCCTGGATTAAAACGGCGCAGCTTTCCTTATCCCGTATAGAAAGACCATATTCCTCAATTACCTTATTCAGTTCCATGGCGGAAAGCTCACCACGAAGAAGCTGGGGGATTAAGTTTTGTTTACGCAGGGAAACCTGGGCTTTGCGCAGTTTTCTCAGTGTAGAAAGCTGATCGCTGTGATAGTCCCGTTTACTTAAGATTTCTTCTTTTAAATTCTGGATCAGTTCGGTTAAATCTCTGATGGAAATGGGCTTCAGTAAATATTCCTTTACCCCATACCGAATCGCATTTCTCGCATATTCAAATTCGTCATAACCGCTCAATATAACAAAAGAACAGTCAAACTGTTCCTCTTTCGCGCGCCGTACCAGCTCCAGTCCGCTCATTCCTGGCATTTGAATATCAGTTATTACAATATCCGGTTCATAAAAGCGGATTTTATCCAGGGCCTCCGCGCCATTGGCAGCAGTCCCGATCAGTGTGATTGAATAATCCTCCCAGGGAATAATGGACCTAAGACCGGAACGGATCTCCGCTTCATCGTCTACAATCAGCAAAGTAATCATGGATATTGGGTTCATAGCGGCATCCTTTCCTCAGTTCGTATTAAAAAGCAAGGCAATTATAGCATTGTGCATAATGAAAATCAAGGCGAAAGGCCATGAGTAGTATATTTCGTAAAAAATGTTACATGCATAGTAGAAAAAGTGGTGTTTTCATTCGAGAAAATGATTTATTATTAAGGCACATCACCAACAAGAAGGTAATAGTTAACAAAAAGAAGGGAGCAGAAATTATGAGAAAAACAAAACGACTGGCAGCAATGAGCATGGCCTGTATGATGGCTGCATCTGCATTAACTGCATGTGGGGCAAAGAGTGCAGAGCAAACGACTGCGGCACCGGCATCAGGGGGGCAGGAAACAACAACTGCAGCAGCAGGGGGAGAAACAAAAAAGGATTCCGCTTCATCAGATAAGGTGAAAATCACTATCTGGACAGATAACCGTCATGATCTGGAGTACATGAATAAGGTGGTGGATGAATTTAATAAAACAAATGATCATATCGTACTTGATTATGTGGTACAGACAGAGAACTACGAAAACTTACTGTCCATGGCGGCTAATTCCGGACAGTCACCGGATATATTCTCTCAGATTAACGGAGATGATTTTAAAAACTTCACAGATAATGGAATTATCCAGCCTTTAAATGATTACCTGACTGATGAATTCAAAAAAGTAAATGAGGTTGATCAGCACTTATACGAAGGCTGCAACGTAGTAGGAGATAAGATTTACTGGGTTCCATGCGGCAAAAGAAGCGGTTCCAGAATGATCTACAACAAAGATGTCTTTGATAAGCTGGGACTGAAACCACCAACAAAGATCAGTGAGCTTCCGGAAATGGCAAAGAAGATTACAGAGGCTGGAAAAGGCGATTATTACGGCATCATTTTCCCGGGAGCAAGCGGCCCGTTCGAGCGTTGGCTGGAGCATTCTGCTGAAATGAGCGGAGTTAAATTATATAACTACAAAGAAGGTAAATTTGATTTTACCGGATTTAAACCATACCTTGAAACCGTACGCCAGATGTTTCAGGATCAAAGCGTTTTCCCAGGTTCCACTTCCATGAAGATTGACCCGGTTCGTGTACAGTTTGCAGAAGGTCATGCAGCAATTCATGGCAATGCGTCCCAGGAAGCAACCGTTTTAACTGAGCAGTTCCCAGCTAAAGTTCAGTGGGGCGTTGCACAGCTGCCAACTTTAGACGGTGAGATCAAAGGTGCGGAAACCTGCTCTCCAAACACTGGCTGGATGATGAGTGCATTTACTGAGCATCCAAAGGAATCATGGGAAGTTATTGAATATTTTGGTTCTGAAAAAGTTTTAAAAGGTTATTTAGAAGGCGGTTATTCTCTGCCAATCTCTAAATATATGGAAAGCAAGATTGATAAGAGCAAAACCGGAAGAATGGCAGATTTTGCAGGTGCTGATTATGAAGCAGTATATCCCGTTGCTCCATCTGTAACACCAGACGGCGAGAATTACAGAGACGCACTTTGGAATGCATGTCTCCCGGAAGGACCATCAATCGATGAAACAATTGCAAAATTAAATCAGACCTATAATGATGCTCTGGATAAAGAAGTAAAAATGGGCAAGACAAAACGTGTGGTTATTAAGGATTATGATCCTCTTCATCCAGGCGCAGGCACAGTGGAATATCTGGATAAGTAAATTGGTATTACGGCTGCTGCAAACAGAACTGCTGTCTTGCAGCAGCCTTTCTTTCACTGGGCGGGCAGGAGCGGAAAACGATTATAGAATAAAAATAAGGAGTGAAGGAAATGAATTCAAACAAATCTTTGGGAAGCCGGTTCAAAAAGAGCTGGGATCATGGTGATATCCCTATGTGGCTGATGCTGATTCCCACCATCTTTTTTATCCTGGTAATGTCGGTGTATCCATTTACATGGCTGATTCGATATGTTTTTTATGATTACAATGGTTTTAAGGCATATTTTGTAGGATTTGAAAACTTCAAACGTATTACCGGAGATGGAATATACTGGAACAGTGTTCTTCACACCTTTGAATATGCTATTTTAAAGCTTGTCTTTCTGTTGCCTCTTTCTCTGATGACAGCAGTGCTTTTACAGAGAAAACGGTTTGGAAGCGGACTGATGCAGGGCATCTATTTCCTACCCACTGTCATCAGCTCAGCGGTATACAGTCTCATCTGGTATTTTATCTTCGCAACTTATAACGGAGTCTTAAATGCATTCCTGCAGCGCATAGGAGTAATACAGCAGCCAATCGACTGGCTGGGAAGCGGAAAGACCGCCATGGCAGCAGTGGTCATAGTAGCAGTCTGGGGAGGTTTTGGAAATTACATGATCCTCCTGATTTCCGGTCTGGCAGGGATTCCTTCAGACGTATACGAAAGTGCACAGATTGACGGGGCAAACGGAATTCAGACCTTTTTCAAGATCACACTCCCAATGCTTGGACCTGTATTAAAAGTGGTTATCATGCTTGCCATTACCACCGCATTTAAAGATTATGAATCCATACTGGTATTGACGGCAGGTGGTCCCAACAACCGGACTCATGTGATGTTTTCCTACATTTTCCAGATGGTATTTGGCACTTCAAGAGCAAAAACCCCGCTGCAGATCGGATACGGCTCCGTTCTCAGCATCGTTTCGGCGCTTATCGTAGGAGTTATCACCATCATATATCTGAAGATCAGCAAAAAAATGGATGACATTTCATAGGAGGGAGAAAACAATGGCAAAAGAAAGAACAGGGCATTCCGTAGAATCCCGAAAGACTAAAATGATTAATGTTGTTATTTTTCTTCTTCTTGCAACACTGGCATTTTTCACTGTTTATCCGGTTATTTATATCCTGTTTGGTTCCTTTAAAACCAATAACGAACTTGTTCGCGGCGGCGTAAACCTGCTTCCCCAGAAATTCATTCTGGATAACTACAAACAGGCATGGGAAATGGCGAATTTCTCAAGATACACCATGAACAGCCTTGTACTCAGCTTTGGTGTAATGGCAGTTTCCCTTACTGTAAGCAGTATGGCAGGCTATGTATTTTCCAGAAAAGAATTCAAGCTGAAAAGCCTTATTTATAATTCCATGGTAATGTTCATGTTTATCAATGTAGGCAGCGTTGCACTCCGTCCTCTGTTTGAACTGGCTGTAAAACTGCACATGAACAAGTCACTGATCTCCATCATACTGATCTCAGCCGGTGGCGGCCAGGCAACGTATGTATTCCTGATTCATGGATTTATGAACAGCATCCCTAAGGAAATGGATGAAGCAGCAAAAATAGATGGCTGCAGCTTTTTCGGAATTTACTACAGAGTTATTTTACCTGTTATAAAACCGGCTTTGGCAAGTGTTGCTTTGTTATCATTCCGCGGCGGCTGGAACGAATACATCCTTCCTTTAATCTTTACCATGACCAATGAAAAGCTTCGTCCCCTGACCGTAGGAGTCGTTGCTCTTCAGAATGCCGGAGACGGGGCGGCAGCGTGGAACATTCTGTTCGCAGGTTCTGCCATCGCCATTGTTCCGATTATCCTGGTATATATGGCAGCAAGCAAGCAGTTTATGGGCGGAATGACGGCAGGAGCGGTTAAGGGGTAAGAGTTAAGCGTTAAGATTCCTTCTGGTAATCAAAATAAGACTATGCTACAATGTTAGAAAAGAGTGTGGGAAACACTACCAGTATGCAGGGGGTCTTATTATGAAGCGAACCATCAGTTTATTGATAACCGGGGCGATACTTTGTGTGGCAGCTGTTTCGGTGCAGTCAGGTCATTCGGGGATTGTACTGAAAGAGCTGCCTGTGCCTCATGCGTCTGCGCCGGAACAAGATCTTTCTATGGTTTCTCTGGAAGAGAGCCAGAAAGAAAACACGACGGCCAAAAGCGTTGTGGCTGGCGATAAGGTTTCGCTTTTAGATCCTGCCGGATCTACGCTGGAGAGCCGTTTCCTGGTTCCTGCCGGTTATAAAAGGCTGGAGAAACCAGCTGGAAGTTTGCAGGGATATTTAAGACAGTATTCCATGAAACCGGACAAGAGTCCCGTTCTTTTATATGACGGCAAGGAGAAAAGACGCCAGGATGTCCACGCCGCAGTATTTTCCATGCCTTTGGTAGAAGGTGATTTACAGCAATGTGCAGACAGCGTTATACGAATGTACGGAGAATATTTATGGTCAGTGGGAGCCTATGATGGTATTGCATTTCATTTGACCAATGGTTTTTTTATGGACTATCCGTCATGGAGAGCCGGAAAGCGTTTGCTGGTGGATAAAAACAATGTATCCTGGGTGCAGAAGGCAGCTTATGATGACAGCAAAGAAAGCTTTGTAAAATATTTACGGCAGGTTATGGTATATGCAGGAACGCTTTCTCTTGAGAAAGAGTGTACCAGGACTGATTTAAACCAGGTGCTGGCAGGTGATTTGCTGATTCGGGGAGGAAGTCCCGGACATTGCGTTATGGTTGTGGATGTGGCAGAAGATCAGTCAGGAAACCGGTGCTTTTTACTGGCACAGGGGTATATGCCGGCGCAGGAGTTTCATGTGCTGAATAATCCCCTTCACGATGCAGATCCATGGTATTATAGCAATGAGATTAAGGATACTGTTGTAACGCCGGAATATACATTTTCCATAGACAGTCTGAAGCGTTGGAGAGAATTTACCAGATAAAGAAGAAGGTAAAAGATCCTGCCGGTTTGTAGAGGGCGGATCTTTTACCTTTTTCCATTTATTGTTTTATATTTATTGCTTTACATTGCGCCTTTCATTACCATGATTATCATAATGCAGGTAGCTAAAACGACTGCAGCTGTAAGTGTCATACCAAGATTGAGACTACGTTTCTTCTCGGTTGAAGTATCAGCAAAGTTTAAGAGATTTGATTTTCTCAGTGTAGTAACCAGTGGTTTATAGATTAATAATGTAAGTGCTGTATTAATTCCGCCTTTTAACATATTAAATGGTACGAAGGCAGGAAGCAGAAGCTTTGCCACAGCTTCTCTGGGATAACCCATATAAATCGGTGTGATTAAATAGTTCCAAAGTACCATAATCAGTGTCATAAGAAGTGTTCCGGCAATCATACCAAGGAAGGCACCCTTCATGGAATGGTGTTTCTTATAGAGGTAGGCAGCAGGACAAACAAAGGCCACTGTGGAAAGGATGTTCATAATAAGTCCAATGATTCCTGTGCTGCTGATTGTAAACATTTCGATGAAAGAGACGATGATGGAGATCACAGCTGCGGACATAGGACCAAATAAGAATCCACCGGTCAGGATAATCACATCTTTAGGTTCATATTCCAAAAATGGAACGATAGGGATTAACGGAATCCGGATTGCCACTACGGCTACAAATGCCAATGCGCACAACATTGCCATTACAGTTAACTTGTTTGCTTTTCTGCTCATATTCATGATACAGACCTCCTGAAAAATAAGTAACACCTGAAAGAGTGTCTTTCAGGTGTTAAAAATAGACAGGTGTATTATCATCATTTAACACATCTTCTTTCATCCAGACTTTACTGTCGGTATTGGAATCTAACCAATTCTGCGCTCTGAGCGCTCGCGGACTTTACCGCCGGTCGGGAATTTCACCCTGCCCTGAAGACATCTATATGCAGTTGTTCTGAATGTATTATAACATTTTTTTTATTAAATGCAATATCTAGTTGCAATTTTTTTTACTCTTTGCTATAATAGCCGTCATGGGGGTATAGCTCAGCTGGGAGAGCGCTTGAATGGCATTCAAGAGGTCATGGGTTCGAATCCCACTATCTCCACTTTAATAATAAGCCGCAGGCATGATCGCTTGTGGCTTAAATAATAACTTATAGGGACGGGACACTTGGTAAATCAAGGGCAAAAAGGTACATTTTCAGTTTGAGAATGTGCCTCTTTTTTTGCCCTAATTGTAGATGACAAGGGGCTATTATTGAAGTTATGCAAATATGGTAATTATTATGGAGAAGAAGTGGATAATCGAATAATAAATTACCATTATTTGATTGAATTATTTTACAATATGTCATAAAATAAATAAAGTACTCAAATTAAAGAATGTAGGTATGTATAAAATTATAAGAAATATTGGTTAATGATTTAAATAAAACTAAGCATGTAATAGCAATAATGTGTAGTTAGAAATTATTATTAAAGGGGAAACATCTATTATGAAATGGCCTCATATTATTCGGAATATGATCAAATATATTAAGTTACTACTATGTTAGAAAGGAAATATCCAATTATGATTATTACGCCACAACTTGAAGAAGAAATTAAAAAGGATATCGCTATATGTGAAAATTATCAAGAGCGTAATGGATCTCAAGCACTCTATGGTCAATTGGTTGCAAAATATAGCGTTGTCGATAAGAACTTCAGTAAAAACCTGTCAACCAGTGGCAAAGTTGTACCAGTTGGCGCTGAGTTTGACTATAGGCAGGAACTAAAAGCAATTGCTACAAAATAGAACATGTGGTTGATTACTGCTGACAGCATCGAAAAGATGGCAAAAGGTGAGAGCGTCGTGTCAATAGAAACGCATCCAACAATATTTATCAGCCATCGGTCAATTGATAAAGAGATTGCGGATATACTTCTTGATTTCTTTGTTAGAATGGGTATTTCAAGAGACCTTATATTTTGTTCTTCTCTCCCTGGAAATGATATTAACGAGAAGATTTCATCTGAGGTTAAGGATGCTATTAAAACAAGCGCTGTTAATATTGTTATTCTATCACAGGAGTATTATAAAAGCGCATATTGTTTAAATGAAGCCGGTATTATTTGGTTTATGGATTCAGTACCCGCCATTCCTATTGCGTTACCGGAAATATCGTCGGATAGTATGATCGGTTTTCTCAATAATGAATACAAAATTCGACGACTAGATTGTGATGATGATATTTCTTATATTTACGATACTGTTCGGAATGTAATTTCCGCACAACAGGTGAAAGCCAGTATAATAACTGCTGAGGTGCGAAAATTAAAAGATCAATACTTGAAATACATAGCCTCCAGGTCATTTGTTCCTACCGCTGCGACCCTCGAAAAAATAATTGAAGTTACTACTGATGATGAGCGTATTGTTCTCTATTACATCATTTAAAAAAAAGTTCGAAGATTGAAGAAAGAGGATTTATCTAGTTGGATAAATGATGAAGAAATCTATGATTTCAATATAGATAATGCTTTTGATTTATTATCCTCGTTAGGTAGTGGTAAAATTGTTAATGGCACATTGGAACTGGATGTTAATGTTTTCAGGGACTACTCAACAAGGGCAGAAAGTATCCTTAGAGAATTAGCTCCTTGTATTAAGGAACATCGACAATTGGGTCGAGATACGTTTGAATCTATGTGGAACTCAGGTCAATTTGACGATGTTGTAAAATTGTTTTTGACGTATATAGTTGAAGAAAAAGTATCTTCTTTTGGTGATCGTTGGATGGCTGAAAAACAGATTGAACATATAAAAATGTGGGAAAGTAAGAATAGCATGGAGATGAAATTGTCCGAAAACTATGGAGCTTGCTTAAGTCTGTTTGTACAAAATCATTTGGTATATGACAGCGATTGGACAAGTTATGGAAATCCACGTGAATATAAGCTATGTGCTTCTTTAAAGACTTACTTATTAATGAAGGAATTCCCATACGCAGAAGAATTGATAGATATAAAACAAAAGTATCACTTCCAACCACCATTTTAGCAAATAAAAAGTTGAACCATAATAATTTATTTCCATTATGTTTATGATGGACACCTGGATAAACAATAATGGTTAGCCACTAACCCGATTTTTACATTTAAAATCTTCTTTTCAAAGCTCATTCAAAGAACTACAAATATATAGGGGGTGTATCTGTGCCAGGTTTATTGCTTTCTGCATATCAAAAGTTTTATAGTGCCTTGAATAATTTAGATAAATTCAACAAGCGTCTGCTCATCAATGGCCTGGAGAATGGAGATAAGCTCTATACATATCCGTTCTGTTCACTGTTGAGTTATTTCACCAACCATGGAAATGATTTTTGCTAAACGTTTGTCTTTTTTACACAAGTACTGTATTTCAAGAGAGTCTTGATTTAAGACTTCCGCAACCATGTGGTTTTAAGGATTGGATACAAGAGGATGGAACTAGATACAGAAGGAGAGTTAAAGTCCTCAGATGAAGGTAGAGTATTTTGGCTAGATAGAGCAGATGCTGATAACGCAAACCTAATATGGAATATGAGAGAATTAATGGAGATTTTTGTAACTGATACATACAGTGAATTCTTTTTTAGGGTTGAAGAAGGTAAGAAACCAGGAGTAGAAAACCTTCTTGGTTAATGTGGGTTTGCTGTTTTATCATATGTAAGGAGGTACAAATTATGGCAGCCGGAAGAAGAGTTGATTTTACTCAAAAAGAAATGGAAGAAATGACTGGACTGGGTAGAGTTCAGTTTAAGAGAAATTTAGATCGAGTATGTGATATGTATGGAATTAAAGTAAGTGACTTTAAAAAGGAAAAAGATAATCCAAACAGCCATTATACTTTCCCACCAGAAGTAGCGGAGTTGCTAGCATTACTTGTAAAAAATTTTGATTTTCATCCGTTGACACTAGCTAAAAAAGAAAAGGAAAATAAAATTGTAAAAGCAACGGACGTTGCAAATTACAATAAGAAAATACTGGAAGATATTGATGAGATGGAAGATGTTTTTAAGAAAGCCATATACTGCAGACCAGGTCATTATGCTGCTAATAATATTGCTTTTTGGACAGATGAATTTGTAAAACAGTTAACCAGGTTTATTTATAATCTTTCGGCTTTAAAATCTGAGAATATTGGTGACGCATTGGCACAATTTACAAAGAAGTTAGATGATATGAATTATTTCCTGTTTAGGGGAGAGTATTTCAGAAATGAAGTAATGGCATCTAATGAAGAAGCAACACCACTAGAATTCCGTATGACAGAATTAGATAAATCTATGAATGTTCAGAATAAGAGCATTGATTTTATTATTGCGGATATGATAAAAGGTTTTCTCCCAACTGTAAGAGAAATTCGAAAAAAGAAGTTTCCAGAATACGAGCCACCATATGAGTTTATAAATAACAATCCGATCCTGGGTCTTAAGGCAGTTGTGGTTCCAGACGGAGAAGAAGCTGAGGATGATTTGTTCTTGGTACGAATGTTATACTATCGTCAAATGATAGCAGGAAGATTGCCATCAACATCATATGAAACAAATGAATTCAATTTAGAACATCTCCATGAGAAAAATAGTCAGTGGAGAAATAGAGTAGATGCAATTAAGGATGGCTCTTTTAAAGAACCTTCTGAATTATCTCTTGAAGAGAAGAAGAAAAATGTGAAAGCTAATATTGCAGATTACAAGGCATATATAGCAGTAGCAGAGAAAATTTTAGAAGAGTTGGAAAATGAAACAGAAGACTTGGAAAAGAATCCTTTGTTACTAGGATTGCAGACATCATTTGAGGAACATTGCACGACTGTTGACAAAGTAAACAAACGTCTTCACGAGATTGTAGATGAACTTGTAGGAGAGGCAATGCAAGAGATTATGAAGTAAAGTGTACAACTTTTTTGTTTTCTGTACACATACTGCGATTTGGGTTTCTCTAAATTATAATAAGGTTAATCTGAAGTGGCCACCGAAGAGAAAATTATTATCAGGAGGTTGAAACCATGAGTAAATTTAAAACAGTATCAATGCAGTACATCCCAGGAGAGTATTACAAGACACAGGGACATAAGTCGGGAGAGAAAAATCACTACAATAAATCAGGACGATTCGTTAGACAGGATGGGTTCGGATGGGCAACAGAGTCAAGACCATCACAGCTTCTTCTTTATGTAGAAAGTGGGGAGAAATCGGTAGAGGTTGGCGTGGATCCTTATTTTAAGGAAGTTGTTGGAAGAATGACCGAAAATCGTGTTGGTAAAATAATGGATACTATGCCAGACGAGGTTCACGTAGAAAAGCGAGTATCATATTATGGAAATGAGTACCTTGCAGTTAAGTACTCAGAAATGGATGCTTGGAGAAAAGCAGCAGGACTGAAGAAAAAACGTTAATACTTAAATGAATAACTAAATTCTAGCCTTGGCAATCGGAATTTAAAATTGCCTCAATTGTAAAATAACTTTCCCGTCTGAAAGGGAAAGTTAGGTACAAATATTTAAAAACAGTAATGAGAAATTCGTATTACAAAAAGGCAGGGCGCAGTCCCTGCCTTTCATGATATATTGAACTTAGCCGGTGGAGAAAGGAGACACTATGGCAAAGTTTTTATCTTATGAGGATCGTTTGGAGATTGAAAGTGTACTGAAAGAGGATCTAACTTTTACAGAGATGGGTAAGAAACTGGGAAGGGACAGAACTACTATTACAAAAGAAATCCGTAACTATGCAGTTGAGCAATGCACAGGATATTCAGTCTATCCTCATAATGTATGCAAGTATCGAAAAGGATGCAAGAGAAAAAAAGTGTGCGGAACAAATGAATGTAAGCATCCAATGGTAACCGTATTCAAACAGTGTGAGAGTCTTTGTAACAGGTATTGCGAACAGTTTGAAGAAGAAGTTTGTACCAGCAGATTTAAAGCTCCCTATGTATGTAATGGCTGCAGTGAAGTGAAAAAGTGTACACTGACGAAGACAATTTACGACGCATTGGAAGCCCACCGCCAGGCATCTGAAAAGATCGCACAATCAAGAAGTGGGATTCTTTCTACAGAGGGAGAAATTGGCAGACTCAATGAGATCCTGGTTCCGCTGATTAAACAAGGACAGTCCATCCATCAGATTTATTTAAATAATAAGGACGAACTAATGTGTAGCGAGAAGACCTTATACAATTACATAGATGGAAGTCTGTTTGATGTGAGAAACATTGATCTTCCACGGAAAGTAAAGTATCGTCCGCGTTATAAAAAACCAGAACTGAAGGTAGACAGAGGCTGTCGTGTAGGAAGAAACTATCATGATTACGAGGTGTATTTAGAGAAGCATCCTGATACAGCGGTGACCCAGATGGATTCTGTGATCGGGAGCAAAGGTGGAAAAGTTCTGCTCACGGTATTTTTTGTAGAAACGTCCTTGATGCTTGCATTCCTAAGAGATGCCAATACCTCTAAGTCAGTAATCGATGTTTATGAAGAACTATATCATAAGCTGGGGGGACAAGACTTTCGAAAGTTGTTTCCAATCATTTTAACAGATAACGGAAGTGAATTTTCTAATCCGAAGAGTATCGAGTATGGTGCAGATGGAAACGGACTACGAAGAACCAGAATCTATTATTGCAATCCAAGTGCGCCCTATCAAAAAGCAGAAATAGAGGTAGGTCATGAATTCATAAGAAGGGTATTACCAAAGGGGAAAAGCTTTGACGAACTGATGCAGGAGGATATCAATCTGATGATGGATCATATCAATTCCTATAGAAGAAAAAAACTAAATGGGAAAAGCCCGTATGAAGCATTCTGTTTTTATTATGGAAAAGACCTGGCAGATAAACTAGGATGCCACGAGGTTGGCGCCAAAAGCATCAATCTAACACCAGGTCTATTGAAAAAGTAGCAAGATAATCGGAACATGAAGCCACCGGCTGGAACGAAAAAACAGATACCAGCAGACGTGAATTTCGGAGTACAAAATTTGTAAGCCAAAAGTGACGTCCGGTTTTTGTGCGCCAAAATCATCCTGTTACCAGAGATTATACCATAGAAAGCAAGTGAAAAACGGGAAAGTCATAACAATTGTGGAATTTCGAGTTCAAAAATTGAAGGTCGATTTCAAAGTGTGAAACTCGTTTACAAAACGGGAAACTCGAAATGCTATTGACCAAGACTGCAGTAAAGTTGACATAATATTACCAAAAATTACATGTAGCCGGTTAAATGTTACATCAAGCACAAATTTGACGATTTATGGTATATAATGTAACATTAGAGTGGTATTACATATTGATTAATAAAAAAGTCCAAACAGATGCGAGAGGTGCTATTTTATGAATGCAGTAACATCAGGGAATCTAATAATCAGCAGCGATCTGAACATCAGTGAAATTCAGGAATTTGATATGAAAATAGAGAAAAACTGCCATACCGCTGCCAGGATCACAGGATCTGTACCGGATGAAACAGGATGGTCTCCGGTCTTTCAGAAACTGGAGGGAAGCAGTGTAACAATCTCAACTGCAGATGAAAGGGGGAATAAAGCCGTCCCACCTATCTTTTGCGGTTTCATAAGAAATGTTGAGATATGGCAGGAAGGAAATGGTCATAGAGCAAGAATTGATGCAATATCGCCTACGGAGTTGCTGGATCTGGAAGAAAAAAGCAGATCATTTCAAAAGACTGATATGACTTATAAGGAACTGGTGAGAAGTGTATTATCGGATATAGGAAATGCGGATGTAATCTTTCATATCGAAGACCGGAAAATCGGCAGACCAATCTATCAATACAGAGAGACGGACTGGAAATTTTTAAAACGGATTGCAGGGCAATTAGGAACTTCCCTGCTTCCAGGAGGAGTTTCCCTAAAGCCGGAGCTGTATTTTGGTCTGCCCCTTGGGGATTCGGTAGAAGAGAAAGGAATCCGGCCTGAGAGAACGTGGTTTGATAAGACTTACTATACATTTGACCGGGATCAGTACCATTTTGCAAAACATCAGTTTATCTGTTATGAAATAAGCAGCTATGAAAGCTGGAAGCCCGGAGACCATATATCTATCTCCGATGGCCGGGAAATGGTGGTTCTATCAAAAAAGTGCAGGCTGGAAAACGGTCTGCTGGTTTACCATTATACGGTAGGTTCCCCCGAAGTATTCGGGACGGCTGGATATGACAATCCTAAAATGTCCGGGGTTTCTATGGCAGGAACGGTGCTGGAAACGAAACAGGAATCTGTGCGGGTTAAGCTGGACATTGACGGGGAGCAGTCTTCCGGAGAAGGGTATTGGTATCCGTGGATGCCGGAAACCGGTAATCTGATGTATTGTATGCCGGAGGTTGGAGAGCGAATCACGATAACATTTGATGACGGAGAAGGCGCTGCCAGGGCCAGCAGGAGTATCCGGAAAAACGGAGCTGGCAATGGAGAGATGGGAGATCCGTCCAAGCGGTATTTTACAACAGCAAAGGATAAACGGTTGTTTCTGTTGCCGGATAGTCTGGGATTTGTGGATTTAAAGCAAAAGGTTCCGTTAAAAGTAGAAATTCATGACAAGACGGGAGCGGACATTGAGAGCAGCCGGGAGGTGACAATCCTGGCTAAAAAAGGAGTATGGCTGAAAGGCAGCCGGGTATCTTTTCAGGCTCCCCAGGAAATTTCGATTGTAAGAAGGAATAGCCTGTCTCCAACGGTGATCAATATGTGCAATGGATTTGATTCCATTGGAAAATTCGGAAAAGTAAAAATGGAAGGAAGCAAAGATGCCGGATTTCCTGTTTTTGATTCTTCAGATGCCAAAGGATATGATATCGGTGGGGCGGAGAATGCTGTAATGGCCTCCACTCCAAGCGCAGCTGGCTCTACCGGGTTGGAACGGCAGATAACAGGGACAAGGGTAGATATGGTGAAGGCCAGATAGGAATAGTTTCTAAGGGAGGTGAAAAGATGGGGAAGACCATAAAAATCGGCGGCGTGGGGAAAAGCCCTGCAATTGAAAAGGTTAATCGTCTGAATGCAATCAGCAGCAGTCTGGATGCAGCGACCGTGCTTGAAAAGAAGGTATTCCAGTCAGAACAGGCTAAGGCGCAGGAACGCTTGAACAAAAGAAAGCAGATCATTGAGAATTTTTCCATCAGCTTTCAGGATAAGAATGAGTAAGGTGTAGGTATGATGAACATATTGTATGATCCGGACACAGAAGGGTGTCTCCAGGAGCAGGTCACTATGGAACGGATTACATTGGCTGATGCAATGTTATCCGCAGAGATTCCGGCAGAGCTTAAGCAAATGCCTGAGAGCATGAAAGACATGCTTTACCCATATGAAGATCGCCCGGAAATGATCTTTTCAGATGTGGATGGAAAAAATCAGATGACATTCCAGTTGATTGATAAAAACCTGGGGCAGGAAGAAACAAGAAAAGCAGCAGAGGCGGTCAGGGAATACATAAGCAGCAGATATCCAAGAAGTGAGCTGTCACCAGTTCATTTTCATGCAGCCGGACAGTATCCGGCAAGCTGGTTTACTATGGAACTGGAGGAAGCCGGAGGAATGCAGCAACATGTAAAGGCGGTCCTGTCAGTCCGCAACCAAATGTTTCTTGCTACAGCGACTTACCCGGAGCAGGACCGCATGAAATGGGAAGTGCTGTTGAAACAGTTCTTTAATACGCTGCGTGAAACAATTTAGTATATCAGGTAATGTCGGGAGGAGAACCAGATGGAAGAAGTTCAGGATGATGATATAGATAAAGTATTCCTTCAAATACAGAAGGAACTGCAAAAGATAGAACCGGATACGAAGAAGCCGGGAGGAGAACCGTCTGGCCGGTCAGAGTTTAATGGTCCTGGTTTTACAATGAAGATTCCTTGTGGTTTTGAAGAGACAGGAAGGAAAAAAGCAGCGTCGGTTTTCTTCTCCAAAAACCGTCCGGAAATAATTCTTGTCAATCCACATGAACACGCAGGACTCACTTTCCAGAATGCAATATTGGAATGTGAAGAAACCGATACAGATCTGGAAGCTGAGAGGGAACGAATCCGCCATATACTAAAACAGGCAGACGGAAAGAACGTTTTCTATGACCAGGGAAATGTATCTGGAACTATCCCTGTCCTATGGTTTGACTACAAAAGCTTTGCCGCCGATGAACGGGTCTATAACATGATGTTCCTGTTCCTTTCGGAGGGAAAATTAATCATAGGAACTTTTTACTGCATATTTAAGGACTACGACAGATGGAAGCCGAAAATCCTTACCATGCTTGATACGATACAGACAGAGGAGGAAGAGTGTGAAAGAATACAATCTTAAAACAGAACCGTTACAGTTTATAGAGATCAGAGAACTTAAGGTCAGCAAAGAAATTAATGAACATGGTACTGCTGTAATAAGCGGATACATTGCAGATAAGGATGAAGATAGTTATATAAGTCAGCTGACCGGAGACGTATGGGAGAAAATAGAAGCAATAGGAAAAGATGGCGAAGTACAGACCCTCTTCTGGGGGATTGTTACTGGTTTCTCCATTGAAAGCATGAAGGACCAGAAAAAGATGATCCTGGAAATAACTACGGGTACGTGTTTTATGGATTTAAAACCACATTTCAGGACCTTCCAGGACAGTACAGTTACATATGAGAAGATCTTTAAACAGATCACCGGTACTTATGAGAACTCAGGACTCATCAAAACACGGCCTCTTACGGATCCAACAGGTAAACTGGTGCTGCAGCACAGAGAAACCGATTGGGAATTTTTAAAGCGAATGGCAGCAAGATTTCACAGCTTCCTCGTGCCAAGCACCAGGACATGGGGTGTTAAATGTTTTTATGATCTGCCAAAGGGTGAACGTTATGAACTTGCAGATCACATGAAATATGCAGTAAAAAAAGATCTGGGAAACTACCGCAGAAAACGGAATCACGGACTTTCGAAAATGCAGGAAGGAGCCTGTCTGGAATACATCCTACAGAGCCGGGAGGAATATCAGATCGGGGACCAGCTAACAGTAAACGGACTGCAGCTCTTTGTATGGAAGATGGACAGCAGTTATGAGAGAGGAGAAATGCTTCATACATGCCATTTAAAATCCAGGTCTGGCATGGACTTACCGGAAACATTTCAGGAAGACAGGACCGGATGTTCCTTCCAGGCAGAGGTCCTGCAGGTGAAAGAGGATAAAGTGATGGTAAAGGTCTTAAAGGATGAAAACCAGGAGCAGAATATCAATTTGTGGTATCCATACTCTACGGTTTATTCTACTCCTGACGGAACCGGCTGGTACTGTATGCCGGAGATCGGCGATGCGGTAAGACTGCATATACCGGAGCAAAGGGAAGAAGAGGCTTATGTGGTCAGCTCCGTCCATCTGGATACGGAAAGTCCGGACCGGAAAAATCCGGAGCACAAGATCATCAAGAATAAATACCAGAAGGAAATCCGTTTTACCCCGGATTCTATTGTAATTACCAATAATCAGGGGACGAAAATAGAACTCAACGATGCAAAAGGGGTGCAGATTGTCAGCCAGCATGACATCGTGATAAAAGCGAAGGACGACTTAACGATTTCCAGTGAGACCGGTTCACTCATAGCGGCCGGGACTTCATCTGTAAATTTAAAACAGAAGACAACCAGCATCGACATTGATCAGGGTATATCATTTACCGGAGGAGAACTGAAAGTACAATAGGCAGGAGGATCATGATGGACCGGTTAAAAGAATTAGAGAGAGCCGCCCAAGATGCCGAGGAAGAGTTATTTTCTTCCCAGTGCCGCAGGCTGGAGAGAGAATACCAGAAAAAGGAGCGCAGAGAAGAAGCGGTGGATGCCTTTATACGGTTATTCAGTCAGGCAGTAGATGAGCAGAAAGAAGTATCATGGTTGGGGATATGTTATCTCCACACCAGCCTTCAGACCGGAAGCCATGAATTCCGGTTGTCTCTGTATGACGAAGAATTTTATTTTGATCCGGAACCGGCAGAACTGTACTGGCGTCCTTCCTGCTTTTTTGAATGCTTTGAGGAAGATATGGAAACTGTGATGACAGGCTTACGGAAAAAGTACCCAAGGATCTGGAGGTATGAGGAAGATGCTGTCCGCAGGAAATGTGTGGAATATTACTATGCGGCTTTCCGTCAGCTGTGCTTTGACCTATCAGGAGAGATTATGGAAACGGAAGCTTTTCAAAGGGCAGTAAAGGCTGAAAATTTTACTGCCTTTTTCGGAAGATATCAGGGAGAGGGGGAGATCCTTTGGCGTATGAAGGAAAGATGAAATATTTTATATTGACCAACGGAGATAAGAATCCTTTTCCGCATATCTTAAACTGGAGCCAGACCATTGATGTAAGGAAGCTGACACGGGACGAGTACCAGAAGATTCCGCCTTTTATTCAGCTTAATGCGAAACTTGGAATGGACGGAATATTTCCCGATGTCATTGTTAAACCATTTCTTTTGCTTTCCAGGTCAGCTATGGAGGTAACGGCTTTATATGATCGAGATATTCCATTTTTGTTTTTTGTACTATTTGACACGGAAAAAGGGGAATGTGCTTCCTACTACTGTCCTGTGTTAGAAGAAGAGGAGTGTCTGGTAAAGCAGCCCGGTCCCGGACAGAGGGAGATAGTCCTTGACAGAGAAAAAATTAGTGGAGCTCCTTTATTCCGTGTCAGAACAGGAACAGAAAGTGCAGTAGTAATTCGTATGGATTTAGCGGAAAGTCTGCTGGAACGGGAGGCCATCGGTCTGAAGCTTAAGGAGGTAAGTTTATCTGACAGCAGCATCTTGAAATAAACGGTTGAAATAGGGGAAAGAGAGGAGAAAAAGCAATGAGTGAGGCAGGTAAAATGAATTTAGGTCAGGGACCAGGAATGCTGCTTAATCAGGCCCAGAAAGCAGCAGACAGTAAGGAGTATCTGGTGGAAGGCGCAAAGCTTTTCTGTGTCAACGGCAGCAATATTACCCAGCTTAAGCTTCCAACTGGTCATGGATATACCAGCGGTGGAAAGAAAAAGGTAAACTGCAAGGATTGTAAGGCCTGTGAAAATATTCCATACTTTGGAGAGTGCCGAAAGAACGAGAAAGACCATAAGTGCGAAGGCTTCATGGATCTGGTTGATAAATGGGAAAACACGGCAGTAGGAACCGGAAAGGCGGAAACCGTAGGAGGAGAAGAGGCTATCAGCATGAGCTCTGTCCTTCTCTGCAAAAAGGGAGGAGTCATTATTCCCGTGACATCAGGTCAGGGATATGACGGAAAGATAAACTGGGCTGCATTTTTAAAGCGTTACCAGAATGTGTTCCGCTGGGTAGCAGGAAAGAATAAGCTCTGTCAGGTTTTTGGCAAAGATCCCATCAATATGAACACAGGAAATTATATTTATGAAAAAGAGGATCTTGTAATAGATGGGGATCTGCCGTTAAGTTTTCACTTGTTCTATAATGCTATGGATTGCGGAGACCAACAGGTACTTGGAGAAGGATGGAATCATAATTACGGGGTCCGTCTGATAAAAATCAAAGAGGAAGAACTGTTAGGAATCGTCATGGAAGATGGCCGGGAACTGCCTTACTGCCGGAAGCTGGGGGATAGTTATGCACCTGTAATGGGAGACGGAGGAATACTGAGCAGATTAGAAAACGGCTACCAGTTTGAGCGGGAAGATGGTACTGTTTATGAATTCGACCAGGAGGGAAAGCTATACAGTCAGAAAGACAGGAATGGAAACAAGCGTAAATTTACTTACAACAGTGACGGACTTTTGGAATGTGTGGATAATGGGACCGGAGGCAGGCTGAATTATACCTTTAACAAGGAAAGGAAACTGATCTATGTAGAGGATCATACCGGAAGAAAGATCAGTCTGAAATACCAGTATGGGAAACTGCGGTGGTTTACCAATTCCATGGGAAACACCTATGCCTATGAATACAATGAGAATGGAAAGCTAAATGGAATTATTACGCCCCGGGATATACTGGGAGTAAAGAATGAGTATGATGGAGCGGACCGGGTAAGAAAACAGATCATGCCCGATGGGGGTGTGACAGAGTTTCGGTATGATGATGAAAATAACCGCACCTACATGTTGGAGCAAAATGGAAATCTGGTTATTTATGAATGTGATAAACTAATGCGCAATGTTCGTACCATTTATGAGGATGGGGAAGAGATATTTGAATATAATGACAGGAACCAGAAAATCCGTTTTACAGACAAAAACGGAAACACTACGAGGTATGCATACGATAACAGGGGAAATTTAACGCAGGTGATTAATGCTTTAAGACTGAAAACCTGTATGACCTACAATGAAGAAAATCTGTTGGTATGTTTAAAATTTCCAAATGGCGGACAAATTAAATTTCATTATGATGAGCAAGGTAATTTGATTGAAACTGTAAATCAGCTTGGCTATTCTTCCAAGGCTGTTTATGATGGTAAAGGAAGAGTAACTTGCGTTATTCAACCTGATAATTCTGAAATTTATTTTGATTATGATGAAAAAGGTAATATTGTTTGTTTTACGGATGCCCTTGGTAATAAAATGTGTTATGAATACGATGAACGAAATCAGATGGTTAGAGAGGAGGATGGAAATAAGAATGCAACCTGTTATTCTTATAATACGAAAGGTGATATTGAAGAAATTATCAATGCTGCCGGAAATAAAAGAAGGTATGAATACAATGTTAGTGGTAAAATAATAACTATGGTCGATTTCGATGGGACAAGCCATCATATGGATTATGATGATTGTAATAATCTATGTAGTTATGAGGATGCAGAGGGAAATGTGACATTATATCAATACGACCAAATGGGTAATTTGGAGAAAATCACTTATGCCAATGGGGGAGAGTGTATTTATACATACAACCATTTGAATCGTTTAAAAACGTATACAGATGTTATGGGGGCTGTGGTCAGTTATCATTATGATGCAGTTGGGAATCTTATAGAAATAATGGGACCCAGAGGAGAAAAAATAAGTTTATCTTATAATTGTTTAAATCGAAGGTCGTGTATTCAGGAACCAGACGGACAAATTACTTCGTACGAATATGATATTCAAGGTAATATATCAAAGATAATAGATAAGCAGGGAAAGAGTACATGCTATGAATATGATATGTGTGGGAGAAAAGTAAAAGAAATTGATATTTTGGGGAATATAACAACATTTAATTACAACTCTATGAATAATCTTATAGAGGTTATTGATGGTGCAAATAGAAAAACTTCATACGACTATTATCCCGGGGGGCTGCTGAGAGAAGTTAAAAATTCTGATGGAACCAGCGAATGTTATGCATATGATAAAAATCAAAATTTAGCAGAGCGAAAAAATCAGTTAGGATATTCTGTTTATTATGCATATGACAAATTAAATCAGCTTACAAACGTTCATAGCAGCAAAAATCAGGAATTAATTTTTGATTATAATAATAATGGAAAAGTAACACGTAAAATCGATGCGAATGGAAATCCAACTCAATACAAGTATTCACCGAATGGCAATTTGATAAGTGTAATAGATTCTTTAAAAAATGAGGCGAAATACGGTTACGATTGTATGGGAAAATTGACATCAGTATTTATACCCGGAAACGCAAAAGAAAAAATGATGGAGATTGGTGATGCGATAAAAATAAACAAAGAACAACATAATTTACATCTTACCCAGATGGATAGAGATTTGTTAGGACGAATTATAGTTGTAACGGATGCGTTGGGAAATAAGCAGGAATATGAGTACGATCAGGTTGGAAATATAATAAAGAGTTATGATCGTGAAGGGTATAGTACAAGCTATACATATGATTTAGTTAACAATTTGCATAGTATAATTTATGATGATGGAAAACATGCTGAGTTTAGTTATGATGAATTTCGACATCTTAAGGAAATGAATGATTGGCATGGAACGACTAGTATCGAATCAGATACTTACGGCAGATTGAAGACTATAACTGATTATAAAGGAGAAAAAATATCATATGAATTTGGTAAAATGGGTGAAAGAATAGCTACTATTTATCCGGATAATAGCAGAGTTAGTTATTGCTACGATCATAATCTGCGATTGAAACAATTAACTTATAAAGATCAAAAAGTTAATTATTTATATGATAAATATGGGCGTTTAGAGCAAAAAAACTATTCTAATGATTTAATTACAAATTATAATTATGATGAATCAGGACTTCTAAAAGATATTATTCACAAAGAATCACAAGGCGTTATAGATAAATATCATTTTAATTATGACTCAGAAGGAAATAAAATTAATGTAAATAAATATAGAAAAGGCATTAGTGAAGAAACGGGTGAATTTTTCTATGATTATGATGGTATGAATCGATTAACAAGAGTTAAAAATAAAGACAAAGTTTTAGCTGAATATGAATATGATAATTTTGGTAATAGATGCTTCTATAAAAAAGAGGGTGTAATTCATTCTACTTATACATATAATTCATTGAATCAATTAATTTCTGAAAATGGTGATCAAGAAAAACAATACTTCTATGATAAGCGTGGTAATTTGAATAAAATAATACAAGGTGAAGAAGAAATAAAAAATTTCACTTTTGGCTCAAATAATTACCTTGAAAAAGTAGAGGACATTTCAGGATTAAAGTCTGTATATGGTTATAATGGACTAGGAAGCAGAATTTTTTCTAATAATTCTTCAGGAGATAATTATCAAGAATGGGATTACACATTAGATTTAACTTTAAGTGATCACAATTTACTTGAAATATCAGACAAATCTCAAAAACAGAAGTTTATATGGGATGATAATATTGTAAGTGTAGATAATGGTAAGAATGAGCAAAATTTTCTTCTTGATGATTTAGGAAGCCCAATAAGGACACTTTACAAAAACGGACGAACAGCATATAGTTGTTCTTATGATGAATTTGGAATTGCCACACTTAATGAGAAGAAAGAAAATCCTATATTTGGGTATACCGGTTATTTGTGGGATAAGGCTGCTGATTTGTACTATGCATATGCCAGAGAGTATAAACCTGAGTGGGGAAGATTTATTAGTGAAGATATTTCAAAAGGAGATATCCATAATCCATTTTCCATGAACTATTATGCATATTGTTTCAATAGTCCTTTAAATTATGTGGATCTAGACGGAGAATGGCCTAAATTTATTAACAATGCAGTTGAATGGGGAAAAAAACACAAGGGAGCAGTAGTTGCAGGTGTAGCAGTAGTCGCGGTTGCAGTAGTGGCGGTGGCGGCAGCCCCTGTTGTTGCGACTTTTGGAGTTGGAGCAGTAATAGGAGGTATGGCAGCAACAGCAGGCGTAGGAGCAGGGATAGGGGTAGGAGTAGATGCAATAATCCAAGGTGTTGAAATAAAAAAAGGTAAAAGGGATAAGTTTAATGGATATGAATTGGCTATCAGTGGATTATCAGGTGCAGCTGGAGCTTTAACAGGTCCGGTTGGCGCTGGAATTGTAGCGGCAACGAATTATGTTGGGACAGAGATTGTGAATGATAGAACACCATCTGCAACTGGTATTGTAACTAATGCAGGGTTTGGATATTTAGGTGGAAAACTAGCTTCACAAATCTCACGTGCAACTGCATCTAAGTTAGCTTACGGTAAAAGTGCATTAAAACCAGTGTGGACAGGCATAAATGTACCCTATGTGCCTAAATATATAATAAACGAGTATGCAAAGGTTAACACCTCAGTACTTATGAAGGGGATAGTGAAATCATTTTCTGTGTCAAATCCATGGTTACCTCCATTAATAACAGAAGCAATAGATGGTTTATCTGATATATTAACAAATACACATAAAAGTAAAGCAGCTGATAAGTGTATTGTAACTGAATAATGAACTTAGTTAAATAAAACAATCCACGAAACATAAGCATATAGCATTATAGTTGATACAAGTTGTCAATAAATGCAAAGTACATTGATGAAATATTGAGTTTAGAATACAAATTGAATAATTATGTCATGATTATACTGTTGAACGGCACATTATCTGAGCCTAATTTTCGCAAATTAAAAGACCTTGGGGGTCTTCCACCCCCAATCTCCTGGAATCCTTGTAGGATCGATAATTGAAAAGACAATTACCGTTTCTACAAGGCTAGAATTGTGGTAAATTAATTTGATTAATCTGGTTGAAAATAGGTGCAAATAAAATGTTCCGTAACATTATACAGAACACATAAATTCATTAGTAAATAAACTTTAAATTTCGGCATCACTAAATTAAAAATGCACTGTAGTCAAGTATAGGAGAAAAATTAATGACATCGCGAGCAGATATATTATATTATTTTGGAGTAATAATTTGTATTTACTTATGGGAAAATATATTGTTTGGAAATTTAACAGCTTATTATGAAAAGGCAAAAGGTAAAATCCAGTTACAAGCAGGAATAAAAAGAATACTGTTCCCGTTATTTAACATAGAAAGATTTACATATGTAAATCTTATATATCAGGTTTTTAACTTTTTCTTATTTATATTAATGATATGTATAGGTATTATTATAGTATTATTTGGAGTTAATGAATTTATAATATACTTGGTAGATATATATTCAAAATTTCAAAAATTTTATTGGTTATTAGGTCCAATATTATTGGAACTTAGTTTGAAATATTTAGCATAAGTTTTATATCTGAGGAAGAGCATATGTAGTAAATGATATTAGGCATTTGTATTAACTGGGATGGAAAAAATAGATATATATTTAAGTAATACAGGCTTTAAATTCCATGAAAATTTATAACGTTAACGAAAATGGGACAATATTTGATCCAAATGGCTGGATTGTACCTTGTCCGTTAAAGCCTAATAAAAATCTTCGATATTACACTTTTTTTGATGAACCAGGAATGATTTATTGGGGGTATGTAAACAAACCCAAGAAAGATCCTGTAGCTGTACCAGCAGAAAGTCTGGAAAAATATAAGACTATGGAAAAGGCAGCAAAAACTGTTGGTATAGGTGTTGGTGCAGGATATATAATTTATAGAGTATTAAGAATAATTGATATCCAAAATACATTTAAAAATATTATTCTTGAGGTAAAATTTATGACAAATTTACTTAAAAAAATAGAGAAAATTGTGGTTATTACTATGATTTCGATAATATTAATAGCTACAATCTTATATTTTTTATTATTAAATTTACATAGGTATAGAAATAGTAGTAATGATTCTGTAAGCATAAATTTTAGTGAGAACAGCTATACGCTTACTATAAAAAAACCAGAACCTCAATATGCGGATACTATGGAAGAAGCTCTTCAAATAAATTCTGAATATTTTTTTTCAAGATATCCATATATGAATAAAGTGAGTGATATTATTAAAATATTAGAAAATGATAATTATGCTACAATGTTTTATCATGTAGATGGAGGATTAGAATCAGATGGAATTGTGGCTAGTAAATTTATGGTTAGGACAATAAATGAAAAAAAACAATATGCATTAATTTTAACAAATCCAGAAACTGTAGGTGGTAAGTGGAGATCTAAACCATTAATAACTGCTCAAAGGTCGGCTCCTTTATATGATTTATTGGCTCAATATAGCATTAATGATGGAGAACGATTTATATTTGGTAGTTTTGGAACTGATAAAGTAAATACTCTAAAAATAGAAGGTCAGAGTCCAACAGAGATAATTGAATATAATGCAAAGGGGAAGAAAGAGTACTTTTGGTATTATGAAAATTTAATTAGTGATAAACCAAGCTCACAATTTGATATAGAAATGGATGAAGAATGAAAGTTTAAAGCCAGAGCATTGAGACCAGTATAGAAGTGGAGTAAAAGTGAAAAAGACAGAATGGGTTAAATGTCTGTGTTTTATTAATGCCAAGCAATACTGTGACTAGAGGAAGGTGATGCCATTAAAAAATGCATTGCATAAAATAAGAATTCAAAAGTAATAAACTGTTATATGGAGAGTAGTGAAAAATGAATATATTCAACATGATAAGGAAATTATTATTATTTATGGTTCTTTCTTTATATGCAGTCATATTAAGTGAACTTAGCTCTAGTGAAGTAGTTGCATCAGAGCTGAATACTGAAAAAGCCACCGTGAAAATTACACCAGAATCCTATTTAGAGCAATATCTAGAGGCGTTTAATAATCAGGATGAGGAAGCAGCTTACCGTTTATGGATTCATGGTGATGATTCAGAAAAAGCAAGAAAATCTTTTGCGGACTTATTTAGTGGACATTTAAAAATTTGGGGTGTAAAAAAAACATATACTTATACTAAGAGTGGTGAAAAATATAGACCTGCTGAGGGAAAACGACCTGCAGGAGTTCTATATACCTATGAAATTGAGTGTCCCGAGGATACTTTTCAGGTTGAGTTATCAATTGATAATAATTATAATGGAAAATCCGGGCTAAACTATTTTAAATTAAAACGCCAGGAGGAGCCAACAGGAAAATTTAGTACTTGGCGAAAATTTGATTTTGCACAATGGGTTATGGCTTTTTGTGCCATGCTAGAAGTGATTTTTACTTTATATACATCAAGTATTTGTATAAAAAAGAAGCAGAAACGTTGGGGATTATGGCTTCTTTTGATTATGATTGTATATGGAGGCGTATGCTTCACAGTGACAGAAAATGTTCAAGTGGGATTTTTTGTGTATACGCTATTTATGCCTAAAATAATGAAATATGCAACTGGTATACAGGTGTTTTTATCGGTACCAGTTGGTGCGATTGCTTATTGGATATTTAATCATAACAATAGAATTAAAAAAGACATAAAGTAAGATGTTACTGACGGTTTAAAGTTTTTAAACAACCGACAGATTTTATTCAGTTATGTTCGATATCCCTGTCTGCCAGAGTTTTGATTGAAAAGAAATCCTGATGGATAGAAGATTATATTCTCTAAAGTTATAAAAAAAGGGGGGTAATTAATTCCAAATTGCCCTCATTTTAGTTGTAGTTTTTTCTTGCATAGTTATCATCAAGATGACCCAAGAGTTTTTGCAGTTTAGTATCTTCTATTCCATTTTTGTAAAGGCTGGATGCAGTGTAAAGGCGAGAGCATGTGTGAAAATGGAGGAAAGATGGGAAAGAAAAGTATAGTAATGGAAATGATGAAAAAAAGTTCATCTTCCTACGGCTCTCATTATGCAGCATATGAGAGCTAAATTTGGAGATTCAGAGAGGTAGAAGGAGTGTTTCAAAGCAGAGATTTAATTATTAGAGAAAATAAAAGGTTTAAAAAGAGATTGCATATAGTTATAATATGTGTAATGCTATTAACCTTAAGTGGTTGTATACAAATGAAGGATTTTATCTATTCTTCTCATACATTTTCTATAACTCTAGATACAACAGAGAATATATCTAAAACTCAGCTTAAGCAAGCATGTGATGTAATAGAAAATAGAATAAAAATATTAAAAATAGATGGGACAGCAAGTACTAAAAACCAATCTATAATTGTAACTATAAAAGGTATTGATAAATCAGATGAATTGATTGAAAAATTATGTCGTAGGGGGAATATTTGTTTTATTGATGAGAATGGTAATACAATTTTGGATAATAGTTCAAATGATTTAATTGAATCGGCTCAAATTTATTTTAAACCATTAGACGGTAAATCTAATTTTTCGTTAGAGGTTCATTTATGTAAAAAAGCTGCTGAGGAGTTTGGAAATTTTACAGAACAGAATATAGGAAAACATATAGGTATTATTATTGATCAA
Organism: Lacrimispora struthionigena; assembly: GCF_048627165.1. Classification (NCBI taxonomy): domain Bacteria; kingdom Bacillati; phylum Bacillota; class Clostridia; order Lachnospirales; family Lachnospiraceae; genus Lacrimispora; species Lacrimispora struthionigena. The sequence continues at coordinate 1,158,252 of NZ_JBMBWP010000001.1, forward strand.
GAGATGTATTCCTATCCATTAATTTCGGAAAAAATTGAAAATGGCATATTTGAGATGGATAATATTAAAGACGAAGAGAATGCATTTATTATTAAATACTTATTTTTATCTGAATATTTGCCTTATGAATTTTCGCTTCGTCAATAAATTTATAAGTTGGAGGAATATACTATGAAAAGACTTATAGCAGCTATAATTGATATTGTTTTATTTTATATTTTTAACTTGTATGATAATTAGGAAGTTAATTATCACACGTTCCTTTCTTTTTAATATCGTGGTTATAATACATTCAGATACTGTGGACTTTTGATTTTTTCCTGTAGCTTTGACTACTCAACTGGAGTGTATTGCCGCTACCTTTATCTGAATTGTTTATATGCTGGATGTACCGGAGCACTTTGTTCCAATGAGTACTTATTTCAATCAAGTCTACGATGATAATCGCTGGTGGATATCACGGTATCAGATCTTACGAAAGGGAGGTACAACCTCATGATTTACGTTGGTATTGATATTGCCAAACTTAACCATTTCGCCGCTGCCGTTTCTTCGGAGGGCGAGATACTCATTGAGCCGTTCAAATTCACAAATGACGCTGATGGCTTCCAACTGCTGATTTCCAAAATCGAATCATTCGATAAGGACAGCACCATCATCGGTCTTGAGTCGACGGCACACTACGGTGACAACCTTGTTCGATACCTTGTTGCCAGTCTTTACAAAGTGTGTGTTCTCAACCCTATTAAGACGTCTCAGATGCGAAAGAACAACATTCGCAAAACTAAGACAGATAAGGTCGACACTTACGTTATTGCTAAAACTCTAATGATGCAGGATTCCTTACGGTTCGTCAGCTTCTATGATCTTGATCTGATGGACTTAAAAGCTCTTGGGCGCTTTCGCCAGAAAACGATAAAACAGCGAACCCGCCTTAAAATCCAACTGACGACCTATGTTGATCAGGTCTTCCCCGAATTGCAATACTTCTTTAAATCCGGTCTGCATCAGAATGCTGTCTATGCCCTTCTTAATGAAGCACCTTCTCCTAACGAGATTGCTTCCATGCATATGACTCATCTGGCAAATCTGCTCAAAGTGAAGTCTCATGGTCACTTTACAAAGGAGCAGGCCAAAGAATTAAGAGTTCTGGCACAGAAGTCTGTCGGTGCAAACGACAGCGCTATATCTATTCAGATAACCCAGACCATTCAACAAATCGAGTTACTGGATAGCCAATTAAATAAGATTGAAGCAGAAATGACGGACATCATGAATTTCAATGAATCAGTCATCATGACCATTCCTGGTATCGGATACATAAATGGCGGAATGATTCTTGGTGAAATAGGTGATATTCACCGTTTCTTAAGTCCTAACAAGCTGCTTGCTTTTGCTGGTTTAGATCCGTCCGTATATCAGTCTGGTAATTTTCAGGCTAAACGAACTCGTATGTCCAAACGTGGCTCTCGTGTACTGCGATATGCCCTAGTAAATGCAGCTTGGAACGTTGTAAGAAACAACGACACCTTCAAGGCTTATTATGATGCCAAGAGGGCAGAAGGCCGAACTCACTATAATGCCCTTGGGCACTGTTCCGGCAAGTTAGTCAGAATCATCTGGAAGATGCTCACTGACGAAGTTGAATTTAACCTCGAATAAGAGGTCTGTATACCAATATCGATAGATTTTGAAAAAGCACCCTCAGGGAGCTCTATTAAAGTTACCCTATTTTACCATCGATACGAAAAAGAAATTTTTTGCTGATTTATGATTGACTTTTCATAGCTGGTCTCCCTTGTGGTATTGTTATTATTAGCTTGTATATTAAATTCGAGTTTGTATATATTTATAGATTTAATATTTAATTTTTATATTGTCATAATGATAATTATATTATTTGCTTATTTTTTTATAGCAGATTATAAATTTTCTGAACTCACTGTGGGTAAAAAAATTATGAATATAAAACCTTATCAGCATGTCGATAAGATAAAATTTGAATATTCATATGTACATACGTTAATTAAAATAACAGCATCAATATTGTGGCCAATCACACTTATTTATTTTCTGACTCACAATAATACAATGTTCTATGATACGATTTTAAAAATAGAGATAGAAAATTAATAATTTTTGAAAGATGTAAACTGTAAGGAATTTTAGGAATACTTCATACCTTAGAAAATGTTGATAATCTGAGGATATTTTTCAATGCATTTGCCGTTGGATTAACGTATTACAGGAAATTATATGGAGAAGATTGGCAACCTCCGGAAACGAAATATAAAATACCACCAATGTAATTTGGTATTTTATGTACGATAATAACCGGATATAAAAAATGATTTCCTAAAGAAGTTGTATGATGCAATGTTATTTGTTTGAAATGGAGAGCAGTTTTTGTATGATATAATGGCTATATTATAAAGGTCAAGTACACAGTTAGGCTTAAAAGCAGTTCATTCCGCCAAAAGAATGGTCTGCTTTTTTGATGGAATGTGCCAGGGGGCGTAATGCGCCGTAAAGAGAACTCCTCATCTACTAAGAAAAGTTAATGGCAGAAAAAGAACATTAAACTTAATAGATAAATTGCTAGTACAACAGATATACCAGAGATATATCTATCCTTATCAGTTAGTTTCGTTGTTTTTAAATCTCCCATATATGATAAAATTAGTACGTTTTGCACATTAAACGATAGTATTAATTGTCGTTATTTGTTGTTTTCATGGTATTTGCATGTTATAATTTACATAGTTACAGAAAATAACAAGCGCATTCCTTTATTATGGATGAATTTCTTAAAGGATAGCTGTGTTTGTAATTATTAACAAGTTTTACAGTGTTCAATGTGTGTGTATGGTTATATCTGATTCGTTAAGAACAGAAGTACCCGTAGTCATAAGAAATAGTTTTATTCACAATAAAATATGTCAAAGGCAAACCAGTTGAAAAACGGGGACGCAAAGCCAAGGATCTAAGGTGTTTCTTGCACTATGATAGCCTAGCCGCCAGAAAAAGCTTTATGGCATTTCTCCTCATTTGAGGGTAGGATTCTGTCTTTTTTAACACCTTTTAAACATGGAAGAAATTAAGATACCGGTGTTTGCTTATTGCTTAAATAAGAGGGGTATCTGTATGCTTCATTCCAACAACTGTGTTTTGAGGTGGAGATAAAGACAGCCGAGTACATACACTTTGCCCACCTACAAATAAATATAATAAAAAATCAGTACTGCACCTAACCTGGCGTAGTACTGATTTTTTTGTTTCGACAATAAAACTGTTTCAACGACTAAATAATACAAAAGTAGTCACTGAAAAAGTCATTTTATACAGAACCCCGTCAATACCCCGATGCAGGTCTCCACCGCTTGTTCTTCATTCTTTGATTTTGAAAATCATGAAATGGAGGACAAGCCAGATGGCAAAAAGAATCAGAAGAATTAATTATCGGGAGAGGTATCCCGAAGCAAGTGATGCGGTTATTGAGGTATTGGAAAAAAGTGACCGCAAAATGGAGTATCAGCAGTATGACTTAAAGGTGGAACGTTACCAAATTGACTGCGTTAGCTGTGCAATTACTCTCATTCCCAGCAGGGAGGATTCCTTTGAGCGGCTGGAGGACTCAAATCACCAGTTTGCATCGGATGAAATAAGTGTAGAGGATGCCGCAGTCCAAGCGGTGTTAATTGAAAAAATGCTCTTCTGCTTAGAAATGCTTACACCAAAGGAGCAAGAACTGATAAATGAGCTGTTTTTCAAAGGGAAAAGTGAACATCAAATATCCAGAGAAATAAATATTGCACAGAGAACCATACATGATCGAAAGGTAAGAATCCTTAGCAAATTAAAGAAACTGATGGAAAATTAAAAAATATTCCGCTCAACCCCCTCGCTTGACGTGAAAGTAAGTGAGGGGGTTTATCTATTGCTCCTTGAAAACTTCATATCCGGCAGCATTAATACATGATCTATCCAGCCGTGTAAAAGCGGCAGCGACATTGACGGGCGCGCCAGAACTGCCTGCGGAAGGTTGAGAGACATCCGTCGAACCGATGGCATCGAAGGTGATGAGCGAGAACGCCTGGTCATAAAACAGTCTATGGTGGACTGTTTCGCAATGAAATGGACAGTGCTAATGCTACTTCCGTCCAGCCACAGACATCGCAATGGGGGCGGCTCGCAGAGATCCTGAGAGAGGTGAAATTCCTATGAGGCCCGTTTAACCGATAGGCCGTTACTGTTGCCGCCCTATAGAAGAATCAATTGGTTCTTTGCGTTTTGGGAAGTTGTGTCGAATAAAAATGCAAAAATGAAGAATAAGTAGAAATATTCATTTTAGAGATCATGAGGCAGAGCAAGATTGCCCTGCCTCATTCCTGTGAGATGAATTTGTACAGACATAGTATTTGAAAATCTACGAATAAATAAAAATACATTTAAATGAGAAAAGAAATAGAATGTAAAATATGTCTTGTTATTACTAATAGGTTGCCGGAAAACTTTGCTGTTCTTATTTATGATTGGACAGTCATGAATTTTTCTGGATTTTAAGTAGGCGGAGAAAATCAATGCGACTTAAATGGTATAGAAACAATTTTACTATACCATTAAGCGCAATCTGTTTAAAAATAAGTAATCGTATCAACACCACTGTATCTAAGAAATTTGATTCCGACAGATTTCATGGCGGATCTCACTGTTAGCAGGTAGGAGGCATTGCTATGAATGAAATAGATAATGATTTAAAAAAGAATTCCTTGAAGCTCACGATAAATGACAAATTGGTAACTTTAACATTTGCGCCAGAACCTAATTTGGAGGTGGCAGAATTTATAAAAAAAACTTTAATAAATTCCTGGTTGCAGAAGAACTAATCTAATTAGAACAGAACAAATGTTCTTTTGCATATTGCACTCCACGATATGCTCAGTTATAATATAAGAAGAGATGTGGGAGGAAGATGTGATGATACGATTATTTGAGTTTAAAGATGTAGATAGAATCATGGAGATCTGGCTGAAGGGGAATGTAAATACCCATTCATTTATAGATGAATCCTATTGGAAAAATAATTATAATTCTGTAAGAGCCATATTACCCAATGCGGAAGTATACGTGTATGAGGTTGGAAATGAAATACTGGGATTTATCGGAATGGATGCAGATTATATAGCTGGAATTTTTGTGGAAGAAGGCCATCAAGGACAGGGGATTGGTCATCAATTGGTAGATGCAATGAAGCGAAAAAAGAGATTATCCTTACATGTCTATGAAAAGAATAACGGAGCGGTGGCTTTTTATAAAAAAGAAGGTTTTTGTATAGAAAATTATTTAACAGAAAAAGAAACTGGTGAGAACGAGTTTCTAATGGTATATAATGCAGGCTAATTCTGGTTACACAATAAAAAACATTCATAATATTGTTCTATAAGGAGGCAGTGAAATGGCAGTTTGGAACCCATGGCATGGATGCAAAAAAATAAGTCCTGGTTGTATGAACTGCTATGTTTATCGTAGAGATGCAGAATTTGGTAAGGATAGTAGTATTGTAACAAGGACGGCAAGTTTTGACTTGCCAGTTAAGCGTGACCGCAAGCGAGAGTATAAGTTACAGCCTGAAAGAGAATGTGTATATACTTGCATGACTTCTGACTTTTTCTTGGAGGAAGCAGATGCATGGCGTTCTAAAGCGTGGGAGATGATCCGAGAGCGAAGCGATTTACAGTTTGTAATTATTACAAAGAGAATTAACCGGTTCGATGTCGGACTACCAGAAGACTGGAGAGAAGGCTACAACAATGTCACAATCTGTTGTACATGTGAGAATCAGAACCGTGCAGATTATCGCTTACCTATTTTCATGGAACTTCCAATAAAGCATCGGATGATTATTCATGAGCCAATGTTGGAGCCAATAAACATCCGGAATTATCTATCTATGGGAAAAATAGAGCAGGTTACTTGTGGTGGAGAATCGGGGAATGAGGCTAGAATTTGCGATTTTGCTTGGATATTAAGTACCATGCAGCAATGTATGGAATACGATGTGCCCTTTTGGTTTAAGCAGACGGGGAGCAAATTCAAAAAAGGTAATAAGGTATATACCATTGAGAGAAAGGATCAGATTAGACAAGCTGAGAAGGCTGGAGTAAATTATAGAGTCTAAGATGACCTTGTTATGGTAATAAAATGATAAATATTGATTGTAAGAATTTGGTGAGTGTTTATTTAAATGAATAAGTAGAAAACAGATTACAGTACTATGGATATTATAAAAATAAACATTTTAATTTATTTAATTATTTGATATAATAAATGAAGGATAATTCAATATTATCCTCTATTCATTACTTTTTTAGATAATTTGTAATTAATCTATAATTAAGAGAAAAAGTTGGTGTTCAGCAGAAGAGATAGACTGTGAGGAATTTTTATATATGGAGTTTAAATACATAGATGTAGCATTTGGAAAAATCAAAAAACAAATAACTGATTTTGAAAAAACAATATTCTTGTCAGGAATTGAATGTGCTGGTAAAAGTTATGTGCTAGAAAAAGTCGGGAAATATTATAGTAGTGATAAAGTAATTTTACCTTTAACATCAACATCTGTATTAGAAAATCTTGAATACGGAGTATTTATTGCTGCATTATCTAGAACGGGCGAATATAGTCAGGCACTGTCAGTTGCAACAGGAATTATTAGTGAAAAAAATAAAACTTTTGGATTGGTAAGCGAGTTCTTGGTTAACTATAAGAAAAATCAATTAAAATATCAGCTAATTTCTTTTTCAGAAGTTGAAATTGATATTTTGAATAGAATATCTCTGATTTGTAAAAAAAGTGAATTGTTAATTTTAGCAGATGATGTTGATAAGTGGGACTCAGAATCGAAAAAACTATTAGGAAAATTAATAGCTTTACAAAATGACTTGGAATGTAGTTTCATAAAAGATACAGTGTTAATTTTTACAGCGAAAAGTGTAGAGTCATTAGATTTAAATATAGGGAGTTGTTTTCATATTGAGATAGAATGCAATTTAAGCTACAATTCTTTTTCAGAAGAAGCAAGAAAATTGAAAATATCTAGTGAACAAACAATACATGAATTATATGACATTACAAATGGAAATATTGGCTTAATTGCAAATATAAAAAAATACATTGACGTATCTTCCTTAACGCGAACAGAATCTATACAAAAGCAACTTTTTCAGATATTAGAAAAACGAATTGATTCATCAAAAAAAATATCAGATGAGGTTTTAAGCACACTACAGACAGCAACAGTAATTGGTAAGGAATTCAATCTGAAATATCTAACCAAATTACTAGAGCAACCAATAGGGGAACTGGATTACCATATAGAAATAGGGTGTGATGAAAAATTTGTAACCAAACAAGATAGCGAAAATCAATTCTCGTTTTCTACAGATACATTATATAGCTTTTTTGTTTCAAAATTAAACGGAAGAAGTACTGATTACCATTATAAGTTTGCTAAAATATTAGAAAAAATATCTCCATATCAGTTTTATTTGAGGTATTTTCATATGAATTTGTCCGGAAATGTCCTTGAAGCAATTCCGCTTTTAACTATTCATTGTATCCGCCAGTGTATGGATGGATGTGATCCAAGCGAAAAATCACTAGAAATATTACATAAACATGACAATTATTGGAATGTGTATCAGAATATCAGTCAGTCAATAAAAAATTATAGGACAGGAACCGATTATACTCAGTATTATGATTTAATAGAATCATCTGATTTATGCGTAGATCCAATGGTTAATATAGAAAAAGATTATGTTTTATGTCTTTTAAAATATCGAACCGGTAATATAAACGATTTCAATGATATTGAATCAATTCTTGCGGAATATTTTGATGGAGATACAGACTTTTCACAGCATATTCGGATAGGTATGCTTCTATTCCTATTATATTGTAATAGACTTGGCAATTATGAAAAAGCGAAAAAAGTAGAAAAAACAATAACCAAACAAATTCAGCAGGAGTTAGTTAATTGTTTAGATTTAGAAAAAGAAATTAGAATTATGGAACGTCTTTCTCCTGCTTTATATGCAAATGAAATAGCATATGTAAAAACACGAAGAAGTTTAAACTTTTTTGAAGATAAGCGAACGAATTATAGTAAAGAATATATTATGTCACTTACTAATTTCCTTGGTGTGGGAATTTATCTCGTTGGAACAACAGTGGATTCAGAACTTTCATGGGAAAGCTTATTTACAAAGGCATGCAAGGGCATTGAATTTCTTAATAATGTTTTTAATATGAATATTTATGGTATACCTAAGTTGATAAATAATTATATTTTAGTAGGAATACTATCCAGAAGTCTTACCTTTCAAGAGGGAATAGAATTGTTTGATTCATTATTGTCTGAAAATGGACATATACCATCCAGAGCTTTACTTGAATGCAATCAAATGATCTTGAAATTTCTTGATGGAGAAAAGGAAGAGATTCTTGTACCAATGAAGGAGCTTTTTCTTAATACTAAGGCACATGAATACTATCACTTTATAATAGGAATTAATTATTTGAATATATTGATTGTAAATAGGGCTTACAAAGATGCAGAAATTATTTTTGATGAATTGAATTATGTAGTTCCAACCATTTCAATAATGGATGATCTTTATATAAAGAAACATTATGATATGTTGAAAATAATCATTGCTGAAAAAAAACAATATTCATCTATTGAAGAATATTGCCAATATTTTGAAAAATCCATACATCTGGATGAATCACCATTTCCTGATGTATGGAGAAAAGCAAGTATCTTTTCTGATTTACAATACTGGTCAGAATACTAATTGTTTATGATATGTAAGCTCAATAATACATGCAAAAATGTCTTTATATTCAAGTTCCATTTCCTTAAAAACAAATGCAAAAGCACTATGTCCAATAAGGTATGGGTGAGTAGAAATATCTGTAATATAATAGTTTCCATTAGCATCTATACGGAAATCTACTCGTCCATAGTTTTCCATGCCTAAGCATTTTGCCGTTTTAATAGCCTCATCAATTAATTTGTCTGAAATTGTTTTATTTATTGAGGAATAAGCAGCAAAGCTGTATTCCTCAGAAAAAGCCAAATCATACGTGATAATCTTTTCCGCTAGGTTTGGCGAATTATTAATTGTAATAGCAACTGGTTCTAACACTAAAGGATCATTTCCAATGATTAACGGTACTTGAACTTCATACCCCTGAATAAACTCTTGTACGATTACATCCTGTTCAAACTCGTTATACAGATTATTTAATAACCTTATTGAGTCAGTGGAATACTCAAAAATTGAAGAATCACGGACGCCTCGAGATGCAGATTCATATGTAGGTTTTGCAATTAGTTTCATATTGTTAGGTGGCTCTATACCATTAAGCCAACCTTGTTTCGTATAAAGCCACGATTTTACAGCACTGATGTTATTTTGTCTAAGAATTGCATTATAATGGAATTTGTGGCGACCTAAGCATGTTATATAGGCATTTGAACCTGTTGACGGTAAGTTGTATACATCACAAAAAGAAGGAATTAAAGATTTTTTACATAATCCAGTGCCATTTCTAGCCAAGTTAAAAACTACATACTTCGGCATTGTGGCATTGTTCGAATGATTTAGTATAAATTTTATAAATTCATCTTCATTAAAAAACACATTTACATTGTATCCATTTTGGCGAATTGCAATTAGCATCTGATTGTATTCGTCTTCCGTAAAATATTCTGTTATTATACTATCTTTTGTCTTCCTAAAATCTTTAATCTCTGTTTTATTAACAACATTTGCAACAAAAAGGATTTCAATGTCTGCTGAAATATTGGTAAGAAGACTTTTGATATATTCTCTTTTGTCCATTTGCTTCCCCCCTACTAATCACTTATTAATTAAAGAATAAGATCACTTTGCTTATAAAAGATAATTACAAATCACCTCATAACCAGCAAGCAATAAAAGATAATATTGAATTATCCTCTATAAAAAATGATGGAGAGAGAATCTATGTTGAGTAAGTTAAAAAATAGGCAGCCTTAATAATTAAACTAGGCTGCATATATTTTTAATTGAAGCTAAAGTAATTACGAGGATGTTTGTTTGTTAAAATATTTTTTTGTTTAGCTAACGTAACATGAGTATAAATTTCAGTAACATTTATAGAACTATGTCCGAGCATTTCTTGAATAAAACGAATATCTACATCTTCCTCCAATAAATATGTAGCAAAAGAATGTCTGAACATATGTGGTGTGATATGTAAAGGAATGGCCGCCAATAATGTGTATTTATTTATCATGTTTCTAACGGATTGTTCCGAGAGACGATTTTTTGAACGATTTACAAAAAAATAATCTGAACCTATAAGTTCTTTCTCAAAATTAACTTGATATTTTTTTAATGCAAGAATTACATCGTCACTTCCTATTTGTATGCGACGTTCTTTAGACCCTTTACCATAAATTAGTACATTTTTTTCAATAAAATCAATATTGAAAAATTTTAAAGAACACAATTCCGAGATTCGCATCCCTGTGGCGAATAAAAGCTCTATAACAGCAATGTCCCTAATAATACATTTTTTTTGATATGGAGTAGTAACTTGGTCTTTTTGTTTATATATTGAGGAGATAAATGTCTCAATTGTATGCAGGGGTATAGTTTTAGGTAAAATCAAGGGTTCCCGAAATTTCACTTGCAATTTGCTAAAAGGATTAACAAAAATAATATCCTTATATTCTAAGAAGTGAAAGAATGCTTTTAAACTTGCAATTTTACGTTTTACAGTTTTTGGTTTGAATGTTTTATGAAGTAAAGAAATAAAATCTTCTATTAAATGAGGATCAGAGTACTTTAATAATTGATTTGATTGAAATCGCTCAAACTGCAAAAGATCAATTTTGTAAGCTTTAAGAGTCTTGAAATCAAGCCTTTTTTGGGATTTGCAGAATTCCAAGTAATTTGAAATAGATGATTGTAAATTGTTCATGGTATATTTATGCTCCTTAGTTTTTTATATATTTTAACAGATATTATTGAATTAGGAATAGGGACGTAATAAAACAGAGTAATACTTCAAATATATCCTTAAATTACATCAATGCAATTGCTTTATTTACTATTGAGATATATAATATATATTATTTATTCGGAAAATGGTATTTTTAATAGACTATATCGCAAAGGAAGCTAAACAGAAAAAAATATGAATCCAGACGATTTTGTCTGTAGCGTTTGTCATTCTTCCATATGTATAGCAGAAAACGGAAATGTAGAAAAAGAATTTTGTACTATGTGTATGGTTAGAAACGCAAATGAACACCCTTTAGGAGACCTGCTATCATATTGATGTACGAACGGAAAGATTGGCTTTCTATGACGGTGATGCCTAATAAATAAAGCTTAAAAGGGTAATAAAAATCTCAGTAATATTTGAACTATATTTGAGCTTCTCATTATGTATAGATGATCATGCATATGGTCGGGTATACATGCTTCTAGAAAGGGATGATAGAAATTTTTGAAAATTTAGATGCCAATCAGCAGATTGCTCTGATTTCTGCCGGAGCAGCTCTCTTAGGAGCAATTATTGGTGCAATTGCGTCCTTAGCGACAACTTGGCTAAATAAGAAAGTTCAGTCCAGTGGCAAAGTTTCGCTTTACGCAAAAATTGTGCACTCCAGAGGAGAAATCAATAGATCGTGGGGATATTATAGGAGCAGCAATAAACCGGGACTATTCATGCAAGTTCCAATTTGGTTTGATGTGTGCAACACTTGTGGCATTCCACGCATTCTCCGTAATGTTAATCTATATGCCTATGCAGGTAAGATTGAAATCGCCTCATTTACACAAATCCAACGTATTGGAGATGGCGATGATGCAATCTTACTAGGCGATAAAGAATCCTATACTCTGGTAATTCCAGAAAACTGTGCACGTCGTTTTGACATGAGTTTCATATTATATGAGCAGGAATTACCGCCCGATAAAAAGGCATTTGACGAGCTCATCCTAACTTATTTTGATGAGAAGAACAATATTCAGGCTTTTCGTTTCGCAAAACCAAATCATTGTTGGGTCGAAGGTGCATTGAAAATCGAAAAGCAATGGATTACTTTGGACAAAAAATGCCCTTATGCTAAATAATAAAAACAATCATCATTGGTTAATGTCTTATCTTTTAAGGCCGCTTTACGTTTTGCTACAATATTACGAAACTATTCATATAGCTTTCCAATTAATTGTGTGAGATAATGGGATTGGCGAAGGCCAAAGTTCCTTGACAATTTAATATATCAAGTGTCCGGTCTCTCATACAATTTTTATATGAGAGGAAGGATACAATATGGCTGAAAGAGTTTATTGTTTATACAGAGTTTCTACCACCAAACAGGTAGACCACGATAACCAAAATCAAGCAGATATACCAATGCAAAGAAAAGCCTGCCGTGAATTTGCAGAACATATGGGCTGGACAATCATTCGCGAGGAACAGGAAACCGGTGTTTCTGGATTTAAGGTCAGTGCAGCAGATCGTGATAAACTTCAGCTTGTTAAAGAACATGCTGAAAAGGGAAAGTTTGACATTTTGTTGGTATTTATGTTTGATCGGCTGGGAAGAAAATCTGACGAAACACCTTTTGTCGTAGAATGGTTTGTAAAAGAAGGCATTAAAGTATGGAGCGTTAACGAGGGAGAGCAGCGTTTCGAGTCACATACAGACCGCCTAACGAATTACATCCGTTTCTGGCAGGCTGATGGTGAAAGTCAGAAAACCTCCATAAGAACCAAAACTGCCCTTGGCCAGATGGTTCAAGAAGGTCGCTTCCGCGGTGGCGTAGCGCCATTTGGATATCGCCTTGAAAAAAGCGGAGTAATGAACAAGCGTAAGCATGAGGTCAATAAATTGGTGATTGATGAAGAAGAAGCTGAAGTAATACGCATGATGTATAACTTATGTGTATCTTCCGGATATGGACGCTGGCGTATTGCTATGTTTTTAAATGACAAAGGTATTAAAACCCGGAATGGTGCAAACTGGCATGAATCATCAGTGGGAGCAATCTTGAAGAATGTAACTTATAAAGGGATACTCCGAAGCGGAACCACATTTTCGGAACCATTTAAGGAACTTCAAATTATTGATCCATATACATTTGATCTTGCTCAGGAGCTAATAGAAGAACGCATCAATGAGAAAAGGGAAGAGAGAACTACTCCGTTAAATACTTCAGGGCAATCACTTTTATCCGGTAATGTATTTTGTGGTCACTGCGGTGGACGTCTGGTCTTAACAACTAACGGCAAAGTAGTTAGACTAGCGAATGGTGAAACAAAAGGCGTTAAACGAATACGATATATTTGCTATAATAAAACAAGACGCCGTCTTGAGTGCGATGGTCAGACAGGATATACAATGCATTTACTTGACGATGCTGTTACTCAAGTGCTACATCAAATTTTTGATCGTATGTCAGTAGTCCCAGACAACATGGTTGTTAGCAGCGCACAAGATCGTCACATGACAGAACTCCGGACAGAAATAAAAAGGGTGAAGGCTGAGAATACCAAGGCAAATACAGAATATGAATCATTAAAGGCTGAAGTTGTCAAAGCAGTACAAGGGAAAAGTAAAATGCCCGTGGAAGTCCTGTCGGAATTAGTCAATGAAAGCCGTGATAGGGTTCTTGCAACCAGTGAACGACTGACTGCACTTATGACAGAGCTTGAACGAGGTAATGAAAAGGCTGCGGAAATGAAAAATGAACTTTCTCTTATTCGCACATGGTCAGAAATTTTTGATGATAGCAATATGGAAGTCAAGAAGATGATAACCAGTTATATAATAAAACGGATAAATGTGTTTAAGGATTATAAACTGGATATTGAGTTGAACCTGGATATACAGCAATTTCTTAACGGAATCGATAGTATAGCCGAGGAAAAGGCTATTACAGTGGCATAGTAAAGTAACACATATTCGCAATAATCTCTTCACAGCTGAGTAATATAATATATCCTACATATAAAAACTTGCTATTTGGGGGTGCACACCCGACATATCGGGAGAGCGCTTGAATGGCATTCAAGAGGTCATGGGTTCGAATCCCACTATCTCCACTAAAACGGTAAGCCACAGGCATGATTGCTTGTGGCTTAAATTATAACTTGTAGGGATGGTCACTTGATAAATCAAGGGCAAAAAAGGTACATTTTGAATTTAAAAGTGTGACTTTTTAATAGTTCATTTCACAGATATAAATTGAATTATTGATTATATTAAAAATCATTAGTTATGTTCCCAACTGCCTAAGTTCTCGCCAATATTGAAAGGTTACGGAACTAAAGTTCTGACCAAGAAGGTTACACCCTCTTGTGGTGCTTTGCACCTATCTCCTGTGGACGACGGTCATCCGAATTACGGCAACAGCGAATGTGGAATCCAAAGTCCTGTTGCAAAAGAAAATGGGTTAAATTATAAAAGAAAGGTAATAGAAAACCACGATGATTGAGGACCTGAGAGTAAAAACTTTCACGTCCTTTTTTATTCTGAAAATCCATGCAAGGCCTTCTGATATGATTAAAGATCCATATGTATTTGAGTTTTTGGGTTTACTGGAAAATAAGCCTGTTATGGAAAGTGAATTGGAAAAAGCACTTACAGAGCAGATAGAAAAGTTTTTAAAATAATACCCACTATTATGTTGATATGGTATTCTATAATAAACCGCTGAAGTCATATGTGCTGATTGAACTGAAGACGACAAAGCTTATGCCAGAGGCAGGACAGCTAAATATGTACTTAAATTATTATGAAAATGAAGTAAATGAAGAAGATGATAATAAACCCATTGGAATTATCATGTGTACGGATAAAGATGCATTGACTGTTGAATATGCTCTTGGTGGTTTATCAAATAATATATTTGCATATAAATATACCTATTATATTCCGGATAATGAGAAGCTAATTGCTGAAGTTGAAAAGATTGTGAGGAAGTGGAATGACTAAGGAACAGGCACAAAATGAAGTGAAGTATAAAATTTCTTTAAAGATGTTGAATGCTTGGAACAAGGGTTGGAGCCAATAAACATCCGGAGTTATCTGTCCATGGGAAAAATAGAACAGGTTACTTGTGGTGGAGAGTCAGGGCACGAGGGTAGAATTTGCGACTTTGCTTGGATATTAGATATAATGCAGCAATGTATGGAATACAGATGTGCTCTTTTGGTTTAAGCAGACGGGGAGCAGATTCAAAAAAGGTAATTAGTAATAATAATTATTTGATTTTTTATAATCTAATGATAAAAAATGTGGAGATGAAGGTAAATGGAAGAAAAGAAAAGAACGTCAATTATAGATTTTATGGAAGTACATCTTGGCTTAATAAGTGCATTATCATCTTTATTTGGTATAATATTTACGGGTTTATTAAGATACAATTTTTATTGGTATGAAAAAGGTTATTTTAATTACTGGGAAATACCTGTTAGATATATGGAAATTGACCAAATAAATTTATTAATACAATTATTTTATAATTTTTCTATTACATTTGTATCCATAACATTTTGTATTATATATATTAAGATATATGATTCATGCAAAAAGAAGGGTAGAATTTTTTTACATATAGTCCCTTTATTAATTAATATTTTTATAGTTTGGTATGTTAACTATAGAATAGGTGGAATATTTTCTGAGGTTTTGAATCTAAAAAATGAAGATATTTGTTATTTTTATATTTGGATAGAATGTATTTTTTATCCCATGGAGATTGGATTCATACATTTATTTAAAAGAAAAAGTGCATCAAAGAGTAAAAAAGAAAATAAAAGACTTGCAACAATAGTTAAGGAGAAAAAGCCTTCTGAAGAAGTGAGTGAAGAAATAGCTGAGACAGACTGCAAAGATATTAAGATAAGTCAAGAAGCAGAGCATAAGCGGGAAAATAAAATTATTAATAGAGATTTTACAATATGGCATTTAGCTTTAGTCGTTTACATTATATGTGTTATTCTTTATATTAGTTCTAACCTCTATAATAATAGAAAAGATAAGTGTAAGGATACGACTAAGTTTGAAGTCATACAAGACGAAGCTGGAGAGAAGTATGTGATATTAGCAATATATGAGGGAAAAGTATTTGTAAAGCCATGCACCCTCTATGAAGAAAGCCATTTTATTGCTATTAATGCTGATAAATACAAATTGATGGAGTTAGGAGATAAAGAAGTAGAAATCTATAATTTTAATGACAAAAAAGAAGCATTTAAGCTATTGAATAGTAAAGAGTATATGGAAGAGATATCCAATGTTTCAAATTGATTGTTATAAAAGACGATTAATATCGAGAGAAAGAATAAATATTATGATAGATTTAAAAAGATATACACGCTTAATTGGTAAGCGCCTAATCTAAGGGTGGATTTTAAATTGCACCGTTTATCTTTATAATTGTTATCAGGAAATGCGAGCGTTTTACTCTAAGCCTTTGCGAGAATGCAGCATTTTACTCTATTTCGGAGACTAGCAATTATGAGATCAAAACGAATTTCTGCCAATCAGCTCAAAGACCTAAAAGGTAAAAGCTATTGGGAGCGCTTTATGATTGCGAGAAACCGCAAAACACTGGCGCTCTGTATAGACTGTCACGAACAATTACATAATGGCAAACTGAATTAATAAGTGGAGAACCGTGTGCATCGAGAGGTGCAAGCACGGTTCAGGGGCGAGTGTTTGGAAACCTGTCATAGAAATATGATAAGGCGCTGGGCACTTAGCCTACATCGTAAGCATGGTCAGCTTGAATTTGCTGCGCCCGCTATTCTTTTTGCTTGCCTTGTTTAAGCTGTTCTACCGGTTAAATCCCCGGTAGAGTTAGCGGTTTATTCATATTTCTTTCCAACGATAATAATTGGGATAGATACAGCAAAAACAGGTGCTAAGGTGATAACCAGCCTGTATGACTCCCATATATGAGAGAAACACCAACTTAATATTCCATACAGAATCGGAAATAGAACCGCAACACTCTGCGTTGTCACCCGACCCACGCGTAAAATATGCGGCCAGTTGGTGTTATTAAAGTGCATCCCTGCTATGTTTATTCGAAAAATCCCATCTGTGTAAAAACCGATGCAATCTTCATCATAAAAATCTGGCAGTACTTCTTTTATAATAAGGCAGAACCAGCCGCCAAAGAGTAGCATGAGAAATTCCACTAAAAACAGATCTGTAAACAATTTTTGGTTTGAGTATCCAAGCAACGAGAGAATAAGCACCTCAAGCAATACAACTGAAACACAAGCAATGTATACAGCAACACGGTGCTTTCGTTTTTGCGCTCTCACGATTTGCTCCTCCTTTGTTGACAGCAGAATCGTTTTGGTTAGCAACTCCTCCACTGTGGAGGGAGAAATACTTGTGGTCTCTTTCGTCTTCTCACCCTGTAATATTTCGGTCACGGTTACACCAAGCGCCTCAGCCAGCGGCATAAGGATAGTAATGTCGGGCATACTCAACCCTCGCTCCCATTTGCTCACTGCTTTGTCGGACAGCATTAATTTTTCAGCCAGTTCTTTTTGTGTGTATCCAATCTCTTTGCGAAGTCCTGCAATAAAGACTCCGCATTTATCGTAATTCATTTCATTCAAATTATCCACCTCCCACAAGTATGGTAGCATTTGTTCTTGAATAACGCAACCGACTGTCGGTAGAGTTGCCATTTTACACGTTATACCGGCTTATTCTTGTGGCTTGCGTGTCAGTCAAAGCGGTGTCTTGTTTGTGTTCATGTATATCTGCCAGGCGATAGCCCCAGCAAGATGGTTCTTTAGATGATGTAAAATACAAATAGGAACAGGAAATAAAGTCCACACTGGTGGCACAGATTGCCAAACAATTAACCCACTTACAGGAAGTCGAACACGACATCCGTGAGTGAGTTTATCTTATTCGTAAGTATGTGTGCGTGGATGCGCTTGACCGGGAGCTGCTCATCGGGCTGGTGGATAAAATCATCCTTTACAAAACATCAATCATAAGCTGAAATATTAGTCTGCTGGTTTCCGGATCGCGGCACATAAGTCTGTCAAGCAATTCATCGGTAAAGCCTTGTGCAAACACTACCGTAATTGGTGCAAGCAGAAACCGCTTTTTCAGTCTTAAGTTGAGTTCTTCCATAAATGGCTCACCTACAATCTGAGAAATTTGGTTATAAAACTCCTTCAGTCGGAAGAAATCATTCCCTGAAATAACGGTAAAAAGCTACGCACAGCAATTTGAACTACAATATACACATAATTCTACAGCAATTGAAGGGAACACACTTACCCTTTTGGAAACTAAGGTGGTATTGGAGGAAGGGCTGTCTGTAGGTGGAAAAAAACTTCGAGAAATTTATGAGGTCATTAATCATAACAAAGCCTATCAGTATGTAAAAGACTGTATCGCAGAAAAAAGCCTTTGGACGAGCATATTATTAAGGACTTACATGCTATTTTAATGGAGAATATTTATGATTGGAAGAATATATCGGAACGTAGATGTTTATATTTCTGGTGCCTCCCATACTCCGCCAAGCCCTAACGAGATGTATCGTCAGGTAAAAGCATTTTATATGGATTTGCAGGATAGAGCAATAGAAAATGTAATTGAGCTTGCTGCCTCTTTAACTAGAAAGACCTCCAGTAATAATGGGGGTCTTTCTAGTTAACAAGTTAATATTCTTCAACAGCAAGCCGTCACTTTTTAGTGGCGGTTTTTTTGAGTTAGTTTATACGAAAGGAGTTTGCTTATGTCGAAAAAAAGCAATCCTGAGAGTATATCGCAGAAGGATATTCGAATTCAGGAGTTTCTTGATATGATTGCACCCTCGGTGGTCAAATTTAATACGGAACATTTTATTTGCGGCAACACTTACCGCTGTGTGTGAGCACTTCGTGAATACCCAACCGCCACTGATGAACAGGCTATTTTCCGTCATCTTGGTGAAAAGGACGGAGACCTGAAACGGCAGAGCAATAAATTAAGTTAGTGCAGACAGCATAAAAACCATCATACATTTCTTGTATAATTTGTCCTGTAATCTTTTTCTTTTTTCGGGTTGTTAAATTAATTTATTCCAATAAATTAATAAAATATGGTGAATCATGTATATTTTGTCCTGTAATCTTATTAGTTTTTTGGGTTGTTAAACTAACTTATTCCAGTAAACTAGAAGTATAAAGAATCTTTCAATATTACCATAGGATTATTATTCTTTATAGAACAAATAATGTGAAAAGGACGAAGTGTATATGGAAATGTTTGATGTATATAGCAGTAACGGTATAAGAACAGGCAAAATAGAAGACAGAAAATATGAACTTTTAGACGGTGAATTTAGACTTGGTGTTAATGCATATATTTGTAATTCTCAAAAACAATTTCTTATACAAAAGCGTTCTGCTCAAAAAGAGATTTTGTCAGGTGTTTGGGACATACATATGGGACATGCAACTACAGGTGAAGAATCTGATGATACATTATTTAGAGAGATTAAGGAGGAATTAGGAATTACCCTTGTTCCCTCCAATATACGTTTAAAAAAGCGGTTTGTCTGGTATGAAGAGAAATATCTGCTTGATCTATATTTCATTGTTTCAGATATTAAGATATCTGAATGCGTTCTACAAAAAAGTGAAGTAGATGATGTAAAGTATATTGATTTAGATGAAATGAAATATCTTATTGATAGGATGAACAGACCATTAGAGTATAAAAGATTAGTTTACAAAGGAGTTGAAGATTTATTGGCAGCTTTGAATAAAACAGAGAATATAGAATTACCTGTTATTGCAGAATGGAAGATAAAATTACTTGAGTTTGGAGTAAATACAGAATCGGATTTTAGAACATTGTCGAATGCAGATTCATACAAAATGAAGCTACGAACGATGAATCCAGTTGCAAATAATTTTAAAGTAGTAGATACAGCGGCTGATCAGGAGTTAATACCATCTGAGATTCTACTTAGTGATGATAATAAAGGAAAATCCATTGTTAAGTTAAGATATAATCCGAATTCACCTCTAGTTTTAGCAATTACTAATTCTTCTGATGGTACTATGCAAATTATTGATAAGTTAAATGGATGCATCTGTCCATTGAAGGTTTCACTTGTTCCAGCACCAAAAAAGTTAATAACCCAGGTTCAAATCGGAGAACGTTTCATTGATATAAATGTTTTTGATTATATTAGCCTTCTGGGAATGGATAGAATTAGTATAATACCGTATGATGGATGCTGGAATTGGAATTTAGGAACTCCATGCAAATTTTGCGATCTTCATCCTAAGAGAGAAATCGGAATGACGTCACTACGTCCAACATTGAATGATTTGCATAAATGTAATTTTGATGCAGGTGTCTGGTGGAACCAATATGCCATACAATATTATAAATGTCTATCTGCATCATTAAAGTGCTTTTTTGAAAATGTAAAAATAGAACCGCATCTACATTTGATGATTATGGCTGGTAATTTGCCTGACAGTAATTTATTGTGGAAAATCTGCGAGAATATTGTTGACATTGTGAGTGAATATGTGAATTTAGAGGATATTGATTCGTATCTAAATATAGCACCCCATAATAACATTGAGGACTTGGCAAGACTTAAGAGAAAAGGTTTAAAACAAGTACAGTATAACCTGGAAGTAAGTAATGAGGAAACATTTCGTGATACATGTCCAGGAAAAATGGATTTTAGTAAGATAAAAAATAAGCTAATTGAAGCGGTTACAGTAATGGGAAAAGGAAATGTACGAAGTAACTTTGTTTTTGGATTACAGCCTATGAATGAACTGTTAGATGACATTAATATATTGTCTTCAAAAGGTGTTGTATGTGATTACAGTGTTTTCCAACCTAAAAGAGGTACTCCATATGCACAACGTAAAGCTCCAGATATGAAGGATATTGTTACTTTTTCAAAAGAACTGGCAGCAATTTATAAACATTACAATTTTAAGCCGATATTTTGCTCACTAAGTAGCCGTTCAAGTATCATCAATGAGCTTATGGAGCAAGATTAGGAACACTTGGCGTTTTTATAAACGTCTATCTCCTTATAATATAGTGAGGTGCTAATGTGGATAATATTAGTGAATATATAGTGTACGGTTATAGTGGACGAAGCATAGCAACTACATATACAAATGATTTGTCGGAAATATGTGACAAGACGAATAAGGGTTGGAAATATGAGGTTGTTGATGATAGTTTTTGGTTGAGGGCGCCAGAAGTATGGTTGGTTAACATAGCAGATCCTCAAAAGGCAATCTATTACGGTAATACAACAATTAATTTTGCATATTACTGTTTCCTTCAAAAACTGATTAGAGTGAATTCATTCGTTGAGTATATTGAGTCGGTTATTAAAAGTAAATCCATCTATTACAAGAATTTTAGTTTTGTGGTCTCAACAGGTGCTGTACAAGAGGCTGATATCAGAATAATTGGTAGTGATTTACGTGTTAACAATTTAAAAAATGATCTGTTTCAAAGATTCTTCACTAGTAAACAATTTACAATAGCCTATGATGAAGCTAAATCAATTATACCCATTAATAATCATGAAAAGCTATGCGTATATGAACCATTTGAAAGACTTTCTGCCAACTTAGTAAATTACTATAATAGATTAGGAAAAGCGTTTCATGTTGTTGGGTGCAAGAAAGTATATAGTTCAGTAATTATAAATAGAATTCGAGAGCAATTAGTTGATTATGATATTATTGTGTTTGTTCCTACCAGTTGTTTTGGGTATATGTCAAGTTTCATATCCGAAGAAAAAATAGACGATATTTCGTATATCGAGATGCACTCAAATAAAAATTTACGACGTTATATGCATTATGATAGGAAAGATTTTTCAAATAAGAGAGTATTAATTATTGATAAGTGCTATTCGGGAAAGACCTTGCTAAGAGTGAAAAAGCTTATAGAAGACGCTGGTGGAATCGCCATAACGATGGGGTTATTCCCTAATAACCGCTATGTTGCCAGTAGCCTGGATTATGTTGTTGTGCTTAACAGAATTTATGATATGTCTTCTGAGGCAGTTTCAGATGACTGGCTGGTTAGAAAATATATTGAGATACTCTCTTCTTAAGATAAAATTAACGTAAAGGAGTAATAATAATGACTGCATTAGAAACTGAAATAAAAATAGAATTATCTGATCCAAGATCAGTGATTCAAAAATTAAGAGAGAATGGAGCAGTTTTTCTAGGGGCGGCAAAGGAAAAGACTATTAGGATTGACACTAAGAATTGTGATTTAGAGGAAAAGGGATTATTTTTGAGAGTACGAGGTGGATTTTCTAATACAATAACTTTAAAAGAAAAAGTTGGAGAAGATACTACTACAAGAAATCGTTTAGAAACAGAGTTTGAAATTGAAGACATTGATAATATGATTTATATTTTCAAACGGATTGGATTTGATTTTATTCGGGAATTGGATAAATACAGAACCATGTGGTCTTTTCAACAAGTGTCCATCGTCATAGATGAATTGCCATTTGGAATATATATGGAAATTGAGGGTAACGAGGATCAGATAAAAGCAGTAAAACAGGAGCTGGATTTGATGAGTGAAAGCTCTGTTATTGAAACATATTGGGAAATCAATGAAAAGAAGAATCCTAATAATAGCAGTATTATATTTCCACAAGATTATAATCTTAAGTTGATTAATATGTAATTAAAAAAATAACGAAAGCTTTGTAGAGGAGACAAAGATATGGAATGTTTTAGTAATATGGATGATGTATATATACACATGAGCAATAAAGTTAAGAGTTCTCCTTTTGTATCACCAAGAGGAGTAAAAGTCAGGGAGCTTACAGCACAGACATTTGAACTTAGTAACCCTCGTAAGAGGATTATTGGTAATGGATTGAGAAAGGTGTCATTATCTTTTTCAGTAGGTGAATTCCTATGGTATCTTCGTGGTAGCAACGAATTAGAAATTATGCAATATTATAGTAAGATGTATCCTAATTTCTCTGATGATGGGATATATTTGCATGGGGCATATGGAAAAAGAATTTTTGGTGAAGAAAAAGTATTAAATTCATCTTGGGAAAGAATTAAGCAATTATTAAGAGAAGATCCAGATTCAAGACGTGCTGTTTTGCCAATATATAACAGTGGTGATGTCGGATATCATTCAAATGATATACCTTGTACTTGTCTGGTACAATATTTTATTCGTAATGATAAATTAGATTGTATTGTTTATATGCGTGCAAATGATTTGTATCTTGGAACACCGTATGATGTTTTTAGTTTTTCTATGCTTCAAGAACAGATGGCTTGTGAGCTTGGGGTTGAGCTCGGTACATATACTCATATGGTTGGAAGTCTTTGTGTTTACGAAAAGAATCAGTTAAGGATTGAAGCTATTGCAGATTCAAAGCGAGAAAATGTAATAGAAATGCCTAGAATGACATTATTAAGTGATGTACAAAAACAAAAGGTACTTAAAAATGAGGAGAATTTGCGTAAGCATAAAGTGGCAGATTACGAAGGCCTTGATAGGTATTGGAGAAATATAGTATACATCTTAGAAATAAAAGCAAATAAAGATTTTATACCTACAGAAGATGCATATGATTATGTTCGAAACTATTTTGATATATTAAGGACTAACGTATAGCTTATGTAATATCTGATAAATTTAGCGGAGGGGAATGGGGAACTTTTGAAAAAAGAAGACATTATAACTATTATTCAAAATCAATATAGCATTTCCATAAATAATTTTAAAGTAATTCCAAGACTGATGTTCAGAGAAAGCTTTTATTTTGATGATGATAATGGAAGAAAGTATGTTATAAAAAAATATCCAAAATCAACGGAGGACCAAGAACTTGTATCAATTATTCGTTTCTATTCTGAGCTCTGTCATTATGGTACTATAACTAACAAAATTGTGTTTGACCGGGATAAAAATGCTGTTTTTGAACTTGCAGATGGCAAATATGTAATATTCACTTATTTAGAAGGAGAAAAATGCAACATTGCTAACTTTAAGTTGAGTTACGGTTCTGCTCTAAAGAGCCTCCATAACAGCTTGTGTACTATGGATACCAATCTTGCGGGACTATCGACTCAAGAACAGGTAAACCAATGCATAGCAAATATTAATGATTGGGAGGAGATTGATGAACTGTCATCGATGATTATAGGGATGACTGCAGAAACTTTGAAAGCTTGCAAAAATTATCAGACATCTACCCTATCTATAATTCACGGAGACTGTACACGAAATAATTGCATTATTACTGACAATAAAATTACATTTATTGATTTTGATAACTTTAAAACAGGGGACCCTCTTGAAGACTTAGCTAATGCGGCAAACTCTGTTTTGTATGACGATGAGATTCCGCTTACTAGTGACAAAGAGAATACGATTATACATATTTTTTCTGATTATGGTTTACAAAGAAATGAGTTTGAACGGGTAAAAAATTATATGAAAATAAACTGCGTAATAGAATTGTACAAGCATCGTGAAAATTACAGATATTTACGACGTACGCCGGGTACAAAAAATTACTTAGGAAAGTTAATTGGAATATTTAATTCTGTGAATTACAGTTTATTACAGCTTTAAAAAAATTGGGGTAAACGAATATGACTGATCTAATTGAAAAAGAGAACTATGAAATTTTAATTCCTGTTATGTATTGTAATAACAAAATTAACTGTGTGCTACATACTAATTTCAACTATAAGAATGATATGCTGTATATCTTAGTTCCAGGTTTATTAGGAGACAGGACAGATTCACGTCATATGTTTGTTCGTCTTTCAAGAGCTTTGGCTCATAATAATTGTAGCATTCTGAGATTTGATTATTTGGGTGGCGGTAGCAGTGAAGGCGATTACACAAAAAATGATTTCCAGGTTATGATGGATACCTTGAAATTTATAATTGAGGATGTAATGCATAAATTCCCTTGGTTTAAGAAAATTGGGCTTATTGCTTTTAGTGAAGCAGGTAAGATTTGTGTCAAGCTTTCCAATAAAATGGACTGCATTAAATTTATAGGATTTTGTAACGCAATTCTTGTGGAAGAAGAGAACCAAAATGCAATAACCAGACCTAAACTGATTAATAATCAGCTAGTTTATGATAGTAATTTTGGTACATGGGTCAGTTGGAATGTGGTCGAACAGTATAAGAGTTGGTTTATATCAGAAAATGATCTGAAAATAGATGTTTGTTATGGTGCGGTGTATTCCGATAGCGATCCATTGACACAAAACTCACTCAAATTTATTGAAGATCAGGGAATTAGAGTTGATAAAATTAAAGGGGCTGATCACCTTTTTACCAGTTATGTCTGGCTCCAAGAAATGATTACATTCTGGACTCATAATTATTTAACAGAAAATACAGACTTTGAAATGGAGGAATTTTTTCTCAGAACCTCTCATGGCAAACAATGCATTAGATATATAGACAAAGGTTCAAAAGATTTGATTGTTTTTGTTCATGGTGTTGGTCAGAATAAATCTGGACCAGGATTTTTATACAATCATATTTCAAACCATATAACTTCACATAATATGCTTTTTTTTGACTTTTATGGTTATGGTGATAGTGACTTCGATCCTCAAGTTTTTAAAAACATCACCCTGGTTGATTATGTAAATCAATTAAGTGATATAGTAACGTATATTGATAAAGTTCACTCGTTTGAAAAACTCACTTTATTAGGCACAGGCATTGGTTGTACGGTTATAGAAGAGTATAGTAAGGCGATCAGAAATAAAGAACTTAACAAAATTTATCTTTTTCCACAATCAAGTCAAATTTGGTACAAGATTGATGATATAGACAAGAAAAGAGAAGAGATAGATACATACTATATTTATGAAAAGTATCCTTGGGCAGAAGAAGAGTTTTACAAGCTTGGAAATGTATCAAATAGAATTCGAGGTATGAAATTACCACTTAAGTTTCTTTATGACTTATATAAAACTAGGATTGAAAGTGAATATCATTCAGGTATTGTCTATATAACAGATAATGAAAACATAAAGATTGAATGTAAGGATTCCTCATGTTTATTAATGTCTGGTAGAGTGAGAGATAATGCAATTTCTAAGATAACTAATATTTTGGAGTGTAATAAATGATGAACTACATATTTTGGTGTCTAATTGTTGTTGTATGTATGAGCGATATGTTTATAGTTATTGGATTAATCTACATGACAGATAAAAGGATTTTCGAATTCACAAATAAGTTACCATCATCCAACACAAATATCTCTGATCAAAAATTATATATAGTAATAGCTTTATTTAATGAAAGTAAATCTATTGAGGAAACAATTCATTATTTTTCGAAATTTCTTTGCGATAATATACGATTAATATTGGTTACGACCGAAAAGGAACGTAGAATTTTTGGGTACAATAAAACATTAGATGTAATTAATAATATGATGAAAGAGACAAGTTGTGAGTATATTAGCGTTGTCAATTATCCTGGTGAAATTGGGAATAAGGGAGCGCAACTAAATTATCTATTATCGCAAATGAAAGATAAATTGTATAATCCAGATAATTATCTTGTTATTTATGATTGTGATTCCCGCCCGGATAAGGAATCTATATTGGAACTATGTAATTTAGTTGGTAAAGGTGTTAACGTAATTCAGCAAAGTACACTTTATACTAAGAATTTTGAGAATGTTTCTGCTTATATGCGAGTGGAAGGGATTTTTGAAACCATAAGGTCCATGGGATACGAGAGATTCAATTATTTTTTATCATGCTTACCGCTTAATAAGATAATGATGCCATATGCATATTGTGTTGGACATGGTATGTGCTTTAAAGGAAAATTTCTTTATGACATTGGAGGATTCCCAGAACCTAATGAAGATGTTCCGCAGGGAATGAAGTTAATGTTATTAAAACAGGGGATTGTTCCTATGGTGAGCAAGGATCACGGAGATGTAGTTAAAAATGTTAAAATGTTATTTTATCAATCGGGGAATTGGATAAAAGCACCTTTACAAGCCTTCAAAGTTTTATCGGAAATAAATCAAGAAAAGATAAAGAAGGTATCTCACTATAGGAAAGTGTTGTTTTATATGAGTGTATTTTTTGATTTTTTATCGTGGATTCAGTATTTATTACTCTTGATTGTCTCGTTAATGCTGCTTATAGGTAGTCACGTTATTGGTACACTTGGTGTTATTATACTTGTTGTTTTTCCAATATTTCAAATTTTATTATGCTGCAAAACATATAAAATTAAGTTAACAAAGAAAATGCTTGCTTTATCACCTCTGAGAAACATTTTTAGAGGCATGGCAATTTTTTCTGCTTTATATCAAAAGTTACGTAGGTCGTACAATGAGATGGGGCGTTAATAAGTAGGTTTATCATATTAAGACATCAAGTAATAAAGGAAGGAAAAGTAAATGTATTAGTTTTTAATACATTATACAGAGGGAAACATGAATATTCTGGAAGTTCTACAAAAAAATCCGAGAGAGAAAGTCGCAGTAGTATATAGAGATAAGGAATATACATATTCGTATATATGTAATACTAGTTACTATATTGCAAAACAGATTCGAAGCTCGATTGAAAAAAAAAAGTTTTACTTATAGCATATAACTCTATTGAGTTTATAGTAAGTTATATAGCAATTATACAATCTGCTAAGAATTTAATATTGGCATCCCCCCAGTTGACAGAATATGAGATTAAAGATTTGGCTCATTATTGTGATGTGGATTGTATCGTAACGGATGACTCGTGTTATAAAATAGCATCAAAGTTAGCGTTTGAACATGCTATATCTGTTTTGAATATAAATGACTATATAAAAGACAATATAACATTTAGTCCTGAGTTTCATTACTATGAGAATGAATGCAATATAATTTTGGGTTCTTCAGGAACGTCAGCCAGTGGTAAAAGAATTGTGTTAACACAGGATGCTATATTAAAAAATGTCAAATTACATGTAGAAAACCTGGAGTTAACCTCAGAAGATATCTTTTTGGTGTATTTGCCAATGTGTTTCGGCTACTGTCATACAACACTATTTTTAAGTTCACTATTTTTAGGTGCTAAGCTGGTAATAGGTAGTTCGAAATTTCTTGCAAAGGATTTTTTTAATCTATGTGAGAAATATAAAGTAACCACTTTTTCAGCAGTACCAACTCACTTGTTACTGCTTCTTGAATACAGAGGTCAAGTTGATCTATCGAAATTATATCTAAAGTATATCTGTTTTGGCGGATCTAAATTGGCGGCTGATAACATTATAAAATTTACAAAAAAATACTCTGGAATTGCGTTATTAGAGACTTATGGAATGACTGAACTTGGCCCACGAGTTACATGTATGGACATCCCTAATATATTAAACAAAGTTGGCTCGGTAGGAAAATCATTGAAGGGAATTGATATAAAGATTGTTGATGAGAACGGAAATACGCTAAAAGAAAACAAAATTGGACGTATATATGTAAAGTCCCCTTCCAGAATGAGTGGATACTATAAA
The DNA here is from genome assembly GCF_048627165.1 of Lacrimispora struthionigena. Taxonomy (NCBI): domain Bacteria; kingdom Bacillati; phylum Bacillota; class Clostridia; order Lachnospirales; family Lachnospiraceae; genus Lacrimispora; species Lacrimispora struthionigena. Next base: position 1,186,902 of record NZ_JBMBWP010000001.1, read on the forward strand.
AATGTGGAAGCCACATTAGCGGTATTTAAAGGTTCGTGGTTTTACACAGGAGATGTAGGGTATTTAGATACAGATGGATATCTGTATTTAGTAGGAAGAGAAAAGAATATAATAATATCTGGTGGTATCAATATTTACCCAGAAGAATATGAGCAGATTATCACAACTTATAATCATATTATAGAAGTAAAAGTATATGGTATACCTGATGAGTTTCTTGGTGAAAAGATTGCTGCGGATATTGTCGTAGATGATGAGTTCGATTTGTGTAATTTTAAAGACTTCTGTAATAAAAGATTCAACTTAAACAAATTGAACAATATAAATATTGTGGACAGCATTAGTAAGACGTATACGGGCAAAATAAAGAGGTGGGATAGTGGAGATAGGAGTTCAAGATAAATATATTGCCATCATAGGGGTATCATCTTGTATTGGAAGACGATTGGCAAAAGAGCTTATTCGAAATGGAGCCAGAGTAATAGGAACATATTATCAAAATGAAGTAATGGATACGGAAGAGCTAGGGGAAGCATTCTTACAGACAAAATGTGATATAACTAGTTTGGACGATATTGAAAAACTTATACAATTTATAGACAACCATAAGGTAGTAATTGACGGAGTTGTTAATTGCGTAGGAATCATTTCTGACGATAGAATTGATGAGATGAAAGATACCGATTGGAAAAAAGTAATAGATGTTAATCTGACAGGAAGTTTTTCTTTAATTCAAGCTTTCTCAAATCTAATGAAAGTAAGAAGCAAAGGAAAAATTATATGCTTATCCTCTGTTCTTGGAATATCGGGACGTGAGAATCAGGGAAATTATGCTGCTTCTAAGGCTGGTCTGAATCTCATAGCAAAAACAGCAGCAATGGAGATGGGGAAGTATGGAGTATCTGTTAATATTGTATGTCCTGGATATATTAATACAAATTTAAACAGGAGTAACGAGTATAAAAAAATAGCTGCTCAATCAGAAAGCTATTTACCGATTGATGGAAATTTAGGGGCATTAGTTAATTTTATTGTTTATATGTTGTCTGATTTATTTTTTTCTGTAACAGGTCAGACATTTATAATAGACTCAAGAGTTCAAAGGACGATGTGAGAGGTAATATGAATTATGATGACTAAAAATATTATAAGAGGAGAGATTAGTATGAAAAATATTAATGAATGCGTACAAAAAATTGTGTATCAAGAGATAAAACAGGTAATTTCAGATGATATGAATCTGTTTGAGAATGGACTTGATTCTTTAGGAATATTGCGAGTATTGACGTATATAGAGGAAGAATTAGGAATTGAAATTCCAGATGAAGAGTTAATGAGTGAGAACTTAGATACTATAGATAAACTAGTAAATATAGTAAATAAGTATGTGTAAAATTTATAAAGAAATGGGGAAACGGTATGTTTATCAGTGTTATTATACCTGTTTACGAACAATATAAACAACTTGAATATACGTTATATAAGTTCTCGCAACAGAAAATTATTGACACATTTGAGGTTATAGTAATTGATGATGGCTCACGTAATATAAATTTTGAATTAATTGAAAATATAAAAAAAACAGTAAAAAATATTAATATTAAGTTTATTCTAAATGAAAATAATATGGGAAGAAGTTATACAAGAAATATTGGAATCAAAAACAGTAATGGTGATATTTTGGTTTTTTGCGATGCTGATAGGTATCCTTCAGATACATTTATATATGAACACTCTAGATTAGTAAACAGCACGAAAGATAATGTGGTTAGTATTGGTAGTGTAATGGAAGATCTGACCATAAATCCGTACGCAGATGAGGAAAAAAGATTATTAAGATTGGCTTTATACTATAAAGTGATTAGAAATCTCTTTGATGAAAACGGATGTACAAATAGTAATGTTCCTTGGATTTCTACATTATCTGGGAATATGGCAGTCAAAAATAGCAGCAGCCCATATTTGTTTGATGAAGCTTTCAAATTATGGGGATTCGAACATTTTGAATACGGTTACCGTTTACATAAAGCAGGACATAAATTTTTCCTTAATGGAAAGGCAGAGAACTATCACATCGTTCATAAGAGAGATAATAGTTTTTATGCTGATAGTATACAAAAGAGTATGGAAATATTTTTAGAAAGGCATCCGGAGAAAGAAATAGAAGTTTTTGAACAGTTTATAACCGGTAGAATTTCCCTTCAGGAATTTGAAAATACTGTTGGAGAGGAGCCAAATTGGATGAGTGAAAAGCCAAAACCAATATACAATAAAATATTTAATTGTTGAAAGGGAAAGACATGATCATAGCATTTGTTGGAGTAGATGGAGCAGGAAAATCCACAGTAATCGAAGGCGTAAAGGACTGTCTTGAATCACAGAACAAAAAGGTTTTAATATATAAGAGTGCAAATAAGAATACAGAATTTACAAAACTATTATCTTTAATTAAAGAGAACTGTATTCAAAAGGAAAGTATAGTTACGAAAGAACTAAATCAAATCGTAGCGAATATGTTGGCATTTCAAATTTTATGTGATTCTGAGAAGCTGAAGAAACTTGAATCAGAGTATGATTTTATACTCTTAGACCGATGGACATGCTGCCAGAAGATATATGATAAGATATGGTTTGTCTGGAATGGATTCATAGATGAATGCTTGAGTAATTGTTTAGTTCCGGCTCAGACATTTCTTATAACAGCTGAAATTAAAAATATAGAGGAGAGATTAGAAAAACGAAGCCAAATTAAGCCTACTGAAAATATATTGGTACTTAAAAGAGTAAAGAGGCAATATGAAAGATATGCAGAAGAAAAACAATGGAATGTAATAAATAATGATCAGAAAATAAGTGATACAATCGAACATGTAAATCAAATATTGAGAGGGCTTGTTACATGTTACTGAAAAAATTTATTAAACACAATATTGCCTTAATTGTTACACCTATTGTTTTAATCTTTATTATAGCAATATTAGATGTTCAAACATCATTGTATCTAGGTAAATCAATAGATACAATGTCAGATTACCATGTCTTTCTTAGAAAGGTTTTAACCTTGCTGATTATTTTAGCATTAAAGCTTATTTTCGATAAGGTGTGTCTGGATATCTTAGAACAGAGGCTGTCAAATAATCTAATAATTGAAATTAAAAATCAACTGATACATAAAGTAATTTCTGTTAAATACTCTGTAATGATGTCATGGAATCAAAATGACTTATTCCAAATGCTAAGTAAGGACATATATGATATTCAAAAGATTTCAATCAACATGGCTGTACATTTTCTGATTAGTGTAGTAAGTGCAATTATTGCTATTTATGAATTGTTCATGATAAGTAAGACGTTTCCTTTGGTGGTTTGCTGTATATATCTGATTTCCATTATCTCTATCAAACCAATTGGTAAATTGAATAAAAAATACGAAGTGGCAGTACGTAATAGTGAGGAAGAAATAAACAAAAGTTTTTTTCAAACGATTAGGAATATTGTACTTATAAAAATATATGGTAAGGAAGAGAAGGAAATTGAGCAAATCAAAGAGAAAAATGACAAATACAGTTCTAATGTTGTCAACTCTAAGATTACAAATAATTTTTACAGAACACTTGCCAGAGTAATCAATGCTGTTGCACCAGCAACAATTGTTGTTTTAGGTAGCAATGGATATATGAAAGGACAAATCACCATAGGTCAGATTATTACGGCAGTGGGATTGCTTTCAAGTATATGTACACCAATACAGACGTTTGGTAGTTTTGTGGTGCAAATAAAGGGTATGATATTTAAGATAAAACGTATACATACATTTTTATCGGAAGAGGATGAAGTTATTGGTAGCACGATTGAAAATAAGTTTGGTGGAGATATAACAATACGAAATCTAAGCTATAAGGTAAACAATATTGATATATTAAATAATATCTCGTGTAAGGTCAAAGCAGGAGAAAAGACAGCTATCGTAGGAGTAAGTGGAAGCGGTAAAAGTACATTTGCAAATATTATTTCGGGATTAATTGAACCAACCGATGGTGAAATTATAGTAGGAGACACGAAAATGGAAAAAGAGCAAATGACATCAATGCGCTATAGTCTCTCGTATATTCAAGGGAATACATATATTTGTGCAGATACTATAAGGAATAATCTTTTGCTAAGCGGAGCAACAGAAAAGAGTATACAAATTATGTGTAAACTATTTGCTTTTGACAAAGTCACTGAAAAATTAATAAATGGCTATGATACTGTAATAACTCCTCAGGATACTAAATTGTCAGGAGGAGAATGTAAACGCCTTGGTCTTGTTAGAGGAATGGCAATTGATAGAAATTACTATCTTTTGGATGAAGTCACGACTGGATTAGATAAAGAATCTGCCTCTTCTATAGTAGATGATCTAACTCAAAAATTCCCCTTAAAAACTGTAATACTAATAACTCACGACCTTTCTAAGATGAATCAATTCGATAACATAATATTGTTTCATGAAGGAAAAGTAATTGCTACTGGTAAGCACAGTGACATTTACGAAAAATGTAAACAGTACAGGGAGTTATATAATGAAGGATAAAAATGTAAAATACATTGATATTTTTTATAAAAAATTAAAGAAACATTGGTACAAGGTAATACTTTCTATATTATCAGGGTTAGTAAGAAGTATTTTAATGTTATTACCAACTATGATGCTCCAAGAAATCATAAATGGTATATCAGATAATATATCTTTCAATGAGATTTATGCGAGGGGCGTACTGTATGTAGCATTACCGACAATGGTTTTAGTACTTTACATTATTGATACGAGAATGAGTAAATTTGTTTTCGATATTATTAGAGACATCCGTACAGATGGAATTGATAATATGCTGCATCAGCCTGTCTCATGGATGCAAAAAAATTCTGAGCAAGCATTGTATAATAAAATAATTCAGGCAACACAAAAGCTTGCTGACTTTTATTTTTCTACATTAAGTAACTTTATCTGGTACACATCAACCATTGTGGTTGGTTGTTTTTTAATGTTGAAAATTAATGTATTTATATCCGCGATTCTAATTATTATTTCAATCATTCAGTTAACGGTACTGACTATAAGAAAGAAATATACTAAGAAAATAGAAGACAAGTTTAACGATGTTTCTATTCAGTGGAACAGTATTGTTAATGAAACAATAGAAAATAATTCATATATCAAACTTTTAAGTTTATCAAGTAATGTTGAGAATACAAAAGGTATATGGAAAAATGAATTCTTAAAATCTATTTCTATGAGAATTAAAAATGATATATTCTCAAATTCCACAGCATCGGTATGTGAACTGGCAAGAATAGTTCTCCTTTTGATTTTTTCACAGATAGCATTTATGAAGTCAAATATTAAAATTGGTGATATATATGCACTAAATTCCTACATAGCGTGGTTAACACCTGTATTTTTTGGTATGCAAAGGTGGATAATAAGCTATTTCTCAGCTAAAAGTAACCAAGATAGAATTGAGGAGGTATTACTTTTAAAAAGAAAGGTAGAAAAGAAGACTTTAGTTGCGAATGAGATTAAGACACTGGAATTTTCTGATGTGTGCTTTCGATACAGTGATGAAGAAAACTACATTCTAAATCACATTAATTTTAAGCTTAATCAGGATGGAGTACTGTTTATTTTTGGTCCTTCTGGTTGTGGAAAATCAACAATAACTAAATTATTACTTAAGCTGGAGAAGCCAGAATCAGGTAAAATATCAATAAATGATAAATCCATAGATTTATATAATGATGAGTGGTTTTCATCAAATATAATCGGAGCAACTCAAGGAACTGAATTAATTGAAATGTCCTTAAAAGATAATTTGAACTATTCAGGATGTGCTTCCTCTGAAGATGAGATATATAAAGTATTACAATCATTAGATATGCAAGAAAGGGTTCTAAATCTAAAAGAAGGGCTTGATACAATTATTAGTCGAGATGTTGTTATTTTTTCTGATGGTGAGCGAAAACGTCTAGGGATTGCTCGGGTTATGTTATCAGGTGCGAAAATAATGATTTTTGATGAACCAACAGCAGGTCTGGATAATATAACGAAACAGCATGTTATGGCTGCATTAAGAAAGAGAGCAAAGTTTAATATGGCAATTATTATAACTCATGATAAAAGCATATTGGAGGAGAGTGATTCAGTCATATATTTAGGCGCCTAGCTATTAGGTCACATTTAACCGGTATAAAAAAGAAAGGAGAATACGATGTTTTTGATTCCTTAAACATCATATAAGAATATATGGAGATTAGGAGTAATTCACCAAATACTTGTTGGGAAAAAACAATGGACTACCTGTTGGAATACGGGAAAGAAAACATTTTATATCAGCGCGAGTATCTTATGGCAACTAATATTACTTACGTATTAGATCGGGTAGAAGAAGAGAAATTACATGACAAGTATTTAATAAGTGATATGTATAAAAGGTCTTATAGTAATAGTTTTGGAATAAATAATACAGGAATTGAGTTAAAACGTATATATCAATATGGTAAAAGTAAAGTTAATCAGTATGAATTAGCAAAAGAAGCTATACTTTCTAATGACTCATATAGAGTACCTGTTATTATGGTACAGTATCCAGAGGAAGATTATCAGACAAATGGATATCCAAAATGCTTATTAGATATTCACTTCATTAGAGATAATGATAAGATCTCTGCAGTATGTAATTATTTATCATCAAATATGGCCATTTTTAATTTAATAGATATATATTTGCTTCATAATATTCATGCGAAAATGGCAGAAGATACAAATTATAAGATAGGGGAATTAGTAATACATTTTGACAGGGTTTTTATATGGAAACTAGATTTACTAATGTATAGAAGATTATAGAAGGGTGTTGTTCGAAATGGAAAAAAAAGCACTTTTTAATGGTGGATATCATAATCTTGATATTACTAAGAATTATCTGATAGAGACTGCAAAACAGTACACAATATTCATATATAAAAATCTTTATGATAAATTAATAAATGCTGAGTACGAGCTGATATCAAAATTGCATGATCAAAAAAAAATAGTTACAATAGATCTTTATAGAGATGGAGCGGATATTATTTTGGAGGATTTAGCATTAGATATCTATCCTTATATTTATATGCATATCATTGACGAAAAAAAAGTATTAGAAATTAATCCCACCTATAAACAAATACCCGGAACACGTGCTTTAGGAGGAATAAGTAGAAATAGTTATAAAGATATATATGAATTATATGATTACGCGGTTGCTCAGTTTTTAGATGTGGACAAGGTGATTTATATGGATTTTAGATATCAATTAAGTCTTTTTTATAGTACTGTCAATTACTTTTTTGAACTAGTAGACTCTGAAAATAAGGAGTATGAAGATATCTACAATAGAAAATATGATATTCAAGTGAAAAACTATAAAATGAATGAGCCATCTGGAATTAACGAACCAATCATTAGAAAAGTATTGAAAAGCAAAAGGTTTATAGTATCTACTGTTTCTATGTTGAGGAGGGAAATTGATGAGGTATGAATTCTTAGGTCTGGATTTAGATGGCACCATTATTGATGATCAGTTTAACATTAGTTTTGAGATGGAAAGGTTTATACATAAAATAAGAGATACAGTAAATGTATGTATCGTTACAGGTAGATCTGTTTCTGATGCTATGAGGTATTATAGAAAGCTCAAATTAACCACACCAATGATCTGTTACAATGGAGGATATATATGTAATCCAAATAATAACGACACATTATTCTCAAAGCCAATATCAAAATCTGAAAAGTTACTTGACTATTTGTTCAGTGAGTATCTTATAGATAAGATTGATAATATTATTATTTCAAGTGGCTTAAATACCTATTATATTAATACGAATAACACTTATTTATTTGATATGATGATAGATCCAGAACTGCCAAGTATTAGAATTGATACTGATAATTTTAATAAACATATTAATGTACACAGAATATTAGTCTCTGTTAAGCCAGAGTATAAAGATTTAATTGTGAAAAGTATTAAAAACAGAAATAAAAACATACAAATTTTTTCCTGGAGAAATCACGACGAAGTAATAGATATTTCCATAGGAGACGTTGATAAGTGGACTGCCATTACCAAGGTTTGTTCTTTGCTAGAGGTAAACCTGAACAAAGTAATATCGATTGGGGATGGAAAAAATGATATTTCCATGATAAACAATTCTTCAATTGGATTATGTATGAAAAATGCGAATGAAGATGTTCGTAGTAAAGTAAAGGTAATTACGGATTTTGATAACAATAATAATGGTGCATTTCTTTCGTTAAACAAAATTTTTAATATAATAATTGAAGAATGATGGAGAGTAGTTATGAAATTATTTGATAAATTCCTATGTATTATACAGCAGATATTTGAATCAGAGTTATCTTATAATAATGTAGTTGTGGATATTGACGAAGAAGAGATTAAAGAATTAGTCAATATCGCTAAAGACCATAGAATGCTAAATATTTTATATAATGTACTAATTATAAAATTCCCAAATAATAGATATGTTAAATATTTGTATAATAGTAATCAGCAATACTTAAAAGACTCTCTTATGGTTTTACATAAAACAATAGATATGTTAGAGAGTAATGACTATGCCTACTGTATTATTAAGGGAATGCCGTTATCTACTCAGATATACGGGGATCCTCTTATCAGAGATATAGGAGATATTGACATCATTATTAATGCAAATGATTTAAAAAAAATATATACACATATGAAAGATATAGGCTATTATCAAATTGATAATAAAGATTCAGATGATCCTGTTCTATATTATAGTGATGAGTATTTTGAAATTAAATTAGTTGCGGACACTACACAATTGTTACCACATATCGAGCTTAAATGGGGAAGTTCAGCTTTTGCCAAACAAGATATCGCATGGTTTGAGAATATAGAACTTGTCAACATTAATGGAGATCTTGTCAAAACACAAAATAAGACATATGCACTGATTCATATGTTTGCGAACACTTTTACTGATAATGAAGATCGTGTCTTGTCGCAGGGAAATACTATTCGAAATTATTTGGATTTAGCTTATTACCTAGAATATAGTTTTCATGATGATTTTAATCATGTAATAAATGTAGCGAAGAATTTATATTGTAGTAGAAAGATTTATAGTGTATTAAGTAGTCTAAAGCAGTTATTTAGCTTTAATAATTTTGATATAAATTTAGCAGTTAAATTATCAAGAAGTGATGCTTTATCTTATCCTAAAAGAATGCCCGCTTTTTCTTTTAAAGAAGACTTTATGGGTGGATCACGCGTACCTAATAATATAGTTAGAATGAGTTCGGCAATGCGCATAATAGATAAGGACTGCGCTTATTTTGAATATGTAAGAAATCATAAATTGTCTGTGTTTTCAAAATTATGTTTGCTCTATATAAATAGAAAAGTGATGAAGCTGGACGAGATTACAGAATGGATAAAATGTGAAAGTCAAGACAGTGTATTTTATCGGTATTGTAATTATAAAGACTTTATAAAGATAGAATGCGAGGTTAATGCACAAACAAATGATGATATGAAAGAAAAGTATGGCATAAAAATTATTCTGATCAACAGCAATACCTTTATGCCAACATTGTATGATCAGTTTTATCTGCCAATAGATACGAAAGAATTTTCCAGAAAAAGAATAGAAACGTCAGCAGGAAAAGAGTATTCAAATGAATTTATTAATGAACATAATGACTTATTTATTGAACCCATAGTATATGGAAGTGTTAAAAAGAAAAATAATACGTATGTCTATTCATTTGAAATACAAAAAGATAGTGTATTGATTGAACACAGTAAATTACTTTTTGAGTTTAGATTATATAGAATACATCCCAATGGAATTCATACAAATATGGGATATAAGCAAGAAATATTAGAGTTTTCAAGTATATGACAAACCTTACGAGAACTCAAGTCTACTCAATTATTAGATAATTAAATGCTTTTTAGGTTCATTTTACTTCAAATAAAGCTGGCAAAGCACGTTATGAGACCGTTTCAAATTCCGTGTAAGCGTATCAAGCTGATAGGAAAGGAAGTGAATCGAAATGAAAATGAATGAAAAAGGTCAAATGATAGCACCTGCTACCTGTAGGATGACAGCCGAAGATTTTGAAAATAAAGGTGGAACAAGTATATATTGGTTAGGTGGAGGAGGAGCCATGATAAACAGTCAGGGCACAGTCATCATGATTGATCCCGTATTGGAAGGGTTTGATATGCCACTGTTAATTGATATACCGATTTTACCACAAGAAGTACTTAAGGTGGATGCTATTCTGGTTTCCCATTCAGATAGTGATCATTATTCTAGAGCTACCTGTAAGAGCTTGAAATCTGTGTGCAATGCATATCATACAACGCTCTATGTGGCTTCATTAATGAAGGAAGAGTGTGATATTGATGGAAATGGGCATGATATAGCAGACCATATTCATGTGGGCGAGATAGACATAGAACTGACACCAGCAGATCACGCATGGCAGAGATTGTATGAAAGCTATAATTACCGAGTATGGGAAGACAGAGAATGTTGTGGCTTTTATTTGCGTACAAGAGATGCAAAAATCTGGTATGTTGGAGATTCTAGATTAATGGAATGCCAGCTACACATGGATCCACCGGATGTAATACTCTTTGATTTCTCAGATAATTATGTACATATTGGTTTGGAGAATTCATACAAACTAGCCAATACTTATCCGGATGCGAAACTTGTGCTGATTCATTGGGGAACAGTGGATGCACCAAATGAAAAAGCATTTAATGGCAATCCGCAGAATATCTTCGATCATGTAGTCAATCCAAAGCGCGTGATTGTGCTGGCACCAGGACAGGAATTCAAAATTCGTTAAGAAAATAGAAACTTCTAAATTGATTGAAGCTTCTGCAACGTCTCTAATAAGGAGCAGGCTAACTTCCCGCTGATCGTCCGATGGATATTGCTCTGATGGATCATGCAAATTAGATTAATGGATTAAAGCCACAATCTGGACGTTTGTATTTAAGCTGTAACATTTTAATATAGAAGTAAATGAATAGTTGATATGATTAGGATACATCTATAAGAGGTTACCTCCATAAACATTGAACTTTGGTCGGGGATATGTGTGGGGGAGGCTTCTTATAGGTGTATTTTATTACAAGAAAATAATAGACATAGCTGATTGATTGACCGAATGTACAAAATATTTTTAATATTAAATTAGTTTACAAAGCATTTTAATTTTTCTTTTTAATATATGTGAATTCACAATAAAAATAATCCTTTCATTGGGGAGTAGTGAAAAATAGCGCGCTGCACCGCATTTCTTACATGTAATATAAATACCGGATGATTATGGGTTAATATCATGATGTAGAGGAAAAAAACGTCTCTCTCCCCCTTTAAAATATCGGCGGTTTAAAGATAAGTTTATTTTATATTACACAATAAGGTAGTGAAAGGGGGGCTATGAGAACTTAAAGATAAGCAATACGAGTGCAGTGTACTTACTAAAAAGAAGGGAGGTTAAAATACAGACGTAACGATGAAATTAATCTAAAGGTAGGTTTTCTGTTAAATAACAAAATAACAAAACAACAAAAAAGAAAGGAGAAATAAACATGGAATCAAAAAACTTAATGAAAAAAATAAGCAGGAAATTGAGACGAACATTTTCCATAATCGCTGTACTTCTAGCTGTACTTTTCGCAATACCCGTAAGTTCAGTGGCGGCGGAAACGCTCCCAACCTCTCCACCGTCAGGCTATGACCAAGTCAAGAGTAACATACCACACGGTCAGGTCAGCTATATTACATATCAGTCCACGGCGACAAACGGCCAGCGGAGGGCGAGAATTTACCTGCCTCCGGGATATTCAACAAACAACAAATACAGCGTCATGTATTTATTGCATGGCATTGGCGGAAATGAAGACGAGTGGTACAACAACGGCGCACCCAATGTCATCCTTGACAATCTCATTGCTGCCGGTAAAATTCAACCCTTTATCCTTGTATTACCAAACGGAAATGCGACTGGATCTGGAGTAAGGGATGGTTGGGAGAATTTTACAAAAGATTTGATGAATTCTCTTGTACCCTATATCGAATCACACTATTCTGTTTATACTGATGCCCAGCACCGGGCGATTGCCGGCCTTTCACAAGGTGGCGCCCAATCGCTGAATATCGGGTTGCCCAACGTGGATAAGTTCCCTTATATCGGTGGCTTTTCCTCCTCACCCATCACCAAACAGGTTAATCAGCTGTTTCCTGACGGTGGGACTAAGGTTAGGGCGAATTCAAAACTACTGTTTCTCTCATGTGGAACCTCAGATGGACTTATATCCAATAACAATAGGGTAAGAGATTATTGCAAGTCCAATAATATTCGCTACACTGAATGGCTTCTCCCGGGTAAAGGCCATGATTGGAGCGTGTGGAAGCCAAGTCTGTGGAATTTTGCCCAGATGGCGTGCGCAGCAGGATTTACGGATCAGAATACCCCAACCCCTGACCCCATATCGGCCTTTACACAGATTGAAGCAGAAAGTTTCATAAACCAGCAGGGAGTTCAAACCGAAACCTGCACCGAAGGTGGGGAGAATGTAGGGTATATCGAGAATGGGGATTATGTTAGCTACAGCAATATCGATTTTGGAACCGGTGCGGCAGGCTTCCAGGCCAGAGTAGCCAGCGCTACCAGTGGTGGTAATATTGAGATCAGACTGGATAGTATTAACGGCACTTTGATCGGGACTTGTCCGGTTGCAGGAACTGGTGGCTGGCAGACTTGGACTGATGTAACGTGCAATGTCAGCGGGGCAAGCGGAAAACATGACGTTTATCTTAAATTTACAGGCGGAAGCGGATACCTGTTTAACCTCAACTGGTTTAAATTTACGGCGTCATACAGCATGGAAAGCCTGGGAGTTGTAAACGGACAAGGTTTCACCCTTACGTCTGCACAGACACCCGAACCGACAACAACACTAACAGCAAAAGCTGGCAAATTCCACTGCTTTCTGTTATTAGGTCAATCCAATATGGCAGGTTATGCTTTGGCGCAAGCTTCTGATAAAGTGGAAGACCCCCGCGTGCTGGTATTGGGGTACGATAATAATGCTGCACTGGGACGGGTAACCAATAAGTGGGATGTGGCATGTCCACCTCTTCATGCTTCCTGGCTTAATGCTATCGGCCCTGGAGACTGGTTTGGCAAGACCATGATACAGAAAGTCCCGGCTGGTGATACCATCGGATTGATACCCTGCGCGATCAGCGGTGAAAAGATCGAGACATTTATGAAGTCGGGAGGCACTAAATATAACTGGATCATTAACCGTGCAAGAATTGCACAGCAAAATGGAGGCGTCATTGAAGGCATCATTTTCCACCAGGGCGAATCCAACAGCGGTGACCCCAGTTGGCCTGGCAAGGTAAAAACACTGGTGGAGGACCTTAGAAAAGATTTAAACCTGGGGAATGTTCCGTTCCTTCCTGGCGAACTGCTTTACAGCGGTCCTTGTGCAGGTCACAATAAGTTGGTAAACCAACTGCCTTCCCTGATTCCAAATTGCTATGTAGTCTCTGCAAGTGGTCTGGTAGTGGATCCTGGCGATACACAATACCGTCTCCATTTTAGTCATGATTCATCAGTTACCCTGGGTAAGCGATATGCTGATAAAATGATTCAGGCCCTTGGCTGGTGAGTTTGCATGTAAAACCTATGATTTTACCATCTTTAAAAAGTACTTGTTGGGCACCATTTCGAAGTTACCTCATATACTATAAAGATACGTTTTAAAAAATCAGGAGGAAACGGGTATGTTAAAAAAGAAGGCTTCCAAAAGAAGTGTTTTATTAAATCTCTCTTTGATAACTGTATTATGCAGCATATTTACTTTTACTGTCTTTCCCATAGCTGCATCCGCTGCGACTCAGGCAACCTATTATGTTTCGCCGGCAGGAAGCGACAGCAACTCAGGAACGCTAACAGCACCCTTCCAGACAATAGAAAAGGCGCGGGATGCTGTCCGCATGATCAACAGCAATATGACCGGAGATATCTATATTTATTTGCGGGGCGGAAACTACAGTATTACCAGTACCGTTACTTTCGGACCACAGGATTCGGGGACAAACGGATACAGGATCTATTACCAGGCATACCCGGGTGAAACGCCTGTCCTAAACGGTGCAACAAAAGTCACAGGCTGGACTCAGCATAGCGGCAATATTTATAAGGCTGCGCTCAATCGTTCCACCAAATTGAGAAACCTTTATGTGAATGACCAGAGGGCTTCGATGACCAGCAAAACCGTCACTGCCCGCGGAGGGTACGGGACTTATTCCGTCACTGCAGGACAGGCCAGTTGGGCATGGACAAGCGGCAGTAAAAGTGACGGAGTTCAGTATAATGCATCGGATGTACCGGCAATTGCCAGCAACAAAGATGACCTTGAGATCGTAAACGGTACTACCTGGAATGAGAATATAGTTTGTACCAGGGATGTCATTACATCCGGCAGTAACAGAGTGCTTCTTTTGCAGCAGCCTTATGGGGCGATAGCACAGACTCCAGGATGGGGTGCAGCCTTTAGCGCTTCCGGTACCCATACGATATATAATGCCTTTGAATTCTTAAATTCTCCTGGACAATTTTATTTTGACAAAACGACCAAAACGCTTTATTACTATATCCGTCCAGGTGAGAATATGGCCACTGCCGATGTAGAGGCTCCTGTTGTAGAGAAGCTGATCGACATCACAGGGACATCAACGACTAACAGAGTTAAGAATATCACCTTTCAGGGCATTACTTTTGAAAATACGGATTACAGTCTTTTGAATGTTGCAGGCTCACACGGTAAGTCCACATGTCAGGCAGCACAGGCATTTATCGCTTTTTATAACGACAACTGGCACAACACCAAGTATGATCTTGTTGATACATTGCCGGGAATGATCAACGTAAGCAGCAGTGATTCCATCAACTTTATAAGAAATACAGTAAAGCACAGCGGCAACGATGGAATTACCATGGTAAACGATGTTATAAATTCCAGCCTTATGGGCAACTACATCACGGACATCACATCAAGCGGCATCACGGTGGGGCATCCCCAGCATGTTTATATCGGAGACGGTGGAAACCATGCAAAATATGCTCCCGGAGTAGAAGGGGTTTGTAAGAATAACACCATCAACAATAATTTGTTGTACAACATAAGCACGTCACACGGATTTGGGGGATGTGCCGCCATCACGGCTTACTTTGTGGATACCATCAAAATAACCAATAACCATGTTCAATCAACAGCTTACAATGGGATCCATTTAGGATGGGGATGGCGTAATTTCACTGACTCCACTACCTGTAAAAACAACACAGTAAGTAATAACCGGATTATTAATACCTTAACCAGGCTTCATGACAGCGGAGCCATCTATACCATCGGACAGATGCCGGGTACGAACATTAACCAGAACTATGTCAGGGGGATTCCTCCTGCAACCTCCGGTCCGACCTATGGTTTGCATAACGATGAAGGAACTGCCTATATCAATGAAAATGACAACGTACTGGATATTGATCCGGGGGTGAAGTATACCATCAATTGTGAGGATTTTGGAGAAAAACACGATTTAACCATACTGCGGACCTATGCCACTGTAAGTAAAATGGGCGTTAATCCTCCAAACAGTAAAATTGATCCCCCGGTTGTCGTTGGGGATAACGTATGGCCTTTGACACAGTACACCACCTGTTTGAATTCGGGAATCCAGGAAGCATACAGGGATATTATCCCGGCGAACTTACTTTCAACACCGGATTATGTGTTCCCCGCAAGTTGTGCAGCTCCAGCCGGAACTGGCATAAGTATAAGGAGCAGCGGGAATTCTTCAAACACGGTATGGCTTGCACCGGCCGGAACAACCAGTTTTGCCGAGGGATCTGCAATGACGAAAGCGGAAGGAACTGCCACATCAATTACTGCCCCAGTTGCTGCCGGTACGTACCGGTTGTGTGTAGTAAATTCACAAGGTATGAAGATGGGGGAATCGGCGGCACTGCTCCGGGTAAGCGGATCGACTACACAGATTGAAGCGGAGAGTTTCAGCAGCCAGTCGGGTATTCAAACGGAGACCTGCAGCGAAGGCGGACAGAACATTGGGTATATTGAAAATGGAGATTACGCCGTATACAACAATATCGACTTCGGCGCAGGGGCGGCAAACTTCCAGGCCAGAGTAGCCAGCGGCGCCAGTGGAGGGAATATTGAGATCAGGCTGGACAGTCTTACTGGTCCATTAGTAGGAACTTGCTCTATTACCGGGACTGGCGGTTGGCAGACGTGGGCTACCAGAACCTGCAGTATCAGCGGAGCAAGCGGGAAGCATAACGTATACTTGAAATTCACCGGTGGGAGCGGCTACTTATTCAATATAAACTGGTTCCAATTTACCGGAGGGAGATAGTGTACTCTAATCATGTTGCCGTGTATCCCGTTTGGGATACCGGCAATATAGAAAGAAAGGAGAAATAAAAAATGAGACTAAAACCCTTAATGAATGAAATTGTAAGGAAAATAGTACCGGCTTTTTTCACTCTTGCGGTACTTTTAGGGATGCCTGTAGATTCAATGGCGGCACAAGCGCTCCCAACCATGCCCCCGACAGGATATGACCAGGCCAGGAACAACATTCCCCATGGGCAGGTCAACAGTATTACTTATCAATCATCAGCAACAAAAAGCCAGAGGAAGGCGAGAATTTACCTGCCACCAGGATATTCAACAAGAAACAAATACAGCGTCCTGTATTTATTGCACGGTTATGGCGGGAGTGAAGGTGATTGGTTTACAGGCGGAGGCGCAGCCAATGTTGTTTTGGACAACCTTATTGCTGATGGAAAAATCCAGCCATTTATCATTGTGACACCAAATGCTAATACATCGTCAATATCTGATAGTAAGCTTCCGGATGATATACTCAACAGCCTTATCCCATACATCGATTCACACTATTCGGTTTATACTGACCGCCTTCACAGAGCAATTGCCGGTCTTTCGTATGGTGGTCCACAATCATATAATATTGGGTGTACAAATATGAATAAATTCGCCTATGTGGGAGGTTTTTCAGGCGGCGGACCCGTTGCCTATCCCACCAGCAAGCTGTTTCCGGATCCTGCAGCTACCCGTCAGCAGATGAAGCTATTGTTTCTTTGTATTGGAACCAATGATAATTTATCTTACAGTAACGGCATAGCTAATTTTTGTAAGAGCAATAATATCCCCTGCACCTATTATCAAATTCCAGGAAGAGGTCACGATTGGACTGTCTGGAAACCAAGTCTGTGGAATTTTGCACAAATGGCGTGCGCAAAAGGATTTACGGATTATAACATTCCGAAATCGGCATTCACACAGATCGAAGCAGAGAGTTACGATAACCAGTCTGGAATCCAGACGGAAACTAGTAACCAGGGCGGAAATTAACCTAATAATTGGAGGTAATTTATGAAAAAAGTATGTAAAGCTGTAGTTTTCCTGATGGCTATTTCCCTATTTCAATCAACAGAGTGTTATGCAGACAATCCAATGGTACAAACGAATTATACTGCGGATCCTGCTCCGACGGTCTATAACGGGACTTGCTATTTGTATACGACTCATGACGAGGACACCATCGTCAATAATTTTTATACCATGAATGACTGGAGATGCTATTCATCCACCGACATGCAAAACTGGACGGATCATGGATCGCCGTTGTCTTACAACACATTCAGCTGGGCAAAAGGCGATGCATGGGCTGGCCAGGTTATTAACAGGAACGGGAAGTTTTATTTCTACGGTCCCATGACCCGGAATAACGCCGGGGGCGCAAGGGTAATTGGTGTAGCAGTATCAGACAGCCCGACAGGGCCGTTCACCGATCCTCTGGGGAAACCTTTAATCGCCAATAACGGGGCGCAGGATATCGACCCTACCGTATTCATTGACGACAACGGACAGGCGTATCTCTACTGGGGAAACGGTAACCTCTATTATGTGAAGTTGAATCAGGATATGATTTCATATTCAGGCGGTATTGTCCAGGTAACTCCCAAACCAGCAAATTATGTGGAAGGTCCGTGGTTCTACAAGCGTAATAATTTATATTACATGGTATACGCAGGTATGACCGGAGGATCCGAAAATATCTCCTATGCGACCAGTAACAGTCCTACCGGGCCATGGACCTCAAAGGGAACTATTATGGGTTCGCAAAACAGCTATACAAACCATCCGGGAGTAACCGATTATAAAGGAAATTCCTACCTTTTTTACCATACCGGTAATTTACCAGGAGGCGGAAGCTATCATCGTTCTGTTGGCTTGGAGCAATTCAAATACAATGCAGATGGTACAATTCCCAGTATTCCAATTACCAAAAATGGTCCGGGCCAGCTTGGTAATTTAGACCCATATGTTAAAACGGAAGCTGAAACAATTTGCTGGGAATCCGGTGTTAAGACAGAAAAATGCAGTGAAGGCGGAATGGATGTATGTAATATCGAAAACGGGGACTGGATAAAAGTAAAAGGTGTAGATTTTGGTTCCGGTGCGGCATCTTTTGATGCAAGAGTAGCTTCGGCAACGAACGGCGGGAATATTGAACTCCGCCTTGACAGCGAGAACGGGAAACTGGTGGGAACCTGTGCTGTTTCAAATACCGGAGGGTGGCAGAACTGGATAACCAAGTCCTGTAATGTAAGCGGTGCAACAGGAGTACATGATCTATACTTAAAATTTACCGGGGGAAGCGGTTTCTTATTTAACTTCAACTGGTGGAAATTCACCGGCACAGGTGTAACTCCTGGCCAGACATCAGCTTTTTCACAGATTGAAGCGGAAAGCTACAACAACCAGTCTGGAATCCAAACCGAAAGCTGCAGCGAAGGAGGAGAGGATGTGGGGTATATTGAAAACGGTGATTATGCAGTTTACAACAATATCGATTTCGGCAGTGGTGCAGAAAGCTTTCAGGCCAGGGTGGCCAGTTCCACCAGCGGAGGTAATATTGAGATCAGGCTTGATAGTCTTACCGGTCCTTTAGCAGGGACTTGTCCGGTTTCCGGAACCGGAGGCTGGCAGACTTGGGCGGATGCAACGTGCAATGTTAGTGGGGTGAGCGGAAAACATGACTTATACCTGAAATTTACGGGAGGAAGCGGATACTTATTCAACCTGAACTGGTTTAAGTTTACCGGTGGAAGTGTAACCGCCGGAGATCTCAAGTAAGGAGGTAATTGTGGATTATGAAGAAAAAATCAATATTTATTATTGGATTAGTTTTATCACTGGCATCTTTCAATGTAGTACATGCTGCTTCCTCATATATTGATTATTTTAAAACGACACCCATAATCGATTCCCTATCGTCGTCCTGTTGGGGCGCCGCGGCAGTGGGCCCTCGTGATCAATCCAACGGTTTGGAAGACAGAACCATGTCGAAGTACGCTTACTGGGATGGAGGAATCATCAAGGGGCCGGATGGCATGTATCATATGTTTGCCAGCCGTTGGAATCAATCTGCCGGTCACAACGGGTGGTTTGGCTCTGTGGCTGTTCATGCGACGAGCTCCAACCTGTATGGACCTTATACAGACAAGGGGTTGTGCTGGCCTAACGATCAGGGCGGCAAAGGTCATAACGTGGTACCGTTTCAACTAAAAGATGGGCGGTATGCGATCCTGGTGAGTGAAACCAGGCGTCCGGCAGAGATTTTTGTCTCCAATTCTTTGGATGGGCCATGGTCAAAGCTGGGTAGTGTATCGATTACTCCAAATGCTTACTCATCCAAATATACAGCGTCCAATGTTTACATTATGCTTCGTCCGGATGGACGTTATGGGTTGATTGAAAGAGATGGGGTAATAGGTATTTCTGATAATGTACTTGGACCTTACACCATTCAGGGAACCAATATTTATGAGAAGATTCCTGGTTGTCCGACAGTCAACATGGAAGATCCGGTTATGTGGTATAGTGGTGGCCTTTATCATATTATTGTCAATAAGTGGGACACACGTAAGGCGTATCACATCACTTCCCAAGATGGTATCAGCAACTGGAAATTAGAGCCGGGATATGCCTATGACCCTACAGCAAATTTTATCCGCTATTCAAATGGTACGGTCAATCATTGGAATAAATTAGAACGTCCCAATGTGTATATGGAGAATGGACATGTGGTTGCAATGACACTGGCTGCGATCGATGTTGCAAAAGACAAAGACTTGGGTAACGACAGTCATGGCAGTAAGGTTATCGTTATTCCCTTTGATGGTGCCGCTTTAGATTCTGGGGGTGTTTTGCCAACACCTGACCCAAGATCAGCCTTTACACAGATCGAAGGGGAGAGTTATAATAACCAATCGGGAGTTCAAACCGAAAGCTGTACGGAAGGTGGGGAGAATGTCGGATACATTGAAAACGGGGATTATGCAGTTTACAGCAATATTGATTTCGGCAGTGGTGCTGCAAGCTTTCAGGCCAGAGTCGCCAGTGCTACCAGCGGAGGGAATATAGAGATCAGGCTGGATAGCCCTAACGGGACTTTGATAGGGACTTGTCCGGTTGCCGGGACTGGGGGTTGGCAGACCTGGGTGGCTGCAACGTGCAATGTTAGCGGGGTGAGCGGAAAGCACGACTTATACCTGAAATTTACGGGAGGAAGCGGATACTTATTCAATCTGAACTGGTTCAGATTTGGTACAGTAAGCAATTCGGGAAGCTTACCGGGCTTTTAAGTTATAGGGACAGGACACTTGATATTTTAAAGGCAAAAAAGGCACATTTTCAAAACCGAAAATGTGCCCTTTTTGCCTAATTGTAAACCATAAGGGGCGTTATTTTGCTAAAACAATCTGGAAGTCTGAAGCTTTCTGTATTCTCCCGGAGTCATGGTTACATACTTTTTGAAAAAACGTTGGTAGCTTTGCACGTTATTATATCCTACCAGTTCCGATATTTCAGTTAACGTAAGAATCGTATCAGTAAGGTATTCCTTGCTTTTGTCAATTCGTATGTTATTTAAGTAATCGGTTAAGGTCAATCCGGTTTGTGCCCGGAAAATTTTACTGAGATAAGAGTAGCTGATATTCAGATAGTCAGCCGTATCAGTGATATTCATGTCATTCATATAGTGTTCATTTAGATATTGCTTTGCCATATCACAGTAATTGGTTTCTTTTGCGTCGTTGCTTTTATAATGAATGCTGATATTCATGAGAAGCTTTCTGCTGGAATGAATCATATCCGCTAATGTTTTATACTCATATAAAGCATCTAAAAGGTTGGTATCCATCAGCCTGGTGAAATGAAATTCGTGATCCAGCTCCACCAGTATCCGGTTAAATACATCCCTGACCTGAGAGGCATTCCTGATTTCCTCAAGTTTATCTTCCAACTCCAGTAGCAGTCGCTCTGTTTCCTGTTCGTTTTGAGAGACAATGCTACGGATAAACGATGTATTAATATTTAATAACATCGTATATACTTCATCAGAATCCAGACTTTTCTCAATTTTTTTGAATGTGGTAAGTTCATTTTTCCAGTTGAAAAAATATGAGTTTTTGACTGTTTCAAGACATTTGGGGTACTCTTCTAAAATTTCTTCCGCATTACATATGGGCTGACTGATGCCGAAATATGCGTTCTGGTTTGTCAACTTAATTACCGTATCAGCCAGAACTGTTCTTGTCTGCTCAAGACTCTCCACTTCATTACCCTGATAGAGCAAGACCAGAGTCTCTTCCTCGGTTTTTGCTAAAACTCCTTTCATGGAAGACTGGAGATAGCTTCGCAGTACTTCCTGCAGGTTCAGACGGAATAACAACTCATCATCAGGTGACAATTTCATATCGGTGATATCGAATTTCACCAACAGCATTTCGCAGTGGCAGTTTCCGTTTTTATCAAACAGATAGGGATGGTCATTCGTAAATTCAGTTGTATACTTCCAGTTTTCCAGAAAACTTCTGAAGTTAAACGCCTTACTTAATTCATCAAATCGTTTTAATTTTAATCTGGCATTGGAATTAAATGTGTTCATTTCTGAAAATACTTGTTTCAGCATATCGATTTCATCTGTCACGTGTTCCTGTGGAGAATTTCTGGTACCTTTTGCAACATCTGAATATAGAATATTAATCGGCCTGTATAATCGTTTTGCCATATAAAATGAGATGATCAGGGAAAAAAGGATTAGTCCGATACAAATCAGAAGTATGTACTTTCCCAGATAAACAGCTTCCTGATAAGAATCGCTGAGGGGATAAGAAGTAACTGATAAAGCATTAAAGTTAACGGATTTCATAAAATATATACGATTATTGCAGACGATATAAGTCACTCCATTATCCAGCTCTCTGGCAGGCTGACGGATCAGTTCTTTCCATTCTGCATACCGGCTGTCTCCCTCAATAAGCTTGCCATCTCTGTCCAGAATAAAAAATTCCATATGATTATCGGTCAGATGGTAGGAATCAACAATTTCATTGTATAAGCTCTTTATACTGATGTTAGTTACCAGATAGAAATCCGGTCTGCCCTTTATAACGAGAGAAAGGACAAGATTATTCCGCTTATTGTATAAAAAGCTGTACTTGTCAAACAAAGATTCATCATCAAAGATCAGGCGGGGAGGCAGCTGCTGTATGCTGTAGATGTTGTCGTTTATATCATTTAACCATTTGGTATCATAAAATTCTGAGAAAAGATACCTTCCGGTTTTTGAATTATAGATTTTGCCGGTTGTCCTGTCGTAAAAATATACGGAATCAATTAAGTAGTATTTTTGTGTCATGGCGGACAGCCTTTTTGAAATCATGGATAAATCTGTATTATAGTCGTTTGAATAGGTGTAGGTACTATATCTCTTTTCGCCGATTTCCGTAGCAGTTTCCATCTTTATGCTTTTAATTCGCTGATTGATCCCGGAAGCAATTTCATTTATGTCAATGGATTTCTGCTGATAGAATTTCTGTTTTGCCTGTTGTGACATCATGTGGTACCAGAAAAAGCCCAGGACACTGATGGGAATTAAAATAAGGAGGATGTTAGAAAGAAGGATTCGGTACAAATATCTGCGGAATCCTCTTTTCTTTCTGCTTACCCAGTTCTTATTCGAAAATAGATTCATAAAAGCCTCCTACGCTGAAATATTCTCAATACGGTGGATCCTTGCTCTTAGGCTAACTTTAACTATAGCACAGGATAAAGTTTGTTTTCAAGTGATACCATAAATCTACACGGAAATAATAGATTTTGATCCTCCATGATAGTTATTCATACTCCTAAATAGAAATCTACCGTTGTATACGGGGAGGGGGTCCGGTAAATTTAAGTATATGAAAGAGCGAAGGGAGAATATGAAAATGAAGTGGGCAAAACAACGTCAGGTTGGATACCAATCCAGGCATTCAGACAGTAAAAATATCTGGTTTTATATCTGGAGAGATAAATGGCTGTATTTGATGCTGGTACCTGTCATTACCTATTATATTGTATTTAAATATGTGCCTATGTACGGCCTCATTATTGCCTTTAAAGATTATAATGTTTTTAAGGGAATTACCGGGAGCAAATGGGTTGGTTTACTTAACTTTAAACAGGTTTTCCAGACAGATCTCTTCTGGCTGTCCATTAAAAACACCTTAATACTTAATCTGTCTACACTGGCTGTGAATTTTCCATTAACCATACTGGTTGCATTAATGCTGAATGAAGTTAAGTATCCCTTGTTCCGGCGCGTATCCCAGTCATTTCTTTATCTTCCTCACTTTATGTCATGGGTGGTAGTGGCAGGTATTGCAACCAATCTTTTTGCACAGACCGATGGAAGCGTAAATCAGATGATGAAGCATCTGGGATTCAATGCGATTCCGTTCTTAAACAGCAGCGGATGGTGGATCTTCACTTATGTTATATGCAATGTGTGGAAGGAAATTGGCTGGGGAACAATTATTTATCTGGCGGCTATAACCGGTATTGATGAATCCCTCTATGAGGCAGCCTACATAGACGGTGCAGGCAAAGTTCAGCGTATCCTCTATATCACCCTTCCTATGATCCGGTCAGTGATTATTGTCATGCTGATTCTGTCTATCAGTAAAATGATGAGTATCGGTCTGGACGCTCCTTTGCTTCTTGGCAACACCAAGGTTATCAATGTGTCAGAAGTGATCAGTACCTATATTTATCGTCTGGGTATTGTAAAGGCAGAGTACAGTTTATCTACAGTAATCGGTCTGTTTCAGTCAGCCGTTAATATTTTCATACTGATTCTTGCAGATCGTATTGCCAAACTGATTGGAGAAGAGGGGATCTTATAGAGAGGGGGATATCATTATGAACAAGATACGTGTCAGTAAAAAGAAAGCAATTAATTGGGGAACTGTGATAAACTATTTGTTGCTGACAATCCTGGTAGTTATATGCTTTTATCCATTTTTAAATGTAGTTGCTTATTCTTTTAGCAGCAACCGGGCAGTTTTATCCGGAACCGTTACTTTTTTCCCAATTGAAATGCAGCTGGATGCATATAAGGAGATTGTACATAGAGGACAGATCTGGACAGCAATGAGAGTAACCATGGTGGTAACAATGCTAGGAACTGCCATTGGTCTGATACTTACTGTATTTGCAGCCTATGCACTTTCAAAGGATAAATTAAAGGGACGGAGATGGATATCCGGAATGATTCTGTTTACCATGTATTTTAACGGAGGTATTATTCCAACCTTTCTGGTTATAAAAAATCTGGGAATGTATGACCAGCTTACGTCACTTTATATTCCCTCTGCTGTTAATGTTTTTAATTTCATTGTAATGAGAACTTTTTTCAGGGAAATCCCAAAAAGTCTGGAAGAGGCTGCTTATCTTGACGGAGCAACGGACGTCCAGATTCTCTTTAAGATTGTTCTTCCCCTGTCCATGCCGATTATCGCTACCATCGGACTTTTCTATGCTGTTTATTACTGGAATGATTATTTTAATGCTCTTATTTATATTCAGTCCCCTGAAAAGTATACCCTCCAGCTTCGGCTGAGAAGTCTTCTTTTTGCTGGAGAGCTGGGGGCGGCAGGCAACGAGGGACTGGCACAGCAGGTAATGGCAGAATCGTTAAAGATGGCATGTATCGTAGTTGGAACAGTTCCCATACTGGCTGTCTATCCATGGCTTCAGAAATATTTTGTAAAGGGTGTTATGCTGGGCTCTGTGAAAGGCTGACAAGTCCGGGATTTTAATACACTAAATTATATGATTGGAGGAAGGTATATGAAAAAGGTAAGGCGTTTTCTGGCAGGGGGATTGGTTTTCGCAATGGCAGTCAGTCTGATTGGCTGCAAAAGTACGGGAGAGGTTTCTAAAAATGCAGACACAAAGGGTACCGCGGTATCCGAGGCAGCAGGAGGAAAAGAAGAATTAAAAACTACCTATGGTTCTAAAAAATTTGATGATGTGACGATAACGGTTGAAGTATTTGACAGAAGCAATGCACCGGAGGGGAGTACAGTAATTGACAACAGATGGACAAAATACATCAATCAGGAAATGAATAAAGTAGGTGTTAACGTTAAATTTGTGGCTGTTCCAAGATCGGATGAAGTGAATAAAGCCCAACTTATGATGGCATCCGGCACCGGTCCGGATATTATGATCTGCTATACATCCTCTATTGTGGAAGGATTTTATAAAGATGGAGGAACCTATGACCTGTCACCCTATGTGGATGGAGAAGATCAGGCAAAAAACCTAAAAGAATATATTGGTAAAGACTGTATGGATCTGGGGCGGAATCAGCAGGGAGAGCTGTGGGCCATTCCGGCAAGACGTTCCACTACAGCCTCAACAAATCTCTTTATCCGTAAAGACTGGCTGGATGAGCTGGGTTTACAGCCTCCCACAACGAAAGAGGAGATGTACCACGTTCTGCAGGAATTTAAAAAATATAAGCCCGATTCTTTTGCGGCGAGCTTTTGGGTATGTACCAAAGCCAGCGATATTGCGGGGGTAATGGCTACCTCATTTTTAAAGAACGTAAAAGATGAAAAAGCTTATGCAATCGAAGCAGACTCTGCAACCAGCTTAATTTATATGGATCCGGGCTTTGGAGAGTATTTCAAATGGATGAACCAATTGTATAATGAAGGGCTGATAGATCCGGAATATTATGTGGACACTACGGAAAACGCCTTAAAAGAGGATTTTGTTAACGGAAAAGTAGGCTGTTTTGAATCCAATGTCAACTATAATGTAGACAGTCTCCGTGGAAGCTTATTAAAGGTGCTTCAGTCAACGGACCCCAAAGCGGATGTCATTAGCATTCCTCCCATAAAAAATGAAAATGACGGGGAAATCTATAATAAGAATTATCCCATTAACGGTGCCTATCTCTTTATTCCTAAATCAGCAAAGAATGTGGAAGCAGCCGTAACTTATCTGGATTGGCTTGCTACCAAGGAGGGCGGATTTACAATTTTCCACGGATTTGAAGGAGAGCATTTCAAATATGATGATGCAGGGGTTCCCTGTGTTCTTGATGCGAGTTATAATACAAAGGACAAAGACTGGACCAGACATGATCTGTTTATAATTGGAAACCAGGGTTATTATAAGACTGCCGATGAATTCGCACTGGCGACCTCTAAGGAATGTCCCGGATATGAAAACTATGTGCTGGACAATTTTAAAAATGCTTCTGTTGGGACAATAAGACACGATCCAACGTTTACTGCACCAACCGCTACAGAGAAAAATACGGAGATCAGTGTAATCAGGGAAGAGTATTTCGTAAAATTAGTTACCTGCCAGCCGGATAAATTTGTTACCACATTACAGGAGTTTAAGGATAAACTAAAGAAAGCAGGATACGACCAGATTATCAAAGAGCGAACCGATTATTATGACGGAGTATTTGCCGGGAAGTAAGCTTTGCAGGAAACAGACAGAAAGTGAAAGGAGACAAAAAGATGTACAGTAGAAATGATGGCATGAATTATGCGCCAAAAGGAAAACCAGAGCCTGTGGTTTTAAAAGGGGATTTTTTCATAGCGGCGATTGCCTTGGACCATGGGCATATTTATGGGATGTGCAATGGTTTAACTGAGGCGGGGGCAGTACTGAAATGGGTATATGATCCCGACCCGGTAAAAGTGGCTAACTTTGTCAAAGTTTTTCCTGAGGTTCAGGTGGCAGAATCTGAGGAGCAGATCCTGAAAGATCCCATGGTGCATATGGTCTGTTCCGCTGCAGTAACAAGCCTGCGCTGTGCACTGGGTCTTCGGGTAATGGAAGCGGGAAAAGATTATTTTACAGATAAAGCACCTCTTACCACTTTGGAGCAGCTGACAGCCGCAAAGGAAATGGTGAAACGAACCGGGAAGAAATATATGGTATATTACAGTGAGCGGATCCATGTGGAGGCAGCGGTTTTTGCCGGACAGCTGATTGAGCAGGGAGCAATTGGAACCCCCATACATATTGACGGCTTTGGTCCACACAGAGTGGGAGATCCTAAGGACAGACCGGACTGGTTTTTTATAAAGGAAAAATATGGCGGCATATTGTGTGACATTGGAAGCCACCAGATTGAACAGTTTCTGTATTACTGTAAGGTAAAGGATGCAAAAGTGCAGTATTCCCAGGTGGGGAATTTCGGGCATCCGGATTATCCTGAACTGGAAGATTTCGGGGATGCGGTACTTCTGGGAGACAATGGGGCAACCCAGCATTTTCGTGTAGACTGGTTTACTCCAAAAGGACTTTCCACCTGGGGTGACGGAAGAACCTTCATTCTTGGCACAAAAGGTTATATCGAATTGCGAAAATACGTAAATATCGGAGCCTGTGACGGAAGCTCAAATCATGTCTTTCTGGTCAATGAGGAAGGAGAGCAGCATTTTGAAGTGACCGGAATGGTGGGATACCCGTTCTTTGGTCAGTTAATTTTAGACTGTATGAACCGG
Source organism: Lacrimispora struthionigena (assembly GCF_048627165.1). Taxonomy (NCBI): domain Bacteria; kingdom Bacillati; phylum Bacillota; class Clostridia; order Lachnospirales; family Lachnospiraceae; genus Lacrimispora; species Lacrimispora struthionigena. The sequence continues at coordinate 1,214,998 of NZ_JBMBWP010000001.1, forward strand.
ACGGAGAATGCCATGACTCAGGAACATGCTTTCAAGGCGGCAGAGCTGTGCGTCAGGGCGCAAAACCAGGCAATTAATATACAAGAGGAAGCAGGGGGGCAGAAACCATGTTAGATATTGCGGTTGTTGGAACGGGAAATATCGCCCCGGCACATATCGAAAGCCTTCTTACGTTTCCAGACAGATGCCGTATCGTTGCTTTGTGTGATATTTATCCGGAGAAAGCGGAAGCTTTAAAGGAGAAGTATCATTTGAGCTGCAGGATTTTTGATGATCATCAGAAAATGCTTGATTCCGGTCTTAATATTGATGTAATCCACATATGCACCCCGCCGTACGTCCATGGAGAAATCGCCATTCACTCCATGGATGCAGGCTGTCATGTTGTGGTGGAAAAACCCATGGCTGCCTGCCTTCAGGAGTGCGACGCCATGTTGGACGCGGAAAAGAGAAATCATGTAATTATGGCGTGTATTGCACAAAATCGTTTTCGAAACCAGATCTACAAATTAAAAAAAGTGGTTGATAGCAAAATCGCCGGTAAGATCTGCTGCGTACATGTAAACTCCAGCTGGTGGAGAGGACATTGCTATTATGATTTGTGGTGGAGAGGGCTTTGGGAAAAGGAAGGGGGCGGTCCTACCTTAAATCATGCGGTACACCATATTGATATGCTTAACTGGTTGGAAGGAAAACTGCCGGATGCAGTCATGGCCATGCTGGCAAACGTGATGCATGACAATTCAGAGGTAGAGGACTTGTCTCTTGCCATGTTAGAATACCAGGACGGAAGTCTGGCGCAGGTAACAAGTTCTGTTATACATCACGGAGAACAGCAGGGTATAGAGCTGCAGTGTGCGGATGCAAAGCTTTCGGTACCGTGGGATTTAAAAGCAGAAATCTCAAAGGCCAATGGCTTCCCTGAGAAAGGGGGGAATCGGGAGCTGCTTGACAAAATTCAAGCCTTTTATGAGGAAATACCGGATCTTTTATATGAAGGGCACACCGGAGAGATTGATGATATCCTTCGTGCAGTTGAGACCGGAACCAGACCTTTGATTACCGGGGAAGACGGGAGAAGGACTGTGGAGCTGATTACAGCTATCTACAAAGCCGGCTGTTTAAAAGAACGGGTAAAGCTTCCGATCAAGCCGGGAGATGTATATTATTCTTTTGAGGGGATCTTAAAAAATGCGGTTCGGTTTCATGAAAAAAGTGCATCGGTTGAGAATTTTACTGATACTGTCATAACACTGTAAACTGCTAATTAGTAATGCAAAATTATCCGCAGCTCAACTGCTTGAGCTGCGGGTTTTTCTTTTTTAATTACTTAATAAAATTGGTAAAAAATAGCAAAAAATACAATAATTTAAAGAGCGTAAGGGCAAATTGCACATAGAAAAACATAATCTAAATTGTTATAATTGTAAAAATGCACAATTTAAAGGGGGATTATTGAGTATGATAAAACGTAAGAATCAATTAAAATGTTTCGTTTTTTTAGCATTAACTACTTTTATAACTGGAAGTAATAATATTTCCATTTCTGCAAGTACTGAAAGCAATACCACAGGTACTTTCAGTGTTCTATCCTACAATATCGGAGGGCTGCCAGAAATGTTTTCAAGTAGTGGAGATCCTAAGAAATATATTCCTCAAATTGGATCAAAGCTTTATGCCTACGATTTAATAAATGTACAGGAAGATTTTAATTATCACGCTTCGCTTTATGCAAATGATACTCATCCATATAGAACCCCTACTTCAGGAGGAGCAGGAATTGGTGATGGTATGAATTTTCTGTCAAAGTATCCTTTTGGAGATACAGACCGGGAGACATGGACAGACCGTTATGGTAAGTTTGATAGCGGTAGTGATGAATTGACTCCAAAGGGATTCATGTACAATCAAGTTAAAGTAGCAGATGGAGTTTATGTAGATGTTTACAATCTTCACGCAGATGCGGATACGGATCCGAAATCGGAGGCTGCAAGGCGTAGTAATCTAAATCAGCTTGCTACCTATATTGAGCAATATTCTCAGGGTCATGCAGTGATTGTGTTTGGAGATACCAATTGCAGATATACCCGAGCTGATGACGATTTAAAATCTTTATTTGTGGACAGGCTGGATATGAGAGATGTCTGGATAGAAAAAATCAGAAATGGGATTTATCCGGAAAAGGGAGGAGAAGCATTGCTGGGAGTGTCTGGAGAGACCAGTGCCAACAATGAAGTTGTAGATAAAATTTTTTATCGAAGCGGTGCCGGAATTACGCTGAATCCTACCTCTTATAAGGTTGAAAATAGTTATTTCACTGACACAGAAGGAAATCAGCTTTCTGATCACTATGCCATAAGTGCAAACTTTAGCTATACCAGGGATAATAGCATCCTTTACAGTGATTTATGGGGAGGATCTGGTGGCATAGCGTTTAATTTTTTGAGAAATCCATCACCAACACTCAGCAGACCTGTGTCCGTTACTATAAGGGGAGAAAATCGCGTGGATGCCATATCAATGACCTATGCGGATGGTACAGTGCTTAGCAATGGTGGAACTGGCGGAACTCAGAAGACTTTGGCGTTGGAAAACGATGAATATATCATTAAGGCGGTTGTTTATAAAAATACTTATAAGGGGTCAGACCGGATATTCTATCTGGAGTTGACAACAAACAAAAACCGTGTTTTGGAAAGTGGAGTAAAAAGTGGAACCCCACTTACTTTAACTGCACCCGCAGGAACATATATTGCCGGATTTTTTGGGCGGGCGGAGGCTAATATTGATAAGATTGGAGCTATTTACAAAGCATTAGAATAACGATTGAGGGTGTCGCAAAATCACTATAATAAAGTGAAGGAGTGACACCCACTTTTCTTTGCTCAATAGATGATTCATCTATTTTTACAACAGCCCCTTAAATTATAAATATGACATTTCCTTTTCAAAGAGGTTGTGTGGCGACATGGTTTATATTATGATATTACAATATAATAATTTGAATTATTTGTGTGGTTAAATAAGCAGGTGAAAGGAATTTTATATGAAAGATAAACACAGAACAAAGGTAACTTCCAATACTTATACTGATATTATCCCATATTATAATTACGAGACAACTGAACCAGGATGGCGTGACGGCATGGTTACTGGAAATGGAGAGAATGGAGTAATCTGTTCGTGCTCTCCATATTCTGAAACGCTTATCTATCAGAATATGTACTTTATAATGCCAACACCAGAACCTCGCTTTACGCCGCCTGAAGTAACAGCTGAACTTCATGAGGCCAGACAGGCAGTGATTAATTTTGATGATAGTTGGAATGTACATGACAGAATTCGTACATATAATTATCGCTTTCACCCCGGTCACCAGGTCAGATTGAGCATGCCGCAGGAAAAAACATTGGAATATGTTCGGGAGACGGATTTTGAATCAGGCGAGATCGTTGTCAGTTATACCGACAAGAACGGAACATGGACGAGAAGGACTTTTACATCAAGAGAAGACAATGTAACCATCACTAAAATCACCCAATCGGACGCTGGAGTAAAAATCAATATGGATCTATCAATCGATGATTTATCTTCAATGAAAAACTTCGGTAAGGATGCGTTTAATAAAGATGCAAAATGCGATGAAGAAAATGTGCAATATAAAAAGCTGTTGGATGAAGATGATACACATATCTCAATGGTAGCGCATTATCCTTCCTATGACGGCAGTGAACTTGCCGAAGGCGGCTATGCAGGAGTTACCAGGGTGGTTGTCGTTGGTGGAACGAAAAAAAAGGTATCCGGAATTGACAGAAATGAAATGATTAATGTAGGTGAGGAAAAAAATCCTGTGATACGTATTACCGGCGCAGATGAAGTGTTTTTAATCACGAAGACTGCCCGTACACATCAGATGGGGAAATTACACGAATTTGCAGCCCAAAAAAATTACGATCTGGTCAATGAATTGTTGTCTGATACTGAGAAAATTATTAGGAAATACATGGATGAAACAGGTAACTTTTCATATGAGTCAGCACTTACCCCTCATGCGAAAAAGCAGTCATCGTTATTTAATGCGGTGTCATTTTGTCTTGGTCCGGATACAGATAAAGACAAAGGCTTATTTAATGAGGAATTGTTAAGGAAACAAAAGAGCTGCAGCGAGCTATTGGATGCAATTGTTGAAAGAGCCTATAATCAGGGTCGATATGTGCAGGTATGTTGCGCAGGCAACTCGGCTCCACGGCTTTGTGGATTATGGACAGGTGAATGGAATCCCGGATGGAGCGGCGCCTATACAATGGATGCCAATGTAAATCTTCAGGTCTCTGGAATGAATACAGGGAATGTTGTCGATGCGTCAATGGGATACATTTATTTTGTCCTTAGACAGGCGAGGGATTGGGAAGAGAATGCAGCCAAGGTTTACGGAATGAAAGATGCACTCCTTGTGCCTGTAAATACGGATGGCGATTGTGCTGTAATGTTCGAGTATGATCAATATTATCCGTTTCAATACTGGAATGCTGGCGCTAGCTGGATTCTTCTGCCAATCTATGAGTTCTGGCAATGTTTTGGGGATTGCAAGATACCTGTCAACAAAAAAATTAGTCACCTGTACAACAAGGAATATCTGAATCTGGTGGAGGATATACTGCATCCACTCCTTTTGAAACAGGCAAATTTCTGGAAGCAGTTGTTCACGCCTGAATATTATACAGATATTAATGGGCGGGCATGCTACAAAGAGGGAAAGAGGAACCTGGAACCCGGAGAAAAATATATCATTATTCCGTCCTATTCACCTGAAAACAGACCGAAAGGATATAACAGCCCAATTACAGCCAATGCCACTATGGATATTTCTGCTGCGCGGGATGGACTAAAAATGATAATAGAAATTGAAAAAGCGCTGGCTTACGATGGATATGAAACGGATGTGGATAAATGGCTGAACCTAATGGACCTGCTTCCGGAATACAAATATGATAGTACTGGAACTCTATGTGAATGGGCGATGAATGAATATGCAGAAAACAATGAACATCGTCATATAAGTCACTTATATTGTGCATGGCCGGCCTATGAAGTTCATAATAATGGTAAACTTATAGCAGCTTGTAATTCAGCCATCGCAAATAGAAATAGAGAAAACGCTGGTAAGGATGACACCGCATCACATGGGTGGGTCCACAAAGCACTGGTTACTGCCAGGCTTAAGAATGGAGAATCTGCATATGATCTGCTCCATACAATTATGTCCAGTAACATCTATTTTACCTCCTTAATGACGGATCATAATACCGACCGGAGTGCGGGGGTGTATTGCACAGATACCTCTTTAGGGACTGTAGGGATTATCAATGAAATGCTTGTATATTCAGATACAGGAGAGGTTGAGTTTCTTCCCGCATTACCGTCAAAATGGAAAATGGGATCCATCAGTGGAATTATGGCAAGGACGAATGCACAGGTTACTAGGCTTGAATGGGATCTTGAAAAAGGTATCATTCTTGCGGCTATTCTTTCCTATGCCGAACAAACAATCAGGATTGGATTTGGGATAGGAAAAGGTGCTTTTCAAACAATCAATGGAGCTGTTTATAATAGCGGTGATGGAGTAAAATTCGGTAAAGACGAAGAAATTATTTTCATTATGAAAATGAAAACCTGCTCTTATGGCATTCATAATACTGAGGAGAACTGCTGATGTATCAAAATCAGCTGCAAAATGCGTGATAGCTCTTTTAATTGGAGCTGTAAGAGCAGAGCGTTTCTGCGATGGCGCATTATTAGACTTTTATGACGATTAATCCGGCTTATCCCAAAACTTATGCAGCAACAAAAAATATTCTTCACGGCAGTTTATAATTGTAACGTGCCCACCTGTTTTAAAATGATACTCATTGGCATTAGGGCAGAGCTCCAGCATCTCTTTGCGCTGCATTGGGTTGGCCAATTTATCAGATTCGCTATCTACTATCAGAATATCCTTCGGTCTGTTTATGTACGGATCAGAAGTAAATATGTGGTTAAAGAGGAAATCTTCCATACAATCTGCCATGGCAAAAAAATCCTGTTTGGTTATTCTTTTAAAATCCTCTTTGCAAAGTGCAATTAACTTATCTGTATCTGCTTTTCCGGATTGCAACCGCAGTTTTGGGCAAAACGCTCTGCCCAGCCCATATGTCAATGCGGAAACTGGCAGCACTTTAAGTATTTTACGCATTTTGCTGTAAATCCTGACTTCTGACGCATTTGTGGTGTTGACATCACTTGGATTCATGGATGTCAAGCTGTGGGAAAATACAATTTTATCAGCAATACCGGGGTACTGCTTTATAAGGTTTTGAAGATAAACGCCACCATTTGAATTGCCGATAACACTGCACTTTGTTACCTGTTCGGCATCCAGAACGGCTTTGAGGCCTTTCGCTGTGTCGGCAAACGTATGCATAGGCGGAACTGAAAGCGCTATTGTTATAAATTCTTTCCGGAACTCCTCCGCCAGCGCAAGCCCAAGCAAGTGCCCCGTAATATTTGAAAGTATGGCAAGCAAAAAGCGCTTTCCGTTCCCGCTAACCGTGTATCTCCAACGGTTACCATCTATTGTCAGAACCTTTTCCACTGCCGTGAAATTTTCAAAATCGTGTTTTTTAATTATAGATATGCTCATTGCCTTCCCTCGCTTTCATGGTACAGTCGCCACATGAGTTTTTCCACTTCCATAAACTCATTTTCGATTATTAATTCATCAATCTGTCCGGTTGTGGCAAGTATGTTTAAACCATGTAACATGATATAAATGCGGTGGCTTAACAGCTTAACATTCCCTTTATCTTTGTAAACCTTTTTAAGAATTGTATTAATTGCATCTATTGTGTTCAAATAGGCTTCTCTCATTTTTTCTTTTCTTACATCCGGAGGAAAACTGAAAAAGTACGGATAAAATATACAGTTTAGCGTATTTTCAAAATTCATCATGTCGCCTTTTTCAAGCTGGTAATATAAGCGAAAAGCAATTATTAAACTTTCAATGTCCTTTACTTCGGAAAATATCCCCCATACGTCACTGGTTTCGTTCTTAACAATGTCTAAAAAGATTTCTTCCACAGAATGGTAATGGTAATAAAGTCCCCCGACCGACAGTTTAAGTGCTTCGCTTATGTCCGCCATTGTAACGGCTGAGTAACCTTTCTCAATTATAAGTAACCTTGTTGCCTGCTGAATATCCAGCTTTCTTTTGCTTCCTTTTTTCATTGCCTATCCTCCTGCACAAAACCGAGAGTATCCTCTGTTTTTACATTAGCATATGATTCTCAACTAGTCAATTAGATTTTTGTGATGGTCTATTTTAATAGAAAGTGGTAAAATATTCTACGTAATTACATGCAGGCTTATTGCAGTTTTGTTATTTAATAATCTAAGGAGGACCCCATGACTAAAATTAGATATGCTATAATAGGAAATGGATTCCGGGCAATGGCCTTTTTAAGAATAGGCCTTGTTCTATCTGAAAAATTCGAAGTAACTTCTGTTTTTTTTCGAAATAAAGAGAAAGCAGCTGAATTTTCCCAAACCCATTCCGTTCCAACAGCTTTGACCATAAAGGAATGCTTATCTGCCAATCCTGATTTTGTGGTGATCGCCATTGGAAGGGATGGAAATCCTGAGATGATAAAACGGTTAATCCCTTATGGCATTCCAATGTTAGTGGAGACACCGCCTGCCATGAACTTAAATGACCTTCATTCCCTGTGGGACACTTCTATCAAACAAGATGCCAAGATTCAAATTGCGGAACAGTATTTTTTACAGCCGCTTTATGAGGCAAAATTAAAGGCTCTAAAAAAAGGAATATTAGGGGAGGTTCATAACTTATCCATATCCTGGGCTCATGACTACCACGGTGTCAGTTTAATTCGAAAACTGTTAGGGGTTGGATTTGAAAAAGCCCAAATAATTGGTAAAAACTATCAATTCCCTGTGACGGTCACCGACTCTAGAGATGGAATTAAGACGGATGGAGAGGTCGTCATTGCTGACCGGTCAAGATACACCATAGAATTCGAAAGCGGAAAAGTAGCTTTTTATGATTTCGCGTCTAATGTACAATACCGTTCAAAAATCCGGACCCGTCATCTGAATATACAGGGGGTTCGTGGTGAAATGGATGATGATGTTGTACGCAGCCTGACCAAAGATAACCAGCCGTTAGTTCAAACCTTTCAGATTACCCAGGACATTAATACATTGTCTACTTATTCCATTAATCTTGGAGGGGAATGTCTCTATAATAATCCTTTTGCAAGGGAACGGCTTACGGATGATGAAGTTGCCATGTTACGCTGTCTCCTTGGAATGAAAGAATATCTATTGACTGGTAACAGCTTTTATTCCTTTGCAGAGGGCTGCCAGGATAACTATTTTTTCTTATTGATGCAGGAAGCTCTAAAGCAGCCGCATACAGCCATAAAAACAGAAGTTCAACCATGGAATTAAGTCCAGCGGAAGCGACAATAGCTTTTAGCTTCCTTTATCTGTATCCGGATATCGAATCCTGTTTTCATGCTCTCTTGGTGATATTCCAGTAACTTTTTTAAATACCTTGCTGAAATAATAAGGGTTATCAAAGCCCAGTTTATCAGAGATGTCATACATCAGGTACTGGTGAGTGTCAATAAGCTCCATGGCGTGCTGGATCTTCACCTGAGCAATATAATCAGAAAGAGTGGTTCCGGTCAGCTTTTTAAAGGTATTGCTTAAATGACCGGAACTGATATTTAAAGCTTCCGCAACATCCACCAGAGTCAGCTTTTCCATATAGTGTTCTTTGATGTAGCCTCTTGCCAGGTCTGCCAGTTTATCAGAACGGGTGGACTTTCTGTCGTTTAGAAGCCTGCAAAGCTTTTGGCAGAAGCTTCTCAGCCATTCCAAAATGTCCTCCAGGCTGTTAAATTGACTGAGCCGCTCCGCAATGTTTATGGTATAAGGGAAGATATCCTGATAGTTGCTATTTCCTGTTTCAAAGAAGGAGTATAAATAAGTATAGATATTAATGCAGGCACTGGTTGCCTGTTCCTTTCGGGGCTTATTTTCACGAAACAGGGTGATGATATCTTCAAAGATAGAAGCAAGCTTTTCACTGTCATTTTGACTGATATAGGCTGCCAGTTCTTTTTTAAACACATTGATGTTGAAATTTTTTGCCTGGCTGAAATGAGAGGGCTGACCCTGGTATAAAACTACCTGGGAGGAAGAATCAAAGTAATAATAATCCAGTGCGGTCTGGGCCTCATATAACGCTTCCCGAAGCTCTGACATCCTTTCCTTTGATCGGCTTACCCCAAAAACAGCAGATAACTCAAAATAGGTTTTTAGAGCCACACTGAATTTATGGCAGAATTCACTGATCAAATTTTGGGAAAAAGTATCTCCTTTAAAAGAGGCAATGATAAGAAAAGTATCCTGCCGGTATTCCAGAATTGTATCATGAAAGAAAGATCTTGCCGCGATTCCGCCTAAGATATCAATCAGCTGCCTGCTTACCGAATGCAGGTCGTAGCCTCCTTCCCCTGTTTCAAAATTTCTGTGAATGGGTTTTAAGGTAAAAAGGATGACAAAAGGAGCCGGATACTGCTCCTTAAGTTCTTCGGGGATATCAGGGACTTCTTCCTGGGAAAATAAAAGATGTCGAAACGTTATCTTATCCAGGTCTTCCTGCGTGTTTTCCTGACGTCTATCCATCAGATGGTGTTTTTTATTAAGAAATAAGTCGCAGGATTCTTTAGCCCGTTCTAAAGCAGCGACCAGAGCGTCTTCGTTTAAATCAATTTTCACCAGATAGTCGGAGGCTCCCAGAGAAAGTGCTTTTTTAACCAGATGAAACTCTTCTAAGTTGGTTAATACAATAAAAGCAAAAGAACAGTTGTTTTCTTTGCATTTTTCCACCAGTTCCAAACCGTTTAATACGGGCATACGAATATCCGTTATAACAATGTCCGGCTGAAGCTCCATAATCATGTCAAAGGCGGAAGGGCCATTGGTGGCCTTTCCAATAATGCTGCATTCATAGTTTTCCCATACGATCAGGGAGGCGATGCCGGCCAGGATAAGTGGCTCATCGTCTATAATAATAATTCGATACATAATGTTTCGCACCCCTTTGTCAGTTCATTCTAAAATTCCAGTGGTAGGGCAATGGTAATCAATGTATATTGGTCTAATTCACTTTCCAGCTTTAAGCCATATTCTTCTCCGTAAACAAGCTTTAATCTCCGGTCCACGTTTGGAAGGCCGATTCCGCTCATATTACTTCTTGTAATACGGGAGGTATCTGTCAGCAGTTTTTCTATATTTTCAGGTGATATTCCAATCCCATTGTCTTTCACAGAAATATAGAGTATGCCGTTTTCCGTATATACGCGTATCTGTATCAGCCCGTTTCTTCCGCTGGGTTCAATTCCGTTAAATATAGCATTTTCCACAATGGGCTGAAGGGTCAGCTTCACAATTTTGGCATCGTAAAGAACCTCCTGGTCTACCTGGGTTGATACGTCAAAAAGTTCAATGTACCGGATTTTTTCTATAATAACATAGTTCTCTAAAAAATCCAATTCCTGACGAAGCGTTACTTTTTCATTAAATCCCTTTGCCATGTTTTTCAGCAGAGAGGACAGGGCAGTGACAACCTGGACGATTCCGCTGTTTTTCTGCATGGTTGCGATCCATTTAATAGAATCCAGGGTATTATAAAGAAAATGAGGATTGATCTGGGCCTGAAGCATTTTAATTTCTAAATCCCTTTTTTCTTTCTCACTTTGTACCCTTGTTTCCAGAAGATCGGAGATCCGGCTGGACATCTGGTTAATCTGCTTTCCAATGCTTCCGATCTCATCAGCTGTTTCAATGGAACGGTCCGGATCAAAGTTACCTTGGGAGATAAATTCCAGACGTTTTTTCAGGCGGCTGATGGGAGCGCTTAACTGGCGGGATATAAACCAGGACAAGGTCAGGCCGATGGCAAAACAGAAAAAGAAAATAAGGCTGATAGTGCCGCCGATCACTCCATGATCCAGATTAAGAGAAGAAACTGGAAGAACCTGGAAAAAAATCAATCCGCTGACAGCCTGTTTTTCATAGGCGATGATGCATTCCTCGCCACCAAGCCGGGTACGGAAATTTCCCTGGGGTTCTTTCCTGTCTTTTAAAGTTCCAAGCAAATGGTCAACGTTAAAAGAATCTCCGTTCACAGAAGTAATAATACTTCCGTCTGAAGTGGCCGCATAAAGGATCTGACTGTCTCCCATGCTTTTTAGTGTATCTGAAAACAGCCTGGGAGAAACAGCAAGAAATATCCATGCGTCTTCCGGCTGCCCGTTGGAAGCATATTTTAATGGCCTTAAAAGTGGAAGAATCTTTGGAGTATAATTGGTAGGAGAAAAAGGGTTGTCCTCCAGAGAAAGAAGGTACTGGGTATTTTCTCTGTAAAGCAGATCATGAAACCAGGGGGCATTTTGAATGTCACCTACGTCTCTGGTGGAACCGTAAGCGTTACCGGCTTGTAAAACTTCTCCATTATTATACAGTGTGATTTTATAAATATATTTACTGTAACCTGAAATTGCACAAAAATCTCTCAGCACATTGGAGGCATAGAGCTTAATATAGGCAGATTCCCCGTGGTCTCCCATTTTAAAAGAAGGAGAGGAAAATAACGATTTTCGTTCGGAGCAGGTAACAACAATGTTGACCATTTCCTTATAAGCCACTTCCATCCGATCTGACAAAATCTGGACCCGGTTCACTGTATTTTTTGTTTCGTTTTCTAACGCATCCTTATAATAAGAGTGATAGTTATAAAAACTCACGGCACATGCAATGATGATAACCATCAGCAGATTGTATAAAAGAAATTTATACCGGAATGTTCGGGGCATGATCTCATCCTTTCTCCCCCGTGAACAGCCGTTCAATGCCAGATGCACGACTTTGCATCTCAGCCTGCACGAGATTAAATTTAGTAATATCATATCCTTTATTCCGCAGAAATTCAACGAAATAGAAATGAATCTTAAAAAAATATAAAAATCTGAATAAAGTATATGTTTTCATTTATAGCAATAGGAAAAACGTTAAAAAAATAATATAATTATGCAAATCGTTTATTCCGATATAGCCTCAGATCTGGTATCTTTATAGCATAAAGAACACGCGCGTAGTTCTAATAAAAGGGAGGTTTCAAACCAATGAGATTAAAAAAGGTTTTAGCTATGGCATTAGCAGCCGGAATGGTGTGTGCATCTTTAACTGCATGTGGCAGCAAAACAAGTGAAAGCAGTGCTACAGATACAACCGGAGCAACGACTGCCGCAGATTCTGCAAAGGCAGGCGATAAAACACAGAACTCTGGTGAAAAGAAGGTTCTTACCGTTACGACATGGGACTATGATTCATCTCCTCAGTTTCAGTCAGTGGTTGATGCCTATATGAAGGAAAATCCCAATGTGGAAATCAAAGTTATTGATACATCTGCTGATGAATACAACAATTCCTTAGGAATCAGTTTATCAGCAGCTCAGCCGGATCCGGATATTATCTGGGTAAAGGATATGGGCTCCATGCTTCAGATGGCTGATAAAAAGCAGCTTCTTCCTCTTGATGATTTCATGAAAAAAGACAACTTTGATACATCCGTTTACAATGGTGCTGCAGAGCAGCTTCAGTACAACGGAGTGACCTACGGACTTCCGTACCGTTCCGACTGGTATGTTTTATACTACAATAAGGATCTTTTTGATGCAGCAGGTGTTGCATATCCTTCCAATGATATGACCTGGGATCAGTATAATGAACTGGCTGCGAAGATGACTTCCGGAGAAGGCAGCTCTAAGGTATACGGCGGACATAATCATACATGGCAGGCGCTTGTAACAAACTGGGCCGTTCAGGATGGTAAGCATACAGTTGTTGAAAAAGATTATTCCTTTTTAAAGCCATGGTATGAGGCAGCTCTTTCCTTACAGGATAAGGGATATATCCAGGATTACTCCACGTTAAAGACAGCAAATATCCATTATTCCTCTGTATTTAAGAATCAGCAGTGTGCTATGATGCCAATGGGAACCTGGTTTATCGCCACCATGATCCAGTCCCGTGCAGCAGATGAGACCTCCTTTAACTGGGGCATTGCAAGACTTCCTCATCCTTCTGATACAGAATCAGGATATACGGTAGGAGCTCTTACTCCTGTGGGAATCAGTGCCTATACGGACGAACCTGACTTATCCTGGGATTTTGTGAAATTTGCCACAAGCAAAGAAGCAGCAAATATTCTGGCTGAACAGGGTGTATTTACCGGTATCCAGACAGAGGAATCTTTAAAGACCATCGCTTCCGCACAGTTCTTCCCTGAGGGAGACTCTAATATTGAAGCATTGTCCTATACTCATTACACATTTGACCGTCCTTTAGACCCAAAGATCGAAGAAATTCGTAAGGCTCTTGACGAAGTTCATGAAATGATAATGATTAAGCAGTATACGGTTGATCAGGGAATCGAAGAACTGAACAAACGTGTTGCAGAGATCAAAGGCTGGTAAAATATAATTGATTGCCAAAGAGCGCCTTATCTAAACTTTAAACAAGGCGCTCTTTTTGTGGCAAAAAGCAGGTGAAAAGGAGGTTAACCCAGTATGAAAGAAGTAAAAACCACATTGACGTCGCATCAAAAGAAAGCAATCCGAAGTAACCTGGTCGGTTATTCCTTTATTTTGCCTAATTTAATCGGATATGCTATTTTCGTATTTATCCCCGTTATTTTTTCCTTTATTTTAAGTGTTATGAAATGGGATGGCTCCAAGGCTCCTATGGAGTTTGTTGGATTAAAAAATTTCGCTCAGATTTTTGGTGACAGGATATTTGTTCAATCCTTTCTTCACACCATTCAATATGCATTGCTTACGGTATTCCCAACTTTGGTGCTTTCACTTTTACTGGCAGTTTTACTGAATCATAAGTTAAAAGGGATAGCGATCTTTCGTACAGCACTGTATTTTCCTTACATTGCCTCCATTGTGGCGGTAGGTGCAGTATGGAACATGTTATTTCAGCCCGATTTTGGCCCCATTAATGAATTTTTAAAATTCATTGGCATTTCCAGACCTCCCAGATGGGTTGTTGATGTGAAATGGGCCATGGTGGCCATTTCTGTAGTAAGTGTATGGAAATATATGGGTTACTATATGATCGTGTATCTGGCAGCTCTCCAGGGAATCTCAGGTTCCCTTTATGAAGCGGCAGGGATTGACGGAGCCAATGGTATTCAGAAGCTTCGGTATATTACGATTCCCATGCTGACTCCGACCACATTTTTCGTGCTGATTATGCTTACAATTCAGTGCTTTAAGGTATTTGATCTTGTATATGTAATGACAGGGGGAGGTCCTGGTAACGCCACCAAGACCCTGGTCAATTATATTTATGAAAAAGCATTTACCTCATGGGAGTTTGGACCGGCAAGTGCGGGAGCCATTATTTTGTTCGCAGTAGTGCTTGTGATCACCCTGATTCAGTTCGCGGGTGAAAAGAAGTGGTCTAAGGATTTGATGTAAGGAGGGAAAGCGATGAATACAAAAACAAAGGATTTAAAGATACCTCTGTATCTGGGACTGATTGCTTTATCCCTTTTTATGCTGGTGCCTTTTTACTGGATGGTGATCTCTTCTTTAAAGCTTAATAAAGACGTATTTTCCGTACCAATGAAATGGTGGCCCGATACGATGCATTGGGAGAACTACAAAATCATCTGGAAGAAGCTGCCCCTTGTGACCTTCTTTTTCAATACAGCCAAGCTGACGGTTATTACTACCATCATACAGCTGTGCACCAGCTGTTTTGCTGCTTATGGTTTTACAAAAACGCGTTTTAAAGGCAGAGATCTGATCTTTCTCATGTATGTTACTACCATAGCTGTACCATGGCAGGTCTATATGGTTCCACAGTTTATTCTGGTTTCCAGGATGGGTCTTAACGATACTCATTTAGGATTGATCTTAATGCAGGCGTTCTCTGCGTTTGGTGTATTTTTAATCCGCCAGTTTTATATCAGCATTCCCGATGAATTATGCGAAGCTGCCAGGATCGATGGGTTAAATGAATATGGCATCTTTGGAAAAATTGTGTTTCCTCTTGGGAAACCTGCTATGGCAACCCTGACCATTTTTACATTTACCAATGTGTGGAATGATTTTATGGGACCGCTTATCTATTTAAAGACAAAGGAATTGAAAACCATACAGCTTGGTATCCGAATGTTCATATCTCAGTTTGGTGCGGATTATGCATGGATCATGGCTGCTTCCGTTTGCTCATTGATCCCGGTTATTATTGTATTTTTAAGCTGTCAGAAGTTCTTTGTAGAGGGCGTTGCAGCCAGCGGAATCAAAGGATAGAAAGCGGAAACACCCTGCGGGTATCCCTTTATGTCCAAAAAGATGGACAGTGAATAGGAAAGGAGCAGCATATGGCACAGACGTTGGTACAAATTAAAAAGTATCCTGAAATGGAAGAGGGGATGGTTCAAAAGGCTCTTAATGACGCAGTAAAGATCGTGAAAGAGAATCTTACGAAGTTTACGGATAAATTCCAGTCCTCCAACAGCTTCGATGGATTTTACCAGGCAACAGAAAACGTGGAATGGACAACAGGGTTCTGGACAGGAGTGATCTGGCTGGCTTACGAGCATACCGGGGATGATGCATTCCAAAAAGCCGCTCAGGTACAGGTAGAAAGCTTTCTGGACAGAATTGAAAATAAAATTGACGTAAATCATCATGATATGGGATTTCTATATAGCTTATCCTGTGTTGCAGCCTATAAACTGACTGGCAATGAACATGCAAAAAAAGCTGCATTATTGGCAGCAGATCATCTGGCAGAACGATACAGAGAAAGAGGAAAGTTTCTTCAGGCATGGGGAAATCCTGGCGAACCAAAGGAATACCGACTGATCATTGACTGCCTGTTAAATCTTCCCTTACTTTACTGGGCAACCGAAGTGACAGGAGATCCTTCCTACGAAGATAAGGCGGAAAACCATATAAAGACTGCCATGAAATGTATTTTGCGTCCGGATCATTCTACTTACCATACCCATTTCTTTGATGTGGAAACAGGGGAACCCACGTATGGAGTAACCCACCAGGGGAACCGCAACGGTTCTGCATGGGCCAGAGGCCAGGCCTGGGGGATTTATGGAATTGCTTTAAGCTATCGGTATTTGAAGAATCCGGAGTACATGGACTTATTCTGCAGAGTGACGGATTATTTTATTGAACATCTGCCGGAAGATCTGATTCCTTACTGGGATTTTGACTTTGACACAGGAAGTGAGGAGCCGAGAGATTCCTCTGCGTCTGCCATTGCTGTCTGCGGAATCCTGGAAATGGCAAAATATTTAGAAAAAGAGAAGGCCCAGGTATATCTGGCTGCAGCTGACCGGATGCTTAGGGCGCTGACAGACCTTTGTGCCAACAGGGATCACAAAACATCCAATGGGTTACTGCTCCATGGCACCTATGCAAGGAATTCAAAAGAGAATACCTGTACCGACCGTGGTGTAGATGAGTGCAATACATGGGGAGATTATTTTTATATGGAGGCGCTGACAAGGCTCTCCAGGGACTGGAAGCTGTACTGGTAAGTGCTGGTGGAGGAGAAAAAAGAATGAAGACAAATCTGCTGTATGTATTTGCTGACCAGTGGCGGACGCACGCCATGGGATTTATGAACATGGATCAGGTGATAACACCGAACATTGACTCTTTTGCCAGGGAGAGCATGAGATTTACCAATGCTTACAGCACGTATCCCTTATGCTCGCCTCACAGGGCGTCTCTTATGACAGGTAAATACCCCTTCCACCTTGGAATGTGGACCAATTGCAAGATTGGATTGGAAGAAAAGGTCATGTTAAGACCTCAGGAGCTTTGCATTGGAGACGTGCTTAAGGCTGAAGGTTACCGGACAGGATACATTGGTAAATGGCATCTGGATGCATCGGAGCTTAACTTTGTTACCAATCCAATATCAGGTGCAAGAGACTGGGATGCCTATACGCCGCCAGGGGAAAGAAGGCATGGATTTGATTACTGGCTGTCTTACGGAGCCTGGGACGATCATATGAATCCCCATTATTGGCAAGACGATGAAAGCCAGATAAAGCCAGGAAAATGGTCGGCAGAATTTGAAACAGACAAGGCGCTTGAATACATGGAAGCAGGGAAAGAGGGTGAACAGCCATTTGCACTGTATCTATCCTACAATCCGCCACATCTTCCCTATGAGCTGGTGCCGGATAAGTATTACCAGCGGTTTAAGGACCTGGAGGTCTGCTATCGTGAAAATGTTCCGGAAGAGATGAGAGAAAAGGGAGGGCTCCTGGAGACTCAGACAAGGCAGTATTATGCCGCAATTTATGGGATTGATCAGCAGTTTGGAAGAATCCTAAAATATCTAAAAGATCATGACATGGAGGAAAATACCCTTGTTATCCTGTCATCGGATCATGGAGAGATGCTAGGTTCCCATGGATTGATGAGTAAAAATATCTGGTATGAGGAGTCTATTCATATACCACTTATGATTCGTCAGAGGGGAAGAATCCAGGCGGCTGACAATGATGGGATTTTTGCCAGTCCTGACCACATGCCCACGATTCTGGAACTTTTGGATATTCCCGTTCCAGAGACTTGCGAAGGCTATAGTCATGTGAAAGGAATGTTCAGAACGGATGAGAACGAGCCTGAGGATATGTTGATATGCTCCTATCCGGGAGGAGCGGAGATGGTAAAGAATTTTTCCTCGAAAGGTCTTAGTCATAAATCCTATGGCTGGCGTGGTATCAAGGATAAGCGTTACACTTATGTCATATCTAACGGCTATGCCCCAGGCGAGGAACAGATGGAATATCTTTATGATAATGAAATGGATCCCTATCAAATGAATCCAGAATTATTAAAGCCGGATTGTGAGAGAAGTGAAATTCTTAAATACAGGGAACGGCTTAGAGCTTATTTAAGCAGGACAGAAGATCCATTTTTGTGGAATCGCTAAAAGAAAATCAAGAATAAGGGGTGTTGCAAAATTAACGTAAGTTAGTTTTATAGCACCCCGCTTTTTACTTTATCGCGTAATATGAATTTTCAGAAAGGGAAATCATTATGAGATATCAATGCAGGAAAATAAGCGATAAACTTATTATCAATGGTAATTTAAATAAAGTCCAATGGGAGGATGCAGAAGGTATTCTACTAGTAGATACAGTAACAGGATTAGAAAGTGATAACCAGACAATCGTTAAGTTCTTATGGGATGATAACTTTTTATACGCTGGTTTCTATTGCAAGTATGAACAGATCAATGCAACTAAGAGAGGCTTTAATGAAAAACTGTATGAAGAGGATGTGGTAGAAGTATTCATTGATGATAACGGTGATCGAAAAACCTATATGGAAATTGAGGTAAATCCGTTAAATGCAGTACTTCATTATAATATACATAACGACCTGGCTGGTACGATTTTACAATATGCCAGAGTGAATAATAATATTATATCAGCTGTTGTTCAAGATCAGGAAGAGAAGGAATTTATGGTGGAATTCGCAATCCCATTTACTGAATTTATTACAGCATCAAGCATACCGCCTAAAATAGGAGATATATGGCTGTTTAACGCATATAGGATCAATAACAGCTTTAGAGATGATGCTGAATATCTGGCATGCTCACCCACTGGGATAATCAATTTTCATATACCAAATTGTTTTGGGGAATTAGTCTTTTGCTCTTGTGCATGGGAATTGGATTTGCCACAACAAGAGATGCAGAAATATTTTAAAGAAGAGGATATCAATCGATATATTAAAGAAAATTATTTCAACCCGGATCTAAATGTATCAATGCTTGGAGAGACCTTTCATCTGACTCCTGCATATTTATCAAAGATTTATAAATGTGAAACTGGAAACTCTTTATTATATGCAATTAATAGCATTCGGATTGAAGCCTCCAAAAAACTGTTAGATGAAACTGATTTAAGTGTTAATCAGATTTCTCAACTGGTGGGATATCTCTATTGTAATGCCTTTATTCGTTTTTTTAAGAAGCAGACAGGATTGACTCCGGGGCAATACAAGAATCTGAATAAAAAGCAGAACTTAACCATTGATGAGTGATTCTCTCATGGTTAAACGCTCCTGGTCTTTTAAGATTGAGACCAGGGGCGTTTTTTAATTATTTTCTATTTTCCAAAAGTGTCAGCAACATCTCTGCAGTCATTGGGATATGGGTAGGCAACGCTTCTTTTGTTCCAGCATAGACGGCAGAAATAAGTCGGTGTTTACCAGGCTTCAGCTGTGACTGAATCATGGGTATGTAGGTTCTTGGATGGATCAGATTGCTGTTGCTATCTGCCTGAATAAAATGTGCTTTTCCTTCTCCGCTTAAATCGTATATTCCACTGATATAATGGTAGCAGGTTTTTTCATTCTCGTCTTGATAAGGACACTCAAAGATCAGATAGCCATTTTCAGCCTTTTGAGCTTCTGAAGGAATAAAATCTCCCCTCTTGTCGGCAGCTCTTGGAATGGAAAATCCACAATCAGCTGCAAATAGAGGACGTTGGGTTTCAATATCATGAATACGATAATGCCAGGGTAATCCTGGAAAAACGGTAGTTGTGACCGTCACGTCTGGCCATGGTTTCCAACGAGAGCGGATGAGTTCTTCATTTAGTTCCAATAATTCACAATTTCTTCTGACGCGGTAATAGCTATCCTGTTCACTTAACGCTAACATGCTGTCAGGAGCATTTTGCGCAAGGTCATAATCACCCCTTGGTACACTGAATCCAAATACATTGGAGTAGGCAAATTTCTCATATTTTGCTGCCATATGAGCAGGCTCAAAGCCAGCATATTGTCCAGCGGTAAATGCTGCTACATGATGTGGTTTTCTAACAAAAACCATATGAGGATGAGGCATAACTCTTTTGTAGGATAAGGCAGGCAATGGTTCTTCTTTTGCCTGCCAGAAAGGATGGTTTTCTGATAAGGCAAGAGGTAGAAAGGCTTTTAGTGACCAGGCGGGTGATCCAGGAGCATTATAAGATTCAGACATAACCAGATTTTCATAGCAATACCCAATACTAAGAATACCGTCACGACTAAATATAGGTTTCTGGAACCAGTTTCTAAGATGCCTTAAAACAATTCCTTTCATAACCCCATAGGAAAAAACTTCCACATCGTTAAGGGCAAGCGCACCCCAAAAAGCGCATTGTGCAAAGCGATAAGTCAGACTTCTTCCGTAAGGGACGCAGTCGCCATCTTCCGAAAACCAATAGATGAAATCCTGAGCAAAGATCTTAGCGCGCTCTATGTAAAGCCTGCTTCGAACAGGATCTTCCTCTTTCATCAAATGTGCGTAAATTAAGGCGTAATAGTGCATGGCAAAAGCAATATAATAATCTCTTTGTTCGGTTGCACCATCACAATACCAGCCTTCCCCCAGATAATAAGTATCCAGAGCCTCTAATTCCTGTTTTATGCGTTCCCTGTCATAAGGCATTCCGACATTTTTCAAACCAAGATTAACAAGAACGATAAAAAATCTCCAGTTGTTCTCCGGAACTTTATGATAGTTTACCTGATAGAGCCAGTCTGCGAAGTGAGACTGCTCTTCTTTGGAGAGCGGATAAAAAATTTGCTCAGGTGCCATACAAAGAGCAAGTCCTAATACTGCGGTCTCTACTGTTTTTTGATCATAATCCTCAATATCGCCCCAATATTCCGGGGAGGAAGGATTGGTGCCATAGCGGATCGCATCGTGGTAAATAAGCCAGATATCATCTGCAAAACCTCCTGCAGCTGCAGGAACCAGCCCCCAGAGAGGTCTGGCCAATGCTTCCATATTAGCAGTACGGCTTACGGCCCATGTACCAGTATTACCTAAAACCAGCTGTGTGTTCCTGTCAGAATAAAATGGGATCAGAGGATGAACAATTGATTCTAAAGCTTTCACTAAATCTTGACGGGTCTGTAAAGGATTATCTTGAATCGGTAAATTTTGCATGGAGTGCCTCCGTTTAAATAAGCAGTTATAGATTGTTGTAATTCATATTAATTATAATCTTTTTCACCCTGGCATGTATATGGACTATATAGTGAATCAATGAACAAAAATAAGCCTCTATGCCTTTTCTGAGAGAGAACGTATGGAGGAGGCGTATTCGGTGGGAGTCATTCCGGTGATTTTTTTAAACTGCCTGGTAAAGTAGTGGATGGAGCTATAACCCAGACAGTCTGAAATTTCCGTAAAGTTCATCTGGTTGTTGCGGATTAATTGTTTGGCCGCTTCCGTTTTCTTATTTAAGAAAAAATCGATGACGCCACAGCCGTGGGCTTCCCGGAATATTTTCTGAAGCTGGGACCGCCCAATCAAATTGTCACGGCAGATGGATTCAATGGTGAGGTGCTCTCTTAAATGCTCTTCCATGTAGCGGACGATCCGGTTATGGATATCTCCATGGATCCGGCTCTCTGCCGGGCTATCCGTGAGAATCTGCTCCGGATTGGAAATATATTTACGGTAGAGGTGGATGATCAGCTCTTCCAGATAATTGCCGATCAGCTGTTCCGCACCAAAGGAAGCCACGGGCTGCCGTCTGACCAGTTCTTCCTGATAGGGATCGTCAAGTCTTCCAGTAAATGCGTTCCTGGCTTCTATGATAATCTGGGCAAGAAGAGCAGCTTCCGTTTCCTGAACGGACAAAACTTTTCCTTTCAATGCTTTCATGCAGGGAGAATTGCATTCAAATCCCACTACAACCAGGTTGGGGGCAATCGTCCCATTGGTCAGTATGTTATGGAATTCCCCTGGACTGTGGAAGATGATGTTTCCCCTCTTTAAAGGGATCTGTTTCCCGTCTGCCACCACGTCAATGACTCCCTTGTCAACGCAGACAAATTCCCAGAAGTCATGGCTTTCACCGGGAAAAGTGAAATTGCTCATGTATTCAAAATAGTGAACCGTTATAATTTTTTTAATCACAGCTGAGGGACGGAGTGAAGTGCTTTTATAGGCCATGGGTCATCCTTTCTTTTGATGTTTGTTCTTAAAATTAGTATACCACATCCTCCTGTAAAAATGAAAGAAGAGTACAATTGTATCAATAAAATAATAGATAGTGCAAATATTTTTTTAAGTATATTCATTATACTGAGGATAGTAAATTTCAGGAGGTAACAGCAATGAACGAAAAACCGGTTCTGGTGATTATGGCTGCAGGCATGGGCAGCCGTTATGGTGGATTAAAGCAGATAGACTCTATCGATGCATATGGGAACAAGATTATTGATTATTCTATTTTTGACGCAGTTCAGGCTGGATTTGAAAAGGTTGTTTTTATTATTAAGAAGACCATTGAGAAAGAATTCAGGGAGAACATTGGAGACCGCATAGCGTCCCACGTGAAAGTGGAATATGTATACCAGGAGCTGGACCGGCTGCCGGCCGGGTATCAGGTGCCGGAGGGCCGGGTGAAGCCGTGGGGAACCGGTCATGCAATTTTATGCTGCAAGGATGCGATAGACGGACCTTTTGCCGTGATTAATGCGGATGATTATTATGGAAAAAGCGCTTTTGTGTCCATATACAATCAGTTGTCAGAGATTTCCGACGGTGAGAAGTATCAGTATACCATGGTAGGCTACCGCCTTTATAATACCTTGACGGAAAATGGTCATGTGGCAAGGGGCGTGTGCACCATCAGTGAAGACGGAAAGCTTGTAGATATCCATGAACGCACCAGAATTGAAAAGCAGGGAGATAAGGCGAAATTTACAGAGGATGACGGCAAGACCTGGACAGAGCTGGGCGAGGACACCGTTGTTTCCATGAACATGTGGGGATTTACGAAAAGTATAATAAAAGAGCTTGATCAGAGGTTTGCCGCTTTTCTGGATAAAGAACTTCCGGGAAATCCGTTAAAATGTGAATATTTCCTTCCTTTTGTGGTGGATGAACTGTTAAAGGAATATAAGGCGGAGGTTACCGTTTTAAAGAGCGTGGACCGTTGGTACGGTGTTACTTACAAAGAAGATAAGGAAACGGTGGTGAATGCCATCAGGGAACTTAAGAAAACAGGTATTTATCCGGAAAAACTTTGGGAGGAACAGTAATGGGAGACGCACAATGCAAAAAGATCGGGGAGGCCATTGGTCTGCTGGCTTTCCAGGGAGAAGTGGTTTCATGTGAACGCTATGGAAATGGTCATATTAATGATACGTTCCGTCTGGTCTGTGTGGACAGGGGAACCATAAAGCCTTATATCATACAGAGAATCAACAATGAGGTATTTAAGGATCCTGTCTCTCTTATGAAAAATATCTCAGGTGTCACCTCGTTTCTTCGAGAAGCGATTATTGATCAGGCTGGAGATCCGGACCGGGAGACGTTAAATATTGTTAAGGCGAGGGATGGAAAGGATTACTGTCAGGACAGCGATGGGAACTATTGGAGAGGGTACCTTTTTATCGAGGGGGCGACCACCTACGATAAGGTGAGAAATCCGGAAGACTTTTACCAGAGCGGCAGAGCCTTCGGTCGTTTCCTGTGCAGGCTTGGAGAATACCCTGCCGGAAAACTGACGGAAACCATCTTGAATTTCCATAATACCCCGGTTCGTCTGCAAGCTTTTAAAGCGGCAGTCAAAGCGGATGTCTGTAATCGGGCACACCTGGTCAGCAAAGAGATAAATTTTGTACTGGACAGGGAGAGCGAGGCAGATACTGCAATGAAACTGCTGCGAGAAGGCCGGCTGCCGCTCCGTGTAACCCACAATGACACCAAGCTTAACAATATCATGATAGATGACCAGACTGGTGAGGCTTTGTGTGTCATTGATTTAGACACCATTATGCCGGGGCTCTCTATCTTTGATTTCGGTGATGCCATCCGGTTCGGAGCCAATACGGCGGAAGAGGATGATCCAGATTCCAGCAAGGCCTCCTTATCTCTGGAATTGTTTGAAATCTATACGAAAGGCTATCTGGAAGGCTGCAAAGAGGTATTGACGGCAGAGGAAAGAACAATGCTCCCTATGGGTGCCAAATTAATGACTTATGAATGCGGTATGCGTTTTTTGACTGATTTCCTTCAAGGAGACACCTATTTCCACACCAGCAGGGATAACCACAACTTAGATCGTGCAAGAACCCAGTTTGCTCTGGTAGCAGATATGGAGAAGAAGTGGGTGGAGATGGAAGAAATTATAAATAAATATCAATAAAGAAAGGGGATAACGGATGAAAATACTGGTAACAGGGGGGGCCGGATATATCGGCAGCCATACCTGCGTAGAGCTTTTAGAGCGGGGATATGATGTGGTTGTGGTAGACAATCTATCGAACTCTTCAAGCGTATCATTAAAGAGAGTGGAAGAAATTACTGGCAGACAGGTGACTTTTTATAAGGCAGATCTTCTGGACAGAGACGCGTTGGAAGAGATATTTGACAGGGGAGCAATTGAGGCAGTGATCCATTTTGCGGGCTTAAAGGCAGTGGGGGAGTCGGTCTCAAAGCCTTTGGAATATTACCATAATAACATTACGGGGACTCTTGTTTTATGTGAGATCATGAGAGCTCATGGGATAAAAAAGATTATTTTTAGCTCTTCTGCCACTGTATATGGAGATCCGGCCTTTGTTCCCATCACAGAGGAGAGCCCAAAAGGAAGCATCACCAATCCCTATGGTCAGACCAAGGGTATGTTGGAACAGATTCTCACGGATCTTCATACTGCGGATCCAGAGTGGAGCGTTATTATACTTCGCTATTTTAATCCAGTGGGAGCTCACGAAAGCGGGCTGATCGGTGAGAACCCAACTGGAATTCCCAATAACCTGGCCCCCTATATCACTCAGGCTGCTGTAGGGAAGCTTAGAGAAGTCAGCGTTTTCGGCGATGATTACAACACGCCAGATGGCACAGGGGTCAGGGATTATATCCATGTAGTGGATCTGGCGCTCGGTCATGTTAAGGCTCTGGAGAAAATTTCTACCCATGATTCCCAGGTCAGGATTTATAATCTGGGAACTGGACGTGGATACAGCGTGCTTCAGATGATAGATGCATTCTCAAAGGCATGGGGAAAGCCCATCCCTTATTCCATTAAACCGCGCCGTTCTGGAGATATCGGAGAATGCTTCGCGGATGTTTCCCTTGCGAAAGAAGAACTTGGCTGGGAAGCGGAGCGGGGAATTGATGAAATGTGTAAGGATTCCCTGCGGTGGCAGATTGGTAATCCGGAGGGGTACCGCTGAAAGATGCAATAAATGGAGCACTACTGTGTAAGAATATGTTTTTATTTTTTATATCTAATTACAAGACCGTTTATTCTTAGGATAATAGAGAATGACCGGTCTTTTTTACGTAAACAATAAATTAAATGCTTTGATCACTGCAAAACTAAGCAGATTGCATTGAGAAGTGAACTGATATATAATTGTTATATTTACAAAGGATATAGTAACAATGAATTTGAGAGGTATAAAAGTCAGATTTAACGGAGGTCTTAGAATGGATATCTGGACAATGTCATTAAACTATGAAATTAAATAAATTTCAGGAGGTTTTAGATGGCAAAAATATATTGGATAGGTGGTTCACCTTGCAGCGGTAAAAGCACAATAGCAGAGATTATATCGAACAGGTATGGCTTGTATTATTTTAAAGTTGATGATTATCTAGAGAAATATGCAAATTATGGATTCTTGTTGAATTTGGAAATATGCAGGAAGCAGAGTATTATGAATCCGGAAGAAATCTGGATGAGAGAAGCCACTTTGCAGTATAATGAAGAATTGCAGTTTTACGATGAGATATTTGATTTTATCCTACAAGATTTGGAGACAATGTGTGAGGGCAGAGATATTATTACAGAAGGGGCTGCATATTTACCAAATCTCATGAATAAAAGAGGTATACCATGGAATCGATATTTAGCAATAATACCAACAAGAAACTTTCAGATTAATCACTATATGCAGAGAGAATGGATCCATTCTGTGTTAGATGGATGTAGTGACTTCCAGAAGGCCTTTAATAATTGGATGGATAGAGATTGTTTGTTTGCAGAAGAAGTGATCAGGCAATGTGGTGAAAACAGATATCTATCATTCGTTAACGATGGAAAAACAAGTATTAAAGATTTAGTAGAAATGGTTTCAGCTCATTTTAGCCTGGAGGTATAAAATGGGGAAGAAAAAACGAGAACATATTCTCTTTGATCAAAGCTAAGGGTAGAAGTAAGCATGAATATATTTGAAAAAATCAAACAGGAAATAATGGCTGACCCAATAAATGAATCCTACACAAAAATGGGGATATCCCCAATATTTAAAGCCTCTGCAGAAGCACGCATTGCCATAGTAGGGCAGGCACCGGGTCGTAAAGCAGAAGAAACTCAATTGTTTTGGAATGATTTAAGTGGAGATCGATTAAGAGAGTGGTTGGGGGTATCCAGAGAGGTATTCTATAATACAAACCGTATCGCTCAATTGCCTATGGATTTCTATTATCCGGGAAAAGCAAAAACTGGTGATGCACCTCCCAGAAAAGGGTTCGCAGAAAAGTGGCATTCACGTTTACTGGAGGAGATGCCAGATATTGAAATCATCATTCTAATCGGCAGCTATTCACAAAAGTATTATTTAAATGTAAGACACGAGGAAAGTTTAACGGAGACAGTACGAAATTTTCGGAAATATTTACCTGAATATTTTCCATTGGTACACCCGTCTCCTTTAAACCTGGGGTGGCTCAAGCAAAATCCGTGGTATGAAGAGGAGGTTTTACCCGTTTTAAAAGAAATTGTTCATAAGAACTTATAAATCTTAATACCTCCAAAGAGTCAGCCTTTCCTTACTAATGGAAGGCTGGCTCTTTTTAAAAACAGTTAGACTTAATAAGGGCAAAAATTCCGGTCCCTCCACCTATAAATAGCACCTCAATTGCGCCCATCCAATGCAGAGTGATGTTGCCGTTCGTTGCTGTAACTGCATAAATAAGGTGGTGCCCTCCCAATAGAATGCAAAGTACAACCGAGATAAGCGAGAGTATTTTTGCATATTCAATGTTACGTCTGATCAGCGTAATGACAATGCCAGTATCAATCCCCGCATTCCATAAAGCGATTTCGGTCTGCCATCCCCGACTCATCCTCCATACCGAAAAAGTTTCTGCCACATCGGGAAAAAACATTTGCCATACAAATGCACCAATTGTCATCAACAAGAATAAAAGCAAATAAAGATACAAATATTTTTCTTTCCTCATCTTTGCTACCTCCTCTGTGATATTCGTAGTTTTTTATTTTTTGAACTCCTGATGAAGGGAGATTAATCACAATAAAATGCTTCGATTGCCTGTGCAAAAAATTCTGCTGCACCTTCCCCATATTCTTCATCGATAGCCTGCTGACATTGTTTGTTTCGGTAGGACTGGGCAATTGCCAGCATCAATCCATCTTCTTCTTTCATCTGGCAAACCTGTTTCATGACGAAACCGTATTCACCGATAATCGCCTTCACTTCAAAAGAATTAAGGTCAGAACCACGTTTTTCCATCAGCTTTTTACGGATTGTGTCCTCTCGTTTTTTATAGCTTTCGGCAACCTCTCTGCTGATTGGATTTTCAAGGGTGGACAAATAAGCGTCTTTCCCGCCATACCATTCAACTACTTTTGCATATCGTTTTTGCATATCTTCTGTGGACACTACTTCAATATAATGCTTTTTCCAATGCTCTATGCTGCCAAATTCTCGAATGGCTGTCTGGCGCATTTCCTCCGGCATGCTGTCAAACATAAGCTGAAACATTTTCTCGATCTCTGTTTTGTTGAAAACTGAAAAATCCATTTTGCTGTCTCCTTTCAGAACGTTATCTATGCTGGCAATCAGGCGTTCCATGCGTTCTTTTTTTTCAACCAGCATCTCTCTTTGCAATTGCAGAATCTGATTTCTTTCAAGTGACGGGTTTTTCATGACAGTTTTGATATCTTTTAAAGGTATACCGAACTCACGAAAGAATAAAATCTGTTGTAGAATTTCTAAGGCTCTATCGTCATAAAGCCGATATCCAGCTTCACTTTTGCCTGTGGGCGGAAACAATCCAATTTCGTCATAATAGTGAAGCGTACGCGCGCTGATACCTGTAAGCTCTGAAACTTCCTTTACGGTTCTCATACGATCTGTCCTCCTGCTCTTGATAGGATAACTATACTCCATAACGTTCCGTCAGAGTCAATCAATTTTTTAAATTATTTGTATTTTATATGTATATAAGACAGGATAAACAGGAAATCTATCCTTTGTAAGACAGGTAGTGTCTACATAAAGCCAAAAGGAGATCTGTTTATGGAAAGCAAATGCAATACCCAGGAGAAATTTAAGGATCTGCAGAAATTTATTGACAGCATGGAAGACAGGAGAGGAGCGTTAATTGCGGTACTGCACAAGGCTCAGCATCTCTATGGATATTTGTCCAATGATGTGATTTTTTTTATTGCTGAAAAGCTTGAGATCCCCAGTGCGAAGGTGTTTGGTGTCATTAGCTTTTACTCCTACTTTACCACAGAGCCAAGAGGTAAATATGTGATCAATGTATGCCTGGGAACCGCGTGCTTTGTAAGAGGTGCCGATGCTATTATGCGGGAATTTGAAAAGATCCTGAATATCAAGGCAGGTGAAACAACGGAAGATAAAAAATTCACATTATCGGGATTACGATGCATTGGCGCCTGTGGACTTGCTCCCGTTGTGATGGTCAATGATAAGGTATATGGAAGGGTTGAGCTGAATCAGGTTAAAGCAATCATTGAAGAATATCAGGAGGAAGCGTGATGGCTAAGTTAAAAACAGTAGAAGAACTGAAAAAGATCAGACAGGCAGCGCTTGATCAATTAGACTTACGGTCCACTGCTGAATCCGAGGATAAGGTTTTAGTCCGGGTGGGTATGGCCACCTGCGGGATTGCCAGCGGTGCAAGAACAACCATGAAAGCCATTCTGGATGAAATTGCAAAGCAGGGACTAGCCAATGTCTCCGTGACACAGACTGGCTGTATCGGATATTGTGCCCAGGAACCGGTGGTGGAAGTTATCTCCAAAGGAATGCCGTCTGTCCTGTATGGAAAAGTGGACGAGAACAGAGGACGGGAAATTGTAATTGAGCATATAAAAAATGGCCGACTCCTCCAAAATGCAATTATTAATAAATCATTTGAAAACGTGGAATAAGGAGGAGGGCATATGAGTAACTACAGAATGCATTTACTAGTGTGCGGAGGCACCGGATGTACGGCGTCCGATAGCCTGAAACTGGTAAAGATGCTAAAGGAATCAATAAAAAAGCATGAAATAACCAATGAGGTGGAGGTCGTCGTCACCGGATGCTTTGGCTTTTGTGAGAAAGGTCCGATTTTAAAAGTTTATCCGGATAATGTGTTTTATATCACGGTAAAACCGGAGGATGCAGAGGAAATCATTACGGAGCATGTGATAAAAGGCCGTAAGGTGGAACGTCTTCTGTATGTGGAGCCAAATACAAAAAAACGATTAGAAGGACAAAAATCCATTCCCTTCTATAAAAAGCAAATCCGGATCGCACTTAGGAATTGTGGTTTTATCAACCCGGAAGATATTAATGAATACATTGCGGCAGATGGGTATCAGGCATTGGCAAAATGCTTAACGGAAATGAGTCCGGATGAAGTAATCGATACAGTCGTTCAGTCAGGTCTCAGAGGAAGAGGCGGCGGCGGTTACCCCACCGGCCTCAAATGGAAATATACAAGGCAGAATCAGTCGGATGAAAAATATATTATATGCAATGCAGACGAAGGAGATCCAGGTGCATTTATGGACCGGTCCATACTAGAAGGAGATCCCCACTCGGTTCTTGAAGCGATGGCAATTGCAGGCTATGCCATAGGAGCCCAGTACGGGTATATTTATATCAGAGCGGAATATCCCCTTGCCATCAACCGTCTTGAAATAGCCATAAAGCAGGCAAGGAAACTGGGACTTTTGGGAGAAGATATTTTTTCCACAGGATTCAATTTTGATATCGGATTACGGTACGGTGCCGGTGCATTTGTCTGCGGAGAAGAAACGGCTCTCATCCATTCGGTAGAAGGAAAACGAGGGGAGCCCAGTTCAAAGCCCCCGTTTCCGGCTCAAAGAGGTGTCTGGGATAAACCCTCCTGTGTGAATAATGTAGAGACATTTGCCAATATCCCCCCAATCTTTTTAAAAGGACCTGCCTGGTTTAAAAGTATCGGTACGGAGAAATCGCCAGGTACAAAAGTTTTTGCTCTGGCCGGTAAAGTAAATAATGTGGGCCTTGTGGAAGTGCCTATGGGCATTACCTTACGTGAGGTCATCTATGATATCGGAGGAGGAATAAAGAATAACAAGAAGTTTAAAGCAGTGCAGACCGGCGGCCCATCTGGTGGGTGTATCACGAAAGAAAATTTAGATATCCCCATTGACTATGAGTCACTAAACAGTATCGGTTCCATGATGGGATCTGGCGGAATGATCGTCATGGATGAGGATAACTGCATGGTAGACATTGCAAAGTTCTACCTTGAGTTTACCAAGGATGAGTCCTGTGGAAAATGTACACCCTGCCGGATTGGTAATACAAGAATGCTGGAGATACTTGAAAAGATAACAAAGGGAAATGGTACAGAACAGGATTTAAAAGACTTGGTTGAGTTAGGCGATGTGATTAAAGATACATCCCTTTGCGGACTTGGACAAACTTCCCCCAATCCTGTTCTCAGTACCCTGCATTATTTTCAGGATGAGTATCTGGCTCATGTGAGGGATAAACACTGTCCTGCCGGAGTTTGTCAGGCACTTTTTTCCTTTCATATATTACCGGACAAGTGCGTGGGCTGTACTGCGTGTGCAAGAATCTGTCCGGCTCATTGCATCGAGGGAGAACGTAAAATAGTTCATGTAATTGATCAGTCAAGATGTATCAAATGCAGTGCATGTTATAATACATGTAAATTTAATGCCATAGAAAAAGGGTAAGGGAGGAGGAACTTATGGGTCTGGTTCATGTTACGATAAATAATCAAACGATTGCAGTGGAGGAAGGCACAACGATTCTGGAGGCTGCAAAGAAACTGGATATTCGGATACCCACACTCTGTTACCTTAATCTGGAACATGTAAAAACGGTAAATGGCTCTGCTTCCTGCCGGGTCTGTGTGGTGGAAATCGAGGGAAGGAGAAATCTCGCCCCCTCCTGTGCGACTCCCGTATCAGAGGGCATGGTGGTAAGAACAAATACCTTAAGATGCATTAAGGCAAGAAGACTGGTAGTGGAACTATTATTGTCCAATCATCCCACAGACTGTCTGATCTGTGAAAAGAATCTAAACTGTGAATTACAGTCACTGGCAGCAGAACTGGATATACGACGGATCAAGTTTCATGGAGCGAGGGCAACTCATGAAAAGGATATCTCAAGTAAAGCAATGATCCGAAATATGGATAAATGCATTTTATGCAGAAGATGTGAAACCATGTGCAATGAGGTACAGACGGTCCATGTGTATTCAGCTGTTAACCGGGGATTTGATACGTTTATCGCACCAGCACTTAATTTACCTATGGATAAATCCATCTGTACTTTTTGTGGACAGTGTGTTTCTGTATGTCCCACAGCTGCATTAACGGTTGTAAATGACATCCCCAATGTCTGGGAAGCATTGAATGCGAAAGATAAATTCGTCATCGTTCAGACAGCACCTGCAGTGAGGGTAGCTCTTGGAGAGAAATTTGGTGCAGAGCCAGGAACGTTGGTTACGGGAAAAATGGTGGCTGCTCTTAGAATGATGGGATTTGATAAGGTATTTGACACAGATTTTGCCGCAGATCTTACGATTATGGAAGAAGCGGCGGAATTCATTCACAGGCTGCAGCATGGGGGCAGGCTTCCCATACTCACAAGCTGCTGTCCAGGCTGGGTTAAGTTTTTTGAGCATCAGTTTAATGATCTGCTTGATATTCCATCAACCTGCAAATCCCCCCATGAGATGTTTGGAGTGATCGCGAAAACTTACTATGCAGAAAAGATGGGGATTGATCCTAAAAATATTTTCGTGGTTTCCATAATGCCCTGCCTGGCAAAAAAGTATGAAGCTGCCAGACCAGAGCTTATGCATGATGATATGCAGGATGTGGATGCAGTATTAACGACAAGAGAATTGGGTGATATGTTAAAAGAGGCAAATATTGACCTGATGAATTTAAAGGATGAAGAATTTGACGAACCATTGGGAGAATCTACTGGTGCATCAGTTATATTTGGAACAACCGGTGGTGTTATCGAGGCAGCCTTGCGGACCACATACGAATGGCTTACCAATGAAACTCTTGAAGAAGTAGAGTTCCATGAACTCAGGGGCTTCGAGGGAATCAGGGAAGCTGTGGTGAAGATCAATGACCAGGATATCAATATTGCGGTTGCCCATGGTCTTGGAAATGCAAGAAAGCTTCTGGAAGATATAAGAGCCGGTAAATCCCATTACCATGCCATTGAGATCATGGCTTGTCCTGGAGGCTGTATCGGAGGCGGTGGTCAGCCTTACCATTTTGGAAACTTTGATGTTCTGAAAAAACGAATGGAAGGAATATATAAAGAAGATAAAAGCAAAAAATATAGAAAATCACATGAAAATCCGGCAATTAAAAAACTCTATGAGGAGTATCTGGGTGAGCCCAATGGAGAAAAGGCACATGAACTTCTCCATACCCATTATGTGAAACGAGAAAAAATGTAATCGGTGAATCAGTAAGCCACAGACGTAAATGTTTGTGGCTTACGTATATTTAGAATTATATCTTTTTTGGTAATATAATTACCTTACCAGTGTCGCCGTAAACCCAAACCTCATCCCCATCCTCCAGCAGATCGGTGGCATTCCCAATTCCAAGCACTGCAGGAATGTTATATTCTCTGGCAACAATTGCGCTATGGGAGAGAGGACCGCCAGTATCAGAGATAACCGCCGAAGCAAGAACAAACAGGGGAGTCCAGGAGGGATCTGTATAGCGGCAGAGCAGTATGTCGCCGGACTGCATTTTATCAAATTCCTGCTGAGTCAGTATTTTCCGTACCCGGCCCCGGCAGCGTCCGCCATTTCCGGAAACACCGGACAGAGTATTCTGGTGACCTGCTTTTGTACCAACGGAAAAGCCAGACCATAGTATTTCATTTTTCTGACGGTTGCTTTTTCTAACACAAATCAATTCTTTCAGATCTGCTATGTTACCCGGTAATTCATAGACCTCATCTAAGGTGAGATATCGGATATCTTCCGCCTGTTCAAACAACTGGGGGAAGCGCTTTGCCAGTTCAAATGCAGCCCTGCGGGCAAGACCGTAGCACATTTCGATCATATAAAGGCTTTCTTCCCGATTTACGTGATAGGCCCTTATTTCTTCAATTTTTGTTCTTAACCGGTCCGCTTTCTTTTTACCAAAAGTAGTTGTGATTTTTGTCATTATGTTTTGAAATTTGACGGGTGAGTCATCGTTTCTGCGGGAGCTTTGCAGCACCTTCAGCATGGAAAACAGAGAATCCAAATTTTCAAACCAGGATACAGAACCAAAGGCACAATAGCTGCTGCTTGATTTCCAACCGAATTCATTTAAGAAATCTTGTAATTTTGCTTTAAAATCAGGCTGATTCTCCAGAAAATCCTCAATCGCCTGGGGATTGGTTCTGTCCAGTTCCATAAATAACTGCTCCAGCCCGGGGGTACTTTGAATGTAAGTGGATAGTTTTTTTAGTTTCAGGTTTAAATCCCACGTTTTATAAGAAAGATTACTCAGCAAATCATATTCGCTCATATTTTTGTCTATCTTTTTCAAGTCATGATGAATTAATTTTGATACTGCCACAGATGGAAAGATGTTGTAACGGAAACGGGTGTAAGCAAGTTTCTCAGACAATTTCATCAGTTCCATTATCTGATGGATCAATTCTTTGGCTGGTAATACAGAAAGATCCGTTCTCTGTTTCGAGAACAATTCCTCCCTTATATTATGGAAAGAATCGTCTGTTCTGGCTGAGTTGGTGGAATAGTCGGTAAAACTGCTCAGCAGGAGCGGGATTTTTAACACCTTAGGTGAGATATGTATTTTCCCCGCAGACAGGGAAAGCAATCCATTATCAGCCATGGTCAGCTCACTTTCCGCGGAAATGCCCAGCTCATGAAATACTTTATTTTTGGCTTCATCCACTATCAGGCATGGTTTCACATCAAGGGGGTAGAGTGGGGTGGGGAAGTGTTCGATCCAGTTGTTTAATACGGCCCGCTGAGATTTTGTAAGCTGGATGTCGGTGCTGTTTTTTACCTTCAGCGTGGTGATTGGCCGAGCCTGCAGCAGATATAACCTGTTTTGGGAGATGGCCCATTCCATATCCTGGGGGCACTGAAAGTGCTGCTCTGTTTTTCTTCCCAGTTCAAATATTTCAATTGCCTGTTTATCCGTTAAACTAAATTCCCTCTGCTGCTGCGAGGAGGTTACTCTTTCTTTGGTTCCTTCTGCACTGTAGCAGACCAGAATCTTTTTATCACCTAATCGTTTCTCTACTATCTGCCTGTGGTTTCTGTCGTAGACATAGATGTCAGGAGTCACTTTCCCGGATACAATGGATTCGCCCAGTCCCCATGAGGCATTGAGCATCATCCTGCTTTTATTTTTACTAATGGGGTCAATTGTAAAAAGGACACCGGATATCTCACTGTTCACCATGCGCTGAACCACTACCGATAACGAAATCTTTCCAGTATCGAAGTTCGTCTGCTTCCGGTAGGCTGTCGCCCTTGATGAGAAGAGTGATGCGAAACATTTTCTGACGGAAAGATAAAGCTGATCCAGTCCCTCTATGTTAAGATAAGTTTCCTGCTGTCCGGCAAAGCTTGCTTCCGGCAGGTCCTCGGCTGTAGCAGAGGAACGGACCGCAACTTTTGAATTGAGCCCCAAAGCATGATAGTAGTCTGCGATTTCATCCTCCAGTTCCTTCCATAGCTGACCTTTTGCAACCTCCTCACTGGTAAGGCTGTTACCAGATGGGGGAGAATCAAATCCATTGCGTTTCATAAACTCATCAAACGCATGGCTGGTAATGCTAAACCCTTCGGGAACTGGAAAACCTGCGTTAAACAGCTCACCCAGATTCGCACCTTTACCGCCAGCAGCTAAGATGTCTTCCTTTCCTATTTCACTGAATTTCATAACATATTTCATAGATAAGGCCCCCTTTTTCTGGATTATAGCACCAGTCTGTGAAAATATCAAATAAAATTCATAGCTTTAATAAAAAATATCAAATAAGCTCAAGAATTAAAATTTGTATTTTTTCATACCAGTAAGAAAAACCCTCGCCAATCATCTCTTTCTGCATGCATAAAACAGCCAATGTGGCTACGGCGGAAGCAATCTCTTCATCGGAAGCTTTTAGAAAATACCCCTTGCCAGCCCAAATATGTTTCAGTTTTTTGATAAAGTCCAGATTATCCTGTGAGGCGTATGTGTCATTGTTCCAGACCATTGATTCTAAAAGACCGCTGTACTCACTGGTGTAAAATTTGTTTGTAGAGGTTTTTTTCAGAAAAACATTTGCCAGATCCGTGAAAAACCCCTGTGGTGTCTGATTTTCCTCATCAATGATTGTCAGAATTTTCTGCCGTATTCTGTCCGTCTCATCCCGCAGGATTTCTTCGTAAAGAGCCTCTTTGTCTTTGTAAAAGGTGTAAAAACCTCCCATGGAAATCCCGGCCTTTTTGGTGATTTCCTGTATTTTGCAACTTTTAAACCCTTCCTCCATAAACATGATAGAAGCGATATTCTTTATTTTTTTCTTTAATTCTTCCCGTTCTTCCTCCGTGTAAGATCGTCCCAAGATGACTGCCCCCTTTCGCTGCGTGTAAATCTATATTAACTTGCCGCCATTAATTCGTCAATGTCAGATTTTGCAATGCTTAATAACCATTGAATCTACTGATTCACGCGAAAGTGGGTAAGCCAACGCTTTACCCACTCGACATTACCACCTTCCTGTTTTCATTTTACTAAATAAACTCTTATTAAACAAGGAGTTATAAGTTAAATGTCTTTCTGAACTGGCTTGGAGTTATTCCGTGGACTTCCTGAAATGCTGCGGTGAATTTTGATGGATTTTTATAACCGCACAGCTCTGCAATATGATGGATACTCAAATGATCAGAGGAGAGAAGCTGCATTGCCCGCTTCATCTTTTCCCTTCTGATATAATCATAAAGAGGAATATGATACGTGTTTTTAAAGCTGAGGCGAAGTTTGCTTTCACTCATATCTGCAATCTTTGTCAGTTCGCTCATAGAGGGGACATCCAGAATGTCATCGTCTAGTTTTTGCTTCACAGCATACATTTTTTTCTCATTTTCCCATGTTACATAATTCCGTCTGTTACTTCTCCGATCAGGAATAACAGGATAATTACGTGCAATGGAACCAAGAAGGTGAATCACCATGCCCTCAAATGCAAAGGGCGGCATATCTCCATTTCTGATTGCCCAGCGGATCTGCTCAAAAATGAGCATTGTACCCGGGGTATTCAGATGCTCTGTTTCCCATAATTTTGCATCCGAAATGCTGATTTTAGGCGCATCGGCTCTTGCCTGCAGGAAAGGATCTAAAAAGTCCTGGTAGATTAAAATGCTGGTAAAACAGGCATGGACATCCTTAGGGAAGGTAAACTGAAACGCCTTTTGAGGGTTTATTATTTTATGGCAAATAGGGGTAAATGTAGTCGCAGCTTTTCCCTGCTGAGAATAAATAATATCACCGCAATCAATGCAAAAAAGCCAGAGACAGGGTTCTTTGATATCAATTTTATGAACAATGGTCTGATTGGGCGTAAACCACGCACTGGAGACATAAAGTCCCTGGGCAGGGGAGACTTCCACAATCCAGCCGTTTGACCAATGGGGCGGAAAATAATGCCCAGTACCCGGTCCGTAAGGGGTTTGACGGAGGTTATATTTTTTTGCCATGGAACCCCAGGATGCATCATCATATCTGTTCATTTAAAAGTCTCCTTTCTTCGTGAGTTATTAAAAGTATACTGGAAACAAGAGTTTAATGCAATTGAAAGTACTCCATTTTGTTTTAATTATGATCCAACCATAAAACAGAAAGGAAGGAAAGTGAGCCAAAAATACATATAAACACAGAGCTTTTAGAGTTTTAATAAGAATGGAACTTCCTTATCTTGGAATACGGCTATATTGACGATTATTTTTTATTATGCTAGTATTTATTAGGTTAGTCTAAACTAACAAAAAAACTCAATTTGTCATGATACAGACATAAAAAGTATAGGAGAATGGATATGAAAAAAAGAGGGCTGTTACTATGCTCCATGATGTTATTATTTGTTTTAGCAGGATGTGGAAATGCAGAAATAGCAAAGAATAAAGGGACAGATATCAATAAAATTGATACGGTTATGGGAGAAATTGAAGTGCCCCAAAAGCCGGAACGTGTGGTAGTGAACTGGTATATCGGCGATGCCTTTTCTCTGGATTTAAATGTGGTGGGTTATTCAGCCTGGGCACAGGAGACCATGCCATTTTATGATAAGTTTTCAACATCTGCAGAATTGGAAAATTGGGCTGCGGAGGATATTATGGCGGTAGAGCCAGATTTGATTATTACATATAACACAGCGGATTTTGAGAATTTTAATAAAATTGCACCAGTTTTAGTAATTCCCGAAGGAGAGGTAACTTCGGCAGAACGGCTGAGAATGATTGGAAAAGCCACAGGAAAGGAAAAGGAAGCGGAGGCACTGATCACAACATTTGATAAAAAGCTTGCGGCGGCAAAGGCAGAGCTTCAAAATGAAAAATATGAGGGAAAGACCTTTAGTATTATGGAAGACTGGGGATCTACCGGTGAGTGGAGTGGTGTAGCATATGAAACCGGCTCCAGAGGCGGCACCCTGGTTTATGACTATCTTGGGTTGAAAATGCCTGAAAAACTGGAACAGCTGATTGCCAAAACAGGAGAAAACAGAGCAACACTCAGTTATGAGGTCGCTCATGAATATTTCGGCGATTATATCTTGTGGTTCCAGCAGGAGGGGAAGGAATCGGAATATGCAAAGTCTGATATCTGGAAAAGCATACCTGCTGTTTTGGAAGGCAGAGTGGCAGAGATTCCGGGAGAGAACCTTGGATTGTTTTACTATGATGATATCGCCAGTTTAACTGCACAGCTGGACTATGCCATTGATGCCATCAAAAAAATATCGGAGTAACCATATAGAAGGAGAAATCTGCATGTTAAAGTTCAAAAACAAAGGTGCATTATTACTGGCCTTTGCCATAGGCATTTCTGTCTCAGGCTGCGGTTCAAAGCCAGCGAAAACAGCAGCGGAGGGATCGGCAGAAATCAGAGTAATCAGTACAGAGCAGGGGGAGATAGAAATACCCGCTGATCCCAAAAGAGTCATTGTGACATATTGCGTGGGGGATGCCCTGGCTCTTGGAATTACGCCTGTAGCAACCTATGATGCAGCTGGCACGGCTTATGCAAAAGAATTGGAAGGAGTGCCTGTTTTGGGAAATTTCGAAGCAGAACAGTTAATCTCTTACGAGCCGGATTTACTGATTGTTGCTAATCAGGAACAATATGATATTGCTTCTAAAATAGCTCCCACAATTTTGCTTCCATTTACAGCGCTGTCCATGGAAGAACGGGTACGCTTTATGGGTGATATATTAAACAGGCAGGAAAAGGCAAATGCAGTTCTGGACGAGTTTCACCAAAAGCTGGTGGAGGCAAAGGCTTCTCTTGAGGATAAAAATGTTTTGGATAAAACCTTTAGTGTGATTGAAAGTGACGGAAACGGTGGTATTTGGGTTTACGGTGATAAATGGGGACGTGGGGGAGATTTATTATACAGTCAGCTGGAACTTCAGGCGCCCGAAATTGTTAAGAAGGAAATTATCGCAGCGGAACAATACAGAGATGTTTCTATGGAGGTCATCAGTGATTATATCGGCGATTATATCATAATTGCCAGAGGTCTTGAGGAATTAGAGGGAAACACAATCTGGGAATCTTTGCCTGCGGTTAAGGCAGGAAATGTGATTCCTATTGATTTTACCTTGTTTTATGATATTGATATTTACTCCTCAAACGTACAACTGGATTATCTGTTAAATGCTCTGCTGAAAACACAAGAGTAATGTTATTATCACCACGGAAAGGAACGACACCATGAAAAATACCACAACAAAGGGATGGAAGGGTTCCATCAACTTTGCCTTTTACATGGCTCTTGGATTTGGATTTTTATTGATTGTTTCGGCAGCCTCCATTACATTTGGTGCTGCCGACATGAGAATTGCCACTGCATGGGAGGCGGTTTTTCAATTTAATCCTGAATTAACAGAGCATCAGATTATACAGACACTGCGTCTCCCCAGAACTGTGGCGGATTTAATGGTAGGCTGCAGTTTAGCTGTTTGCGGTGCAATCATGCAAGGGACAACCAGAAATCCACTGGCTGACTCCGGACTGATGGGTATTAGTTCGGGGTCAACGTTTGCTATGGCACTTTGTATGGCATTTTTGCCCATGCGGACTTACGGACAGACCATGCTGTTTGCATGTATGGGTGCTGCTGTCACAACGGCAATGACTTATTTTATTGCATCCATGGGAAAAGGAGGAATGACGCCCCAGCGCCTTGTTTTGGCCGGGATTTCAATCTCCATGCTGTTTGGCGCATTCAGCCAGTATATTTCCATCAGATATCATTTGGGACATGCCCTTGCTTATTGGACAGCAGGAGGAACGGCGGGGGCTAAATGGAGTGAGCTGTTAACTGTTTTACCGGCTTTTGGTCTTGGTGTGATTGGAGCCGTTGCAATTTCAC
This sequence comes from Lacrimispora struthionigena, assembly GCF_048627165.1. Taxonomy (NCBI): domain Bacteria; kingdom Bacillati; phylum Bacillota; class Clostridia; order Lachnospirales; family Lachnospiraceae; genus Lacrimispora; species Lacrimispora struthionigena. Next base: position 1,255,077 of record NZ_JBMBWP010000001.1, read on the forward strand.
CTTCCGTCACAGTGCTCAGCTTAGGGGAAGATGTAGCCACGGGTCTTGGATTAAAAACAAGATTTGTGAAGGGTATCTCTACGATTATTGTGCTCCTGCTTACAGGACTTTCCGTGATTATTGTTGGTCCGGTTGGTTTTGTGGGCTTAATTACTCCTCATATTGTCCGGTATTTTGTGGGAGTAGATTACCGCTATATTATTCCAGCATCAGGACTGTACGGTGCGTTGCTTACAGTTTTTGCGGATCTGGCAGGAAGATTAATCAATAAGCCATACGAAACACCCATAGGCATTATCTTTGCCGTTATTGGTGTTCCTTATTTCCTCTATCTGGCAAGAAAACAAAGGAGGGAATTTGAGTGAAAAAGAAAGGTTTTATTTTGTTGTTTATGACTGTTTTAATGGTGCTGGTTGCGATTATCAGTATTAATTCAGGTAAAATGAACCTTACTCCTGCAGAAGTAATGAGTGTGATTTTAGGAAAAGGTACACCGAAGCAGAACCTGATTATTATGGAATTTCGTCTGCCCCGCATAATACTGGCGGTTTGCGTTGGAATCGGTATGGGAATTTCAGGCTGCATCATGCAGAGTCTGTTAAGAAATGATATGGCAAGCCCGGGCACCTTGGGCATCAGCTCCGGTTCAGGACTCTTTGTATTAATTTTTGTTGTAATTTTTTCTGCGAAGTCCAATTCTTCGGCAATCTTAATGCCTGTATTATCTTTTGTGGGCGGAATGACTGCCGCGGGGTTAATTTTTCTTCTTTCCTACCGAAAGAACAAAGATATTTCCCCTACTGGATTGATTTTAACGGGTGTGGCACTGGGAAGCGGTTATGGTGCGTTAACTACACTGCTTACTCTGAAACTGGATCAAAATCAGATGGAATTTATACAGCGATGGAGTGCAGGCAGCCTGTGGGGAGATGACTGGCGGTATCTGGCGATTTTGGTACCATGGACAGCCATTTTGTGCGCATATGCATTATATAAATCCCATGTGCTGAATATTTTAAACCTTGGAAATGAAACGGCTACAGGTCTGGGCACTGCGGTAAAGCCGGAATTTATCGGCCTGACGGTGGCGGCAGTGGCGCTTTCTTCTGGAAGTGTATCTCTGGGAGGCAATTTCTTCTTTGTAGGCATGATTGCTCCTCATATGGCAAGAAAAATCGTTGGCTCTAACCACAAACTGCTTCTTATAGCGGCTGGGCTGTGCGGAGCCATAATCGTTCTGCTGGCAGATACCATAACAAGAACCATCAGCCTGGGTACGGATGTACCTACGGGCATTGTAATTACAGTGCTCAGCACACCATACTTTTTGTATCTATTGGCAAAAGCAAATAATTAAGGAGTACAGTATGAATAGTATTGCGACACAAAACTTAGACATTGCGTATGACAATGCACTGATTGTTGAGAATCTGGAGATGGCCATCCCTCGTAATAAAATCACGTCAATCATCGGCCCCAACGGATGCGGAAAATCAACGGTGCTAAAGGCGGTAGGGCGCATTTTGAAGCCGAAGAAAGGTATGGTTTATTTAAACGGCGGTGACATTTCCACTTTACCCACAAAAGAGATTGCAAAAAAAATGTCCATTTTACCTCAGACCCCTTCAGCACCTGGTGGATTGACAGTAAGTGAACTTGTTGCCTACGGAAGATTTCCTCATCAAAATGGCTTTGGAAAGTTAACAAAGGAAGATAAAAAAATAGTAGAGTGGGCAATTTCTGCAACAAAGCTTTCTGACCTGGAGCATCGGGAGGTAAATACCCTGTCAGGCGGTCAGCGGCAAAGAGTCTGGATTGCCATGGCTCTTGCCCAGCAGACAGATTTGATTTTACTGGATGAACCTACTACATATCTGGATATGGCTCATCAGCTGGAGGTGCTGGAGCTTTTATACAGCTTAAACCGCAATCAGGGGTGTACCATTGCTATGGTACTTCATGATTTAAACTTAGCAGCGCGTTTTTCTGATTATATGATTGCCATCCGCAGTGGAAAAATCATACAGCACGGGTCACCTAAGGAAGTAATGATTCCTGAGGTTTTAAAAGCGACCTTCTCTATTGATGCAGAGGTTGTGCATGAATCCAGAACGGGAAGACCGGTTTGCCTGACCTACTCGCTGCTGCATCAGGAGGACGTACCAAAGAGGGAGGCGATTTCTCTATGAATATAGCACTGCGGATATTTTGCGAGGCAAAAAAATATCGGGCCTTTCTGGTGTTTGCATTTTTAGCCCTGGTGGTATCTACAGTAGCCGGATTTTATACTCCGTGGGCATTAAGAGAGTTAACCTCTCTTGCAACAGAGGGAAGGGGAGATTTTGGCACAGAAGCCTTACGCATCGGTCTGCTTTTGCTGGGGGCGGCAACGCTGCAGGCGGCGGGTGCATCGGCTGCAGGATATATGAACCATTATGCGGCGCTGCATTATGTGGCGGATTTACGCAAAATGCTTTATGGAAAGCTGCAAAATATGAGCCTGAGTTATTTCCACAAAAGCAGAACTGGCGACCTTACCAGCCGGGTGGTGAATGATACATTAGATGCAGAGGTGCTTTTGGCTCATGTAATTCCTGATTTTATTGTGAATATTCTTACCTTTATCGGGGTCGGCATCCTGCTGTTTACAATTAATGTAAAACTGGCTTTTATGAGCCTGGTTACCATTCCGTTTTTATTAGGCATTACTCTTTGGCAGGGACATCACGTTTCACCCGTATGGAAGGAGAACTCCCGTGTGAGAGGAGCGCTTGCGGGGAAGGTTCAGGACAACCTTTCAGGAATGAAAGAAATACAGATTTTTAATCAGCAGGGTCATGAAGAAACCAGTATTGCCCACCTTGCCATGCTCCACAGCCAGGCCTATCTTCGTGCCAGTTTCTTTTTTGAAACAACATATCCATTGCTGGCATTTGTGACTGCACTGGGCACGGTTATTGTGGTGATTTACGGCGGACATTTAGTAGGCACGGGAGAGGTAAACATTGGCGACATTGTTGGATTTGCCATGTATTTATCTATGTTTTATGGACCAGTGAAAAATTTTTCCGCTCTTGTTGAGCGCGCTGGAGAGGCGGGGGCTGGATGTAAACGTGTTTTTGATGTGTTTGATGAAATTTCAGAGGTGAAAGAAAAAGAAAATGCCATTGAGTTGAAGCGGGTTAAGGGTGAAATCGAGTTAAGAGATCTTACATTTTCCTATCATGAAGATATTCCTGTGATGGAAAATATTAACTTAAAAATACAAACGGGACAGACAGTGGCACTGGTTGGAACCACAGGTGTGGGCAAGAGTACCATTGCAAACCTGATTAACCGTTTTTATGATCCTCAAAACGGTGCGGTTTATATTGATGGAATTGATATTCGTGATGTAACTCTTTCCAGTCTGCGCAATAATATTTCTATGGTATTACAGGATACCTTCTTATTTAACGGCACAGTGTATGAGAATATAGCCTATGGCTGGAAAGGTGCCACGAAAGAAGATGTACTTGCAGCGGCAAAAGCTGCCAATGCCCATGATTTTATTGAAAAAATGGAACATGGTTATGATACAACCATTGGAGAAAGAGGTATCCTGCTCTCTGGGGGGCAAAGACAGAGAATTGCCATTGCCAGGGCTATTTTAAGAGATTCCCCCATCCTGATTTTAGATGAAGCAACCTCTGCCTTAGACACCAAAACAGAAATGGAAATTCAGGCAGCGTTAAACGAAATATCTAAGACCCGTACCACCATTATGATTGCACACAGGCTTTCTACAACCCGGGATGCAGATTTGATTGTGGTGCTTAATGGAACAGGTATTGCGGAAATGGGAAGCCACGATGAACTAATGGAAAGAGGCGGGATATTTGCAAGACTGCATGGTGCCCACGCATAATGAAGGGATAGATGAAATGAGGGAGTTATATATTCCTGGTCAGCCCAATTGGATTTGGTTACCGGGGAACTTCTCAACCTGGCTGAAAAAAATAGTGTACCACAACAGTAAATTTGTTTCCGACAGTAGGAGTAAAAAATATGAATACACATGAAAAATATTTACTTCACTTTACTCAGAATATTAAATCAAATAATGAAATAACAAAATATTTTCTGGATCAGGAAAGATTAAGCGGAACGATTATACGCTGTGAACTTGAAAAAGGTGTGGAAATGCTGTTCTTTGATTATTATTTGAAAGAAGATCAGGAAACAGATGGTTTTGAAAAGAGTAACTTTATGGAGATATTCTATTGCTTAAGGGGAAACGTTGAAATGAAGTACGACACCGGCTCCGCTACTCTTTTGAAAAATATGATTGGTATCTATGACTTTAATACCTGTCCCAATCAAGTAATCCTGCAAAAGGGAAATGTAAAAGGAATCAGCTTACTCCTTGATATCGACCAGGCAGATATTGTAATTAGAAAACACTTAAGCCAGAATACACTTACTATGAAGCAGTTTCAGGAAAGAATCGAGAAGCAAATGCAATTATTCTTTGTTTTTGGCAATGAAAATCTCAGAAGTGTTTTTCTTAGTATAGCTGAGAATCCCTTTGACTATGACAAAGAGTATCTTTTATTAAAGGCTCTGGAACTGGTACTTATCAGCAGCAACAGCATAAAACGGGAGGGGCTGAATGGGACCGCTGGAATAAAAAGAACTGCAGGATATCAGATCTTCGAAAGGGCGGTTACCTTCCTGGAGTACCATATATCCGAGCCCATTATCATACCGGAGCTGGCAAAAGAACTGGGGATAACGGAACGCAGGTTAAACCGATGCTTTATGGATTACGCCGGGCAGACGGCTTATTGCTATCTGAAAGCGTTAAGACTTCAGAAGGGAAAGCAATTGCTGTCACATACAAGCATGACCGTAACGGAAATAGCGGGAGAAGCAGGTTGGCAGAATGCAAGTAAATTTGCGGGAGCATTTAGGACGAAGTACGGGATGACGCCCATTGAATACCGAAAACAAAATAAATTTGTTTAAATTGTATTTTTGGATTCATGAAGGAAGAAATGGAGTTGCAGAAAGAGAAAATGGATTATAAGATAAGTCTGTGGTTAGTTTAAACTAATTACAGACTTTTTTTGATTGTCTATCTTTGAAATGGAAAGGAGGAATGGCAATGGAACTAGAGAACTTAAAAAATTATGGAGTGGAGATGAACCTGATATTCCAAAAGATTCCCCAAAACCACCCAATGGTGGTAAAAGAGGCAAAGGGGACTGCAACAGCCATTATTCGCAGAAAGTTAGGTCTGCCTAAAATGATCGTGATGCTTTTTTACCTTATTAAAGAGAAAAAACGGATCAATGAAATCCCATTTCCAGCAAAACAATCCATGTCTGAGGAAACTGCTGCAATGCTTAAGAATTCTTTTTCTGCCAAAGCAGCCATGTTCTGTGCTTTGGCAAAGGTAACAGATAATATAAGAGCCATGAAGATTATGAAAGAAATCACCAATGCAACAGCTTATCTCTCGGCTATGACCGAACTTCCGGGGCCGGAGGACTTTCTCGCCTGCGGTGACGGGTTCACAGCATTTAAAGATTACATTCTGGAAATGTTTCAGGTAAGCAGGCAAGCAGGTATCCATGAATATGTGATTCTTGAAAATACAGAAGATTGCCTGGAATTTGACATAACCTACTGTGCCATCTATGAATATATGAATAAGATTGCACCGAGAGAGGCCTGCAGAGCAAACTGCTACGGTGATGACATTCTGTTTCCAAAGTTATGTCCACAATTAGGAACCTGCTTTAAGCGGAAGGGAAATATGGCAGAAGGTTATGCCTGCTGCAACACAAGATTTGAAAGGATGGGAGACATGCATGAATAAGGACAAAAATCAACCACAAAAAGAGCTGAAATCTCTGGAAGAGAGCTATTTTGCAGCTCTAAGCTTAAAAGTGGAGAAAGCTCAGCAAAAGGAATTTAAACAGGAAATAAAGGAGAACCTTAACATAGCGCTTAAGGAATTAAAGCAGAAAGGGGCTATAAAAGAAGTATCTGTATACAGCCATAAGAAAGCTGCCGAAAAACATGGGGATTTTCCTTTATGGGATTATATGGTGCTGATTCAATTAAAGGATAAACAAACAGAAGCGGATTTGCTGCCGAAGATTAGAACGCTTAAACTTTCTTTTGTTCCTGAAATCATAAGAATGGAGCTGCTGGTCACAACGCCCAACAGTACCTATCCTATTCCTGGAGAGGGGGCAAAAAAAAGACGTATAAAACCATTTTACGCCGTGGAGTATGTGGACGTTAAGAGGAACTATCTGGATGAATTCCGGCAGATTATGGTGGAGAAAAATGGACCAGCCATGAGGTATATTATGGAACAGGCAAAATGGTGTCATAATTTCTATGCACTTGAGACAGTAGAGGTATTTTATCACAATCCCCAATATCCCACCTGGAATCAGGTACATGTAATCGGGTTGTATCCTGAAGCCGTAATTCGGTATAAGAGGGATTTTTCAATGGGATTGAAACTAGCAAAGCCGATTTCTTTTGAAGAAAACTTCGCCAGGCTAAAGGAAATTAGAATCATGCGGTATAAGTCCATTGGAGGGAAACTGACCATTTTCATGCAGTAAAATACTTGCATTAAAATATCTGGGCGATTCATCACATAATATCACCCCCAAGTAAGTTTTGTATTCTCCTGCTTGGGGGTATGTTTTTGTGTTTATTTCCAATCCGAAAGCCAGGTTTTGTCATTTGCAACTGCGGTTACAACTTCCTCGCCGGATTTAAAATTATCAAAAGTTCCTTTGTCAATTTCGTTTATAACTTTACTTAACAGTTTTTCATAATACGCTTCCGGAGTGACTTCGGTTGTTGTCTGATGGAAATGCTGCTGGGATTCCGATGAGGCTATTCTTGCGTATTCATCTTTTACCTGGGCTATCAGTTTATCATGATTCATTTTTTTGCTCCTCTGTTTAAAATTGATTTTTATTACTTGCCATTAATAAAATTATTATTTGCAGGTAATGGGAAATTATTCGACCTGCTAACCATTACCGAAATCCATATTAAAATTTCATTTCAGATCCTCCGTTTTTAAATGGTAAAAAGTTAAAATAAACCCAGTAGCAGACAGCAAGAGAACAATTATTATAGATAGAGCAGTGATATAAACGTTGCTGCTGATTTTACCCTGCACCAGAAAAAAGACAGCTGTCCACGGATAGAAAGCTCCCCAATCATGATTTGCCAGAGCAGCGCTGCCCATTACGATAACGGCTGAACCAATGACAGGAGTCACAAATCCCTTCGTTTTTTCTGCTGCGAATGCAAAAGGGGAGATTGTCAGAAACATTAAGACCCCTCCCAATAAATACTTTGGAAGCCATACGATTGCTGCAGAAAAACTGTATTGATCCAGCGTAAAGACAATGTGATACAATCCGCAGATCATAAAAATTCCGGCCCAGGTCACAAAGTTAAGAGCCAGAATCCAAAGCAGTAAGGCAAAAAACTTTCCTATCAGTAGTTTTGATCTGGAAACAGGGATGGGAATTATGGTTTTCAACGTATTTTCTAAATATTCCCTGCTGAATAAAAATGCAGTAATTGCCACATAAATCATCATATTTGTAAGAAGCATGGAATACAGTACACTGCTTTTATAGATGTCAGCTAAGGTGAAAGCCAGCTCTGGTTTGTCAAAATGTGTTTGCACAGCCTCTAACAGCATTAACATTGGAGTTGAAAGTACCCCGATTATACTGATTGGTATTATTTTTGACCGCTTTAATTTCAGCAGTTCACAGAAAATAAGATTAAGCAATTCCACCACCTCCTATTAATTTAGAAAAGTATTCTTCCAGGTTCTCTTCACAGGGATTTATTTTTGTGACAATTATACCGTTTAAAACAAAATCACGATTCATATCTCCGACAATATGATTGGGACCATAAACTCTCAGCGTATTATCCTGTATCGTATAATTTGTATGGGGATAGTGGTCTTTTATTATCTTTACTGCCAGTTGCCCATCCGATAATTCGAATTCCGTATACGTTTGGTTTCTGTTTCGCAACTCTGTCATATTAACTTCTTCTATCAGTCGTCCCTGATGCATAACTCCAATAATATCTGCAATTTGTTCAATCTCACTTAAAACATGACTGGAAATAAATACGGTAGTACCGCTGTCACGAGTAAGTTTAGTTAGAAAGGTCCGGATTTCCCATATTCCAATTGGATCAAGCCCATTAATCGGTTCATCCAGTATAAGCAGCTTTGGCTTGTGCATAATAGCAGCAGCGATGCCTAGCCGCTGTTTCATACCAAGGGAATAATCGGAAAATATCTTTCTTTTTTCCTTATTAAGCCCTACCATTTCAAGGGCGTCTGGGACTGCATTTTTGCAGAATTGTCCCCGTAATCTGGCGAGGATCTCCAAATTTTCTTCTCCTGTTAAATTACCGTAAAAACCAGGTGTTTCAATAATAGAACCAATATTCCGATAAAGGGCTGCAGAATTGTCCCTGCATTCTTTTCCAAATAGCCGAATGGAGCCACTCGTTGGAAAAACCAACTGTAACATCATTCTCATTGCTGTGGTTTTGCCTGCTCCGTTTCTGCCAAGCAGTCCATAAACGTTCCCTTTTGGCACATGAAAGTTAACCTGATTTACGACCACATTTGTCCCATACCGTTTCGTAAGATGATCCGTTTCAATTATATATTTCATAATAATGATTCCCTTCTGTGTTTTTTTCTGTGTTCACCTGACAAATCAATTATGGGATCCAATGTTTGAAATGCCAAGAAATCTGCTGTCACATCAGGGAAAAGCTATGACACTTATCGTGTCAGGAGCTTAACAATAGATAAATTGGTAGAAGGCAGCTTGACAATCAGCAAAAAATATATTATCTTATAGACAGACAGTCGGTCTATAAGGAGGGTAATTTGATGAGAATAATAAAAGATGCAGATCAACGAAAAAATGAAATACTGGATGCAGCTGAAACGTTGTTTACCCTGAAGGGGTTTGACAAAACAAGCACAAATGAAATTCTGGAAGCAGTGGGGATTGCCCGTGGAACACTGTATTACCATTTTAAATCAAAAGAGGACATCATGGACGCTTTGATTGAACGGCATACCAGCCGTTTACTAAAGGCGGCAAAGGAAATAGCCGAAGACAAAAGCAAACCAGTTTATGACCGTATCATTCAATCAGTCAGGGCTCTCAAGATGAATCAGAGCGGCAATGAAGTACTTGAGCACATTCACAGGCCACAGAATGCTCTGATGCATCAAAAAGTACAAAAAACAATATTAAATGGGCTACCCCCCATTCTTTCCGGTATTATCTGTGAAGGAATTGAGGATAATCTGTTTCATACACCCTACCCATATGAATGTGTTGAGATGCTGGTGGTTTATGCCAGTACGGTGTTTGATGGAGACATGTTAGACATTAGTCAACCGGAATATGCTTCCCGTGTGAAGGCTCTTATTTTCAATGTGGAACGTCTGCTGGGCGTTGAAAGCGGTACCTTATTATTTGCATCACAAATTTTTGAAAAAGAAACGGAGGGATAAGATGAATCGTACATCAAAACCATTTGGAAAGTTTCTGCTTCTTTGGTCTGGAGAACTTATTTCAGCAATAGGCGGAGGACTTACCTCTTTTGGTTTAGGCGTTTATGTTTATCAGCAGTCTGGAATGGCATCTCATGTTTCTTTCGTCATGTTGCTGGCTTTTCTGCCTTCCCTGCTGCTTAGTGCACCGGCAGGGGTACTGGCTGACCATTATGATCGAAGGATTCTGATGATACTTGGAGACAGTCTTTCTGCAATCGGCCCTTTGTTTATTCTCTTTGTCCTTTGGGATGGGCAGGCGGCATTTTGGCAGATCTGCGTAGGAGTGACCATTAGTTCAGTATTTTCTTCCTTGTTAGAGCCAGCCTACCGGGCTACCGTGACTGATTTGCTGACAGAGGAACAGTATACAAAAGCCAGCGGTTTCGTTCAGCTTGCCGGTTCTGCAAAATACCTGATTTCGCCTGTATTGGCTGGACTTTTGCTGAAAGTATGGGATATCAGGCTGCTGCTGATTCTTGATATCTGCACCTTTTTTGTAACGGTTACGGCAACACTGGCTGTGCGGAAGGGGCTGACAGCAAAGCCTCAGGCGGAAAATGCTTCTTTTGCATCCAGCTTTAGAGAAGGCTGGAGAGCCATTGCCCGAAACAAAGGTGTACTGACACTGGTTTTGGTGGGAGCTGTCATAACCTTATGCCTTGGCTTTATCCAGACACTTGCTTCCCCTATGATTTTAAGTTTTTCCGACAGCGGGGCTTTGGGCTCTGTTCAGTCTTTGGCAGCGATTGGTCTTTTGGTAACAAGTCTTTTGCTGGGTGTCTTTTCAATAAAAAAGGATTACGTGAAAATTTTATGCGGATCACTGTTTTGTGCAGGTGTGTTTATGGCACTGTTTGGATTCCGTGAGAATCTCATCCTGATCACTGCGGCTGGATTTTTATTTTTTTCCATGCTGCCTTTTGCCAATATGAGTATTGATTATTTACTTCGAACCAACATTGATAACGAATTTCAAGGTCGTGCATGGGGTCTTGTAGGACTGATCTCCCAATTAGGTTACGTGTTTGCTTACGGATTTTCGGGGCTTCTTGCAGACCATCTCTTTACTCCACTGCTGCTGGAGAATGGAAAACTATCCAAAAGCGTCGGCGGTGTTCTTGGTACTGGAAAAGGAAGAGGATCGGGATTCCTTATCGTAATAGCGGGTATTTTATTATGTATCGCGTCCGTTATGTTATATCAGTTTCAATCAATTCAAAGACTTGAAAAAGGAGATGGCGATGTTCAGACGAATCATCTGGAATGATTTGAGAAAAAGCCCCACGATTTCAGCCATTATGCTGCTATTTATCACCGCAGCAGCTGTGCTGATTTCTTTAGCAGTAACTTTGGGATTACAGCTTGCAGGATCTGTTGATTTGCTTATGGTACAGGCAAAAACTCCCCATTTCTTACAGATGCATACAGGGGAGATTAATATTCCGAGGCTGGAGCATTTCGCGCAGGAAAACGGGGCTGTCAGGAAATTTCAGGTAATGGAGTTCCTGAATATAGATGGGGCAGAAATTAAAATAGGAGATAGTACCCTTGAGGACAGTGTTCAGGATAACGGTCTTACCACCCAAAGCAAGTCTTTTGATTACCTTCTCAATCTGGACGGAGAAATTATCCGGCCGGCAGACGGAGAGATTTACGTTCCTCTGGCTTACGCAAAGAAAGGTAATGAGCTGTTAGGAAAGAATGTTATCGTTGCAGGTAAAACATTTACGGTTGCAGGCTTTCTTCGTGATTCTCAGATGAATTCTCCGCTGGCATCTTCCAAGCGGTTTTTAGTAAGCGATCACGATTATGAAGCTATGAAAAGCAAGGGAACTGTTGAGTACATGATTGAGTTCCGGCTAAAGAGCCTGTCCGAACTTAACGCATTTGAAGCAGAATATATTGGTGCAGGGCTGGAATCCAATGGACCAACAGTGACCTATCCCCTTTTTCGTATGATAAATGCCGTATCCGATGGCTTGATGATTGCTGTGCTTTTGCTGATTAGTATATTAGCTGTGCTGATTGCCTTTTTATGTATCCGTTTTACACTGATCGCAAGAATAGAAGAGGATGCCCGTGAAATCGGCATTATGAAGGCCATTGGGCTGCGTATTTCCGATATGAAAAAGCTTTATCTGGGAAAATATGCTGTAATCGCTGGGGCAGGCAGTGGGATCGGCTGGGGATTATCAGCTGTACTGGAAGAACGTGTAATTAGGAATATCCGTCTCACCATGGGAGAGAGCGCAACCGCAGCTTCTGCCAGAATGTGGGGCGCAGCTGCAGTCTTTTTCGTGTTTGTTGCTGTGATCGCCTATGTAAACCATGTACTCAACCGTTTTCAAAAGATACCGGCAGCACAGGCAATCCGGTTTGGTACTGTTGTGGAAAGTGGCACAGGTTTAAAACGAATGAAGCTGAGGAAAAACAGGCTGGTAAATACCAATGTATTTCTGGGAATTAAGGACGTTATATCAAGAAAAAGACTTTATATGACCATGTTATCCGTAGTAATAGTTTCAACTTTTATCATGCTGATTCCTCAGAATCTATACAGTACAATTTCTTCCCCGGGCTTTACCAGCTATATGGGTATCGGCAGATCTGATATTCTGTTCCGTGTTCAGCAGACCGATCAGATGAGTGAAAAGATAACGGCAATAAAGAAAACCCTTGAAACAGATGAAGCTGTTACAAAATATGTGGTGCACGCCACAAAACGATTTACCATACAGTGGAAAAATGGCAAAAGTGAAACAATCAAAGTTGATTTAGGTGACCACTCAGCGTTTCCTGTTTATTATGTCAAAGGAGAGTCGCCACAGGCAGAGAATGAAATCGCCCTTTCTGTAATGAATGCCAGGGAATTGGAAAAAAAGATTGGAGATACTCTTGTTTTGACAAACGAAGGCAGGGAGAGAATCCTGAAAGTTTGCGGCATCTATTCCGACATTACCAATGGAGGGAAAACAGCAAAGGCAACATTTAGTGAAAAAAGCGGTGATGTGATGTGGTATACGGCTTATGTAAAGTTAAAAGATAATAGCTTAAGTACTGCAAAAGCAACCGAATACACAAAGCAGTTTTCCTTTGCAAAAGTCGCGGATATTGATAGTTATATAGCCCAAACCTTTGGCCCCACTATTGATTCCATTAAAAAAATCTCTGTAGCAGCCATGATTGCCGCACTGCTCATGACAACATTAGTGACGCTTCTTATGATGAAAATGCTGATTGCAAAAGAACGTCATACCATTGCTGTCATCAAATCTCTGGGTTTTACAAACAGAGACATTATGATGCAGTTTATTTCCCGCTTTGCATTGGTGCTGTTTATGGGAACTCTGGCGGGTACAATACTTGCCAATACACTTGGAGAGGTGCTTGCTGGTGCCGTTATTGCATCGTTTGGAGCATCCACATTTAAATTTGTTGTGAATCCTGTTTCTGCTTACCTGATTTCCCCGCTTGCAATGGGCTGCGCAGTTGTGCTTGCTGTTGCGCTTGGGACGACTGGGATAGAAAATATTCAGGTTTCAGCACACATAAAGGAGTAGTCAATGAAAACATTGGTGATGGGAAATGAGATTGTCAAAATGTTTGGTCAGGGAGATGAAAGACAAACGGTTTTGAAAAACGTATCTGTCCAGATTGAAAAGGGAGAATTTGTCGCAATAATGGGCCCTTCCGGATCAGGGAAATCCACCCTGCTTTTTGCTCTCAGCGGAATGGAAGCCATTGACGGAGGAACCGTCACTTTTAACGGGCAAAACCTGTCCCAGCTTTCAGAAGACCAGCTTTCCAAGCTAAGGCAGACTGGCATGGGATTTGTCTTTCAACAGCCTACCCTGCTTAAAAATTTAGATATTCTTGATAATATTTTGCTTCCTGCATTGCGGAGCAGTCACAAAGATGTTGCAGCACTTACTGAAAAAGCAGAGAGGCTGATGCGGAAAATGGGAATTGAGGAACTGAAAAGGCGCAGCATTACGGAAGTATCAGGCGGGCAGTTACAGCGGGCAGGCATCTGCCGAGCCCTTCTAATGACACCTGAGATACTATTTTGTGATGAACCTACCGGTGCACTTAACAGCAAGTCTGCCAATGAAACAATGAAGCTTTTTTCTCAGATTAATGCTGATGGAGTAGCCCTTTTAATTGTTACTCATGATGCCAAAGTGGCTGCAAATGCTGAGCGTGTATTATTTATGCGGGATGGCAGCATTGTTGAAGAATTGCGCCTTTCAAAAACGGGTCACAGTGTAGAGGAAAATATAAAAAGAGTTGCACAGCGTCTGGAATACCTGGAAATATAGGTGTTTTAGCACAGGCAGACTGTCCGGCCACAAGGCTTTCCAAATCAGTAATTAGAATACAGTTCGGTTTAATAGAAAAAAGGAGGTTTCTCCCTGTGATTGATGATAAATCATGCGAAGTAGAAATAAAGAACAATTTACATTTCGTTTCTATAGAAGGAAACTGGGATAAAGACATACAAGATAAAAGAATTGCTCATGCAGCAAAGATTTTGATGGAGGATGAGTTTTCTCTTGCTATTGCATCGGCCACCTGTGCTCCACCATCCTACACCTCTTTTTTTAAAGGGCGGCTGGGGGAATATACGAAAGAAATGCTAATAAATAAATACGGTATTCCGGCAATGAGAATCATTCCTGCATATCGATTTCCTTATGGTTCCACCTATACAATTATTGACGCTTTCACAAATGCTGCAGTTATAGGCTGGGTGAGCTGTGGTCTGAAGAGAAGAAATAGGGAGATCAATGTTTTGTTTGAACCAAGTACTTCGGATTTTCATGGCTTAAGAGTTGAAACCCTAAATAATCGTGCCTGTCAATATCTTCGTAATTTTAAAGTTAATATGGAGATTTTATGTACAAATAAACTTCCGTTGCCGATCCTTAAAAAGGATTATCAGGAAGAAGCAGCAAGATTATCTGAAATGCAATCAACAAAAGGCTTAATCCATACTGGAGAATGGCTGGATAATGGAAAAACGAGAAGCTTTGATGACTTAAATAACATGAAACATGATTTATTTGAAACATTTAGATCTGTGTTTCAAATTTCATTTTCTGATATGGATAATTATATGCTGTCTGATTTTGGAAGAGTAATTTTCACTTTACTGTGGAATCAAATGGCAAATAATCAAAAGTTATCAGATCAGGATTTTAAGAACGTTTGCGCATTTGTCAGGTCCTGGTTTGGGGTTGATCTATCAGAAACTGAGATACAGACCATCAAAAAAATGGTTATGATAAGAAATTTTCATTGACAGCAGCTGTAGATAGGTAATATAATACCTAAATATAGATAATATATTACCTATTAGGAGGCATGTTAATGTACGATTTTGAAAATATGGATAAAAGACTGATTGTATTTGGGTATTTGTTCCGAATTGCCAATCGTCTGCAAAGCAAGATGGATTCCCAGATGAAAGACCTGACTGCGAAACAATGGTTTGTAATTCTTGTATTGGGACTATTTGATCAGCCACCTACCTTAAAGCAACTTGCGGCAGCATGTGATACCTCTCACCAGAATACAAAGCAGCTTGTTATGAAACTGGCCGAAAAAGGTTTTGTGACTATTTATAATGATGAAATGGATGGCAGGGCCATGCGGATAGCCGCAACCGATCAGTGCCAGCAATGGGATAAAGACAATGAAATGATTGCAACAAAGTTCATGGCTGGAATGTTTTCTGGCATGCGCACGGATGAGATCACTGGTTTAAGTAGTTCACTGATAACAATATTTGAGAACCTGGGTAAGATAAACGGAGGGAAAGCAGATGTCTAAAAAAATTATAGTCATATATACTTCAAAATATGGCTCTACCAGCCAATATGCCCAATGGATTGCGGAGGAATTAAATGCAGATTTATTTCCCGCCAGAACGGTGGATCCGAAAGATCTGAGTAAATATGATATTGTTATCTATGGAGGCGGTTTGTATGCAGGCGGTATTGCAGGAGTAAAACTGGTTACTCAAAATCCCTGCAAGAATCTTATCGTGTTTACTGTGGGATTAGCGGATCCCCTTACAACGGATTATAGTCCGATTATAAATAAAAACTTTTCGCCACAGCTTTTGAAAAACACGAAGTTATTTCATTTACGGGGAGGAATAGACTATAAAAAGCTGGGACCAGTTCATAAAACGATGATGGCCATGATGAAAAACATGATTCAAAAAAAGCCTGATTATGAAAGGAATGGAGAGGACAAAGAATTTCTGGATACTTATAACTCAAAAGTAAATTTTGAGAATAAGCAAAGCATAGATTCGTTAATTGCTTATGTAAATGGCATATGTACTGATAATAATAGAATGGAAAGTGCCGCTCAATAACTATCATTTGGCTATTTTGCGGCACCCCAGTCTGGAGATTAATTTCCTCCAACTGATATTAGATTTGTAGTATAGCTTCTGATTCTGGACATTAATGCTGAATTTAAATCAGAAGAAGTATCATCAACTTCATTATTAAATTTCCAGGTAAAGTCACCCTGATTTAACCGCCCGGCACTTGTTGTAACAATTCCTTCCACATTACTCACGGGTTCAATATCAGAGAGGCTGACGCCAATGTCTTTGCCGGTATCAAAATTATTGTAAACAGTACTGCCTGCAATCGTTTTATAAAGACTGGGAACGGTTTCATTTCTTGCAGATGCTAAATATGCATCAAAGGAGACCGCATTTTTGCCTGTGGTTCCTTCATTGGAGTTTGCATAGATCAGGCTGGAGGCATTTTCTATTCTGTTGTTAAAGGCTTTGATCATACCGCCGTTTTCCCCGGAAAATGTACCCTGACCCAAAGCATCTGTGCCTTGTAAAGAACTCATCAAGGGGTATTTGCAGTGTCTGAAATAGTTTGATTCTACAAATGCAGAACTTCCTTTTGTTACCCCAACGCCGTATTTTGCATTACCATCAAAATAATTGTTGTAGATATGAACGGATGCTGCACGGATTCTTGGATGGCGGGAATCGGAATGATCGTACCAGTTATGATGGTAAGTTACAAAAAATTCTGCCGTATCCTTCATTCCGCAAAGAGAACATTTTCCAGAATCCCAGAAATGGTTGTAGGAGAGAGTTACATATGTGGATCCGCTCTTCACATCAGCAGAACCGTCTCCTTTTGCCTGATCAGCATCGGATCCTGCTTTTCCGTAAAAGATATCATTATTATGAACCCAGACATTACAGTTAGCTGTATCAAGTGAAATTCCATCGTCAGGGAACAGCATGATTCCTAAATTCCTGATTTCTAAGTTTCCGCAATTTCTGATTAAAACCCCCCATCCATATGCGGTTGCATCATCGCCAATACCTTCTAATGTCATATTCATTTCTTTGTAGGATGTTTTTCCTTTCACCTCAAAGTATCCATTGCTGTTAAGCGCTCCAGCCATATTGCTGTCCGTAACCTGTCCGATGAAGCGGATAGCGAGAGGAGTTGTGTCGTATCCTTTCTGGCGCAAAGTTAAAATCTCACCAATACCGGTACCTGTTTGCTTTTTGCCGGAACTGTTTACCTTAACATCAAGAGATACGGTTTTTGCTGTTTCAGAAGTCACATAAATTACCTGGGCATTCTCTTTTAAGATTCCGTTTTCCATATATGCGCCAGATCCGGATTTATACTGGGAGTCATGGGAAAAAGCAAATCCGGTTCTGTCGTTTGCCTTTACGGTGATAACGCCGGAAATAATGCTTTCTTTCGTGTTATTTGAGAGGATTGCTTCTGCTTTCATAATGTATTGGCCGGCTTCAAGACCTACTGCATCGGCTCTCCAATAGGTGGGATACTTTCTTATTAACTCATCGTCAAGTTGTGCATAAGCAGAATCACCAGCAGTCGAAGGTTTTATATAGACCTTGTAGGAGATTGCATTGCTGAGAGGGTTCCATTTCATATAAGCACTTTCAAACCAGCCCCCGCTTTCTGTCAGGGTAAGACCAGCACCAGAAGCTGGATGTAAATAATTTTCAGATATCATAGTTTAAAACCTCCTGTTATTCTAATTACAGAAAATCGGATCCAAGTTTTCTATGACTGAATATTATAACGACTGGTTCGTGCAATACAATGTAATTACGGCAAATATTTCAGGTGGTATCAGCCGGATGGTAAGCGCCACCAGTACAGGCAATAAGATCATATCGTCTATGCAGCCTATTTGATTTCATAGGTTAACAGCCCTCCGTTTTTTACAACACTTCTACTAAAGTCATAATTATCAGGCTTTCCTTTAAAATAGTAGTTAATGATCCGCGCGTTAGCACTATGTGTAACAATTAAAATATTATTTTCTATGTAATCTTTCATTATCATATTACAAAAATCCAAAGTTCGATTTACAAATACCTGAAATTTCTCTGTGCCTTTCTCTCCAGTTTTTATTGCTTGCCAAAATAATTGAAGAGAATCAGCCGTTTCGTCTGTACCCTCAAACTCACCACAATTAATTTCTGAAAGTCTGTCATCTAATATAATGGGTTCTTCACAAATAATTTCACAGGTTTGGCGTGCCCGCGTCTGAGGGCTGCTAAAGCATGCCTTAAAATTAAATACCCTAAACCATAAACTAAGACCATATTACCACGTATCACAATGGTTTTCCACTGTACCTGGTATTTAATATGATTTAAAAAATTATAATCAGGTTTACAATTCGCAGCCATTCTTCTTTTTACTTAGTAAATACCATCAAGGAGGATTTTCTGATGAATGGCAATACAGAGAAAAAAGAGCTGAAAAAAACTTACTTACAATCGTATCAGGCTCTCAGTTTTTCAATTAAAACGTTGGATGTCTTGATAAAACGTATGAAAGAGGAACAAAGACAATCCATGTCTGTCTTAGCGGCGCATTCTGGTTTAAACCAGTCTGATGTAGAGATGACGGATGTATTTACCTGCTTTAAAAAGCAGCTGGTAGAAAAAAATCTAATTTGCAGTGCAATTGTAAAGAAAGTGGAGTGTATGGACTGTGAAATAGAAAAAAACATACTTTTATTAAAATATATATCCGGATATACGTGGGAAGAAATCAGTGAGATAACCAATTACAGTTTAAGGCAGGTTTATAACATCCATAATCTTGCGCTGAATCATTTTCCCATGTGATAGAAACCGGTATTAATAAAAATAAGAAAGGGGTAACGAAATGAATAATTACGGACCATCAGTCATGTATACGTCACCTGCAGGTTCGCCTGCTCCAGGCGTATTATATGCAAGGGCTATGCAGACAGGCAATGGAGCAATGTATGCAACATTTGAACAGTACACCACAGGGGCAGCATCATTCCCCATATTTGAAAGCACAAATGAGGGAGAAACCTGGACAAAGGTGGGTGACGTAAAGGATACCCATAAGGGAGTAGGAATGAGATGGGAGCCACATTTATATGAGCTGCCTCAGGCGATAGGGAATATGCCGGCAGGTACGCTTTTGTGTGCCGGACTTGTTTTACCTTATGACCGGTCTTTCTGCGAGATTGATTTATATAAGAGCAGCGATGCAGGCAGAAACTGGACATATGTAAGCACAATTGCAGAAGGCAAGGCTGCGTATCCTGGAAACGATCCTGTCTGGGAGCCATTCTTAATGGTAGCCAATAACAGACTGATCTGTTATTACTCCGATGAACGGGATACTGCCCACAGTCAGAAATTAGTGCATCAGACTACAACAGACGGCATTCATTGGAGCAGTGTAGTAAATGATGTTGCACTTTCTAACAGCAGTCAGAGACCGGGTATGGCAGTGGTAACAAAAATGCCGGACGGTAATTATATTATGACTTATGAGATCATTGGAAATCCCGGAGGTGCATTTTATAAAATATCATCAGATCCCGAAAGCTGGAATCAGGCAGATGCCGGAACTTGTTTTGATCCGTCAGGAAGTGGTCCATATTGTGTAAATCTAAATGGCACAATTCTGTTAAGCAGCGGCGGTAACAATAAGTTATATACCAATCAAAATAATGGCATTGGCAGCTGGACGCAGATTGATTCTGTTATCGGTGCATGCTATTCCAGATGTCTTGTACCAATGCGTAACGGACGCCTGTTTGTGATTGGAGCGGGCTGGAATGGCAGTGGATTAAATAATGTGACTTATGGTGATATGTCAGTTTCAACAACAACAGATACCAATGTAAAACTTGTAAACCGGGCTACCGGATTGTGTATGGATGGATATGGATATACCACAAATGGCTCCGATTGCAATCAGTATACAAGCAATAGCAGTAACAATCAGAAATGGGTGCTTGAGCAATCCGGAAGCTATTATATGATCAGAAACGTTGCAACCGGATTGTATTTAGATGGTATGGCCCGAACGTCTAACGGCTCAGTTTGCGGTCAGTGGAGTAACAGTGGAAGTAACAATCAAAAATGGCTGCGGGAAAGTACAAATAATTTTTATAAATTTAAAAATGCTGCAACCGGACTTTATCTGGATGGAATGGGAGCAACTGCCAATGGATCGAATTTGTGCCAGTGGTCAGCCAGTACAAGCTTTAACCAGCAGTGGTCAGTTGTAACGTCTTAAGTGTATAGGAAGAATTTTGCAGCTTATTCATTTCCATGTTTACATTACAGTTTAAATATTCTTTATCTAAATTAGAAGTCAATTGGTTATCAACCTGCAATAAAAGGAAAGGAGAGGTGAGCGGAGAGGTAAGAGGTATTTCACAGGCAAGGAACCGACTGATGAATAAAAAGTTAAATAAAAAGGAGGTCATCGTTAGATGAGTAAGAAAGTTATTAGTAAGAGCACAGACAAATATCAAAACAGATTTTTGGAACTTTGGGGAGACATTAAGGATCCAAAAAATGGGTATTTCAGTAACAAAGGTATTCCATATCATTCGATTGAGACTATGATTGTAGAAGCTCCGGACTATGGACACGTAACGACAAGTGAAACTCTCAGCTACTATATGTGGCTGGAGGCAATGTACGGAAAGTTCACAGGAGATTTCAGCGGATTTAAAAAAGCCTGGGACACAGCAGAAACCTACATGATTCCTACGGAAAAAGATCAGCCAGAATCCAGTATGAGTAAATATTCAGCCAGCAAACCTGCTACTTATGCCCCGGAATGGGAATTGCCGGACTTATATCCTGCCCAGCTGAATTTTGGTGCAGCTGTTGGAACTGACCCGATCAATAGTGAACTGGCGGCTACATACGGCAGCAATACCATGTATGGAATGCATTGGTTATTAGATGCAGATAACTGGTACGGCTTTGGAAGCAGAGGCGACGGTGTGTCAACACCATCTTATATCAATACGTTCCAGAGAGGAGAACAGGAGTCTACCTGGGAGACCATCCCTCAGCCATGCTGGGAAACAATGAAATACGGCGGAAAGAATGGATATCTTGATCTGTTCACCGGAGACAGCAGCTATTCAAAGCAGTTTAAATACACCGATGCACCCGATGCAGACGCTCGTGCAATCCAGGCTACTTACTGGGCAAATAAATGGGCAGAAGAATATGGCGTTGACCTTGGAACCTATAATTCCAAAGCCAGCAAAATGGGTGATTATTTAAGATATGCCATGTTTGATAAATACTTCCGTAAAATCGGTAATCCGTCAGCTGCTGGTACCGGGTATGATGCAGCTCATTATCTCATGTCCTGGTATTATGCATGGGGCGGCGGAGTAGGTTCCGACTGGGCATGGAAAATTGGAGACAGCCATAACCATTTTGGATATCAGAATCCTATGACAGCCTGGATATTATCGGAAGACGAAGATTTAAAACCTCTGTCTAAAAAGGGAGCCAGCGACTGGAAGTTAAGTCTTGACAGACAGCTGGAATTCTATCAGTGGCTGCAGACTTCTGAAGGTGCAATTGCAGGCGGAGCCAGTAACTCACATAATGGCCGTTATGAAGAATGGCCGGCAGGTACTTCAACTTTTTATGGAATGGGATATGTAGCAAATCCTGTCTATGCAGATCCTGGAAGTAATACCTGGTTTGGTTTCCAGGCATGGTCCATGCAGCGTGTAGCTGAATACTATTACAAAACTAAGGATGAAAGAGCAAAAGCTATTCTGGATAAATGGGTTGGCTGGATTAAAACTGTGGTACAGCTGAAAGCAGACGGAACATATGCAATTCCTAACGGTCTTGACTGGTCCGGACAGCCTGATACCTGGACAGGTACTTATACAGGTAATAAGAACCTGCATGTAACTGTTACCAGCTACACCACAGACCTTGGTGTTACTGGTTCCCTTGCAAATACCTTATTGTATTACAGCAAGGCATCTGGTGATGATGAAGCAAGAGTGCTTGCAAAGGAATTACTGGATCGTATGTGGGATCTGTACAGAGATGATAAGGGCCTTTCAACGCCAGAACCAAGAACAGATTACAAACGGTTCTTTGAACAGGAGATCTACGTACCAGCA
This sequence comes from Lacrimispora struthionigena, assembly GCF_048627165.1. NCBI lineage: Bacteria > Bacillati > Bacillota > Clostridia > Lachnospirales > Lachnospiraceae > Lacrimispora > Lacrimispora struthionigena. The sequence goes on from NZ_JBMBWP010000001.1 coordinate 1,277,203, forward strand.
GGCTGGACTGGAAAAATGCCAAATGGGGATGTAATTAAATCCGGTGTTAAATTTTTAGACATTCGTTCCAAATATAAAGATGATCCGGATTATGAGAAACTTCTTACTGCTTATAACAATAATACTGATCCTGTATTTCAATACCACCGTTTCTGGGCACAGTGCGATATCGCCATTGCAAATGGTGTATATTCCCTGCTGTTTGGAGAAGGCGGTGAACCAGTCACCAACTCTGCAATCAACCCTGTAGTGGCAGCATTTGATAAGAATATTGCGGAACAAACAGATATAACAGTAGAACTTACCTTAAATGGTAATACGTTTACCGGTATTAAGGACGGAAGTACTTATTTAACGGAAGGTACAGATTATACCTTATCCGACAATACAGTCATTTTATCTAAAGAATATTTAGCAGGTCAGGATGTGGGTAAGTTAAAGCTTGTTTTTGATTTCAATAAGGGAGTTGATCCGGTACTGACAGTAACGATCACTGATTCCACACCAAGTGGTTCTGTGAAACCTGCAGCAGCCACCTTTGATAAGAACCCTGCGAAGCAGGCAGATGTTACCGCTGTCTTAACTATGGCAGGACATACACTAAAAGCTATCAGACTGGATAGTAAAGCGTTAGCTGAAGGTGTGGATTACACCATATCCGGAACCTCCGTTACATTCTTAAAAGCTTCACTGGCTGGTCTTGCTACAGGAACCTACAATGTAGTATTCGATTTAAGTGCAGGAACAGACCCTGTGATGGTTCTGACTGTAGTAGATACTTCTGTTGCAAAAGGCAGCATTAAGATACAGATGTATAATGCAAACACATCAGCACAGAGCGGTTCTCTCAGTCCGAAATTCAAGATCTACAATAACGGCACAACCAATGTAAAACTTTCTGATGTTAAAATCAGATATTATTACACGATAAATGGAGAAATTGATCAGAACTTCTGGTGTGACTGGTCTTCCGTTGGCAGCAGTAACATCACCGGAACCTTTGTTAAATTGTCTGCTCCAAAGAAGGATGCTGACTACTATCTGGAGGTTGGATTTACATCTGGAGCTGGAAGTCTGGCAGCAGGAGAGTATGCTGAGATCCAGATAAGAGTGACGAAAGCTAACTGGACAAATTATACTCAGACAGATGACTATTCCTTTGATGGCACAGCAATGAACTATGTGGATTCCCCAAAAGTCATTGGATATATATCTAACAGCCTGAAATGGGGAATTGAACCTTAAGGGATAGGAAACAAAATTCCATAAATATCAAAAGCAAAGCATGTCCCGGATTCTTATTATAAGGATCCGGAACATGCTTTATTATGGCTCGTCCATTATTCTATTCACATTTAGAGTATCCACAGCTTTTACAAGTATTACATCCGCCTTCAAATGTAAGTTCTAAACCACATATGGGACAAGGATTGACTACGTTTGCTCCATCCGCCTTATCATACGTATTATGGTTCTTTTTCAGTTGTGCTGTTTCTCCGTCAAATCCCATTTTATTAGCGCCATAATATTTTAAATGCAACTCTGACTGCATTTCTTCATACATCTGAGTCAGTGCTTTTCCAATTGACATTGGGCAGCTGGATCCAGGTGAGGTATCCCGCTTTGTTGCTGTCCGCACTGCATAGGATGAGCAAACCAGTGTACTTTCCAGCTGGTCAACAATATCTTCCAGTTCGATTCCACCTCTTGCAGCCAGTGAAATCATACGGCTTAAACCAACCATAAAACTATTGCATCCCCCTTTAGACCCTTTTGAAAGGAATATTTCCATAAATTTTCCGGTGAAGGGATCAAAGAATGCTTCACAGTGGAGCGTTCCGCAGCCAGTTCGCAGAGTTCTTCTTTTTCCAATACAGGCATCTGAAACTTTTACGATATGGCCCCGCTCCAGGTTCTGGGAAGTCTTTTCTTCACTGGTTGTTAATATCCCCAGACGCTTACATCCGTCTCTGAATATTGTAATTCCTTTCAGACCATATTGCCATGCCATAAAATACAAAGCCTGTACTTCTTCTTTTGTAAATTCTTTCGGGACATTAACAGTTGAACTAATGGATGCATCGATATGATTTTGCCAGACTGCCTGCATTTTAATTCGTTCCGTGTAGGGAAGTGACTGCGCAGTTACAAAGAAATCAGGCAGATCTTTTTCGTCTGTAATACCATTTTCATTCATATACTCCTGAACGATAGGGGTGTATATTTTATAAAATACATCTTCACCATGAAGACTTTCCGTTTTTCTAGTATAAGAATTGGAAAAAATAGGCTCTATTCCGCCAGATATACCAAGCATGGTTGACAGTGTCCCTGTTGGTGCAATTGTCAGGAGCTGGGAATTGAATAACCCTCCTGCTTCTTTCACAAATGCAGCTACTTCTTCATCTGTATTAGCTTTAAAAAATGGGGTTTCCATAATTTCTTCTATGTTGCACTTAGGAAACGGTCCGTTCTCCTTTGCAAGCTTTGCAGATTGATAAATAGCATTATGAATCATTTCTTTTGCAATTTTATCGCAAAGCTCAATACTTTCATCACTTCCGTATCGAATACCTAATTTAATGAGTAAGTCAGCAATACCCAATACACCTAGGCCGATCTGCCGCCAGTCCCGGACAGAATCCCGCTGCTCTTTAAGCGGGTGTAAAGGAAGACCTTCATCCAGTACTTCATTCAGAGCAGTTACACAGGTACGTACATCTTTTATAAAGTTTTCATGATCAAAGACTTTCGTATTATCTTTTATGGCAACGTAAGCGGAAAGATTAATTGCTCCAAGCAGGCAGGATCCCCCAGCCGGTAATGGTTCTTCCGCACATGGATTTGTTCCGGCATATTGGAATTCCCTGGTATTGGACAGCAGATTCCAGCTCTCAATACGATCCCAAAACAGCATTCCGGGTTCTGCATAATCCCAGTTCATCTCACTGATACGGCAAAAAATTTCATATGCATTTACTTCTTTTTCAATTACTTCACCAGTATCTTCTACTTGAAAGGTCAGCATAAAAGGCGCATGTTCCTTCACTGCTTCCATAAATGCATTCGTTATACGAATAGAAATATTTGCTTTTGTAACCTTGGTTAAATCGGATTTTATTTCAATAAATGATTCTAAATCCGGATGGGTACAGGGTATGCTGATCATTAACGCTCCCCGCCTTCCGTTTTGCCCAATTAATTCTGTTACTGCAGAGTATAAATCCATGAATGAAACGGAACCGCTTGTATTCTCAGCAGCATTGTGAACCAGGGCTCCTTTTGGTCTGAGCTTACCAATATCAACACCACAACCGCCTCCGTAGCTGTATGTCCTTGCCAGTGATTTAGCGGTATCAAAGATACTTTCGATATTATCTTCGGGTGGAGTTACTACATAACAATTGGAGTAGGTAATCTTCTTGCCAAATTTAAATAATCCTCTATTGGTTAAAATTCTTCCGGCAAATAAAAATTTCTTATTGATAATAAGCTCTGCTACTTTCTTGTTTCCTCCTGAGACACGCTCAACCCATTCGTCAAACTCTTCATTGTTATACCGGTATTTATTGTTCCAGATATCCTGCCCTAAAATATTGCCGCTCCCCAAGTATTCCATAATATCCATTCTAAAATTACCCTCTCTTCCCAAATAAGCTTATATCTGTATTGTGACCATATACAAAACAGGACAAAATACTATATATTGCGAAACGATATTTATTATATACTATATGTAGGACGATATCAATGGTTTTGTAATAAATAGTATTTATTAAAAATAACATATTATGCGTTATATTATAACAGGGTGAGATGGTAAATTGGGTGGAAGGGTTGTTGAGATTATGCTGGAAAAGGTATATCCGTATATATTAATCAGGGCTGTGCACCCGATATCACGGCACAGCCCCGAAGGATAACGTTATTTAGGATGTATTATCAGGACTGCTTTTTAACCGGTCGCACATATTTCCAGAACCGTTCCGGATTGTGATAGAAATAAAGAATTCTGCCGGGAGAAGTATCAAAGCAGTAGCCGGTATCTGAAAAATCAAAGTCCGTCATTGCCTTTTCAATCTTTTCTTCCACACTTCGGTTTTCCTGTTCATAATCAAATGGTCCGTGTTCAAATGTAATATACTCTGCTTCCGGCACATCAATCAGAAGCATTTGAGTCGGTACTTCGCCTTTGTAATCAGCAGGAAGGCGGACTCCATAACACTCTGTGCGTGGGATTCCCCAATCGCAAAGCCGTCCGTCTGGGTCATTCATATAAGCCATAATCTGGCCGCTGCCGCTGTTTGATTCCGTTCCGCCTTCGTCATCCAGTTTGCCCTTAATACTATCCAGTAAGCCGCAGATGGTGTCGCAGTCCTGTCCAGGAATCAGACTTTGTTTCTGCCAAAAATCCCAATATCCATTGCTTTCATAGTTTTTAATGTACAAAAACTTGTGTGCTGGAATGGTAACAAAATAAATCTTTACATCATTTTCCGATTTCATCATGCCAATTTCTCCAAATCCTAAAAAGTAGCGGTCGAAAGGGGTTATTTTAGTACGAAGAACTACAGGTTTGGGCGTTTTCCGGTATTCACTTGGAGTGATACCATAGGAATTCTTAAACGCTCTGGTAAAGGCTTCATGGGATGAAAAACCATAATCAAAAGCAATGTCTAAAAAACTTTTTTTACTGTCACGAACCTCTTTTAACGCAAAGGCTAACCTTCTGAGCCGTAAATATTCCCTGAACTGCATACCTGATATTTCTTTGAATTTTCTAGTTGTATGAAAGTCAGAATAACCAAGTTTGCGGGAAAGAAATTTAAGAGTCAGCGATTCATCATGATGCTGTCTGATTGATTCATCGATTTCATCAACAATTAGCTGAATTTGCTTGTGCCATTCGTACATTTCCCTGTTCACCTCGTTTCAATCGCTCTAAAAGAATTATAACCGATAAGAAATCAGAATTCTTGATTTTACTTGCTGATATTACGGTTTAACATATTGACCAGTATAGTCATCTTTCAACATACCATATAAATAGTAGTCACAGTAAGTATTTACCATTTTGCCGTTACGGATATGTCCTTCACGCTTAAATCCTGCTTTTTCAAGTGTTTTACAGGAAGCATAATTTAAAATATGGACATCAGACCACAATCGCTGCAGCTCCGTTTCCTCAAAACAGAATGTAACAACCCGAAATAATGCTTCTGTCATTATGCCCTTGCCTTGGTAGGCAGGAGAAAGTCGAAAAGCAACTTTTGCCATTCGATCATTCTCAATTAAGTATATCCATAGTTCTCCAATAACCTTATTATTTGCTTTATGAATAATCCCCCAATGAAAACTTTTCGTCGGTTTATCCTTTTTCTGGAAGAGAAGCTCCGGATTTAAATCACTTTTTCCGGGACGTTTTCCCCAATACTGGTATAGGGAGTTCTCGCCTGACCATTCTTTCAAATCGGAAACATCACAAGGCATAAGTTCTCGCAACATAAGTCTTTCTGAATGAAGTACTGGCTTATGATTGATATAATCTTTTAAGCTCATAAGCCCTCCTAAAAATTGAATACCTCTTCCCATGCAAAACAGGCGGATTCTTCTGTACTTTTAGGCCAATCACTGCACCATGCAGGTACACCAGGAGTTTCTACCCTGTCAAAGCTTGGTGTATAGGGTTTAATGTCAATCACCGGTGTATTATCGTTAGCGTCAATAAAAGCAATTTGTATGATCCCTCTTTCATAATCAATGTGGATCACATCGACTGTGGTCAAAGCAATTGGATTAGGACGAAACGGTGATCTTGTGGCAAAAACCCCTATTACTTCGGGAGCGCCTTTATAGGGCTGCTCTGCCTGCAGCGTTGAGCGGGATTGATCATCATCAAAATCGCTGAACCACCAGAAGATATTAATATTGCTGAATCCTTCCAATGCCTGCAGAGCTGGAATATAGTGTTCATATACCTCAATAAACGTGCCGTCATCGTTGTTATGAACCGTTCCAATTGGTTTCACTGTAAAATTATTCATGTATTTTTCCTCCATTTTCTTGATTTCAAGCAGAGCATAACCCCTCACACCATGTGAGAGTCAAGCGGTTAAAAAGAGAAATTGGGCTATTTATTTTTAAGTGGTATCTGAATCTCAATCAGATATTTTTCAGGGCTGCTTTCATTCCACGGCCCGCGGTGTACGAGTTGTCTGGTTGGTGAAGACATTTCATACTGGCTGTTTTCATGCAGCCATTGTGCAAATGCAAGGTAAGCGCCAGCAATATTTGAAAAGGCTCCGTATACCATTGTGCATGCCATCATTGGTACCGGATCAACGTTTCTAAACGTAAAGCCATCTATATTTTCCCCCTGTCTTTTAACAGGTGCGCATAACTCAACGTCTACATCTTTTTCCCTGTATTCGGTATCATAGTAGATAGAGAACGTATTTTTTGATATTTGTATCTGATGTTCAGCTGCAAAGTCGGATAACTCCTGCCATAAATCACCCTCTGCGTAATAATCCGGTATTGTGCGGCGTAAGGAAAGAACCGGACAACCTGGTATGGATTTAATTGAAATGTTATAATGCATTTCACTTTTTTTATTTAATAGTTCATTTTTTGCAAGCTCTATTTTATTTATTTTTTCTTGTTCAGCCTGGATTGCCTGTTTTACCTCCAACTGCTTCCTGTCCAGCTGCGTTACTAAAGAGGCGTCATTTTCGATAGTCAGAGCTGCCGCAATTTCTGAAACAGTAAAACCGCTGTCACGAAGATAGATAATTTTGTTCAATATCGGTATCTGGTCTGCAGAATACATACGATATCCCGTCCAGGAGTCTATTTCAGCAGGTTTTAAAAGCCCTGCCTCATCATAATATCGGAGCATACGAATTGTTACATGGGTCAGCTTTGAAAATTCACCTATCTGAAACATCAATTATCCCCCTTTTTGGATTTCTCCCTTTATTATAAACATGATTGAATGATACTTCAATTTTTTTGTAAGTTGTTTATTTCATAAAAATCTGTTATTATAGTCGACATCTCTATAAAAGGAAAAGGAGGACTAACTGCTATATGAAATTTCCAGATGGATTCCTATGGGGAGGAGCAGTGGCTGCGAACCAGTGTGAAGGAGCATATAACGAAGACGGAAAGGGGTTAAGTACCCAGGATGTGACTCCACGCGGTATTAAAGGACCAATAACAAAAGAACCCACTCCAGATAATATGAAGCTGGTAGGAATTGACTTCTACCATCGATACAAGGACGATATTAAGCTTTTTGCAGAAATGGGTTTTAAAGTGTTCCGCACCTCAATTGCCTGGAGCCGGATATTCCCAAATGGGGATGAGAAAGAACCCAATGAGAAAGGGCTTCAGTTTTACGATGATTTATTTGATGAATTACTAAAACATGGAATTGAACCGCTGGTAACGATTTCTCATTATGAGACACCTTTAAACCTGTCCATTCAGTATGATGGATGGATAAACCGGGATATGATCAGCTTTTATGAGCGCTATGTCAGAACAATTTTTAAACGCTTCGGTGGAAAGGTGAAATACTGGCTGACATTTAATGAGATAAATTCCGTGCTTCATGAACCCTTTTTAAGCGGGGGAATTTATACAGATAAGAGCAAATTAAAGAAACAGGATCTTTATCAGGCCATTCACCATGAGCTGGTGGCCAGTGCACTGGCTACGAAAATCGGCCATGAGATGATGCCTGGATGCAAAATGGGCTGTATGATCTTAAGCATGCCAATGTATGCCCTGACCTCTAATCCGGATGATGTAATTGCAGTCATGAAATCAGATCATATGAATACATTTTTTGGCGATATGCATGTCAGAGGCCAGTATCCTGGTTATATGAAACGGTATTTCAGGGAAAATAATATTCAGATTGAGATGGCAGATGGGGATGAAGAGCTGTTAAAGGATCATACTGTGGATTTCGTATCATTCAGCTACTACATGAGTATTTGTGAAGCCGCTGACCATTCCAAGGCACAGGCAGGAGAGGGAAATCTCATGGGCGGCGTGACAAATCCCTATTTAAAACAAAGTGAATGGGGCTGGGCGATCGATCCCCAGGGACTTCGCTATGTGCTCAATCAGTTTTATGACCGGTGGCAGAAACCTCTGTTTATTGTGGAGAACGGATTAGGCGCAGTTGATGAGCTTGTAACACAGCCGGATGGAACAAAGACAGTCCTTGATGATTACCGGATTAATTATTTAAGAGATCATTTGATTCAGGTAGGGGAAGCCATAGAAGACGGAGTCCCGGTTATGGGATACACAAGCTGGGGCTGCATTGACTTAGTCAGTGCTTCAACTGCGGAATTAAAGAAACGGTATGGTTTTATCTATGTGGACCGAAATGATGACGGAACTGGTACATTAAACAGATATAAGAAAAAATCCTTTGACTGGTACAAAAATGTGATCGCAACCAATGGGGAAAGTCTGTAAAAGTTTACAAATAATAGTTGATTTCTTTCACACTCCTGTGATAAGCTTTAGATAGTTCACAGGAGTGTTACTATTAAATTAGGCAAGTCTGCATCTGTTTTTGGTGCATACTTGTTTTTTTTTATAATAAGGTTGGGTTTTAAGAAAGGGGTATCTATGAAATTATCAGTGAGCCAGGAATTGTGGGTGGATGAAACTCTGGAAAAAATTAAATCAAAAATGCTTTTTGTAGCAGAACGCAATCAGAACAAGATACCATATACGGCGGAAAACGGAGTTTTCAATGATTACTCCCAGGAGAAGATCTACTGGTGGACCAATGGTTTCTGGGCTGGAATCATGTGGCAGATGTATCATGTCACCGGAAATAATCTGTATAAAGAGATTGCAGTAAAAACAGAGCAGAAGATGGATCAGAATTTTCTGATGCCGGCAAAACTGGATCACGATAATGGGTTTAAATGGCTTCCCTCGGCAGTGGCCAATTACCGTATTACGGGAAGCCAGGAGTCCCGAGACAGAGGACTACTGGCGGCAGAACTGCTGGCGGGACGTTACAATCCTGCCGGACATTTCCTTCGTGCATGGAATGAATGGGGAGGAGAAAAACACCTTGGCTGGGCAATTATTGACTGCATGATGAATCTGCCGCTGTTATACTGGGCATGGAAGGAAACCGAGGACCCCAGATATCGGCATATAGCGGTTAACCATGCGGACATGGCACAGACCTGTTTTGTAAGGCCCGATGGTTCGGTCAACCATATCGTTGAATTTAATCCGGAAACCGGTGAAATGATAAAATCCCACGGAGGTCAGGGATACGAAGATGGATCTTCCTGGACAAGAGGACAGGCATGGGGAATTTATGGGTTTGTTTTAAGTTACAGACATACACAAAAAGAATCGTATCTGAATACTGCTAAGGTCATTGCAAATTATTTTATTGCCAATATCCCGGACAGCAGTCTGATCCCTGTGGATTTCGCCCAGCCACAGACCTGCAGCTGGGAAGATTCTACGGCTGCGGCCTGTTCTGCCTGCGCAATGATTGAACTTTCCAAATATGTCAAAGAATCTGAGAAGCATGTTTACATTAATTCAGCCATTCGTCTTTTAAAGGCACTGGATGAGAGCCGTTGTAACTGGAATCCCGACATTGATAATCTTTTGGAAAACTGTTCTGCAGCTTACCATGATACGAGACACAATTTCCCAATGATTTATGCTGATTATTACTTTATAGAGGCTGTTTTGAAACTGGCCGAAAAAGATTTATTTATCTGGTAAAAGAAAGGAATCACATTATGTCCATGAAGACTGAGGTAAGATCATACTGGTTAAATACAATGCTTAAAATCTCTCTGCCGGTACTTGAAAATCTGGCAAATGACAGTTTAAAGGTACACCTGCCCAATACAAATCCCAGCTGCCATAAAAATGCATTGCTGGAGACATTTGGGCGTACCGCTTATGGGATCAGTCCATGGCTGGAACTGGAGGGCCTCACCGGAGAAGAAAAAAAGATGCAGGATTCCTGTCGGAAGCTTTTTCATAAGGCACTGGCCAACGCAACCGATCCGAAAGCCAAAGACTATATGATATTTGGAGGAGAAGAGGATGAAAGGCAGCCTCTGGTAGATGCAGCGTTTTTATGCAGTGCCCTGGTAAGAGCACAAAACAGTCTTGTTGGCAATATGGATGGGAAAACAAAGGAGCAGCTGATTCGCTGCCTGATGATTACCAGAAGGATTCAGCCGTTAGATAATAACTGGGTCTTATTCAGCGCCATGGTAGAGACCGGCCTTTATCTTCTGGGAGGAGAGTATGACAAGGACCGGATTCGTAACTGTGTCCGTAAGATGCTTGGCTGGTATAAAGGGGACGGACTTTACGGAGATGGAGAAGTATTTCATTTTGACTATTACAACAGCTTTGTCATACAACCGATGTTGCTGGATATTATGAATTGTATTAAAGATATGGAACAGGAGATGCTGCCTGTAGTCTGGCAGCGTTCAAAGCGGTATGCAGCAATTTTGGAGAGGATGATTTCTCCGGAGGGGACATTTCCAATCGTAGGACGTTCCGTATGCTACCGGTTTGGCGCATTTCAGACTTTATCGCAGATGGCCCTGTACCACAGCCTTCCAGAGGAACTTACTCCTGCGCAGGTGCGCTGTGCCCTGACTGCAGTGATGAAACGGATTATCGATGGACCAGGTATATTTGATGAAAACGGCTGGTTGAAAACCGGTGTCTGCGGCTATCAGCCGGATTTGGGAGAGCGGTATATCAATACTGGCAGTTTGTATTTATGTACAACAGTATTTCTGGCTCTGGGGCTTTTGCAGGAGGACCCGTTCTGGTCAGATGAGGATCAGCCATGGACCTCGCAAAAAATATACTCCGGTCAAAATATAGCTGCAGATAAAGCCATTAAGTTATAAAAAACAATAGAAACATAAGGTTAAAAACAGTAAATGTGTACAAAATATATGAATCAATATTGGTTAAAATACCGATTGCCTTTGCAACACTCCTGTGATAAGCTTTACGTAGTTTACAGGAGTGTTACTATTAAATTAGGCAAGTCTGCATCTGTTTTATTTGGTGCACGCTTGTTTTTTTTGTTTTTAATCCATCTGTAGCATTATGTTTTTTTACACATTGAGATCGAGGAAACTTTTATGAAAATGGTTATTAAGCAGATTTTAAATACAAATGCTGTGATATCAAACGATGAAAATGGACAGGATGTCCTGCTGCTTGGAAGCGGACTTGGATTTAAAAGCCGTATCGGCGATGCCATCGATCAGGAGCGGGTTGAAAAACAATTTATTCTGAAAGATAAAAACCATAAAAGTCAGTTCCGGGAAATACTTGATACAGTGCCCCAGGAATACATCATGGTTGCAGAGGATGTCATTGATTTTGCAGTTCAGGTCTTTGATATGACTCTCAATGAAACCATTCATATTTCCCTGGTCGATCATATTTATCATGCAGTAGAAAATTTTCAGCAGGGGCTAGTCGTACCCAACTCCATTTTACATGATATTATACGGTTTTATCCGGACGAATATAAGGTCGGACAAAAGATGCTGGATTTAATTGAATCCAAATTTGGTTACAGGTTATCCAATGATGAGGCGGGATTTGTGGCTATGCATTTTGTAACAGCCCGGCATAATCAGATAAGCGGTAATGCGAAAAAGATGATTGTCATGGTGAGCGAACTCAATGATCTGATTATGTCAGAACTGAATTTTCAGGTGAAGGAAGATTCGCTTCCCTATTACCGATATATGACCCATTTGAAATTCTTTGCCCAGCGTGTCATGAAAAAGTATTATTATAAAGAGCATGGCGGGGCGCGTATGTTAGAAGAGCTGCTTAGGAACTACCCCGATGAATATCGTTGCAGCCAGAAGGTATGTCAATACATTGAAGATAAATATCATTATAAAGCAGGACACGATGAATTAGTTTATCTGGCAGTTCATCTGTCACAATTAAAAAACAGTTAGTTTTAGGCAGTGTTATGATTCAGTTCAGCAAAGCCTGGTTATTCTCTTAAATGATAGGGGATAACCAGGCTTTTTTGATAAAAAAATTTAGGGAGGTATCATTATGGCAGATTATTCAAAATTAGCCAAAGATATTGTAGAACATGTTGGTGGGGAAGAAAATGTAAATTCCCTGACCCACTGTATCACACGGCTTCGTTTTAAGTTAAAAGACGAAAGCAAGGCGGATACGGAAACACTGAAAAATATGCAGGGTGTTATTAAGGTAATGCAGGCAGGCGGTCAGTATCAGGTTGTAATTGGAAGTGATGTGGAAGATGTTTATGACCAGATTTTACTGAACACTTCCATTGGGGACAAAAATCAGAATGAATCAGAAGAAACAGACCATTCCGCATCAGGAAACAAAAAGAACAGCTTTATGGAGAAGATGACAGATCTTATTTCCGGTATCTTTATGCCCTTTATGGGAGCGTTTGCCGGTGCAGGACTTTTAAAGGGGTTCCTGGTATTATTCACAACCCTGTCCCTGCTTGATAAAACTTCTACCACTTATACTATACTTTATGCTGCATCAGACGGTATTTTTTATTTCCTGCCTGTTTTTCTGGCATATTGTTCTGCACAGAAATTTGGCGCCAAGCCGTTTATTTCAATGGCAATCGCCTGCGCTATGTGTTATCCTTCCATGACGGCTTTGTTCGGTAATAAGGAAGTTGCTGTTACATTTTTCTCAATTCCTGTAAAGCTGATCAGCTATCCCAGTTCTGTACTGCCGATTCTCTTAACTGTTTATGCGCAGTCCAAACTGGAAAAAGGGCTGATGAAAGTTATTCCTAAGATTATTCAGAGCATTGTCATTCCGGTGGTGGATTTTGCTATTGTTTTCCCTGTCGCTTTGATCGTGATCGGACCGGTTACAGATATTGTGAGTAAAGGTATTGCCGGAGGAATTCAGGCAGTATTTACTTTTTCTCCCGCAGTTGCAGGATTTGCTATGGGCGCTTTATGGCCGCTGTTTATCGTGTTTGGTTTGCACTGGGGATTTGTACCTATCATTATGAATAACTATTCCGTATTAGGATATGATTACATCTCACCAGCTACATTTGGTGCTAACTTTGGTATTGCAGCAGCATGTCTGGCAGTATTCATAAAGACAAGAAATAAAGATTTGAAGTTAGTATCCGGCTCTGCTACTGTCTCAGCTCTGATTGGTGGTGTAACAGAACCAGGTATCTACGGTGTTTTAATGAAAAACCGTAAAATATTCATCGGAATGTGTATTGTTAATGGGATCAGTGGTATTATTGCAGCTGTTGCAGGCTGTATCCGTACAGCACAGGTTCCAGTCAACCTTTTAACGATTCCAGCCCTTTTTGCCATGGCGGGTCCGGCTATCGTTATATCAATTACATTTTCTTTTGTAGTAGTATTTTTATTAACTTATTTCGTTCTCTATAAAGATGAAGTATAATAAAAAATGGTGAATTATGGAAGCATAAAAAGATAACAGGAGAGTGAAAGATGCTGAATTTTTCAGAATTATACCCATGCAGCAATCAGGCCAGAATGGCTCAGTTGTTAGATGGTATGTGGAAATTCCGGTTTGATCCGGAGGAAAAAGGACTGCAGGAGGGCTGGCAGCATAAGCTGCCAGACCCCATCTCCATGCCAGTTCCCGCCAGTTTTTCGGACTTTTTCACTACGAAAGAGGAACGGGATTTTTGCGGAGATTTCTGGTATGAGACAGAAGTATTTGTGCCACGGGAGTGGGAGAAACAGGAGTTGGAAATCCGCTTCGGAAGCATTACCCACCGCGCCAGCGTTTATTGCAATGGCAGTCTGACAGCAACTCATGAAGGCGGTTTTTTGCCGGTGGTTGCCAGAGTGACGGATCATGTGAAATTTGGTGAGGTAAATACATTTACCGTAAAGGCCAATAACGAATTAAATGAAGAGAGTCTTCCCTGCGGAACCACTATGGTGCTTAGTGACGGAAGAAAACTGGCCAAGCCTTATTTTGATTTTTTTAATTACTCCGGAATCCAGAGAAGTGTGTGGCTTGTTTCAAAGCCTGGAGAATCCATTGAAGATTTCAGCGTGGATTATGAGTTAAATGGAGAAGATGCCGTTGTTCATTATCAGATTATGACAAATGGAAATCACGAAGTTTCCTTTGAATTATTTGATGAGAATAAAAAGCAGGTGGCGAAAAGCACAGGCAGGAATGGAAGTGTGACTGTTTCCAAAGCCCATCTGTGGAATGTGGGAAAAGCCTATCTCTATCAGGCAGTCATGCGTATCTGGGATGGAGAAACACTGATTGATGAGTATTCCTCTAAAATCGGTGTCAGAACAGTAAAAATAGCAGGAAAAGAAATTCAGATTAATGGCAAGGCTGTTTATCTGAAAGGATTCGGAAAACACGAAGATTTTGAAGTCATTGGCCGTGGCTTTAACTGGGGCGTTTTAAAGAGAGATTTTGAATGCATGAAATGGATTGGTGCCAACTGCTTCCGAACCAGCCATTATCCTTATGCAGAAGAGTGGTATCAGTTCGCAGATGAAGAAGGCTTTCTGATCATTGATGAGGTTCCGGCAGTGGGTATGATGAGATCCACCAGAAACTTCGCAGATGCAGGAACCGGTAAATTCACCAGATTTTTTGAAACACCTACCGTGCCGAATCTGTTAAAGAACCATCTTCAGGCAGTGGAAGAGATGATTGTAAGGGATAAAAACCATCCCAGTGTGATTGCATGGAGTCTGTTTAATGAACCGGAATCCACCAGCGAAGAGTCGAAAGAATATTTCACCACAATATTTGATGCTGCAAGAGCTTTAGATCCACAGAATCGTCCGATGACGGGGGCATTTGAAAAGAACAGTCAGCCGGAACTGTGTAAGTGCTACCAGCTTTGTGATTTTATTTGTTTGAACCGTTATTATGGGTGGTATATCAAAGGAGGTCCGGAGCTTGTTGATGCAAGGGAAGCCTTCTTAATTGAGATGAATAAGTGGAAAGATAAAAATTTGAATATTCCGTTTGTATTTACTGAATTCGGCACGGATACCATGGCGGCAGAACATAAACTTCCAAGTATTATGTGGAGCCAGGAATACCAGAACGAATATCTGGATATGAATTTTGAAATATTTGACCAGTTTGAGTTTGTACAGGGCGAATTGGTTTGGAATTTTGCTGATTTCCAGACAACAGAGGGAATCATGCGTGTAAATGGGAACAAAAAGGGGATTTTCAATCGTGTAAGACAGCCGAAAAGTGCTGCTTTCGTATTAAAAAAACGTTGGGAATCATTGGACTAATCATATAGAGGACTGAGCAAAATGGGATTTTTAGATAATTTATTTGGTAATAAAGAGGCAAAGGAATTAGACACTTCTTCTGATAAAAGAATAACCTGTGAACCAAAAACAATCTACAGCCCTTTAAAGGGAACTGTAATACCGCTTTCCGAGGTAAGTGATCCGGTATTTGCAGAAGAAGTTATGGGACCAGGTGTTGGCATCGAACCAGAAGAAGGAAAGTTATATGCTCCCGTTGATGGAGAGGTTGTATCCGTATTTCCAACCGGACATGCAATCGGAATGAAAACCGGGGATGATATGGAAGTTTTGCTTCATATCGGAATCGATACAGTACAGCTGGAAGGAGATGGTTTTCACGCTTTGGTAAAGCAGGGAGATCATGTGAAGGCAGGGGAGCTGCTGGTAGAATTCGATTGCGCTAAGATTAAAGAAAAAGGTTATAAGACGACCACTATGGTTCTGGTGCCCAATGCAGCTTTGATGGGGACTATGAGCCAGCCAAAGTTAGGTTCGGTTGAACCTCTGGAACAAATCTTCAATTTTCTGTAATAACTTTCAGGGGAGTATTAACAGAGATAGATAATAGATGATAACCAAAAACGCGGGCTGCTTTGACGGAACAAAGCTGCCCGCGTTTTATGATTCTAATTAAGCTTTTCTTATATCCTGAAGAATTTTGACAATTTCTTCTTTTTTAAGAACTTTACCAAAGGAAACTACTTTGCCGTCAACCACAAGAGCTGGTGTAGACATGACTCCATAAGCCGCAATCTGCGAAAAATCCGTTACATGATCTATGGTATTCTCCATGCCCAGTTCGTCCAGTGCATCTTTGGCGGCTGCTTCCAGCTGATTGCATTTTGCGCAGCCAGAGCCAAGTACCTTGACTGACGCGCCGCAGGTCTTCGTTTCTTCTGATTCAGCCATAGCCTCTTTGCTGCCACAGCAGCATTCAGAATTGTTAGCAGGTACCTCTTCTTTTTTCTTGCCAAACCCAAACAGTGCCATAATATGATCCTCCATTTAGAAATTTATTATATAATATAGTTTTGAAAAATATTAAACAGATAGCCAACGATAATGATGCCGATCGTACAGATTGCCACGAACAGACTAAGTAATTTAGGCTTAATAGCTTTACGCAGCATGATGATGGATGGCAGGCTCAAGGTCGTGACCGCCATCATGAAGGAGAGTACAGTTCCAAGCTGTGCACCCTTGTAAAGAAGCGCTTCTGCAACTGGTATAGTTCCAAAAATATCCGCATACATGGGAACGCCCAGCAAAGCGGCTAATATAACGCCAAAGGGATTGTGGCTGCCCAGTACCGCCTCGATCCAGCTTTCAGGTATCCAGTTGTGAATGACTGCACCAATACCTACACCAATTAAAATATAAGGAAACACTTTTTTGAATGTGGATTCCACCTGATCCCTGGCATAAATCACCCGGTCTTTTCGGGTAAGGTCGGGGGAATCAAGATCCACACTGTTAGCAGAACGGATAAAATCCTCAACATGGTTCTCCATATGAAGCTTCTCGATCAAAGTACCTCCAAGCACGGCGAGGATGAGCCCGAGTATTACATAAATAAATGCCACCTTTGTACCAAAGATACTCATCAGAAGCACAAGAGAGCCAAGATCTACCATGGGAGAGGAAATGAGAAAGGAAAATGTCACACCCAGAGGTAATCCCGCACTGGTAAAGCCTATAAACAGGGGAATGGATGAACAGGAGCAAAATGGCGTAACCGTACCAAGTAATGCTGCCATCAGGTTTGCCCATACACCGTGAAAACGGCCCATGATTTTTTTGCTGCGCTCAGGCGGGAAATAGCTCTGAATGTATGATATCATAAAAATCAGAACGCAAAGCAGAACCGTGATTTTTATAACATCATAGATAAAAAAGCGGATACTGCCGCCAAGCTGACTGGAAATGTCAATGCCAAGACTAGAAAGCAGTCTTCCGATGACGGCATTGAGCCATTTCATACCAAGTACCTGGTCTTGAAGAAACAGCCAGATTGTAGGAATGGGATTCATTGAAATGTACCTCTCTTTCTTTAATAAAATTATCATATCAAAAAAAATTGATATTTAGTGCTGAACAATAGCCATCTGTGTTTTGATGGCTATTATCAATTGCTGTGGCTGCTATACTCTGCCTCCAGATTGGGAGTAGTGATGAATTTTAAAAGAGACATAGCATGATCACTGCCTTGTTCACTGATTTTATAATGTGTCCATTTACCTTCCTGCCTGCTTTCCACAATTCCGGACTCACAAAGGATCTTCATGTGATAAGATAAGGCAGACTGACCGATCTCCATCTGATCTATCAGAATACAGGCGCATTTTTCACCGCTTCGCAGTAGTTCTAAAATCATAAGCCGTTTTTCATCACAAAGGGCTTTAAATACTTTCGCGCATTTTTCCGGATTAATCTCCATATTATCACCTCATATCAAAATAATTTGATGTATCATAGTATATGCTCAAAAGAAATGAAAGTCAAGACGTAATAAAATAATAATTTTAAAATCATAGTTGCAAAATACAACAGTTGCATGATATCATATTTTTTGAGGTGATAAATATGATAAATCAGGGAAGTGGATTGTTACGTGAATTGATCCGGATCCTGGTCAGAGATTTAGGCATTCTTGAAAAGAGTGATGCGTCCTGCTGTGGTATCAGCTTGGCACAGTGCCATGCGATTGTTGAAATCGGCCGAAAAGAAAAGATTTCATTGGTTGACCTGTCTGGTTTGCTGGGATTGGATAAAAGCACGATGAGCCGGACCATTAATAATCTGGTGGAATCAGATTTCGTTCTCCGGGAATCTGATATGGAGAACAGACGTTATGTAATCATTCAATTAACGGAAAAGGGCAGAAGTGTATTTAAGGATATTGAGGATAGCATGGAAACATATTATAGAGATATTTTCAATGCAATTCCTGAGAGCAAAAGATATCAGGTGCTTGAGAGCTTAGAGCTTCTTAAAGAAGCCGTGGAAAGCAGCAGACAGGCAGTACAGGAGAAATGAAACTCATATGGTTAAGGAGGAGCAGGTTATGGATTACAGAATTGATGAAATGAAAGCTGCAGACTGGCCTCAGGCTGCAGAAATTTACATGGAAGGGATAAGGACTAAAATCGCTACTTTTCAAAGTGAGGCACCAGGCTGGGAAGACTGGGATAGAAGTCATTGCAGCACCTGCCGCCTGACCGCCAGGAGAGGTGATACGATTCTTGGCTGGGCTGCTTTATCTCCTGTTTCGGGGCGATGCGTTTATTCAGGGGTGGCAGAAGTAAGCATCTATATCGGAACCAGCTATCAGGGGCAAAAAGTTGGGACAGCTCTTTTAGAAGAATTAATCAGATTATCAGAAGAAAATGGTTACTGGACGTTGCAGTCCGGGATTATCAGAGAGAATGCTGCAAGCTTGAATCTGCATAAAAAATGCGGATTCAGGGAAATTGGTTATAGAGAAAGGCTGGGGAAAATGGATAACGGAACGTGGCATGATGTGGTATTAGTTGAGCGGAGAAGCAAAATGGCTGGTTAAAGGGTATTTGAAAATTACATAAATTTTACATAAAAGCATATTGACAAATATCAATATGCTTTTATAATTGAAATATAGATAAATATCTATATCATATATCCTGAGAATAAAGAAATGGAGAAAGACTATGGATCAGTATGCAGACTATGCCTCAGTATTTAAAGCATTAGGCGACATGACTAGACTAAAAATTATTGAAATGTTATCCTGCGGTGAGCTTTGTGCATGTGATATTCTGGAATGTTTTGAGATTACACAGCCAACATTATCCTACCACATGAAGATACTTACGGAATGCGGGCTTGTAATAGGCCGTAAAGAAGGATCCTGGATGCATTACAGCAATAATACCCGGTTAATTGAGCTGGTTAAAAATTACTGGACCAATATTACTACAGAACATAAAGACTGTATCTGTAAATCCACAAAAGCAGACGAACGATGCGGCGAATGACCAGATGGATTGATGTTTTTTTGTAACATACCAATTCATTCCGCATAGTATATGCATATATGCTCATATAGATATTAACCAAGAAAGGAGTGATAGTTTGACAGATATTTTTAAAGCACTGTCTGAGGAAAGCAGGCTGCGAATACTGACTTTGCTGATGGAACGGGAAATGTGTGTCTGTGAGATAGAAATTTGTCTGAATATGACACAGTCAAACGCGTCCAGACATCTGACGATACTAAAAAACTGTGGGATTTTATACGGTTATAAGAAGGCACAATGGGCATATTTTGGAATCAGCGACAGTTTTAAAGAGGAACATAAAGAACTGTGGGAGTATCTGCAGAAAAAGATAGTTGAATTACCGACCTATGAGTCTGACCACAGACAATGCGAGAAGTACAAAACCGTTGATGTCTGTGCCAATTCAAAATTAACACATGAAGGAGAGGCAGAATGAAGAAAGAAAAATCAGCAGAGATTGGTTTTTTTCAAAGATATTTAACCATATGGGTAGCCCTGTGTATGGTTGCAGGCGTATTAATTGGAAAATTTCTTCCGGTGATACCTGGATTTTTCAGTCAGTTTGAATATGCCAATGTATCGATTCCTACAGCCATATTAATCTGGATTATGATTTACCCAATGATGATGAAGGTGGATTTTGAAAGTGTGAAGTACGTGGGAAAAAATCCCAAAGGATTATATGTAACGTGGATTACAAACTGGTTAATCAAACCATTCACCATGTTTGCAATTGCTTCTTTCTTTTTCTACGTTGTATTTAAAGGATTGATTCCTGCAGATTTGGGAAAAGAATATTTAGCCGGTGCCGTTTTATTAGGAGCAGCGCCTTGTACAGCCATGGTTTTTGTATGGAGCCAGCTGACGAAAGGGAACCCGGCCTACACAGTGGTGCAGGTTGCAACCAATGATTTAATTATTTTAATTGCCTTTGTACCCATAGTCAAATTCTTGCTGGGAGTGAGTAAGGTATCTGTTCCCTGGGATACTCTGATTTTATCAGTCGTCTTATTTGTTGTGGTACCTTTAACAGCTGGTGTTTTAACAAGAATGTATATTAGTAAGAAAAAAGGAAGGGATTACTTTGAAAATCAGTTTCTTCCCAGGTTCGATCAGGCAACAATAGCCGGTTTGCTGCTGATGCTTGTACTTTTATTTTCTTTCCAGGGGGATGTTATTTT
This sequence comes from Lacrimispora struthionigena, assembly GCF_048627165.1. Taxonomy (NCBI): domain Bacteria; kingdom Bacillati; phylum Bacillota; class Clostridia; order Lachnospirales; family Lachnospiraceae; genus Lacrimispora; species Lacrimispora struthionigena. Next base: position 1,297,798 of record NZ_JBMBWP010000001.1, read on the forward strand.
AAACAATCCTCTGCACATATTACTCATAGCAGTGCCGCTGACCATACAGACATTTTTAATTTTCTTCCTTGCGTATCTTGCAGCGAAAGTGCTTAAGCTTCCTCATAATATAGCAGCTCCGGCTGGTATGATCGGCGCTTCCAATTTCTTCGAGCTTGCGGTTGCAGTTGCGATTGCCCTGTTCGGCATGGATTCCCCGGCGGCACTTGCTACTGTAGTGGGTGTTTTGACCGAGGTACCGATCATGCTCATACTTGTAAAAATAGCAAATAAGACAACTCATTGGTTTGAAACAAAATGAAATCAGGAAAGGAAGTATCAGAATATGAAAAAAATGCAGATATTTGAACCAGCCATGTGCTGTTCGACAGGACTTTGCGGAGTTTCCGTTGATCCGGAGTTATTAAGGATTTCCACGGTATTGAATACGTTAAAGAATAACGGAGTACTTGTGGGCCGTTTTAATCTTACCAATGCACCTCAGGAATTTGTAAGAAATAAAACAGTTAATGATTTTGTCAGAGAAAAAGGCGTGGAAGGCTTACCGGTTGTTGTTGTGGATGGAGAAATTGCGATAACCGGAAGATATCCATCTAACGAAGAGTTTATAAAATTGCTTGATGTTCCGGAACATTTTGTTGGCAAAATTGCAGGTGACGCAGAGACTGAAAAATCAAAAGGCTGCGGCTGCTCTGGAGGGGATTGCTGTTGTTAATGGAGACTTTTAATATAGAAAAAGAAGTATTTACAAAATATCTTTTCTTCACTGGAAAAGGCGGAGTGGGAAAGACTTCAACAGCCTGTGCCACAGCGGTATCCCTTGCTGATTCAGGAAAAAGGGTGATGCTGATCAGCACCGATCCGGCCTCCAATCTCCAGGATGTATTTGAAACAGAATTGAACAATAAAGGTGTCTCAATCCCTGGTGTGCCTGGTCTTGTGGTAGCGAACTTAGATCCCATAGAGGCAGCTGCAGAGTACCGGGAAAGTGTAATTGCCCCTTATCGGGGGCAGCTGCCGGACGCTGTCCTGAAAAATATGGAGGAGCAGATGTCTGGTTCCTGCACAGTTGAAATTGCAGCTTTTAATGAGTTTTCAAAATTTATTACAGGTGAGCAAATTCAGGATGAATTTGATTCTATTATCTTTGACACTGCACCTACGGGCCACACATTAAGGATGCTCCAGCTCCCATCAGCCTGGAGCAGCTTTATCAGTGAAAATACCCACGGCGCTTCCTGTTTAGGGCAGCTGTCCGGTCTGGAAAGCAAAAGGGAAATCTATAAAAAGGCTGTGAAAACTCTATCTGATGGAACTCTTACAACCTTAATTCTGGTTTCAAGACCTGAGGTGACTCCGTTAAAAGAAGCTGCGAGAGCCTCTTATGAACTCAAAGATATTGGAGTAAAAAACCAGAAATTGATCATGAACGGATTATTGACGGAATACGATGATACTATTTCAGAAAGCTTATATAAAAAACAACAGGCAGCGCTATCCGGTATGCCAGAAGAACTTATGAATCTGAAATGCAGTTTCATACCTCTCAGATCCTATCCCATAACCGGATTAGAAAACGTAAGAGCCTTACTGAAAAAAGACAGTGATGTTGTCAGCGGGGATAAAGTTAATGCGGATATCATTCCAGAGCTGAAAGATGTAATAGACGACTTATACCAATCTGGCAAAAAAGTCATATTTACCATGGGAAAAGGGGGTGTGGGGAAAACAACAATAGCCGCATCTGTTGCACTTGGTCTGGCATCCAGAGGGAAAAAAGTACATCTGACTACAACCGATCCGGCTGCTCATCTTAAGTTTGTTATGAGCGAAACGAATAAAATTACAATGAGCCATATCGATGAAAAAGAGGAGTTAAAGAAATATCAGCAGGAAGTACTTAATAAAGCGAGGGAAACGATGTCAGAAGAGGATCTTGCATATATAGAGGAAGATTTAAGATCCCCCTGTACCCAGGAAATAGCTGTATTCAGGGCATTTGCGGATATCGTTGACAAGGCAGAAGACCAGATTGTAGTGATTGATACCGCACCCACTGGACATACGTTATTACTTCTGGATTCAACCCAAAGCTATAATCAGGAGATAAAACGCTCCCAGGGTGATGTCCCTGATTCAGCCAAAAAACTGCTTCCAAGATTAAGAAATAAAAGTGAGACAGAAGTGATTATAGTCACTCTCGCTGAAACCACCCCGGTATATGAAGCACTGCGTCTGGAGGCGGATTTAAAGCGGGCGGGCATTGCCGCAAAGTGGTGGGTTATTAATTCATCCCTTTACCGTACCGGTACCACGAATCATTTGCTGTCAGCAAAAGCCAGTAATGAAATTCAATGGATTAATAAGGTGGATGACCATGCCAATGGAAATTTTGCAGTGATCAGCTGGAGACCAGATGAAATAAAAGATGAGAGTTTATATTTGCTGTAGATAAAAGAGGTGAAAGTGATATGAATAAAGATAATAAACCGAAAGTGGCTTTTGTTTGTGTACACAACTCCTGCCGAAGCCAGATAGCGGAAGCGTTAGGAAAACATCTTGCCAGTGATGTGTTTGAAAGCTATTCGGCAGGAACCGAATTAAAGGATCAGATCAATCAGGATGCAGTCCGGTTAATGAAAAAGATATATGGAATTGATATGGAGGCATCACAGAAAAGTAAATTGTTGGAAGATATACCAGGTCCTGATGTAGTAATTACCATGGGATGCAACGTGAATTGTCCGGTTCTTCCCTGTAAAATGAGAGAGGACTGGGGATTAGATGATCCTTCAGGGAAAGACGATGCCGCTTTTGAGAAAACCATTGGGATAATCGAGAATAAAATCTTAGATTTAAGAAACAGGTTGAAAAATCAAATGCTATAATAAAACGTGGGCAGCCTAAAACAGCAGGCAGCCCACGTTTTACTCAATCTGTCAGATGGATTTGTGGGTGACAGGTACATAAATTTCCATTACTGCATCTTCGTCATAAAATTCAAAATCCATCTTTGTTTCATCAAATTCATAATTGCTGGAAGGAAACCATTGGTTAAAAATGTATTTCCATGTCTGTTTTATAGCGGTTGAAAACGGGTCAATATGATCAATCTGGTCTGCAGGAAGTTCTTTAACAGGCGGTGTTGTAAAAACAGCATATTCTGCTTCTGGTACAGTAATTGTCATCATATCCGGAGTAACTTTTTCAAAGTCATTAACAATAACACCCAATAAATAAACAGCGCTGCCATTTTCTGAATTAGGCACACAGATTCCAACTTCCCCATGTTTGGGCGGATTTAATTGTTGATACATTTTACTTTCCAGATTTTCTCCATTATAGGTATCCCAATATGCAGCGATATCCTTTGTATAATTTTCTGCAATACTTGTGCTAATTCCATAGCCAGCCACTAGAAAAGCCGGTTTTTTTATAATAACAGGATTCATAATAATACCCCCTATATTTGTTATAATTTCTTTCACATCACAGCCACTCATTCTGGAAATATAGGTAGTAGGGCTATAACCGAATTCTTTACGAAACGCTTTTGAATATCCGCTTGCAGTTTCGAATCCGTAATCAAGTGCAACCTCTATAATCTTTTTACTAATAAGAAGGTCTGCACGGGAAAGCAATAATCGCTTTTTACGGACGAATTCCATAAGTGGAATCCCTTGACTGACAGCAAATATTCTGCAAAAATGAAATACGGAATATCCCGCCTGCAGTGATATTTGTTCCGCTGTCAATTCTTCTTTTATATTCCTTTCAATAAAGTGAATGCTTTGTTCGATTGTCTTACTATATTCCAAATAATCTCCTTGCCTTTCCTCCGTACGGTAACTGTATTATATCAACTATTTTTGGGGTTTGCTGTTCCTGTTTTGCTAAAACCAGTTCAGGTGAGATTTCTGAGCCAGATCTCCATATTTGTTGTATCAGGTGAATGGCTTGCATAGCGTTCCGCGCAGAAAGCATCGGTCTGCAATTTGTGTTTAGGAAGCCATGTATTATAAATATAATGCTGGGCTTTATAAAGCGCATCCATAACAAGTGCTTCAAAACTCTCGGCTTCAAAAGAGCAGATAATATATTCTCCGGCAGGTAATTCCCAGCTCTTAAAAGCGCTTGGAATTTCTGCGTGCTCATAAGGCATACCGGCCAAGACCGTCTATATGATGGATTGGTACATCCTTTATTAACCCCATATAATGAACGGGTTCTTTCAGTTCTTTTCTGTGTATTTCCAGAACAATACCATCGGTAATCAGCGGCACTTCCTCATCTACCAGTGTGTAGTGAAGCAGAAGCTGGGGTTTTGTCATACGGTTGAGAGTCTGTGGGTTTTTGCGGTACTCATCTGGAGTCAGACCAAAGGTGTTTTTAAATGTGCGGGAAAAGTGTTCGTGAGAGGTAAATCCAAGCTCTAATGCAATATCCAGGATTCTTATGTCTGATTGGAGTAAGCAGTCTGCTGCCTTTGCCACACGGCGGAGTTTGATATACTCAGCGACCGGTTTTTTGACAAGGCGGCTAAATAAGCGTTGATAATAGAACGGAGACAGACAAGCTGTTTTTGCCAGATCCTCAATATTAATATCCTCATTTAAATGATCTTCAATATAATTGACTGTTTGTTGTATTTGTTCCCATGCGTGCATATTTAAGCACCTCCTTTTTTCCTGCAGTATACCATGTCTGGTAGGGATACCGCTTGACTGTGTATGCTTTTTTATTGAGGATACCATATTTGAAAGGAATCTGGAAGCAATGTTTGTGGGCAAATAATAATTGATTGACGAGCCGGTTAGTCTATGCTAAAATAGCGAAAGGTTAGCGAAGACTAACACTCTGGAATGCATAGAATGGAGTATACATATGAAACGCATATTTTCCCTGGTTTTCTGTTTTATTCTTGTTGTAGCGTGTTTATCCGGCTGCGCGAACAGCAAACAGACACCGGAAACAGACGAAACTACAGGCGCCGCAGTTGATAAAGTTATGGTTGAAACGGCTATGGGACCGGTAGAAATACCAGCCAATCCAAAACGAATCGCCTCCGCCCTAATTGGTATAACCGGCTATCTGGCTGCGCTGGATACGATTCCAGTGGGCACTGCAACTCAGAGCGGATTCCCGGATTATCTTAAAAATAATCTGGCTGGTGCGGTTGATCTTGGTGAAACAGATTCACTTAATCTGGAAGCATTGATGGAACTGGAGCCTGATTTAATCATTGGCGTAGCATCAGTTCACAAGGAGCAATATGAATTATTGTCAGCAATTGCTCCTACAGTTTTATTAGAGTCAGCGACCGACGACTGGGCGACCTTTCATACCGTAGCCCAGCTGGTGGGGAAACAGGAGACTGCTTCAGTGCTGCAGAAAGAATATGATGAGCGCAGCTCCAAGCTGCAGCAGGACATGAAGGAGAAGTATCCACAGGGAGCAAGGGTTGCTTACATGCGTGTACAGGGCAAGGAGCTGCAAATTCTCAATCCTGCTTCGGTCTATTTTAAAGATCTTTACCGTGATATGAATTGGTCATCTGCCAGTGAGGGAGTTGTTGATTTTGGAGACGGCTGGAATGCAACGATTTCCATGGAGGCCTTGCCGCAGCTTGATATGGATTACTTAATACTGGCTGTCCGCCCTGATGAAACAAGCCAGCAGGCATATGCGGAACTAAAGAAATCTGCGGTATGGCAAAGCCTGGAGGCAGTAAAGAAAGAAAACACAGCAATTGTGGACGCGAATATCTGGTTTGCAAGCTCTGATCCCATTGCCCTGAATATTCGTCTTGATAATATCGAAGATATGATGTTAAGGTAATCCATATGGTGATGAATAAAAAGAAAACGCCAACTTATGTAAAAGGCCGTGTGCCTGCTGCTGCGGTTATCATTCCCGGTATTTTTCTGCTGTTTGGAATTATGATCTTTTCAATAGGGTATGGGGTGGCAGATATTGACAGCAAGACGATCTGGAGCAGTATTGTTTCTTTTGATAAAAATAATTTATCCCATCAGATTATGCACGAGCTTCGATTCCCACGGGTTCTTGGCGGTGCAATGATCGGTGCAGGCTTTGCTGTCTGCGGTGCAATTATGCAGGCGATTACCAGAAATCCGCTTGCGGATTCAGGAATCCTTGGAATTAATGCAGGCGCCGGTATCATGATTGCTGTTTGCTTTGTCTTCATGCCCTCGCTGTCATTTACTGGCATAGCATTTATGTCCTTTCTTGGAGCCGGCATGGGAATGGCGATGGTAATTGGTATCAGTCTGATGACAAGAAAAAATTCGCTTCAGATTATTCTTATCGGCACCGCAATCACTGCGTTTCTGACTGCTCTTAGTGAAGGCCTTATTATACGCAGCGGGATTGGACAGGATCTGGCATTCTGGTATGCCGGCGGGCTTGCCGGTGCCAGATGGAACCAGGTGATCATTGTGGGCATCTGTTTTGTACTGGCAATGGCAATGTCTGTTATGCTGTCCCCCTCAATTACGGCACTGAGCATGGGCGAGGATATTGCTGCAAGTCTGGGGATCAATACAAAAACCGTGAAACTGCTTTGCTTTCTCACTGTTACGCTGCTTGCGGGGTCATCTGTTGCTATGGTGGGAAATATAGGCTTTATCGGCATAGTTATTCCTCATATTACAAGAAAGCTTGTAGGAACTGATTATAGGGCGTTGATTCCATGTTCTGCCACCCTGGGTGCCCTTCTTGTGGTGCTCGCCGACTTAGGGGCAAGGAGTATCAACCCGCCCCATGAAATACCTGCAGCGGCTATTATTGCAGCAATAGGAGTACCGTTTTTTCTATTGCTTGCACGCAAGAAGGGGTGAGGGGATACGATATGCAAGAGAAAAAATATGTTTTTTCGGCAGAGGCGAAAGCGAAGAAAAGAGCTGTTGTTGTTATATTCAGCCTGTTTCTGCTGTTCCTTGTGGTATTCTTTCTCGGGGTACAGACAGGGACGATTCATTTGCCCTTTCAGCGGGTACTTCCGGCTTTGTTAAATCAGGGGACTGGAAAGGAGAGTTTCCTGGTGTTTCAATTAAGAATGCCGCGCATTATAATCTCAGTTCTGGTGGGAGCAGGACTGGCAGTATCTGGTTGTATTCTTCAGAGTGTCACCCGTAATCCCATGGCGGATCCCGGTATATTAGGAATCAATGCCGGAGCAGGGCTGGTGGTCCTGGTATACATAGCTGGTTTTGCAAAGAATTCTCCATCACCAGCCGGAATGTCCATTCTTTCCTGGGTGGGATCAATCGGTGCGGCGTTTACAATCTATCTTCTTGCCAGAAATGGGAATAAAGGACTCTCCTCCACACGGCTCCTGCTGACTGGTATTGCTTTAAATTTTGGAATTCAGGCCATTACCACCATAATTACTTTGTCACTGAATCCGCAGGAATATCAGACCTATGCCTATTGGATGGCTGGCAGTCTATGGGGAGTGACGTGGCCCTATGTAGTGACATTGCTGCCCCTTGTGACAGTATCTATTATAATTGTTTTGTCACAGGCTTCCACGCTTGATGTTCTGCCATTGGGGGATTCCATGGCTGCTAGTTTAGGGGTTTCGGTCCGGAAGCGGCAGGGGATTGCAATACTCTTTTCTGTAATTCTCGCCGGATCCTGTGTGGCGGCAGGCGGTAATATAGGTTTTGTTGGATTGCTCAGTACTCATATATCACGCAGACTGGTGGGGGCTGTTCACAAACGTCTTCTGCCGGTTACGGCACTGGTGGGTGGCTTGCTGGTTCTTATAGCCGATACCATCGGAAGAAGTATGTTTCTCCCTTCCGAAATGCCAACCGGAATTGTAGTCTCTGTAATAGGGGCTCCTTACTTTCTTTATCTTCTGCTGCGAACAGCAAAGAGAGAGGGGAGTTAAAGTAATTGCATAAATACAGGAGGTTAAAAGCGTGAACGAATATAGAATTAAGACGGAGCAGCTCTGCATTTCCTATGATAAAACAGTGGTAGTCGAAAACCTCAATGTGCAGATCCCGACGGGAAAAATTACTGCGCTGGTCGGCGCCAATGGGTCAGGAAAATCAACAATCCTGCGTACCATTGCCAGACTATTATCCCCCCAAAGCGGGCAGGTGCTTTTAGATGGAAAATCAATTCAAACCCAATCCGTTAAGGAAGTGTCTAAGAAATTAGCCTTCCTGCCGCAAAACCCTATGGCTCCGGAGGGATTGACAGTATTTGATCTGGTAAGCTTCGGGCGTTTCCCCCACAAGACAGGTTTTAAAAATATAACAGATGAGGACCGGGAAATAATCACCTGGGCGATGAAAACTACGAATACCTTAGAGCTGGAAAGCCGTTTTGTCGATGAACTCTCCGGTGGGCAACGGCAGAGGGTATGGATTGCCATGGCTCTTGCCCAGCAGACGGAGATACTATTCCTGGACGAACCCACCACATTTTTGGATATGTCTCATCAGCTGGATGTACTTGAACTCCTTAAAAAATTAAACCAGGAGCAGCATAGAACAATTGTAATGGTGGTTCATGATTTAAATCAGGCGACGCGCTATGCACATAATATCATTGCAATCAGGCATGGGACACCAATGTGTGTTGGGACGCCAAAGGATATTATGAACAAACAAATGCTTAAGGATATCTTTGGCGTTGATGCTGAAATTCTTAAGGATCCCCGTGATGGCATACTGCTATGTGTGCCGTACAGGATGCCGGAAAAAACTGATTGAAGGAGGTTTTGCTTTATGACTGTAAGTGAAATAATTCGTGAACGGTGTACCATTCGTGAATTCAATGATAAAAAAGTATCTCTTGATACCATAACAGAGCTGTTGGAAACTTCTGTCTGGGCGCCATATCATGGGATACCTGAGCCGTGGAGGTTTATTGTTTTTTCAGAAAATGGAATGGAGCGGTTAATAGATATGATTCTTCAGGCACTTTCTCTGCCGGAAAGAAAAGAATATGGAGAGAAGCTTAAAACGTATCTTCGTACGGTTCCTGTCGCCATTGCAGTGGTGGGAAAACTGGACCGCAATCAGAAGATTATGGATGAGGTTTCTGCATCAGTGAGTGCATTGATTCAGAATTTTCAATTAGCAGCCTGGGAAAAGGAGATTGGTGTTGTATGGAAAACACAATCCTATATGTACGCTCCTCAAATCAGTAAAAGTCTTGAACTGAAACCTGATGAAAAATTGGCAGGAGTTCTTCTCTGTGGGTATTTTGATAAAAAGCCAACGGAACGTTTTCGTAAAAGTGCAGCATCCAGAACAACATATGTTAAAGCATGAATGGATTGACTGTTTCAGACAATTTAAGAAACCATATGAGCACAGGGAATAAAAGCCTTGTGTTCTTTTTTAGTGAAAGTTAAGGGGGGGTATACAAGTGTATGAAGGTGCTAAATGCCAATGAAAACGGGCTGAACAATGGGGGAATAATATCGGTAAAGTATGGATAATCACGACTTGTCTAACTCCAGCATAAAATATAGTGTATCCTACTTAGAAAGGAGTGATTTATATGTGTTGCTGTAGATGTGCATGTTGTAGACGTAGTTTCGAGTCTGATCGTGATGAAAATCGTGAATGGTGTGAACGCCGATTCAGAGAAGCTTCACAGAATGGTTCCGATAGGGGGCGCAGGCCTGGTTGCAGGTATTCATCAGAATCTGATGATGACTTTAATAATAACTTCAACGATAACTTTAATGATAATTTCAACGATAATTTCAACGATAATATAATCGATAATTTAAACGATAATATAATCGATAATTTAAATAATAACTTTAGCAATAACTTCAGTGATAACTTCAGTGATAACTTTAGCAATAACATTATCGTTGTAATTGTTGACAGTTTTAACAATAACACAGTTTAGTAAAGAATTTAAGGCAGGCAACCGGCAACGGTCCTGCCTTTTGATGAGTCGATTAAAAAATCTGATGCCCGCCTTCCAGTGCTTCATTCAGCTGTTTGTCTGTGCACCTCCTCGCGGCTAAAGCATCTCGTTCTTTCATACATTTATACAAACAAAGTACGCTGTCATAGAGCGCTTCTTTTCCGTATTTCATACAAAAACGTTTCCAAAGCTGTGTCACAACAGGTTTAAAGGATATGTAAATCAAAGGAATAATACTGTTCCCGCTGATAACCGAAAGTTTGTGATGAAAAGAAAAGGTGGCAAGAACCGTATCATCAATAGTTTTTGCAGCAGCAACCTCTTCCAGCAACCCTTCCAGACCCAGAATATCTTCATTTGATGAATTTTTTACAATTGAATCAGTTGCCAGATGTTCCAATGCCCGCCGCACTTCAATAATTGAGTATATATCACCCTGACCAAGGGTATCTCCGTGATATTCCATAATGGCATTCAAGGTATTGATATTACCGTTCTTCCCGTAATCTGCAACAAAAACACCCTGCCTTGGATGGACTTCTAAAAAGCCCTGTTTTTCAAGTTCAGAAAATCCGCTGTTAACAACCGCACGGCTCACCTGCATCTGCCTTGCAATTTCCCTTTCCGAAGGCAGTCGGCTTCCAACTGGCATTTGTCCGGATAAAATCAAATCACGGATCTGATGAATAAACATTTCTTTTAAGCTTAAAGCACTCAGTTTCTGAAATTCCATATTCTCCCCCTTATTCTGGCTCTGGTCATACCAGAGATTGAACCTATTTTATCATACATTCTTACTAAAATTCAACAAATTTATATGTGATTATCACAGTTATTTTTTGCATTATTGCCAGTACACTGAGAATATTTTATAATAATATTGTTATGACTGAACCAGTATACTTATAAGAAACCACCATGCACCTTTTGGCTAAAAGGATGGCAGAGGAGTGAATAAAAAGAAGGGAGCGCGGCACGTGAAAGATTTTAAAGTTCTGGAAATAAAAACTAGTGTCTTTGCTGACAACAACTTACAGGCTGAAAAGCTTCGTGAGGAATTAAAAGAGAAAAAGGTATTTCTTCTTAATCTGATGTCCAGTCCCGGCGCAGGTAAGACAACCACTCTGGTTCGTACCATTAATGGGTTAAAGGACGACTTAAAGATTGGTGTTATGGAAGCAGATATTGATTCTGACGTAGATGCCCGGACCATATCACAGACTGGTGCAAAAGCCATTCAGCTTCATACAGGAGGGATGTGTCATCTGGATGCACAAATGACCCGCCAGGGACTGGAGGGCCTTGATCCTGACGGTCTTGACCTTGTAATTTTAGAGAATGTGGGCAACCTGGTATGCCCGGCTGAATTTGATACCGGCGCAGTAAAGAATGCAATGATCCTTTCGGTACCGGAAGGAGATGATAAGCCATTAAAATATCCTCTCATGTTTTCCATCTGCGATGTGGTACTGATCAATAAGATGGATGTATTGCCGTATTTTAATTTTGATCTGGAAAAATGCAAAGAGAATATCCGCCTGCGTAATCCGAATGCGATTATTATTCCCATCAGCGCACTGAAAGAGGAAGGAATAAAGGAGTGGACCGACTGGCTTCATAATGCGGTAAAATCCTGGTGTGAATAACAAATAAGATAGATAAAAAACTTCGAATGCGCGACATAAGCGCGGGAAAGGGAATTATGAGTGAATTAAGACCGAAAATAGTAAAGCTTGCTAAAATGGTGGGCGGTATTGCAGGAGTCATGAACAAGATTGATGAAAATTCTCCCGAATACTATTCACTGGACTGTGTTGTAACCGATGACATGGCTGATATTGCCATGATTATCGGACTGCGCAAACCCCGTACCTTCGAGTACATAGCAAAACGTTCCGGAAAAAGTAAGAATGAAACAATGGCCCTTTTAGATCAGCTGGCTTACACCGGTGTTGCCAAAGTATGGAAAGATAAGGAAGATCAGAAAGACCGCTATTTCGTAAATATCTTTGCTCCCGGCATGTTGGAGATGATGGTAAATAACCGGGAACAGTTAAACGAACATCCGGAAATTGGAAAAGCGTTTGAAGAATATACCAGGCTTCGTCTTGCACCCATGGCTGCCAAATTCCCTCAGGGAATGGCAATGATGCGAGTAATTCCTGTGGAAGAAGCCATCAAGGATATTAAAGGCACAAAACCATGGGAACATCTTTCCTACTATCTGGATAAGTATGATACATTTTCCGTATCTGACTGCTCCTGTCGCCAGTCACGCCGTGTGATTGAGGAGGGCTGCGGTCACCTGGAAAAAGATATCTGCATTCAGATGGGAGAAGGTGCTGAATATTATATCAAGACAGGCAGAGGCCGTCAGATTACCCGGGAAGAAGCAAAGGAAATTATTAAATTCGCAGAAAATAACGGCCTGATGCATGAAATGCCCCATACCGACGGACTGGGTGAATCAGCGGCAATCTGTAACTGCTGTGGCTGCGCATGTTTTTCTCTGCGTCTTGCAACTCTTTTTAATACTCCGGATTCCATACGTTCCAATTTTACCGCCAGGGTTAAGAAGGAAAATTGTGTGGCCTGCGGACAGTGTGTGGAGAACTGCCCCGTGAATGCGTTAACACTTGGACAAAAGCTTTGCTCCAAAACACCTGTCTCCATAAAGGCAGAACCGACTGCCCGCGACCATATCTGGAAAGAGAGCAACTGGAATGTGGATTACCGGGAGAACCGGAAAGACGTTTCTAAAGAAGGTACCTCTCCATGTAAAACAGCCTGTCCGGCACATATTTCCGTACAGGGATACATAAAGCTTGCCGCTTCCGGACGTTACCGGGAAGCATTGGAACTGATAAAGAAAGAAAACCCGTTCCCTGCTGTCTGCGGACGGATCTGTCCCCATGGATGCGAAAGTGAATGTACCCGCGGAGACATTGATGAACCGGTTTCCATTGATGAAATTAAAAAATTTATTGCGGATAAAGAACTGGATGAATCGGTTCGCTATATACCGCCCATGCGTTATAATCTGGGCAATAAAATCGCTGTGGTTGGTTCTGGTCCTTCCGGACTTTCCTGTGCTTATTACCTGGCAATTGACGGATACAAGGTAACTGTATTTGAAAAAGAAGAAAAACTGGGCGGTATGTTAACCCTTGGTATTCCTTCGTTCCGCCTGGAAAAAGAGGTTCTTAATGCTGAAATTGATGTCTTGCGGGAAATGGGTGTTTCCTTCAAAACGGGAGTTGAAGTTGGAAAAGATATTACCCTGAATCAGCTTCGTGAAGAAGGATATGAAGCATTTTATCTGGCAATCGGAGCACAAGGCGGCAGACGTCTTGGTATTGAGGGGGAAGATGGCCAGGGTGTTATTTCTGGTGTTGATTTCCTTCGCGATGTGAATCTTGGAAGAAAGTCAGAATTATCCGGCAACGTAGTTGTGATCGGTGGTGGAAATGTAGCCATTGATGTGGCCCGTACTGCAAAAAGACAGGGTGCAGAAGAGATTCATCTTTACTGTCTGGAAAGTCCTGGTGAAATGCCGGCATTACCAGAGGAAATTGAAGAGGCGAAAGAAGACAGCGTATCCTTCCACAATGGCTGGGGACCTAAGCGTATTCTGACGGAAGATGGTAAGGTAACCGGAGTGGAATTGAAACGGTGCACCAGTGTCTTTGATGCAGACCACCGTTTTGCCCCTAAGTATGATGAAAACGATACGATCATTGTAAAAGCTGATTCAGTCCTGCTTTCTGTCGGTCAGTCCATAGAATGGGGCGGACTTCTTTCCGGCAGCAGTGTGGAACTGGGACGAGGCGGGAATGCATACGCTGACAGCCTCACATTACAGACAGCAGAGCCTGACGTTTTTGTAGGCGGAGACTGCTTCACCGGTCCTAAATTTGCAATTCATGCCATTGCATCGGGAAAAGAAGGTGCCATTTCCATTCACCGTTATGTACAGCCTGGTCAGTCTCTTGTATTTGGTCGTGACCGCCGTGAATATCACGCATTTGACAAGAATAACATTGCAATCGGGATACAGGATTTTGATATGACACCCCGCCAGAGACCGGGCCATTCTCCTGAGAAAAAAGGTACATTCCAGGATGAACGAATGACCTTTACAGAGGAGCAGTTAAAGAAAGAGACGGAACGCTGCCTTGGATGCGGAACGGTAGAAATAGACAGCTACAAGTGTATTGGATGCGGCTTATGTACCACCAAATGTAAATTTGATGCAATCAGTCTGGAACGGACTTATGATACAGTTCCCAATACCTATGAAAAACTTCCTGTCAAGATCGCAACAAATGCAATTGTACGTACTGGAAAGATTGCTGCCACAACTCTCAAAGAAAGCGTCGTCAACAGAAGCTGAACAGAAGAGGAGAGGTAAGATGCATGAGCTTGGTGTACTAAACTCAATGGTACATACCATTGAGCGTATCGTAAAAGAGCAGAACGTGACGGAGGTCAGTAAACTTGTCATTGAGGTAGGCGAGCTTTCCGGTATTGTTCCCAGATATTTGGAGCAGAGCTGGCCTGCTGCTTCCTATAAGACCTTTATGGAAAAAACAGAGCTGGAGCTTATTGTCATTCCAGGTATTGTAAAGTGCAAAGGGTGCGGCAGAGTATTCAATGCCGTTTACAGTGATTTATCCTGTCCTGACTGCGGTAGCAGTGATATGGAAATTTTAGAGGGCGATGACTTGATAATAAAAGAGATCGTGTGCTGCTAAAGAATCACAATTAAAAAACAGACGTTTTCTATAATGAAAATCTACCTGACATGGTATTTCATTTAGAAAATGTCTGTTTTTACTATTCTGATTTTTATAAAGGACATTGATAACGTGGTTTCCCTGTGCTGTTTTTACCATATTCAATGGCTTCAACCGGACATTTACAGATACAAGCCATGCAGTGCGTGCAATTGTTACCCCAGACAGGCTTATTTTCTTTTAATTCAATATTGTTCAAAGGGCATACTGCCTTGCACTTGCCGCAACCAATACATTTCTCATCTGCTTTAAATTTATCCGCTTTTACTACAAAACGGTAAAACACAGGATTGGTAATGGAACTCTTAATCCTGTCAGCAGCAGATGGGGTTGGTTTCTCAAAGATAGAATTATGTAAAATTACATTCACACAATCCTCAATGGCTGGCTCAGCATGCTGAATGATACGTTTTGCCTCTGGGGCTTCTGGCGCATCGTAAAGAGCAATGTAATTTTCTGGCATAATGATTTCCTTTACACCCTTAAAAGAGAACGTCTTGGTTTGACATAGTCTTATGAGATACTTTTCCGCATTTCCAATGTCGCTGCCACAATTCATGACAAAATAAGCATCTGCATTTGGTGAAAACTCCGTTCGGTTAATCCATTCTTCAACAACTTTAGGAATTCTCCACGCATAGGTTGGTAAGACAAACACAAGTGGTTTATGTGATTCTACCGGTGTATTGTCATTTTTCTTAATTCTGTCATTTATGCACAATAATTCATCCTGTAATGCTGCTGATAATTTCTTTGCTATATAAAAACTATTTCCTGTTCCTGTAAAATAAAGTATCATATTAATTCACCACTCCGATCCGGCACGTCTTCCATAATTTTTTTAATATCTGAAAATAAAGTAATCAGACTCCCCAGTGTATTATCATCAGGATCAAGATAGTAATAGATGCAGGTCCCTTCTTTCCTTGATTTTACGATACCTGAATTTTTTAGAATCTGCATATGATGTGAAACCGCGGGTCTGGACAGATTTGTTTTTTGCGCGATCTCTATAACACGGCTTCCGGAACACTCGTTTTTTAACATAATACAAAGGATATGCTGCCGCATTTCATCCCCAAAAGCAGTTAATATCGTTTGACAGGATTGAAACTCGGCCTCTAATCGTTCAATATCCTCCAACGTATCTTTCACATGACACCTCCAAACTGTTTAAAAACTTGAACAATTAATAATATATCACAATTATCAGAAGAAAGTTTATTTGTAAAGAAAATCGAGATGGTTATCATATACTTACATACCCGTAAGCTGTAATAGCTTTTTAGCAGTGTTTGCATTTCTGATTGTGACACTATTATATGCTGACTTCCCCACGATCTTCGACCACCTTGTTTTAGAAAATGTTTTTATGGGTGCTGACCAGAATATTACCTGTCCGTAATAACCCACCTGTTCATATTCCTCTTTGGCAATGCCAACCTCTTGGATAATCTCCGCTGCAGTGGCAGGCGGTATAACAAAAATTGCATTATGCTTTGATTGTTCATCGTGATCCCACCAGGCAGGTGCATTGCAAAGGGCAGCGGATAAATCTTTGGCTGATATGACTGTAACAATAATGTTTAAACTAAATTGGTTCGCAATTGCAGATTCACAGATCTTTTTAAATTCTTCTTTATCTTCCTTTTCACTGGAGAAAATGACATTTCCACTGTTGATATAGGTGATAACATCCCCATATCCACAATCTTCAAACATTTTTTTTAATTCTGGCATTGATATTTTATTTTTACCGCCAACGTTAATACCACGTAACAACGCAATATATTTTTGCATAAGCATATCCTTTCTCAGTTTTTGATTAAAATGTATCATTGATAAAAACATCATATCACATGTATAATTAATCTTACCATAATAAAAAAATTGGTTTTGCAGTTGGGGTGAAGGGAGCAAACATATATGTATCATATTGTAAAAATTAAAGCAGGATCAAATTGTTATCTTGTTTCAGAAAATGATTCATCAATCCTTGTAGATACGGGATTAAAGGGAAATGAACAAAAAATATTAAATGCGTGCGAAGGAAAAAACGTAACACTTATCGTACTTACCCATGGTCACATTGATCATATACAAAACGCAGCATATCTTGCAAAACAACTGCAGGTTCCTATCGCCATGCACGAAAAAGATGTAGCGCTAATAAAGAATAATTTATGCCGTGTAATGAAATCAACAGGATTTCCAGGCAATATAATAAGCTTATTCTCAGTTATGAGTGCAAAATACGCAAAAATTCCAACTTTTATGCCAGACGTTATGCTAAAGGAGGGGGATCAACTGCTGAAATATGGGATCGATGGAGAGATAATCGAATTGCCCGGACATACTCAGGGATCCATTGGAATTAGGCTAAGTGACCAAAGTCTATTGGCTGGTGATGCATTAATGAATTTTTTTACACCAGGAATTTCGTTATTGTATGAAAATTATGAACAAATGCAAAAGAGTGCAAAGAAAATATCCAATATGGGCAGGCTCATGATTTATTTCGGACATGGGAATGCAGTTGAAAACCGGACATGGGTAAAATAATACTTGACTAATCATTCTAGAAAAGATATACTTAGGACGAATTAAGAACGATCGTTCTACAATTTGAAACCGTAAAATATATCATAAGGAGCAGATTAAAATGGGTCTAATAACTGTAAATGAAGAAAGCTGTATTAAATGCGGGTTATGTGCGGAGGAATGTCCAAAAGCAATTATAAAAATGGAGTCATCTGGTCCGGTAGAGGTGAACCCGGAAGGCTGCATTGCCTGTGGTCATTGTGTTGCCATTTGTCCAAAGGAAGCCATGGACAACGTGAAATCACCCCTTGCACAACAAAGTGCAATTGGAGATATGCCAAAATTAAGCCCACAGGAAGCTAAGAATTTTATCCGCACACGTCGTTCCATACGTTCCTATAAAAATAAACCAGTGGAAAGAGAAAAGCTGCTTCAGCTGGTTGAGGTGGCCAATTTAGCTCCCACTGCCAGTAATACACAAGGAATTTCATACTTAATTGTAGACGATAAGGAAAAGATTGAAGCAGTAGTAGAAGAATATGTGAACTGGGTTGAAAATCATGAAATCTATGGTAAAATACTGAATGGAATTACAAAGGGATACAGAGAAAATAAGGTAGATACAATATTAAGAAGCGCGCCCAGTATCATACTGGCATTAGCGGATAAAAACTTTTCTCATGGCAGAGAAAACTCCATTTTCTCTTTAACTTATCTTGAATTATTTGCTCCATCTCTGGATCTGGGATCTTGTTGGGCTGGATTATTGGAAATTTGTGCACGAAGTGAAGGTTCCCCTATGCTTAAGCTACTAAATATCCCGGAAGAAAAACAGATTACAGGTTGTGTCATGGTAGGCTATCCCAAGTACAGCTACAAACGTTTTACTGAAAGACAGCCGGTATCTGTTACATTTTATCAGGAATAGACAGGAAGCCGCCGGTTCAATAAAAGATACCATATAAATATTGGGAGGTGATCAGATGGGGCGAAACAAGGAATTTGAAGAAGAAGCTGTTCTCCAGAAAGCGATGGAATTGTTTTGGAAACAGGGATATGAAAAAACTTCTATGAGCGATCTGGTAGAGTACATGGGGATTCATCGAAAAAGTCTGTATGACACGTTTGGGGATAAGCATGCGCTGTATCTAAAGGCTATCGATTACTATAGTGTCAGTATCTCTGAGAGATTAAAAACTGTGATATCACAGGCAGATACTGCAAATGAGGGTATTAAAAGTATATTTGATATCATGATTAATGGCACAAATGAGAGACCATGGGGGTGTTTTATCGTAAACGCTGCCACTGAACTGGCTCTTAGGGATAAAGAGGTAGAAGAAAAGATAGAAGCCGTATTCGCCCGATCAGAAAAGCTTATGGGAGATTTAGTCCGAAAAGGACAGGAGTCCGGCGAATTCTCATGCGGTTTAAGTGCGGAGGCATTGGGAGAAATTCTGCATTGTACATTACTTGGTATCCGGGTATATACCAGGACATCAACAAGCAGGGACAAGTTAAACTATTTAGCAGATAATTTCCTTCAGTTGTTAAAAATTAAGAATTAATAGAAAAGCAAGAAGATTTTAACGGAAAATCATTGTCCGCTGAAATCTTCTTTTTTAATTTCTTCTAAAATAAATAAAATTATCTTTACAAGCGACCAATAGTCGCTATATAATAAATGTATAAGAAGCGACCGATGGTCGTTACAAGGAGGTATTATCACATGCCAAAAGGAATTATGCTTTCACCCCAACAGCAGGAAGCACGTAGGGAAGAAATTATCGGTGTTGCCTTGCGGCTCATAGCTGAAAATGGATTTCAGAAAACATCGATGCGGGAAATTGCGGTTTTAGCAAACATGGGAAAGTCCAGTTTGTATGATTATTTCAAAACCAAAGACGAGATCGTTGTATATGCATTTGAGAAGGTAATAGAAGAGAACATACAAATTATACACAAAATTATTTCTGAAGAATCCTCTCCAGAGCAGTGCCTTAGAAAAATCATGCAGAATCATCTGAACGTTCCAAAACAGTATCGATCTGTGCTGATGTGGTTAAATGCGGAATCTGACTATTTAGAAGAAAGTTATCGAATAAGACTGAAAGCCGCACGTTATAAATATCAGGATAGTATTCAATCAGTGATCGAAAATGGAGTGGCTGCAGGCGTTTTCCGCAGGACTGATGCCGCCCTTATGACACGTTTGCTGCTAAATTCCGTTATAGCAATTGTTTATACATCCCGGCCGTCTGGCAGCATGGAGGAAATGCTTAATGAAACAATGAGTATATTTCTCCACGGAATCATGAATGGGGGGAAGGACTATGATTGAATATACACTGCCCCTTGCGCAAACGAAAGCGACTATTGAAATGGTTGGTGGAAAAGGTATGTCTTTATCAAAACTTCTGACGGCGGGAATTTCTGTACCAGATGCTTTTCATGTAACAACAGCTTCTTACCGGCTCTTTGTTGAAATCAACCATATACAGCCTTACATAAATCAATTATTGGAGGAAGTTCATTTTACTGATTCCACCCAGCTGGAAGTTGCATCTGCCCAGATTGGAATGCTTTTTCATAAAGGAAAAATGCCAGAAGAAGTTGCAACAGCGATTCTTTTGGCTTATGCGGAATTAGGAAGCATTCCAGTTGCTGTCCGTTCTTCTGCAACAGCCGAAGATCTGCCGGAGGCTTCTTTTGCAGGACAGCAGGATACCTATCTTAATATACTGGGAGAGTACCAGGTCCTTGATGCTGTAAAGCGGTGCTGGGCTTCTCTGTGGACAGCCCGCGCGATTGCTTACCGCATGAAGAATCATATAAAACAGGAGCAGGTTTCAATTGCTGTGGTAGTGCAAAAACTTGTGTTTTCCAATGGTGCAGGCGTTATGTTTACTCAAAATCCGATTAATGGCAAGCGGGGAGAGATGGTTATTAATGCGGCCTGGGGGCTCGGTGAAGCAGTGGTATCCAGTTTAGTGACACCAGATACCATTATTGTGGATAAGAATAACGGACGAATTGTTTCATATAAGGCAGCAGATAAAGAGATCATGACGGTTCGCACCTCAAACGGTACGGAAGAAATTCCAACTCCTGCGAAGTTAAGGAAAAAACATACACTGACCGGGGACCAGGTTATGCGGTTGGCAAAGCTTGGAAAGAAAATTGAAACGTATTATAAAATGCCTATGGATGTAGAGTGGGCAATGGAAAAGAACAATTTATATATTGTCCAGGCTCGTCCGATTACGGTCCTGCCACCGGAGTGGGTGCTGCCGGAAAAAGATGTGATATACACAAAGGGCAGTCTGGCAGAACATCTGCCAAATCCTGTCACACCTTTATTTGCCACGCTTGGACTTGAAATCATTAACCGTGCATCGGCACTTTTATGGGCTGATATGTTTGAGAAGAGTGCAAAAAAACTGCTGCCCCAGAACGGGGCATATACGGTGATTAATGGATATGTCTATCTATCTGCAAAATCAAAGCCCCTTCTTATTGCTGCAAAATCACTTTCTCCCCGCGCCCTGCGAAAGACACTGACCAACAGTATCCCTCGCTGGAAAGCAGCGCGGAAAGAATTTGAATCAGTGGTAAACGAATGGGGAAAAAAACCTTTGCATACGCTGACCGCCCATCAATTGATGGAGGGAATTCAGACTGTATTTTTCGCGGCATGTACTTATTTTACAAAAATCCAGCTTACTCTGCCCGCAGCTTCCCTCAGCGAAGCATTATTTAAAAAATTATTTACTGGAACAGTTTGCCGTGCCGGTATAACAAATACTTCTGTATTCCTGCTTGGTTTTGATACCATTTCTCTGCAATCGGAAAAGAGTCTATGGAAGATCTCGGAATGGGCAAAGAAAAATAACTCCCTTAATCATTATCTGCAAAACAATTCCACAATAAATATAGAGAGAGATACCATATCTCCAGCTGCACCAGCAGGAGTCACTGAGGAAGTGTGGGTGGAATGGAAAAACCGAATCAATCTGTATTTCAAAGAGTTTGGCCGCACCGCTTATGAATTTGATTTTTCCTATCCAACACCACAGGAAATGCTTACTCCAACGCTGGAATCCATAAAATCATTTATGGATGGGAACGGGGATAGCCCCTTTTTGCGCCAGTCAATATATGAAAAATATAGGAAACAGGCAGAAGATGCCACATTAAAGCTGATTGATGGTCCCCCCAAAGCACTATTTTTAAAGCTGCTTAACTGGGCGCAGGAAACGGCTCCCATGCGTGAAGATGCTATATATCTGATGGGTTTGGGGCATCCGCTGATTCGAAGTATGTTCAGGGAGATTTCAGAACGCCTTATACGAGGCGGAGCCATTCTACATATGGATGATATATACTGGCTCACAAAATCAGAGTTAGATTCACTGGTAATTCAGTTGGATAAAAATATGCTTTTATCGGATTTGAGAGGGGCAATACCTGCCAGAAAGGCAGAATTCAAAATATTCCAGGGTTATGTACCTCCCTCCAGATTGCCGGAGAAGAATGAAAAGACTTTGTACCATGTGCCACAGTACCAAAAAGATGGGATAATTATATTGAAGGGAATAGGCACCAGCACCGGCGTTGTTACAGCACCAGCCTGTGTCGTACACAGCCCTGCAGATTTTGAAAGCTTTAAGCCTGGAAGCGTGTTAATTGCCGTAACCACGACTCCGGCATGGACACCATTATTTTCTTTGGCAAGTGCCATTGTAACGGATATTGGCGGTCCGCTCAGCCATTCAAGCATTGTTGCCAGGGAATATGGAATCCCCGCAGTCATGGCTGCCCAAAACGCGACACGAACGATCCAGAGCGGACAAATGATAACGGTGGATGGCGCGGCGGGGACGGTGACCGTGACTGTAAGCGAGTAGTATTTCTTATTAAAATAATAAAAGTCTTCTTTCAGATTGCAAAAAAATATGTTAAACTAAAAACAATTCCCCCTTGCTCCCGCAATCGCAGGCCGACTTTTCTAAGGCTTTAAATATTTATATTGTTACGATTACCAGGCAATTAATAGTGTAAATGTACATTGATGATATTTAGAGAATTTGGCATTTGTTACAAACCTGCAGTGAACAGTTGCAATCAGGAATTTTTTTTATTTCATGGAATAACAGTTACATAGCAGGTCTGATTTTCAAAATCAGAAGAAAAGAGGCATTAATCATGGAGAGCAAAGTCTCAATAATAGCTGACAGGAGGAATTACTCATGGAAGAATGGCTGACATTGGCGGGAATTTCAGTAGGAACAATTGTGTTGCTTTACCTGTTTATTTTCAAGATACTTGGATTAAGAGTGATCAACTCAAACGAGGTAGCAGTGGTAGAAAAGTGGTGGAGTCTTAAGGGATCACTGAAGGATTCCATTATTGCCTTAAACGGAGAAGCCGGGTATGCTCCTGGACTTTTGAGGGGAGGTATCCATTTCAAATCCGTACTGATGTACAAGATACATAAATATCCGCTCATTACCATTCCCCAGGGGCAGATTGCCTATTTATTTGCCCGTGACGGCGCCCCTCTATCCCCAGTGCAGACTCTGGGACGGATTGTGCCTGAAGCCAACAATTTTCAGGATGTTTCCGGATTCTTAAAAAATGGCGGACAGCGTGGACCACAGAGGGGAATCTTAAGAGAGGGTACCTACGCCATCAATCTGGCACAATTCATTGTAATTACGCCCAGCGCAATCAAATCCATTTCCAGCAATTTAAAGCAGGAGCGTAACGAATTGGTCAGCATGCAGAAAACCCTGGCTGAAAGAGAAGGCTTCTCACCCGTGGTAATTATGGGCAGAGGGGGCAGTGAGTCCAGTGACATGATGGGAATTGTTACAGTGCATGATGGAACCCCTATTTCCCAGGGAGAGATCATCGCTCCGGATGTGGGAGAAGACCATGCCAGTTTTCAGGATCCGGAGAAGTTTCTGGAGCTTGGCGGAAGGCGGGGAAAACAGATCCAGATTTTGACAGATGGTACTTATTATATCAATCGTCTTTTTGCCACCGTTGAATTCCGCCCCAAAACAGTGGTTCCCATTGGTTTTGTAGGTGTTGTGGTTTCTTTCTTTGGAAGTGAGGGAGTGGATACCTCGGGAGAAAACTATAAGCACGGAGAACTGGTCAGCGTAGGTTCCAAGGGCGTACTGGAAAAACCTCTGATGCCAGGAAAATATGCGTTCAATACCGATGCGGGCAAAGTTGTACTTGTTCCCACCACCAATATCATCTTAAAGTGGAACAAAACCGAAACCGGCGACCATAAGTATGATGAAAATCTTACGGAAGTGGATATTATCACCAAGGATGCCTTTGAGCCTTCCCTTCCATTGTCCGTCGTCATGCATATAGACTACAAGCAGGCACCATGGGTTATTCAGCGGTTTGGTGATATTGGGATGCTGGTAAACCAGTCTCTAGATCCGCTGGTCAGTGCATATTTCAAAGATGTGGCGCAGACGAAGACACTCATCGAACTGATTCAGGAACGAAGTGCCATTCGTGAACGGGCTGTTCTTGAAATGAAAGAGAAGTTTGAAAAATATAATCTTCAGCTTGAGGAAGTTTTGATCGGTACACCGAAAACCACAGTAGCCGATACTCAGATTGAGAATATTCTCATGCAGCTTCGGGAACGTCAGATTGCAGAGGAAAAAAAGGTCACCTACCAAAAACAGCAGTCTGCGGCAGAAAGTGAGAAATCCCTGCGTGAAGCCCAGGCAGTAGCAGAACAGCAAAGTTTCCTGACCAAATCCAAGATTCAGATTGAGATTGAAGGAAACAATGGTGCAGCTCTTGCAAGCCGTGCAGAGCAGGAGTCCAATCAGATCATTGCTCTTGCCAAAGCCAATGCATCTAAAATCAAGCTGGAAGGCGAGGCGGAAGCTTCCAAGGAATCCAATGTGGGATTAGCCAAAGCCCAGGCCATTGAGGCACAGGTAAAAGCTTATGGCGGAGCTGAATACCGGGTGATTCAGGAGATTACGGATAAGCTGGCTGATGCTGTTAAAAATGCGACTGTTGATATCGTTCCGAAAACAGTTGTGCAGATGGGGAGCGGAGAAAATGGGAGCGGTGCTGGCGGAACCGGAACTGTAATGGATACACTGCTGAAATTTATTACTTTGGATAAACTTGGCGTATCCCTGCAGCATATGAATGAGCCGTCTGCTGTTACTCCAAAAGAAGAGCCCCTGGTCAAATCAGAACAGGTGGAAGAGTAAATATAAGACCCGATAAAAACCAATTTACTTTATCGGGTCTTATTATTTCAATCCTGTTATACTGGGCACAGAAAGGAGGCAGGATGGACTATTTAAAAGATATGAATCATGCACTTGACTATATTGAAGGCAATTTGGATGGAGAGATTGATTACTCCACGGTAGCAAAGCTGGCTTGCTGTTCCATCAGCTGTTTTCAACGGATGTTTTCCTATATCGCAGATATACGCTTGTCAGACTATATCCGGCGCCGGCGAATGTCATTAGCTGCTTTTGAATTGCTAAACAGCAATGTAAAAGTAATAGACCTGGCTGTTAAATATGGTTATGAATCCCCCGATTCTTTCTCCCGCGCATTTCAGGCGATTCATGGAGTGATTCCCTCTGTGGCACGCAGTGACGGGAAGTCTTTAAAAGCTTATCCTCGTATAACCTTTCATATTTCTATTAAAGGAGATGCCGAGATGAATTACAGGATTGAGAAAAAGGAAGGGTTTAGAATTGTAGGAATGAAAAGACATTTTCACGCACCTGAGGATGATCCGGGTGCTGTGGACAAATTTTGGAGGGAAGTTTTTGTAGATGGAACTTACGAAGAGTTAATCCATTTATCCAATGGTACGCCAAAGGGTGTTCACGGTTTTATTCAGGTGTTAAGTGAGGAAAACGTGGATTATACCATAGCATGTATCACTGATCAGGAGCCGCCGGAAGGAATGGAAAGTTTTGTCATAGGTGAATCAACCTGGGCTGTTTTTGAACTGGAAGGTCCGGTGAGTAAAACATTGGAGGCTGCATGGAAAAGTATTTTCAGTGAGTGGCTTCCTGCTTCAGGATATCAATATGCAGAATCTGTGGATATGGAATGCTTTCCTAATGAGGGCAACCGAGGTGCCGAAGATTTCAAATTCCAGATATGGCTGCCGGTCAAAAAAGAATCATGATAGTGAGATACCGCCAGGGATTAACAGGTCCTGACGGTATCTTTTATTTAAACTTTTGTTAACGGCTTCCGCCGCCGCCTCCCCCGGAAAAACCGCCGCCGCCCATAGAACTGACACCGCCTCCGGTTCCAGCCATGTTTGCACTGGGGGATGCAGCACTGGAAACATGGTTTGTCATAGTTATTAAATACAACATACTATAGGAATTGCAGCCGTACAGACCTGCAAAGGAATTAAAATATACTGGGTCAAGTGATTTCATACTTTCAAGAACCTGTTCTCCCATATGAAACAGGGTGGCGAAGACAAGATAATCACCCCATAATGCTCCCTGGGAGGTCTGGTATTGTTTCTGCCCACCCATATCTTTTAAATATTTTTGAAACCCAAGTATTCTGACTGCCTGTTCAAAGCCAGAAGAAGTGAAACGAAGAGTACCTTTTATGTCTTTGTCGGCTGCATTTAAGTGCAATAATTCATTGTCGCCTTCCAGTTTCACTGCATTTTCCCAGGCAGTGAGCTTCTTATGAAATTCTTCTGAACGCTTTCCAATATCAGAAATCCGAAGAATTCCATTTTCGTCAGCTTCACTGGCTAAGATTTGATACAGGGAATTCTCCGCTTCAGTTCCATGAGGCTTATTTTGACTCAATACCACCGCTTCTTCTTTTTTGATTTTTTTTCCGTCCTCATTTTCCCCATTCTCCATGCGGATATAACCTGCTTCCTGCCAGCGGATAAGATATGCGCCCAGCGCATCTAGGGCAGTACCCCGGCGCAGCAGATGCATAGCGGAGTATACGGCAGGAATACTGCCTCCAAAGGGAATCGTCCAGTTGATATCTATATGTTTCATTCCAGGAAGCCTCATAACAGTTCCGTCTGCCAGCTTATATCTGGAATAAAAGAAGATACCAGGAATAATGACAGCTGCTGACGCTCCTAAAATGGAAAAGAGGATCGTCTTAGCCAGATCAGATTTATCATTATCAGCCGATTTCTGCAATTTTTCAAACGACATACCGCCTGCTTTCGCCATGGGAAATAAGCTTCTGTCAAAGCGGCAGAGCACATTTCCATAATCATTTTTCCCCAATGCTTCTGAAGAATATGCGACCAGACTGCCGTCCGGGTCTATTTCCACCTGGCCTGTAAAACCGTAAGCCCAGATTCTGGAGTTGTCCTGGGTTAATTGTGTATCCGGAATTCGGATTTTCATGGAAATTGATTCAGGAGCGCTTGAAAGTTCTGATATAAACTGATGGTAAAACCCGGCGTAGTCACCGTAGTCTTTCACCAGTCCTTCCAGTGTATATTGTATGGTATATTGATGGTCGCCATAGTTTCCAATTCCCCAGCAAAGTTCATATCCCTGAGAGGTTTTTAATATGCCGCAGGTACCGGCTTTTTCTTCTCTGGAACGCTTTGTATCCCAGTTTTCCAGAGTTTTGTATTGCTTCCCGGATTCGTCTGATACAAGAAGAGAATGAACGCTCATTCCCTTCATGTTGTACAACGCTTTGTAATATTCCGTACCGTCAGATACACCGCGGACATCCCAAACTTCTGTTATAACGGCAGATCCATCTTTTTTTAACTGAACGTCCACATTGATTGATGGGATTGCCTCCTCTGCTGCATATACCGGGACTGCATTCATAAAAAAGACAACTGCAATCAGTAAAAAAAAGTGGAATAAACTTTTTTGTTTTATTTTCATTTTCTTCTCCTGTCTTATAATAGGTCAATATGTAACGAAATGTTGTTTAAAATACGCTTATTGTAGAGTATACCACATTTTTAAATTCATATCACATTTTAAACAATGGTGCAAAATCAGGAGGAGCACTTCCTGTATCCTTTGCATATCATATAAAGGGAGGCGATAATTCAAAGATTTGCGAAATTGTGTCGGACAGCCAGTGGAAATCACCAGGGATAAAAGGGCAGAAAAATGTATTAAGGGAGAGAGTATATGATGAAGAAGCTATTAAGTGCAACAGCAGTATCCAATCCAACATGGTATGCAGATGAGAGAGTTATTTTTCATGGACAAGCAAAACCCTATGATTATTATGGCGCAAAGGATCCCACCATTGTTTATTATGGAGGAAAGTATCATGTATTTTATACCGGTGCCAATCAGGGCGGTGGATGGCAGATGCTTTATACATCAGCCTCTACGATTTCAGGTCTTAAAAATGCTGCACGAACCTATATGAGTTCCATTGGAGAAAATTATTTTTGTGCACCTCAGGTATTTTACTTTGAACCCAAGAAGCTATGGTATCTGGTTTATCAGGATGGAACCCATGGAGCAGCATACGCAACAACAACGAATATTGCTGATCCAAAATCCTGGTCAGGGCCTAAGTCCTTTGGTATTTCCGGAAACATGGGGTGGGATTATTTTGTTATTTGTGATAATTCCTATGCTTATATGTATAATACTCCAAGTGATGGTTCCGGTAAATTATATGTACGAAGAACTTCACTTTCTAATTTCCCGTCAGGCTGGGGAGCTCCATCCGTAGCCATATCAGACACGTTCGAAGGTGCAAATGTCTATAAGTCTCTGGCAGATGGCAAATACTATCTTACAATTGAAGATCAAAAAGATGGCCGGTATTATGAATTATGGCAGTCAGGCAGCGCCGGAGGTCCGTGGAGCAAAGTGGCTGAGAAATGGGCATGGAGAGGAAATTTACAATATAAAGCTGACAGGTGGACCACCAATGTATCTCACGGTGAATTCATCCGTGCCGGATATAATCAGAAGATGGAGATCAATGATATTAATCGTGTTGATTTTCTTATCCAGGGTACAAACAACTTATCAGGTCCTTATCAGAAGATTAACTGGGATCTGGGAGTGATTAGAAATTACAAATAGAGAAATGGTACAAGCAATCCCGGGTGCTATATGCCCCGGGATTGTTCTGCCACACGATTGTCAATTGGATTTTCTGGGCTTTATCAGCTTCTGCCTGATTAAAGCGCCTGTAGAATAAATTCCGGTCAACACAATAAAAATTTCAAGTCTTCCAAGAATCATACCAAGCATTTCCACCACCAGGGTAGCATTCCCGGTAGCAGGAGAGGTAAGTCCGATTGACAGTCCTACCGTGCCCAGGGCAGAAGCAAATTCAAACATGGCCTCTGTCAGTGAACAGTTGGAAGTAACTGTAATCAGAGATGTGCCGATAATATAAAGAAACAGATAAGTTGTAACAAAGCCGGTGGTATCTGCAGCCAGAGTGGAGTCAATCTCTGTTTTTCCCTGTGCCCTGTAGTAGTAGATCGTCTCCACATTTCTTGGTGAAGTAAGGCGCTTGCGTATATTTAACAGGGCAGTACGGATCATCAGATAAACACGGGTCAGTTTGATACCACCAGCCGTGGAACCGATGCCACCGCCGATTAACATGGTTAATATCAGCATATTCACTGCAAGCGGCGGCCAGGAGGTATAGCTCATGCTGGAATAGCCGGTTGTTGAAAGTGCAGAGGTAACATCAAACAAAGCCCGGCGAAGTCCTTCAAACACACCCATATTCATACTGTGTATCAGGGAAAATGCAGTAACAGGAACAGTAAGTATGAGCACAAGAAACATAAAGCGGACTTCGCTGACTTTCAATACCTGCTTCCATTTCCTTTTTGTCAAAAGCAGCAGTACAGCAAAATTTGTGGTACCTATTAACATCTGAATAATTGTGATGATCTCTATGGGAAAGCTGTTATATTCCCCGATGCTGTTTAATCTGGTTGAAAATCCACCAGTAGACAGGGAGCACATGGTATGATTGACTGCGTCAAACAAACTCATACCAGCAATTACATAAGCTGCAGTTCCTATCACTAAAAAACCATTATACATCAGGCAAATAGTCTGAGCAGTCTTTTTTAAATTTGGCAGAAGCTTATCCGGATGTCCCTCGGCGTTATACAGATTCATGGATTGCTTATCCTGTATCAGCATTACCATCATCATTACAAATCCCAGGCCTCCACAAAATTGCATAAAGCTTCTGTGGAACAGATAGATATGAGGGGTTATAGTCACATCCATGACGGAAAGGCCGGTAGTTGTCCAGCCGCTGACTGCCTCGAACAGTGCCTGAACAAACGTAAGCTGCCCGCCCAGTACGAATGGTCCGGCACCAATCAGGACACCCCAGCCCCATGCAAACAGGACTGTAAGGCTGCTGCGCTGCATGGAAGTACGCCATTCAAACGTGGATTCTTCCTTTTTCCTCATCAGACAGAGAATACTGCCAAGTACTATAGAGCCAAGTGATGGAAGAATAAACGGTATCATATAGATTCTATCCTGCGGATAAAATGGGACGATTACCAGAGGGACCCCAACAAGGATACCGATCAGAAGCATGAGCTTTCCTATATTACTGCGATTATAAAATTTACGGGTCATGTTATCACCTTCCTGTCAATTCCTGAATGGCGGCCATCTCCTGTTTATCCGAAGA
Source organism: Lacrimispora struthionigena (assembly GCF_048627165.1). Lineage (NCBI taxonomy): Bacteria > Bacillati > Bacillota > Clostridia > Lachnospirales > Lachnospiraceae > Lacrimispora > Lacrimispora struthionigena. The sequence continues at coordinate 1,327,758 of NZ_JBMBWP010000001.1, forward strand.
GATCAGGACAAGCATATCACCGGCCAGAATCCGGGTGTCCCCTCTGGGCACCATGGTCGAATCCCCACGTAGAATACAGCCCACAATCACTTCCTTTGGAAGATTAATTTCCCACAGCTTTTTACCTACAGCCGGTGAAGTACCGGTAATAGGAACCTCTGCAATATTGACCCGCCCTTCCCCAATGGGAATTAATGTTGTTATTTTATCTACAAAAGCCTGTTGTTCAATAATACCGGTAATTGCAGTAATAGCACAGACAACACTGTCGATTCCCATCTTATAAAAAAAGTCAGTTTTTTTGGGATCAGTTAAAAGTGCGACCGTCTTTTTGACCTGAAACTTTTTCTTGCACAATTCACAGATAACCAGATTATCTTCGTCTTTTGCAGTCATGGCAATGGCGATATCCGCATCTTGTGCGCTTGCATCTTCTAAAACAAAGGGACGTGTTCCGTCCCCATGAATGACGGTAAGTCTGTCGATTTCAGACAGCTTCACACAATCTTCCAATGTATCATTAATTACGGTTACCTGATATCCTTTATTGATTAACGAAATAGCAAGAGATTTTGCCTTGCTTCTTCCGCCAACCAGCAACACCTTTGTTTTCATTATTCTGCCTCCTGTAATGTATCCTTAAGCATATCGGGTCTGGATAATATTTTATCAATTTCTTTTACAGATAAGACCGCAGGGCATATGGTATCGATGCCAAACTCATGATAAACGTATTCTCTTTCCGGATCATACAGCCTGGCTATAACCCGTTCAATGTGGAATATCTCACGTGCAATCTGAGCCACCAGTATATTTGCGTTATCGTTATTGGTAACAGCGATTACCGTAGTTGCATTGCTTATTTGTGCTTCCAGCAAAATGTCTAAGTCTGTAGCATCTCCATTTAAGGTAAGACCACCAAACGCAGGGGACAATTTTCGAAAGGCCTCTTTGTTTTTGTCAATGATCAGAACGTCATCTCCGTTGTCGGAAAGGGTATTGGCCAGGTTCGCACCTAATCTGCCGCACCCGATGATAATTGTGTAATTCTCATTTTTTTGTTTGTTAAATTGGATTTTCATATTCAACTCCTCCTAATGGCCAGTGCCATCGGTTATACAATCATTCTCATCATAAGCACACCTTCCATTTGAGAAAAATGTGCCATAGCATTCCAGATTCTGCCGTGCAGGCAGATATGTGGGATCCAGTGCCCAGGCTGCCCGAAAGTGCTTCATGGCAGCAGGGTGGTCCCCCGTTTTTTCAAGCAGGATTCCAATCAGATTATGGGGCTGTGGCGCATGAGGGTATGCTCCAATTGCCTGGCAGATCAAGGTTTCACACGTCTGATAGTCCTGCATACTGATCAGATCCCGTATCGTCTCACAGAGGGCTGTAAGAGTTTCTCTATTTTCGTTTAATTCGTTGTTTGTCATTGATGGGAACCTCCTTTGCAGATTTCTTACACGTTTATCCTATCAAAAAAGCTGTGAGCATGTTGTGAGAGAGCAGTATTTTCTGTGAGAAAGCTGTGAGGATGAAAAAAAGACCATTTCCAGGTTACGGAAATAGTCTTATATGAAAAATAAAGTTGTGTTTATACGTCGGAGAGTCGGTATCCCACCCCGATTTCTGTCAGGATATAACGTGGTTTTGCCGGATTCTTTTCAATTTTACGTCTTAGTCCCGCCATCAGTTTTCTGAGAGCCTGAGTGTCAGATCCATATCCAGCCCCGTAGATTTCTTTAATAATATAGTTTGTAGTCAGCACTTTTCCAATATTTCTGAAAAACAAAGAAAGCAGGCTGTATTCCAGGGGGGTGGTATGCAGTTCGCTGTCCTCAAGATACACCATGTGTTTATCCAGATCAATTTTAAGCCCGCCTACACCTAACGTAGTCTGTAACCGGGTGCTTTCTGCTTTGTGCAGATGGCGGATGGCAACCCGGATGCGAGCCATGAGTTCCATGGACGAGAATGGCTTTGTGAGATAATCATCCGCTCCATTGTCCAGTGCAGATGCTTTTTCCTTATCCTGATCCCGGGCGGAGACTACAATTATAGGCATTTCCGACCATTCACGGACCTTTTTAATCACTTCCATCCCATCAAAATCAGGAAGACCAAGGTCAAGAAGCATAAGATCAACCTGCTCCGTAACCAGTGTTGACAGCGCACCCTGTGCTGTCCCTGCAGTGATATAAGAAAAACCTTCCTGTTTCAGTGAATAGCAGATAAAATTACGAATCTGTGAATCATCTTCTACAATCAGGATTAGTTCATTCCGGTTTTGCATGATTGTGTTCCTCCTTTGGCAAGGTGAATATAAATTCAGCACCCATCTGGTCCGTGCGGTTATGACCTTCAATTGTGCCTCCATGAGCCTTTATAATTGCCTCACAGATTGGCAGTCCAAGACCAATACTTCTTTGTGAATCCGCTTTTCCGGCGCGGGTGGTGTAAAACATCTGGAAAATATTGGGTAAATCTGATACTGCTATGCCGCACCCGGAATCAGCGACGGAAAAGGTAGCGAAATTGGTTTCCTGACTCACTGTAATTTTAATCTCTCCAGTTGGCGGTGTATGCTTAATGGCATTATCAAGTAAATTAATCAGCACCTGTTCAATCAATTTTGCATCCATAGGGACAATCAGGACTTCTTCAGGTACATCTACCGTAATTTCGTATTCTGGATAGCGCTTTAAGATATGCCCCACAGCTCCGCCAACAACTTCTTCAGCCGCTTCCAGCTGTTTTGTAATGGTGAGCCGCCCATCCTGCAGCCGGGTCAGACTTAAAATATTTTCAACCAGTGAATGCAGCCAGTCCGCATCTTTATGAATTCCTTCTGCCAGATCATATCTTGGATCCTGTGGTTCGGTCATGTCCATAAGTATCTCTGATGTGCCCATAATACCGGAAAGAGGTGTGCGAAGGTCATGAGAAATAGCCCGCAAAAGATTACTGCGGTAACGTTCCTGGATTGTTTCCTCTCGTGACTCCTGCTGCTGTCTGGCACTTTGAAAACGATCCATGGCAAGCGCCGTGCTTTCAATCATGGAACGAAGCAGACGTTTTTGAGGTTCCCCCATGATAACTGCATGTTCTTTTGGTATTCTAAGAATGCCAAGTATGGATTCTCTGCCATAAATGGGCCAGTCATAAAATTCACTGCCTATGGAATAACCGCTCCTCAGACTTTCTATCTGGTGTTTCACTTCAGCCGTATCGTCCACTTTTCTTCGCACCTGTTCATTGCTGTTTAACTGCTGAATAAAGCTCTGCTCTGGCTGACCGCTTTCGTCAAAGCACAAACAGGCAGCACGGCAATTCATAATACCGCTGATAGTTCCTGTTGTGATACTTGCAATATCGGCTATATCAGCTGCATCCGTTAATCGGTTGGTAAGGTGAAACAGAGCACTTGTTTCTGCTTCTTTCTCCTGTGATTCCAAAGCATTTTGTTTTACTTTCGAAGTAAGGGTGCTTGTGATAATTGCTGTAATTGTCATAATACCAAATGTAATGAAATAAGCTGGATCACTGACTGAAAAAGTATAGTAGGGTACTGTAAAAAAATAGTTAAAAGTAAAGGTAGCCACTACAGCAGCCACAAGTCCGTAAGCATATCCCCTTGTAAAGCGGGCAGTGATTAAAACAGAAAGGAGATAAACAATAACAATGTTTGTTTCAGGAAATCCAATCATTAGAAAAATCCAGCCGATTCCAGTGGCAGCGGCAATGATTACTACTGTTATTAAAATATATTTTATTATTTCTTTAGAACCCTTATTTTTGAAGGATTTCATGATTTTTGCCTCCGTAGCAAAAGAGTGGTGTACAAATTTTTCTTATCAGAGCATACCACATTTAGAAAATGGATTCTACTATTTTTATGCAGTTATTTATAGAATTATATATGATATTCAATGCTAATATAATTCTTTTAGATTGCATGATTATATGCTAAACTGAGAATAAAGAGCGGACTTTATAGAAAACTACTCCCCAACCATAGGTTGAGTTGCCATAATTCAACTTATAGTTCGTTTATATCACCGGCAAAAGGTGTAAAGTTCGAGAGGAAAGGAGCACTGCGATGAATCAGGTTGAAATTGGAAAATTTATTGCTAAATGTCGTAAGGAGAAAAAATTGACTCAGGCACAGTTAGCAGAAAAGTTTAATATTTACCTGGGTTGTATCGTTCCCAATTATTATATCAGGGAGAAAGGGAATTAATGGAGGCCTGATATCAGTAAGTATCTTTATCATTCCATATCTATTTATATTGAGAAGCCTTATAAAAGTTAATGCTATTTTTTCAGTTGGTGCAATTATGGCAATTATTTCGACAGCGTACTTATGGCTCTTATTTGTGATTTTCAATCGCTTAAGAGAAAGAAAATTAGTTGCTGGAGGAATAACTTTTTTGTTATCCATTCCATTCATGTTAATTATAAATATAATATTATCAAGAATGATATCTGAACCTTTAATTGATATATGGGATTTCCTGTCAGCATTCATATTATTGATCTTTGCATTCACGTTCTTTGTTTGTGATTATGCTAAAAATAAAGGATTGGTAAAGTAATAAAAAAGGAACACTTCTGTGACGCAAGGTAATCCCGGTGCTGTGTGCCACGGGATTTCCTGCCGTACTATTGTTATTTATAAAGATTTGGTGAAATAATAGCGCTTTCCCGTTACTGGATAGTTCTCTAATGTAAAGACTTCTTTGTATCCATGTTTTTTATAAAACAGAGGCGCCTGAAAACTAAATGTATCTAAAAATGAATACTTACACCCACGTTCTTTTGCGGTTTCTTCTGCCTGGATTAAAATTTTACTTCCGATCTGCTTTCCACGCAACTCTTTGCTTACCCAGAGATACTTTACAAACAGCCAGTTTCCATGGGTGCTACCGATTAACCCTGCAATTTTTCTGCCTGTTTCATCTGGAAGATAGATACCCAGATCCCTGGGATTCTTGTCTTCAATTCTTTCTAAATTATATTCCAGCAAGCCTTCAAAAATATATTTTTCATCGGTTTCATGAATGGTATCTGTTATCTCAAAAATCATTAACGTTAATCTCCTTTATACTAAGGCGGTTTCATTTTTACTTTATCAGAGCATACCACATTTACAAACAGGATTCTACCGTTTTTCTGCAGTTATTTACAGGAGTGTACTTGACAAGGTCTGAAAAAGAAAGTAAACTTAGTACTATTATTGGACTGGGAATGAAGCTCTCCCTGGATCGTTGGATTCAAACCGCACTTTGCTGATGGCTTCTGTATATTTATGTTAAATATACAGAAGTGGTCAGTTATTTTTTTGTTAAGGAGAAAAATTACAATGCTTTTAGAAAAGTTGAAAAATATAAGGCAGCTTTTTATATTAGGGATATGCGCAGTGGTAATTGGAGCTGTAGTAGGTGCACTTGATGCAGGCTTTGGTAAAATGCTGCTTTTTTTAACCGATGTCCGGGAACACTATTTCTTCCCCCTTATATTATTTTTACCTGTAGCAGGAGTAATCATAGCAAAAGCATATTCTTTGTTCGGAGGAAAATGTGTAAAAGGAATGGGTCTGGTTTTCCAGGTGGGTCATGGAGAGGAAGATGAAATTCCTCTGCGGCTGATCCCTTTTACAGTAGTCGGCACATGGCTGACCCACCTCTTTGGGGGCAGCGCCGGACGTGAAGGTGTGGCGGTACAGATTGGTGCAACAGTATCTCACTGGGTTGGCCGTAAACTGAACATGGTTTCCCATTCAAAGGTATTCCTGGTAACAGGTATGGCGGCAGGATTCTCTGGATTATTTCAGACACCCATTGCCGCGTGTTTCTTTGCACTTGAAGTTTTAATCGCGGGTTCTTTGCAGTATACGGCTTTATTTCCTGCAGTAATTGCAGCTTTTGTGGCCACCTGGGTTTCCGGAAGCCTGGGTCTGGAAAAATTTCATTATAATCTTCAGACACAGATACAGTTGGATCCTGTATTTATTATGAAATTAATTTTATCAGGAATTATGTTTGGTTTAGTGGGGGCAATGTTTGCCCATGGATTAAAACTGGTGAAGGACAAATTAAATAACCGGTTTCAGAGTTCTGTCAGTAAAATAGCCATAGTAGGAACGTTCCTGATGATTTTACTGATTGTGTCAGGAATGGGACGGTATTCCGGTCTTGGTACAAACCTGATTTCAGCAAGCTTTCATGGTGATAAGATATACCAGTGGGACTGGGTTTTAAAACTTGTTTTAACAATAATTACATTGGCAGCGGGATTTCAGGGAGGAGAAGTTACCCCTTTGTTTTCCATTGGATCAACTCTTGGTGCTGCTCTGGCGGTGATACTTGGCCTGCCCGTTGAATTTGCTGCAGCATTGGGATATACGGCAGTTTTCGGCAGTGCTACCAATACGCTTTTGGCTCCTGTTTTTATAGGAGCAGAGGTTTTTGGATACTCTTATGTGCCGTATTTTTTCCTGGTATGCTGCGTGGCTTATGTCTTTAACGATAACAAGTCCATCTATTCTGCTCAAAAAAATCTACAGGATATGCTATAGACCATATAGAGAAACAGGCTGACTTCATTTCTTCGAAGTCAGCCTGTTTCTGTTATTGTTCTGTTATTGGCTCCGTTTTTATCTTGACACTTTCTTGATACCGATCATGATGAATTGACACATTCTTGACATCTTTTCTGATATCATTATGATTGCAAATAACAAAAAAAAGGAGTTGAGAGTAATGGGAATCGTACTGGTAATATCAGGCTGTATTGGTCTGGCTTTGCTGATTTACTTATTCTATATTTTATTTCGAGGTGAGAATTTATGAAGATGATAATCCTTCAGGACATTTTATACGTTTCTCTTCTTATTGGATTGTCCATCCCACTGGGCATTTATATATATAAGGTGATGACCGGTCAGAACGTATTTCTGACCCGAATGCTCGCACCTGTGGAATATGGAATCTATAAGCTCATGGGAGTGAAAAGCGACGAAGAAATGGGGGCAAAGAGATATGCTCTTTCTGTCCTTGTATTCAGTGGAATCGGCTTTGTCTTCCTCTGGCTGATGCAGATGTTCCAGGGCGTACTGCCGTTTCATGAGGCAGGAATAAAGGGCACAAGCTGGCATCTGGCTTTTAACACGGCTGCAAGCTTTGTATCCAATACCAACTGGCAGGCGTATTCCGGTGAAACAGGTATGACTTATTTCACCCAGTTTACAGGGCTCACCGTTCAGAATTTTGTCTCAGCGGCAACGGGGATCGCGGTAGTATTTGCCCTGATCAGAGGTTTTGTTGGAAAAGAGAAAAAGACAATCGGAAGTTTTTGGGTGGATCTGACCAGAACTACGCTCTATGTACTGCTTCCATTGTCCATGATTCTTGCCATTGTGCTGGTTTCACAGGGCGTGGTTCAGACCTTTGGACCTTACAAAGAGGTTGCCATGCTGGAAAACGGGGCGGTCCAGACCATTCCCCTGGGACCGGCGGCAAGCCAGATTGCCATTAAACAGCTTGGAACAAACGGCGGCGGATTTTTTGGAGCCAATTCGGCATTTCCCCTTGAGAATCCCACGGCATTATCAAACCTTCTTCAGGTGCTGTCCATTCTTCTGATTCCTGCATCGCTTTGCGTGTCTTTTGGAAAAGCGGTAAAGGACAGCAGCCAGGGAAGAGTCCTCTATTTTGTCATGCTGTTTTTCTTTGCTGCTTCCCTGATTGCGGTAACAGCCAGTGAGCAGTTTACCGCTCCATACTTTGTGGGAGCAGCAGCTTCTGCCAGCATGGAAGGAAAAGAGGTAATTCATGGAGCAGGAGCCTCATCCTTATGGGCGGTGGCGACTACTGCAGCTTCAAATGGTTCAGTAAACTCCATGCACGACAGCTTCACGCCCCTTGGCGGGATGGTATTAATGTTTCTGATGCAGCTGGGAGAAATTGTTTTTGGAGGTGTGGGCAGCGGTCTTTATGGAATGCTGGCATTTGTTCTTCTCACCGTATTTATTGCAGGACTGATGGTGGGCAGGACCCCGGAATACTTAGGAAAAAAGGTGGAGCCTTATGATATGAAAATGGTTTGTCTGCTTGTGCTCGTCCCGCCTCTGGTCACACTGATTGGTACCGCAGCAGCAGTTTCCATGCCTGCGGCCTCGTCGTGGCTGACCAATTCAGGTGCTCATGGTTTTTCTGAGATTTTATATGCCTTCACTTCAATGGGAAATAACAATGGCAGCGCTTTTGCCGGCTTTGACGCGAATACTGTTTTTACCAATTTAACCGGTGGTATTATCATGCTGCTTGCCCGTTTTATACCCATGACTGCTGCGATTTACCTCGCCGGTAATATGGCTGGTAAGAAAACAGTTGCTGGCGGTGAGGGAACATTATCAACCAGTGACACCATGTTTGCAGGGCTTTTAATCGGAGTAATCTTTATCATCGGAGCGCTGAGCTTTTTACCGGCTTTAGCTCTGGGACCGATTGCCGATTATTTTACGATGTAACAGAGTGAGGTGACCAATATGGAAAAGAAAAGTGTAAATAAAAATATTTTTGCGGATGCGCTGAAACAGTCCTTTGTGAAGCTGGCTCCCGGCATACAAGTGAAAAATCCCGTTATGCTGGTAGTCTATATGGGCGCGATTCTCACATCAGTTCTTTATATTCTGTCGTTTATGGGAGTCAAAGATGAGAACGGAGGCTATATCCTGGCCATATCGCTGATTTTGTGGTTTACCGTTTTATTCGCCAATTTTGCAGAAGCCATTGCAGAAGGGCGGGGGCGGGCACAGGCCGATACTCTTCGTAAAGCGCGTAAGGATGTGAGGGCGAGAAAGCTTAAATCCCCAGGCAATACAGATGAATTTACAGAAGTACTGTCTGCTGATCTAAAAAAAGGGGATATCGTATATGTAAAAGCGGGAGAGCAGATTCCCATGGATGGGGAAGTAATCGATGGTGCTGCATCTGTGGATGAAAGTGCAATTACCGGTGAATCGGCTCCTGTTATCCGTGAATCAGGCGGTGACAGAAGCGCGGTGACAGGAGGAACCACACTGGTATCTGACTGGCTTGTAATTGAGGTCACAGCGGAAGCAGGAGAGAGCTTTCTTGATAAGATGATTGCCATGGTAGAGGGGGCTTCCAGAAAAAAAACACCCAATGAGATCGCACTGCAGATCTTGCTGGTGACTTTAACCATTATATTTCTGGTGGTAACAGCGGCTCTTTTGCCCTTTTCAGGATTTGCAAGCCTTCAGGCCGGCAGGGGTTCGGCTATTTCCATCACAAATGTGATTGCCCTTCTGGTCTGTCTTGCCCCCACAACCATTGGTGCGCTGTTGTCCTCCATCGGTATCGCCGGTATGAGCCGGTTAAATCAGGCAAATGTACTGGCAATGAGCGGCCGGGCGATTGAAGCCGCAGGCGACGTGGATGTACTTTTGCTGGATAAGACCGGAACAATCACTTTGGGAAACCGTCAGGCAAGTGAATTTATTCCGGTAAATGGTGTGACGGAACACGAACTGGCAGACGCAGCCCAGCTTTCTTCTCTTGCTGATGAAACGGCAGAGGGGCGAAGCATTGTGGTTCTGGCTAAGGAGAGGTTTGGAATACGTGGGAGAGAGCTTTCCCGGCTGAATGCAGAATTTGTGGAATTTACAGCGAAAACCAGGATGAGCGGCATTGACTATCAGGGAACACAGATCCGGAAAGGTGCGGCAGAATCAGTAAAGGCATTTGTGACAGAACAGGGCGGCATCTATCCGGAGGAATGCCAGCAGATTGTGAAACGTGTTGCAGGTGCAGGAGGAACCCCCCTTGTAGTTGCAAAAAACAGCCAGGTGATGGGTGTTATCTATCTGAAGGATATTGTAAAAAATGGTGTAAAGGAACGTTTTGAAGATTTACGTAAAATGGGTATCAGAACAATCATGATTACCGGCGATAATCCCATGACTGCCGCGGCAATCGCCGCTGAAGCAGGAGTGGATGATTTTCTTGCAGAGGCAACACCGGAAACAAAGCTGGAACTCATCCGTGACTATCAGTTAAAAGGGCATCTGGTAGCCATGACCGGTGACGGAACCAACGATGCTCCGGCCCTGGCACAGGCTGACGTGGCTGTGGCAATGAATTCCGGCACACAGGCGGCAAAGGAAGCAGGCAACATGGTGGATCTGGACTCCAGTCCAACAAAGCTGATTGATATTGTACGGATAGGCAAACAGCTGCTAATGACAAGAGGTTCTCTGACCACGTTCAGTGTAGCAAATGATGTGGCGAAATATTTTGCCATAATTCCTGTTTTATTCTTCGGGATCTACCCCCAGCTGGCTGCCTTAAACTTTATGGGCCTGACCAGTTCAAAGACTGCCATTCTTTCAGCCATTATTTATAACGCGCTGATTATTATAGCGCTCATCCCACTGGCACTGAAAGGTGTGAAATACCGTGAACTGCCTGCAGGGAAGCTGTTGAAAAGAAACATGCTGATTTATGGCCTGGGCGGAATTACAGCACCGTTTATTGCTATAAAACTGATTGATATGCTGCTGACTGCCGGGAAAATTGTGTGAGGTGAAACGATGATGGGAAAAACAAATCTATTAAGACCCGCTTTTATCTGTTTCTGTGTAATGACAGTATTGTGCGGAATACTTTATACAGCAGCCATTACAGGAATTGCACAGATTATATTTCCAAAACAGGCAAACGGAAGTATGATTACAGTTACATTAAAGGATGGTTCGAAAAAGGAGTACGGATCTGAACTGATAGCCCAGGAATTTACAAAACCGGAATATTTACTAGGAAGACCTATGGGTACATCCAACTTATCGCCTGTAGGGCAAGAGCAAAAAGATCTGGTGGAGGAACGGATTGACTGGTGGCATTCCATTGATCCGGAAAATACAGCAAAAATACCAATGGATCTGGTAACAGCTTCGGGAAGTGGTGTAGATCCCCATATTTCGCCAGAAGCCGCACAGTATCAGGCCTCACGGATTGCCAGGGAACGAAATATAAGTGAGGAAGCTGTGAAAGAATTAATTGAAAAATATACGACAGAACCATTTTTTGGTATCTGGGGTGAGCCGGCTGTTAATGTCCTGAAAGTAAATTTAGCCCTTGATGGATTACTGTAATCAAAGTGATTCAGCTTGTTTATTATAGAGAACAATGGTGTTATAATAGGAGGGAGGTGAGAAATAATGGAAATAGAGGAAGCGCGTCCGGATCCCGATGCCATTTTAGATGAAATCAGGGCACATCAGGAAAAGGATTGTGGGAAGCTGAAAATTTTTTTCGGCTATGCGGCAGGAGTAGGCAAAACCTATGCCATGCTTGACGATGCACAGGAACAGTATCGGTGTGGTAAGAACGTACTGGTTGGCTATATTGAACCACATACACGCCCGGATACCATGCAGTTTTTGCAGGGGCTGCCTGCAATGCCTCCCAGAAAGATATTATACCGCAATATAGAGCTTCAGGAATTTGATCTGGACGAAGCGTTAAGACGCAGACCGGAGCTGATTCTGGTAGATGAACTTGCCCATACAAATGCGGAAGGTGTCAGAAACAGGAAACGATTTCAGGATATAGAGGAGCTTTTGAATGCAGGAATTGACGTTTATACCACGGTCAATGTTCAGCACATGGAAAGTCTGAATGATGTGATTGAGGATATAACAAAGGTAAGGGTAAAAGAAACGGTCCCTGACTATATCTTTGAGCGTGCCGAAATGATAAAGCTTGTTGATATCGAACCACAGGAGCTGCTCCGGCGCTTTGAGGAAGGTAAGATCTACAGACCTGATCAGGCACAGACTGCCATGCTCAATTTCTTCTCCCTTGCCAACTTAAAACTGCTGCGTGAAATTGCAATGCGAAAAGCAGCTGACAGAATCAGCAATGAAAATCAGAATGAACGGCGGTTATCTCAAAAACTGGCCAATACCAAGATGCTGGTCTGCATCGGCCGTCTCCCTCCTCAGCAAGATGTATCAGGTGGACGGCGCGGGCGGCAGATGCGTTTCATGCACATTGGGTGGCTCTCTATGTTGAGCGTATAGACAACAATGATCTGACGAAAGAGCAGCAAAAGACAATCCGTACAAACCTGGATCTGGCTGAAAAACTGGGCGCGGAAATTGTTACTCTTTCTGGTCATGATATTGCGGAATCGGTCTCCGAGTACGCAAAGCTGTCGGGAATCACCAACATAGTCGTAGGAAAAAGCCGGAATAAAAAATCCATCAGGAATCTATTTGAATTGGACTTTGAAGATAAGCTGATTTCACTTCTGCCCAATATTGAGATATACATTATACCTGGCAGCACAATCCGCCGGAATTATAAAAAGCCCCGCAAAACAATCCCCATTAAAAAATTCAACTTTACCTGGCTGGATTTTACTAAGACTATGGGCCTTTTAACGGCTGCCACTGTTCTGGGTCTGGGGCTTCGAAGGCTGGATATTGGTGATCAGAATATTATAATGGCTTATATTCTCTCAGTTCTGATCATTTCAAGGGTTACCACAGGGCATGTGTACGGAGTGATTGGGTCGGTAATAAGCGTATTGGCGTTTAATTTCTTTTTCACAGAACCCTACTTCACTTTTAACACCATACAGGCTGGATATTCCGTTACATTTCTCATCATGCTGCTGGCTGCCCTGATTACAACTACTCTGACGGTGAGGATTAAGACACAGGCAAGTCTGGCAGTACAAAGGGAACGCCGTACGGAGGTTCTTTATGAAATCAACAAAAAGCTTCTTATAACAAGAGGACTTGAACATATCGTTGCCCTGACAAATGAATACATTGTTAATTTGTTTGGTCGTTCCGTTGTATTTTTTGCTGCTGACCCGGAACAGGGAGACGATGGAAGTATGATGCAGGGACCGGATGATGTAGATGGCTCTGTACTTAACTCAGCAGATGAAAAGGCTGTGGCTCACTGGGTTTTTCTTAATCAGAAACGGGCCGGAGCTGGAACGGATACACTTATGGGAGCCTCTGCATTTTATATGCCGGTTATTTCTCAGGGAAAGGTGCTTGCCGTTTTAGGTATTTCCTGTTTAAAAGGCACATTGGATCACAATACCCGGCTGTTTCTGCGCATGATAGCCTCTCAGGTTGCCATGTCCCTGGAACGCCAGCACCTGTCAGATGAACAGAGGAGTATCATAGTCGAGGCAGAAAAAGAAAAAATGCGGAGCAATCTTCTGCGGGCAATCGCACATGATCTTCGTACACCGCTTGCCGGGATTCTTGGTGCCAGCTCTGCCATTCGTGAAAATAAGAATACTCTTGATGAGAAAACCTGTGAGAAGCTGAATGGAGATATTCAGGAGGAGGCACAGTGGCTCCTGCGTATGGTGGAAAATCTTCTGTCTGTAACCCGTATTAATGAGAGTGCCTCCAAAGTAACAAAAAGTCCCGAAGCCGCTGAAGAAGTGATCGCTGAAGCAGTTGGACGGATTAAAAAGAGATTCCCCCAGCGTAAAATAATTGTCAGCGTGCCGGATGATTTGCTGGAAGTTCCTATGGATGGTACCCTGATTGCACAGGTACTCATTAATTTACTGGAAAATGCCATTAAACATTCCACGGATGACTCTTTTGTAGAAGTCATTTTAAAAAAGACAGGAGAGTATGCCCTGTTTCAGGTGCTTGACCATGGGAAAGGAATCGCAGATGAGGATTATCCTTATCTTTTTACAAGTTATGTACCAAACGGAAACAAAAGCTCTGATTCCTCCAGGGGTATGGGAATCGGTCTTTCTATCTGCATGACGATTATTAAGGCACATAACGGTACGATGGAAGCGAATAACCGGTTAGAGGGAGGCGCAGTCTTCCAATTCTCTTTGCCGCTGGAAGGAAGTGAATAGAATGGATATTAAACCAATGGTTCTGGTTATAGAGGATGAAAATGCCATCTGCAACTTTATCACAGCAATCTTAAATTCCAACGGGTATCGGGTCGCAAAATCAAACACCGGTAAGACAGGGCTTTCTATGGCAGTTTCTTATAATCCTGATGTGATTCTGCTTGATTTAGGGCTTCCGGATATGGACGGTGTGGAAGTGTTAAAGGGCATCAGGGAATGGGGCAGAATACCCGTGGTCGTAGTTTCTGCCCGGGGTCATGAAAGAGAGAAAGTAGAAGTACTTGATTTAGGTGCAGACGATTATATCGTAAAACCATTTGGAACATCGGAACTGCTTGCACGCATACGGACAGCGCTTCGGCACAGCCCACAAAGCATGGGCGGGGAATCAAATGGAACAGAAAAGATAACCATTGGTGATCTTGAAATTGATTTCGGAAAACGGCTGGTTCTTCTTGACGGAAATATGGTTCATCTGACGCCGGTAGAGTATAAAATCCTTGCTTTGCTGTCAAAAAACCCAGGAAAAGTGCTTACCCATGATTATATTATTAAGGAGATATGGGGAGCTTATGCCGATGACAGCCATACTCTGCGTGTTAATATGGCGAATATCCGGAGAAAAATTGAATCAAATCCGGGATTTCCTAAATATATTTTAACGGAAATGGGAGTAGGATACCGAATGGCAGAGGAAGTAAATTAAAACAGGACAGGAGTGTGGTAAATATGAAACGACTGATTTTAGTAACATCCCCTCCGGCAAGCGGAAAAACATATATATCCAAACAGCTTGCCAGGAATTTACAGCACGTGGTTTATCTTGATAAAGATACTCTGATTGTTTTATCCAAGCAGATATTTGTGGTAGCCGGTCAGGAATACAACAGAAGCTCTGATTTTTTTGAGGCTAATATCCGGGATTATGAGTATATGGCAATCGTTGATCTTGCCATGGAAGCTTTGGACTATGATGATATTGTTCTGATTAATGCTCCATTTACAAGAGAAATACGAGATACCGGGTATATGAATGCCCTGCGGGAAAGACTGGCAGAAAAAGATGCAAAGCTTACCGTAATATGGGTACAGACGGATGTGGAAGTATGCAGGCAGAGAATGATTGAACGAAACAGTGACCGGGACCAGTGGAAGCTGGACCATTGGGAGGAATATATAGCAGGTGTTAATTTTGACATACCAGAAGAATTAGACGATCCAGACTGTAACGATGATCTGTTAATCTTTAAAAATTCCTCGGATACCGAATTTCAGACATCCATGAAAGAAATATTAGATATTATTGAAAACTAGCAAAACAGGCTGACTCCAAAAAATGAAGTCAGTCTGTTTTATTGTTGATTGATAGTTACGAAAAGTAATATATTATTTTTTTACTGCAACAATCATTCCGTCTCCAATTGGCAGCAGCGTGCTGCTCAGTTCTGTAGAATTTACCACAATGTGGTTGAACTCACCTATAGGTTTCACCTGATCGCCCCACTTTGAATCTAAGTCCATCACAGGAAATAAGGCATCATCGGCAATGAAAACACCGCCGGGTTTTAGAATCCGGATACAATCCTTAAGCAGACAGGGGTAAAGCTGTTTATCCACATCCTGAAAAATAAAATCAAAAGAGGCATCTGAAAAGCCAGGGACAATCTGGCATGCATCACCCTCCAGAATTTGTATGGTACTGTCAACGCCTGAGCGAATAAAATTATTTTTCGCCTGTGCGGCAGCAGCAGGATCAAACTCAATTGTAGTGATGGTTCCTCCATACTCTCTGGCAGTCAGTGCCATGGAAGTTGCCGAAAATCCGATGCTGGTACCAATTTCAAGGATAGTCTTTGGCTTTTTCATCTGTAATATTAATTGCAGAAAGCGGGCCGTGCTGTCATCCACAACCGGCACAAAATCTTTCCAACCGGTTTTGCTTACAAATTCTTTTTTTTGCAGAGAAGCTGTTACACTATACAGGTCTTCGATGTAAGTCTCATATCTTTCCAATGTATCAGTCTCCAAATCCAAATCCAATTCTTTTCTCATAGCTTATATCTCCTTTTTATTAATATTCCTGCCTGAAGGAGAACGCAAAAAACACACCCTCCAACCATGCAGGTCAGACAGTGCGTTGGCTTACGTGAACGCTTACGAGATTTATGTACTGACAGTATATATCAATCTAAAAATTAAATCAATCAGAAAAATCTTATATTGACTAATATATCATAATGTTATATCATTAAAATACATAAACAGATCCGGTAACTGCCATCATATCAATAGCAGGCCGATAATTAAAAAAGGAGTTTACTATAATGAGACAACAAGTTCGTAAAGGTATATTGGTTTTTTCTGCTTTAATGTTTCCAATGACTTTTTTTCTTTTATCCCCTTTTGTAATTGTTTTATCTGCCACACAAGGTGTTTTGAATGGAAGTGCGATGATCTTTGGTTTGCTCCTGATATTTTCGGTCATTGGAAGCCGGCTTTTCTGCGGCTGGCTTTGCCCCGGAGGAGCTGTTCAGGATTATATTTCCGGTGCGAACAGCCGTCACTGGAACAGCAGGTGGAAGAATGTAACCAAGTATATGATCTGGCTGGTGTGGTTTTCATTCATCGTTTTTCTATGGATACATAATCGTCCCCTAAAAGCAGATTTCCTTTATTTTATAGACATTAATGCACAATACCTTATCATTTATGGAATTGTAATGTCCATTATATATTTGTTCACTTTAATGACTGGCAAACGTGGAATGTGCCACAGCCTTTGCTGGATGGCTCCGTTTATGGTAATTGGCGAAACAATTGCAGACGCTCTTCATATACCAAGATTCCGGTTGAAAGCGAAACCCAATAACTGCGTCTCCTGTGGTAAATGCAGCAAAATCTGTCCAATGGGGCTGAATATAGCGGAGATGGTTAAATCAGGAAATGTAGATAGTAAAGAATGTATTAACTGCCTGGAATGCGTGGATGGCTGTCCAAAGAAAGCAATAGAATTCGGAATATGCAGGAAACCTTGATTTATAAGAAACGGCATTTCTTTTCCCGGCTTTCAACAGTATAAAAGCTTAAATAAGTTTTATACTAATAGAAAAGTCAAAATGGAGTTAATATGAAAGCAAATAAGAGACTGACAAAAGCATTTAAACATGCTGAAACCATAACCTTTGATAAAAATTCTAAATTTATATTTTTTAGTGACAGTCACCGTGGTGATGACAGTGTTTCAGATGAATTTATCCGGAACCAGAACATTTTTTTACATGCTCTTAATTATTATTACAAAGAAAACTATGTTTATGTAGAAGTGGGCGACGGTGATGAATTATGGGAATATAAAAATTTCAGTGTCATTCGACTGGCCCATACGGATGTGTTCACTGTAATGAAGAAGTTTTATGATTCCGGACGGTTCATTCTGTTATATGGGAATCATAATATTTATCTTAAGTCCAAACATTTTGTAAAATCCAATTATTATGAATTTTATGATTATTACAATCAAAAGACGGTAGATTTATTTAAGGGAATCAAACCAAAAGAGGCTTTGGTCTTACAATATAAAGAAAACGGGCAGAAGATCTTTGTACTTCATGGACATCAGGGAGATGTTATGAACGATCAGCTATGGGTTGTGTCCATGCTGCTTCTGCGCTATTTTTGGAGATATCTCCATCTGGTGGGTTTTGACAATCCCACAAGCCCTGCCCGTAATTTATTCAAAAGGCATAAGATAGAACGGATCTATGATGAATGGATTAAGAAAAAAAAGGTTATGCTGATTTGCGGTCATACCCACAGACCGAAATTCCCAAAAGCAAATGACCTTCCCTATTTTAACACTGGCTGCTGTACCCGCACAAGAGGAATATCAGGGATTGAGATAATAGATGGTAAGATATTAATGGTTGACTGGAGGATTGCAGCCGATGAAGAAGGAGGGCTGAAAGTCCTCCGTACTGTAGTCAGAGGACCGGAGCCCATTGAAAAATACAAGATCTTAAAATAAACCAGACTTTTTAAAAGGATATTTCAAAAACAGCTCCATGGTCCTGGTTATACGCTTTAATTCTGCCGTTCAGCAGCTCTGCTGCTGATTTTGCGATGGCAAGCCCTAAACCGAAATTACCATTTTTCCCTTTATAGAAACGGTCGAAGATAAAGGGAATGTCGTTTTGGGGAATTCCATCTCCATCATCTGATATAATTAAAGACACAATCCCGCCTTTTTTTTCCAGGGAGATGGTGACTTTCTGCCTGGCATAGCGCATGCAGTTGGAGACGATGTTAATAACTGCCTGGGAGAGAATCACGTCGTCAGTCTGAATCATTACGTCATATTCAGGCAGAAGCAGTTCTAACTGTTTCGCTGATTTAGCCGCCAGCCCCATAAGACGCTGAGTATAATCTTTTAATAAATGACACAGGTTGACCTCTTCCCACTGTGGTTTGTACGTTCCGCTTTCGTAGCGGGAGAGTGTGAGCAGTTCACTTACAAGTTCGTTTAAGCGTATGCTTTCACGTTTGATAATTTGAGCTGCTTCTTTTGTATCAGGGAATATGCCGCTTTCAATTCCTTCGGCATACCCCTGAATGGACATGAGTGGAGTTCGAAGTTCATGAGAAGCATTTTGCAGAAATGTCTTCTGATTTTTATCATAGGTCTCAAGCCTTCCCACCATGATGCTGATGTTATCATAAAGCTGCTTAAACTCTAGTGTATCCAGGGGAATGTTAAAATGGCTTACATCAAAATCCCCCTGGCCGATCTGCAGGGAAAGAACACCAAGCCTGGTGATGGGCACAGTAATATGTGCTGCGATTTTCTCTGAAAAATAGATAGCGATAAGGATACCAAGAAGCATGATGGCAAAAAGGATGAGATTGACTGCTCCCAGATATTTATTCATTCGGTCTGCCGGAAGGACAAATACGGCGGTTAGATTGCTTAAATCGTCATTGTTCAGGGAATAGGCGATGGTGAAATATTTTTTACCGTTTACAGGAATGGTGTAAACGGTGCCCTGGTTCATCTTAAGATACTCATCCTTTATCACATCTAAGTATGCAATCTGGGAAGGGGCAAGCTTTATCTGTGATGGAAATACAGGGTTTGCATCCCGATCCAGAAGATAGAAATCCATACCTTGTGAAAAATGAGAGGATTTAAGGGCCATGAGGATATTTCTTGCCATACTCAATGCTTTCTTCTCTGAGGGCTGGCCTCCGTCTGTTTCCAGTTCACTTTTTATTTCCTTTTCCACTGCGCGGATTGTAGTTTTTAATTCATTTTTGGCAGTAGCATTGCTGTAGATCCGAAAGGAAAGATTAAATAAGATAAGGGTGGCCAGGGGAATCAGTATGAGAAGGGTTAAAAATGGCTTCTGGATTTTATTTTTTATACTCTTCATGGGTATCTCCTAATTCCAGGCGGAAACCAAAACCCCAGACAGACTGTATTTTTACGTCTGCTTCCGCAACTGCCAGTTTTTTTCGCAGTCTTTTAATCACATCATCGGTTGCTCTGGTATCTGCTTCAAAATCAAATTTCCAGACATGCTTTAGCAGTTCTTCCCTGGACACCGCCTGTTCCTTTTTTTCCATCAAATAGACCATAAGGGCAAATTCTGTGGGAGTAACATCAAGTGTCTTTCCATTCACGGAGAACTCTCTTTTATTTACATCAGCCTTTATATTTCCAAAAAGATAGATTTCTCCCTTGTAGCTGCCTAAGTCCAGCTCCATTCTCCGAAATAATGCTTTTACTCTGGTTACAAGCTCCATAGGAGAAAAAGGCTTTGTTAAGTAATCATCGGACCCTAAAGTGATTCCGGCTATTCGGTCTGCTTCGCTGTCTCTGGCAGAAACAATTACAATCAGTGCATTACTTCTTTTCCTGATCTCCCGGCATAGCACAAGTCCGTCCGTACCAGGCATCATAACATCTAAGATTACCATATCTGAAGGATTTTTATCAAAAGCGGCATACAATTGGTCTCCGTCTGGAAATGTCTGTACCTCAAACCCCTCAGCAGCCAGAAAAAGCTGTATTAAATCCCTGATGGGCTGTTCGTCATCTGCAAGGTAAATTCGTTTCTTTTCCATTTATCTATAACCCTTCCTTTCGGCTGTTTCGTATATTTTATCATTTTCTATTTCGAATTCATAGAGCTGCCACAATTTTGCCACAGTTTCACCTTTGAAATGCGTCAGGTAATGGTAGTATGATTTCAAACAGAAAAGAAAAAATCCCCCCCAATGAAAGGAGTAACAATTATGAGAAAATCAATGAAATCAATTACATCTCTTTTAACCACTGCTATGCTTATCACAGGAACAGTAGCCATTCCAGCTCAGGCAGCAACAACAGCAGTAAATCCGACTAAAGCAGCAGCCACAACACAGGCAAGCAAGGCAGGCACAGCAGCCAAGACAACAGAGGCAGCAAAGACAACAGAGGCAGCCAAGACAACAGAAGCAGCAAAAACAACAGAGGCAGCAAAAGCTGATTCCGCAAAAGCAGCCGCTGTAAAAACAGATAAGAAAGCCGTTACAAAAAAAGCAGCAAAAGTAAAGAAACATAAAAAAGCAGCTGCAAAGAAGACCAGCAAGGCTAAAACACATAAAAAAGCAGCTGTAAAAAAGACAAAAGCAGTAAAAAAACAGAAAAAAGCAGCAAAGGTTAATAATACAGCAGCAAAGACAGCAACTAAAAAAACTGCAGCTACTACAAAAACCGCAGCCACTACAAAAACTGCAGCTACTACAAAAAAGTAATACATAGGAATAAATAAATATTTTTTCATCATCGACTGCACTGTTTATAGAATTGAGACCGTATTTCTCTGGTTCTCAAATATATTAATAGTGCAGTATTTTTAATAACCCACTTGTGTATAGTGCACAAATAATAACTTTTATTTTAATTAGATTTTACACGTTGACATAACGCTGTTTTTTCACTATACTTAATTCATTATAAGGATTGTTACTCTTTGAGGCATTACCTGTTTTATTTGGTATGCGTTCAGGGAGTTTTTTTGTTTATTTACGTACTTTCAAGTGAGGAAATATTATGAAGGTTATAAAAAAGATTAACAATAATGTTGCATTATGTGTGGATAATCATAAAAAAGAGTTAATTGCTTTTGGCAAAGGAATCGGTTTTCCCGCTATGCCTTATGAGATCAGGGATTTAAGCTCCATTTCAATGACCTTCTATCGAATGGACCAGAGCTTTTATAAATTGCTGGAGGAAATACCAGAGGAAGTGTTTGAGGTATCGGCGATCATTGTAAAAAAAGCTCAAATGACACTGGATTGCACTTTGAATCCCAATCTTCTGCCGGGACTTGCGGATCATATTCATTTTGCATTAAAGCGTATAGAAAAATACAAGGAAATGAAAATGCTTTTTTCCTATGATATCGAGCAATTGTATCCGGCAGAAACTTCCCTGGCAAGAGATGCAGTTGGGCTGATAGAAAGTAAGCTGTGCGTAAAGTTACCCGACAGCGAAATAACCAATATCGCAATGCATTTTGTAAATGCAGAAGAAGAAAACATGGGTGAAACCAACGGAGAGTTCCAAACTGATCAGCTGATAGATGAGATTACTGGTATGATTGAACAGACATTTGAAACAGAGATAGACAGGGAAGGGTTTAATTATAACAGGTTTGTTATGCATTTCAGATATTTTTTGAAGCGAATTATAGAAAAAAAGCAGTTCATAGATGATAATGGAGCTTTATTTGAAACACTGAAGGCTGAAAAGCCGGAGATCTACGATTGTGCTGTACAAATCAGCGACAGGGTGGTCGATCAGCTGCATGCAGAGATAACACAGGATGAGATACTATATCTGATGATACACATTAATCGGATTATAAAAAATAATACAATCAATTAAGGAGATAAGATGGGATTATTTGAAAAAATAGGACAGAAATTCAACAGCAGAAAAATCGTTTATATGCCCATTACCGGTAAAGTAATTACTTTAAGCGAAATTAATGACGGTGTGTTTTCGGAAGGCATTCTTGGAAAAGGAGTTGGTATTATACCTGAGGAAGGTATTGTATACGCCCCATTTGACGGAGAGGTTATTTTAATTGCAGACACAAAGCATGCCATTGGTTTAAAAAGTACACAGGGTGTTGAACTCATCATACATGTGGGAATGGACACAGTGGAGATGAACGGGAAAGGCTTTAGCCAACAGGTAAAAGTCGGAGATTCAATAAAATGCGGACAGCAGATTATGACATTTTCTTTAGAGGAAATAAGTAAAAGCGGTTATGCGACTACAACGGCGGTGATTGTTACTAATTCAGATAAATTTAAAACAATTGAAGTTCTTTTAGAAGGTGATCAGGAAAAACAGAAAGAGCTGCTTAATCTTTCTTAAATCGTCAGCCCGGTTCCGAATCAATGGAACCGGGCTGTTTCTTTTTTGGCTATTTTAATGATTATAAACTGGTGGACCTTTCTTACGTCTTAACCGCTTTTTCATTAACCTTGGTCAGTTTTACCAGCTCATACCACAGAACCGATGCAGCTGCCAGCCCCAGTGCTGTAAACATCTGCAAAGCAGAGAGGGGAGCCAGCTTTAAAAGTCCTGCGAGAGGCGAATAGAGGATGACAGCAAGAAGAATAACGGTACCTGCGTTGACAGCCCACATAATCTTATCATTTAGAAGCTGTCTGATGGAACGAAAGATGTTGTTATAGTCTGAGCTGTTGACCTGTACAAGGAATAAATTTGCCAGCATGATTATGGAAAGCCCCATGGAACGGGCAGCAGGTGCATGGGCAGGGCTGTTTTTTACAGTGAAGTAATATGCTCCAAAGGAAGCTGCAAATACAAACAGACCCTGGAGAATACTTTTTGAAAGCAGCTTACCAGTCAGCAGCTTTTCTTTTGGGTTGCGTGGCTTGCGTTTCATAATATTGGTTTCGGCTGGCTGACGCTCCAGTACAATGGAACAGGTGGGGTCAATCAGAACTTCCAAAAGCACCACATGAAGAGGCAGGAGTAAAAGAGAAGCAGGGGCGATGCCAAGGAATGGACCAAGCAGGGAGGAGAACGCAATGGGAATGTGGATTGTAAACACATAACCCACAGCTTTGCGGATATTATCGTAGATGCGGCGTCCGTCCCTGATGGTTTCCACGATGGTGGTAAAGTTATCATCCATTAAGATAAGGTCGGCGGCCTCTCTGGACACCTCACTTCCTCGTTTCCCCATAGCAATCCCTATGTCGGCATATTTAAGGGCGGGAGCATCATTGACACCGTCGCCGGTCATAGCCACAATATCTCCATTTTCCTTAAATGCTTTTACAATCCGCATCTTATGCTCCGGGATAACCCGGGAGAAGATGGACACGTTTTTAACGGCCTCCTGCAGCTGGGGATCTGACATGGCTTCCAGCATTTCTCCTGTAATAATACGGTCGCTGCCGGGAATGCCAATTTTCCTTGCAATTGCGGAAGCAGTAATACCATTGTCACCGGTTATCATGACCACACGGATGCCAGCTTCCCTGCATAAGGCTATATCATTTTTCACACTTTCCCGGGGAGGGTCTGCCAGACCCACCAGTCCCAGAAATGTCAGGCGGCAGTCTGTAATAGAGGCAGGAATCGCCTGGTCATTTACAGGGTTTGCAGTTGCAACTCCAATCACACGTAATCCTTCACCGGATAAGTCGTTAATTTGTTTTTCAGCAATCTCTCGTTCCTCATGGGTGAGTTCACAGATTGTCAGGATTCGTTCCGGGCTTCCTTTTGCTGCGATAACCAGCTGTCCGTTCCGGCGCCAGACATGCCCCATCATTTTTAGTTCATTGGTAAAGGCATATTCGGTCACAAATTCATGATGGAACAGACTTTCTTTTGATATACCATGATCTTCACAGTAAGTGAGCATGGCTTTTTCCATAGGATCATAGGTGTCTGTCTCACAGCCAAGTCCCATTGTTTCTATCAGCTTTTGTTCCTGTTGGTTTCCAGCCCATACTTTTTGAACCGTCATCTGATTCATGGTGATCGTTCCGGTTTTATCCACACACAGAACTGAAACGGCACCAAGTGTCTCTACACTTGGCAATTTGCGCACCAGTGAATTCTTCTTAGCCAGTCTCCAGGCTCCCATAGAAAGAAAGACGGTGAGGATGACCGGAAACTCCTCCGGGATCATTGCCATGGCAAGAGTCACTCCGGAAAGGATACTTTCAATAAGCCGGTCACTGAATCTGTGATCAGGGATATTAAACCAGGTAAAGATTCCTACCATCAGGAAAAGAACACCTGCTATCACGGCACAGGTCTTCACCAGCTTTCCGGTCTGCTTTTGCAGCGGGGTATCTTCCTGGGGGGTAATGGCAACTCCCAGGCCGATTTTGCCGTATTCGGACTGTGCTCCGATCTTATCCACTTTAATTGCTCCAGTGCCCTGCATAACCAGTGTTCCGGCATAGCAGTAGTCCTTACGCCAATAGTCTTTTTCCGGTAATTTATTTCCAACAGGTATCTTAAAGACCCTTTCAGCCTCGCCGGTCAGAGAGGATTCATCAATACATAAATCGGCACAGCGAATCACCTCACCGTCAGCCGGAATCTTCACACCTTCGTGAATCATCATTAAATCACCAGGCACAAGATCCGCGCTGGCAATCAGTTTTTCAATTCCATCCCGTATTACCGGAATTGTGGGTGCAGAAAGGTCTTTTAAAGCGTTTAAGGTTTTATCTGTTTTCCATTCCTGAATTACATCAATGCTGATTATGCCGATAACAAAAATAAGCATAATGGCACCATCTCTGGGTTCTCCCAGGATAAAATAAATGACAGCTGCAATGATAAGTAAAAGAAACATGGGTTCGCAGATAATGTGAAAAACCTTCTTAAAAAAGCTTTCCTTCTTCTGCGGGATCAGTTCATTTTTACCATACTGATGCTGTCTTAGTCTGGCCTCCTCGCTGGTTAGGCCATTGTAATTTGGGGTGTCTGTCATAAAAAAAATCCTCCATCTCTCGCCAAAGCGGCGGTGTCATGATTTCTCCTATGGCACTCCATTTGAGTTCGTTGTTCCGTAAATGTGTATAAAAAAAACACACCGGCGGAACATACTACTGTCCCGCAGATGTGCGTAAATTGCAATCCGCTGCCGTTCGTTGGACGGCCCAGCCCCACGCCCTTTCGGGCATCGCCTGCTCAGTTTGTACTGTTGATCTCGAATTCCATTGGAATATAATGCAGTGCAAAGAGATTTATACATTATATGTAGAGGGATCAAAAATGTCAACTACTTTATTTGAATAAATTCCATTCTCCGTCTTGACGTGTGATGGAAGAATTACGTATAATTAATAAATTGAAGTTTAGAAGGGATACAGTGTGAATGGGAGACTCAATTAATAAGTGTGATTGTCAGGCGATTAATGAGGAATTGGCAGAAAAAGTGAAATCAGAAATGGAAGACGACGGCTGTTTTTCCCTCCTTTCTGCATTTTTTAAAATAATCAGTGATGATACCAGAATAAAGATTATGTATGCGTTATCAAAAAGTGAATTATGTGTAAATGATCTGGCTGTAATTTTAGATATGACGAAATCTGCAATATCCCATCAATTAAAGCTTCTAAAGGGATCAGGCCAGGTAAAGTCCAGAAAAGAGGGTAAATTTGTCTATTATTCATTAGACGATGAACACGTATTTGAAATTATTGAGAATGCTTTAATCCATGTAAAGCACCAAAAATAGGATACCATGATCAAATTTTCTCATAATAATGTGAGAAAAGAGCATCGTCAGTGAACCGACCCCCAAAAGTTAGACCTAGAATCTAACGATTGGAGGTCGGTTTTATTATGTCAAAATACAGTTTTGAATTTAAAAAACAGGTGGTTGATGCATATCTACAAGGAAAAGGTGGATATACGTTTCTAGCTGAGAAGTTTGGAGTTACGAATAGGCGTCAAGTTTTAAATTGGGTTCATTATTACGAGAAATTTGGTGATGAAGGACTATTTCGTTCTAGAAAAAATGAGAGTTATTCTTTTGAATATAAGCTTCGTGTGGTAGAGTTATACTTATCAAGTGAAGTTTCATATCAAGAGCTGGCTCTTTCTGAAGGAATTAACAATAATGCATTAATTGCAAAGTGGGTAAATGATTACAGAATTGCCGGTCCTGATGCTTTGAGACCAAAGAAGAAGGGACGTAAGAAATCATTGGATTTATTTAGAAGAAAACAAGATATTCAGCCTACTGAGATTACTCCAGTTGATACTAGTGCTGAACATGTAAAGCAACTTGAGGACGAACTTCTAAAACTTAGGATTGAGAATGCTTATTTAAAAGAACTGAGGAGGCTGCGTTTAGAGGAGGAAGCTCTTCTGAAAGAAAAGCGAGAATCGTCTACAGCCTCCGAGGAGAATACAGACTAAAAGACATTCTCGCAGTTATTGGATTTCCAAAAGCAACTTATATGTATTGGCAAAAAAGATTTGATAGAGAAAATCCTAATCAGGAACTTGAAGATAAAATTTTAGAAATTCATAAAAATAACAAAGATTATGGATACCGTCGTATGTATGGAGAACTTCGTAATCAAGGATTTACGGTTAACAAGAAGAAAGTACAGAGAATTATGCAAAAGCTTAATCTTCAGGTATTCTCCTTTACCAGAAAGAGCCGTAAATACAGTTCTTACAAAGGGAAAGTTGGAACTGTAGCACCCAATAGAATCAGGAGACGATTTAAAACTTCTATACCTCATCAGAAGATTACGACAGATACTACTGAGTTTAAATACTATGAAGTCGATTGCAAGGGACATATGGCAATGCATAAGCTGTACCTGGATCCATTTATGGATATGTGTAATGGTGAAATCTTAAGTTTTGCTATTGATAAACATCCATTGGCTGTTAATGTAATGAATGCATTAAATGAAGCAATAAAAATAACATCTGATTGCCCATATCGCAGAACCTTTCATTCAGATCAAGGCTGGGCTTACCAAATGAAAGCATACTCTCATCGCCTCAGAGAAGAACGAATCTTTCAGAGTATGTCACGAAAAGGGAACTGTTACGACAATTCTGTTATGGAGAACTTTTTCGGACTTTTAAAACAAGAAATTTATTATGGTGTTGTGTATTATAGTTTCGAAGAACTAAAAAGTGAAATAGAAAAATTTATCAAGTATTACAATGAGAAACGAATTAAAGAGAAACTAGGATGGATGAGTCCTGTGCAATACAGACTCAGCCTCTTGGCAGCATAAAAGAAAAAGGCGAAGCGGAAAAATCCACCTCGCCATAAAGTCTAACTTTTAGGGGTCACCTCACAGCAGGCCGTTGACGGTGCTTTTTTTTATCTTGCTAAATTCATTCTTTTGTATTATACTATGGTCAAATGGATGGTGATTGCATTTGCAAGCTATACCTGTTTATTATGTTATTGTGGCATTTTTTGCCCATAATACATGATAAACAGGTTTTTTTTCGCCAAAAACAGGTACTTGAGGATCGTTAATACAGTGGACAGGGGTGAAAAGCATGATCATTTACAAAATTTTTAATAACAACGCAGTCGTTATCAGAGATGAAAACGGGGTGGAGAAGGTTGTTATGGGCTGCGGTCTTGCATTTAAAAAGAAGAATGGAGATGAGCTTGATGAAAGCAAAATCGATAAGATCTTTGTTTTGTCTGATCCCTTAATAAACAACCGGTTTCAGGAGCTGGTTGCCAACATTCCCATCGGCTATGTGGAGCTGGGAGAAGAGATGATTGAATATGCTTCAAAGGTGTTAGAGGCAGACTTAAATGATACCATTCATTTATCTTTAATTGATCACATTTATTCTGCTGTGAAACGGTTCCAGGAAGGAATCACAATAAAAAACGCTATTTTATGGGATATAAAGAAGTTTTACAA
The DNA here is from genome assembly GCF_048627165.1 of Lacrimispora struthionigena. Classification (NCBI taxonomy): domain Bacteria; kingdom Bacillati; phylum Bacillota; class Clostridia; order Lachnospirales; family Lachnospiraceae; genus Lacrimispora; species Lacrimispora struthionigena. The sequence goes on from NZ_JBMBWP010000001.1 coordinate 1,355,664, forward strand.
GAAAGAATTTGAGATTGGTTTAAAGGCACTGGATATGATAGAGAAACGTTTTTCTATCCGCCTGCCGGAAGATGAAGCGGGATTTATCGCCATTCATTTTGTGGAAGCTGTTACAAAAAAAGGTTCTGAAGAGATTCATCAGGTTGCGGAACTGATCTCAGAGATTACCAATATTGTTTCCTATAATTTTCACTTTTTTTTTAAAGAAGACTCATTATATTATTACCGTTTTATCACCCACTTAAAGTTTTTTGCCCAGAGACTTCTGGAGGGAAAAACCTATCTTGATGATGAACAGGATGATCTGCTTTTAATCATTAAGAAAAAATATGTGAATGCCTATGAGTGTGCGGAAAAGATTTGTGAGTTTCTCAGAAAGAAATATAACTACCAGGTATCCAATGATGAAAAACTGTATTTAACGCTTCACATTGAACGAGTTGTTTATAAGACTGTTTTATGACAAGATGGTTACATTAGGTTGGCTAAACTTTCATATTTCAAATAAAAAAGAAAAATGGAGGATTTAACAATGGGAAAATATGACCTGTTGGCAAAAGACATTATCAAAAAAGTCGGCGGCAAGGATAACATTTTAAGCCTTGTACACTGCGTAACCCGTCTGCGCTTTCAATTAAAAGATGAAAGCCTTGCAGATGATGAAGCGCTGAAACAGACAGAAGGTATCATAACAGTGATGCGCAGCTCCGGTCAGTATCAGGTTGTCATCGGAAACCATGTACCCCAGGTATTTGCAGATGTTTGTAAAATTGCAAATATTTCATCAGAAAAAGAGTCAGAAAAAAAGAAGATGAGTTTCAGGGAAAAATCACTGGATCTGATTTCCGGGATTATGATGCCTGCAATCGGTATCCTTTGTGCCTGCGGTATGTTAAAAGGATTTAACTCCATCCTATCCTACCTGGGACTTTATTCCAATGAAGACGGAATTTATATTCTGCTTAATGCAATCGGAGATTCCATCTTTTATTTCTTCCCGGTTGTTATCGGTTACAACACTGCAAAGAAAATAGAGATGAATCCGTTCCTGGGTCTGATTATAGGAGCTGCTCTGTGTTATCCAACCATTAACGGAGTGGATGTACCTCTGTTTGGACATGTGTTTAATGCAACTTATACATCCACACTGCTTCCAGTCATATTAATCGTAGCTGTAGCAAAGCCTCTGGAGAGCTTTTTCAACCGGATAATTCCTGATATGGTGAAAACCTTTATCACACCAATGCTTGTGCTGTTAATATCAGTTCCTCTTGGTTATGTGGTAATCGGACCTCTTGCCAACATGCTGTCCAATGGCATTTCTCAGGCGGTATTATCTGTATATAAACTAAGCCCAATTGCTGCCGGATTTTTAGTAGGCGGATTCTGGCAGGTAATGATTGTATTTGGTGTTCATATTGTACTGGTTGTGCTTTGCATTACAAATATTATTTCAGGAACTCCCGATCCGATCCTGGCATTTACCACCTTTGTTACCTTTACAACCACCGGTATGGTTTTCGCCATGTGGCTGAAAACAAAGGATAAGAGCTTAAAACAGATCGCTCTTCCTGCATGGATTTCAGGCTTTTTCGGAGTAACAGAGCCGGCTATATACGGAATTTTACTTCCCAGAATGAAGCATTTCGTTCTTTCCTGTCTCTGTGGAGCTGTGGCTGGTGCAGCAACAGCAGCTTTAGGATTAAAATATCACACAATGGCAGGTATGGGACTGTTTGAGATTCCGGCACTACTTGATCCGGCACAGCCGGGAGTAAGTCTGGTGAGAGCAGTAATTGCTGCAGCGATTTCACTGGTAATTGGTTTTGTTGTTTCTTTCCTGACCTTTAAAGATGAAGAACCTTCTCAGACGAAGGGGGAGGAAAGTGATTCTGAAAAATGTAAAAAAGAAGCGATTGCATCTCCGTTAACCGGTAAAGTCAAACCTCTCAGTCAGATTGAGGATGCGGCATTTTCAAATGAAACTCTGGGAAAAGGGGTTGCAGTTATACCGGCAGAGGGAAAAGTCACGGCTCCGTTTGACGGCACGGTTATGATGCTGTTTCCAACAAAGCATGCCATAGGACTTATGTCTGATCAGGGCTGTGAAGTGATCATCCACATAGGAATGGATACGGTTCGTTTGGACGGAAAACATTTTGATGCCCATGTAAAAGAGGGCGACAAGGTGAAAAAGGGAGATCTTCTCATCACCTTTGATAAAGATGCAATAGAAAAAGAAGGTTATTCTCTTGATACCCCGGTTATCGTGACAAACACAAATGATTATATGGATATTATTGCAGTGATGGAAGGCGGTTCAAACGTCCGGCGCGGTGATGATTTAATTGCCATATTATAACAGACAGGAGGAATGAAATTGTTTCCAGATAATTTTTTATGGGGCGGTGCTGTTGCAGCCAACCAGTGTGAGGGAGCCTGGGAGGCTGATGGAAAAAAAGAGAGCATCTGTGATCATTTGACGGCAGGATCCCTTAATAAGAACAGGGTTTTTACTTCTGAGATTCGTAAGGAGGAAAGTTATCCCAGCCATACCGCAGTTGATTTCTATCACCACTACAAAGAAGATATTGCATTATTTGCAGAAATGGGGTTCAAGGTATTCCGGCTGTCCATCGCCTGGAGCAGAATTTTCCCAAATGGAGATGATGAAATTCCCAATGAGGAAGGCTTGCAATTCTACGACCGGGTTTTTGACGAGTGCCACAGGTACGGAATTGAACCAATGGTGACACTGAGCCATTTTGAGATACCGTACCATCTGGTGAAAGCATACAAAGGATTCGCGGATCGCAGAGTGATCGGTTTTTTTGAACGCTATGTAAGGTGCGTAATGGAGCGGTATAAGGATAAGGTAAGGTATTGGCTGACCTTTAATGAAATCAATTTTGCCACCATGCCTATGGGAAATCTTGAGGTGCTTGGCATTATTAACCGGGAAGACGATGAGGTGGCGAATCCCTTAGATGATAAAAACCTCCGCTTTCAGGCACTCCATCATGTATTTCTTGCCAGTGCAAAAGCGGTGGCGGCAGCAAGAGAAATCAACCCGGAATTTAAAGTGGGCTGTATGATTGCTCATATCACCATGTATCCGTTGACGTCCAGACCGGAGGATATGCTTCTTCTACAGGAACTTGACCATTTAATTAATGATTTCTGTGCAGACGTTCAGGTAAAGGGGAGCTATCCCGGATATGCACTGCGCTATCTGGAAGAGAATCAGATTCAGCTGGCTGTTGAACCGGAGGATGAGGCTGTATTAAGAAATGGATGCGTTGACTTTTATTCATTCTCTTATTATATGAGCAACTGCGTTACTACAGAGGAAGGTCATGCCACCACTCTGGGCAATCTGTTAGGCGGTGTAAGAAACCCCTATTTGGAGACAAGTCAGTGGGGCTGGCAGATTGACCCCAAAGGTCTCAGGTATACGCTCAATAAGATTCAGGACCGATACGGGATTCCGATTTTCATTGTTGAAAACGGACTTGGTGCGGTTGATCAGCCGGATGACAACGGATTTATTCGTGATGATTACAGAATTAACTATTTAAGACAGCACATAACTGAAATGGAACGTGCTATTAACAGTCATGTAAATCTTATGGGATATACCGTATGGTCAGCTCTTGATATCGTAAGCTCGGGCACTGGAGAAATGAAAAAGCGATATGGCTTTATCTATGTGGATAAGGACGACCAGGGAAATGGAACAATGAAACGGGTCAGAAAAAAATCATTCTACTGGTACAAAAAAGTAATTGAAACCTATGGGGGAGATTTAACGGATATAGAAGTATAATAACAGGGACATGCCGGAGTTGTTTTTCTCCCGGTATGTCCCTGTTTTGTAATAAAATGCCAGGAAATAAATGAAAAGATATTATTGACAGAAATTCAAGTCGGGAGTAATATCTATTTAGAAAAATATCTAAATAGATAGGAGGATCATATTGGGATTTCCAGATACATTTAAGGCTCTCTCAGATCCCGCCAGACGGGAGATTCTAATGATGTTAAGAAACGGCCGTTTATCAGCGGGACAGATTGCAGAAAAATTTGATATGACCAATGCCACGATTTCATACCACCTTACTCAGTTGAAAAAGGCAGATCTGGTATTTGAATCAAAGCACAAAAATTTTGTTTATTATGAACTGAATACATCTGTTTTTGAGGAGCTTATGCTTTGGCTGTCTCAATTTAAGGGAAAGGATAAGAATGATGAAGAATAAAAGAACAATTATTATAACCTCTGTTTTGTGTTTGCTTCCCGAGATCCTCTCTGTAATACTCTATAAAAGACTGCCGGAGCAAATCGCGGTACACTGGAACAGTGCAGGTGAAATTAATGGATATCTTCCAAAAGCCATGGCTGCATTTGGAATGCCATTTGTATTTCTGCTGCTCAATATCTTTGCAAACATGCGTCTCCTCTATGATCCCAAATGGAGGGGGCAGTCCAGGGCACTCCGCGTAATTGGTATCTGGATGGTACCTCTTATTTCCCTGATCATGATACCCGCCACACTGCTTATGTCACTTGGTTTTAAATTTCCAATCATGTCATTCTCCTTCTATTTAACAGGCATTGTGCTTATTATAACTGGAAACTACTTACCGAAGAGCAGAAGAAACTACGTGATGGGAGTGAGACTTCCATGGACATTAGATAATCCGGATAACTGGAATAAAACAAACCGGCTGGCCGGTCATTTGATGGTGGTCGGAGGTCTCCTCCTCCTGGTAAGCGGTTATCTGCATCTGACTGCTGCTTTTCATGGAGTCTCTGTCATTATTTTCGTAGTGATTCTAATCGTTGTTATACCTCCCATTTATTCCTTTGCCCTATATAAAAAAGAGCTGGATACAGGTGGTAAAATATAAGCTGCAGAAAAGGATGAAAATTATGTCGTCTTCCCTTATAACCAAGAATGCCCTGGCACAGTCATTAAAGTCTCTGATGATGCATCACTCTCTGAATAAAATATCGGTAAAAATGGTGACCGATGCCTGTGGTGTGACAAGACATACCTTTTACAATCATTTTCATGATGTTTATGAGCTGTTAGACTGGATATTTGAGAATGAAGTAATTGATGAACTGGATGATCACTGCCGTTTGTCCAACTGGAAGGAAGGGCTTATGATTGTACTCAATTATACTCAGGAAAACCGTGTAATCTGCACCAATACCTGCAGATCCATGGGACGTGAGCATCTGGAACTGTTTTTATATAAGACTTTTACGCGGGCACTGACTGGAGTGATTGAGGATATTTCGAAAGACTTAACCACAGTTGTGGAAGAGAAAATCAAAAAGGAAGTATCGGAATTTTATTCCTATGCAATCACTGGTGAATTTTTAAAATGGATCAACAATGGTATGAAAGAATCAAAGGAAGATGTTGCAGACAGAATTGCCAGAATGCTTGACGGAACGATTCTTTATATGATAAAGAAAACAACAGCCTGACGATCATTTTTTCACACTTTTGATAAACTGTGAAAAAATGATACAGATAAAAATTTTGTTCATTGAAAGAGAAGGCTGAAATAAGTAAAATCACCTTGTAAATGATAATCAAACGAGCATCACTGATTTATTAGGAAAGGGGATTTTATTATGAACAACTATCAAAGAATCAACCCAAAAGCACCCCATAATATTGAAAAAAGAAATGCCTATTTATTGGGCGGCGGAATTGGTTCACTGTCCGCAGCCGCATTCCTTTTAAGGGATGCTCATATGCCAGGAAAAAACATTCATATACTGGAACAGCTGGAGGTTTTGGGAGGCTCTATGGACGGGGCAGGTACTGCTGAAACCGGGTATACGGCACGAGGCGGAAGGGAAATTGAAGAACATTTTGAATGCTTCATGGAACTGTTCAGCTTTATTCCTTCTATAAAGGATAAATCAATCAGCGTTTTAGATGAATTTGTTCAGTTAAATAAAGAGGAGCCCATCCTGTCCCATTGCAGATTAGTGGAAAATCAGGGCCAAAAAGCGGATTTTTCTGATTTGGGCTTATCTACACCGAATGCCATGGAGCTGGCAAAACTCCATATGCTGACGGAAGATGCACTTGGTGCTACAACCATTGAAGAGTTTTTTAGCGAAAGCTTCTTTGAAACAAAATTCTGGTATTACTGGGCAACCATGTTTGCATTTGAAAAATGGCACAGCGTAGTAGAAGTTAAACGCTATATGGAGCGGTTTATGCACCTGATTGGAGGTATGAACCGGCTGGATGGGATACTTCACACAGAATATAACCAGTATGATTCTCTGATTCTTCCGTTAATCACCTGGTTGAAGGAACAGAATGTTTCCTTTGAATATGGCTGCAAGGTGACTGACATTGATTTTAATATTATAGGAAATGAAAAAACAGCTACTGCAATTCATCTGATCAGAGCCGGAAAAGAAGATGTGATTGAAGTAGCAGAAGATGATTTAGTACTGTTTACAAATGGCTCCATGACTGAAAATACCACCAGAGGCGATTTAAACCACCCGGCTGTGCTCAATCGTTCTGAGGATAAGGGCTGTTTTAGTGTATGGAAAAAGATCGCTGCAAAATCACCGGATTTCGGACACCCAGAAAAATTCTGTGAAGATATTGATAAATCCAAATGGATGTCCTTTACTGTAACATTAAAAGACGATGATACGGTATTTCCTTATCTCTACCAGCTGACTGGCGATAAACCAGGAATGGGAGGTCTGGTAACGATTAAAGATTCCAGCTGGTTTATGAGCTGGGTTGTGCCAAAACATCCCCATTTCATCAATCAGCCAGATGATGTCAAGGTTCTCTGGGCTTATGCACTGAATATGGACGTTCCCGGGGATTATGTAAAGAAGACATTTTCAGAATGTACCGGCCGTGAGATGTTTGAAGAGCTGCTGTATCATATGGGCTTAGAAGAGAAAATACCAGAGATACTGTCTCATACAGTGAATGTCATACCAAGCATGATGCCTTATATAACCGCTCAGTTTATGCCCAGGGTTGCTGGTGACAGACCGGCGGTAATTCCACAGGGAAGCAAAAACTTTGGATTCCTCGGGCAGTTTGCAGAAGTACCCGGCGATTGTGTGTTTACTGTGGAATACTCAGTCAGAAGCGCAATGATGGCGGTATATGGTCTGATGGATCTGGGGAAAGCAGTGGATCCGGTCTACCCATCCCAATATGATATCCGGGTTCTGATCAATGCAGCAAAGACATGCCTGGGGGTAGATAAGCTTCCTCTTAAGAATATTCCCCTCGGACAGCTGATCATGAATACAGAACTTAGTAAGCTGTTTTAAATATAACAGAATAGTCAGTCAGCCGCATGGCTTTTGTATTGTATTACAGAAGCCATGCGGTTTTTACGTTCTATCTTATTTTCAGAACGAATCCAGTATAAGTTGTAAATACAACGTATTTGTGATTATTCCTATGATATGATTGAATTGAAAAAATAAGAATTGGAGTCCGAGATGATTGATTATAGTCATGTCCTGTTATTTTCCGGAATCAGTAATCAGGAACTGCTCCCTATGCTGGACTGTTTGGGGAGCTACAAAAAAAACTATAAAAGCGGTGAGATCATAATTCTCACTGAGGATGCCGTAAAAAGTCTGGGCATTATTCTGAGTGGATCCGTAAAAATGATTAAGGAAGATATATGGGGAAATAAAACACTGCTTGCAGTGATGGAAGAGGGGGGACTGTTTGGGGAAATTTTCACCTGCAGCCACGCACAGACGTCGACGGTGACCTTTGTTGCCGGTAAGGAAGCAAAGATTTTGTTTCTTCCCTTTGAAAAAATATGGAACTCCTGTACCACATCCTGTGCCTGTCATCATAAGCTTATGGGAAATTTAATCTCCCTTCTTGCGGATAAGAATGTTCAGCTGATTGAAAAGCTGGAGGTGACCACAAAGAAATCAGTTCGGGAAAAGATAAGCTGCTTTCTTTCCATACAGGCGCAAAAGAATAACAGCAGATATTTTACTGTGAATATGGGGAGAATGGAGCTCTCGGAATTCCTTTGTGTAAACAGAAGTGCGCTGACAAGAGAGCTGAATCTGATGAGGTCAGAAGGGCTCATTGATTTTGACAGAAACACATTTAAAATAATAAAAAATCGAAAAAATTAAAATTGATTGAGTTGTGTTGTAATAACAACCGACATAAATCAGGTTCGATGATATTCTTAATGAGCAACAGGGAAATAACACAAATATGAAACGCGCACAAACTCCCAAATGGGGTGTGTATAAATTTACTTTAGGAGGTAAGGAATATGAGCATGTTTTGCTATCAATGTCAGGAGACAGCAAAGAACACAGGATGTACAGTGAAAGGTGTATGCGGTAAGACAGAAGAGGTTGCCAAGCTGCAGGACCTGCTGATCTATGCAGTAAAAGGAATTTCTGAAGTAGTCGTAAAGACAGGAACAAACGCAGCTGATATCGCCCAGATCAATCATGAGGCGGTAAAGAGCCTTTTTATTACCATTACCAATGCAAACTTCGATGCAGCAGCAATTGAAGCACAGGTTTTAAAGGTACTTGGCTTAAGAGATGAGCTGGCATCTAAAAAAGGTTATACAGGCAATAACGATGCAGCAACTTTCCATGTAACAACCAGAGAAGCTATGCTTGATAAGGCAGCTACAGTAGGCGTTCTTTCCACAGAGAATGAGGATGTACGTTCTTTAAGAGAGCTGATTATCTATGGTATTAAAGGTATGGCTGCTTATGTAGAGCACGCAATTAACCTTGGCAAAGAAAACACTGACGTCTATGGATTTATGTACAAAGGTATGGCAGCAACCCTTGACGATACCCTTTCTGCAGATGATCTGGTTGCTTTAACCTTACAGACCGGTGAAGTTGGCGTAACTGCTATGGCTCTTCTTGATGAAGCCAACACTTCCCGTTACGGCAATCCGGAGATCACTTCCGTTAACATTGGTGTAAGAAAGAACCCAGCCATCTTAATTTCCGGTCATGATTTAGCAGATATGGAACAGCTTTTAGAGCAGACTGCCGGAACAGGAGTAGACGTTTATACCCACGGCGAGATGCTTCCAGCTCATTACTATCCTGCATTTAAGAAATATGATCATTTCGCAGGTAACTATGGAAATGCATGGTGGAAACAGTTAGAAGAATTTGAATCCTTCCATGGTCCGGTTCTCTTTACAACCAACTGTATCGTTCCTCCAAGAACTCCTGAAGCAGCAGCTAAAATCTTCACCACAGGTGCTACTGGTTTCCCAGGATGCACACATATTGAAGCAGATGAGAACGGAAAGAAAGATTTCTCAGCTATCATCGAGCTTGCAAAGACACTTCCAAGTCCGGAAGAAATTGAAACTGGTTCCATCGTAGGCGGTTTCGCGCATAATCAGGTATTTGCACTGGCTGATCAGGTGGTTGATGCTGTTAAATCCGGCGCTATCAAGAAATTCTTTGTAATGGCAGGCTGCGACGGCAGAGCTAAATCAAGAAACTATTATACCGAGTTTGCAGAGAAGCTTCCAAAGGATACTGTAATCCTGACAGCAGGCTGTGCAAAATATAAATACAATAAGCTGAATTTAGGTGATATCAATGGTATCCCCAGAGTCCTTGATGCAGGTCAGTGTAACGATTCCTATTCTCTTGCAGTCATTGCAATGAAGTTAAAGGAAATCTTCGGTCTGGCTGATATCAATGAGCTTCCTATCGCTTACAACATCGCCTGGTATGAGCAGAAGGCAGTTATCGTACTTCTTGCACTCCTTCACCTTGGCGTAAAGAACATTCACTTAGGACCGACATTACCAGGATTTTTATCTCCTAATGTTGCAAATGTGCTTGTAGATACCTTCGGTATTGCAGGAATCGGTGAAGTGGATGATGATATCGCATTATTCATGAATGCATAATTAGTCTGTTTAAAAGTCCATGGGACCTGTTGCTGATGCAGCAGTCCATGGACTTTTTTAATCAGATTTCTTTTATAAAATGAGTTCAGGATCGGAAATATCCAGTTTCAGATCCGCATCCTCCTCAGAGAGTTCTTCATCTTCCATGCCTTTTTCCACCCGGTATATACGAAAACCTGAGCTGCTATTATTCGTATTTTTAATAATTCGATACCGATATCCAGCCTCTGATTCAGACGTTAAGCCCCCGGTTTTTACTTTCCCGTTTTCATCTACGAGAAACAGGCCTGTTCCATGATCTCCAGAAAATTCCGGAATATATACCAATTTGTATTTCATTTCTTCCTCTGCTGTGACGGCAAGTCCCTTGTAGTACAACTTTCCGTTAACGATTCCTGAGACTCCCTGCCCTTGTGAATAACCATTCTCTCTCTTTTTTGAGAAATAATATTCATATTCCGTCCCGTCATTTTTTAATATCACTTTTCCTGTAGATTTAGCAGATTTTGATCCGAAATAATAATAGCCTTCTTTTAAAGGAAAGGATCCATCTTTGTTATAGATATAAATTAAACCATCAACAAGCGTTCCTTTGGAGTTAAAAAGATACTGCTCGTCCTTAATTGTTACAAGCTGGATATAGGTCAGATTATCATCCCCCCCGGATAATCCATATTTTCCTTTTGTATCAACGGACCTTACTTCTGTGGTACGGCTGGCATTTGATTGTGTGGCTAATGATACAGAGCTTTTTGAGGCAGTGGTTATTTTTCCTTTTTTATTAAAATAGTACCAGCATTCATCCTCATCCGGGTCTCCATTTAATCCTGGGGGAACGATAGAAAGCCATATATCTTTCTGGATAACCCCCATATTCTCTGCGCCACAATAAATATACTTGCTGGTATCTTCATTATACTTATCTAACAATGCCCTGTCAGTCTGGTCGTCGACCTTTACGTATGTATCACCCGTATTATAAACCCAGCCAGCCATCATTCTGCCTTCGGTATCAAAGCAGTATTCATGGTCTCCAATGGTTACTGTTGTATTTCTCCGTATTTTACCATCACTGCGAAAGTGATACCAGTATTCTGCCCCGGTATTTTCCTCGTCAGAGGGAGGCGCTAACTTAAGCCATCCACTGGCTCTTGTTCCGTCTTCCAGGCAATAATAGGTATAATTACTGCTGATTTCGTCTGTCAGTTCAGCCGCTTCTCCATCTGTATATGTAATCCAGCCGGTCAGCATCTCACCGGTGTCAGAAAAGAAATATTTTTTATCTCCGATCTGCTGTTTACCAGTCATCATTTCTCCATTTCGATCAAAATAATACCAATATTGATTTTTATCAGAGAAATCATCCCAGCGTTCTGTATTGATCCATGTATTCTTCACCCGAAGACCATCGGAATCCACATAGTATTTTTCATCTCCATGAGAGATCCAGGCAGCAGTGGAGAGCTTCCCACTTTCACCAAGATAATAATACCCCTTTTCCCCTTTTTTCCATGCGGATTTTATATATTCCCCATTTTCTTCATAATGCCAGCCATATTCTGTCTCTGTCCAGCCAGCCGCTCTGGATACCATTGATGTATCTAAAATCATAATAGCTGCCGTTAAAATAATGAAAGTATTTTTTGCCCGGTATATCTTCAAGTGTTACCTCCCTGGTTATATGATCTGCAATTCGATTTTTAAAATTGCGGACTGTTTATCTCAAAATAATCACCTCCTGATCTCCGTGTTTTAATTTACAAACATATTACGCCTATATGGTATAGTACATATTCATATTTGTAAAGCATATTTGTGCATAAAATATAAAAAATAAGCGTTAATGATAGATTATTATTAATAGAAAACACAATTGATATTATTTATTAATAAAAACAATAAAATTGATATTAGAATATCTAGATAACAATTCTACGGATTTTTTATTTTGTTTTTCATCTTGTTATTGTAAATTCCATATATTCCCATACCATCAATGTTAACAATAAAAAGTATTTTACCGAAAACATTTCATAGAACGGTTATCTAATGGGATTTGTCGAAAAATGCAAAACATTGTAAAAAGTGCACAAAAAATATGGAATAAATTTATGGAAATTCACATCTTGAATAATGGCTAAATGTAAAGTAATATTAGTATAAATTAAATTAATTAATTAATTGCTTTTACATTTATTCGAGGTGAATTATGAAAGAAATAAGTATGGAATTAATAGACGGTTCCTCATGGCTTTCGCCGGAGGAAATTGCCAGTGGTGTGGAAGAATATGCCTCTTACCTTGAAGAAGTAAAGTACGGGGAAGAACAGTATGAAGAAAATCTTGGCTGGCTTGATGTAGAGGAATGGGCCGGAGAAAAGTGGATCACCTATTACCAGAAATTAGCAGCAGATGTCAGGAAGAATGCAGATGCATTCGTAGTCATTGGTATTGGCGGATCCAATCAGGCAGCACGTGCAGTGGTGGATGCCATAGGAGAGACAGGCCCGGTAACCATTGTATGGGCGGGAAACAGTATTTCTGCAGACAGCATCCGAAGTGTGTTGCAGGAATTAAAAGGAAAGAGTGTATACATAAACGTAATTGCAAAAAATTTCGAAACACTGGAACCTGGCATTGGATTCCGTGCTCTGCGCAGTTTCATGAAAAAAGAATACGGTGAAGAATATGTAAAACGGGTGATCTGTACTGGCTCAGAGGGAAGTCATTTAGAAAAGCTCTGTAAGGTGAACGGATTTCACTTCCTTCCGTTTCCTGCTAACATCGGAGGACGCTTTACGGCTCTTTCTCCGGTAGGGCTTTTTCCCATGGCTGTGGCAGGAATAGATATTGGTGCAATTGCCAAGGGTGCACAGCTCATGCGTCAGCGTCTTCTTAAGGAAAGCGCCTCGGAAAGTATGGCTCTGGAATATGCGGTTATAAGAAATCTGCTCTATCAGAAAGGGTTCAGCATGGAGATGCTTTCTTATTTTGAACCGCGGTATTTCCGCTTTGCAAAGTGGTGGATGCAGCTGTTTGGTGAAAGCGAAGGAAAAGACAACAAAGGCTTATATCCTCTGTTTGGAAACTTTTCTGAGGATTTGCATTCCATCGGCCAGTTTTTACAGGATGGATCCAATGTGATTTTTGAAACGTTCCTGGAAGTTCAGGATACAGGGTCCTCTTATGTTCTGCACAATGATAATGTGGATGATCTGTTTGATTATTTAGACGGTAAGGATTTTGATGAAATAAACCGGGCAGCATTTAAGGCAACAATTACAGCACACAGTAAAAAGTTTCCGTGTATGAAAATAAGCGTTCCTGCAGTTGATGAGGAAACCTTTGGCCAGCTGTTTTATTTCTTTCAGTTTGTATGTTATTTATCAGCAAAGATTCTTGGGGTTAACCCGTTTGACCAGCCAGGTGTGGAAGCGTATAAACAGTATATGTTTCAGGCCCTGGGAAAAAATGAAAATAAGATTCAGGCGAACGGTTATGGGGCAGCTGTCGGTGACAGAAGTGTCAGTGGTATCTCTTTTTAATATCAGGTGCATGAAAAACACTTGAAATAATAAGGCATTAGAGAAGGAGGAATTTTTTATGAAAAAAGGTTTTAAGAAAATTTGTTCGCTTGCCCTGGCTGTGGTAATGACAGCTTCTACGCTGGCAGGCTGCGGCGGATCTAAGTCAGAAACATCAGAAAGTAGTGCAGGCAGCAGCGCGGCAGCTGAAAGTACAACAGCAGGCACTGGGGGTACTCAGGCAGCAGCCACAGGCGGCGATGGTGTATTGGATATTGGTTATAATCAGATGGTGGAAAGCTTAACACCATTCAGGGGTAATACCTTAAGAAATGCTCCCTTTATGACCCAGTTGTATGAATCTCTGGCAGTTGTAAATGAAATCCGGGAAATGGAACCACTGGTAGCAAAATCATGGAAAACAGATGATGATGGATTTACATATAATATTGAAATCTGGGACAGAGTAAGCGATTCCGCAGGTAATAAAATCGATGCATCTGATATTGTCTGGTTTATGCAGGAATCCATGAAACGGGCATTAAAGCCTGTTTTTGCAAAGGTTGAGAGTGTGGAACAGACTGGCGACTATACATTGACAGTTAAGATGAAATCCAATATTGTGGGTACATTTGAGTCTCTTTTAAGAGATACATACGCAATCTCTAAAAAAGCTTTTGAAGCCAGCTCTGATGAATTCGGTGCATCACTGGTTTCCACATCACCTTACATGATCACCGAATATACAGCAAATTCCATATTGTCTCTTGAAAAGAGGAGCGATTACTGGCAGGATGAAGCAAATATGCCAAAATGTGTACGTCCTTCTGTTAAGAAGCTCAGCTATCACTGTATTACAGAATCTTCCCAGATGGCAATTGCTCTGGAAACCGGTATTGTAGACATGGTAATGAATCTTGATCCTTCTTCTGTAAAACAGTTTGCAGACAACAAGGATTACACCGTTGAACTGGCAGATGGTTCTCAGGGATATCAGATGTTTTTCTCCGGCGCAGACAGCAGTGTAGTTGCAAATAATGTAAAACTGCGTCAGGCAATCTGCTATAGCATTGATGAGAATGGTCTGGTTGCCGGTCTTCTTCAGGGCTATGGTACTCCGATGTATGATGTCTGCCCGCCAATGTTTAACGGATTTAACCAGAAGTGGCTGGAAGAAGATTATTATAATTACAATGTTGACAAGGCAAAACAGCTGCTTGCAGAATCCGGCTATAACGGTGAATCAATCAGCATTCTTACAACCAGTAACACATTATCCCAGAGAATGGCCCAGATGCTCCAGAGCTACTTAATGGCAATCGGTATCAAGGTTGAGTTAAAAATAGTTGATATGGCGTTATATACATCCATTCGTCTCGATGGTACCCAGTATGACATTGTACTTAATACAATCGGTGGAACATTCTTAAGTGACCACTGGTCTATCCGGTATGACCCTGCTGCTTATAAGACCGGAGATGCAACAAGCCGTCATGACAATACTCTGGCAGAGCTTTTATATAAGACCTGGACACCAAGTGGTTATACAGAGGAAAACATTGATGCAGTTCATAAGTATATCAAGGATAATGCAATTGCCTATGGAATGTTTAATCCCCAGACGATTATAGTAATAAGAAAAGATGCAGGTTTAGAAAAAGAAGTACTTGAGTACCAGGGTTATATTGCTCCGGCATCCAGTACATTTACCAATTACTAAAAATATCAGAAACAGAACAGTTTTATACTAATTCTAAGCTGAGGTGCGAAGAGTAGCACAAAAAGGCTGCGCACCAGTCAGCTTCAATGGAGAATAATCTATGTTAAAATATGTATTGAAACGATTGATCTGGATGATACCGATTGTTCTGGGAGTTGCAATTCTGGTTTTTATTATGATGACTTTCTGCCCGGGAAAGCCGGAGGAAATTATCCTTGGTCCTTCCGCGACGGAAACAGAACTTGCTGCGAAACGTCTGGAACTGGGACTGGATGATCCGATTGTGCTTCGCCTCGGCCGGTATATGAGTGATGTTTTTATCCATTTTGACCTTGGAAAATCCTGGCTGACCAATGTGGATATTACCAGTTCTATTAAGGAACGTCTTCCAAGAACATTGATGCTGACTATTACTACCTTATTAATATCCGTTGGTATTGGTATTCCATTGGGTGTGATAGCTGCAATCAAGCAGAATAAATGGCAGGATTCCCTGTGTATGGTGCTTGCACTGATTGGTGTGGCAATCCCCAATTTCTGGCTTGCGTTGCTGCTGGTTTTACAGTTTTCTGTAAAACTCAACTGGCTCCCTGCTTTGGGAATCGGAACTGGGCTGGCCGGAATTAAATATTACATTCTGCCTGCAATTTCCGGAAGTACAGGAGGTCTTGCAAGCTGCGCCAGACAAACCCGGTCTGCCATGTTAGACGTAATCCGTGCCGATTATATCACAACTGCCCGTTCAAAAGGTGTGCCGGAACGGGATGTAATTATGAAACATGCCTTAAAAAACAGTTTAATCCCAATTATAACTGTTATGGGAACCATGTTTGGCCATTTCCTTGGGGGAGCCATGATTATTGAAACAATCTTTGCTATTCCGGGTATGGGCACCTATATTATCGGTGCTGTAAACAGCCGTGATTATCCCATCGTGCAGGGCGGCTCCATTTTCCTTGCAATCACATTCAGCTTCTGTATGCTTATTGTAGATTTACTTTATGCACTGGTAGATCCGCGAATCAAAGCGCAGTATGCATCAGGCAGGAAGAAAAGGAAGGTGAAAGCAAATGCCTAAGACGACCGGACATGCCAAGAATCAGGGCGGTTTTACTGCTGTTATGAAACAGATGAGTAAGAATAAAGCGGCAATGCTTGGCCTTTTAATTCTTTCAACTGAAATCATCCTGGCTATTCTGGCACCTTACATTATACCTTATGATTATTCATTTATGGACATGGCAAATATGTTTGCCACACCATCATTTTCCCATCCGTTTGGATGCGATGATATGGGAAGAGATATATTCAGCCGTGTGCTTTTTGGCGCAAGATATTCCATTTCCATCGGTATTATAGCGGTTGCCATTGGTTCCGCTATTGGTTGTACCATTGGTGCAATTGCCGGTTATTTCGGCGGGCAGGTGGACAATCTCATCATGCGCTTTTTGGATATCATTCAGGCAATTCCGGGAATGCTTTTAATGATCGTTATTTCTGCCGTACTGGGACCTGGTTATTTTAATACAATCGTCGCATTATCCATAGGAAGTATTTCCGGTATGGCCAGAATGCTGCGTGCCCAGATGCTGAAGGAGAGGGAAAACGAATACATTGAAGCCGCACAGTCCATTAACTGCAGCAAATTCCGGATTATTACAAGTCATCTGCTTCCCAACTGTATTTCACCCATGATTGTATCTGCCACCATGGGAGTGGCGCAGACCATTACCATGGCCGCTGGTTTAAGCTTTATCGGTCTTGGCGTACAGCCTCCTATTCCTGAATGGGGTGCCATGTTATCAGCAGCCCGCCAGTTTATTCGTCAGGCTCCTCATCTGGTTTATTTCCCAGGGCTTGCGATTGCAGTGACGGTTCTTGCATTGAATTTACTGGGAGACGGCTTAAGAGATGCTCTCGATCCCAAATTAAAGAATTAAGGAAGGAGGAACAGCTGTGCATCAGAAAGAAATCAATACAGATATGCCGTTCCTTTCTATAAAGGACTTAAAGGTGGAGTACAAATCGGATGGTCAGATTGTCCATGCCGTAAATGACGTAAGTCTTCAGCTTGAAAGGGGAAAAACCCTGGGACTGGTTGGTGAGACCGGTGCAGGGAAAACTACCATAGCAAAATCCATCCTTAGGATTTTACCCGATGTTGGCAGTCATATTGCAAATGGTGAGATTTACCTGGAAGGGGAAAATCTCTTGAAATTATCAGAAACTGATATGAGAAAGATCCGTGGAAATAAAGTTTCCATGATATTTCAGGATCCCATGACAGCGTTAAACCCGGTTCTTCGCGTGGGTGATCAGATCGCAGAGGTAGTGAGTCTGCACAGTGACAGCAATAATCGGGCAGAACATGAAAAACGGGCAAAGGAGATGCTTGAAATAGTAGGCATTCCTGCAGAGCGTTATTATTCATATCCCCACCAATTTTCCGGCGGTATGAAGCAGAGAGTTGTCATTGCCATCGCTCTGGCATGCAATCCCGACCTTCTGCTGGCAGATGAACCAACGACGGCTCTCGATGTGACCATACAGGCCCAGGTGCTTGATCTGATCGCAGAGTTAAGAAACAAATATAACACAGCCATGCTTCTAATTACCCATGATATGGGTGTGGTTGCACAGGTATGCGATACTGTGGCGGTCATCTATGCTGGCAGCATTATTGAGTATGGAACGAAACAGCAGATTTTTAAGCATCCCTCCCATCCATATACCATTGGATTGTTTGGAGCGATCCCTGACATGAATGAGGATGAAGAATGGCTTCACCCCATTGACGGACTGCCGCCGGATCCAACCAACCTGCCTCAGGGCTGCTCCTTTGCACCAAGATGCAAATTTGCAACAGATGCATGTCGGAAGGAACCAGTCAGCATGAACAAGACTCAGGATGGACACGACTGCCGCTGCTGCCGTATCGAAGCTGTGATGAAGGGGGAGGATTAAATGAATCCTGTTATTGAAGTAAAGAATTTAAAAAAATATTTTACAACTCCCCGCGGTATGCTTCACGCTGTTGATGACGTCACCTTTACCATTGAAAAAGGACGTACTCTGGGTGTTGTAGGAGAGTCAGGCTGCGGAAAATCCACCCTGGGAAGAACCATTATCCATCTCCATGAAAGTACGGAAGGACAGATTTTATTAAACGGAAAAGATGTCACCAATTTAAAGGGGAAGGATTTACGACAGGCCCGTGAAAAGATGCAGATTATTTTCCAGGATCCATACTCCTCTCTTGATCCACGTAAAACCATAGACAGTACGATCCGGGAACCCCTGATTGTATCAAGGCGTTTTACAAAAAGCCAGATTGATCAGAAAACACAGGAATTAATGGATTTGGTTGGTATAGATGAACGGTTGAGAAAAGCATACCCCCATGAACTTGACGGCGGACGCAGACAGCGGGTGGGAATTGCCCGTGCGCTTGCATTAGAGCCTGAGTTTGTGGTATGTGATGAGCCCGTATCCGCTCTTGATGTATCAATTCAGGCACAGGTACTCAATCTTTTAAAGAAGCTTCAGAAGGAAAAAGGCCTGACCTATATGTTTGTTACTCATGACATGTCAGTGGTACGCCATATTTCTGATGATATTTGTGTTATGTACTTAGGACAGGTTGTTGAAAAATGCTCTTCAAAGGAACTGTTTCAAAACCCGCTTCATCCTTATACAAGAGCATTGCTTTCTGCAATCCCTTCCACAGATATTGATAAACCCAATAAGCGTGAGATTCTGCGCGGTGAAATCACATCGCCGGTCAATCCAAAACCAGGCTGCCGCTTTGCGGCCCGCTGTCCCTATGCGAAAGAGGAGTGCTTAAAACAGCAGAAACAGGAAGAAGTCTCCCCTGGACATTTCGTGACATGCTGCCGTCTGCAGGAAATAAGTTCCTCGTATAATTAAGGAAAAAGACTCCAAAAACGCTAAGGAAGAATCCGTGTTTTTGGAGTCTTTCTGGCAGGATCAGAAATGAAGGTCGCCTGCATTATAGGTTTGGATCTTGTTGCTGAACCGCATCTGTATTTCATCTAAGCGCTGTTTGGAATAGGTGAGATAAATCAGGTCCTTTGGCGGCCAGTGAAGCATCATGTCAAACCGGTCTTCGTCAGTTAATGCTGTTTTTGAAATGTAAATATAGAGTGATCCGGTATTCTTGGAGTCTTTTCTGGTAAACAGCTTCGTTCCTGCAACACCCACTTCCCCAACTTCATCCCAGGTGAAGGATTGAAGCGTTTTCCAGGGGAGAAAGGAGCGAACACCGGTCTGGTCCACACAAACGGAAGCAGCGTAGGTGAGCATAGGCTTTACAAAGAGAAGTCCGATCAGAAAAAATACTGCAGCTGACCCCAAACGTAGAAGGATGATCAGGCTCATAACAATCATAAGAGAAAACAGGACGGTGGCAATGCTCACTGCCGCCTTAAAGGTATCGACAAGGTATGTTTTTTTCATGTGGTAATAGTCCTCTCTTTAAATTAAACAATTTAAATAATTAATCCCATTATAACCAATGAACCGTATTGTGTCAAATTGCAAAGAGATAAGAAAGAATAAAAATAAATGGAGGTATTTGATATGGAATTGTACAAGGACCCACATCAGCCGATAGAAGCGAGAGTGGAGGATCTTCTTTCCAGAATGACTCTTGAAGAGAAGGTTGCCCAGTTATGCGGTGATTTACCGGCTTCATTTATTGAAGATGGGAAAGTAAATACAGATCTTTTAAGAAAGAAGTTTCCTGACGGTCATGGACGTTTTACTCAGTATTCCATTGTTGGTCTGGTAAGCCCGGAGCAGATTTCCAGAATCAGCAACCAGATACAGCGTTATTTTGTGGAAGAGACCAGACTAGGAATACCGGTTGCATTACAGGCAGAGAATCTTTGCGGTTATCCTGCAGCAGGCGGCACCCTTTTCCCGGCAATGATCAATATGGGATGTACCTGGGAGCCGGAGCTTGCTGAGAAAATGAGTGAGATTATCGGTCAGGAGAGCCGCAGTGTGGGAATTACCTCCGCCATGAGCCCGGTAATCGATATCGTTCAGGATCCCAGGTGGGGAAGAACTTATGAGACCTTTGGAGAAGATCCTTATCTGACCAGTCAGTTCGGCGTTCACTATGTAAAAGGAATGCAGGAACAGGGCGTCAGCTGTATCGCAAAGCATTTCCTGGGATATTCTTCAACGCAGGGCGGTTTAAATACTTCTGCATGCCGTATGGGAAAACGGGAGCTATATGAGATATTTGCAACACCTTTTGAAGCAGCGGATAAGCTGGCAGGACTGGATGCCATGATGGCGAATTACGGAGAAATAGATGGGCTTCCTGTAATTGTTAATAAGGATATTATTGAAAATCTGCTTCGTAAGACTATGGGATTTGATGGCGTTTTAACGTCTGACGGTGCAGCCGTACTGAAAACGTTCCAATACTTTAAAGTTGCCAAGACCTATGAAGAGGCAGGATATCTGGCGAAAAAAGCGGGTACTGACACAGAGATCCCTGTAGGAGCAGCTTTCCGTCAGCTGCCATCGTATGTACGTTCTGGCGAACTCAGTGAAGAATGCATCGATGCTTCTGTCCGCCGTGTGCTTACCGTAAAATTCAAACACGGACTGTTTGAGAATCCATATTGCGAAGAAGAGAAGGTTACGATGGCATTATGCAATGACTCAAAGAATGAACTGAGTGAAGAAATTGCATCCAAATCAATGGTTCTGTTAAAAAATGACGGCGTGCTGCCACTGAAAAAAGGAACAAAGGTAGCGCTTATTGGCCCCCATGCAGATTCACTGCGGTATCCGGTGAGCGGTTACACCTATCCGGCATATGTAGAAATGATGAAGGCCGGTGCCAGCGGTCAGTCAACTGGTTTTAATGGTCTGGCTGATGAACAGGAAAAAGCACAGAGCAGTGAGAAGAAATACAAAGGACCTTTTGCAGTCATGTTTGATATGTTCTCAAAGGAAGAACAGAACGCCATGAACGATATGGAATCGGCGTTAAGAAGAACGGGAACACGCAGTTTAAAAGAAGTTCTCACAGAGCGTTTCACGGTATCCTATGCACAGGGCTGCAGCATTATAGGCGAAGAGACAGATGGTTTTGCCGAAGCAGTGGAGGCGGCCAGAGAGTCCGATGTGATTGTGGTGGCATGCGGCGGAAACTCAGGCTGGGTCAATGTAACCGGAGGTGAGGGGAAAGACCGTCAGTTTCTCGATCTGCCAGGTGTTCAGCAGAAGCTTCTGGAAGCAGTTGCAGCAACAGGCAAACCAGTAGTTGTGGTGCTTTATGGACCAGGTGTATTTGCTGTTAACTGGGCACAGGAAAACTGCGGAGCAATTCTGCAGGCATTTATGCCCGGACCGTTTGCTGGTAAAGTTATTACCGATGTGTTAGACGGAACCACTAATCCCGGAGGAAAGATGACAATGACTGTGCCGAGAACCACCGGACAAATCCCCATCTATTATAACCACCGCATCGGATCCGGCTATAACAGTGGAGGAGATATCACCTCTTCTTCCATCTTTTCCGGAGGATATGTGGATGGTCCTGCCGATCCGCTCTACTGTTTTGGACATGGTCTCAGCTATACCACATTTGAGCTTTCTGATCTGGAATTATCCGCAGCTGAAATTCCAACAGACGGAAAACTGAAAATCAGCTGTAATGTAAAAAATACCGGTGATGTTGCCGGTGATGAGGTGGTACAGCTTTATACCAGTTTTACTGAAGCTCATGTAACACGTCCAAACAAGCAGCTTTCCGGCTTCCTCCGTGTGTCCCTGAAGCCAGGAGAGGTAAAAAAGGTTGTATTCCATCTGGATATGGCACAATTGGGATATTACAACGAATCTATGGAGTTTGTGGTTGAGCCGGGAAATATGCACCTTATGGTGGGAACAAGTGCAGCAAATCTTACGTTAAACAGCCGTGTGCTGCTGACTGGAAAACCCGCAGATATGATGGGAAGACGCTCTTATGTATGCCATACAGAAGTTCATTAGTTAAAAAGGAATAAAACTTATGGAGAAAAGACCTCATATTATTATCTTCAATCCCGATGAAATGCGTTCTGACTGCCTGGCTCATCTGGGGCAGAATAAGGCAGCCAAGACTCCGTTCTTAGATGAATTTGCCAGGACGGAAGCTGTATCCTTTCGCAATGCCTTCTGCCAGAATACGGTATGTGTTCCCAGCCGGTGCAGCTTTTTTACCGGTCTCTACCCCCATGTGGGCGGACATCGTACCATGCAGCACTTGCTGCGCAGCCATGAATCAAGCCTGTTTTCCGAATTGAAAGATACAGGTTATTATGTCTGGATGAACACCCGGAATGATTTAATTGCAGGACAGGTACCAGGCCTTATGGAAGAGCATGCAACTGAGATCTATTATGGGGAGGACTGTCCCAAGCCGCCGGGTCCGGAAAAGAAAGATTTTCGGGGGCAGATGGGAGATAAGAACTATTACTCTCATTACGAAGGCCGGCTGTTGACCGACGAGAACGGAATCCACTATTCCGATGATGACGGAGTGGTAGATGCGGCGATTGACCGGATATTTCACCGGGTCAATGACCAGCCCCTGTGTATGTTTCTTGGCTTAATGTATCCCCATACTCCCTATGCAGTGGAAGAGCCCTATTTTTCAGCCATTGACCGAAGCCTGCTGCCCAGACGTGCTGCAGCAGGAAGAGATAAGCCGGAGATGGAGTCAGCCCTTAAAAATCTCATGGCTATGGATTCCTATACGGAGCAGGACTGGGATGAGCTGCGTGCCTGTTACTTAGGGATGTGCATGAAGGTGGATGAACAGTTCCGGCGCTTATGTGATGCACTGAAGGAAGCTGGAATCTACGACGACTGCGCTATCTTTTTCCTTAGCGATCACGGTGATTATGCCGGTGACTTTGATTTGCCGGAAAAATCCCAGAATACGTTTGAAGATTGTCTCACCAAGGTTCCGCTGCTTATAAAACCGCCTAAGGGAGAGCAGGTTGATCCTGGAATCTCTAATTCTCTGGTAGAACTGGTGGATTTTTATGCAACTGTGATGGATTATACCAATACAGATCCCGGTCATGATCACTTTGGAAAATCTCTTAAGCCTGTTGTCTTGGACCGGAGTGTACAGCTTCGCGATATTGTTTTTTGTGAGGGCGGCAGAATGCCATGGGAAAAACAGGCTGATGAATACCATCCGGCAGCCGGCAGTTCCGGCGTAATTCCCAAAACCAGCATGTACTGGCCAAGGCAGACAGCCCAGCTGGACTCAGATGCCCATTGTAAAGGAACCATGATACGGGATCATTCTTATAAATATGTTCACCGTTCAAACGGTCGCCATGAATTTTATGACCTTCAGTCTGATCCTTTTGAGGAAAATAATGTTTACGGGAATCCGGAACATGAAACCAAAACAATGGAATTCAGGCTCCGCCTTCTGGACTGGTATCAACAGACCTGTGATATTGTTCCAAGGGATTGTGACAGACGTATGAGCGATCGAATGATGTGGTCCAAAATAAAGCAGGACTGTCCTCCCCAACTGAAGGAACAGGCATGGGAAATGATCAGGGATGGAAAGGGTATGGCCTACATCAAAGCCCAACTGGCAGCAATGCAGACAGAGAATTAAAATAACAATGCGGTTTCAATTATCTTTCAGTCCAGACTGATAATTAAAACCGCATTGTTGTTCTATTCGATGAAGGTTTTCAGATCATTTTGTACCGCAGCAGCGGCAGCGCCTAAAGCACCGCTATAGGTGTCGGGCTCAACAAACATAAAGTTGGTATCGATATCAGTGGCTGTATATAAATTCCGATGAATGACATCCATGAGCTGATCTTTGTTCTTCTGATTCTGGAAGATGTTTCCGTCAATGAGGATGCATTTTGGTCTTACGAAATTATCAATATTGGCAATTCCGATTCCCATATGATAGATCGCATCTTCCAGGATCCCATTCACACTCTGATCTCCCTCAGACTGGGCTTTTATTATTTCATAAATGGTTGGAGACTCAGCATTTGCACATATACCGCGAAGAATATCTGCCTTACCGTTGTTCAGCACGCTGATGCAATTGGAAATGATCGCCCGTTCACTTGAAAATGCCTCAAGGCAGCCGTGGTTCCCGCATCTGCAGAGAGGACCGTGAGAGTCAACCACCATATGCCCCACCTCGCCCTGGCCGATAATAGATTCCCGAAAACGATCATGAGTATACATCAAAGGGCAGGCAATACCTGTTGAAACCATAAAGTATGCAAAGGAGTGATAGTGGTCCATTCGTTCATGATCAAATAAATAGGAGCCATAGGCTCTTGCGCAGGCATTGTTTTCGATTGAGACAGGTCCGTCGTAGTTAAGCAGCCTGGATAAATCGCCTTTCAGATCTTTATTTTTCCATTCATAGCCTGGAAGGACAATGAGTTTTCCCTTGTTGCGGTCCACAAGTCCCGGTATGCACAGACCAATACCAGCGATTTTTGCCTTTGGTATTTTACTGGTCCGAAGCAGCTTCTTAACCAGTTCTGAAGTTTCTGTCATGATTTCCTCGTAATCACTGTAGGCCGTATCATCTGCAATTGCTTTTATCAGTTTGCCACGGTAATCGGTGATGCAGGCACGGCGCATAGTACCTCGTGTTTCAATTCCAATAAAATATCCGCCATCGTCTGAAATATCAATGAGAGATGCCTTTCGCCCAAGGGTTTTTCCGGAAGCTTTTGTGTTTTCCACCTCTTTAATTAGTCCTTTGGAAAGTAGAAAATTCACAGTGGTGGTGATTGTGGGAAGGGTAAGTGACAGCTTTTCTGATATTTCAATTCTGGAAATGGGGCCATCGTGATAAATCATCTGGCGAATCGCGGACTGATTCGTGACCTTAACTCTTGATAAATTATTTCCATTGGCAATCTGCATGTTATTTGAATCCTTTCTGTATATGTATCAAATATTTTTTCTCAAAATTATTTTAAATGAGGATAGCGGGGAATGATCTGCTCCTGTGTTGCAATAATTAAATGATTTAATATTCATAATAGCAGAATAATTAAGAAAATACAAGTTTTAGAAAATATTTGTTGACAGTAGTTATTGAAATTATTTCGTTGTGATGATATAATAAATTAAATTAATTAAAAAATAGAACGGAAGGAAAAATAACGTTAT
Organism: Lacrimispora struthionigena; assembly: GCF_048627165.1. NCBI lineage: Bacteria > Bacillati > Bacillota > Clostridia > Lachnospirales > Lachnospiraceae > Lacrimispora > Lacrimispora struthionigena. The sequence continues at coordinate 1,381,076 of NZ_JBMBWP010000001.1, forward strand.
GATGGACGTTTTATTCTACATGTCAGATCAGCATTCCTATAATTTGCAGGGGTATGCCGGAAACAATATAGTAAGAACTCCCAACCTGGATCGCATAGCAAGGGAAGGGACAGCACTTACCAATGCATATACGGCATGTCCGCTGTGTGTACCAGCCCGGGCCTCCATGATTTCAGGACAGCTTCCCAGTAATAACGGTGTTTTGTTTAATTTTAACTCCATTCATTCGGACAGCGCTACCTTTCTTCACAGCCTGACAGCATCCGGTTATGAAACGGTACTTTGCGGCCGTATGCATTTTGTCGGACCGGATCAGCGTCATGGTTATGCAAAGCGCATTGCAAAGGAGAGGACTCCCGTATTTCACAACAATGCTCCAAAAACAAAAGAGGAGATGGAAAACAAATCAAAAGTAACGGGTTTTGATGAGAACAGCTCGCTCTACTATATAGGCGGTGGGGATTCTCCAGTTCTTGCATATGACCGCTATGTTGTAGGTGAAGCACTGGATTACTTAAGCAAGGAACATGAAAGACCCCAGTTTATTACAGTAGGAACCTATGGACCCCATTTCCCTTATGTGGCTCCGGAGGAACTTTATGAGTATTATTATGATAAAGTCAGCCTGGAGGATGTTTCAGAGACCTATGAGGGGCATCCCGCTCTTAATGGTAAGTTTACAGAGGCAGATCCGGAAGTGGCCAGAGCAGCACGTGCGGCTTATTATGGTCTGGTTGAGCAGCAGGACCGGCATATTGGAACAGTGTATGATGCATTTCAGCAATATTTAGAACGGACTGGTCATGAGGGGATATTTATTTATGTTTCCGATCATGGTGATATGAATGGCACACATGGATATTACGGCAAGCAGGTATTTTATGAACCATCAGCCCACATTCCTTTTTTAATTCAGGGTAATAATATTCCGGCCGGGCGAAGGATTGACAGTCCCACCAGCCTTTTGGATATTGGCCCTACCATCTGCGGATTGACAGGAACAGAGATTTTAGAAGGGGATGGGAAAGATATTTCTGCCCAGATCATGGAGAACAGCCAGGATGTAGACCGAATGGTAGTCAGTGAACTGTATACATATTTAAGCAATGGAGAGACCTCCCTTGGAAGATTGGTTCGTTATCGACAGTGGAAGTATATTACTTATTCAGGATTTCCAGAGGATGACGTGCTCTATGATTTAGAGCTGGATTTAAATGAAGAGCATAATGTAATCGCCGGGTTTCCTGAGGTTGCAGAAAAACTCAGGCAAAAGGCTGATTCCTATAAAAGTTATGATCAGGTAATGGAACACGAAAACTGGGTGATGAAGCAGCTTCGCATCCTGATGAAATGTGATTATGATAACACGGATGAAAGATGGATTCCGTCTGGTCTTAAGGAACTTGATAATCCGGTTAAAAGCAAGAAACCATTTCAGCCCACACCATGGTCAGTACTGATGAGAAAACGGCTGAATGAACAATAAGTCATAAAACCAGGGAGGAAATAACAATGAGAGTGAAACAGATTAAAGACATCGATGCTTTTTTCAGGGCGCTGGCAACCTGCCAGGGAAGAGTGGAACTGATTACAGATGATAAGGATGTACTGAACTTAGCATCAAAGCTGACCCAGTTTATCGGTCTTACCAGAGTATTCAGTAATCCTGAAATAGAATCCTATGAAATCGTCTGCTATAACGGAGAAGATTATCAGAAGATTAAAGAATATCTGGTTCCAGCAGAATAGATCAATCATTACAGTTTCGGAAAAGGTTTACGAAAACGTTTGACTAATGAGTTGTAGAAATGAAATTTTTAATCAACTATAATTTGATAAAGATCAGAGTGTACAGTCGAAAGGGGAAAAAACTATGCCAATTATACCATTAAGACCTCTCTTGGAGGCAACCGACAAATATCAGTTTGCACAAGGCGCCTTTAATGTAAATGCAGTATCCCAGATTAAAGCAGCAATTGAGGTTCATGAAATGTTAAGAAGTCCGGTCATATTACAGGGAGCAGATTTAGCCAACGGTTTTATGGGCGGAAGAACAGATTTTTTAAACTCAACCATTGAGGACAAGCGCATTGGTGCAAAGAACATCGGAGCTGCTGTCCATAAATACGGCGCCTATTCTCCCGTCCCCATCGTACTTCATTTAGACCATGGGAAAGACTTTGATTCGGTAAAAGCAGCTATTGACGGCGGTTATACATCGGTAATGATTGATGGTTCTTCTCTTCCTTTTGATGAGAACGTGGAACTGACCCGTGAAGTTGTAAAATACGCACATGAGCGGGGCGTATCGGTAGAGGGGGAACTGGGAGTTCTGGCCGGAGTGGAAGACCATGTATTTTCTGATGCTTCCACCTACACCAATCCCATGAAGGCAATTGAATTTTTCAAAAAAACAGAGGTTGACTGTCTTGCAATTTCCTATGGAACCATGCATGGAGCGGTAAAAGGTAAGAATGTAAAACTCCGCAAAGAAATCGTTATTGCAATCAAAGAATGTTTAAAACATGAGAAAATATTTGGTGTATTAGTATCCCACGGCTCTTCAACCGTTCCAAAATATATTGTTGACGGAATCAATGCTCTTGGCGGTGAAATTACCAATGCAGATGGAATATCGGTAAATGAAATCAAACAGGCAATTGCATGCGGGATAGGAAAAATCAATGTCGACACCGATTTGCGTCTGGCAGTAACAAGGAATTTACGGGAATATTTCTATCAGCACCCGGATAAGAAAAACAGCCCATCCGTTGGGAAGATATATGAACTGCTGGAAGAAAAGAAATCTGCATTTGACCCCAGGGTTTTCCTGACCCCTATTATGGATACGGTGATGAAGGGGATTGAAACAGATGATGACATCAGAACACTGGGAGAGTGTATGGAACAGGGCGTAAAGGAAGTTGTCGGAACTTTAATTGTGGAATTCGGCTCTGTAGGCAAAGCATCTTTGGTGGAACAGCTGACTACTGATGATATGATCCGTAAATATAGAAAGTAACCGGAAAGGAATGCCATGAAGCATATATTTTTAAATTTAAAACGATTTGATATTCCAAGGGAATACAGCGGAGTAAACAGCATTGCCAGCCCACAGGAGTGGGGCGCTTATATTGTTGGTAAAGTCCAGGAAGAACTGAAAGAGTATAACGCCGATGACGTGGAGTTTGTAATGTATATGCCGGAAGCACATATTATCAACGCAGTTAAGGAACGGAACGAAGATTCAAACCTTAAGATCGGCTGTCAGAGTGTATTTCGTGAGGATACCGCGAAAGGAGCAAACTTTGGTGCCTTTACCTCCCATAGAACCGGCAATTCCATGAAAGCAATTGGCTGTGACAGCACAATTATCGGTCATTTTGAGGAAAGAAAGGACAAGGCAGGTATTTTGTCCGAAGCCGGTGTGACCGACTTTGATGCCGTTAACCGGATTTTAAACAAGGAGATTCAGGCGGCAATTCAGGCAGGACTTGACGTGCTTTACTGCATCGGTGAAACGGCTGACCAGCAGGAAAACTGGAAGGAAGTTTTAGAAAGCCAGCTGACCATCGGGTTAGATGGGGTGGATATCAGTAAAGTGGCAGTGGCTTATGAGCCAGTATGGGCCATTGGACCTGGAAAAACACCGCCTGACAGAGAATACATCAGAAAAATAGCCTGTTTTATCAAAAAAGTAAAAAGCGGGATTGCGGTAACCTATGGCGGGGGACTTAAAACGGATAACGCCGGCATGCTCGCCTCCATACCTGAAATCGACGGCGGACTCATTGCACTTACGAGATTTTCTGGAGACATTGGTTTTTACCCGGAGGAGTATCTGGAAATTATACGTACATATTTAGGATAGAGAAAGAGGGGTACCTGAAATGAAATTACAATTTGAATATGGACAGGGTTTTGTCAATGCGGAACTACCGGATGACACCGATGTATTTATACCTGGGGAAACTATTGCGGATCCGCCTTATATACCGGAGGACCAGCTGGAAGCTAAAACCCTTGAATCCATCCGTAATCCAATCGGATTGGAACCGTTAACCAAACTTGCAAAAAAGGGATCAAAAGTAACCATAATTTTCCCTGACAGGGTAAAGGGCGGGGAACAGGAAACGGCTCACCGTAAGATCTCCATAAAATTAATTCTTCAGGAATTATACAGTGCAGGAGTGGAAAAGAAAGACATTCTTTTAATCTGTTCCAATGGTCTCCACAGAAAGAATACCAAGGAGGAGATTTTTAATATCCTAGGAAAGGATTTATTCCATGAATTCTGGTTCACCCATCAGATTATTAATCACGACAGCGAAGATTATGACCACCTGGTTGATTTAGGAGTTACAGACCGGGGCGATCCGGTCATCATGAATAAATATGTATATGACAGCGATGTTGCAATCCTGATCGGACATACCCAGGGCAACCCCTACGGCGGCTATTCCGGCGGATATAAGCATTGTTCTACTGGTATTACACACTGGAAGTCCATTGGTTCTCATCATGTTCCTGAAGTGATGCACCGGGCTGATTTTGTTCCGGTCAGCGGAAAATCATTAATGAGATCAAAGTTTGATGAAATCGGCGAGTATATGGAAACCTGCATGGGCAAGAAGTTTTTCTGCTGTGATGCTGTACTTGATACCAATTCCAGACAGATTGAAATTAACAGTGGTTACGCAAAAGAGATGCAGCCTGTTTCCTGGAAAACAGCGGATAAGAGAACTTACGTGCCATTTGCTGAAAAGAAATATGACGTTATGATATTTGGTATGCCTCAATTCTTCCATTATGGAGACGGGATGGGAACCAATCCAATCATGCTGATGCAGGCTCTTTCTGCACAGGTGATCCGCCATAAGAGAGTGATGAGCGACAACTGTGTGATTATCTGTGCTTCCACCTGCAACGGCTATTTCCATGATGAGTTATGGCCATATACCAGACAGATGTATGAGATGTTCCAGACGGACCACATGAATACACTTCCTGATATGAACCGTCTTGGAGAATATTTCGCCACAAACGAGGAGTATATCAGAAAATACCGTTATACCAATGCATTTCACCCGTTCCACGGCTTTTCCATGATTTCCTGCGGACATCTGGCTGAGAAAAACACTTCGGCCATTTACATTGTGGGAGCAGAACAGCCAGGTTATGCAAGAGGAATGGGATTAAAAACAAGAGCAACCATTGAAGAAGCACTTGCTGATGCAAAACTCAAATATGTGGGATCAAATCCGAATATCCTGGCACTTCCAAAGGCTTTTAAAACAGCAGCTGTTCATCTTATGATGAAGGACGAGGTATACAGCGGAGACAACATGTATCATCATCATTAATAGTTTAAAACATGGAATAAGGACTGGTGGATTAATGCAGCATAGTAAATGGGTTACCATGGAAGAAGGAATTTTAGAAGCGTATATAAGAAATCTAAGCGGGGAAATTGTACTTGGAATTGATGGTTTCATTGATCAGGTATGGCAGGTTGTGGAGACAAGAACCCAGGATAACAACTACATTCTCATTGATAAGATGCAGGAATTTGGAAATCTCATTGTAAACCGCAGGGATGGCGGCATGGCAAATGAGCTGATTAAAAAGAGAAGGAGCTATGGCGGGTTTACTGCCAATACCGGAAAAGCTCTTGGAAATATGAACCTGCCCACGACCCTGATTGGAATGTATGGTAAAGAAGAAATTGATAAGATCTTTCATGATCTTCAGGAAAAATGCAGGCTGATCTCCGTTGGGGATCCAGTCGTCAGTACGATTCTGGAATTTACTGACGGAAAAATAATGATGCCTAACTTAGATGAGTTGTTAAACTTTACATGGAAGGACTTTTTAAGCATAATTGGGCATGAGCAGTTACAAAAGATATTATTAAATGCGGATATTGTATCCCTGGGCTACTGGTCTAATATGCCTGATTTTGACACCTTTATAACGGAGCTTACCGAGAACTATTTTCATACAAACCGGCCCAGAAGATTATTTTTTGATTTTGCAAATATCAAGAAGCGCAGTAAAGAGGCGATTCAGGGAACCTTCCAGGTCTTAGAGAGTATTAACCATAAAATTCCGGTGAGTCTCAGCTTAAATGAGCACGAAGCTGTTATATTATTTTCCTATTATGACCGGAAATTCTCTGAAAACAGGGAAGAGGTTGCCCGGGATACCCAGTTCATCAGGAACATAATCGGGCTTGATGAGCTGATCGTACACACCCCTCAATATGCAGTGATGTCATCGGAATCAGAGGGAGTGGAATTACTGGAACAGGATTACTGCGATGCACCAGTTATAACTACAGGAGCCGGGGATACGTTTAATGGCGGTTACATCGCCGCCTGTCTTGGCGATTTAAAGGCAGTGGAACGTCTTGCCATTGCCAATGCAGCAACCAGGTTTTATGTCAGCAACAGCCATACACCCGACAGGCAGGAACTGATCTCAGAGATAAAGCGGATTAAAAAAGTTTTAAGATGAAGCCTGAAATAAAAAAAGGAATCGGAAAGCAATTACGTTCCGATTCCTTATGAAAAAAACTGACATGGTTATGTTCTTCTTATCCTGCTTGATTTGCAGCAGCTTTCTCTTGTGATAATCTGAAATGGGAGTTCTACGGTTGCGTGAATGCCTTTTCCATTCTCAATCCGGTCAATCAGGATCTTTGCAGCCATCTTTCCCAATTCCTCCATTGGAATACGGATAGTGGTCAGCATGGGAGACATGTACTGGGCAGTATCAATATCATCAATGCTGATGATTGAGAAATCCTGTGGTACGCGAAAGCCGCAGTCTTTAATGGCTTTCATTGCACCGATTGCAGTGGAATCATTGGCACAAAATAACGCGGTGACAGTTTTTTCCTGCTGTTTTTGAAGAAATGCTTTTACACTGTTATATCCCCCCTCCGGGGACATGGGGGCTGCTATGATATGTTCCCGTAAAACAGGCAGCTTTAAGTCTTTCATGGCCTCCAGATACCCCTGGTATCTTAATTCTTTCTGCTTTTCTCCCACATAAGCAATGGAACTGTGACCCAGCTTATGAAGGTATTGAATTGCCGCCATAGATGCCTGGTATCCGTCGCTTACGATCTGATCAAACTCTGTATCGATTTTATTTAGTCCCACATAAACAACGTGTTTGTACTGCTTTTTGATAAATTCCAGCAGATCCTTATCGAACCGTCCCAGAACTGCTATGCCATTTACCCGGTTGTTTGTTATGACCTGATAAGTGGCGGCATCGTTTATATCATAAGCGGAAAAGGAATATTTCATAATATACCCCTGTCTGTAAACCTCCTGTTCAATGGATCTTGCTATCTTTGAAAAGAAGGGATCATCAGTGGTGCTGTTTGACCGTGCAAAGATACAGCCAATTGTTTTCACAGGGGCCGAAAGGCCATCGGGATCTCTGTTCAGCTTTAAATTACGTGCTGCCGTATTGGGAGTGTAATTGGTTTCCCGGACAATGCGCCATATGGTATCCTGAACTTCTTTGCTGGCGGCTTTGGTATTGTTATTATTTATTACACGGGAAACAGTTGAGACTGACACACCCGCTAAATTTGCTATTTCTTTCAATGTCATGGAAGTTCCTCCTGTAATTCAATTATACAGGATTTAGTATAACATTTCGATTACTGTCTATGCAAACGTTTGAGTAAAATTGTTACATATATTTGTGTAAAAATGCTAGAATGAATCTCACAAACAACAGGAGGAAGCAGATATGGACAATACATTATATTTGGATTGCAGTTATGGGATCAGCGGAGATATGTTTGTGGCTTCCATGCTGGATTTGGGAGCTGACAGAGAGGTTATGTTAAATGCATTAAACAGTCTTCTGGTTCAGGGATTTAAAGTCAAAATAAGCAGAGTGGAAAAGTCCGGATATCATGCTTGTGATTTTAATGTAATTTTAGATGAAAAACATGAAAACCACGATCATGATATGGAGTATCTTCATGGTGCGAAAAAGGGTGATTCCCAAGACCAAGCACATACTCATGACTATGAGTGCAGAGGAATTGTGGAAATAAAAGAAATGATACAAAAGGCAGATATGACCCCTGGTGCAAGAACACTGGCTGTAAAGATATTTACAATTCTTGCACATGCGGAAGCAAAAGCCCATGAAGTTCCGGTAGAAAAAGTCCATTTTCATGAAGTGGGAGCGGTAGATTCCATTGCGGACATCGTTGCAGCGGCAGTCTGCTTTGACAATCTGGGAATCAGCAAAACCATCATTCCTGAGATTTGCGATGGGACTGGAACCATCCGCTGCCGCCACGGGATGCTGTCTGTTCCGGTGCCTGCAGTGAAAAATATTGACATGGCACATAAGCTGAATCTTCACACCACTGAAGTGGAAGGGGAATTGGTTACTCCCACAGGAGCCGCAATTGCCGCTGCAATCCGTACGGATGAGCAGCTTCCCGGTCATTTCACCACGTGCAGAACCGGTCTGGGCGCTGGAAAGAGAGCTTACAAATGTCCGGGGATTTTAAGAGCTGTTCTGATAAAGGAAGATTAACAACGAAATTCATCATAAAATAAATGGAGTCGGTGTAAAATTATGAAGCTGCATGAATATATATTGTTTGGACTGATTGGTTTAAGTGCTTCCACAGCAGGGGCGGTTTGCGGTATTGGTGGCGGGGTGATCATAAAGCCTCTTTTAGATGCATTTGGTTTGCTCAGCGTGGAAGCCATAAGTTTTCTATCCGGCTGCACAGTGCTTGCTATGGCCTGCTTTTCTGTGTTAAAATCAATTTCAGGCGGAGCTTCTTCTGTTGACAAAACAACTGGTACACCTCTGGCAATCGGTGCAGCAGCCGGGGGTGTGGCAGGAAAAGTAATGTTTCATATGGTTGCCAGCAGTTTTTCTGATCGTGATCAGGTGGGTTCTGTACAGGCGGTGTGCCTTTTACTTATTACTATGGGAACATTACTTTATACGATAAAAAAAGACAGGATTAAAACCCACCATATTACGAATAAAGTAGTTTGTATTATTATTGGTTTTGTTTTAGGAATTCTGTCCTCCTTTCTTGGTATCGGGGGTGGCCCTATTAATCTGGTGGTACTGTTTTATTTCTTTTCTATGGATACGAAAACCGCTGGGCAAAATTCTCTGTACATAATTCTATTCTCCCAGGCAGCCAGTCTGATTAATTCCATTGCAGCCAGCCAGATACCGGAATTCAGTTTTCTGATCCTTGCGGTTATGGTACTTAGCGGCATTGCGGGAGGGGCGATTGGCAGAAAGGTCTGTAAGCGACTCAGCGAGATTACAGTGAATAAACTTTTTATTGTACTGATGGCGGAGATTATGATGATTTGCTGCTATAATATTTATCAGTTATCTTAAAAGGCAAGGAGGAAAGGGTGGTATGCCGCCGGTAAATTTATTGATAAAACCAGCTTCCGGGTTGTGTAATATGGAATGTGATTACTGTTTTTATTGTGATGAGACACAAAAAAGGAAGCAGGCTTCTTACGGATTGATGTCAAAAGAGACCTTGGCCAACGTGATTCGTAAAGCATTTTCTTATGCAGAACAGAGTGTAGGAATCGCTTTTCAGGGGGGTGAACCAACTCTTTGTGGAATTGATTTTTTTGAAGAGGCAGTCCGGTTAGCAAAACAGTATAACGTAAATAATTTAAAAATTGAGTTTGCGCTTCAGACCAATGGATATGCAATTACAGAGGAATGGTGTGAATTCTTTAAAAAAAACCACTTTCTGGTGGGCTTATCCGTGGATGGAACGGAAGCCACACATGATAAGTACAGGCATGACAAAAAGGGCGAAGGAACGTACCAGAAGGTTCTTCAGGCAGCCAGGCTGATGAAGAAAGGCGGTGTAGATTTCAATATACTTACAGTAGTTAATAAAGAAACGGCAGAAAATATTGACTCCATTTATAAGGAATACAAGAGGAATGGCTGGGAATATTTACAGTTTATTGCCTGCCTGGACCCGATTGGGGAGATTCGCGGCCAAAGAGAATATTCCCTTACTCCAAAGGCGTACGGTGAGTTCTTAGTCAGGCTTTTTCACCTGTGGTATAAGGACTGGAAACGGGGAAAACAGCCCTATATCAGACAGTTTGAAAACTATATCGGCATCCTCTTAAAATATGAACCGGAATCCTGTGAACAAAGAGGGGTATGCGGGATTCAGAATGTGGTAGAGGCGGACGGCGGAGTTTATCCCTGTGATTTTTATGTTCTGGATGATTTTAAACTGGGAAATCTAAACCAGGATACAATGGCGAAAATCCAGGAACGTAGATCGGAGATCGGCTTTATTGCGCGGTCCCAGAATCATTCCGAAGACTGCAGACAGTGCCGCTGGTTTTCTCTCTGCCGCGGCGGCTGCTATCGCTGCAGAGATGGTATGGAGGACAATTATTTCTGCGAAAGCTACCGGATGTTATTTGAGAACTGCTTTACCCAGATGGAGGAGATAAGCCGTTTTCTGTTTACAACCAGGTATTAGATGACAGGTTCCACTCAGATGTTGCGTGTGCAACATCCTGGGTGGACTTTTTTTGCTATCATAGAAAAGTAAGAGCTGACTTACTAAAATGATACAAATCGATATGGAGGCAGACATGAAAAAGGTAAATGTAAATTATGAGAAGCTGTATTATGGATTTCCAGTTGTACTTGTAAGTTATTACGATACAGATGGGACTCCCAATGTGACTACTGTGTCTTCATCCTATACTTTAAAGGATATGATGGCGCTGGGTTTTTCTTCAAAGGGATATGGCATAAAGCGGATTAAAGAGACGTCGGATTTTGTGGTAAATATTGTTGACATCAGCATGGAGGAGGCAGTGAATTTTTGCGGAGGCAACACAGGAGCAGAGTGCAAAAAGTTTGACAGCATCGGTCTGACACCGATTGCATCTGAGGTTATTCATGCTCCTGTCATCAAAGAATGCCCCATTTCCATTGAATGCAGCCTGACGGATGTAATTGAAAGCGAAAATCATATAGGAATTACAAACATTCTGGCTAAAATAAAAGGCCGTCTTGTAGCGGAAGAATATTTAAACAGGGAAGGAAGACTAAACATATCCGCTTTTGATGATATTTTATATATTGGAGACGGAGCCAGCCGCGGTTTCCGTAATATGAAATAAAAATTTTTGACCGTATATTTTCCTGATGACTACAGAAACTAATGTCATACAGGAGGTAAGAAAATGGCAAAAGCAGGAATGAGAAGACCAAGTCCTTATGATCCCAAAAATCATGGAACGGAAAATCACGAAAAAATGCATCATCCTAAGAATGAACAGGCCAAGGTTCCTGAGATTCAGGGAGCTGCAAAAAACAGCAGTGAAAAAGCAGGTCCCGTCAATGCGCCAAACTGGGCAAGAGACGATTACAAAACAGGAAATAAGAATGAGGATTAATGGTAATGTGATAAAACGAGGCATATGAATATATGCCTCGTTTTTAATAGTCTGGTAATTATTATATGTATTGCTGATGGTTGTACAATCGAATATAATAAAAAGGGAACGTTTCTTTCACAAATGCATATGGGGGAATAGATATGACAGAATTTATTCAAAGACTTGAAAAATGGGATACCTGGGAAATTACCTGTTCCGGGCACACCGATAGAAATCCATTTGTGGATTACGAGATTCACGGAACCTTTACCGGCGATCATGAATGCAAAACAGTGGATGGTTTTTACGATGGAGACGGAAATTATGTGGTTCGGTTCATGCCTTCTTTTGAGGGGAATTATAAATTTTTAATTTGCGGAAGTTTTTCTGAGAAAACATGGGAAGGAACCTTTTTAGTACTTCCTGCTTCTGGTAACAATCGTGGACCTGTTCATGTAGCGAATACCTATCATTTTGCCTATGAAGACGGAGCTCCCTATTATTCCATAGGAACGACCTGTTATGTTTGGGAGCTGCAATCAGAAGAATTACAGAAACAGACTCTTGAAACTCTTAAGAAGAGCGCATTTAACAAAATTCGTTTCTGTATTTTACCGAAACATTATGATTACAATTTAAACGAACCGATCTCTTATCCATACATAGGAACTCCCTGCGACAGTACAAAATTAACCAGTGATAATTTTATGGAGTTTAATGGAAGGGCAGAAGGAAACCAGTGGGATTATTTCCGTTTTAATCCGGATCATTTCCGGCATATTGAACAATGTATCAGACAGCTGAGAGATCTTTCTATAGAAGCGGATTTAATTGTTATGCATCCTTACGATCGGTGGGGATTCAGCCTTATGGACAGAGAACAGGATGAACAATACTGGAACTACGTAATTGCCAGATTTTCTGCATACAGGAATGTCTGGTGGTCACTTGCCAATGAGTATGATCTTATGCCTCAAAAGTCCGTGGAGGACTGGGAAAATTATGCAGAGATCATTTGCAGGAAGGACAAATACAATCACTTGAGATCCATTCATAACTGCATGGCTTTTTATGATTATACCAGACCATGGATTACCCACTGCAGCATACAGAGGCAGGATGTTTATAAAACGGCGGAGTACGTGGATGAATGGAGAGAGAGGTACCAAAAGCCGGTGGTGCTGGATGAGATAGCCTATGAAGGAAACATTCAGCATGGCTGGGGAAATATAAGCGGTAAGGAACTGGTTCGAAGATTCTGGGAAGCCAGCTTAAGAGGGGGATACGCCGGTCATGGAGAAACTTATATGAATCCAAAAGACATCCTGTGGTGGTCTCACGGCGGTGTCTTACACGGAGAAAGTCCTGACAGACTGAAGTTTCTCTATCAGATCTTATCAGAAACACCGGGGTATGGGCTCACACCGTTAAAACAGGCCTGGGACGAGGTTTGCGCAACTGTGGAACGTGTCAGCTATTATTTATATTACTATGGTTTTAACAGACCTTCCTTCCGGGAATTTTATTTTGATGACACAACAGAATTTGATGTGGAAGTTATCGATACATGGGATATGGTTATTGAGAACAGGGGAACATTTAAGGGGAAATTTAAAGTGGAGCTGCCCGGGAAGGAATATATGGCTGTCCGCATTAGAAAACATCAGGCATAGAGATAGCAGAAGTAAAATGTGTTTTCCGGGATTGTACTAGACCATAGCCGGGCAATATGGTATACTGAATCCAAAATTTATTTTCAGAATAAAAGACGGCGGGAGGAGATTGACCAATGGCAACCCTTAAAGATGTGGCAGAACGGGCAGAAGTTACGGTCACCACTGTCTCAAGAGTCATTAATAACCGGGGCTATATCAGTGAACAGACGAGAAAAAAAGTTTACGATGTTATGAAGGAGCTTAATTATCAGCCCAATGAACTGGCACGGTCTCTTTCCATGCAAAGAACCAATACCATCGGAATTATTGTCCCTCACATAGTCCACCCGTATTTTGCCAAGCTCATCAGCAACTTAGAAAACGCAGCTGCCAACAAAGGCTATAAAATATTGCTTTGTAATTCCAAAGCAAAGAATGAAAAGGAACTGGAATACATCCAGATGTGTAAGAGCAACCGGGTATCCGGGATTGTACTGTGCAGCCGAAACGTGGATATTGAAGAGATGAAGAATTTAGACATTCCGGTCATTACCATAGAGCGTAACTTAGAAGCCGGAACAGTGGGAATTCAGTGCGACAACTATCAGGGAGGCTGTCTGGCGACGGAACATTTAATATCCTTAGGATGTAAGAATCTGCTCCATTTAAGCGGAATTAAAAATGAAAACATGCCGGCGGATGCCAGAGCGGAAGGATTTATTGCTGTTTGTGAAAAGCACGGAGTCCATCACCGGGAAGTGATGGCTACCAGCACCATTTACAATACTCTGGATTATCATGAGCACATCAGAAAAGCCATTGAGGAAGATCCTTTCGTAGACGGTATTTTTGCCAGCAGTGATCTGATTGCTGCCCAGACCATTCAGATCTGCGCTGAGATGAAGATATCCATACCCGGACAGATCCGGCTGGTTGGTTTTGACGATGTGGATATTGCCAGACTGACAACTCCCACAATTACCACCATCAGACAGCCGGTCAGAGAGATGGCGGAATGGGCCATCGAGTTTATACAGAGGAGTCTGGATCATGAAGCAGTTCCGGAACAGTTTAAGCTGCCGGTAACACTTGTAAAAAGAAATTCCACATAAATAAAAATGACACTGGAACGTAAAAGCCAGTGTCATTTTTTGTTGTCGAATGTAGAATAAAATATTATAAGCGATTGACTTATAAAATAAGCACTTTAAAATGAATAATAAAACATATATCATATATATTACAATGAATATTTGAGCAAAATGCACAAAAAATAGAATGAAAAATTTGTAGATAAGACAAAAATATGTCAAGCGGTTGACATGGAGCGCGGAGAGGAATATACTCAGGTTACAGCATACGTAAATACGCTTTCATCAGGAAGCAGATATTGCGGAAAATCAGAATATCAGGGAGGTATTGGAATGAAACGAAATCAGGTTCTTTCATTGGGATTGGCAGCTGTTATGATGCTTACTGCAGCAGGATGTAACGGCGGAAGCAAGACGCTTGAGGGGGACGCAGGCACAACGGCAGCAGGAAGCACAGAAGGGAACAAAGCAGAATCATCCCAAAGCGCAGGAACTGCGGCAAATGGAGTCACTATCACCATTTTAAACACGAAAGCAGGCATGGAGAAATTTTTTGAACCGGCGTTTGAGGATTATAAGAAAAAAACCGGAGTTACGGTGGAGATGACTTCTATTTCAGAGGGAGATTCTCCCTACGAGGCAATTCAGAAAAGATATGCAGCAGGAGATGCTCCTACACTTGCCATCATGGACTGCAATGATATTGTTGCTTTAGCAGAACAAAAGGCCCTCCCGTTAGATGGGGAAAAATGGGTGGCCGACGGAGGAGATAAATACGGTGTAAAGGTTGGCGGAAAGCTGTATGGATTCCCATTCAGTCTGGAAGGCAGAGGACTTTTATTTAACAGAACCGCCATCGAAAAGACGTTGGAAAAGGATTTTGATGAGAAATCCATAAAAAATCTTGATGATTTTAAAGCAATCTGTGATGAACTGGTTGCTGCAGGAATGGAAAAACCGGTTTGTATCTCCAAAGAGGACTGGTCACTGGGAGCTCATTATCTGGGACTTATGTATGAAGAACAGGACGGAACTTCCAAAGGAGCAGAAGGTCTCATCGGTTCGTTAAAGGATGGATCTGCAAAGCTGGCTGACAACGCAAGATTCAACAGCCTGTTTGATACCTTTGATGTGCTTATGAAATATAACATTAATGGAAAAGATCCTCTTGCGGCTGATTACGATACGGATAATGCTTATTTTGCAGAAGGCGACGTTGCATTCTGGTTTAACGGTAACTGGGTATGGGAAGTTGTATCCGGATTTGCAGATTCCAGTTCTGAGTTTGGAATGCTTCCTGTTGTTCAGAATACAAAGGACGATAAGTTCAACACTCTGGTCAATGCGGTTGGTTCCAAACAGATCATGATTGACAAAAACGCTTCTCCGGAACAGATCCAGGCTGCGAAAGACTTTTTAAACTGGCTGGTCTATGATAAGACAGCCCAGGATATTGTGGCAAACCAGATTCTTGCAGTACCATGCTTTAGTACCTTCAACGCTTCCCCTGACAATAAGCTGGGGCAGGCATTAAAGGCTTACGCTGATGCAGGGCTGACCTTTGATCAGTATAACGGACTGCCTGGAGATCACTGGTCTGTATGCGGTGGTTTTGTACAGAAATATCTGGGAGGGAAAACAGACCGGGCCGGCCTTGCAGCTGACTTAGAGGGCTATTGGAAATCCAAGAAATAGGGGATAGGGAAGGAACGCTTTTATGGAAAAAAATGCGATATCCAATAAAATAAAAACATATATGATGTTTGCGGGTCCGGCAATGTTTTTCTTCTTCGCAGTAGTCATCATTCCATTTATCTATGGTGTGTATTTAACCTTTACCAACTGGGATGGGATTTCAGAGAAAAAACATCTGATCGGAATCACCAACTACATAGCAGTATTTCAGGATGGGGGATTTTGGAATGCATTGTTACTGACCCTGTCTTACGTGGCAATCAGTACAATCCTGGTACAGGTGATTGCATTTGCGCTGGCATATTTACTGACTGGCGGGCTGAAAGGTCAGAACTTTTTCCGGGCAGGATTTTTTACACCAAACTTAATCGGCGGGATTGTTTTAGGATTTATCTGGAAGTTTGTGTTTTCCAAAGCATTTACTGCTTTCGGAGCGATCATTTCAGCGCCGCTGTTTGAAAGTTCCTGGTTATCGGATCCCATAAAAGCGTTCTTTGCTTTAATTCTGGTTACCGTATGGCAGTATTCGGGATATATGATGCTGATCTACGTTGCAGGCTTTGTCGGAGTACCAAAGGATTTAATAGAAGCGGCCAGTATTGATGGATGCACCAATACACAGAGGACCAGACACATCGTGATACCCATGATGGCTCAGTCATTTTCCATCTGTACATTCTTAACACTGACCAGATGCTTTATGGTATATGATTTAAACGTATCCTTAACAGGTGGAGAACCATATGGAAGTACGATTATGGCGGCTCTCCATGTGTATCAGAAGGCGTTCAAATCCAAACAGTACGGGTTAGGTCAGGCAGAGGCGCTGGTGCTTTTCGCAGTAGTCGCAGTTGTGGCTGTCACCCAGTATTACTTAAGCAGGAAGAAGGAGGTGGAAGCGTAATGGCGAAAGGGAGAACTGTGGTAGGCGGAAGAAAAGCAGTTTTTATGAACCTTATAAAGCTGGTTTTATTAACGGCGGTGCTGATTTTATACATGATTCCATTTTTCTTAATCCTGATCAATTCGTTTAAAAGAAAGATTACGATTATTAAGAATCCCCTTATGCTGGTAGACCCCAAAGGCTTTTCCTTTGATAACTATAGTTCGGCGTTTCGGGAGATGAACTATGTAAGGGCATTTGGAAACTCCTTGCTAATTACCTTTGTCAGTGTGGCTTTCATTGTCCTGTTTGCATCTATGGCAGCCTACTTCTTTGCAAGAACCAAAACCTTTGCAGCAAAATTCAGTTTTTCACTGATTGTGGCAGCTATGGTAATTCCATTTCAGACGATTATGATTCCCCTCATATCCATTTATGGGAATATGTTTGGAATGCTGAATATGAGGTCGACTTTAATATTTATGAATATCGGATTTGGTATGGGTCTGGCGATATTTATCTATTATGGATTTATCCGTTCCGGGGTTCCCATTTCCCTGGAGGAAGCGGCGATTATTGATGGCTGCACCCCTTACCAGCTGTTTTTTAAGATTGTTTTTCCACTTTTAAAGCCCACTACCGCAACTTTGATTGTCCTTGATGTCTTATGGCTGTGGAATGATTATCTTCTCCCCAGCCTGATACTCGGAAAAAAGAAACTATATACGCTGCCCTTATCAACTTATACTTTTTATGGTACGTATTCCAGCGATCTGGGTAAAATCATGGCAGGTCTGGTGCTGACCATACTGCCAGTCATTGTTATATATCTGATATTGCAGAAGCAGATTATCAGCGGTGTTGTAGCGGGAGCAGTAAAGGCATAGAAGACAGCCCTGTGATTCCATATTTGGTGACGCAGGGCTTTTTTAACAGAAAAATGACAAAAAGAGAGGGCAGCAGGTTGGAAAAGACAATTCGTATTACAGGAAAATATCTGTGGATTCCCATCACACCAGGAGCGAAAGATTCCATTGTATCTTTTTATACGAATGGCGTTAAGATTCAGGAGATGTGTATTGAGACCGGAGAAGATAAACCACATTTTTATGCATGGTTTGATGCATCGGCGTATCTGGGCGCTATCATGACCATAGAAGGGGATTACAAAGAAAAATGGTTTGAGAACATTCTGGTAAGAGATAAAAAACCAGTAAATCCAGGAACCAAAAGACCCCTGATCCATTATGCGCCTGAATTTGGGTGGCTCAATGATCCCAATGGGCTGATTTATGACAATGGAGTCTATCACATTTACCATCAGCATAATCCTTACGGAGTCAGGTGGGAGAACATGCACTGGGCACATACCAGTACTCGTGATTTTCTGTCTTATACACAGACGGAGGATGTTCTGTTTCCGGATGAAGAGGGACCGGCTTTTTCCGGGACAGCTATTTTGGATCAGAATAATTGCCTGGGACTAGGTGGGGATGCAATTGCGTATTATTATACTTCAGCTGGCGGACGCAGCCACTGGTCTAAGGAGCATAAGTTCACCCAGAAACTGGCGGTAAGCACCGATCATGGAAAAACTCTGAAAAAGCTGAATGAATCTGTTCTGCCTCATATCAATGAGGAAAACAGAGATCCAAAGGTGTTCTATCACGAAGAGAGCGGCTCTTATATTATGGTGCTTTATATCTCTGATGATACCTTCTGTTTCTTTCGATCCAAGGATCTGATTCATTGGGAGAAGATGCAGGAAATTATCATACCGGGTATGTGGGAATGTCCGGACTTTTTTCCACTTACCTGCGAAGGGGATGGGGGGAAGAAGTGGGCTCTGTGGTCTGCAGACGGATATTACTGTCTGGGAGATTTTGACGGTATGTATTTTCAGGCAGAGAAGAATAAAGAGGGAGATACCGTTGCCAGGTATCAGCTTTATAACATAATCACAAATGGGGAGAACAAAGCTGACCGAAACTTTGTAAGGCCATATGCAGCACAGATTTTTAAAGGGACAGGTGACCGCATTCTGCAGCTTAGCTGGATAACCAGCGTGAAAAAAGACAGGAATTACGCCGGTATTTTGTCCCTGCCTGGAGAGCTGGGGCTTAGTAAAACCACTGAGGGATACCGGATCTGTATCAATCCGGCAAAGGAACTGGCAAAGCTGAGAAGTGAGACATTCAGTAAAGTTCTGGATAAGAAAGAAGAGACTTTGGCACCATGTTTTGCAAGCCTTTATTCTGGTGAGGGTCAGGCATTTGAGATAGAACTGACAATTAGTGACGCCAGACAAATAATGGGTAAAGGTGAATCGTATATAAAGCTGACTGTATTTGGAACCCTGTTTTCTATAGATCTTTATAGCCTTGAAATAAAAGTGGGACCACACAGAATACCATTAAAAGAAGAAAAAGAGCATCATTTAAGGATTTATGCAGATACGGATGTGTTTGAAGTGTTTGCCTGCGAAGGATTGACATATGCTGTGACTGATAATGAAAGTGACAGCGTTTCAGGATCTGTGGAGATAGAGTATTCCGGGATCATGGGAGATATAAAACTTCATGCATTAAGGGCTATCAGGATAAGTGAATAGATGGGAGTTAGATGAATGGAACTGAATAATAAGATCATGTTAATTACATATGCGGACAGTCTGGGCAGGAATTTAAAAGAACTGGATACAGTTCTGCACACCTATCTGCAGAATGAGGTAGGCGGTGTGCACATTCTTCCTTTTTTTCCTTCTTCTGCAGACAGAGGCTTTGCTCCTCTGTGCTATGATCAGGTGGATGGAGAATTTGGAACATTTGAAGATATAAAGAGGATCAGCAAAGATTATTACCTGATGTTTGATTTTATGGTAAATCATATTTCCAGAAACTCTGATTATTTTAAGGATTTTGAGGAAAAAAAGGAGCTTTCTGATTATAAGGAAATGTTTATACGATATAAAGAATTCTGGGATCAGGGAGAACCAACCAAAGAAGAGGTGGATTTAATTTACAAACGAAAGCCACGGGCACCCTATACGGAGGTTACATTTAAAAATGGGGATGTGGAAAAGGTTTGGTGTACCTTTTGTGAGGAACAGATTGACCTGGATGTAAGGACAGAGACAACTAAGGAATTCATACGTAAATCGTTAACTGGCATGTGTGAGAATGGGGCATCCATTATTCGGCTGGATGCATTTGCCTATGCTGTAAAAAAGAAAAATACTAACTGTTTTTTTGTGGAACCGGATATCTGGGAGCTGCTTCATGATATTCAGGATGTTGTGTCCCCAAAGGGTGTGGATATATTACCGGAGATCCATGAGCATTATACCATCCAGATGAAAATTGCAAAGCAGGGCTTCTGGATCTATGATTTTGCACTTCCTGTGCTGGTTTTAAATGCGCTTTATACAGGAAACGGAGTGTATTTGAAACGATGGCTTGAGATGTCCCCGAAAAAGCAGTTTACCACGCTGGATACCCATGATGGAATCGGAATTGTGGATGCCAGAGACTTAATGCCTGATGAGGCGATTGAGGAGACGAAAGAAAAAATGTTTACCAAGGGAGCCAATGTAAAAAAGATCTACAATACAGCGGCTTATAACAATCTGGATATTTATCAGGTGAACACTACCTATTATTCTGCACTTGGTGACAGAGACGATGCATATCTGCTGGCAAGAGCCATTCAGTTTTTTGCACCAGGAATTCCCCAGGTATATTATGTGGGTCTGCTTGCCGGATCCAATGATATTGAGCTGATGGAAAAGACGAAAAATGGCAGAGACATTAACCGCCACTACTACAGCCTGGAAGAAATAGCAAAAGAGACAGATCGTCCGGTTGTGAAACGGCTTTTTGAGCTGATGCGTTTTAGAAACACTCACCCGGCATTTGCATTGGAAGGAAATATGGAAGTAAAACTAAAAAAGGATTATGAGCTGACTATCATACGCACCTGGGGTACCTATTATGCTGCGCTTACGGCTGATTTAAAAAGCTTTGAATTTGACATCAGCCATAATTAAAAGATGAAACTGGTTCTCTGCGTTGACAAATGCCCTCCGCCTCAGTAAGATAAATACAGAATAAATAAGGAGGGCTCTCAACGGATGAATACCATAAACAATGTGATTGAAAAAATGATGGATTATTATAAAGGGGATCCAAAGAGGATTCAGCATTTTATTAAAGTATACCAGTTTGGTAAGCTGATTGGAGAAGAAGAGGGGCTTGATGCCAAGAAGCAGCGGATACTGGAAACAGCCTGCGTGGTTCATGATATCGGCATTAAGGCAAGTGAAGAAAAATATCACAGCAGCGCAGGTAATTACCAGGAGTTGGAGGGACCGCCCATTGCAAGAAAACTTCTTGCGTCTCTTGATTATTCTCCGGAAGAGATTGACCGGATTTGCTGGCTGGTAGGTCACCATCATACATACAAAAATATAGAAGGTGAGGATTATCAGATTCTAGTGGAAGCTGATTTTCTTGTCAATGCATGGGAAGACGGGATGTCCCGGGAGGCAGTTGAGAATGTCAGGAAGAAGATATTTGCAACAGCAGCAGGAATCCGAATGTTTGAAACCATGTATATGTAAAGGACAGATGGGCTTTGATGAAATTCTAAAAAATTGTATATGACAAATTAGGGATTGAATATACACGTTTTTATTATTTTATGTAATAATAGTGTTTAAACGGATGGAAATCTGCTCGGTAATATCATGAACGATGCTGTGACATAAAGTTTTGAGACTATCAATTTAAAACAATAAATAGGGGTGTTGCATTATAGTAACGGGAAATAAGATGATATGTGGCTGACTATAAAAAGAGCATTAAGAAACAGTCATGAAATCTATCTCCTTTACTTATTTTGCAGCATTCCTTTTTTATTTCTATTTGCATCATACAAAAAAATAATATTTTCCATAAGGAGACCTGTCATGAAACAAAATGGAAAAAGAACTTTTAAATTATTCAGAAAATCCAAGGCCCAGAAATTTATACTCCCCTTGGAGGCCTGTGGATGGACAGCCGGTTCCCCAAAATAACGCAGGACGGGAAAGACGGGGATGAGGAAGCTGGTTATATACAGAATATGTGTGATACGGCAACTGCTGGATTTAAATATTTTGACTGTCAGGGAGTGAAAAGTGTTATAATTAAAGTACGCGGCAACTGCAGGGGCAGTTTGAGATAAAAACCTCCTGGGATCTGGCCAATTTATATTACATATCGTGGAGAAGGCAGTGCGTCTTTACAATCGTTTACTTTAATTTAGTCTGGAGGATATTCTTATGAAGAATCGTTTACTATATGACAGACCGGTTCCGTACCAAAGATTCAGACCTGACAGTGAAGAAATTTGGAATGAAGCAGCACCCATTGGCAACGGGAACATGGGCGCTATGGTTTTTGGTGGAGTTCAGATAGATAAATTACAGCTGAATGAGGATACCATCTGGTATGGGAACGGGGGCAGAAACCGTGTGAATCCGGAAGCGAAAGACAATTATCTTAAGATTCGACAGTTACTGTCAGACGGCATGGTCTCAGATGCTTCGAAGCTTGCCAGTGATACGATGATGCCAATTCCAGACCAGCAGAGAA
This sequence comes from Lacrimispora struthionigena, assembly GCF_048627165.1. Taxonomy (NCBI): domain Bacteria; kingdom Bacillati; phylum Bacillota; class Clostridia; order Lachnospirales; family Lachnospiraceae; genus Lacrimispora; species Lacrimispora struthionigena. The sequence continues at coordinate 1,403,489 of NZ_JBMBWP010000001.1, forward strand.
ATTACAGTACAGCCGGTGAAATCTTTTTAGAGTTTCATGAAGAGAGCCAGAAGTTTCAGAATTACATAAGGTGTCTTGACTTAAATCAGGCAATTGTAACCATGGGATATGAAATTGACGATATAGAGTACCAAAGGGAATATTTTGCCAGCGCCGTACATCAGGTAATTGCCATCCATCAGGAGAGTAAAGGTGAAGAAAAGGTAAATGGCTGCCTGACTCTGACTTTTTTTCGCAGCAATGTAGAAAAAATTGAAAAAATCTCCGACCACATCCTATCCATGACTGTAAAGGAAGGCGGGGAGGGCTGCTGCTATTGCGTCATGGCTGCAATTAAGAATGAAGGCGGTACCGTGGAGATTCACAGAGACCAGATCCGCGTGAAGGAAGCAGATTCCTTTACGATCTATTTGTCAATCCGAAGTGACTACTATAAAGGAGAACCGGCCGTCTGGTGCAGAGAAAAGCTGGAGTCTGTACTTAAACTGCCTTATGAGATTGTAAAGTCGGAGCATGGAAAGGAGTACCAAAGCTACTTTAATCGCGTTCAATTTTCGCTGGGTCAGGATACTGCAAAAGTGGAAGAGACGATTCCTGAAAGACTGAAAGCCATGCAGGAGGGAGAGCAGGATCTGGAGCTGATTGCAGCGTATTACCAGTTTGGCAGATATTTGTTAATATCAAGCAGCAGACCGGGATCACAGCCGGCAAATTTACAGGGCATCTGGAACCGCAATGAGCATCCGGCATGGGGCAGTAAATATACAATTAACATTAACACGGAAATGAATTACTGGCCGGCAGAAAGCTGCAATTTATCGGAATGCCACCTTCCCCTATTCCAATTAATCCGCAGAATGCTTCCCTATGGTCAGAAGGTTGCAAGGGATATGTACGGTCTGCCCGGTTTTGTTGCACACCATAATACGGATTTGTTCGGAGACTGCGCGCCCCAGGATGCAGTCATGTCGTCTACGATCTGGCCTATGGGTGCAGCCTGGCTTTGCATTCATATCTGGAATCATTATGAATATACGCTGGATCAGGAATTTCTGAGAGAGAATATGGATTTGATAAAGGAAGCCAGTCTTTTTATATCAGAGTACCTATTTGAAAACCATCAGGGGAAACTGATAACAGGACCTTCCATATCGCCGGAAAATACCTATCTCCATCAGAGCGGAGAAGAGGGGCAGCTTTGTATCGGACCGTCCATGGATACCGAGATTATCAGGGACCTGTTGGAGGCTTGTATCAAAGGGGCAGATATCACTGACTGCGAGGATGAATTGACAAATAGGCTAAAAACAATTTTACCCCGTCTGCCGGAGCTGTCAGTTGGTAAATACGGACAATTAATGGAATGGGCGGAAGACTATGAGGAAATGGAACCTGGTCACCGTCATATCTCACATCTGTATGCGCTGTATCCTTCTGAGCAGATAACTTATGAAAGAACGCCGGAATTAATGGAGGCTGCAAGGGTGACCCTAGAAAGACGTCTTAAGAACGGCGGCGGTCATACCGGATGGTCAAGAGCCTGGATTATTACCATGTGGGCCAGACTCAGGGACGGTGAAAAAGCAGGAGAGAATATCAGGGATCTACTGACAAAATCAACCTATCCCAATCTTTTTGACTGTCATCCTCCGTTTCAAATTGACGGAAATTTCGGCGGGACGGCAGGAATTGTGGAAATGTTACTGCAATGCTTAAACGGTGAGCTAACGTTCCTGCCCGCACTGCCAAAAACCTGGGACTGCGGACATATAAGCGGACTAAAAGCCAAAGGTGCCCTTACCGTTTCCCTTACCTGGAAGGACGGAGAGGTTATTTCAGGCAGTATTCTTGTGGAAAAAGGCGACAGATGCTGCTTTATAAAGCCTGACAGCATTACAAAGATCGTTTCCGGGGAAACGGTAGACGTAACTTATGAAGGGCAGAAGGTAGTCTGTAATGGTGAGGGTATCTATGAAATACAGCTCTTAGCATAAAGTTAAGGCAGGAGAAGGAATCTATGGAGAACAAGCCCGGAAGCTGTGAGAAAGGAGATTGGCAATGGAATATTATGCAGAACTGAAACTTAGAAAAGATGCTCATAACGGAGGATTTTCCAATGGCCTGACTTTATGCGGAGGTGAATCCACAAGAGGACTTGAAAGAATTCTTAAAAAGGATGACAAAATTGTTTATAAAAACAGTACCAATCAGTATGTAACACTGGATATGGTAATGAATGACGATACCGTTGAGGTAAGCACTACATTTGAGAATAAAGGTACTGAAAGTGCAATTTTAGAAATGCTCTCATCCTTTGCTCTAAAGGGAATAAAAGCGGATAAAATTCACAGACTCCAATCCTTTTGGAGTGCGGAAGGAAAACTCAGGACAGAAACAATTGAGGAGCTGCACTTAGAGCCCTCCTGGAACAGATGTGGTATGCGGGTTGAAAAATTTGGCAATTTAGGATCTATGCCAGTGAGAAAGTATTTTCCTTTTATAGCGCTGGAAAACAGTGAAACACATGAGTTTACGGCGGTTCAGTTATACATACCCTTTTCCTGGCAAATTGAGATCCTGTGTAAAGAGGATGAAACTCTGTCACTTGTGGGTGGTATTGCAGACAGGGACTTTGGACACTGGTTTAAGAATATTGCGCCGGGAGAAACCTTTACTGCCCCCAAAGCAGTCATTGCCAGTGGAAATTCACTCTATGAGGTGTGCGATAAACTGGTAAAGGCACAAAAGCCTGAGGTATCTGAACTGGATCAGGATATGGGTATCATGTTTAATGAATATTGTACTACCTGGGGTAACCCAGGCCTTGAAAACATCAGTAAAATCTGCAATAAGTTAAAAGATAAGGCAGTTAAGTACCTGGTAATTGATTCCGGCTGGTATGGTAAAAATGATGGCTGGTGGGAAAGCATTGGGGACTGGGATGTCAATTGTGAAAAGTTCCCGGGAGGCTTAAAAAAAGCTGCGGATCATATCAGGGAATGCGGGATGATACCAGGCCTCTGGTTTGAACTGGAATCTGTGGGCAGACGGTCAAAACACTGGGACGATACAGAACATTTGCTGAAAAAAGATGGTGTAGTACTTACTGTGGGCGATAAACGCTTTTGGGATATGTCCGATCCCTGGGTTATGGAGTATTTAAATAATACGGTTATAAAAACCCTGAAAGAATGCGGATTTGGCTATATTAAAATTGATTATAATGATACCATCGGCATTGGCTGTGACGGTGCCGAAAGCCTTGGTGAAGGGTTAAGACAGAAAGTCAGTGCAACCCAGGAATTTTTCAAAAAAATCAAAAGGGAGATTCCGGATATTGTAATTGAAAACTGTTCCAGCGGGGGACACAGGCTTGAGCCATCCATGATGGAACTGGTATCCCAGGCCAGCTTTTCCGATGCACATGAAACAACGGCAATACCGATTATAGCAGCAAATATGCATAGAGTTATAAAACCGTCCCAAAGTCAGATTTGGGCAGTTATGCGAAGCAGTGACAGCATTAACAGAATCTATTATTCCATGATCAGTACTTTTTTAGGCAGAATGTGCTTAAGCGGTGATATCTACGATCTTACTGCAAAACAGTGGGAAGTGATTGAGGCAGGAATGGAATTTTATAAAGAAGCAGCTGATATCATAAAATATGGTAAAACAACAAAATATGAAAACAGTACGAAAAGCTATAATAATCCACAGGGAGAACAGCTTGTTATCCGGGAATTTTGCAATAAACAGTTAGTAATCGCCCATAGATTTGAAAATTCCAAAGATATTAGCCTTGATTTCCTTCAGAATAAAAAAATTATAAAAGAATATGGGCTTATGGATGGTGATTTTACTGCTAAGGCATGGCTTATGGGATGAAAAACGATTTAGGGGGTTGACAAACGAGGCAAATTGAACTAGTATAAAGACGAATATTCGGTAGGTGAGGCTACTACAGGGATACGGGCTGTTGCCGCAAAGTTGTGGAGACACAATGAGATGGTTTGAACAGGCTGCATCGACATTAAGGTGCAGCATAATACAGTTACATTGCCCTGTAAAGCTAAAACTCATACGAAAATATAAGAAAATGTCAATACATTCTCGTATATTCTTTCCGAATATGCGGGAATTTTTTATTTTAAATTTTAAAAAGAAAGGATGTGCCTGTTTTGGATAGTGGTAATTATCACAGTTGTATGAAACGGATGATGGCAGTATATGATATCGGTGACAGGCAGTCTTTGCCTGTTACTTAGTTGTGCTGTTCAGCCAGATATTACGGCCATCATTCTCAAAAACACGTTTTTTGATAATGGTGGTTTTTTTGTGCCTGTTTTTGGGTTATTTAATTATTTTGAAAGTGAGGTGAGGAGAATGGATGCAGACGGAAGTAGCGGCGCGGCCCCCGGGAAGCGAAGCAGCAGGAGTGATTTGGAACAGGACGTACACTTGTCTGCTCCAGGCTCCTGAACTCAATACGCTTCTCTTGGCCGCCATAATTTTTGAAATTACAAACTATAATTATGGAGGTAGAAACCATGAAGAAGATTATTTTAAACAGAAAGAGGAATGGGGGACTTTTGACCGATCATTCCCGTTACAATGAAACAAAACAGAGACTGATTCATGCTGCTGATGGAAATACAAAACAGGTATTGAATGCATTGGGAACCTTTGAGGACGGACTCACAGAGGAAATGGCAGAGGAATCCAGAGAAACCTATGGAAACAATGTGATTACACATGGAAAAAAAGACTCCATATGGAAACGGATCTGGGCTGCATTTGTCAATCCATTTACTTCAATCCTGTTTCTCCTGACTGTGGTCTCTGTATTCACCGATATTATTTATGCAGAACCCCAGAATAAAAGCTATACAACCGTGATCATTATCACAACCATGGTAATGATCTCCGGAATTCTCCGCTTTGTTCAGGAAACAAGAAGCGGCAACGCTGCAGCCAGACTTTCTCAGATGATTCACACCACCACCTGTGTGGAGCGAAAAGAAGCCGGCAGGGAGGAGATTCCCTTAGAGGATGTGGTTGTGGGTGATATCTTACATCTCTCAGCAGGAGATATGGTGCCTGCAGATGTACGGATTCTAAACTCCAAGGACTTATTTGTGAGTCAGTCCGCACTGACCGGTGAGAGTGAGCCGGTGGAAAAGCTTGCAGTTAACCATGCAGATACCAAGGTGCTCACTGAGATCACGGACCTGGCGTTTATGGGAACCAACGTAATCAGTGGAAGCGCAAAAGCAGTTGCAGTTGCAGTGGGAAATGATACCGTGCTTGGAACGGTTGCTAAGGAATTGACGGTGAAACCGCCCATGACCGGTTTTGAACGGGGAGTGAATTCAGTCTCCTGGGTTCTGATCCGTTTCATGCTCATTATGGTGCCAATTGTACTTTTTATTAATGGATTTACCAAAGGTGACTGGCTGGATGCCACACTTTTTGCCATCTCCATAGCAGTGGGGCTGACCCCTGAAATGCTGCCTATGATTGTAACCACATCACTTGCCCGCGGAGCGGTTGCCATGAGCAGAAAAAAGGTAATTATTAAAAACTTAAACGCAATACAGAATTTAGGCTCCATAGACATCCTCTGTACGGATAAAACCGGAACACTGACTCAGGATAAGGTGGTTTTGGAATATCACCTTGATATCCATGGAAATGAGGATGACAGAGTTCTCCGTCACGCATTCTTAAACAGCTATCATCAGACAGGGCTTAAAAACCTCATTGATCTGGCAATTATTTCAAAAAACCGTGAGCTTGAGAACAGTCATCTTGAAACTGGATATACCAAGGTGGATGAGATTCCCTTTGATTTCAACCGCCGCCGTATGAGTGTGGTGGTATCGGATTTAAATGGTAAGACTCAGCTGATCACAAAAGGAGCTGTAGAAGAAATGCTCAAATGCTGCTCCTTTGCAGAATATAATGGTAATGTTGAACCGCTTACAGAAGAGATACGTGAATTTATTTTATCCAAATCCAATGAGCTCAATGCCGATGGAATGCGTGTAATCGCAGTGGCTCACAAGACAAATCCGGCACCGGAAGGTCAGTTTTCTGTCTCCGATGAGACGGATATGGTACTGATCGGATATCTGGCTTTTTTAGATCCGCCCAAAGAAACCACTGCCCAGGCAATCAAAGCACTTCATGAGCATGGTGTGGATGTGAAAATACTGACTGGTGATAATGAGAAGGTTACCTGCTGTATCTGCAGACAGGTGGGACTTCCGGTCAATGAGCTTCTTCTTGGCTCTGAGATTGATGATCTTGATGACAAAACCCTGGCAGAAAAAGCCGAGAGCATAACTGTCTTTGCCAAACTTTCACCGGCCCAGAAAGCCAGAGTGGTAAGAGTTCTCAGAGAAAATGGTCACATGGTGGGCTACATGGGGGATGGGATTAATGACGCTTCCGCCATGAAAGCATCGGATGTGGGCATCTCGGTTGATACTGCAGTGGATATCGCCAAAGAATCGGCAGATGTGATTCTTCTTGATAAGGACTTAATGGTTCTGGAATCGGGAATTATAGAAGGCAGAAAGACCTATGCCAATATGATAAAATATATAAAGATGACGGCTTCCTCCAACTTCGGAAATATGTTTTCCGTGCTGGCAGCCAGTGCATTCCTTCCCTTTCTTCCTATGGCATCCATTCATCTGATTTTATTGAATCTGATTTATGATGTTTCCTGCACGGCGATACCGTGGGATAATGTTGACAGAGAATATCTGTTAAAGCCAAGAAAATGGGATGCATCGTCTGTGGGACGTTTTATGGTCTGGTTAGGACCTGCCAGTTCTGTTTTTGACATAGCCACTTATTTACTGATGTATTTTGTCATCTGCCCGGCAGTATGCGGCGGGCTTATGTTCCATCAGATTACGGATCCGGCAATGCAGGCTCTTTTTATCGCAACGTTTCAGGCGGGCTGGTTTATCGAATCCATGTGGAGCCAGTCACTGGTTATTCATATGATCAGAACACCTAAAATACCATTTATTCAGAGCTGGGCTTCCAAACAGGTGGTATGCCTTTCCTTTGCAGGGATTGCACTTCTTACCATGATCCCATTCACTCCTGTGGCGCAGGCATTAAAGCTGGCAAGGCTGCCCGGAATCTATTTTGCATGGCTTGGGCTGATTGTAGTCTGCTATATGGTGCTTGCCACTGTTTTAAAAACAGTCTATATAAAACGGTACGGAGAATTGTTGTAAAAAAATAAGAAAAGAAACCGGATTCTATGATATACTGATCTCATCAGATATTATGACTGCATTATAAAGAAAGGGAGATCCAAATGAAAATCATTATGTATGGGACAGAAATCTGTCCAGATTGTGTAGCAGCAAAGGCTCAGCTGGGGGAACTTACCACAGCCCAGCTGGATTACAGGAATATTACAGAGAATACTGCAACATTAAAAGAATTTCTCCGCCACCGGGATCATGATGAGATGTTTCAACCGGTTAAGGAAGAGGGCAGAATCGGAATTCCTCTCTTTATTCTGGAAGATGGAACCCAGACCTTTGATATCGCTGATTTTATAGATGATGTCAAATCCCAACCGGTTCAAAATGCCTGTTCTATTGATGGAAAAGGGTGCTGATTAACAATTAAATCAGGAGGTAATTTATGAACACGTTTCAAACCATTACTGCAAAAGAGTTTGATTACAATCCATTTCATTTAATTGGAGATGAATGGATGCTGATTACTGCTGAAAAAGACGGGAAGGTAAATACCATGACGGCTTCCTGGGGCGGACTTGGGATTTTATGGAACAGAAGTGTTGCCTATGCTGTCATCAGACAGAGCCGTTTTACAAAAGAATTTGTTGATGGTGCTGATCATTTTTCCCTCTCGTTTCTGGATCATAAAGCATATGCAAAAGAACTGGGGTATCTAGGCAGCGTATCAGGAAGAGACGAAGATAAGATAAAAAAGGTTGGAGTAACAGTAAATCATGAAGACGGTGTGCCATTTATTGATGAAGCGTCCAAAGTTTTAATCTGTGAGAAACTCTTTGTAACAGACATGAAGCCGGAGAACTTTATCATTCCAGAAATAGACACCAAATTTTATGCAGATAAAGATTATCATCATCTGTATATTGGAGGCATCACAAAGATACTGAGCAGATAAATAACCGGCAGGCATACATAGGATTCCGAAAATGACACATCCTAATTAAAAAATGAAAGGAGCCTGTTTATGCCAAAAGACAGTCAGCCGGATAATAAGGAAGCCAGAATGGAAAAATGCAATGGTCAGACGCCTCTTACAAGAGAAAATCAGAATAAGAATAAAAATGCCAAGCGTAAGTCCATTAAGCACAATGATGTTTAGTCACTCATAGTAAAAACAGTATGAAGCAAGCCCTGGAGCTCACACCTCTGGGGCTTTCGTTGTGCGCTGACTGATAATTATCACAAATTTATGTGTTTAAGCATACCATAAATGAGACTGTTGCTGAAAGAGGTTTATAAGGTGAAAAAGCTTAATTCTCAAAAGGTATTTGTACAATATCGGGATATAATGGAACCATACGGGCCTGTTAAGGGCAGATTATATACGATTACACATTCAGATATAACCGCAGAACTGTTTGTGTTTGTAGCCCCTGAGTATGCAGAGGATCAATTTACCAAAATGCATGACGAGGTGAAAATTGCCTGGGAATTATATAATGAAGGAGTTGCTTTAATTGGCTCTGTGATTGTTGATGGTGAGGGTGTAACCGGAGATCCATCCATAAGAAATAAGATATTCTATAACGAAATGCCTACTGCACTTCAGGCATTACGCCAGGCTGACAGATTTTTGTTTGAAAAAGAACCTGATCTGGATCATGCACCAGTGTATATTCAATTTATCTCAGGCAATCCTGAATATAACAAAACATATGATTTTGGAGTGATTGGCATGTATCAGTAAAAATCAGCTGTGATGTTTGACCAACCGGCTAAAAAAGCCTCAGAAATCATATTTCTGAGGTTTTCACTTTGTTTTATAAAAGCGATGTGATATATTAAAGTATATGTGATTAAGACAGAAAGATCGGTGAAATATAAAAAACGGAGGCGTCTATGTCAGATCATTCCATGGAACTTTTTCAAACAGATACCAGACACTGGTTTGAACGTGCTCTTGGTACTCCTACCCTGGTTCAGAAACAGGCATGGCCTGAAATTGCAGCAGGCAGACACACCCTTGTTTCCGCCCCTACCGGAACGGGTAAGACGCTGACCGCATTTTTGATATTTCTTGACAGGCTTTTAAACGAAGCAGCAAAGGGTGAGTTAAAACAGGAACTGCAGCTGATTTACATCTCTCCTTTAAAATCCCTGGCTGGTGATATCAGGGAAAACCTCCGCCGGCCTCTGGAAGGAATTGTGGAGGAGAGAAAAAAGTCAGGGAATTATAATGGTCAGGGACTTTCCGTGGGAATCCGTACCGGCGATACCACACAAAAAGAGCGGAATCAGATGATTAAAAAGCCTCCCCACATTCTCATAACAACTCCGGAATCCTTCTATCTGATGCTGACCAGTAAATCAGGGCAGAAAATCTTAAAGACAGCAAAAACACTGATTATCGATGAGCTGCATGTGATGATTGACACCAAAAGAGGAGCCCATTTAATGCTTTCTGCAGCCAGACTGGACAAGCTTTGCAGGAAACCTTTGCAGCGGATCGGATTGTCCGCTACCATTGAACCTCTTGATCTTGCAGCAAGCTACCTGGCTCCCGGAGAGGTTTCCATTGTCGCGCCTAAGATGAACAAGGAGATCCGGATTGAAATAAAAAGTCCATTTTCAGACGGAGGCATTCAGGGTAAGGACTCTGTCTGGAAAGACATTGCAAAAACCATATACTCTTATATAGAAGGAACAGGCAGTTCTCTGGCATTTGTGGAAGGACGGGCATATGCAGAAAAGCTTGCCCATTTTATTAACGAGTTAGGTGGAGAAGGGTTCGCCCGTACCCATCACGGGAGCCTATCCAAGGATCAGCGCTTTGAAGTGGAGCAGGCACTGCGTGATGGTTCTTTGAAACTTCTTTGCACCACTTCCTCCATGGAACTTGGAATTGACGTAGGAGAAATCAAACAGGTATTTCAGGTTGGCTGCCCCCGCTCTGTTTCCAGCACCATGCAGCGGCTGGGCCGTGCCGGGCATAATCCCGGGCGTGTCAGCGTTATGTATATGTTTCCCAGAGAGGCCTCGGAAGTCTTATTTTGCGGACTTACTGCAGAAGCGGCCAGAAACGGGAAGATAGAATATGCCAGACCGCCCAGACTATGTCTGGATGTACTTGCCCAGCATCTGGTATCCATGGCATGTACCCAGGAATTTGGGGTGGAAGATGTGATGGATATTTTAGCCGGAGCCTATCCGTTTTATGAGGTAACGGCTGAGGATGTAAAAGATGTTTTACGAATGCTTGCAGGTGATTATGAGCATGAACGGGATATTCCGGTAAGGCCACGAATTATTTACGACCGGATTCATGACCGGATATGCGGAGATGCTTACAGCCGTATGCTGGCGGTCAGCGCAGGTGGAACCATTCCTGACAGAGGTCTTTATACAGTCCGGTCAGAGAGTGGAGTCAGGCTGGGAGAGCTTGATGAGGAGTTTGTCTTTGAAAGCAGAATCGGGGATCGGTTTTTACTTGGTACTTTCGCATGGCAGATTGTCAGTATTATGCGGGATACAGTGATCGTATCACAGGCAAATACTTCCGGCGCCAGGCTTCCCTTCTGGCATGGAGATATTAAGGGGCGAAAACTTGGAACCGGACTTGTATTCGGTGAGATTTTTCGCAGGTTTAATGAGTCCGGCAGTACAGAAGCGTTATATAAAGAATTAACAAAGCTTGGCTTAGATGAAGTGACAGGAGAGCGTGCCCTTGATTTCCTGCTCAGTCAGCAAAAAAGCACGGGAATCCTTCCAGATGACAAAACCATACTGGTAGAGCACTTTATGGATGAAAACAGCAATCATCAGATGATGGTTCACTCAGTATTTGGACGTCAGATCAATGAACCCCTGTCTCTTCTTGTGACTGAAGCGGCAAAACTTCATATGGATACTACCATTAACTGTACGGCAGATGACGATGGCTTTTTATTGTTCCCTTATGATGGAACCCCTTTGCCTGATGGACTTATTTATGAAGTATCTCCTCAAAAAGCAGATGCCATTGTGGCTGCATTACTTCCGGTCACCCCTTTATTTAACATGAATTTCCGTTACAATGCCGCCAGGGCGCTGCTTATGGGAGTAAGAAATCAAAAACGACAGCCACTCTGGATTCAGCGAATGAAAAGTGCACAGATGCTGTCTGGTCTGGTAAAAGAGGAAACCCATCCCATACTAAGGGAGACAAAACGGGAATGTCTGGAGGACTTTTGGGATTTAAAGGGACTGCAGTCTGTTCTATATGAGATACAATCAGGAAACATTCAGATACGGGAGATGTACTTAGAGACACCTTCCCCCATGTCACTGCCTTTAAGGCGCCAGACAGAAGCATCCATGATGTATGATTATGCTCCCACGCCCCAGAGCATCCATGAGACGGTAAAGGAGGCGGTTCATGAGGCGGCCAAAATCACCCCCGAGCCTGAGCATCTGGCCCGCGTTTCCCAGAGAATGCATCTTCCGGAAGATGAGGAACAGCTTCATACACTTCTTATGATAGAAGGGGATATGGAAGCAGGAGAACTTGATATCCCCATTGAATGGCTGGAGTCCCTGGCTTTTAAGGGAAGGGCACTCTACGTAGAACCCGGTTTATGGATTGCGGCAGAGCATGGGGATGAATATGAAAATGCTCTGATTAAGGGACAGAAAAATGGGGGAAAACGTCTTGTTCAGAGAATGCTTAAGTATCGGGGAGCAAAATCGTTAGAACAGACAGCGGAACGGTATCTGTGGTCAGAGGAAAAGGCACTTGATATTTTAACTTCTTTGTGTGACCAGAAGAAGGTGATTTTACAGGATGGAGTTTACTATCACGCTGATCTTTATGACAGAGCCAGAAATGAGACAATTAAAAGCAGAAGAAGGCAGATTACCACCCTCCCTTCCGGATGCTATGCCGCTCTTATGGCAATGCGCCTTCGGATATCCGCCTCACCTCTTGAGCAGCTTCAGACTGCCTTGGAAGGACTACTGGATCAGCCTTTTCAGGCAGATCTGTGGGAAAATGTTCTTTTGCCTGCACGAGTGGGAAACTATCGCCCGGAACTTATGGATTCGCTGTTATCAGCCGGTAAAGTATTCTGGCAGCTGGAAAACGGTTCTGACCTTACGTTCCATCAGACTGCTGATATTGACTGGAGTGCAGATTTGTGGGAAGTTCATGAACAGCTGGAGGGAGAGGAAAAAGCCGTATATGGCGCCCTGTTGAAACATGGGGCATGCTTTATGCAGAGATTGGATGAAATTATAGGGGGATCGCCTTATGAATCCTTGTTTTCGCTGGCAGAAAAGGGGCTTGTAAGTGCAGACAGTCTGATTCCAGTCAGGCAGCTTATGAACCGGGATAAACTGAATAAAGGAACCCTTCGCCAGCGGGTAAATGCAAGGACAAAAATTTTATTAACCGGCAGATGGGAAGTCGTACGTCCACGTAAGGAAGCTAATGTTGAACAACTGCTTGACCGCTGCTTTGACAGAACAGTGATTGTGTGCAGAGAGACAATCAAGGGACTGACCTGGAGTGCAGCACTGGAAACACTGCGGATCTGGGAATATACTGGCAGGGTGCGGAGGGGGTATTTTATTGAAGGTCTGTCAGGAATCCAGTTTATCCGGGATAAAAATTTTGCAGGAACCATGGCAGGTCTCTCCAATCCCGGTAAAGAGGTAATCTGGTTAAACGGAGCTGATCCCGCCCAGCTTTGGGGGAAAGTGTTAAAGCATCAGGAAGGAAGATCATTTCTTAATGTACAGGGAACAGCAGTGGCATTATGCAAAGGAATACCGGCAGCCATTTTTGAACGCCAGGGAAAAGTCTTAAAGATATTTGATATGGATTGTGCAGAAGATGCGCTTAAGGTGTTTGTGAAAGAATTTATGGGACATAGAATCTACTCTTCACGAAACAGAATCGTAATAAAAGAATACCCCAGGGAAGCGGAAGATTTGCTTCGGCTGGCAGGTTTTCGCCGTGAACTTCAGGATTATGTACTGTATTGTCTTTAAAGACATGGAAGCCATAAGGGGATCATAGAATTAAAAATGATAGTGTGATTGAGGAGGAGAGTATGAATCTGTTAATTTCAATTTGTGAAAGTTTTTTAACACCGGCTAAGGTGATGCTGTATTCCCTTTCCAGATTCCATGAAGATGTTGATATATACTTATTATACAGTTCATTGTCCCAGGAAGATATCAATGATTTGGAGCTTTTTCTGATTAATAAGTGTAAAGCAAGGCTTCATCCGGTCTGTGTCTCTGGGTTTTTTACCAACGTTCCTCTTTCCAGCCGGTATAAAAAGCCGGAATTGTATTACCGTATCCTGGCACCATATCTGCTTCCTGCTGAACTTGACAGGGTTTTATATCTGGATGCGGATATTATTATCAATGGATCCCTGAATGAGTTTTACAATCAAAGCTTTGAAGACAATTATGCCGCTGCTGTCAGAGACCGGTTTGAAAACATCGATAAAGTGGTTGTCCTTAAAGAAAAGCTTGGATTAAAAAAAGAAGATTCGTATTTTAATTCAGGAGTCATGCTGTTTAATCTGGCATTGTTTCGAAAAGAGATTACGCTTGAAGATATTATGGCTCTGATTGAAGAGAAGAGGGAAGCCTTGCGTTATTTTGATCAGGATGTATTAAACTGCCTTTTAAAGAATCATATTAAGCTTTGCGGCCAGGAATATAATACCCAGACGTATCCCTTTGACCAATGTAGTCTCTCCGATATAAAAGATACTGCAGTTGTCATTCATTATACCGGACTCCCTAAACCATGGAGTCCGGATTACAACGGTACACTGGACTATTTATATTGGAAAAATGCATTGAATGCCGGATTTACCCAAGATTATCAGGACTATTGGGAGAAAAAATTTGGCAGTCAGGAAGTAGAATAAATCCAGCTATTTATCATTATTATTTCCCATATACTTTCCATTCAAGAATCCCGGTTGAGCTGGTTCCTTTTGATTCCATTACAATGGAAATTGCTCTTGTATTTACTGGAGTAAAAGTAGTTGTATTATACTGATTGATTTTTGTTCCAAGGCCTTTGGCATTTTCCACCTCCTGCCATGCATTTCCATCCCAGTAATAGATGTGACAGGAAGCTGGAACATCGATCCCCTGACCGTCTTTAAACCAATAGATATCACACCCTGTAATGGTGTGATTTTCATTAAATGTGTACTGAACCCATTGTGACCCGGTTTCTGGCCAGTTACCGTATACAGCGCCGCTCCGGTCGTTTGAACTGGAAGGATCAATTCCATCATTTAATGCAGTGATAGATTCCCAATCGGATACATAAGAGGTTGTGGCAGAAGCCAGTCCCGCGATGTTTTTTAACTGTGGTTCCGGATCCGGATCAGGAATTTGACTGGAGGCCGATTGCACAAATGTCATTTCCTTACCTGAATTGCTGATTTGAGATAATTCCAAACCTGATTCCCATTGATTCCACCATTTGGAATCAGGAGTTGTGGTGCTGGTAAAGGAATCCCTGTATCCTGCACGGAATAAATCGCCCCGGTTTCCTCCGTTTATATTTCTTTCCAAATCATATTTCCCGTCTGCCTGCTCTAGGGATACTAAAAAGTGGCTGCCGGATGTCATTTCATTTTTAGAATTATTCCCTTTTTCATCTACGTGCCAGATTGCCAGTCCTGCATCTGGAACGTCTGCATATCTGCCGTTTCTTTGTATGTTTTCTATTAAAAAATATTCATTGGTCTGATTGCCGGACCACTTATAACAATAGGAATTTCCATTTCCATCAGCTGCAGCAGTAAATTTTGTACCTGCGCCATATTCATTCATGCTCATGGGAAGGTTCCAGCGGGATATCACATTTCTGCAATATGGGTCTGGCGGGACTGGATTCTTTTCATTTAATACAGTACTCATCAGGCTGTATGCTCCAGTACCCTGTGAATCTCCATCATAATCATAAAGATCCGGATATCCGTAAATCATATGACCGCTCTCGTGACATATTGTGTAGAGTGACATATCACTTCCGATACTGGACATCTCATATTTCTGGATTTTAACGCCACTGATATAGTCGGATTTTGGATACCAGGACTGATGGGGCCATAATCCTTTTGCCCATCCTGCATCTGGAGTGCCTGCATAAAGAAGATTAACTGCTTTTAAGTATCCGCTGGAATCTGTGGTAAGTGAGGAAAGGTTAAAACCAGAGGATTTAAGCCACTGAAATGTCTCTTCGGCAAGCTCGTCTGATTTGGCATAGGAACCTGTTTGTTCATAAATATCGTCGTAATAGGATTTTGGATGCTTTGCTGTGTAAAATCCGATTAATTGATTGGTATAAGTAACTTTTCCGCCTGAGACATCGTAATAATAATCTTTTACAGATCCATTGTTGTTAAAACCTGTGTAGCCTGTTTCGTTAAAGAAACGCTCTATTTCTGATTCAGAAATATCACTCTTTACATCTGGAAAATCCACTAAAATTGTCAGGCCTTTTACGTCCCCAGAGGCTTTTATTTTTGAATCGAGAAGGCCTCTTTCGAAATCGTTATCTGATTCAGGAGCATTTTTTAAATCAGTTCCGTGCAGTCTTTTTCTTACTTCATCAACTTTCTCCCGAACTGCTTCACTTTTGATTTTTACATGTTTCTCCAGGTTTGTGATTCCCTGTTCACCCTCACCCGCTGATCCAGTATTCCTCCGGTTTTGAGTTCCTTTGTAAACAATTCCCGATGATATGTATTCTGTCTGGTCATCATTTAACTTTGCATAACAGATCCAGCCATTATCGTCACGGCAAAGAGTATACCCTTCGGGAGTCTCTATCTGCTGGAAATATTCATCTCCTGTGGCATTTACTAAAACTTTATTGCCGTCCGGCTGAATTAACTCAAACTGTTTATTGACATATGGTGCTGCCAAAACATTGAAACTCATCATTGCAAGCATTGCAGCTGCAGTAATTCCTGTTGTTAAATATTTAATCTTTTTGTGCATTATTAATTCCTTTCGTTTTTATCATTTGCTTTTCATACCCCTGTTACATTTGTTCTGAATCAATTTGTTTTATTATTGTAAACTCCACATTGGAACCACCTCCTTTACTTCATAAACTATTTATCGTAATTATTTTTCTAATCCTAACATATGTCAGTAAATATTAAGAATTATTAATTATTGTTAATAATATCACTGTAAATAAAATAAAAGGAAAACAATTATAAAAAACAGACCGATTTATTCAAGATCGGTCTGCTTTTTATAATTTCCAGATTGTTATTACAATCATTATCATGTATCATATTAATAAGTGTGGTTGTCAGAGGATCCTGATTTCACAATTGATTGAACGTAAGCCAGCATTTCCAGTTTTGACTGGATTGTTTCTGCATGGTCAACCATATGCTGCTGTTCTTTTTCCGGCAGGGAAAAAAAGTAATTCATCGCCTGAAATTCTTCCAGTGCCAGCCCGAAGCCTAAAGGCAATTCAATACCCTGATTGTATTTGTTCATAAAAACCTCCTTGTAATTTATAAAACAGATTATTTGATATTATTGTATTTTTTAAAGTAACTATTCGGGAATAAGAAATAATTATAAAACCGGTTCATTTGAGGAATCATTATATACAAATAGTAATCTCATAAGAAACAGGAGGAGCTGATATGTTATTTTTCGCTGTGCTTTTTATTACATTAGCTTTAATCTTTTATACGCTGGGAGTGTTTGGTGAAAAACTGCAAAAGATTTTAAAACCATGGCATCTTGTTGCTTTCTGGGCTGGATTTGTCTGTGATACTACGGGAACATCATTAATGAGCCGTCTTGCAGTGGGACAGAGTGCCATTAATTTTCATTCAGTAACCGGGATTGCGGCAATCCTGCTTATGCTTATCCATGCAGTCTGGGCAACGGTGGTTTTAATACGAAATAATAAAGATATGATGGCTGGATTTCATAAATTCAGCCTGTTTGTATGGCTGATCTGGCTGATACCTTATTTCTCCGGTATGTTTGCCCATATGATCAGGTAACAGAAAAGGAGGTATCATGATACTTAGTGCCAGCCGCCGGACTGATATTCCGGCCTTTTATTCTGACTGGCTGTTAAATCGTTTAAAAGAAGGGTTTGTCCTGGTTCCCAATCCAAGAAATCCTTCACATTACAGCCGGATACAGCTAAGCCCGGAGACCGTGGACTGTATTGTATTCTGGACTAAAAATCCCAAAGAGATGATATCTAAGCTTGACGTGATATCCGCTTTGGGATATGATTTTTATATCCAGTTTACCCTTACTCCTTATGGAAGAGATGTGGAGGAATATTTACCGGATAAAAAAGAACTGCTTGAGGTATTTTTAAAGCTAAGTGCAAAAATTGGTTCTAATCGCGTTATCTGGCGCTATGATCCTGTGGTATTCACTGACAGGATGAATGTGGAGTACCATTTAACGTATTTTGAAAAAATGGCAGGTTTATTGGAAGGCAGTACAAACCGCTGTATCTTCAGTTTCCTTGATTTTTATGCCAGACTGAAATACCAATTGCAAAATATGGGAGTCCGTGACATACAGGAAGAGGACATGGGAAGGATTGGGGAAGGATTTTCAAAAAGTGCAAAAAAGCATGGAATCCAATTGTCCACATGCTGTGAATCTGTTGATCTGAGCCGGTTCGGCATCAGCCATGCTTCCTGCATCGATGGGGACTTAATTGAAGAACTGACTGGCTGCAGCCTTCGCAAAAAGAAGGATAATGGACAGCGTCCCGGATGTGGCTGCATGGAAAGTGTGGATATCGGCAGCTATGACAGCTGTGGGAATGGCTGCAAGTACTGCTATGGAGTTTATTCAAGAGAACGAGCCCGTATAAACCGGGAGAATCACGACCCCAAGTCCCCGGTCTTGTTTGGATCAGTTCCTCAGGATGCAGTGATAACGGAAAGACCCGTAAAGTCCATAAAGGATGGGCAGATGGATTTCTTTCATCTCATTTAACATTTAATTGACAGACATATCTATTACATTCGTTGAGTTAACAACTATCTGAAATTTTCTGACATTAAAATCATAAGACGAATGCAGCAAAATATATATTAAATAGGGCTGATTACCAGAAAGACAAGCTGGAAATCAGCCTTGGAACCTGAATTGAATTGGAAGGGGGGTTCAGATTCTGATCGACAGAAAACGAATATCCAGAAAAAAATTCAGAATGCTGTCACTGAGCAGTAAATTTACATTGCTGATTCTTGGTGTTTTAATGGTACCCATTGGAATTTTTATTCTGCTGTTTTTTCATAATATGGAAGCGTCCTTATACAAGGATGGACAAACACAGATGATTTATGAACTGGATAAAAGCTGCCAGAATGCGGAGCAGATTGCAGTAAACTGTAAATTATCCTCTGAGATTATTGTAAATAATGAATCCATCAATGATTTCTTAAATCAGATTGCGTCCGATAAAAAATTCAGTTTTATGGACATTCTGGACTTTTACGGGAAAGAGATCAGCGGAGTGCAGAAGATTGTCAAAAGCAATCCCTATATTTATAAGCTGCGAATATTTGTCAACTCCAATACCGTGAAGGAGATTATTCCTCTTCTCTACAAAGAAGATAAAATTGCTGACTTAAAATGGGGAAAAGACGGGGTACCGCCTACAGGAACCTGGTGTTTTGATTATGAGGACGCTTTGGGTGAGGCGGATGATCAGGATCATATTCCCAGAATCGCTTCCCTCATAACAAGGCTCAATGATTACCGGTACGGACGGTATGGCATAGTGGAATCTGCGGTAACCATGGAAAATATGTTTCCTGATCTCTATCATTCAACTGTGACAGACAGAACCTGTTTTATCGATTCGGAAGGCATTATATACAGCAGTCAACAGCTTTCCCCTCTGTGGGAAAAGCAAAAAGAAGATATGATGGATTTTATACATAGTCTGGAAGAATCAGACTCGCTTTCAAACGGTGCAGTCAGCAAAAGAACAAGAATTGGGGGAGAAGAGGTTTTAGCCGGCTGCGTGAAAATTAAATCCATTCAGGGATACTTAATCCGGATTGTCTCCATGAAAAATGAAAAAATGGCCCTTCGTACTTCCAAATTACAGTTTTCTCTTCTATGGATTATGATTCTCATCGTGCTGTTTTTATTTTCCAATAAGCAGGTAACCCATATATTAAGGCAGTTTTTTGAGATCTACGATACGGTTTATCAGGTACAGAAGGGGGATTTAAAGGTAAGGGTAAAGAATATGAGCCGGGATGAATTCGGAGAACTGGGAATTGAGCTAAATACCATGCTGGACCGGATACAGAAGCTGATGGATGAAACCCTGCACCGTGAGCTGCTTGTGAAGGATGCCCAGATTAAGGCATTGCAGAATCAGATCAATAATCATTTTATTTACAATGTATTGGAATCAATCAAAATGATGGCGGAAATTGATGAAAAATATGAGATTGCAGATACTGTGGCTTCCTTTGGCGAGCTTTTGCGTTACAGCATGCGGTGGAAATCAGGCTACGTTATGGTGGAGGCAGAAATTGATCAGATCCGGAATTACCTGGCGCTTGTGAATTTGTGGTATGACGATGAAATAGGCTTAAGTATGGAACTTCCCCAGGAAATTCTGTGTCAGGAAATACCCAAGATGTCACTGCAGCCCATTGTTGAGAACGCAATTGGCCACGGGATGCGGGAATTTACGGAAGATACCTGCATCTATATGAAAGGAGAGATCATTGAAGATATCTGCTATATTCACATCACAGATTATGGGTGCGGGCTGGAAGAAGCAGAGCTGGAAATACTGCGCAAACGGTTAAGCGGAGAAATAGAAGATACATCCGGGCAGGAAAATGGAATTGGATTAAAGAATGTCCATGACAGGTTACAAATTGGCTTTGGTCCGGATTATGGAATCGTTATTGATTCCAGAAAGCATGCTTTTACAGAGGTTACGGTAAAAATTCCATATCAGAAAAGAAAGAAGGGGATCACATGAATCATGTGCTGATTGCAGAAGATTGTAAAATTATAAGAAAAGGAATCTCTGCCATGATTGCCCGGTGTCAGGTTCCGATTAACCAGATTATAGAATGTAAAAATGGTCTGGAGGCACTGGAGATTATCCGGAACATGCCCATTGATGTTCTCATTACAGATATTCGTATGCCGGATATGGATGGAATCACGTTGGTGAAAGAACTTCAGAAAAGCCAGTACATACCAAGAATTGTTGCAATCAGTGGATATGATGATTTTTCCTGCGCTGTTGATTTGCTTAGATGTGGAGCAAGAGAATATCTGTTAAAGCCAGTGAAAAGGGAAGAACTGAATTCAATTATGATGAAGCTGGAGGAAGAGATACAGAAGGAGCAGTCTGAAAAACGGGCAAAGAGGGCGTTGTGTTACAGTCAGATAAGGCGAATTCTTTTATCTGAAACTATTACCAGAGAAGAGATGAATGAGGCAGAGCGGTTAAACTGGTTCAATGAGGAAACTTATTCAGTCGTAATAAGCAGCGGGACTTTTAATGAGTCAGATGATATACAGATAGTTACGTTCCCTGATGTGGAGGGGTGCCAGGTGACCTTAATGGCAGAAAAAGAAGTGAAAGATTTTATTTTAAACAGGAGTGGCAGCTCAGACTTTGGAGTCAGCGATCCCTTTCAGGGAGTTTCAAATTTAAGGAAAGCGTATGAACAAGCCAGACAGCGGAGAATCCGTGGCTTTTGTATGCAGGAAAGAGAAGGGATAACCAGTAAAAACTGCCTGATGCCCCAAAATGAAATGGAGTGTTTTGTTCAACGGATTGGAACCCAGAAAAACAGTAAAAACGAAGCGATTCTACTGGAACTTGCAGACCGAGTGAAAAAAGGAGAAGTGGAAGGATTACAGTTTCAGGATTTTATGAGTCACATTATTATGAGAGTCAGAGAATTTTACGGCAGAATCCTGGCAGAGGAAGAGATATCTTTGGAAAAACTCTGCCATATGCTTGAATTTAACAACATTGATGAGTACTGTACAGAAATCAGGCGGGTGTTCTCCTGTATCAATGAACGGGTGCTTCGTGAAAATGATGATTATAAAAGCCGCTTAAAGGTGGAAGAGGCACTGGCCTATATGAATGAAAATTACTCCAGAAATATTAACATGGCCATGGTCTCCAATCACGTAAACATGAATTACACCGTATTTTCCATTGCATTTAAGGAATACACCGGTGATAACTTTGTTAATTATTTACGAAAGATCCGGATGAATGAAGCAAAGCGGCTGCTGGCAGAAACTGATTATAAGATCGGCGAAATCGGACAGATGACAGGGTATGAAGATCCCAAGCATTTCATGAAGACTTTTAAGTGGGTGGCTGGTATCACTCCCAGTGAATTTCGGAAAAATTTAAGAGTGAAGGATGGGAAAACTGAAAATATTACACCAAAAACGAAAATAGTAACATTTTAATCAAACCTTTTAACATCTACAATAGAATTGTAGCAGATAATTGCCCCAGGTTAAAAGACCTGGGAGATCATTGGGCGGAGGTTTATGAATGAGAAAGAGATTTAACAAGTGGTCTGCGCTGCTTACTGCTGGCGCAATGACTATGACCCTTCTTTCCGGATGCCAGAAAGCAGCATCCACGGATGGAACCGGGCAGACAAGCAAGGCTGAGGAGACAACACAGACTACTGCACAGACGACAACGGCGGAAGAAAAAAAGGATTCGGCAGATGCCGGCTCCACACCAAGGAATGAAACTCTTTATTTCAACGGACAGCAGTGGGGGACAATTAATGACTGGAATCCGTTAAGCTCTAACTCAAACAATGCAATGGCAGTTACACAGCAGGATAATGCAAGGGTGCTTGTATATGAGACTCTTTTCATGTATAACATGCTGGACGGAAAACTTTACGGACTTCTAGGTAAGGATTATTCCTGGAACGATGCACAGACAGAGCTGACCATAACCTTAAATCCGGATGCCAAATGGAGCGATCAGACTCCGGTTACTGCACAGGATGTTGCGTACACCTTTGACTGCCATAAAAAATATGCCTCTGCACAGGGCAGTGATTATTCCAATTACATTGATTCAGTTGTAGCAAAGGATGATCACACCGTAATATTTAAGGCGAAGCTTGATGACAAAGGTCTTCCGGAGAATCCCTTAAAGGTTGTGGAATATGTTCCGAAAATTTATGTTATGCAGAAAGCTTATCTACAAAAAGTGGAGCAGCGTAATGGCAACGATGCAGACAAAATCAAACAGGATCGTATGGACGATTTTGTCGCTTCCGGACCTTATAAATCCTATTACAATGACGACCAGAAAGTTGTTTTTGTTAGAGATGAGAATTATTGGGGAAAGGCCTTGTGGGGAAAGCTTCCCGCACCAAAATATATTACCCATGTAATCTATGAGAATAATGCCGCAGGAGATACTGCGTTTAAAGCCGGAGAGGTTGATGTTTCCCAGCAGTTCATCACCAATGTGCAGAAACTTTGGGAAGAAGATGGTCTGCCAATCTCCACCTATATTGATGAGGCACCTTACGGCGTCTGTGCCACCATGCCAACCGCTTTCTTTAACGTGGAGAAACCAGGACTTGACCGGAAAGAAGTAAGAAAAGCCATTGCCATGGCAGTTGATTATGATCAGATCATCGCTTCCGCCATGTCCAATCAGTCACCAAGCTTTAAAGATGTACCCCGTTCCATTATGAATCCTACTTCCGGGGAACAGGCGCTGGTGAATCAGGATGCGTTAAAAGATTATCAGTTTACAGGCAATGATGTGGAAGGAGCGAAAGCTCTCTTAGACAAGGCTGGTATTGTAGATAAAGATGGAGACGGAATCCGTGAAATTGACGGTAAGAATCTTACCTTTAAGGCCGAATGTCCGGATGGCTGGACGGACTGGAATGCATCTTTGGAAATCGT
Source organism: Lacrimispora struthionigena (assembly GCF_048627165.1). Taxonomy (NCBI): domain Bacteria; kingdom Bacillati; phylum Bacillota; class Clostridia; order Lachnospirales; family Lachnospiraceae; genus Lacrimispora; species Lacrimispora struthionigena. The sequence goes on from NZ_JBMBWP010000001.1 coordinate 1,426,711, forward strand.
TGCAGCAGCAGGAAGCAAAATAGGAATCGGAATTGAGACTTATTTCCCAGATGCCAATACCTTCTATGACGATATGACCACCAGGAAGTTTGATATCTGTATGTGGAGTCCGCCTGCAGCTTCTGTTGCAAACCCATGGGGCAGAGCTATGGCCTTTATGTCCACTGATTACGCTAAGCTTAAGGTAAACTGGACTGGCAACTACGGCGGTTATATCAATGAGGATGCAAACAATCTGTTAAAGAAGATCCCGTTAGAGACCAATAAAGATACACTGAAAGAGTATTATACAGAACTGAGCAGAATTTACTTAGATGAGGTTCCTTCCTTCTCCCTGATGTACAGACCAATGGTGTTTCATGCGGTGAATGAAAGTGTATGGACCGGATTCCCGCAGCTAGATGATGGTGATAATATTCCGCCAACAGACTGTACCGATGGTTACGGAATCGCAGCGCTTTATAATCTGGTTAATGTAAAATAAGAGGAATTACAAAAGGGGTGAGACTTTGATGGGATATAAAAAATATTATACCAATAAAATCATCTGGTATCTGATAACTCTGGTAATTGCTGTGGTGCTGAATTTCATTCTGCCCAGACTGATGCCAGGTGATCCGGTCTCAGCCATTGCGGCCAGGGCGGTAGACGGTATGACCGATTCTACCGCAATCCAGGCCGTATATGAGGACTATGCGGAAAAATTCGGTGTGAATCTGCCTATGAGCACGCAGTTTCTTATTTTCATAAAGAATGCTTTAAGAGGGGATTTTGGAGTTTCTTTCAGCCAGTATCCAAGAACCGTTGGGAATATTATTGCTTCATCCGTATGGTGGACCGTCTGTCTTCAGCTTCCTGCAATTTTGCTTGGCTGGATTCTTGGTAATGTCCTTGGAGCGGTTTCTGCCTATAAGAAGGGTATATTTGATAAAGGAATTCTTCCTGCATTTTTATTTATGAGCAATGTACCGGCTTTTGGTATGGCGACTGTTCTTCTTTATATATTTTCACTGAAGCTGGGTCTGGCTCCTTCCAGCGGAGGCTATGGTTTTGATTTGATTCCCAGCGCAAGCATTACATTTTTCCGCTCTGTTCTGGCTCATTACCAGCTTCCATTCTGGTCTGTCGTGCTTATAACGGTTGGTGGTCAGGCCATCGGAATGCGTTCCATGTCAATCTATGAATTAAATGCGGACTACGTAAAATACAGCCGCTTTATGGGAATTAAAGACAGAAAAATTGTAGGATATGTATTTCGAAATGCCATGCTTCCCCAGATCACAGGTCTTGCCATGTCCATTGGAACCATGATCGGAGGGGCGCTGGTTGCGGAAATCATCTTCAGTTATCCGGGTCTTGGAACCACACTGCTGGCCGCTGTCAAAGGAAGGGATTACCCTTTAATATCTGCCTGTACACTGATTATTACAATCATGGTATTACTGGCTAATTTATTTGTAGAGCTGATTTACGGTGTCATTGATCCCAGGATCAAGGCAGCACAGCAGGATTAGGAGGGCGAGTGATGAAAAACCAGATCAGACAGATTTTCCATTCCCCTAAATTTACAGTGGGATTTATCATATTTGCAGCATTGCTTGTATTAACCGTTTTTTATCCTTTGATTGTGACCAATGATCCTTTGGAGATGGTAGGACAGGGGAACTTTTTTAAGCCTGGAACCTATATCTCAGTCTCAGAAGCGGTAAATACAAATCCATATACCTTAAATTTAAATGCGTCCTCTGGCAGGCTTGAGCAGAATTTAAGCATGGAGGAACGTATGGCTATGGCTGACTGGCTGAATCAGTTCGCAGGCATTTCTTCAAAGGAGATGGATGTAACGGATGCCGGGGGGCTTGTTTCACTGTGGAAAGACCATTATGATTCTGCCAGTGAGCAAAAAGGTCTTATCGCTGCCAGAAAAAAGTATTTCAGCCGTCTTGACAAAAAGATTACAGGTCTGCTTGAGGACAGAGATGTTCTTCTGGCTGAAAAGAATCAGGAGACGGGGGAAGTATCGGTGAAAAAGACCATACCATCAACCTCTTATGTCAATGTTAAGGATGTAGGAAGCAGACGGGTATTCATACTGGGGACAGATAATTTCGGACGTGATGTATTGACAGAGCTGGTGGCAGCCATTAAAACCTCTTTAAAAATAGGATTTATTGCAGGACTGATCGCCACAACCATTGGGCTTTCTCTGGGTCTGATTGCCGGGTATCTGGGGGGAATCATCGATGACTTTATTTTGTTTATTACCAATCTGTTTACTGTAATCCCCAGCTTTATTCTTCTTATTCTCATTTCCTACAGCATAGGTAAAAATGCCAGAGGGGTGATGATGGTGGCAATTATTATCGGACTTACCTCATGGACCTGGACTACCAGATCAGTTCGTTCCCAGGTGATTTCTCTTCGAAACAGAGATCACGTGAATCTGTCAAAGCTTTCCGGGCACAGTCTGTTTCGGATTATTCTGACAGATATTCTTCCATACATAGCATCTTACGTTGTAATGGCACTGATTTTACAGATTTCCTCCGGGATTCTTGCAGAAGCGCAGTTATCCATGATCGGGCTTGGTCCTGCCACAACGACGGTATCCACTCTTGGTCTTATGATGAACTGGGCGATGTCTTACAGTGCACATTTGAATGGGGACTGGTGGGCTTATTTTCCTGTCATCATTTCCATCGCACTGATTTCATTTTCCTTAAATCTGATGAATACGGGCCTGGATCAGATATTTAATCCGCAGTTAAGAGAGTGAGGAGGATAAAACGTGGGAAAGACAATGCTGGAAGTGGATCATTTAAAAACGAAATATATTACCAGATTTGGAGAAAATGTCTTTGCAGTTGACGGTGTATCGCTTAAAATAGAAGAAGGGAAATCTCTTGGAATCGCAGGGGAATCAGGCTGCGGAAAATCCACACTGGCACTGAGCCTGATGGGGTATTATTTTGCGCCCCTTCATTATCAGAGCGGGACCATAAAGGTGGATGGAGTGGATATAACCGGAATGAAGCCGGATGAGATCCGTAAGAAGGTACTTGGCAATGAAATTGCTTATATCCCTCAGGCTGCCATGAATGCCTTAAACCCTACACAAAAGATTATTTCTTTTATCGAAGATGTCATACGGGCTCATGACCCCGGTGCTTCAAAAAAGGAGATTTATGATCTTGCAAGGGAGCGGTTTGAAATTCTGGGACTGCCGGAAAGTGTCTTAAAGAAACATGCAGTGGAACTGTCCGGAGGCATGAGGCAAAGGACAGTCATCGCCATATCCACTATTTTATCACCCAAAGTACTGATTGCAGATGAACCTTCCTCTGCTCTTGATGTGACTTCCCAGAAGATGGTAATCAAGATGCTTCGGAACTTAATGGAAAAAGGCTTTATTAAATCCATGATATTCATTACCCATGAGCTTCCTCTCCTTTATAATGTTACGGATGAGATTATGGTGATGTATGCGGGGCAGATCGTGGAGCATGCAACTGCGAAGGAGATGGTTTTTGATCCTCTCCACCCATATTCCAAAGGCCTGATGGGTTCCATCCTGGTTCCGGAGAAGGGGGCAAGAGATGCCAAGCTGACTGCCATACCCGGTACTCCGCCTAATTTAAAAAATCCACCCAAAGGCTGCCGGTTTGCTGATCGCTGCCGTTATGCCAAGCCTGCCTGTATGCTTCACCCAATTGCGGAAAGCCGCCTGGAAGATGGCCGGATGTACCGCTGCTATCTGGAAGAAAAGGAATTAAGGGAGGTATATCAGGATGAGTGAAGAAAAAAAACCAGTACAGAACAGTTCCTGTTTAAGCGGGACTGGTGTGACGAAGATCTTTGGAATGGGGAAAGAAAAAACAGTGGCGGTGGATCATGTAGATTTTCAGTTTCGGGAAGGTGAGATTGTATCTATCGTAGGTGAGAGCGGTTCAGGGAAGACAACTCTTTCTAAGATGCTGCTGGGATTAATCAGTGTCACAGAAGGAGAAATCAGCTTTCAGGGAAAGCCCAGGGATATTAAAGGCTATCGTAAGAAGAAAGAGTATTGGAAGGGAATTCAGGCAATTTTTCAGGATCCGTTTTCCTCCTTTAATGTATTTTATAAAATTGATCAGGTGCTTTTAGACTGCATTAAAATGAGAGGCGGCGCCAGACTCCCTTATGAGAAAAAGGTGGAGATGATGACAGAAGCCTGCCGTTTTGTTAATCTGAAATTTGAAGAACTGACCAACAAATATCCCTTTGAGCTTTCCGGAGGTCAGATGCAGCGGCTGATGATTGCAAGGATCTTTCTTTTAAAGCCGGCGATTCTGCTGGCAGATGAGCCCACGTCCATGATTGATGCCTGTTCCAGAGCTACCATACTGGATATGCTGTTAAAGCTGAGAGATGAGACCAATATGACCATAATTTTCATCACTCATGATATCGGGCTTGCTTTTTACATCTCTGATTCCATCTACATAATGGAGCATGGAAAATTTGTGGAATCAGGAACAGCAGAAGCTGTGATTCTAAATCCCAAGGCGGCATATACAAAACGCCTTATTAATGATGTACCCAAAATTCATGAAGAGTGGGACTTATCGACGGTCTGACTGCGGATTGAAAGGAGAATGTATGAAAAAAAGGGTAATAGACAAAGCATTTGTAATGCGGATTGCTTCAGAAGAAACCTGGTATCCGGCAACGGTGCCTGGCAGCGTGTATGGAGATCTTCTGGACAATGGAGTGATAGAAGATCCTTACTGGAGGGACAATGAGTTAAAAGCGCTGGAGCTGATGAATGAGGATTTTGAATATGTGGGCGTTTTTGACGGAGATGACGAGATATTAAAGCAGGAAAAAGTATACCTTCACTTTATGGGGCTTGATACTCTGGCAGATATCTATTTGAATAAGACTCTTCTTGGCAGTGTAAATAACATGCACCGCCAATGGGAATTTGAAGTAACAGATGTAATAAAGCAGACAGAAAATGAACTTCGGTTGGTATTCCATTCTCCCACCAGGTTTATTGAAAAAGAATATGAAAAGGATAAAATCGGAGGTTCTGAGGATGCCATGCGGGGCTTTTCAAAGCTGAGAAAGGCACATTGCATGTTTGGCTGGGACTGGGGTCCCAGACTTCCGGATGCCGGTATCTGGCGGGATATATTCCTGACAGGTGTAACCGGCGCCAGTTTTAACAGTGTTTCGGTCAGTCAGCGCCATGAAGCGGAAGGGGTATATTTAAATTTTAAGGTTTTAGTCGGCAGGACTGGCGATAACCGTCTGCTTGATTGGGAGAAAGATAACGAAGAGCTTCTTAAAGATGGTTATGCTTTGAGCATTACGGTCACAGACCTTGCAGATAAGAACCAAAAGAAGGTTCATACCTTTGGTGGAAAGCCAGAAGAGATTCTCATTGAAAATCCCAGACTCTGGTGGCCCAATGGGTATGGAGAGCAGAATCTTTATTCGGTACTGGTCCGGCTTTTGAAAAATGAGGAAGAGGTCGATACCTGGGAAAAGAGGATCGGCCTTCGTACGCTTACAATGAAAAGAACAAAGGATGAGTTTGGTGAATCCTTTGCTCACGAGGTTAACGGAGTCAGCTTTTTTGCCATGGGAGCTGATTACATTCCTGAGGACTGTATTTTAGGCAGATGCAGTGAGATGAGAACAAGGCAGCTGCTGACCCAGTGCAAGGAAGCAAATTTTAATGTTATCCGGGTCTGGGGAGGCGGGCATTATCCCTTTGATGGTTTTTGGGATATCTGCGATGAGCTGGGACTGGTGGTGTGGCAGGATTTCATGTTTGCCTGCGCACTTTATGATCTGACAGAGGAATTTGAGGAGAACGTCCGAAGGGAATTAATTGATAACATCCGCAGAATCCGCAGTCACCCAAGTTTGGGACTCTGGTGCGGCAACAATGAGATGGAGATGTTTACGGATACGGAAATCTGGGGTTGTACTCCCAGACAGAAAGCTGATTATATTAAGCTCTATGAATATATAATACCGAAAATATTAAAGGAAGAAGATCCATATACCTTTTACTGGCCTGCCAGCCCCTCATCTGGGGGAAGCTTTGACAACCCCAACGATGAAAACCGGGGAGATGTCCACTACTGGGATGTGTGGCATGGAAACAAACCTATTACAGAGTACCGCAAATTTTATTTCCGGTACGTTTCAGAATTTGGTTTTCAGTCATTTCCATCCATAAAGACAGTGGAGACTTTTACGGAAAAAGAGGACAGAAATATCTTTTCCTATGTCATGGAAAAGCATCAGCGCAATTCCGCAGCAAATGGAAAGATCATGAACTATATGGAGCAGACCTTTTTATATCCCAGTGATTTTGATACCCTTCTTTATGCTTCCCAGCTTTTGCAGGCAGAGGCCATGCGTTATGGAGTGGAGCACTTTAGAAGAAACCGGGGACGATGTATGGGAGCAATTGTCTGGCAGCTCAATGACTGCTGGCCTGTAGCTTCGTGGTCGTCCATCGATTATTACGGAAGATGGAAAGCGCTTCATTACTATGAGAAGCGGTTTTTTGCACCCCTTATGATTTCCTGTGAGGAAGAGGGAATACTTACCCAGGATACCAATCCCAACGCCCAGCCTTATGAGGTGATGAAATCCATACGACTGTGCGTGGCCAATGAAACCCGAAGGGATGAAACGGTGACCGCCGTCTGGGAACTGAGAAAAAATAACGGAGAGATAGTGAAAAGCGGGCGAAAAGAGTGTGTAGTTCCAAAGCTTTCATCTCTGTGGTTTGATAAGGTTTCAATGCAGGATGCCAGTCTTTATGAGGATTATGTCAGCTATAAACTGGAGCAGATGGGGGAAACCATTTCCCAGGGAACGGTGTTATTCTGCCCGCCCAAACACTATCGTTTTCTTGATCCCCAGCTGACTGTACGGTCAGAGGGAGAATATCTGATCGTGGAGGCAAAGACTTATGCCCGCTCTGTAGAGATCCGTAATAAAGAGGATAATCTTCTGTTAAGCGATAATTTCTTTGATATGAATCCGGGAGAAAGAAGAGTCAGGGTTTTAAAAGGCCTGCCAGAGGAGTTAACTGTGAGAAGTGTTTATAACATCCGATAACAATGAATGAAAAGAAGGGATAGATAAAAATGGATATAAAAAAATTGGTTGGGGAAATGACATTGGAGGAAAAAGCTGGACTGTGTTCCGGTGCGGATTTCTGGCATACAAAGACAGTGGATCGGCTGAACGTTCCGGCCTCTATGGTAAGTGACGGCCCTCACGGGTTAAGAAAGCAGGATGAAAAAAGCGATCATCTAGGTGTCAATGACAGTATAAAAGCAGTCTGCTTTCCTACCGCATGCGCAACCGCTTCCTCTTTTGACCGGGAATTGCTTACAAGTCTTGGTGAGGCTTTGGGAGATGAGTGTCAGGCGGAGAATGTCAGTGTTATACTGGGACCTGCTGTTAACATTAAGCGTTCTCCTTTATGCGGCAGAAACTTTGAGTATTTTTCCGAAGATCCCTATCTTGCGGCCGAGATGGCAGGAAGCCATATTAAGGGCGTACAGAGTAAGGAGATAGGTACCAGTTTAAAGCATTTCCTTGCCAATAATCAGGAACACAGGCGTATGACCTCTGATTCTGTAGTGGATGAGAGAACACTGCGGGAAATTTACCTGGCTGCTTTTGAGGGGGCGGTAAAAGCTGGAAAGCCCTGGACTGTGATGTGTTCTTACAATAAAATAAACGGAACTTATGGTTCGGAAAACAGGCGTTATTTAACAGATATACTAAGAGATGAATGGGGCTTTGACGGCTATGTTATGAGTGACTGGGGAGCGGTTAATGACCGTGTTGCCGGAGTAATTGCAGGGCTTGATTTGGAGATGCCTTCCTCAGGCGGAGTCAATGATGCACGTATGGTGGAAGCAGTGAGAGAGGGACGGCTGAAAGAAGAAGTTCTTGACCAGGCCGTCACCAGAATTCTGACTATTGTTGACCGATACTTAAAGAACCGGAAGCCGGAAACCGTATGGGATAAAGAAGCCCATCACGAATTGGCGAGAAAGATAGAGGGAGAGTGTGCAGTACTCCTGAAAAATCAGGGAATACTTCCTCTTTCTGATTCCGATGAGGTGGCATTTATTGGCTATTTTGCAGCCCATCCCAGATACCAGGGAGGTGGCAGCTCACACATTAATTCTACAAAGGTAGAGTCTGCTGTGGAAGCGGCCAAGGACAAGGGAGTAATCTATGCCCAGGGATATGAAATCGATGCTGATCAAAGGAATAATACCTTGTTAGAAGAAGCTGTTGAAGTGGCAAAGAAAGTTAAAACAGCTGTTGTTTTTGCCGGCCTTCCCGATTCCTTTGAATCAGAGGGGTATGACAGAACCCATATGGCTATGCCGGAATGTCAGAATGCCTTAATTGAAGCAGTGTCTGCCGTTCAGCCCAATACTGTAGTTGTGCTTCACAATGGTTCACCAGTGGAGATGCCCTGGATTCATAAGGTAAAAGGAGTGCTGGAGGCATATTTAGGCGGTCAGGCAGTTGGCGGTGCAGTTGTGGACATTTTATACGGTCATGTAAATCCCAGCGGAAAACTGGCGGAGACATTTCCGATCAAGCTGGAAGATAATCCGTCCTATCTCTATTATGGCGGAGAAAAGGATCGGGCAGAATACCGGGAAGGAGTATTTGTAGGTTACCGTTATTATGATAAAAAGAAAATGGAAGTACTGTATCCATTTGGTCATGGACTAAGTTATACCACTTTTGAATACAGCAATATGAAAGCTGATAGATCCATCATGAAAGATGATGAAACGGTGATCGTTTCTCTTGATGTCACTAATACAGGCAAGGTTATGGGGAAAGAGGTTGTACAGATTTATGTGGAAGCGCCGGATAGCCATGTAATCCGCCCGGTAAGAGAGCTGCGTGAATTTGCAAAGGTTGAATTAGAGCCTGGAGAAACAAAAACAGTGGCTTTTATTCTTGGTAAACGGGCATTTTCCTACTACCACGTGGAATTAAAAGACTGGTTTGCAGAAACGGGTGCATATCTCATACATGCAGGATCTTCTTCCAGAGATCTTCGTCAGATGATAAGTGTGTACGTAGAATCTACAGGAAAGGAACCGGTGGTTTACGATTTAAACAGCACCATAGGGGACATTTTGTCTGATCCGGATGCTGCAGAAATAATTACCCCCCTTATCGACCGTTATAAAAAAGGCAGTGCACTGGGGAATTCCGACGGAGATGCTGCTAAATCGGCAATTTCACAGCAGATGGACGATGCCATGTTCCGTTATATGCCTCTTCGCCAGATATTAAGCTTTGCACCGGATGTAAGCTCTTTAAAAGAACTGCAGGAATTGGTGGACTGTATTAATGATAAGAAGTAGAAACATAATTATATAAGTTTAAAGAAGAGACGGGCATGTTTTGTTGCCTGTCTTTTTTAAAAATTTCCTGCTATGGTGTATTTTCCTTATTATTGACAGTTGTGGATCGATGCTTTATGCTGTATTAAAAAACAAATCAGTGAAATGATAACAAATACATCGACCACAATGGATGCTGCAAGGAGGAAACATGGTACGGGATCTGATATATCAGCTGCAAATTATTGTTAATACAGAAGGGGTAGACGAGACGAATTCTACTATAGCCAGAGTTATCCTGGAAAACTTGGACAAGGATATGGAGAATATATCCATTATGGAACTTGCAGATTTGTGCTATACCTCCATTTCTACCATAAGCAGGTTTGTAAAAAAGCTGGGATATGCCAGCTTTAATGAGTTCAAATTAAAATGTATTGAGAAGCGAAGGCTGGATTCGGAAATTCTGGTAGATAATGAGTTCAATCTTCGTTTTGGATCCAGAGATGATAAAGGACTTGTCATTGGACTGGCTCAATCCATTGGAGAATCATTAATGAATTTTGCCGACAAATTAAATCTGGAGGAAGTGGATCAATTGATCCGAATGATTCATGAAACAAAGGAAATTAATTTATTCGGTTTTCATTTATCCGGATATTTTATCCAGAACCTTCAATATCATCTGTTTCTTGCGGGTAAATTTGCAAGTTACGCCTGCCTGGAAGGTGATCAGGAAAAACTGGCGGAGATGTCTGCCACAGACAGTCTGTCCATTATTTTTTCTGTTGATGGTAATTTTTTAAGAAACAAATCTGAGATCTTCTTTACATTAAAAAAGAATGGGGGGAAGATTGTTCTTGTTACCCAGAATCCGGCTCTGAAAATGGCGGGGCAATGTGATTATGTGTATTATTTAGGTGACTATAAAGGTGCTACAGAAGGAAGATATAAGATGCAGCTTTATACCGAAATTCTTATTAATCGTTATTGTCAAAAGTACGGGCAAATCAAAAAATAATTCTATTTTCAAAAAATGAAAATCAATATAAAAGAAGAAAAAGCTTTCCTACAATGAAGCCATCAAATATCGTTCTTTGTGCTATGATTTCTTCGAGGGGTAATAATAAATTTCTACTTCATCTTAGGAGGAGCGTTATATGGACAAAAAGGAATTAGCAGAAAAAATTGTGCAGGAACTTGGCGGGAAGGAAAATATTCTGCAAAGCTGGCATTGCATCACCCGTCTGCGTTTTAATGTGGCAGACGAAGAAAAGGTCAATCTGGATGGGTTAAAGGCACTGGGGAGCGTAATGGGTGCACAGTACCAGAATGGACAGTTTCAGGTGATTATTGGCAATAAGGTAGCAGAAGTCTACGAGGCAGTAGCCCAGGTTCTGGGCAATCAGGAGTCATCTGCAAAGGCCCGGCCGGTAAAAAGGAAACATTTAATTGATGCAGTTTTTGATATAATATCAGGAATATTTGCACCAATTCTTCCGGCAATTGTGGGTGCAGGTCTGTTAAAGGGAGTGCTGTCTCTGATCATTGCCTGCAAACTGATGGCTCCTGCAGATTCCGGTTATGCAGTGTTAAACATGATTGCAGACGCACCTTTTTATTTTCTGCCTTTTTTAGTGGCTTTTTCTTCGGCAAAAAAGTTTAAGACCAATGAGTTCCTGGCAGTTACCATTGCCGGAGTCATCATGTATCCCACCATAATTCAATATGCGGCATCTGGAGAGGTTGCTTCCTTAAGTCTGCTGGGTTTAAAAATCCCCATGATCAATTACAGTTCAACGGTGATTCCCATCATCTTAGGTGTATTTTTAATGAGCTACATCTACAAGGCTGTAGATCGGATCGTAACTGATTTTTTGAAGGTAATTGTGACGCCTCTGGTAGTGCTCTTTACAGATGCGGTTCTTGTCCTTGTTGTGGTTGCACCTTTAGGCAGTTATGCTGGTGTTTACGTACAGCTTTTCTTCTCCTACCTTTATAAAATAGCGGGACCTCTGGCAGGTGCACTATTAGGGGGAATCATGCCTTTGATCGTTATAACAGGTATGCATTATGCCTTTTTCCCAAGCACGTTCTTAAACTTCAGTAAGCTGGGCTATGATACGATTCTGCTTCCCTTAAATCTGGTGGGAAATATGGCTCAGACAGGAGCGGCTTTGGGTGTGGCAGTCAAATCAAAGGATTCCAGGATGAAGTCACTTGCTTTTTCTACAACGGTGTCTGCATTATTTGGTATCACAGAGCCTGCAATCTATGGAGTGACCCTGAAGCTGAAAAAACCCTTTTATGCGGCTCTTGCCGGAGGCGCAGTAGGAGGAGGAATTTATGGAACTTTTGCAGTAAAGGCTTTCTCATTCTCAGTTCCGGGAATTACCGCATTGCCGTCTTATGTTGAGCATGGAACAAAAAACTTTCTCTTCGCTTTACTTGGTATTGGATGCAGCTTTGTGGTTGCTTTTATTCTGACCTTATTATCAAATTTTGAAAACAAAGTGTCCAAAATGGAGATCGGATCCCCTTTAGCAGGAAAACTGGTTCCCCTTTCCGAAGTGCCGGACAAGACCTTTGCAGAAGGGATTGTTGGGCAGGGGGTTGGAATCATACCATCAGAAGGCGTTGTAAAAGCACCGTTTCAGGGGATTGTTTCAGCCATTACAGACAGCAGGCATGCAATCGGTCTGACATCAGATGAGGGAGTCGAACTTTTGATTCACATCGGAATTGATACCGTAAATCTGGGCGGTGATGGTTTTGAACTGCTTGTAAAGGAAGGACAGAAGGTAAAAAAGGGAGATTCCCTCCTTTTGTTTGACATGGAAAAAATCATGAATGCAGGATTTGACTTAATTTCTCCCGTTCTGATCACGAATACGGCAGTGTATGATGCAGTCAAAAATATGACAAATAAAGAAACAGTGTGTTTTTCTGACCCTGTTTTGCAGATTACCCCCAGGCAAGAAGAAATTTCAAAAAAATACTAATCAGGAGGAACTAGAATGAATCAGTTAAAAAAAGGTTTTCCAGAAGGTTTTCTGTGGGGAGGTGCAGTTGCTGCCAATCAGGTGGAAGGTGCTTATTTAGAAGACGGAAAAGGTTTGTCAACATCCGATTTTGCTGCTTATAAGGATCCTTATGCAGGGGGAGAAGTTAATAATTTCACCTTTAATGTAAGCTCACAGGAGCTTTTAGAATATACCGCAAATGAATCCGGATATCTGTTTCCCAAACGCTGGGGAATTGATTTTTATCATCATTACAAAGAAGATATCCGATTATTTGCTGAGATGGGATTTAAAGTATTCCGGCTCTCCATATCCTGGGCAAGAATTTTTCCCACCGGAATGGAGGAAGAGCCTAATGAGAAGGGTCTTGAATTTTATGATCTTGTATTTGATGAACTAAAAAAATATGGAATAGAGCCATTGGTTACGTTATCACATTATGAGATGCCCATTGAGCTTACAAGAAAATACAATGGCTGGCAGAGCAGAGAACTGATTCCCCTGTTTACCAGATTTGCGGAAACATGTTTTAAAAGGTATAAAGATAAGGTCACATACTGGATCACATTTAATGAGATGAATATGAATCTAAACAGTCTTTATACAGGTGCAGGAACTCTTCCTGATCTGGTTACCAATCAGGAGGCAGCTGCATATCAGGCTTCCCATTACCAGTTTGTTGCCAGTTCCCTGGCCATTCAGATTGGAAAGAAGATCATGCCCCAGGCGAAAATTGGCTGTATGATATGCAGGCTGGAAACATATGCAGAGACATGTAATCCTGAGGATCAGCTTCAGGCGCTTAAGGAAGATCATATCAATCTGTTTTATCCGGACGTACAGGTGCGGGGGGAGTATCCGGCTTATATGAGTCGTTATTTTGAGGAAAACGGGATAGAATTTGAGACTCTTCCAGAGGATTTTGAAATTATCCGGTCAAATACCGCAGACTTTATCTCCTTCAGCTATTACATGACCTATGTAACAAAAGGAGGACCGGATGCAAAGGAACTTTCCGGACATCTTGTATCTAAGATTAAAAATCCATATATTAAATTAACAGATTGGGGCTGGCCCATTGATCCCATTGGCTTAAGAATTACGTTAAATAAGTTATGGGACAGATATCAGATCCCACTGTTTGTGGTTGAGAATGGCTTAGGAGCGGTGGATACTCTGGAGTCAGATGAAGCAGTACATGATCCTTACCGGATTGAATATATGCGTGAGCATATCCGGCAGATGAAAGAAGCTGTCTGTGACGGTGTAGAACTGATGGGATATACATCCTGGGGCTGTATTGACTTAATCAGCTGTGGGACTTCTCAGATGAGCAAACGTTATGGAATGATCTATGTGGATCAGGATGACAGGGGAAATGGAAGTTTAAAGAGAATACGAAAAGATTCCTTTTTCTGGTATAAAAAAGTAATCGAAACAAATGGAGAAGTAATCTGATAAACAAAAGATGAGCGTTGATTGTTCTGAATGAGCATATCGACGCTCGTTTTTTATGTTTTATCGGTTCTTTCAGTTGGCATTGAATTGTATGATCTGATTTGGTATGCTGATAATAATATAAGAATATCAGCTTAGTCCGAAATCGTAATTCGGTAGGCAGAACGGAGACTATTTGGAAAATACGTTGTATATCAAAGATAATATGGATTCACCTAATTACGAAGTTTTTTATAAGGATAATATTCCTTCTGCAGATCATCCTCTCCATTACCATGATTTTCTTGAAATATATTACCATGCAGAAGGAGACTGCGATTATATCATTGACAGCAGGATCTATACCCTGAAACACGGAGATATTGTACTGATTAACAATCAGCGCTTACATCGGGCTGTGATCAAGGATATGACAAAACCATACCGGCGGTTTGTTTTATGGCTGGAATATAATTACCTGGAGACATTGCTGGGTGGAAAAATTGAATATAATACAATGATAGGAAAGGAAAGCAGAACAGAGATATTTCGTCTTCCCAGGCAGCAGAGTGAAGAAATCGAATCCATTTTCAGGAAAATGTGCCGTGAGAGTGAAGTAGTGGATTTTGCAAGTTCCTATCTTCAGGAGAGTTATTTAAGCCAGCTCCTTTTGCTTTTTTGCCGATATAGCCAGAATTCTCAGTCAGTGGAAGAGACCACGTTTGAAAACGACGAGATGATTCAATCCATTATGGATTATATTGACCAGCATTATATGGAACCGATCACTCTGGACATGATAGCGCAGCATTTCTTTATGAATAAATATCATCTTATGAGAAAATTTAAAAAGCATACACGAATGACCATCATGGATTACTGCAAAAAGCGTCGGCTGATTATTGCAAGGAATTATCTGATGGAGGGGGCACGAATACAGGATATCTATAAACTAAGCGGGTTTGATGACTATTCTAACTTTTTCCGGGCATTTAAATCTGCGTACCAAATGTCTCCCAGAGACTACAAGAATTATATGATTCAAAGTCATAACAGTACCATACAGCTGGCGGTGGACCGCGATCAGATTAATAAGAAACATTAAAATCGGAAATTGTCAACATTTGCAATGTTCACGCCAGTTTTCGTTATTTATTCTGAATTCATAATGTTATAATTTATACAAGAGATTGTAATAGATCTCAGAGAAAAATGGCAATATGTACAATGAGAAGGAGGATTATTTATGAAAAAGGCTATTAGTTTTTTATTGGCTGGTGTTATGGCTGCATCGTTGACTGCCTGCTCCGGTTCCGTGAAAGAAACGGCTCCTGCAAAACAGGAAGATACAAAAGCAGCAGAACAAACCAGTGAGAGCAAAGGAAGCGGGGAAAAAGTGGAGATTAGTTTCCTTGTAACAAAACCGGAAATTGTTCCCCAGTTTGAAGAGACATTCAAACGTTACACCGAGTCTCACCCCAATGTGACAATTACTGCAATTCCATTGTCAGGACAGACAATATACGAAAAACTTACATCCCTATATGCATCTGGGAATGCGCCTACGATCACAATGGTAGGAGGACCAGAATTTACATCCTTTAAAGATAATTTTTTAGATATTACAAATACTGATTTTGCTAAAAAAGTTTATAGCTGGGCACAGGATAAGACGAAATCAGATGGAAAAGTTCTTGCTGTTCCCACAACCGCTGAAGGCATCGGCATTATGTATAACAAAAAAGTAATTGAGGCAGCGACTGGAAAAGAGTTTGATCCATCCTCAATTAAATCAAGAAAAGATTTTGCACAGCTTTTAGAAGAGATTTCAAAGACTAAGTATGCACCGGTTCAGATTACCAATAAGGACTGGCTGTTAGGATCTCATCTGACTTCTGTTTTATATGGCGCAGTAAGTAAGAATTATGATGAGAGACAGGCTGTCATTGAGGCATGCCGCAAGGGAGAATACAATTTTGCTGACAGCCAGGTGTTTAACAACTGGATGGATACCTTTGATCTTCTCATGAAATACAACAAATACGCCAAGTCACCACTTGCCAATGCTTATGAGGATGATCAGTTAACAATGGCAAGTGATGAAGTTGCTTTCTGGCCTATCGGTAATTATATTTATCCAAACATTGTAGATATTAACCCGGATGCACAGGTTGGCCTGATGCCTTATCCAATGGGAGATGATGAAGCAGCTGTTGGAAATAAGGAAATTGTATTATCTTATTCCATGTTTGCCATTGACGCAAAGCAGTCCAAACCGGAACAGCAGGCAGCAGCCATCGATTTCTTTAACTGGCTGGTTACTTCCAAAGATGGTCAGGATTCCTATGTCAACACCCTTATGTTTGTACCGATATTTGAAGGTTTTGAGATACAGCCTACCAATCCGGTAGCAAAGCAGATTGTTTCTTATATGGAACAGGGAAATACTCTGGAGAGAATGAGCGATTATTTCCCGGCTGGTGTTATGAATCAGTTTGGTGCAACCATGCAGCAATATCTGGATGGGAAAATAACCAGAGCCGATGTTGCCAATCAGTTTAAGGATAAATGGGTGGAATTCTCCAAGAAATAAAAGACAAAATGGGAGATATTATGTATAAAGAAAAATCAAATTTGAAAAGTTTTCAGGTTTTTGCTACATTTGGGTTAATCCCTCTGTTGGTTTTTGGTATCGTAGTACTCATCCCTTTCTTTTCCGGTCTGTTTTTATCGCTTACCAATTGGAATGGTTCCTTAGACAGTAAAATTGAGTTTATAGGAATCGGAAATTATATTTCAGCAGTCAGGGACCCCGCATTCTGGGGTTCCCTGGGTAAAACGTTTTATTATGTTTTCTTTGTTATGATCTTAACAAATACATCTGCTTTTTTATTCGGTTTGCTGGTAACCAGCGGTATGAAGGGACAGAATTTTTACAGAGCGGGGTATTTTACGCCTAATCTGATTGGCGGCGTGATTTTAGGATATATCTGGCAGTTCATCTTCTCCAGAGTATTTGTTTATTTCGGTACAAAGACCGGAATCCCATTTTTTGAAATCAGCTGGCTGACACAGCCTCACGCAGCTTTATGGGCGCTGATCATCGTGGGTGTCTGGCAGAATGCTGGTTATATGATGTTAATTTATATCGCGGGCTTTGTTGGAATTGATAAAAGTCTGATTGAAGCGGCGCGGATGGATGGGGCCAGCCCCCTTCAGATGCTTCAGAAAATAAAAGTACCCATGATGGTGCCGGCATTTACCATCACGCTGTTTCTCACCCTCAGAAAGGCATTTATGGTTTATGATGTGAACTTATCCCTGACAAAGGGCGGACCTTATAATACCACGGAGCTGATTTCCATGCATGTCTACAATGAAGCATTCTTAAACCAGAACATGGGTCCTGGTCAGGCAAAGGCATTTTTACTGTTTATACTGGTCGCTGTTATTGCGGTTGCCCAGGTAGCAGTTTTAAAAAAGAAGGAGGTTGATGCCATATGATGACACAAAGAAGAATCAACTCCCTGATAAAACAGTTGTTTGCTATTCTGTTTTTAGTTTTTATGCTTTTACCTTTCTTTCTTGTCCTGATTAATGCGTTAAAACCAAGAATTGAAATTATTAAGAACCCCATGGCCCTTCCCCATGCCCTGTCACTGGCCAATTTTACAAAAGCCTGGGTGACCATGAAATTCGGAACAGTGCTGATGAATACCGCTTATATCACAGCATTCTCTCAGATTCTGCTGATTGTATTTGGTGCAATGCTTTCTTATATGCTGGTTCGCTGGGACTTTAAAGCCAACAAAATTATTTTTACAGTATTAATCTGCGCCATGATTATACCGTTTCAGTCATTAATGATTCCGTTTGTCAGTATTTTTGGAAAACTGGGACTTATGAACAGCCGGACAGCCCTGATATTTTTCTACATGGGCTTTGGTATGCCAATGACTACGTTTATGTATCACGGCTTTATGAAAGGGATATCAAGAGAGATGGAGGAAGCGGCTCTGATTGATGGCTGTTCCCATTTTTACTGCTTCTGGAAAATCGTATTTCCCAATTTAAAGCCAATTACAACCACAATATTAATTGTTAACATATTATGGATCTGGAATGATTTTCTTCTTCCTTCTTTAGTTCTCATCAAAGATAAGAACAGGACAATTCCCCTTTCCACATTCTATTTCTTTGGTGAATATACCGCGGAACTGGGTCTGGCAATGGCTGCTTTAATTTTAAGTGTTTTGCCTGTTGTTGTGATTTATCTTTTCCTTCAGAAGCAGATTGTGACAGGGGTCATGGATGGGGCTATTAAATAATGGAGGTAAGCTGACTTGAATATATCGAACAAAATAATGCTGATAACTTATCCGGACAGCATTGGAGGAAATCTTGTTACATTAAGAAATGTACTGAAAGAGTATTTTGAAGATGCCGTTGGAGGGATACATATTCTGCCCTTTTTTCCTTCCAGCGGAGACCGGGGATTTTCCCCCATTACGTATGAAACGGTAGAACCTGATTTTGGAGACTGGGCTGATATTAAAAAACTGTCAGAAACATATTATCTCATGTGTGATGTGATGGTAAATCATGTTTCCAAAAGGAGTAAAGAATTTCTGGATTATCTTGAGAAAGGTAAAGCTTCCCCTTTTGCGGACATGTTCCTTGATTATGAGCAGTTCTGGGGAGAGGGAAGACCGGATGAACGGGACATAAACCTGCTCTACCGGCGAAAGGATGGAGAGCCGTATCAGAGTTTTGTCCGGGCAGATGGAAAGACTGTTAAGCTTTGGTGTACCTTTACCAATGAGCAGATTGATCTGGATCTTCGGACTGAAACAGCAAAGCAGTACCTGAGAGAGAATTTCAATCATCTGGCATTGAATGGCATCAGCATTATCCGGCTTGATGCACTTGGCTATGTGGTGAAAAAACGGGATACAAGCTGTTTTATGGTTGAACCGGATATCTGGAACGTGATTGATGAGATAACCGGAATGGCCGGTGACAGGGCATGGCTTCTGCCGGAGATCCACGATACATGGGAGACAGCAAAAAAGTTAGAGGAGCATCAGGTATGGAGCTATGATTTTGTTCTGCCGTTCCTGATGCTTCATGCCATCTATACCGGGGACGCAAAAAAGCTGGCGGGCTGGCTGGAAGTGGCTCCCCGTACACAATTCACGGTTTTGGATACTCATGACGGAATTGGTGTATATGATGCCTATGACTGGGTTAATGAAGAGGAAGCAGCCCAATTAATTGAACGGATTGAAGACCGCTTAAGCTATCAGTTTAAGCCGCTGAATCCGGAGAAGAAACGGTTTAAAAAGGCATATCAGCTTTACACAACCTACTTTTCCGCGCTTCATGAAAATGAACAGGCATATTTACTTGCCCGTGCGGTACAGTTCTTTGCGCCGGGAATCCCTCAGGTGTATTACGTTGGAATGCTGGCAGGTGAAAATGATTATGCAGCACTGGAACAGTCAGAAGATCACAGATCCATTAACCGCCATAATTATACGGTGGAAGAGATCAGAACCTGCGCTCAGAGAGATGTTGTTAAAAAATTAAGATCACTGATGCAATTTCGGAATACATTTGATGCATTTGATGGAGATCTGGAGGTTACGGTTCCTTCCGAGGGGATCTTAATTATGAGAAGAACCGCAAATGATAAGTGGGCGGAGTTAATCTGCAATTTTGCGGCTTTGGATTTTTCCATTTGTTATATGGAACAGGGAGTTATGCAGAGGCTTAAGCTCTAATCATATTTTGGGGTATGTCCCCAGACAGGTGAGGTCTGGGGACATACCCTGGGCTTTACTTAGTTCTGATTTCCCTCATAAATGCCGTATTTATAAAATTGATACCAACTAAGAATCTGGTTTTCTGGCGCAATATTTAATGCCATAAGAACCTCTCTTGCAAATTCCAAAGGCGAAACTCCATTTGCAGTAATGATTTTTTCATCTCTTACCGCCGGCTCCACAATATAGTTTTTTTCTCCTGTATAAGCATTTTTGGCCCATTGCTTTAAATTATCGCAGTCATTACTGGTATGACGAACGTCATTTAACAGCCCAATTGTACCCAGGAATGCGGAAGCATCACAGATGCCAGCTAAAATTCTTCCATCATGAAAACAGCTTTCTGCCAGGGGCCGGATCTGCTGCGCTGATTCCCCCCTCCATGAGGTCCCACCGATGAGGATGAGAGCCTCATAATCCTTTGGCATATCATGGATATCATAATCAGGAATAACCCGGAATCCGCCAATGGATTCCACTGCCTTCTTTTCTAAGGACACAGTCTTGACATTATATTGATTGGCATCAAATGTCCGGATTGCGGACGATAAATAGGCGCCTTCCCAATCTGCAAATCCTTCTAATATTACAAATAGTACATTCTTTTTCATCTTGTTCTCCTGTTCTTTTTCTATACCATACTTCAAGTGGCAAACAAATTCAATTACATTTGGTGCTCAATGGGCATTGCTGTTTGTTTTTTATAATCGATCACATAACCGTTCCCTGTCTTCATAGATAGAAAACTGGCATAAGAAGGGGTGATTTTAATCAGCCTCATAGCAGAATCATCTTTATAACGGTCAAAATGCTGAGGCAGCCCGGACTGTACATAACCTATTATCCGCTCATTGGAATCACTTAAGGGATGGGAAAGCAAGGTTCCATTCCCTCTGATCTGAATGGCATCAATGCTTAAGGCAACAGAATTGTTTTTACTTATCTGCTCATATTTGTTGGAGTCAGCTTCTGTCACAAAGTAAAAACATCCCTCGTAAGTATAAATATTAACGGTTCGGGCAGAAACGCCTTCCTCATTTCTCGTTGCAAGAACCATAAGTTTATCTTGTCCAATTTCTTTTTCCAGGCCTTCCAGTGCCTTTTCAATTATTTTATCCATGTTTGATTTCTCCTTTTTTAAAAAGTATAACATCCTATTGTTGACATCTATATGTCAATGATTTAAGCTGATTAAAAAAATGAAGGTGATGAGATGAAAATAGACAGGCTTATTGCAATTATCATGATTCTTTTAGAACGGGAGAAAGTAACCGCAAAATCTCTGGCAGAAATGTTTGAGGTTTCCATGCGGACAATATACAGGGATTTAGAAGTGATTAATCAGGCCGGAATTCCAATCTTTGCCACTTCAGGACCGGGCGGCGGCGTTGAAATCATGAAAGAATTTAAAGTAGAAAAACGAATTTTCTCTGCAAATGATATCACCGCACTTCTGATGGGATTATCCAGTATTAAAAATAATCTGCCAGGAGAACAGACCATGGCAGCGCTGGCCAAAGTAAAGGGTATGATTCCAAAAGAACATCATAAGGAGTGGGAATATCGCGCAAATCAGATGAAAATAGATGCTTTACCCTGGTTTAATGCCGGGAATCTGTTTCACACAGTTGAACTGGTACAGGAAGCGTTAGATCAGCAGAGACTTCTCACATTCCAATACCGGGATATCAGAGATAGAAAAAGCAGCAGAGAAGTAGAACCCTATCGTCTTTTATGGAAGGGAGAGGCGTGGTATCTTCAGGGATATTGTCTGTCACGCAGGGATTTTCGTACTTTTAAGCTGATAAGGATGAGCGATCTTTTAATATCAGATCAGCGATTTCAAATCCGGGATTTTCCCATGGAACGGTTGGATGAGATACAGACCAGAGAAAATTCTCTAACAAGGGTAAAGCTGAGGATTCAGGAAGGAGTAAAGGATTTAGTTATAACGCGTTTTGGGGAAGATTGTCTGACTCCGGACGGTCCGGATTATTATATAGCTGAACTATATATGCCTGTGGACGATCTTGCCTGTGGCTATCTGCTTGGTATGGGAACCAGATGTGTATGTCTGGAGCCGGAGGAAATGCGGGAAAAGATGAGGCGGCTTTCTTCAGAGATCTGTGGATTTTACCAATCTTCAGAAGCTTCTATGTCATAGCTTCTCAGCATATAGATAGGATGTACTTTTTTGAAACTGCATAAGGCGCATAAAACGAAAGGAGTGCATCCATGATTGTATCGTGGCTGACAACCAACGAGTGTAATTTAAAATGCAGGCATTGTTACCAGGATGCCGGAAGCAGAAAAACAAAAGAACTGACAACAGCAGAAGCAGAAAAGATGATCGGTGAAATCGCAAAGGCAGGATTTAAAATCATGATTTTTAGTGGGGGAGAGCCACTGATGCGGCCGGACATTTATCATTTGGTATCTCATGCCACAAAAGCCGGGCTAAGGCCGGTCTTTGGAACCAATGGGACACTTTTGACGGAAGAAACGGCCAGAAAGTTAAAAGACTGCGGTGCTGCAGCCATGGGAATCAGCGTGGATAGTTTAAATGAAGAAAAGCATAATGATTTCAGAGGCTGCTCCGATGCATTCCGCTTAACCATGGAAGGAATTGAAAACTGCAAAAAAGTGGGACTGCCATTTCAGATCCATACCACAGTTCTGGACTGGAATCAGGCGGAAGTAAGCGATATCATTGATTTTAGTGTAAATGTGGGAGCCATGGCAAACTACATATTTTTTCTCATTCCAGTAGGGAGAGGAAAATTTCTGGAAGACACTTCCTTGCAGGTTATGGAATATGAAGCACTATTAAAAACCATTATGGAGAAACAGAAAAATGTACCCATTGATATAAAGCCCACCTGTGCGCCCCAATTTGTCCGTGTGGCAAAGGAACTGGAGGTTCAGACTCGTTTTAAAAAGGGCTGCCTTGCAGGCTTGTCTTATTGTGTGATTACACCTGAGGGACTGGTCAGACCTTGTGCATATATGACAGAAATTGCGGGAGATGTCAGAGAGGAATCATTTGATAAAATCTGGTCCACAAGCAGTGTGTTTAAAAGGTTAAGAAGCAGGGAGTATAAAGGCACCTGCAATACATGCGTTTACAAAGAAGACTGCGGTGGCTGCCGGGCGAGAGCCGGATATTACCACGACGGTGACTATATGGCGGAGGACAGTTACTGTGGGTTTGGAAAGAAGTGGAAGGAGGGACTCCCTGCACAATGAATTTCCGCTTGCTGAAAATAACGGTATTAATTACGATACTTACTTCCTTCTTATCTGGATGCGCAACACGGACTGTGGCTGTAGCCGGCAATGAGGCAGATGATCAGACCGGGTATTATCAATTTACGGATGCATTAGGACAGGAGATCCGGGTGAAGAATCCCAAACGTGTTGTTGCGCTCATGGGAAGTTTTGCGGATACCTGGCAAAAAGCAGGGGGTGAACTATGCGGAGTAACAGATGATGCATTGGATGAGAGGGGTCTTGTACTTCCTGAAAACGTAATCTCTGTTGGGATGTACAACAGCCCTAATCTGGAGACGATCATTGGTCTAAACCCTGATCTTGTTATTTTGTCGTCTGAGACCAAAGAGCACACCGCTCTAAAAGAAGCGTTTAAGCAGGCAGGAATAACAGCTGCCTATTTTCGTGTAACTTACTTTGAGGACTATCTTTCTATGCTGCAAATCTGCACGGATATCACAGGAAGAGAGGATTTATATAAGAAAAACGGATTGGAGATAAAACAGCAGATTGAAGCTGCAATTAAAAAGAATATCACGGAAAGTTCACCAAGAGTTCTTTTTCTTATCACTTATTCCGGCGGTGTTGTGGCTAAAAATTCTGAATGTATGACAGGCAAAATGCTGAAGGACTTAGGGTGTACCAATCTGGCAGATGAGGATAAAAGCCTGTTAAAAGAATTTTCCATGGAAGCCATAATCAAAGAAGATCCGGATTATATCTTTGTTGTCCCCATGGGCAATGACGAAGCTCAGGCGAATAAAAACCTAAAAGAAAGCATAGAAAATAATCCGGCGTGGAATGGTTTGAAAGCGGTTCAGAATCAGCATTATATTCTTCTTCCCAAAGAGAAGTTTTTATATAAGCCCAATGAGAAATGGGGGGAGAGCTATGTTTACCTTTCTGAAATTCTTAGCGGCAGCAGATAAAAAGGGGTGGCTGCTTGTGGTGATTTCCTTTTCGTTTCTTACTGTTTCTGTTTTACTGGGATTATTTTCCGGTTCCAGCTTCATTCCTCCATCTGTGCTGTTTAAGGCTTTGTTCTCTGGCAGTACCCAGGATCCGGTTTACCGTATTTTCATGACTGTGCGACTGCCGCGGGTATTGGGAGCGCTGCTTGCAGGAAGCGGTCTTGCTGTTTCCGGATCAATTCTTCAGACGGTATTTCATAATCCGCTGGCAAGCCCCAATATTATCGGTGTTAATGCGGGAGCGGGGCTGTTTGTACTGATCTGTTCCATTCTATTTCCAGGAGCCAGAGAACTGATCCCCTTTGCCGCATTTTTAGGCGGGCTGCTGGCTTCAGTGCTGATTCTGTTGATTGCGATGACCGGACGAATGTCTCAGCTATTACTAGTGCTAACCGGTTTTGTGATCAACAGCCTGTTTACAGCCGGAATGAACGGGGTGCTGATATTATTTCCGGATGCCTATGTAGGCGCCGGTAATTTTCTGGCAGGAGGTCTTTCCGGGATTACGACTGCTATGCTGATCTATCCCTCTTTTGGCATTCTGGGAGGAATTTTACTTTCCTTATGCTTTGCAAAAGCACTGAATCATCTGGGACTTGGTACAGAACGTGCCAGTGCTTTAGGGATGAACGTACCAGTTACAAGAGGTCTGGCTATTGTAATTGCAGCAGCATTGGCAGGTGCAGCAGTCAGCTTTGCAGGTCTCATTGGTTTTGTCGGTCTTATTATTCCCCATGGAGTGAAGCTTTTAATTGGTACGGATAACCGTTTCGTATTACCAGGCAGCGCACTTCTTGGAGGAATGTTTGTCATATTGTGTGATCTATTTGCACGGACTTTATTTGTTCCTTATGAACTTCCGGTTGGAATTATTCTGTCTTTCATGGGCTGTCCGTTCTTTCTTTATCTTATCCTGAAAAATAGAAGCAGGAGGGATATGGAATGTTAAAAATGAAGGGGGTTTCCTATTCCTATCATAAAAACAGACCGATTATCACTAATCTGGATTTAGACATCGAGGCTGGAAAGATAACTACTATCGCAGGACCAAACGGATGCGGGAAGAGTACAGTCTTAAAGCTGGCATCCTGTCTTCTGAGACCTCAGACCGGAAAAATTTTTTTGGGTGATAACGACATTTCACATTTGAGTAAGAAATCGGTAGCAAGAGAAGTGTCCGTGCTCCTGCAGAACAGCCAGATTCCGGATATGACGGCTTTACGTGCAGTGATGGCAGCCAGATATCCCTACCAGACTTCTTTTGCCGGATACACTAAGGCTGAGGAAGAGATGAGCGAATATGCCATGGAGTTAACCGGGTGCAAAGAGTTTCGTCACAAAAGCATGGCGGAGCTTTCAGGCGGAGAGCGGCAGAGAGTATTTCTTGCAATGATATACAATCAGGATACTCCTTTAATTCTTCTTGATGAGCCAACTACCTATCTGGATATTCATGTAACTTATGAAATGATGGAACTGATTCGAAGTCTGAACAGGGAGCAGAAAAAAACGGTGGTGATGGTGCTTCATGATTTGAATCTGGCTCTTCAATATTCGGATTCCCTGGTTTTTATGAGGCAGGGAGGTGTTTTTGACATCCATACAACTGGTGATAGTCGTATTTTAGAAAGTATAAGAACTCTTTTTGGTGTTGAAGTCCGAACTTTTACAGACGAACAGAATTCTTATTATTGTTTTGCCCAGTCAACAGATACAGGTGAGCTGGATTTATGAAGACGACAGAGAAGGAGAATCGGGCCTGGCGTGATGATTTATTGGGTCTGGAATTTGAAATGAAGATATAATAATAAGAGCTGCACAAACCGGAAGTTGGGGTTTTTGCAGCTCTTATTGTCTGTCTGATACTATTTTCTATATGGTGTGTGTTCCAGGGGAAGACTCTGACGAAATACTCCATCCAGCCGATAATACGCATGAGCACAGGCGGGAGCAGTAGGAATCATACATAATTCACCACAACCTTTAGCCCCCAGGGAGTAAGGCAGTTTATCTTTCTCTTCCGGTTCACAAAGAATTACAGAAAGCTCAGGTGCCTCAGAAGCTTTCATAAAGCCTATGGTTCCGAATCTGCTCTTTGGATATCCCTCTACACATTCAAATTTTTCTGTCACACCGTAGCCAATGCCCATCAGCATGCCGCCTTCAATCTGTCCTTCAACCGATTGGATATTCACCGGTGTTCCAACGTCAAAAGCTGATACAGCTTTGGTGATTTTCCCTTCTTCATTTAAAACAATTACCTGTGTGCCGTAAGAATAGGATACATGGCTGATTGGATTTTCTTTGACAGCTCCCAGAGGATCGGTGAGTGCAGAATATTCACCAAAGAATTCTCTGCCTTCCAGGTCTGCAACCGTTTTTCCTTTTTCCAGCTCATATTTGAGCTTTTCCCCTGCCCGGCGTGCTGCTTCTCCAGTCATGACTGTCTGCCTGGAAGCAGTGGATGTTCCGGCATCTGGCGTGCGGACTGTATCAGCATTCTCAAACACAAAAATTTCCGGATTTAAGCTGGTTACATGACAGATTTCTGTCAGAACCATCTGCCCGATCCCCTGGCCCATACAGGCGGCAGATGTACGGATATGGATTTTGCCATTCTCAACTGACAATAATACACGGCCGATATCCTTTTTGCCCATACCGGTCCCGGAGTTTTTAAAGCCGCATGCAATTCCAGCGTAGGGATTGGAATAGAATAAATCTTTCACTGCATCCAGACAGGCTGTCATATTGGTATTGGAATCCGCAGTCTGTCCGTTTGGCAGAATGTCTCCCGGTTTTATGGCATTACGTCGCCTGAATTCCCAGGGATCGATTCCTGACATTTCTGCAAGAAGATTAATATTCATTTCGGTAGCAAAGCAGCTTTGCGTGAC
Organism: Lacrimispora struthionigena; assembly: GCF_048627165.1. NCBI lineage: Bacteria > Bacillati > Bacillota > Clostridia > Lachnospirales > Lachnospiraceae > Lacrimispora > Lacrimispora struthionigena. Next base: position 1,453,535 of record NZ_JBMBWP010000001.1, read on the forward strand.
GCCAAAGCCCCGGAATGCCCCTGAAACCACATTGTTGGTATAGACAGACATACCAAAGATATCAATGTTCTGGTAATTGTAAGGTCCTGCCGCATGGGTACAGGCACGGTGAAGAACTGGACCACCCAGAGAGGCATAGGCGCCGGTATCGGCGATGATGACCCCTTTCATACCTGTGAGAATCCCGTTTTCGTCACAGGCGGTTGTAAACTCCATTTCCATGGGGTGACGTTTGACATGATAGTTTAAGGATTCCTGGCGGGTGTATTTCACTTTTACCGGTTTTTTTGTTACCCAGGCCATAAGCGTTGCATACTGCTGCACTGACATGTCTTCTTTGCCGCCGAATCCTCCACCCATCAAAGGTGCGCGGCAATGCAGTTTTTCTCTTGGAATCTGCAGCATCTTGGCACATTCCCTCTGAACGTCATAGACGGACTGGCAGCTTGTATAAATCAGCAGACCATCTTCCCCTTCCGGCATGGCAACACAACATTCTGGCTCCATAAAGCCATGTTCCTGCCAGGAAGTCTTATACTTTCGTGTAACTACAAATTTAGACTGACTGATTGCTTCGTCTGCATTGCCCCTCACTAGATTAGCCCGGCTCATAACATTTCCATCCTCATGAATGAGTGGAGCGTCCCCCTTTAATGCATCGAAGGGTGTGGTGACAGGTGGCAATTCGATATAATCAATCTCCACCATAGAACAGATTTCTTCCAGTGTCTCGTTCCTTCTGGAGGCCACAACAGCCAGAACATTTCCCACATAACGTGTAATATCACCAGGTCCCATCATTACGTCCCAGTCCTGCTTGATATGACCGATTTTATTGCAGGGAACATCCGATTTTAAAAGGATCTTTTCACAATCAGGGTGCAACAGTGCCTTACTGATATCAATCCGTTCAATTTTGGCACGGGGGTATTTGGAATACACCGGTTTTGCATACAGCATTCCATCAATTATGATATCATCAGCAAAAATACCGGTACCGTTTACTTTTTCTTCTGCATCAATTCGTTTTGCGGTCTCATTCATATGCAGTGAGGAGGGAGCGGATGGAATCTCCTTCTTCTCCCTGAAAAAATCAGCCGCCATTAATATAGCATCTTCAATTTTCTTATAACCGGTGCACCGGCACAGATTCCCTTTGATCGCCTGTTTCACATCAGTTCGGGTTGGATTTAAATTGAAATCCAGCAGACTCTTTGCAGAAATGACCATACCGGGAATACAAAAACCACATTGAACGGCCCCGGCAGCTGCAAAGCAGTGCTCGTAAACCTTCATTTCTTCCGGAGCAATCCCTTCCACCGTCAATATCTGTTTTCCCTGCAATTTGCTTAAGGATATCACGCATGCTTTTGTTTTAACGCCATCAACCAAAACCATACAGGTGCCACAGGCGCCTTCGCTGCAGCCATCTTTTGTGGCAGTCAGATGAAGATCATCCCTTAAAAAACGAAGCAGTTTCTTGTCATGGTCGGAATAGTAATTCTTTCCATTGATACACAGGGCATAGGGTTGTCTGTTAAGTTCCTTCTCCATAGCTTAAAGTTTACCTCCTGATATTTCATATTTTTGTCTGCATGTCTGATAATCCTGTCTGGTATCCAGATCGATGGTGACCCCCTCATCATCTACCGGTACCGTGCAAATCAGTTCTTCACGCTGCCTCCAAAGCTGGCGAAGTCCGCCGTTTCCCTGAAAAGAAAGAATATCCGCAATCAGCCTTCCATCGATGAGAGGAGGATGCTTTCGGTATCCGTTTAAGGTGGGGATTACCACACTGGGTATGTGTAGGCTGCGGGCTTTTATTAATTTCTCAAATGTGGAAGGGCATATCACCGGCATGTCACCGGGAAGCAGAAAAAAGGCATCACAGGGCGGCAGGGCATAGCAGCCTGTCTTTATGGAAGTCATCATGTCGGTTTCCTTAAAGTGCTGGTTTTTTACCAGCAGAATCTGATCTCCATAGCGTTTCATTAAGAGATCTTCCAATTCTTCGCTCTTAAACCCGGTTACAACAACGGCTGTCTGCGCACCGCCTGAGAGTACACTGTCTATGGTGTTTTCGATCAGTGTTTTACCCCGGAAAGGCATCAGAGGCTTAAAATTCTCCATGCGGGAAGATAAACCTGCTGCCAGGATCAGACTGCTTAGATTTTGCTGATTGTGTAACAAAAAACCACTCCTTTCATAAGAAAGCAGTTTTCTGAACGAATCAACAGATTACTGCTATTTTTATTGTAAAAGGGGTGGTATTTGACTGCAAGTTCTTTTAAAAAGGAACTTGGTAAGCTGTTATAATAAGTCAGAGGATAGAAATAAATCGTGAAAGCGGCTTTGGGTGAAGTGAAACACCTCTTCTTCAAATTGCTGGTAGGTGGACAAAAATGCATAGCCCTCTTTCGTCAGAAGCGTGTTGCCTCCCTGTCGGCCTCCCTGCTTTCGCAAAACCACGGAATACCCCAGCTCTGTTTCCAGCTGGTTTAACATGTCCCATGCTTTTCCATAGGATAGTGACATGGCATTGCATGCTTTTCGGACATTATGCATATCCGAGATCAGATAGAGAAGAAGCTTAAGACGTGCATTAAAAAAGGCAGTTTCCCGTTCGATGCTCATATGCAGCATTGGGTGAACGATGGCATTGTTGTGCTCAGCAAGCTGTTCCTGGAGTTGTTCCACATTACGTACGCTGGTTAAAATTCCGTTATCCGCAACGGGCAGCCATAAAGTGTCCTCTCTTAGTAACCGGATTGCTCCCCGCAAACCGTCAGGACCGTTGTAGTTTAAGATATCCGGAATAATCTGTTCCGATAATATTACCGGATGGCCTCCCTTGCCGTAAAAAGAAGGGATTACAATATTTGCACTGGTGTTTTTCAGTCGAATCAGTGTATCAGGTGTAAACATGGGGACATTGACAGGAGTAAAGGCGATTCGGTCACACTTTCCCTGCAGATACCGTAATCCGTGCTTTATGCAGTCTAACATTTCAAGCTGATCCGTTTGTTCATAGGGGAGGAAAATGACACCATAATTGCTCAGCTGATATTTTACTTCATCTTCATCTGCGCCGGTGATGACAACAATGGGGAAAATTCCGGCTTGCTGAAAAGAAATAACGATTCGTTTGATAATCGTAATTGAGCCGACTTTCAGCATGGGCAGTGCCGCTTTTTTGCTTGCTGCCGCAATCAAACCACCAAATCTGCTTATTTTCATACAGGAAACCTCGTTTCTCCAAAATATTGATTGTATGATAAAATCATACGTTAGATTAAGGTAAAGTGCAAGTTTCTTCTGGGATTTATCCGTATAAACCTGAAATTCCATTAATACAATGTAATAAATGTAATTAAGCGAGGTACTACTGAATGAATTATGATGGAATCATCATTGGCATAGGGACATTTCTTATTATCGGACTGCTGCATCCGGTTGTGATTAAGGCAGAGTATTATTTTACTACTAAAATATGGCCCTTGTTTCTGATATTTGGACTTTTGTGCTTTGGGATTTCTCTTGTGTCTCCATCTTCCACGGAACGGTCCCTGTCAGCGGTCCTTGGTTGTTCTCTTTTGTGGAGTATAAAAGAAATTTTTGAGCAGAAGAAGAGAGTGGAAAAGGGCTGGTTTCCTGAAAATCCAAAAAGAAAAATATTCAAAGCCGCGGAACTGGGCGGGAAAGAAAAATAAAAAGATATTTCACATAAGATGGTTATAAGAAAAACATTAATGACGATATTAATCTGTAACCATTCTAATTATGTAAGTTATGGGAGACACTGAAAGGTGTCTCTTTTCGTTCCCTATATACCAAAGTATGCAAAGCCTGTGAAGCAAATTGGTTTTGCGGGCGAAACAACCGAAATGCTATACTGAGCACATAAAGGAGGAAATCATGGAAAACCGACTTCCAAAAATATTTGAACTTGTCTGTCAGAACAAACGGGAATTAACAGTCCGGGAGTTTGCCACTCAGTTTGGAGTGAGTACCAGAACCGTTTACAGTGATGTAAAAAAGCTGAATGAGCTTCTGGAGACAGGCGGATATCCCATTATACAGGCAGATAAAGGGAAGCTGCATTATGCAGAACCATTAACAATTGAATTTGAAAGTCTTCTTGCTTCCACCTCGGATTTTGTTTTAACCAATCAACGGATCCGGCGCCTGCGGATTGTAGAAACCATACTTCTGGCAGGAGACCAGTTTACGGTAGAGGATTTACTCAAGGTTCTGGATATCTCCAGAAACACGCTGATTGCAGATTTAAAGGAAATAAAAGAAATGCTGGCCATTCACTCAATTGCAATAGAATCCACACCTTTTAAAGGTTATCGTGTGATTGGAAAAGAGTTAAATATCCGAAATCTACTGATCCTGTCAGTCAGTGAAGACCCATTGTTTTTTGAAAACCGGCCTTTTAACGATCTGGAAATCATAAAGAAGTGTGAAGCTTTTTTAGATGATGTGTCAGGGAGACTGAGCGTGGAACTCAGTGATGTTTCATTTCACCGGATGCTGGCTGCATTCTGGGTTACCTATGCAAGAATTTCCATGGGAAAGGTCTTTCCGGAAGGTCCCAAAGATCCGCTGACAAGAGAGGAAATCACCTTTTTACAGAAAAGAAAAGAGCTTGCATACATTTTTGGAACAGAAGTGTCCTTAGATGACTGTTTTTATCTGGCTAATAAGCTGACGGAAGCGTCTGTGGTAAAGTATGAAGAACTGCTTTCTGAGCAATGGCTCCCCTTTCATCTGGTAACCAATCAGTTTATCGAAGCAGTCACAAAGGAATATCCCTTTGAAGCATTTGTTACAGATACAAAGCTTTACGAGGGACTGCTCAATCATCTCCGGCCAGCCTATAAAAGGGCATTATCCGAAGAATGGGCGGAAAACCCGCTGCTTGATTATGTAAGGGAGAACTTCTCCCAGCTTAATGATGCTGTCTCAAAAGGGGTTATGCTGGTAGAGGATAAGCTGAAAGTTCATTTTAATGAGCATGAAGTATCATACTTCACACTGTTGTTTGCTTCTGTAATTGAGAGAAATGAAAAACAGGTGCGCAGAACGCCCAATGTAATTATTGTCTGCAATGCAGGAATCAGCACCTCCGAGATCTTAAAAAGCAGACTGGAAGCCATGTTCCATGTAAACATACTGGGGACATTCAGCCTTCGCAATGCAGCTTTGTGGCTGATGGAGCACGTGCCCGATTTTATTGTTTCAACGGTACCTTTTAAATGGAAAGATATACAGGTATTAAAAGTCAGTCCGTTTCTGTCAGATTATGATATCAGAGAAATACAAAACCAGTTATCCTTTTTAACTGCCAGAATTCATCTGGGAGATGTTATGGGCATTATCCGCAAATACGCAGATATCAAAGAAGAACAGCTTCCAGCTCTGAAAAAAGAATTAAGCCTATATTTGGGGTTCTCTGAAAAAACGGAACCCAGGAAAGGAATTTATCAACCTATGCTAAAAGAAATACTGACAACCGATTTAATACAGGCAAAGTTTTCTGCAGGCAGCAGAGACGAAGCTGTCAGGGAGAGCGGCAGACTGCTTGTTGAGAAAGGTCTGGCTGATGAAGCTTATATTGAGGCAATGCTTAAAAATGTGGAGGTCAACGGAACCTACATTGTAATTGCTCCCGGAATCGCCATGCCTCATGCAAGACCGGAAGAAGGGGCACTTGGGATCGGACTTAGCATTGTTACGCTGAAAGAGCCTGTGGTTTTTGGACATCCCAAAAATGATCCTGTTAAAATCGTCGTTGGTCTATGCGCCATCGATCACCAGTCTCATTTAAAAGCTCTGACAGAGCTTGCGGACATTCTTATGGATGAGAAGAAAGTAGAAGAAATTATTAACGCAGATTCGCAGCAGGAAATCATGAAAATTATAAAGGGGGAATCCTAAATGTTAAAAATAGTTACGGTATGTGGTGCAGGAGTGGGGAGCTCCATGATGCTTCGTTTGTTTACCCAGCAGATTTTAGACGGAGAAAAGATTGAAGCAGTGGTAGACGCGTCTGATATTGGTTCTGTGAGCCCGGATTTTTATGATATCTTAATAACCACCTCAGATTTTGCTGATGTGTTAAGAGATTCAAAGGCTCATATTATCCGCATTGATAATATGATGGATAAGCAGTATTTGAAAGAACAGCTTATGGAAGCAATTAATACAAAGAGATAACAGGTGTAGAAACCCTGGGAGGGAGAACTATGGAAGTAATGATGTATCTGATTCGCAATGTGTTCAGCCAGGCGGTGTTCATCATTGGAATCGTAGTAATTATAGGTATGGCTGCGCAGAAGAAGACCTGGGATCAGATTCTGCCAAGCGTAATCAAAACCATGATTGGTTTCACCATGATCAATGTAGGGGGACAGACTCTTGGTGTATCGCTGCTGCCTTTGCAGACCATGATCACGAAAATATTTAATCTGCCGGAAATTCCCGTTGATATCGGCGCGGCACAAAGCGAAAGTCTTTCCGGAATCGGAACGGAGATGGCGCTGATCTTTGCACTGGGATTTGTAGTCAATCTTCTCCTTGCAAGATTCACCCGCTTTAAATACGTACATTTATCTGCTCACGTATCCTTTTTCTATGCAGGACTCATCGCAGCACTGCTGAAATTCGGAACCAGCTTAAGCACGATACCGTTAGTAGCAGTGGGTGCTGTTTTACTTGGCTGTTATATGACATTTTCCTGCGCTTACGTCGCTTTGTTTATGAAAGAGGTAAAAGGCGGAGAAGGATTTACTCTGGCTCACTCCAGCTCTGTGGGAATTCTTATTTCTTCCCTGCTGGCAAAAGCGTTTGGCAACAAGGAGCATGATCTGGAGAATATCAATGTACCAAAAAAACTGAACTTTTTAAGGGAAATGACCATATCACTGACCATTGTTATGACTATCCTTTTCCTCGCCATCAGCCTTCTTTCCGGTCCATCCTGGGCACTTAAAAACGTTACCGGCGGACAGGATATCCTGGTTTTCAGCTTCTTAAAAGGCTTATCCTTTGGTATGTGGATTACAGTTATTATTACCGGTGTCAGAATGATGCTTTCCGAAATTATTGCTGCATTCCACGGAATTGCCAATAAAATTATTCCTAATTCCGTACCTGGACTGGATATTCCACTGTTGTTCCCTAATTACCCCAATTCAGTCATACTTGGTTTCCTTACCAGCCTGATTGCAGGACTTTTGGGAATGATGGTTCTTGGCTTATTGAATTATCCGGTAGTAGTATTCCCGGCACTGATTCCAACGTTCTTCACCGGTGCAGTAACCGCAATCTTCGGCAATGCCCACGGCGGCCGCAGAGGAGCCATAATCGGATCCTTTGTAAATGGTCTGATTCTGATCTTCGGACAAGCCCTATTACTGCCAATGATCGGTACCTATGCACCGATTATGAGAATCTTAAGTGAGACAGACTACTCCTTCTACGGACCTATTTTAGGATGGATCCTGAGAATGTTTGGAGGAATGTAATGAAACATCTGGCTTTTTATATCCCACTGCATTATCCGGACAGAGAACGTTTTTTTAAAATTCTTCAGCTGCTTGATGAAGAAGGGGCGGGGTATGTGGAAGTTGGGATTCCTGTTTCAGATCCTTATATGGATGGGGAGATTATCCGTGAAACAAACAAAGTGATCCTGAACCAGGGGTTAACCGGGGAAGACATTACAGCTTCGTTAAAGGAGATTCGCAGCCGTTTTCGTTTTAAAGTTGTTATCATGACTTATCAGGAAGGTGTGGAACGCTTTTCCCTTACCCGGATTCCACATGAGTTATATGATGGTTTTATCTGTGTCAATGGTGACTATCCGGCGGAGATCCTTCATGATCCAATCAAAGTACTCAGTCAGTCAAAAAGTAATGACGAACTGAAACAAGCATTAGAACACAATCATCTGTTTGCCTATGTGGTATCGGGAGAAGGAAAAACAGGCTCTTTTGATAAACTGCCTGATCAATATATCGAAGTTGCTAAAAGAGTGAAACTGTTTACTTCCATTCCCGCATTTGTAGGTTTTGGTATCAAAACTGCCTCTGATGTAGAAACGGTGATGAAAAATGGTGCAGACGGCGCCATAATTGGAACCGAATTTATCCGCCGTTATCAGCAGGGAGGATTTGATGCATTAAAAAGCTACATAGACGAACTAAAAAGAGCGTATTAAAACAGGGGAGTTTTAATAGAATCAGCAGAGGTCTGACTTATCTTACAGTCAGGCTTCTGCTTTTGTATTTTCTTTTTTTCCATTATGGATAAACTCTTTTACACCATAACAGTCCCTGTATTGCTTTAAGGTCATGCCAGTCACTTCCTTAAACTGCTTACCTAAGTGGCTCTGTGATGAAAATCCCAGATAGGCTGATATTTCAATGTATTGATATTTGGAATAAATTAAAAGATTTTCAGCCAGCTTTATTTTTTCATTTCGAATATAGTCTGTAATAGAAATCCCTTCCTCCTTTTTAAATAAATCGGAAATATAATTGGGGTTCATCTGAAGCTCCAAAGCCATATCCCCAATTTTGATTTTATCGTGAAGGTGGGAAAAGATATAATCCTTGCATTCCTCAACGCGGGGATTTTTCTCTTTTTTCTGCGTTCCTTTCTGCTTTTCCTTTCCTTCATGAACCAGCCTGGCATACTCATATTCCGCACTGTTTTTGATATGAATCAGAGTGGCGATATCGTTGGATTCTTCTATTTTCATGATAAATATGTCGCTGAGGGAAAAAGAAATTTCCGGGCTTAAACCTCCCCGTATGGCAGCCCGGCTTGCCAGAGTAATAACCACAATACATACATTTTTAAAACTGCGAAGCCGGTCTTTTGCCAGGATGCCCAGCTGTCCGGTGTAGTCCTCCGCCCAGCTTTGCTCCAACTGCTTGATATCTCCGTTTTCAATGCTGGAAAATTCCCTGACCTCCTGATCATATGGGTTGTGTTTTTTCCCATTTTCATGATTCTCAAAGATCAATTCTGAAAAATTCTTCTGTATCTGCTCTTTCGTCAGGGAATCCACACAGTTTTCCTTTATGATGTCACTTGCTGTAAGCATTTCCTCATGAAACAGGTTGTAAATGAGAAGGATATCCCGCAGTAAATCATCAAAATCACAGATACTCAGACTCTGGATCCAGTTAGAGTCAATATCTGCAGCCTGGATGCTGCGGTTAATATTCACCTGTGTATGAAAGCCCACTGGCCCAATCACGTAAATCATGTTCTGAGCAGGGACTGCTGCATAAATGATATTGCCATTAACAGAGGTAAGTGTCGGAAAAGGTTCTGATTTCATCTCAAGTACGGCGTCCCTGACTTTCGGGGAGGAAAACGGGAGATCAGAAAAGTCCTTGCGGGCACATATAGTCTCTCCTGGTTTTTTATCCATCGTATAGGATTTTACAAAGGTATGAAGATGATAGGAAATGTGTTTCATGAAATAATTTGTAATCATACAAACTCCTTTATCTGAGAAACGTGATAAAAAACTGTAAATATTGATATAAGATCAGTATAACTTAATTTAAAATGAAAGCAACTAAAAAATGATACAACAAGGAGATTTATATGAAAGTGAATGGTGTAAATCTGGGAAACTGGCTGGTACTGGAGAAATGGATGAGCCCCGGATTATTTGAAGGAACGGATGCAGCGGATGAATACTGGCTTCCCCGCAGTCTGACAAAAGAAGTTTATGAAGCCAGGATTTTAACACATCGCAGTGAATATATTACGGAGCGGGATTTTGTGACAATCAAATCCTGGGGCATGGATACCATACGTATTCCGGTTCCATATTTTGTTTTTGGTGACAGAAAGCCTTTTCTGGGCTGTATTAATGAGCTTGATCAGGCATTTAACTGGGCAGAAAAGTATGGTCTTAAAATACTGATTGATTTACATACGGCACCAGAAGGTCAGAACGGATTCGATAACGGAGGAATCAGCGGCGTATGCAAATGGGCTCAAAATCCCCAGGAGGTGGAGTTTGTATTGACTGTTCTGGAACGCCTGGCAAAACGATATGGAACAAGGAATGGACTGTGGGGAATTGAGGTTCTCAATGAGCCGGCTACGGAGGCAATCTGGGAGTTAATGAATGTGCAAAAAAGATATCCTCCCAAAGATGAGACCATGGGAAAGGGAAGCTGTGGAATCCCCATTTCATTTATTAAACAATTTTACCGGGAGGCCTACAAAAGAATCAGAGCATTTATGTCGGAGGAAAAGCATGTGATCTTTCACGATGCATTTGACTTATCCGGCTGGAAGGAATTCTTTGAAGAAGATAATTTCCAAAACATCGTTCTGGATACCCATCAGTATCTGATGATGGCAGAAATGATGGGATGCGGTCAGAACTTAAACGAATATCTGGATTATATTCAGACCCATTTTGCAAAAGAGATAGAGAAAATACAGGAATATGTCCCAGTGATATGCGGGGAATGGTGTCTCTTTAATTCTCTGGCATGCGGCTGGGATACAAAAGGGGGTCAGACTGTCTTAAACGGTGTAGAGGGATCTGACAAAGAGCTGAAATCTGCAGAAGAGAAAAAAGAAATCTATCAGGCTGTGGCAAAGGCCCAGCTGGAAGCATGGAATAAGGGTTCTGGTCATTTTTACTGGAGTTATAAGCTTTTAACGGATACTGTCAACACCAGCGGCTGGAGCGGCTGGGACAGCTGGGATTTGGGAAGATGTGTGGATTTTGGCTGGTTTCCTGTAAAAAGTAAAATATAATTCAGAAAAGAGGAGAAGATATGAAACAGACAAAAGCAAACGGATCGCTTTCTTTTGTGGAGCGTTTTGGATATGGTATGGGAGATTACGCGGGAAATCTTGTTTATTCTGCAATCAGCGCATTCTTGCTGGTTTATTATACCAATGTGGTAGGAGCGAGTGCAGCGGCAGCTGCAGGAATTATTGCTGTATCAAAATTTTTTGACGGGGTCTCGGATCTTGCCATGGGGTACATTGTAGACCATACGAAAAGCAAATGGGGAAAGGCCCGTCCCTGGCTTGCCAGATTATGTGTGCCTCTTGCAGTGTGCACAGTTTTGATGTTTACCGTGCCTCAAAGTATGGAGGGTAAGGCACAGCTGGTATACATGTTCCTGACTTATAATCTTGTTTCCACCATATTTTATACTGGAATCAACATTCCATATGCAACCATGCACGGCCTGATGACAACCAACCAGTATGAGAGAGGTCTTCTGGGCAATTTCAGAAATCTTCTGGCAACGGCGGGTACAATGACCATTAATACGGTAGTCTTAAAAATGACCGGTTACTTTGGCGGTGGGGATAAATACAGCCAGAAGGGCTGGACGATTACCATGATTATCCTGATGATTATATTTATTATAATCAATCTCTTCACATTTGCAGTGTGTAAAGAGCGGGTAGTAGATGAAGAATCAGAGAAAAACCAGGAAGTGAAAATATCGTTTGCCAAGGGCATAAAAGGGTTATTAGTGAATAAATACTGGATTTTACTTGTAATTGCTATTTTCGCCCTGTATTTTATGATGTCCTGTTTCTTTGGATCTGCAGTTTATTTTGCACAGTACCGTCTGGGAGATGCCAACTATTTTACACCTGTTTCCAACTTCCTGTCCATGTCCCAGATCATAACCTTATTCATTACACCGTTTCTAATGAAGAAATTCACAAAGAAGCAGCTGATGCTTACAGGTCTTACAGTTGCAACCCTGGGATTTGCTTTAACAGGAATGTCTTATAATATAACCTTTATCAGTGTCATGTCAGTAATCAAGGGAATCGGATTCGGATTATCGGGAGCGTGTATGTTCGGGCTTTTGCAGGATGCCATTACATACGGGGAATGGTATAACGGCTACGGTACGGCTGGTATGGGAAATGCGGCATCTTCCTTCTGTATGAAAGTCGGCTCGGGTATTGGAACAGCAGCACTTGGCTGGGTTCTGGCAGCTGGCGGATTCCACGCAGATCAGGCAGTGCAGAGCGGGGCTTCCCTGGCAGCAATCGACTGGGCGTTTATCTGGATTCCGGCGCTTACCATGGGAATTGGGGTTGTCTGCCTCTTATTATTTGATCTTGATAAAAAATATGATAAGATTGTTTCAGATTTATCAGCAGGAAAACACAGATTGGAGAACTGATGAAAGATAACACTGGATATAAAAGAGATACTCTTTTGTTTGGAACTGCATATTACCCGGAATATATGCCTTATGACAGGGTGGAGACAGACCTGTCCATGATGTGTGAGGCAGGGATGAACGTGGTTCGGATTGCGGAATCCACATGGAGTACGCTGGAACCTTCCGATGGAATATATGATTTCAGCTTTATTGACCGGGTTCTTGAAGTTGCCCAAAAGAAGGGGATGGAGGTAATTATCGGTACGCCAACATACGCCATCCCAAGCTGGCTGGAGAAAAAAGATAAGAACGTAATGGTAAAGACGAAAGCAGGACAGGCTGTTTACGGGCGAAGACAGGCGATGGATATTATGAATCCTTCCTACCGTTTTTATGGAGAACGGGTGATTCGCAGACTTCTTGAACATACCGCAGGTCACCCATGTGTCACAGGCTTTCAGATAGACAATGAAACGAAGCATTATGGTACCTCATCAGAGTTGGTGCAAACGCTGTTTGTGGAACATCTGCAGAAGAAATTTGTTACAACTGACCGTTTAAATGAAACCTTTGGTCTTGCCTATTGGAGTAATTCCATCCATGACTGGAATGATTTTCCCGATATGAATGGCTGTATCAATGCTGGTTTATCCTGCGAATTTGAACGTTTTAAGAGAAGTCTTGCAGCTGGATTTCTCTTATGGCAGTCGGAAATAGTAAAAGAATATAAAAGAGAAGATCAGTTTATTACCCACAATTTTGATTTTCAGTGGAAGAAATTCGGAGCAGATATTGCTCAGGATGGATATTCCTATGGTGTCCAGCCAGACATGAATCATTATGAAGCCGCAGCTGCGGTAACAATTGCCGGTACTGATATCTATCATCACACCCAGGATCAGCTTACCGGAGCGGAGATCGCGTTTGGCGGAGATTCCATACGCTCTTTAAAAGAAAGTAATTATCTGGTACTGGAATGTCAGGCTCAGGCGTTTAAATACTGGACGCCTTATCCCGGACAGTTAAAGCTTCACGTTTACAGCCATCTGGCAAGCGGAGCAGACGGAATTATGTATTGGAACTGGCATTCCATTCACAATGGATATGAGACCTACTGGAAAGGGCTGTTAAGCCATGATCTGGCAGTCAATCCAGCATACGAAGAGGCATGGGAGATCGGAAACCAGTGGAAAAAGATGGGAAATAGTCTCCTGAATCTGAGAAAAGACAACAAGATTGCGCTGATAGTTGACAATCAGTCCCTTCAAGCACTGGAATGGTTCCCCATAGACCGGGATTTAGGCTATAATGATGTGGTGAGATGGATGTATGACAGTCTCTATGAATTAAATATGGAATGTGATGTAGTGGATGTCAACGGTCTGGATCCTTTTAAATACCAGATGATTGTAACACCTGCTCTGTACTGCATTACAGAAGATAAATGTAAGCAGTTAAAAGAATTCGTTTCCAACGGAGGAGTATTAGTCAGCACCTTTAAATCCTTCGTTTCCAATGAATATTTAAGTGTTTATCCGGACACACAGCCTCATCTGCTTCATGAGTGCTTCAAAATTCACTACAACCAGTTTACGGAACCGGGAACTGCAAAAATCAAAGGAAGACCGGTTCAGTACTTTGCAGAACTGCTTCATACAGCCGGAGCCAGGGTGCTGGCGTCCTATGAGCATAAATACTGGGGAAAGTATGCGGGAATTACCCAGGCAGATTACGAAAAAGGCAGCACCTATTACATCGGCTGTTATACAGATAAGGATATTGTAAAAGAAATATTAAAGATGGCTGTAAAAGATGCAGGTCTTTCTGATTCCATACCGGCTGTATGCTTTCCGGTGATCATTCGCAGCGGAGTGAATCGGGATCATAAAAAAATACACTATGTACTTCACTATTCAGAGGAAGAAACAACCATTATCTGCCCCTATGACCGGGTGAAAAATATATTAGACGGAACAAGTTATAAAAAAGGTGACAGGATACCCCTGAAAGACTGGGCTGCTGTCATTTTGGAGGAAGAATGATGAACGAACAGCATAATATGATAAAAAACCCCATTCTACCGGGCTTTAATCCCGACCCATGCATTTGCAGAAAAGGGGATGATTATTATCTGGCAGTATCAACCTTTGAATGGTTTCCGGGAATCCCCATATACCATTCAAAAGATTTAAAAAACTGGGAGTTGTACACCCATGTTCTGACAGACGATGAAACAGTTGATTTAAAAAAGCTTCCATCTGCAAAAGGTATCTGGGCTCCATGCCTCACGTACTGTGAAGAGGAAGATCTGTTTTATGTGATCTACGGAGTCATGAATTCCATGAATGCAAGATATTTTGATGTAAACAATTATCTGATTACTGCAACAGATATCAGAGGACCCTGGAGTGAACCAGTATATCTTCATTCCTCCGGATTCGATGCATCAATCCTGCATGATGACGGCAAAAAGTATATTGTATCTCTGGAATGGGAGACCAGGGAAGGCTATGAAAAGCCTGGTGCAATCTGTATGGTGGAATACGATCCCGAAAAAAAAGAAATTATCAGTTATCCCAAACGCATCTGGAACGGTGGAACGGACCGGGGCTGCATTGAAGCACCCCATCTATACAAACGGGGAGAATATTATTACATCATGTGTGCAGAAGGGGGAACCGGCTATAATCATTGTGTAACCATGGGAAGATCCAAAGAAATCTGGGGGCCATATGCAGCGGACCCAATGAATCCCATCGTAACCTCTGTTCATGGGGAGTCTAATGAGCGCCACGATCCGGATCATTTAAAACCAAGATATTATAATCCTGATTCCATCCTTCAGAAATCCGGCCATGGCAGTGTGATAGATACCCAGAATGGGGAAACCTATCTGGTTCATTTATGTGCCCGGCCTTTTGTACCAGAACTGCGTTGCACTCTTGGAAGAGAAACGGCCATTCAGAAGATGATATGGACAGATGATCATTGGCTGCGTATGGCAAATGGCGGTAATTTAGCGGAAGTTCTGGTTGAAGCAAGTAACCTGCCTGAAGTGCCGGTGAAGCAAATTCCTGATTTTGATGATTTTAATGAAGAGGAACTGGGACTGCAGTATTACGCACCCAGAATCATGCCTCAGCGCTTTGCTGACTTAAAAGCCCGCCCGGGCTATGTGCGGATTCGTGGTCAGGAATCACGGACATCCTTAAATCAGGTAAGCATCCTGGCGAGAAAGCTGACCTCTGTCTATGCAACCGTGACTACAAAGATGGAATTTGTTCCGGAAGTTCATCAGCACAGTGCCGGACTGATTTTATATTATGACAATATGAATTATATTAATTTAAGAAAATATTACAGTGAAACCCTTGGACAGAGTGCACTTTCCATTATCCATCTGGAGAACGGAGAAAAGACCGAATTTTTAAATACCAGGATACCGGTAAGTGATGACCCCATTTATCTGAGGCTTACAATTGAGGGCCGGCAGTCTTATTTCTCCTGGTGTTATGACGGAGTAAATTACCAGAAGATCGGCCGGGTCTTTGACACTACCAGATTTTCTGATGAATACTGTAAGTACGGGGAATTCACCGGTACTATGGTTGGGTTAACCTGTGCGGACAGAGTAAAGCACAGTCATTATGCAGATTTTGACTTTTTTGAATATTGTGCAGATGAGGACAGGTTACCCCTTTAAGCCAGCGTAATATAAAATCAGCCAATTACCTGACATCAGAAACTGATCAGGTAATTGGCTTTTTATAGTATCTTACATTAAAAAAAATTGCTTATTAAGTAACCAATTGCTGCTCCATAGAGAATCGTTAAATGCAGATTAGAAGTGATTGGACACGCTCCGCTGGGGCATCCCACCTTTTTATTATATACAATCCCGGCAACCCCTCCAACCGCTATGCCAATTAGATGATACCATGCCATGTTCTCTACCTCCGTTTCTTTTTCTGCATTATAGCAGTTAATTGGTTTGTAATTCAGTAATAAAATCACAGAAGAAATAATGTGTGTAAAAAAAGTATTGACAATAAGTGAATGATCATTTATTATAAACCTATAGAGGTGATGAAATGAGAAGAAAAGACGACGAAAAGGTGAGGAATATCAAGGAAGCAGTAATAAAGCTGATCCTGCAGGAGGGCTTTCACGGCACTTCTGTCTCTAAAATAGCCAGATTGGCAGGGGTTTCGCCGGCAACGGTTTACATCTATTACGAGAATAAGGATGTGATGCTGCATGACATTTACCTGGAATATTCAGAAGAGATTTACGACTACTTATTAGACAGCATGAAGCAGGAGTTAGAAGGGCGCAGGCAGATTGAGCTACTGATCCGAAGTTATTATAACTACATTCTGGAGAATAAGGAAATATTCAGTTTTGTGGAACAATTTTCCAACTGTCCATCTTTAGCCAACAGCTGCTCTGGAAAACAGGGCATCTGCAAAATCTATCATATGATGGCAGAGATGAAGCAGAACCATATCTTAAGAGATTACAGGGAAGATAATTTACTGGCAATTATTTTCCAGCCGGTGAAAGCCATTGCGGTTGATAACCGGAAGGATGAAGCTCAGAAAGAAGATTTGCTCACAGAGCTGATTATCATGATACAAAACGCAATTATGATGTAATATTTATAAGCGGGATTCTTTTATTGATCTAGTAAGAGATATCTCGCCATTAAAAATCTGATTGTTAAATGAACATTCACTTAAAATACGCACAGAAAGGATAAAACTATGAAAAATTATAATGATAATAATCTCGGCATAATTGTTCCGGTTTTTAATAAAGTATTATTGCCTGGTGTCGCGACAATAATACATCTGGAACATTTAAATGAAAGACAGATCATGAGCCTGGAAGAGGAGGAAATCGTAAAGATTGCATTGCCGCTGAAACAGAATGCAGGCTCAGAAGATAAGACAGAAGATGATTTTCACCGGATTGGTGTTACCTTTTCCATAAACTCAGTGGAACAGACGGAAAAGGGATTCCGCCTTTCCGTGGAACTGGGCAGCAGAATCATGGTGAACCAGATCAGTGAAGATAAAGGTGTTTTATACGCTGCATTTGAGGAAGAGCCGGATCTGGCAGATTTAGATGAGGCAAGCCTTAAGGAAATGCTGGGATACATTAAAAAAGTCAGCAATGAGATCAGCGGTAAATTCACAGGTGGAGAACAGTACCAACGAATTGTAAACAGTTTTCAGGATATCAATGCACTTATGATGTATTTATCCCAGTTTATACAGATCTCTTCCGAGGAACGCTATCAGCTGTTAGAAATCCAGTCCTTAAAGGAAAGAAGCCTTCGTTTCATGGATCATATTCTGAAGCAGAAGGAAATGATTGAACTGCAGATGCAGGTAACGGAGAAGTTCTCTGAAAGAGCCAATAAAAATTATCGGGAAGCAGTTTTAAGAGAACAGTTAAAAGCCATTCAGGAAGAATTAAACGAAGGAAAAGAAGGGGACGGCAAGAAAGAGAATGATTACCGTTCCAAGATTGAAGAAGCTGGCATGCCCCAGGATATAAAGGAATCTGCTCTGGAAGAATATGAAAAGATGGAAGAGCAGGGACCAAACCAGCCCGACTACAAGGTAATGCGCAATTATCTGGACTTACTGGTAAAGCTGCCATGGAAAAAACAGCCCGCAAAATCCGTTGATTTAGACGGAGCAAGGAAAATTCTTAATGAGAGACATTACGGACTTGATAAAGTAAAGGACAGGATCATACAGCATCTGGCGGTTATGGAACTGAACAAAGAAAAGAAAGGCTCCATCCTCTTACTGGTGGGACCTCCGGGAACAGGAAAGACCAGTCTTGGAAAAAGCATTGCCGAAGCTCTTGACAGACCTTATACACGGTTAAGTCTTGGCGGCGTCAGGGATGAATCTGAAATCAGAGGACACCGGAGAACCTATGTGGGAGCCATGCCTGGAAGAATCATTCAGAGCATGAAAAAAGCTGGCGCCACCAATCCGGTTATGGTACTGGATGAAGTGGATAAGCTGATGTCAGGAGGATACAGCGGAGATCCTGCCAGCGCACTCCTTGAGGTGCTTGATCCGGAGCAGAACAATACCTTTACGGATCATTATATGGATGTTCCTTATGATCTGTCCGATGTATTTTTCATCGCTACGGCAAACTCCTTAGAAACCATACCCGGTCCCCTGCTTGACAGAATGGAGATCATAAACATCACAAGCTATACGGCAGATGAAAAGTTTCATATCGGAAAAGATCATCTGATTCCGGAAGTATTAAAAGAACACGGATTAAGTGAAAAAGAGCTTGTGATTGCAGATGAAGTTCTGAAAGCGGTTATCAATGATTACACCATGGAAGCCGGGGTCAGAGGCCTGAAAAAGCAGCTGTCATCCCTTGCCAGAACTGCAGCAGAAAAAATAGTATCAAAAAAGACCGAAATACCAGTTGTAGTGAAACCTGCAGATTTGGAAGACCTTCTTGGAAGAAAAGTTTCCCGCCATGAGAAAGCCCAGCTTGACAACCCGCCTGGTGTGGTAACCGGACTGGCCTGGACACCGGTAGGAGGAGAGATCTTATTTATTGAAGCGGCTGATATGCCGGGCACCGGTAACATCATATTAACCGGCAAGCTGGGAGATGTGATGAAGGAATCCGCCAGAATCTCCTTAAGCCTTTTAAAATCCAGACTGCCCCTTAATACCTTTAATTTTAAAGAGAGAGATCTTCATATTCATGTACCGTCAGGTGCTGTACCAAAAGATGGCCCTTCCGCTGGAATTGCACTCTTTACCGCACTGGCTTCTTTAGTCACAGGCGCTAAGATTGATTCCAGACTTGCAATGACTGGTGAGATCACCTTAAGAGGAGCCGTATTACCAATTGGCGGACTGAAAGAAAAACTTCTGGGAGCACAGAGGGCAGGAATTAAGAAAGTACTGATTCCTCAGGATAATGTGGTTGATTTAAAGGATGTGCCGGAAGAAACAAAAGAAGGGCTTACCATCATTGCGGTGGAGACCATAGAAGATGTTATAAGAGAAACCATAGGAATAGCGTTGCCACGGATGGAGCAGGTACTTATGCCAAAAGAAGGGGCAGGGCGGTTGTTTGAAACCATCGAGCCTATGAAAAACAATATGAGAAGAGAGGTAATTTAAATGAATCTTACAGTGACAAAGGAAACATTAATCGGAGAAATCTTAGAAGCAGACCGCACCACAGCACCATACTTTTTTGAAATGGGAATGCATTGTCTTGGCTGTCCTTCCTCAACTATGGAAAGTCTGGAAGAAGCCTGCATGGTACACGGAGTTCCAGTGGAAGAACTGGTAGAAAAGTTAAACGGACATATGTCCAAATAAATGATATTTTAGAAAATCCCCCATTCTGCATCAGTAGGAAATATGCAGAATGGGGGATTTTTCGATGTAATCAGATGTCACTGTCGCCAAGCATTGCCTCTGCCATGCTCTCATATCCGTAGATTCCTGATACATAACGCAGTCCGTCAGATATCTCAGATTTGGAAAAATCGTTCTTATCTAAGAAGTCCCCGTCTTTGTCATTTAAGGTATAATAGAACATCAAAGCCAGTTTTAAGTATTCCATATCCTCAGAATCCAGTTCTTCCAAAAGAGTATTCTCAGCATCATTAATGGATCCTTCTTCAATCAGTTTTTTCAGCTCTTCAAATTTCTCTTCCATTTCCCGGCTTTTAAAAGCCCTGTCATCATTTTTTCCCAGCTCTATATTAAAAATCAGTTTTAACAGTGTACTAACCATTCCATTATTGATCCGTGTAGCGTAATCATCTGTCAGCATAATATTCTCCTATTCTGATTCTGAATTCCTATTTTTGATAAATTTCAGGCAAGAATTACTGTATCATAACGGAATCAAAAAGTAAAGAATTTAAGCACATACCCATGATTGTTACAGATGGAAAAATATGTTAAGCTGTTATTGGCATGCAGCAGAGAAGGTCAGGAGGTAAGGTATGATTGAAACAGATCTGGCAAGGAAATTTATTGAACAGGTAACCCAGTATACCCAGTATAATATCAATATTATGAATGATCAGGGGATTATTATTGCAAGCCGGGATGAGAGCCGGGTGGGAACGTTTCATGAGGTCGCTTATTATATTGTGACAGGGAAAGAAGATATGGTGGTCACATCAGGAGAGGAAGATTATCCCGGTGTCAGACCCGGAATTAACATGGTAATCAACATCGATGGAAGGCGGGAGGGTGTGGTTGGGATAACCGGAGAGCCAGCTGAAATAAAGCCGGTAGCATTGATTACCAAAATGGCAATTGAGGCGATGTTAAAATATGAAAAACAGCAGGAGGAAATCCGGAGGAGAAGAGATAAAAAAGAACACTTTACCAATCTGCTGATCCATGTGGAACATACCGACCCGGGAGAATTGCGGAGTATGGCCCATCAGCTCAATTACTCTGAAAACATAATCCGGATTCCCATCTTATGCAAAACAGAAGAGGTAAAAGCTGAATTAATTCTGGACATGTTAAAACATGGTCCCCGTCATGGAAGAGAGGATATCAGTGCAGTTTTAAATGATACCCATGTACTGATATTTAAAACCATGAAGACAGAAAACACCAAGCTGTTTGCTGATTATAAATATTTGATTGGGGATTATCTCAGTACCGTATTAAAATGGCTGCGTCAGCAGGAGAAGCAATGTAGATTTTATATTGGTTCCTTTCAGGAAAATTTCACTCAGTATTACTACGCTTACAAACATTGCGTATGGCTGGAGGAAAAAGCAGTGAATACGACCGCAGCATTTTTTTATGATTACACGGGAAATTATGTACGTTCCGTTGTACCCTTTAACGAACTTCAGTGGATGTTTCAGACTTATGAAAAGGAAATGAATGAAGACTTGAAACAATCATTCATTGAGATTGCAGGTGCGCTGATAAAATCCAATTATAATCTGGTGACAGCTTCAAAAGAGCTCTTTGTTCATAAAAATACGCTTTTATACCGCTACGGCAAGATCAAAGATTACTTTAATATAAACCCCATTGAAGCAGCAAAAGACCGTTTTTTATGGAGAATTTTTATTCTTTTTTAACAAAAGAACATTAGTTTCGTATTGATAATACAAAAATCACCGTGATATTGAGATTCACAGCAGTGGTTTTGGATTTATTATGATGATACTATTGGCATAAGAAGTTAGCTGCATGATTAATTTCATTTAAGAAGGGGGTCATTTTATGACAGGTTTACCGTTAATCTTTGTATTTATCCTGGCGATTATTCTGATGATTATGGCTATTTCCAAATTTAAAATTCATCCGTTTATCGCAATTATGACCATCTCTTTGCTGTTAGGCCTTGTAGCAGGAATACCGCTGGCAGACAAAACATTGGGAGATGGAACAAAAGTAAGCGGACTGGCATCTGTAATCGGAGCAGGATTTTCCGGCACTTTTTCAAGCATCGGTATCGTAATTATTCTGGGTGCTTTAATTGGAACAGTTCTGGAAAAAACAGGGGCTGCACTGAAACTTGCAGATATGGTAATTAAGCTGGTAGGAAAAAACAATCCTGTACTGGCAATTGAAATGATGGGCTGGGTGGTTTCTATTCCAGTTTTCTGTGATTCGGGATTTGTAATTTTAAATCCCATCAGAAAAGCACTGGTAAACAGGACGGCGGCGTCCTCCGTGGCAATGACAGTTGGGCTTTCCTCCGGATTATATATTTCCCATGTATTTATTCCGCCTACACCAGGCCCCATTGCAGCAGCGTCTACCCTTGGAATTGGTGAAAATCTGCTTCTTGTAATGGGAATGGGCGCTTTGTGTTCTGTTTTTCCTCTGATAGCAGGTTACTTCTATGCCAGATACATAGGCAAAAAGGTAAAATCAAATGATGAGGCGGATATGGGAGAGATCGGAAAGACTTATGAAGAACTGGTAGCAGAATATGGAAAGCTCCCCAGTGGCGCAAATGCTCTGGCTCCGATTTTGGTTCCAATTCTTCTGATGGCACTTTCTTCTATAGCCGCCATGGCTGGTATGACGGGACTTGGCGGGGATATAATCAAATTTTTAGGAACACCGATTATCGCTTTGGCAGTTGGTACACTTTTTAGTGTGATTCAGCTGAAAGGTGCAGGAAAAATGAGTGATTTTTATGAAATCACTAATGAAACGTTAAAAACAGTGGGACCAATTCTTTTTGTCACAGCTGCAGGGGGAGTTTTGGGTAAAGTGATTTCATCCACTGACATGGTTAATTACATTAAGGATCACGCCTCTGTGTTAAGTACCATGGGTATTTTCTTCCCATTTATTCTGGCAGCAATTTTAAAGAGCGCACAAGGTTCCTCAACTGTATCCTTAACCACAACGGCTGGAATTGTGGCACCTTTACTTCCTATGCTGGGGCTGGAGAGTCCAGTCAGAGTTACGCTTGCATGTATGGCAATCGGTGCTGGTGCAATGACTGTTTCTCATGCCAACGACTCCTATTTCTGGGTTGTGACAAACTTTGGAGCAATGACACCGGAAAAGGGATATAAGACTCAGACTATGGCAACTCTGGTACTTGGTATAGCAGGAATACTGGAAATCTTTATTCTGTCATTGATTCTTCATTAGGAATCAGACAGAGAGGGGGAAAGGAGAGACCTGATATGAAGCTATTATTTGCATCCGATTCTTTGAAAGGAACGCTTACCAGCCCACAGACCATTGATCTGTTAGGTAAGGCTGCTAATGAAGTATTTGGACTTTGTGAGTGGGAAGGGATTCCGGTTGCCGACGGAGGAGAAGGTACTGCAGACGCGGTAATCTCTGCAGTCAGGGGAGAAAGGGTGCCGGTGACTGTACATGGTCCTCTTTTAGAGACAGTTCACACCTATTATGGAAGCCTGGATGAGAACCGGGCCATTATCGAGATGGCGGCAGCCTCCGGTCTGACCCTGATACCAGAAAGGAAGAGAGATCCCAGAACCACCACAAGTTTTGGAACTGGTGAAATGATAAAAGATGCGTTAGATAGAGGGTTTACAGACATCTCCATTGCCATAGGAGGATCAGCAACAAATGATGGCGGAATGGGGTGTATGAGAGCGCTGGGTGTCCGGTTCCTGGATGTTAGCGGAGAGGAGCTAAATGGTACGGGTGAGGATTTAATCAGGGTATCTTCCATTGATACCTCCAGTCTGGAT
This sequence comes from Lacrimispora struthionigena, assembly GCF_048627165.1. Taxonomy (NCBI): domain Bacteria; kingdom Bacillati; phylum Bacillota; class Clostridia; order Lachnospirales; family Lachnospiraceae; genus Lacrimispora; species Lacrimispora struthionigena. The sequence continues at coordinate 1,476,968 of NZ_JBMBWP010000001.1, forward strand.
CCCAGACTTAACCAGGTAAAGCTTACTGTTATGTGTGATGTAAACAATCCGCTGTGCGGTCCTGATGGAGCTGCCTATACCTTTGGGAAGCAGAAAGGAGGGACTCCGCCTGTTTTAGACCAGCTTGAAAATGGCATGATAAATTACAGAAATATAATGATACAGAAATTTGGAATCAATCCGGATGAAATTCCTGGTTCAGGTGCTGCTGGCGGACTTGGCGCTGCACTTTGCATATTTTTAGGGGGGCAACTAAAATCCGGTATTGAAACGGTTCTGGATTTAATTGATTTTGACTCCCGACTTAATGGCGTTTCCCTTGTAGTGACAGGAGAGGGGCGGGCAGACTGGCAGTCCTGCTTTGGCAAGGTGATGCAGGGGATTGGACAAAGATGCAGACGGAGAGGGATTCCTGCTGTGGCCCTGACCGGATCCATGGGACCTGGTGCGGAGAAAATCTATGATTATGGAATCCGTTCTATTATGACTACGGTAAATGGGGTTATGGATCTGAATGAGGCATTTAACCGGGCAGAAGATTTATATTATCAGGGAGCAATCCGTATGTTCCGACTTATTGCACTTGGAATGGAATTGTAAAGAAAAACGTACATGACAGGGAAAACCGTTCATGTACGTTTCTTATATTGATTGAATTTAATACTTGGAATCTGTATTTGTTTCAGAGAACTCAGTAGTAGCCTTATGGCTGCGTTCTGTCAGCTGGGGCGCATCTGCCAGCTGTTCCTTGCTGTTTACCAGCTGGAATTTTCCTACCAGAGATTTTAAGTTCACTGCCTGGGCAGACAATTCCTCTGAAGTAGCGGCACTTTCTTCTGAAGTAGCGGAAGTCGTCTGAACTACTGCGGAAATCTGGTCAATTCCAGTTGTGATCTGTGTAATGGCATCTGCCTGTACATTAGATGCTTCTGCAATTTCTGCGATTTTACCGGTAGAGATTTCAGACTTCTGAACCACCAGGCGAAGTGCATTTGCTGTCTCGTCAGCGATTTTTGTTCCGCTTCCAATTGCAGATATGGCATTCTCAATAAGAGCAGTCGTATTTTTTGCTGCTTCTGCTGATTTACCAGCCAGGTTTCGTACTTCGTCAGCAACAACAGCAAATCCCTTGCCCGCAGATCCGGCTCTGGCTGCTTCAACAGCTGCATTCAGTGCAAGGATATTGGTCTGGAAAGCAATATCATCAATGGTTCTGATAATTTTGCTGATTTCATTGGAAGTATTGGCAATCTCGTTCATGGCTTCCGTCATTTCTTTCATTTTCTGGTTGCTTTCCATGATACCCATACCTGCTTCCTGAGAAAGGGTATTTGCCTCCGCTGCATTGGCCGCATTTTGTTTTACACGTTCTGAGATTTCCGTGATTGTTGCGGACAATTCTTCTATGGAGGAGGCCTGCTCTGTGGCTCCCTGGCTTAATGCCTGGGAAGCGTCAGCTACCTGGGAGGCTCCTGTGGATACCTGCTCGGATGCCTCGTCAATTTCCAGAAGGGTGCTGCTTAAATTTAAGCGGATGTTATGCATTGCTTCATAGATATAGCGGTAATCCCCGGTATATTGATCCTGGCACTCCGATTGAACTTTGAAGTTTCCCTGGCTCATTTCACCAAGCAGATAATTGATATCCTGAATAATTAATTTTAAATTTTGTCCCATATCCACGAATGTTTTTGATAGCTGGCCGATTTCATCATTACTTTTGACCTGAATCTCAACATTTAAGTTTCCAGCCGCAATGTTCTTCGCTGCGGCCACAACTCCGTCAATGGGTTTTAATGTTCTCCGTAAAAATACAATAATAACCGAATTAATAAAAATAAGAGATATAACAGCCAGTACAATCATGACAATAACGCTTTTTACCACATCCTTATTCAAATCGCTTTTGTCAAGACTGCTTGAAGCCCACCAGGTCTGGGATCCGCAGGTGATGGGATAGTAATGTCTGGCTTCCAGAGAACCGTCAGCCTTTTTTGTATCAATGTGGAATTCTTTCTTGTTTTCCTGCATTTTTACAATCCTGGCATATTCTGATGGAGGAATTAAGTCTTCCAGTTTTTTACCTATGTTGTCACTTGATTTACTGTCAAAAGCAATCATATTTCCTTCTGTATAAATATCCACATACATAGAAGGATACTTGGCATCGGTGGTTTTAATTCTGGAAAAATTAGATACGTTAATATCAGCCAGAATCACACCAATTACACGGTCTCCGTTCATAATTGGATATGCAATGGTACTCATCATGGTTCCTTTATAATCAAAGGGATCAGTCAGAAAAGGCGCTTTTGTTTCTCTTGCGACCCGGTAATAATCCTGATTGGAGTATTCGCTATAGGCACCGAGAGACTGGGCAGTGTTATTTTTTGCATTGTCACGGTCAACATAAACAGAGTAATCTTTGACTGCCGGGTCAAATTGTCCAGGCTCGAAAAAGGCGCCCACACCATATAAGGAATCGTTGCCATTAACCGCTGCCCAGGCTGAATTTGTAATGTAATTCTCTACCTCATAATTGACTTCTTTCAGCTGGGCATTGTATATTTTGCTTTTTCTGTTAATGTCTTTCCAGTCACTGGTGGCTTCCCCACCGTTATACACCCGATTTAAGTAATCCTGTAAATCTTTGGCAGTGCCAGACGCATCATTAATAATAGACTGGACCATGAGACCGTTCTGAGCTGCAATTCCTGTAAACTCACCATTGATTGCTTTGGATATTGAACTGCTTGCAAGTATGGAAGAGATGGTAATAAGCACGGTCAAACTCATAATCAGTATGATACCTGTAGCAATGGTTGTTTTCATTGCAAGCTTCATATCATTGAAATTAATTTTTTTCTTGTTCTTCATCTTAATGCTCCCTCAAATTAAAAAAATAGTAAAAAACTTCCCTCCTGTGCATCGGTAATATAGTTTGCTTATAAGGAAAAATTTACCAATTACCGTATAAAAAATAAACTGCATATCATGCAGCTAAATTTTTATATATTAAAAAAATGACCCTCCTTTCCTGTCATTAGTTTCATTTTTCTTCACCATCAACTGTTATTCGACACAAAGTGACAATTTGTTAATAGAAAATTCATAAAAAAGATTACTATAATTATTAATAATAAGGGAAATAAGATAATTTAAACGGTAATACTCATGATTCAATCGGCTGTGACACAGATGAACAACTTTATATACCAGGCATGAGCAACTGAGCTGCTACTTCGGCAACACCGCAAAGAACCATAACGAAAATAGGGTCTTTCTTTTTCTTTTGGAGCAGAAATACGGCAGCAGCAAAATAGAGCACTGGACGAAGTTTTACCTGACCAGGTAAAAAAGAGAGGGAGCCAGAGGGAAAGACAGCAGGAAGTAAAATATCAATTCCCGCCACTGCGATCATAGATACGACGGCAGGACGCAGGCTTTCTAATATATCCTGCAGAATGCTTAAATTTTTATATCGGTTATATGCCCAGGATAAGAAGGTGACAAACAGGCAGGAAGGAAGAACACATCCCAATGTGGCAAAAAAAGCGCCGGGTATTCCGGCAATCTGATTTCCTACAAAGGTTGCAGAATTTATGGCAATTGGTCCAGGTGTCATTTGTGAGATGGTAATTAAATCGGTAAAATCGTTTATGGTGAGCCAGTGATAAGTAGTGATAATCTGTTGTTTAATTAACGGCATGGCGGCATAACCACCACCGAAGCTGAACGCTCCGATCTGAAAAAATGCCCAGAATAATTTTAAATAGATCATAATTATGCCTCGTTTCTAAGTTTTCTAATGATAGTCTTACCTATGCCGGTCAGTGCTGCAGCCAGGATGATAAAAATTACATTTACGTGATAAAAGTAAGCGGCAATAAAGGAAGCTGCCATCAAAATAATTAAAAGGGGATCTTTTCCCTTTACCACGTCACCTCCCATGTCATAAACAACGGAAAGAATCACAGCACCAACTCCTGCTTTCATACCGTTTAGCATCGCCTGAATGATAAAATTTTCTTTAAAGGCGGTGTAAAAAAATGAGATGACAGTAAGAATAATAAAGGGTGGAATCACAGCACCTAATACAGCGCAAATAACGCCGGGTAATCTGGCGAGTTTATATCCCACAACGATAGCTCCGTTAACAGCGATGGCTCCTGGTGAGGACTGGGCGATGGCTACCAGGTCAAGCATTTCCTGTTGATCAATCCAGTGAAGCTCATCTACAAATTTTTTCTTCAGTAAAGTGACAATTACATAGCCGCCCCCAAAGGTAAAGGAACTTAAATAAAGTGTTGATAAGAATATATTGCTTAGTATTTTTTTGTTCATCTGTGTAAGTCTCCTGTTTCTGATGCAAATTCATTTTCTCTGTCTAAATATCTGCAAAAAATAAAGAGTCCCATTAGAATAAAAGGAGAAAACACCGGATCTGCCTCCACATTCCAGCCACCACCTTTTATATTGTGTACAAGCCTGGCAGTCACCCAGCTTTCCTCATCCATGATCCAGTATTCCTCGCTGCTTTTCATAAATAAATTATAACCTTTATGATCCATGATGAACTTGATCTGGTTGAGTGGCTGGCCATTCAGCAAAGACAGATTTTCCGGGAATACAGGACTTCCGGATAATATGGTCTGATTGAGAGAATCAGAAAGGATATAAATTTGTTCCTGGCTGTGTTCACCGCCCTCACAGGTTTTTATATCTGCATATAATTTAATTCTGCCGTCAGGGGAAAGTATGGTCTTCCTTGTAGGATAATAGGGCATTTTTAAGCAGGCAAGCTTTGTGGATGGTCTTTCATTATCAAGGATATAAAGTTTTCCTGCTTTTATTAAGTATTTCATAGAAGTTTCCTTTCAGGTTGTTTATTCCTTTACAAGTATAGCACTTGATGGTTTATAATTAAAATAGTATAATTTTATGAAAAACATATGATATTAGCTATAATAACAGGAGGTATCCCAATGTCCATACGCCATCTGCGCATATTTCTTACTGTGTGTGAATGCAATAACAGTATAACCAGAGCAGCGAAAAAACTATATATGACCCAGCCATCGGTTTCTGTAGCCATACAGGAGCTTGAAAAATACTATGGGATTGTGCTATTTGACCGCATATCCAGAAGGCTTTATCTGACTGAGGCAGGCAGACAGTTTCTGGAATATGCCCAGCGTATATTTGCCCTCCTTGATGATATGGAGAAAGGGATCAGAAACTGGGATACCATCGGGGTGCTGCGAGTCGGAGCAAGTATCACCATTGGTTCCCAGTTCATGCCAAGCTATGTGGAAAAATTTTCAGCAATGTATCCGGAAGCGGAAGTGCAGGTGTTTATCGGAACTTCCCATCAGCTGGAGCAGAAGCTTCTAAGTAATGAACTGGATTTTGCGCTGGTGGAGCGGCCGGTTCATGAAAGCTCCCTGCTTGCAGAGCCTTATATGGAAGATTCCCTTGCAGTCATCGCTCCGGGCCGTCACCCCTATTACCAGGGACAGGTGCTGAAAACGGAAGAGTTAAGCGGACAAAAATTTCTCCTGCGTGAACATGGGAGCGGGACCAGAGAATTGTTTGAAGAGGTGATGGAAAAATCAGGTATTACGGTAAAGCCAGTTTGGGAAGGGATGAGTACAACCGCACTGGTTAATGCAGTCATTCATGGACTTGGAATTGCCGTTGTGCCAAAGCGCATGGTTTCCGGCCCATTGGAGAAAAAACTGGTTTACCAGCTGGAAATAGAGGGAGCGGAATTTAAACGGTACTTCTATATCGTCCATCACAAAGACAAGCTTTTAACCAGGACCATTCATGAATTCATTGATCTTTGCAGGTGTTACGAACTGGACTTCCCCATGCCAAAGTACAACGGATTATAAAAAACACCAATTTATGCAACTATTTGCAGGAATATTTGGTTATATTTACAACGACATTTTTGAGTGATATAATCTGATTCACAATATACAAACGTTTGTATCCAAATAAAATTGTATATTATATCTAACCCGGGCTGAAAACCTCTCATATGTATAGCGCAATACATATGAAATCAGATTCATTACATTCTTTCATGAAAAAGGAGATAAAAAAATGTCTAAAGTAAAAAACTGGAAAACCATATTCCCTGCAATCTGCGTTCCTATGAATGATGACTATAGCATTAATGAAGCTGAACTGAGAAAATATGTCAGCTGGCTTGCCGGCTTTGATGAGATCGAAGGTTTAGTCTGTAACGGGCATACTGGAGAGGTAACGGGATTAAGCAGAAAAGAACGAAAAAGAGTGGTTGAAATTGTAGCAGATGAGGTTGGCGACAGACTGACAATCATTTCAGGAATCAACTGCGAAAATACGGTTGAGTCCATTGAGATGGCAAAAGAAGTAAAGGAAGCAGGCGCTGATGGTATTTTGCTTATGCCTCCTCACATGTGGCTTCGTTTTGGAATGCATCCGGATGCACCATTTAACTATATTAAAGACGTGGCAGACGGCGCAGATATTGATATTATTATCCATTTATATCCGGCAATCAGCAAGGCATTTTATCCAGTTGATACTCTGGTTAAGATGTGCAAAGAAATCGATCATGTAAAAGCAATTAAGATGGGAACCCGTGTGACTCCATTATATGAAAATGATGTGCGGATTCTGCGCAGGGAAGCTCCCCACGTTTCTCTCATTACCTGCCATGATGAAAGCCTGATGTCTTCTCTAACATTCCCTGGTATGGATGGTGCATTAATCGGTTTTGCTGCATGTATTCCGGAACTGATCACAGAAGCATTTAAAGCTTATAAAGCAGGCGATTTTAAAAAGATCCATGAATACGATGATAAAATTTTCCCGATCTCCAGAGCAATTTACGGCGGAGGACAGCCGTCAGGAGAAGCACATGCCCGTATGAAAGAGGCTCTTTATCAGAGAGGAATCTTTTCTTCAGCTCTGATGCGCCGGCCGGTGCTACCATTAACCGATGAGGAGAAGGCACAGGTATCAGAAGGCTTAAAGGGAAGCGGCTATACATCTAAAATCACTCTTTAAGCAATTCAAACGTCAGGAATATTAAGTTTCTTATGGTGGAGGTCAGTTAATGGAAAATAATATAAGTACAGCTACTGTATCACTAGATGCACCCTTTGACAACTCAGCGATAAAAACCCTGCCGTTTCTGGAGTTAGTGAAGAGAATCGGTCCGGGACTTGTACTTACCGGAATTGTTATTGGTCCGGGAGCCATCACAACTGCAGCCATGCTGGGAGCCAGATATGGTTATGCAATGCTTTGGCTGTTCATTCCCATTTTGTTTATGGGGGTTACATTTTTACTTACTACTTATCGGATTGCGCTGCTTACAGGTAAACCGATTATCCATGCCATTCGTCATTATTATGGAGGGAAAGCTGCAGCCTTTGTGGGAGTTGCTTCATTCTTATCCTGTATGTTTTTCACAATGGGGAATATATCCGGGTCAGGATCAGGTATGAATCTGATTTTTGGTATGGACTGGAAATTAGGAGCAATCATTATGATTGCAATCACTGTATTCTGCTACTTGACAAAAGGTGTATATTCCAAGGTGGAAAAAGGAATTACAATCTGTATTATTGGTATGATATTCGCTTATTATGCCACGCTGGTGAGGGCTGGGGGGCCTTCCTTTGGAGAGTTTGGAAGTGGTCTTACACATTGGACATTTCCAGCTGGAAGTCTTGCGACTGCCCTGGGGTTTATCAGCACCAATGCATCTGTTACCACAGGTGTTTACGGCACTTACCTTGGAAAAGAAAAGAAGTGGGAGAAAGAAGATTTGTTTAACGGTGCAATGCTGGTTGATTCTATCACCCATATTGTAGGAGTGATCTTAATCAGTGGAGCAGTCATGCTTGTAGGCGCAATCGTTCTTCACCCGGCAGGAATTGTAATTAAAAATCCTGCCGAATTAGGAGAAATGATGGTGCCGCTGCTGGGGAAAGCAGCCTATGTAGTTATGGGAATTGCACTTTTAGCAGCTGCTTTTTCTTCCCTTCTTGGTAATACTCACCGCACGGTTGTTTTGCTGAATGCCGGTTTTGACAAGCCTACCAATCTGGATCATAAAAGTATAAAAATTGGTTCTATGATTGTTCTTGCAATTGCCGCTGTAATTTGTTTTTCCTATAATGGGTCGCCCACTCAGCTGATTCTTTTTGCCAACATAATGACAGCCGTTGCAACTCCGGTATCTGGCCTCTTTGTATGTATGCTGATTTGGAACAAGGACGTAAATAAAGGTGTGAAGCAGCCTAAAATATTAAGAATCTGCATGGTAATCAGCTACATATTCTGTCTGGTACTGACTATTTCAGCTCTTAAAACGGCCCTGCCCAAATTTGCTGAGTCCATAATGAAAATATTCTCCTGATTAACAGTTTAAATGAAAGTCTTCAGAGGGCTGTCCGGCCGCTGAAGACTTTTATTGTATCAGATATCTCATCTTGTTGACAGGAAAAATTTGTGTGGTATAAAAGATTTAAAGGGATTTGTTGTATTGCGAAAGGAGACTGGTAAAATGGCAACATTAAAAGATGTGGCAAGATTGGCCAATGTAGATGTAAGCACTGTTTCAAGAGCCCTTAATCATACCTCTTATGTCCATCCTGAGACAAAGAAAAAAATATATGCCGCAGTGGAGCAGCTTAGCTATAAGCCAAATCTTCTGGCCAAGGGGCTGAGACAGGGAAAGCGGCACACCATTGGTGTTGTTATACCGGAAATCAATTTTTCCATCTTTGGGGAAATGGTACAGGGGATAGAAATCCAGGCAAGAAAGATGGGTTACAGTATCATCATATGCAATACAAAAGACAGGCAGGATGCAGAAGAGGAGTGTTTAAGCAGACTCCGGAACGGACTGGTGGATGGAATCTTGATAGCGGCAACCGGGCAGAACGGGCGGCTGCTAAGGGACATTAAAAGCAGTGGTATTTCGGTGATGCAGATCGTAAGAAATCAGGACAGCATATTAAGCAGTGTTGTAGCCGATTATTATGCCTGCGGCTATCAGGGTGTTAAATACCTTTATGGGAAGGGCTGCCGTCATATTGGCTTTATTAACGGTTCAATGGAAATTATCCCATACAAAGAACGGTATAAGGGTTACCGGAAAGCAATCCGGGAACTGTCATCAACAGAATATGTGGCCGATTCTCCATTTCCCCCAAAAGATTATTTTAAAAACGGATATAACGGAATTCTGGAGCTTATGGAGAAAGACACAGCACTGGACGGCCTTATGGTAGCCGTGGATATGCAGGGGCTGGGGGCAATCAGAGCTTTAAAGGAGCGGGGGATAAAGGTTCCGGAGGAAGTGAAGATCATCAGCCTGACGGGACATTCCATCGGAGGGATGCTGGAAACCGCAATGACTTCCATGGAGGTTCCGGCAAAAGAGATGGGAGAAGAGGTTACCAGGATGATTATTTCCGACATCGAAGGCGGGCCGGATAAAAAAAACAGCCCGTTTCACAAAGTATTTGAAGCTTCTCTTATTGAGAGAGAAACAACTTAGACCTTGAAGCGGGCTGATGATCACGTTTATGACAGCTGGTTCTTATATCTGCCTGATTTCCACAAAAGGATAAAACCTGCAAGAGCTACAAACAGGGAAATAAACTGGGAAGTTGATAAGCTTCCAACAGAACCCCTGATTAAATCACCCCGGTAAAATTCAATGACGAATCTCCCCAGGCTGTAAAAAATCAGATAGAAAGCGCTGACTCTTCCGGCAGGGGGATTTTTCCGTGCCAGTGCCAGCAGTACAAAACAGTTGGCAAAATCAAAAACACTGGATACAATCTGAGTTGGCAGCAGCGGAATTCCGTTGGGTGCAAACTGAGAGCTCTGAAAGGTAATGGAAAAAGGTCCGGGGGTCTGACGCCCATAACAGCATCCGGCAAGAAGACATCCGATTCTTCCAAACCCCTGTGCCAGGGCAATTGACGGGACTACAAGATCCAGATAACGGATTGGGCTTATTTTTTTAATACGGCAGTAAACAAATCCGGCACCAATTCCACCGATGATTCCTCCATATACCACAAATCCGGTAGAGATATCAAGTAAAAGCCTGGGATTACTTCTGATCTCATCAAATATTGTAACGTAGTAAAGAAGCTTGGCACAGATAAGGCCGCCTCCTGCTCCCAGTATAAGCAGATAGAATAAGTGATCCGGTTCCAGCCCAGCTTTTTTGGCGCGATATTCTGCTGTTAAGTAGGCTGCGGCAATTCCGATGCCGATCATCAGACCGTATCCGTGAATCGTAAAGCCCCCGATGGAGAATAAATCGTTATACATGGTTATCTTCCTTCTTTAATCTTTAGAATAAAAACGAAGTTATTATATCATATCTTTTAAAACATTGCAAAGAAAGCCGAATGTCTCCACGTATCACACAATATATAAAATAGTCATTTCCTTTAATTTTTCATTCATCTGCTGCCTTAAAAACAGCTCACCATCTTCTCTTAAATCAGTTTTGTAACAATATTTTCCCCTGCCTCTTCCAGTCATTAAGTCTTTGTCATAAAGTTTTCCTGCGTCAGGAAATGCCTCACTGTTAATGGCATTGTGAACAAAGCTGTAAGTCATGAAAATTATTTCAACCAGAGCAGTCCGCTTTACCTTTTCACTTAACTGCATGGAAAGAATTGTAATCAGTTCGGAATAAAGCTGTTTCCAGTCGTCTGTTAAAATGACAGGTGCAATGAGGATTCCAACCCGGTAACCGGCATCGCACATTTTGTTTAATGCGGTTATTCTTGCATTTAATCCGGAAGTACCAGGTTCGAACCTGGTTATGATGGACTGGGGATTTACGCTCATACGCATGATAATGCGTCCACCGTGGTTTAAATTAAGAAGAGGGTCCACCTGATTAAATTTAGTTGGAAAGGTTAAAAAGCCTTTGTCTGTTTTTCCAAACTGTTCAATGGTCCATGATAAATTGCCGGTAATTGTATTTTCCAGAACCAGATCACTGTTGCTGCCAATCTCATAAGTGTTGTCTTTTACGGATTTAGCCTGATGATTAATTATTTTATTCAGCATCTGTTCCCGGTTCACAAACAGGCGCAGATAGGAACATTTGTTATAGTTGCAGACAAGATAGCAGTAGTGGCACATGGCAGTACAGCCGGATGAAGTATAAGGAACCAGATAATCTGAAACTTTATGGTTTGGAACGTAATTATGGGTTTTCCTGACTCCAATTACCAGCAGCCGTTTTAATTCAGGGAAATCCTTGTTGGGCCGGGTGCGCAGTTCATCTATTTTATTATGGCTTTCAATGGGGATCCAAGGTATATCTTTGTATTTCTCTTTTAATAATCCGCCTAACTCATAGTTTAGAGAATCTGGTTCAAAATAAATTTTATCTGGAAACATGTTGGTTAACCTCCTGTTTCCATTTATTATGTGGAGAAAAAATCCGGATATCCCATGTAAAAATGCACAAAAAAACGACCAAAATCTGTATGATATTACAAAAATTCAATAAAGATCATATAAAAGATAAACGAACATATATGCCTATTGAAATTCAAATTTAATCATGTTAATATGGCATTACAGAAACAAAACGAACATATAAAACACCCATTAAGATCAAAGGAGAAGGTAGTATGAGCAAGGTGAGTGAAACGACCAGAGAATCATGGATCATGAGCACGTTTCCAGAGTGGGGGACCTGGCTGAATGAAGAGATTGAAAGCGAGGAAGTAAAACCCGGCACTGTGGCGATGTGGTGGTTAGGCTGTACGGGAATCTGGTTTAAAACGCCAGGCGGCTGTAATTTAACCATCGACTTATGGTGTGGAAATGGAAAACGTACCCATGGAAACGGAATGATGGCAGAAGGTCATCAGATGGCTAATATGTGCGGTGCCAGGAAGATGCAGCCCAATTTAAGAGCAGTACCTTTTGTCATTGATCCGTTTGCCATCAAAAAGGTGGATGGAGTTTTAGCAACTCATTATCACCAGGATCACATGAGTGCGGAGTATGCAGCTCACGTCATTCAAAGCGGGATGACAACCACTGACGAGAATGGAAATGAGATTCCGGTTCCATTTATCGGTCCTTTAAAATCGGTGGAGACCTGGATCAAATGGGGAGTTCCGAAAGAGCGGTGTAAGGTAGTGCGTCCGGGAGATACCATAAAGATCAAGGATGTGGAAATCGTAGTGCTTGATTCCTTTGACAGAACCTGTCTTGTAACAACGGATTCCACCGGAGCGGACAGAGAAGAACTGACCGGAATCTGCCCAACCGATATGGACGATAAGGCGGTCAATTACTTAATAAAAACGCCAGGCGGCAATATCTATCACAGCGGTGATTCCCATTATTCCATCTATTTTGCAAAGCATGGAAAGGATCATAAGGTTGATGTGGCGTTCGGCTCCTATGGAGAAAATCCGGTAGGTATGGCCGATAAGATGACCTCCTGTGATGTACTTCGCATGGCGGAAGCATTAAACTGTGATGTGGTGATTCCCATTCACTATGATGTGTGGAGCAACTTTATGGCTGATGTCAACGAAATCCGGGTGCTTTATGAGATGAAAAAGGACCGTCTGGATTACCGGTTCCATCCGTTCTTCTGGGAGGTGGGCGGAAAATATGTCTATCCAACAGACAGAGAGAAAAAAGCCTATCATCACCCCAGGGGATTTGAGGATTGCTTTGAAGCTCCTCAGAACATACCATTTCGGTCCTGTTTGTAAACAATTGGGGAGGGTTAGCCATGCTGTTAAAAGAGTTTGTGGAACTGGGGCATTACAAATTCGCTGAGGAAGCGGCAAGCTGGGAGGATGCGGTCCGGATGAGCTGTGAGACCTTAGAGGCGGATGGAACCGTTGAGGCAGATTATAAGGAAGAAATTATTGAATGCATCAGGAAATATGGACCTTATATTATTATCATGCCAAACGTAGCCATGCCGCATTCCCAGGAAGGTGCAAAAGGGGTGCACAAAACTGCAATCGGATTTATGAAGCTGAATAAGCCGGTCAGTTTTGAACCGGGGGACGAGGAAAAGAATGCAAGGCTTTTCTTTACCCTTGCTTCCTGTAATCCGGAGCAGCATTTGTTAAATATGACAAGGCTGTCGGAACTGTTAATGAATGAAGGGGCGGTGGAAGCACTGTTAAGTGCCAATTCACCAGAGGATTTAATCAAAATCCAGAGCGATTATCTGGATTCATAATGGGGAGGGTTTCTTATGGATATTTTATTAAAGATCTGGTCGTATTTTGCAGTCAATGTATTACAGCAGCCGGCTTTTATGATTGGTCTGATCGTAATGATCGGTTATATACTGCTTGGAAAACCCTGGTATGATGTTCTTGCAGGAGTAATTAAGGCAATCGTAGGTTATCTGATTCTGACTGTGGGTTCCGGGGGCTTAGTCAATAATTTCCGTCCTGTGCTTGTGGGTCTGAAAGACCGTTTCAATATGAACGCAATGGTAATTGACCCTTACTTTGGGCAGAATGCGGTAACAGCAGGAGTGGAAGAAGTGTTTGGCAAGGCATTCGGCAATGCCATGATTCTGCTATTAATCGCGTTCATTGTAAATATTCTTCTGGTTCGTTTCAGTAAGGTCACCAAGTTAAGAGCCCTGTTTACCACAGGCCATGTACAGGTACAGCAGGCGGCTACCGCTTACTGGCTGATCCTCTTTGCCTGCCCGTTTTTATTAAACAATAATGTTGCCCTCCTGGTAGTAATGGCACTGATTCTCGGAGCTTACTGGGCAGTGGGTTCAAACTTAACCATCAAGCCCTGTCAGGAACTGACCGATGGCGCAGGCTTCTGTCTGGCACATCAGCAGATGTTCGGCATTGCATTTAATACCTGGCTGGCAGAAAAGCTGTTTGGCAAAAAGAAAAACGGGAAAGAAATTAAGAAGATTGACGAGATCGAGCTTCCCGGATTCATGTCCATATTCAATGAAAACATGGTATGTACCTCCATACTGATGATCGTTTTCTTCGGAGCAATTCTGTGTATTTTAGGAAGGGATTATCTGGTGGAACAAAAGTTCATGAAAGAGGGCGCCAGCATGGTCTTCTATGTCATTCAGACCTGCCTTTATTTCTCTGTTTACTTAGCAATCCTCCAGCTGGGAGTTAGAACCTTCGTCACTGAGCTGACCGCTTCCTTCCAGGGAATTGCAGATAAGCTCCTTCCTGGTTCCCTTCCCGGAGTTGACTGTGCTGTTGTATTCGGATTTGGTTCTGCCAATGCGGTACCTCTTGGTTTCCTTGCAGGCTTTGCCGGTCAGATTCTGGCAATCATCGCACTGATTGTTTTAAAGAGCCCGGTTCTTGTAATCTGCGGTTTCGTTCCTGTTTTTTTTGACAATGCAACCATTGCCGTATTTGCCAACGAGAAAGGCGGAATTAAAGCAGCTCTTTTATTACCATTCTTCTCCGGTATCTGTCAGGTATTCGGTTCAGCAATTATCGCAGGCTGGGTTGGAATGGCAGCTTATGGCGGATACTTAGGTATGTGGGACTGGGCTGTTGTATGGCCGGTTATGACAGCAGTCATGAAGTTCTTAAGCTATGCCGGTGTACTGATTGTAGTGGCTGTTTTACTGGCAATTCCCCAGATTCAGTACCGGAAGGATAAAAAAGGTTATTTCCTTATTACAGAAAATTACGAAGCCTATAAAGAATTAAAAGGAATCAAATAATAGTCAGGAGAAGGAAAATGTCAAAAGAAAATATGAGTTTTATGGTTTGCTGTGCCAATGGGGCCGGCTCCAGTCTGATGATGAAAATGACCATGCAGAAGGTACTTGATAAGGCGGGTATAAAGCCCACCAAAGTTCATCACTGCGCCTTATCGGAAGGAAAAACGGCAGCCGCTCAGTACGATGTTGTCTTTTGCGCACAGAATTTTGTCAGCATGTTTAAAGGGGCACAGGAAAAAGGGACTCTGGTGATTGGTCTTAGAAATATCATGTCTCCCCAGGAGATGGAACAAAAAATGAAGGAAAATGGAATTCTTTAATTTCAATCAAAACGAACATAAAACAAGTGACACAGGCTTCTGAACAGGCTATAATGAGGATAAAGAATCATATCTTTATGAGTTGAGAGGGAAAACAATGAAAAAAGACAGAGCTTGTGTTGAGAACAGAAGGAGCCGCATCCTGGAGCTGATGGAAAAGAATCCCAGGGTGCGGGTAGATGAACTGGCGGAAGCATTAGAGGTATCACTTATTACCATACGCAGGGATTTGCAGTATTTAGAAGATAAGAAGCTTCTTGTACGCACCCATGGAGGCGCCATTGCTTCCGGCAGTCCTATCGATGAGGTTTCCTTGTACCGGAGACTGATTGCTGAATTTGCTGCGAAGTTCGTAACCGATAATGATACGCTGTTTATTAATACCAGCAGCAATGCATTAAAAATACTGGAATACATTAACTGTTCCAATGTAACTGTCATTACCAATAACGGAAAAGCCATTCACTGTGAGCATTCCCAGGAAGTAAACGTTGTGCTGACAGGCGGTGAACTGCGCTATCCAAAAGAAGCTATGGTAGGAGATTTTGCACTACGCAATTTACAGACAATCTACGCGAAGAAAGCATTTATCGGCTGTTCCGGAATCAGCGGGGAAAACGGCATGACAACGGAGATCTTCAACGAGGTCAGTATCAATGAAATGATGGCAGGCCATGCGACCCAGGATGTCTATGTCCTGGCCGATCACACAAAGATCGGGAAAAACAGCAGCTTTGTCAGCTGCCCGATTGAAAAAATCAAGTATTTAATCACCGATGAGAAAGCATCATCAGAAGCTCTGGATCTGATCAGGGAAAAAGGGGTGGAAGTGTTTGTAGTCCACCGGTCAGATTTTTAAATCAATCATAGTGGAACAATGCCCGGGCGTCCATGTTGATTGCATCTTTCGTGGAGGCAAATTTATGGAAAAGGCATATACCCTTGGATTATATGAGAAGTCCATGCCTGGGTGGCTTGGATGGAAAGAAAAACTGGAGGCAGCAAAGGCTGCAGGTTATGATTTTGTGGAAATCAGCATTGATGAAACAGATGAAAAATTAAGCCGTTTATCCATGTCGCAGGCAGAACGGCTGGAATTAATCAATACCATGAAGATTGTGGGACTGCCCATTCGCACCATGTGTTTAAGCGGGCACCGCAAATATCCTCTTGGAAGCCACGATCCTGTGATACGGGAAATGGGGATGGAGATCATGAAGAAAGCAATCCAGCTGGCAGATGATCTGGGGGTCAGAATCATCCAGCTGGCAGGCTATGATGTATATTATGAGGACTCAAGCGAGGAAACGAAACAGTATTTTCTGGAAAATCTGAAGAAAGCCACGGAAATTGCGGCGCGAATGGGAGTTGTACTGGGATTTGAGACCATGGAAACGGAATTCATGAATACAGTGGAAAAGTCCATGGAATACGTAAAGCTGGTATCTTCTATGTATTTAAACGTCTATCCGGATATCGGGAATATTACCAATGCAGCCAAAACTTACGGAATCAATGCCTTAGATGACTTACGCGCAGGGAAAGGTCATCTGGTTGCCATGCATTTAAAAGAAACCGTTCCTGGAAAGTTCAGGGAGATTCCATTTGGCACAGGGCATGTGGACTTTGAAAGTGCCATTCAGACAGCCTGGGAACTGGGAATCAGAAAATATGTGGCAGAGTTTTGGTATACCGGTAATTCCCAGTGGATGAGAGAACTTTATGATGCAAACAAACGGATGACTGAGATTCTGGATAAACAATGCCTGAAGGAGAGTGTGGGATGAAAGCAGAGAAAAAGGTATTGGGGCATTTAACAAAATGCTATTCGGTTGCCCCCTTAAATTATAAAGGGACAGAACATTTTCTGGTGGCAGCAGAAAAGGAAGATCCCTGTCTTTTATTTGATATGGACGGAAATAAGGTGGATACTGTCTGGGAAGAACCTGGAGGCACGATGTCCATGGTACAGGTTCCCGGTACAGACGGACAGTTTCTGGCAACCCAGCGGTTTTATTCTCCCAATGATTCCAAAGAGGCAGTCATCGTACTGGTGACGCCGGACCATTCTGGTAAATGGCAGGTTAAGACCATTGCAGTCCTTCCTCATGTTCATCGGTTTGACATACTAAAAAGGGGCAGGACACTGTATCTTATTGCCTGTACCTTAAAATCCGGCCATGAGTATAAGGAAGACTGGTCAAGTCCAGGCAGGGTTTATGCTGCAGTGCTTCCGGAGGATCTTTCAAAGCTTAGTGAGTCCAGTCCGCTGCAGTTTGAAGTGATTGAGGAAGGACTGTTTAAGAACCACGGCTATTACCGGGTGGAGGAAAACGGAGCAGACACGGGGCTGATATCATGTGAAGGAGGAGTCTTTCAGTTTGTTCCGCCCTTTCAAAAAGGGGAAAAATGGGAGGTACATAAGCTGCTTGACACGCCTGCCAGTGATGGTGTTTTACTTGATTTTGATGAGGATGGAGAGAAAGAGCTTGCTGTATTGTCCCCTTTCCATGGTGACTGCATTTCTATTTATAAAAAATTGGAAGGCAGCTATAAAAAAGTATACGAATATGAGAAAAAGGCAGAGTTTTCCCATGGGATCTTTGGGGGAAGCTTATGCGGGAAGCCTGCTTTGGTAGTGGGGCACAGGCAGGGAGAGAGAAATCTCCTTTGCTTTACCTGGAATAAAGAACTTAAGACATATCAATGGGAGATCATGGACCGGGACTGCGGACCTGCCAATGTCCTGCATTTGAAAAAAGACGGGGAGGATCTGTTGATCAGCGCAAACCGGGAAATTGATGAAATTGCCATGTACCGGATTACACCATAGGTGGAATAACCGGGTTTCTAAAAGAGAATAGACAATTATACCTTTGTGAAGTATACTGAAATTAAGTTGAACAGCAGATTTATCCATAAATTTTCTGCTGAGACACAAAGGAGGAATTGTCATGAAGAGCATAAAAAACAAAATATTTTTTTACATGGCTTTCACTGTTTTTATCTCACTTACAGTAGTTGGCGGCATCAGTATTTATTTAAATTATTTCAGTATGATCGGAACCATGAACCAGTCCATGACGGAACTGGCTGAGACAGCGTCTGAGCGGGTGGCAAAGGAACTGGATATCTATAAGAACCTTGCTTATGAAGCGGGAAGCATAGCAAGACTGGCCAATCCGGATACAAGTGTTGATGAAAAGAAGTCTATTATTGATCAGAGAGCCAAGACTCACGAATTCCAGAGAGGGAATATTATAGGGATCGACGGTATCAGCATTTTTGATGGAAAAGACTATTCGGACAGGGATTATTTTAAACGTTCAATCAAAGGCGAGATGGCGGTATCGGAACCATTAATCAGTAAGGTTACAGGGCAGATGACGATAATTATATCAGCCCCTTTATGGGAGAAGGGGATTCCCGGAACAAAAGTGGTAGGAGTTGTTTATTTTGTGCCAAAAGAAACCTTTTTAAATGATATTGCTGCTTCTATACAGGTAAGCAAGGGTTCCAATACTTATCTTCTTAATCAGTCAGGGAAGGTAATTGCCGATCCCAACATGGATAAGGTCACCAACGGAATCAATGTCCAGGAAAGTGCTTCAAAGGACTCACGGCTTGCCCAGCTTGCAGCGCTTGAAGCAGAGATGACCCAGGGGAAAAGCGGTTTCGGACGTTATGAAAACCAGGGGCATAAGATGTTCCTTTCCTATGCGCCCATCGCAGGAACGGATGGCTGGAG
This sequence comes from Lacrimispora struthionigena, assembly GCF_048627165.1. Taxonomy (NCBI): domain Bacteria; kingdom Bacillati; phylum Bacillota; class Clostridia; order Lachnospirales; family Lachnospiraceae; genus Lacrimispora; species Lacrimispora struthionigena. Next base: position 1,495,797 of record NZ_JBMBWP010000001.1, read on the forward strand.
CATTGGAATCAGTGCACCTATGTCGGATTTTATGGGATCCACTAAAACAGCAACCGGGATTACACTTTTTCTGATTGCAGTATTTCTCGTAGTTGCAGGGATCGTATCTGCTGTTCTGGCAGGCAAGATAGCAAGCCCCATTACTTCCTGCGCAAACCGGTTAAAGCTGTTGGCAGAGGGAGATCTTGATTCTCCTGTATCAGAGGTAAAAAACAAAGATGAAACAGGTATTCTTGCAGATGCTACCAGAGATCTGGTTTCCAGACTTGGTATGATTATCAAGGATGTGGATTACGTTCTTCATGAGATGGCAGCAGGAGATCTGACAGTCAGCACCACCTGTGACTCCGCCTACGTGGGGGGATTCAGTGGCATACACGAGGCGATGCATCAGCTAAAGGCTCAGCTGGGAGATACCCTTTTAAGCATCAGCCGTTCATCTGGTGAGGTAGCAGCAGGAGCGGATCAGGTATCTGCAGGTGCGCAGGCATTGTCTCAGGGAGCTACGGAACAGGCAGGCTCCATAGAGGAACTGGCTGCTACTCTCGGTGATATATCAAAGCAGGTAGAAGGAAATGCAAAAAGTGCCAGGGAGGCCAGTGACAGGGCGAAAGAAATGGCTGAGGAATTAAGCAGCGGAAAAGAACAGATGCTAAGGATGACAAAGGCCATGGATGAGATTTCCCAGACGTCTGGGGAAATTGGAAAAATAATAAAGACGATTGAAGACATCGCTTTCCAGACTAATATTCTGGCATTGAACGCGGCAGTAGAAGCTGCAAGGGCAGGGGAAGCAGGAAAGGGCTTTGCAGTGGTTGCAGATGAAGTAAGAAATCTTGCCTCCAAAAGTGGGGAAGCATCAAAGAATACATCTTCCCTGATCGAAAATTCCTACCAGTCTGTACAAAATGGAACACTGATTGCGGCAGAAACAAAAGAATCCTTAGACCGGATCGCTGCTTCTTCTGAAAGAACCGTATCTTTGATCAATGAAATTTCCAATTCGTCAGCTGAGCAGGCAGTTTCCATTGGGCAGGTAAATCTGGGGATTGATCAGATTTCAAGTGTGGTTCAGACAAACTCCGCAACAGCCGAAGAGAGTGCGGCAACCAGTGAGGAACTTTCTGGTCAGGCACAGATTTTAAAGAATTTAATCGACCGGTTTCGACTATAATCGATTTTATTAAAATAGCGTTAAGATTCCCTCTAATCTCTATCTTTTTATAGCATATATTACTAAAATAGAAGGGTAGAAGGAGGGATGAATTATGGGGTTCATAATTGTTTTGCTTATGGCGGTATATGCTGTTATCGGTGGGCTGACAACACTTTATCTGTTTTTCAGCTTCCCGGCAGTGATCGTTTGGAAATTTTACAGAAAATTGAAATATGGAATTTCTGTCTTTAACTGAACATGCAAGGAAAAGAAACAGGCACCAGATTATCCTGATATCAGGAATTCTGGTGCCTGTTTCTTAAAAATCAGATATTGGTAAGCCGTTCAAATAAATTGTTTACATTGATGCGTCCGTACCCCCAGACATTATTTGGATAAACTTCTGATGGGCTTCTTACGGCACCCCTTATAATTAACCGGTTGACGTCATATCCGGTCAGAGAAGTATAGTTGCCTCTTGGAATTCCCCATTCAAGTACCATGGCAATAATTCCTGCTGCATGGGCGCAGGCGGCTCCGGTGCCGGTTGCAGTCCCGTACTGGTTGCCGGGAACAGCACAGGGGATCTGGTAGCCGGGTGCTGCAATATCCGGCTTAACCAGACCGCTTCTGGTATAACCTCTGCTGGATTCAGGAAGAATTCCATCATTAAACTGATTATAAGCTGTTACGGTCAGCTGGTTGGCACCATTGCCCGGAGATGTGATGGTAGTATCCGGATTGGGTGCTAGAAAATAGGTGCTGTCTGATAGGATTGATCCGCTTGGGAGCCAGCAATGAAACGAAAAGGATTCATTTTCAAGACTCTGAGCCCGTAATGACCACACTCCGGGCTGAGGGTTTAAAAAACGGATTAAAATAAGCTGATCTCCGGTTTCTTCTTCGAAAATAATATTATTCACCCAGACCACACTCTGGGTGAAAATAAAATTGAATTTCCGGCAGTCTGAGATGGAAGGATAAATTCTCTGGGTGGATTCCCTGTTTGGCGTAGATATATCAATGGAGATTCGGTCTGGTGCGTATGGCCAGATTTCCATCCAGAATTCTTTGTCATTTTCTCCAATTCTCAATTCGAAATCATTATAAAACGGTACAGCAGACGTACTGTTAAAATAATGCCTTTGTGTATTTCCTTCATTTCCAGCAGAGGTAGACACGCCAATTCCAGGAAGCTGTACCAGATAAGTTAAATAACTGCTTAGTGTACCTTTGCCATCATGACTGCCCTGGCTTGTGCCAAGTGCAATACAGATAACAAGGGGGAGACTCAGTTTTTGCGCTGTCAAAAAGAGATATCTGATCCCCAGTAAAATATCTGATTCCTGAAAACAGTATGTATCTTTTGGTATGGTAAATACATTTTTTAAGTTTTCCTTTGCATCTTTCAACTTTACAATTACAATCTGGGAATTGGGAACCACTCCGGCAAAGACCTGATCAGCACTGGTGCTGCCCGCCGCAATGCTTGCCATGGCAGTTCCGTGACCGTTGGTATCAGTAGAGGGAACAATGGAAAGCGGATCTTCTGATGTTAAGGCCAGATTGATGGCCTCTCTGTTATATTCACTGCCGAAGGTAAAACCTTCCGGAATGACTCCGGTCTGCAATGTCTGATCCCATATAGAAACAATGCGTGTGGTTCCATCGTTATTGCGAAATGCGTTATGCTGGTAGTCAATGCCGGTATCCACAAAGCCCATTAAAATACCCTGACCGGTCAGATTCAGAAATGGATTTCTCTGAACCGTGCCAATCCCCGATTTTTCTATACTGATGGTGGATTCAATAGTATAAAGTGAGGGAAAGGCGTTGTAGGGGTGTGTTCCTAAATCGCAGGGATCCGTTCCAGTTGTGGGAATATGAAGCAGTGAGCTTCGTTCTGTAAGTGGTGTAATATTGTCTCCCGTATCGTAGGAGGGGACCGAGATATTATTAATGATTAAGTCGTAATAATTATTATCTAGTATTTTATTCAAAATCAGGCCTCCTCACTGCACCAATATTAAGAATTAAAACACCCGTTCAAGACAACCGGATCAGATATTGGTCAGCCTTCGAAACAGGTTATTTACATCAAGCCGGCCATATCCCCAGATGTTGTTTGGGTAGATGATAGAACTGTCACGTGCAGCTCCCCGGATCAACAGCCGGTTCACGTCATTTCCGGTCATGGATGTGTAATTCCCCCTTGGTATTCCCCATTCCAGTATCATGGCAATAGCTCCCGCTGTATGAGCAGCAGCGGCACCAGTACCAGTCATGGTTCCATAAAGATTTCGGGGAATGGCACATGGTATCTGATAGCCGGGAGCGGCAATGTCTGGCTTTATCAGGCCGTTTCTTGTATAACCTCTGCTGGATTCAATTAGAATACTGTCATTAAACTGATTATAAGCAGTAACAGTCAGCTGACTGATTCCATCCCCGGGAGAGGTAATAGTAGTATCCGGATTGGGATTTAGAAAAAATGTATCATTTGTAATAATATCACCAGAAGGAAGCCAGGAATGAAATGAAATGGGTTCATTTTCCATGCTTTGTACCCGGATATTCCAGACTCCCGCAAGGGGATTTTGAAAACGCAGAAGAATCAGCTGATCGCCGGATTCTTCTTCAAATATAAAGTTATTTACCCACAGGGTACTTCCTGTAAAAATAAATTCAAACTTTCTGCAGGAACCAATGGTAGGGAAAATGGGCTGAGTGGATTCTCTGTTTGGAGTGGAAACATCTATGGATACACGGCCCAGTGCATAAGGCCAGATTTCCATAAAAAACAAGGAATCATTTTCTCCTATTCTTAATTCAAAATTATTATAATAAGGCGGGGCTGTGGTACTGTTAAAATAATGACGTCTGTCATTGCCTTCATTTCCTGCTGAAACAGATATTCCAATTCCCGGCAGTCTGGAAAGATAATTTAAATAGTTGCTAAGTGCATCTGTGCCGTCATGACCTCCCTGGCTGCTGCCAAGGGCAATACAGATAACTAACGGGCGGCTGGCATTCTGGGCATATGTTTCCAGATACCGGACACCCAGCATAATGTCAGACTCCTGGTAGCACAATACGTCCGGCTTTACAAAATTCATACTTCTTAAATTCTGTTTGGGATCTTTTAGCTTTACAATAACCAGTTCCGCTTCCGGTACCACACCAGTAAAGGAATTCTCCGGATTGTATCTTCCAGCAATGATGCTTGCAACGGAGGTTCCGTGTCCTACGGTGTCGACAGAAGGTACAATCGATAAGGGATCATCTGATCTCAGAGCAATATTAATGGATTCTCTGTTGTATTCTGTTCCATATGTAAATCCCACCGGGGGATTGTTACTTTGAATGGACTGATCCCAGATAGAAAGAATTCTGGAAGTATTATCGTTGTATAGAAACGCTTCATGTGTGTAATCGATCCCTGTATCAATCACTCCTACAATAATTCCCCGCCCTGTCAGATTTAAAAAAGGATTTCTCTGTACAGGACCAATTCCCGATTTTTCTATGCTGATGGTAGAGTTAAGTGTATAAAGAGTAGGAAATGTGTGATATGGATATTCTCCAAGCAGGCATGGAGTTGAACCGGCTGCAGGAATATGAAGCAGGGAATGTCTGAAATTAATCATGGTTATATTGTCTGAGTTATAGCTGGGAATTGAGACATTATTAATGATCAGATCATAATAATCGTTATCCAGAATCTTTTCCAAAAGACAGTCCTCCGGTCCATTTTTCCATATTTGCCGTTACATATTTGTAAGCTGCTGAAAAACTTTATTTATGTCAAGCTGACCATACCCCCAAAGGTTATTTGGATATGTGTTCGCAGCCCCGTGCCTGGCGGCTCTCATGAACATTCGGTTAATATCATATCCGGTTAAAGTCGGGAGATTTTTTCTGACGATTCCCCATTCCAGAATCATGGCTGCAGCACCTGCAGCATGTGCAGCAGCAGTACCAGTTCCCGTTGCGCTGCCATATGAATTCCCTGAAACAGCGCAGGGAAGCAAAAAACCTGGAGCCGCAATGTCTGGTTTGATTATACCCGCCGTTGTATAACCCCTGCTGGCATCTCCCAGAACACTGTCATTAAATTGATTGTAAGCAGTAACTGTTAACTGATGAGTCCCGTTTCCGGGAGAGGTTATGGTCACAGAGGAATCTGGATTTAAAAAGTAAGTATCATCGGACAGAAAATTCCCGTTGGGAAGCCAGCAGTGAAAAGAAAAAGGTTCTTCCTTCATTGACTGCACCCGCAGATACCACACTCCGGGCATCGGATCTTTAAACCGCATTACGATTACCTGATTACCTGTTTCATCATCAAAAAGAATATTATTTACCCAAATGATGCTTTGTGCAAAAATAAAGTTAAATTTTCTGCATTCGTTCAGGGTAGGAAAAATTCTCTGTGTGGATTCTCTGTTGGGAGTTGAAATATCAATGGATATCCGGCTTGTTGCATAAGGCCAGAGAACCATACAAAATTCTTTATCCTTTTCGCTGATCTTAAGCTCAAAATCATGATACCAGGGGATCTGGCTGGTATTATTAAGATAATGTCTGGCTTTATTTCCTTCATTGCCAGCGGAAGCAACAAAACAGATTCCGGGATCTTGTGTTTTTGCTGTCATGAAACTGCTGATTGCCCCGTTGCCGTCATGGCCACCCAGGCTGCTTCCCAGGCAGATACATATTACTATGGGTCTTGCCGCTTTCTGGGAAACTGACAGCAGATAACGGATTCCCAGATAAATATCCGATTCCTGAAAACAGTAGGTATCTTCAGGAACAAAGAAAATATTTTTCAGATTATTTTTAGCATCCTTTAGTTTTACTACAACAAGTTCAGATAATGGAACGACTCCAGAAAAGGAGAGGTCTGCTGAGGGTGATCCGGCAGCTATGCTGGCAATGGCAGTTCCATGCCCGTTGTTGTCTGTGGAAGGAACTACAGACAGCGGCTGGGAGGATAATAAAGCTTCATTTATCTGTTCTTTTTTGTATTCGCATCCAAAGGTAAAACTATCTGGAGGGGTTCCTTCCTGTATTGTCTGATCCCAGATGGAATAGATCCGGCTGGTACCGTCGGGATTTTGAAATGCCGGGTGTGTGTATTCAATTCCTGTATCAACTACGCCGACCAGTACGCCTTTCCCCATGAGACCCAGATAAGAGTTTTGCTGCACGGAACTAATTCCTGATTTATCCAGGCTTACCTCAGATTCCAATGCATATAAGGAAGGAAAGCTGGTATAGGAGTAAGTTCCCAGGTCACAGGGATCCGGGGACGTAATTGGTATATGAAGCAGAGAGTAACGATCACTCAGCGGGGTTATATTATCGCCTGTGTCGTAACCCGATATTATGGTATTGCCCATAATAAGGTCGTAATAGTTATTGTCCAGAATTTTATTCAATAAAAGTCCTCCTGTCTTATACTGAGGGCATATATGATAAGTTTATGCAGCAGGAATTCTAATATGAAAGGAGGGGGGAGAATGGAAAAATGTTACATCCTCTAAATATTGGTAAGTCGCTGAAACAATTCATTTACGTCTAACATTCCATAACCCCAGATATTATTCGGATATATAATAGAAGATTCCCGTCGTGCTCCGCGGGTAATCAGACTGTTGATCACATTACCTGACAGGGTGGTATAGTTACCTCTGGGAATACCCCACTCTAAAATCATTGCAATAGCACCGGTGGCATGTGCGGTAGCAGCGCCTGTGCCGGTTAAGGTCCCAAACCGGTTTCCAGGAAGTGCACAGGGGATCTGGTGCCCTGGAGCGCTGATATCCGGCTTTACGAAATTATTTCTGGAATAACCTCTGCTGGCTTCTATTAGAATGCTGTCATTAAACTGATTATAAGCGGTGACTGTCAGCTGGTGGGATCCATTTCCGGGGGAGTTAATGGTTGTGCCGGGATTGGAATTTAAAAAGAACGTATCATCGCTGATCAGGCTGCCTGTTGGAAGCCAGGAATGAAAAGCAAGCGGTTCTTTTTCCATACTTTGCACGTTAAAACTCCAGATGCCTGGCATGGCGTTTTGAAAGCGCAGCAGAATCAGCTGATCCCCGCTTTCTTCCTCAAAGCTCATATTATTAACCCATAAGACAGAAGGAGTGAAAACAAACTTGAATCTTCTGCATTCCCCCAGTCCCGGACGTATGAGCTTAGTCGATTCCTGGTTGGGTGTGTTAATATTAATGGAAAGCCTGCCAAGAGCAGATGGCCATATTTCCATGGAAAACATGGGGTCTTTTTCCCCGATTCTCAATTCAAACTGATTGGTAAATGGTTCCTGCTGCGTAGAATTAAAATAATGCCTTCGGGCATTACCCTGATTTCCCGCAGAAACAGCGATTCCATAACCGGGAAGACGCACCAGATAATTCAAATAATTGCTCAAAGCCCCATTGCCATCATGTGCTCCCTGACTGCTTCCCATGGCAATACAGATGGCAAGAGGGCGGTTGGCTTTCTGCGCGATGGAAAGAAGATAAGTAATGCCCAGCATCAGGTCAGTCTCCTGATAGCAGGAAATACCCTCTGGGACAAAAAACAAATCCTTTAAATTTTTCTTCGCTTCTTTCAGCTTAACAACTGCCAGTTCGGTAAAAGGAACAATACCGGAAAAATTCAGTTCTTCTTCCGGTGCTCCGGCGATGATACTGGCGATTGCGGTTCCATGCCCATCAGTATCCCTGGAAGGAACAATGGATAAAGGATCGTCAGATGCCAGAGCAAAATTGATGGTGTCCCGTGAATATTCGGTTCCATATGTAAATTGTTCCGGTGGTTTACCATCCTGAACAGACTGATCCCATAAAGAGAGTATTCTTGAAGTGCCATCATTAAAAAGAAAGGTATGATGCTGATAATCAATGCCTGTGTCAATAATACCCACGATAATTCCCCGTCCGTTAAGATTTAAATATGGGTTACGCTGTACGGCTCCCATTCCGGATTTTTCATGGCTTACGGTGGAGGTAGGAGTATAAAGGGATGGGAAACTGTAATAAGGATATTTACCCAGATTACATGGATCAGCATTTCCTACAGGAACATTCAGCAGAGAATGTCTGATATTTAAAGGTGTGATATTATCCCCTTCGTCATACAGAGGCACAGAGACGTTATTAATAATCAGATCATAGTAATTATTGTCCAGTATTTTTTCCAAAAGAGGCCTCCCTTAAAAAAGGTAGGAGCATTTGTTCTATATTATGCTGAAAAAAAGTGAATATGAGAGAGCAGGTTATATGGTAGGGAGTTATCTGGGGTATTTTGATACAGTTTGAGGATTAAATATTGATTATTCAGAACTGATATATTAATATAATAGAAAATCGTTGAGTAGGAGATAAAAAGAATGGATGAAATCAGATTAATAAAGCCAGTAATGGAATATGCAGACGATATCATGAAGTATCGTCAGGAATTTTTAGATTCCGGTGACAGCCTGGATGGCTGCGGCAATTTAAAGATGTGCTCTTCGGCAGATGAATGGATTAGAACCATTGATCTTTTGGAAAATGATGAAACCTGTCCCGAAGACAGGGTGACATCTAATACATTTATTGCGGTCCGGTCAGCCGATAATAAAATTATTGGAGTTATTGATTTCAGACATCACATAAACCATCCTATTTTGAGCGTTTGGGGCGGTCATATTGGATACTCCGTTCGTCCTGATGAAAGAAGAAAAGGGTACGCGAAAGAAATGTTGCGGCAGAATTTAAAAAACTGTAAAGATTATGGTTTAGATAAAGTCTTAGTTACCTGCGATTATAATAATGTGGGAAGTGAGAAGACGATTCTGGCAAACGGGGGGCTTTTTGAAAAGGAAGTGGTTGTGGATGGGGACAGGATTAAACGGTATTGGATTCATCTATAAGAATTAGTTGCCGTAAAGCCAGAATTATTTAGAAAAAGGAGTTGTACAGTTTGCACAACTCCAATTATAAACGATATCCGTAAGTAATTAAAAGGACAATTTCTGGATGTAGTATTGAGTATTAATAATAAACCACATTTGGGTATCAAATCTCATAATAGTCCATAGGGATAAACCTTGAAGATCAAATTCTGCTACCAGCCCGGCTCTTGCCTCAAAACTTCTCGCATCATTAAACCACACTAAGTGAAGAATCCCATTACTATCCATATAATAGAAAAAAGGTGACTGTGCTGCTTCGTTAAATTGTATTGGTATATTGTTATCTGCTGCAATCTGTATTGCATTATTGTTTGCTATAGCAGTTGCTTCTGTTGCACCCGGAACATAGGGTAGTGTCCAATCATAACCGAGTGTAGTGATTCCTAAGAATAATAATTCCAGTGGAATAATACTGGTTACGTAGGCTAATAGTTCTCTTAAAACATTAACTGGGTAAATTGAGCTTGGATAACTATAAAATCTAGCCCAATCATAAGAAGCAAATAGAATTCCATCTACATATCCAGATAATCGTGAATAATCCAACTTTTCAAAGCTGACAATAGGCCCCTGAATATTCATAATTGGCGTAGTGGTGATTAGTACTCTATAACCTTCAGAACGAAATATAGCAGAAGCCTTTTTTATGTATTCTACAATACTATTTATGTTATCCTGTGTAATATCTTCGATATACATATTCACTCCATAATAACCCTTTGTTTTTATCATTTGAAGAATATTGTCAATAAGACGATCTTGCACAGAAGAGTTATTTAAGATATTCTGAGTTACTTCACGAATAATAGTTCCTTCTTCCGTAATTGTAGAAACGAACATTATGGGCGCAACACCATAAGTTTTAGCCAACTGAATTACATCAGCATCATCAGCAATAGTAATAATTTCTCCTTCACTTGTAGCCCTATAATTGAATATAGTCAAATATGTTAGAAATGGAAGCGTTTTTATTAAAACAGATTTATCTATATATGAAAAAGTATAACCACTAGTGGCAATTGTTCTTGTTTTATTCGTTTGATAGCTTATAACTATGGATTCACCGATATACAAAATTTCTCTATCGGAAAGATAGGGATTATTTCTTAATAATTCCATTGGAGTAGTACCATGCTGCTTTGCAATGCTCTCCAAAGTGTCGCCTGCCTGAACAACGTAGAGTGTTTCCGGTTGTACAATTACGATGGTTTGGCCGACAGCTAAATTATCGGGGTTTGTAATTCCATTTTCCAATATTAATCGGTCAACGGGGATTTTATAATACTCTGATATGGAAACGATGGTTTCACCTTGTTTGACAACATGTATGATCATGAATTCCCTCAAATGATCTTATTAATTCTATTATATGCTAATGTGTTGTATTTATGGGTATATACATCTTTATTAAGCAAATTGTTACGAAACAAAACCACCGGAATCCCCTGCATACACAAGTGATTCCGGTGTTTTGGCTGTTTATAGAAAAATGGAAGTAATGGGGCTCGAACCCATGACCTTTCGCGTGTGAGGCGAACGCTCATCCCGGCTGAGCTATACTTCCATTTCGTGGAGATAGCGAGACTCGAACTCGTGGCCTATGCGTTGCGAACGCATCGCTCTCCCAGCTGAGCTATATCCCCTTGTCTAAATTATAGCATGAAGATTCTGAATTACAAGTATTATTTGCACAAATAGAAAAATATTTTTCGCTCTTTTCTGTGGATTTTGTTGTAAAAAACTTCCAGTAATATCATAGAAAAGAGGCATCAAATTGTGGGATGCCTCTCTGGTTCCTAATTATAAAATTTTATTAATCTGGTCGCCTTCCATCCATTTCTTCAGGTTTTCGAATACGATCTGGGCTCTTAATTTCATGGATTCTGCAGAGGCAAAAGCAATGTGTGGAGTAACAATGGTATTTTTACAGTTTAAAAGTGGGTGGGAAGTATCAATCGGCGGCTCGTTCTCAAACACATCGATTCCAGCACCTGCCAGATATCCGTTATTTAAAGCTTCCGCAAGGGCTTCAGAATCCACTACCGGACCTCTTGCAGCGTTAATAATATAAGCACCCTGTTTCATTTTAGCGATTGTATCTCTGTTTATTAAATGGCGGGATTCTTCATTTAACGGGCAGTGGAGACTCACGATATCAGAGCTGGAAAGAAGTTCATCCAAAGATACAAATTCTATGAAATCCGGTTCGTTCCCAGAGATTGTACGTTTATACCCAAGAACGCGGCAGCCAAAGGCTTTGCAAAGTTCTGCAGTTCTTGTTCCAATTGCACCAGCACCGATAATCCCGATGGTCTTTCCTCTCAGCTCACAGCCTACCAGACCTTCCTTTGTCTTTCCTTCCCGGCAGCGGGCATCTGTCTGCATCACATTGCGTAACAGGGAGAGCATGAGACATAAAGACAGCTCAGCAACAGCTTCAGTTGAGTAACCGGCGGCATTGCTGACGGAAATATTATTTTTTCTTGCTGCTGCCAGATCTACATGGTCCACACCTGTAAAAGCAACATCTATAAATTTTAAGTTCTTACAGGCATCGATGACTTCACCGTTTAGTGGCATGTTGGCTATCATAATGACATCGGCATTTTCAGCTTGTTCAATCTGAACTTTGGTATCTGTGTTTTTTTCAAAAGCTGTAAAAGTGTGACCTGCATCAATCAATGGTTTTGCACATTCATTTAACAGGCTGTCAGGAATTCCAAGAGATTCTAATAATACGATATTCATATGTATCACTCCGATCAATCATAAAATTACAGGGACTAATAATAATAGTCCTGTAAAAACAATTATAACACCATATGACAGAATGAAAAGGGATAGTTATGAATTTGTTAAAATGCATGGGAGTTTCCGGATTTTTTTCTATTAAGTATTTCCATTGTCCTGTTTCTATATTATAATCTCATAGATAGTGTGTCAGATGACTAACAGTGACAAAAATAATATTTGACAACAGAAAGGCACAGGCAATGGATAAATTGGATCATTTTATTAACGGAGAACTGGCGAAAAAAATAATCAGTATCATTCTTTTGGCAGTTTTTCTTTATTTTTTAAGAGGAATGCTTAATCAGTTTTTGCTGATATTTATGGTGACTTTCATCTTTGGTCAGCTTCAAAAATTTATATATGATAAGGTTAATAAGTATATAAAGATCAGTCGGAAGCTTATTACCATTTTAATGTATCTTATATTTTTACTTATTTTTATCATTACCATGATTGCTTATATTCCTAAAGTTACCCAGCAGCTGATTGATGTAATCAATCTGATTTCTACCTTTGACTTAAATCAGTTAAAAAATTATGACCGGTTTAATCTGTTAAGCAGCATTCCGGAAGATCAGATCAGCGACTACATTCGTATGGCGGAAAGCCATTTGCTGGACTTTGTAACGACTGCAGGAACTTTCAGCATCAACATTCTGCTGTCTCTGTTGATCAGCTTTCTCTTTCTTCTGGAGAAGGAAGAGATTATAGCATTTTTTAAACATATGGAGCACAGTAAAGTGTCATTTCTCTATCGATATTTTACATTTTACGGAAAGAAGTTTTTAAATTCCTTTGGAAAAGTCATTGAATTGCAAATCGTCATTGCATTTATTAATTCGTTCTTGTCTGTAGTAGCATTAACAATTATGGGATTTCCCCAGACGCTGGGACTAGGAGCCATGATTTTTATACTTGGACTGGTTCCGGTTGCAGGAGTGATTATATCTCTTATACCTCTTTCCATTATAGCGTTTAACATTGGAGGTGCGTTTAAAATTATAGAGGTTATCATCATGATATTTGTGCTTCATTCGTTGGAGACCTATGTGCTCAATCCTAAATTGATGTCGGCTAAAACCAAATTGCCGGTATTTCTGGTTTTCCTTATTCTTTTAGTCAGTGAGCATTATATCGGAGTGTGGGGACTGCTTTTAGGTATTCCCATGTTTATGTTCTTATTGGATATTTTAGATATCAGAGTGAAAAATGAATAAATTTTTTGACCATTAAAAGAGGGGCTGCATTTAATAGAAGATTCTATTAGGGCAGCCCCTTGCTTTTTAATGATACTACATTGGCTGACTGTAAATAGAATAGGCCAGCTGATTGGCAGCCTCCTTTCCTGTATACAGCGCCCCCTGCATCCAGCCGTGCTTTGTGGATATGTGCTCGCCGGCAAAGAAAACCCTTTGATTGAATTCAGGCTTTAGCATCTCATAAGCGAACAATGGTTTCTGCCCTGGGAGTGACTCAGCAAAAGCCCCCCGGTTGTAAGGCTCATTATCCCAGACCACGGTCTTATGGTCTGCCACAATGGGATCTAAGTATCCTCTTGGCAGTCCATGAACCTCCTCTACACTTTCTTTTATATACTCAAACCGAAGGGGCTCTAGCATATTCCCCACTCTTGTTGAATTTAAATGATAGTTATAGGAAGCAATCAGTACACCTGGTTCATTTGGTGAGCAGAAAGAAGGATCCGGACACAGAAGATGATCTCCGGGATAGAAAATGTACTGAATCGGCAGATCTGTCTGGGAAAATCCTCCTACCATACGACCATAATCCGTATCCTGTTCCCAAAAACGTTCTCTGCATAAAAAGAAGGTTTTTTGAGAATTGGTATAATTATATTCTAAAATGGCCTGCATCTTTGGATTGCTGAAACCTGGTTTGATTTCCACTTCCCGCAGAGTGGAGTAGGGGATTGCGCATATAACATAATCGAACGTATCAGAAGTTCTGCTCAAATCCCGCACATTACGATGGGCAAGAACAATCTGATCGCTATTTTCCTGCTGGTAAATACCTGTGACCGTCTGACCGGGCTGGTAAGTGACAGTGCCTAGCTGAGAGGACGGAATATTTTGATATTGGGGTAAATTGTCATTGTAGAAGGATTGAATAAAGGCGTAGGGCAGGTTTACAATCCCGTCTTCTATGGTATAGGTATTACGGTAATCAAGGGTATACTCCTCCTGGACAGTTTCAGCGTAACTGGCATCAATCAAAGACCCGGTTCCCGGATCCACCCCTGAGATGAGGCTGATTGCCCCTTGGCTGAGACCCAGATTTTCCAGAGTCTGCCGGACAGAATAGTTCATAAAGGGCAGAATTTCAGAAGAGTACCGGGGTAAGATCTGTATCAGCTCCGAGCGGATATCCGGCGAAAGCTGCATCATTGGATACGTAAAGGCGTAGTCATTTAGCTCTGCCCAGGGAGTATTTCGTTCCTGAGGAGTTAAGTCGTACAGGGGATAAAGATTCTGCTCGATGGATTCTGTTGTTCTTAAGCGGGTGTTATGTACATACAAAAAATTGTTGCGCTGCCTTACAGAGAGAGGACGGGTATTGAGACCAAACAAATTAATATAGTGCCAGGTGGTTTGATGGGTAACCGGGATTCTGTGGGCGCCGAATTCGTTATAATATTCCGTATTAAAATAGTAGGTATAAACTCTTCCTCCCACTCTGCTGTCATTGGCCTCAAGAATGGTAATGTCAGCCCCCAGCTTTCGAAGCTCAAATGCAGCAGACAGACCGGCAAGACCTCCTCCGATCACGCCGATTTTTACACCCTTTAGTTCTCCTGGCTGTGCATAATTTGTAATGTCCGGAGGCGGACTCAGCAAACGAACAATATTTTCGTAATCTTCCGGCCGTCCAGCCATCTCCAATGAATTTCTGATCATTTCCTGCCGCTCTTCATTGGTGGGATTCAGTATCTGAGTGAATGGAGCATTCATTGATTTCACCTCATAATGTCACTATGATAAGGGGACAATTGCCTGCGCAATGTCCCCTTTGTTGTTGAGCTGATTATTTGGCAGCCTTCTCAGAATACTCAGTCGTCACTAGATTTTCGTAAGGAACCCGATCTTTTAACTGACCAGCCTCCTCCAGAATATTCTCTAAAAGCTCAAAGCTGTCTTTGTTAAAAACAGTATCCTTTTTCCAGGTATCCTGGGCTTTATAACGGTCTACAATGGCGGCAATGGTTTTTACATCGGTTTCCTTAAACTGGGGCTGGATTACTTTTGCAATTTCTTCCGAGGAATGAGAATTTACATATTCCAGGCCTTTTTGAATGGCATTGGTAAATTTCTGTATTGTTTGCGGATTCTTTTCCAGGTAGCTTTTTTTGGCACTGTAGGCGGTATACGGAATATAGCCTGAGTCTACGCCCAAAGAAGCAACTACGAAGCCATTGCCTTCCTTTTCCAGTCCAGTTGCAAACGGTTCAAATTCTACGGTATAATTTGCATCATTGCTGGTAAAGGCCGCTGCCGTCAGTCCGAAATTAATGCTCTGATCGATTGTCAGATCTGTGGCAGGATTGATTCCGTTCTTTTTCAGGATATATTCAAATACCATTTCCGGCATACCACCGGCTCTGCCGCCCAATACTTTCTTCCCTTTTAAGTCGGCCCACTTAAAATCAGGCTGCTCACTTCTTCCAACAAGGAAATTGCCTGCACGCTGAGTCAGCTGTGCAAAGTTAACTGCGTAATCCTGGGAGCCGTTAGCATAAGTATAGATTGAGGCCTCGGAGCCCATAAAACCAATATCTGCATCACCGGATATAAGGGCGGTCATAACCTTGTCAGCGCCGGCTCCGTTTACTAAGGTTAAATCAATGCCCTCATCCTCAAAGTATCCCAGCTCTATGGCTGCATACTGAGGGGCATAAAAGATGGAATGGGCAACTTCATTTAATTTGACCGGGGTTAAGTCCGATGACTTTGTCTTTGAACCGCAGGCAGTTAAGCTTAGTAAAGACGCTCCGGTGAGAACGGCCATGATAAATGTACGATAGGCTTTTCTCATAAAATCCTCCTTTTTCATATCTTAATACTACATTGTATTGTTGTAATACGGGAAAGTACCTTGTCTTAAAAAATTTTAAATAATAAAGATCTGGGCGGATACGTGGGAAAAAAGGGGTTTGATCTGTTTTCTGGATGTTGTTCTGCAGCTGGTTAGTAAGCCGGCGACCACAATTACAGCCAGAAAGATTGCAATTGCTTTCTTCATTTGATTCTCCTCCATTCATCCTCCTGATAGAATGCTATGTAGGCTGACAGGCAGAGTTTACGAACTATTCCATATTTTCTTATTTAAAGATGGTATATAGGTTAAAACTGTGCTATACTGCTATAGTAAAATTTACAAAAGCAGGTGAAGTACAATGAAATATCGCATAATAGTGCTTGATTTGGATGGGACGCTGACGAACCGGGATAAAGAAATCACGCCCAGAACAAAAGAAGCACTTTTTGAGTTGCAGCGCCAGGGCGGAGTGATTGTGCTGGCTTCCGGCCGCCCGACTTATGGAATCATGCCCGTTGCAAAAGAATTAAAGCTTCATGAAACAGGCGGTTATATTTTATCCTTTAACGGAGGACGTATTATAGACTGTAAATCAGGAGAAACCATCTTTGCAAAGGAGCTGCCGGTATCTTCCAACCAGAAGATTATACGAATGGCCAAGGAGCACGGGGTTAATATCTTAACTTATGAAGATGATCTAATCATAACCGGGAATGCCGAAGATGAATATGTAGGCAAGGAATCTGCCATTAATAAACTGAAAGTCAGAGAAGTGGAAGATATGGAAGGCTATGTACAGTTTCCTGTAGTCAAATATCTGATGCTGGAAGAGGGAGACTATCTTGCCATGGTAGAGCCCAAGGTCAAGGCTGCGCTGGGACGTGATTACAGCGTGTACCGCTCAGAACCTTACTTTTTAGAGATTCTTCCCAAAGGAATTGATAAAGCAGCAAGTCTGGAACGGCTTCTTACTCATCTTAACATGAGCCGGGAGGAGATGATTGCCTGCGGTGACGGTTACAATGATTTGTCTATGATTGAGTACGCCGGGCTTGGAGTTGCCATGGAAAATGCAGTTCTTCCTGTCAGAAAAGCAGCTGATTATGTGACTGCTTCCAACAATGATGACGGAATTGCTCTGGTAGTGGAAAAATTTATGCTTTCCTGATGCCTCAGGGGGTGGATTTTATAACGTTAATATGTTAAAATACAGATAGACCATAAGGAATAAAAAGGGGATAGATCTCATATGAATAAAAAAATTAAGACAGATGCAGTTGATCATCTGTTTGAAGCAATTTTAACCTTAAAAACACCGGAGGAGTGCTATACGTTTTTTGAGGATGTATGTACGGTGAATGAGCTGTTAAGCTTATCCCAGAGATATGAAGTAGCTAAGATGCTGCGGGAAGGCAGAACCTATCTGGAGATTGCAGAGAAGACCGGTGCGTCCACAGCGACCATCAGCCGGGTGAACCGTTCCTTAAATTACGGGAATGACGGTTATGATATGGTATTTAAGCGTCTGGAAGAGAAGAAAGAGATATAGAAAACAGGGGACAAGCCCATACCGGTTCTTGTCCCCTGTTCGTTATTTCTTCTTTTTTAAAGAAGGATCTTCTCTTAAATCGTCAATAAGCTGTTCGATCACCTGCTTTTTTACGTATACATCCAGTGACAGCTCGCAGATCCAGGAAAAGAGGCGTAAGTATTCCAGATCATCACCCTCAATTCCTTTTTCTTCAAAGGTCTTGCTGGAATGCTGGTACTTTTCCATTATGTCGGATTTAATACGTTCTAAATCAGAACCTTCCTGAGAAAATACTTCCTTATAGATTGCTTCTAATGGCATGCCATCAGAAGGATTAAAGTGCTTTTCGGTAATTGGTCTGAAAAGCTGTTCAATATCATTAAAGGATAACAAATTTTTAAAATAGTAGATGAATATAAGCAGAAGAATATGTTCTTTCGTATACTTCTTTTTATTAGGAGCGGGAAGAAGATTATTCTTGGCATAATTATTGATCATAGTCTTGGTTAAGACCTTATCATCTGGATAACGCTTTGTTTCGCTTAAATGCTTATCCATAAAAGTAGTGACCTGATCCATATATAAATCAATGTTTGGAATGGTTTCCGGCGAGATATAGCCAAGCCCATCCAAATGCTCTAAAATTTTTTGTAATCGTTCCTCGTTGGTTTTCATATGTCCTCCGTTCTGCACGGGAAAGCTCCGCACATGTGATAATCCCCTTAGTCATATTATATAGTATTCAATACCAGATGACAAGGGGTAAAAACTCCACTTAAACTAAATATTTTTGAGTGTACCAAAATAATTTTCTTGACTTTTGAGGAATGTGTGTTAATCTAGAAATATCATTGTAATGAACGAAAGGAGATACATAATTATGAAAAAAGTTTTGGCGACAGAAAAGGCTCCAGCAGCAATTGGTCCTTATTCTCAGGGTGTTCGCGGGGGCGATTATGTGTTCGTGTCCGGTCAGCTTCCCATTGATCCGGCAACCGGTGCATTTGCAGGTGAGGATATTGCATCTCAGACAAGACAGTCTTTAACCAATATAAAGGCCATACTGGAGAGTGGTGGTTTATCCATGGATCAGGTGGTTAAAACAACGGTATTATTAAAGAATATCAATGACTTTGCAGCAATGAATGAAGTATATGCAACCTTTTTTAAAGGAGAATGCCCAGCCAGAGCAGCATTTGGTGTGGCAGCTCTTCCGAAAGACGCATTAGTGGAAATTGAAGCCATTGCATATTGCGGAGAATCATAAGCTGTATCAGATAAGTAGAAAGGGGATGCCGGTTAACTGGCATTCCCTATTTTAAATTCAGGCAATTTCCCCCTTTCCGGGAATGTACGGGGGACAAGATGTAGAAATAAAGGACTTTTTGCGAAAGAAATGGGTTGCATATTGGCAGACTTATATTATAATTAATTGAGGAAGCTGGATCAGTCCGTTTTCTATGAATTTAAGCAGGAAGTTGGTACTTTAAGGATGAGATTTGAAGAAACGGCAGAGGAATATTTAAGCCGTATCCCGATGTGGGCGAAAAAGAAGAATTCACTGGAAGTGATCAGGACATTTTTAAAAGAGATGGGCGAGCCTGATGAAACCATGAGAATCATTCATGTTGCAGGGACCAATGGAAAAGGTTCTGTATGTGCTTTTTTGCAGTCTGTGTTCTTAAGTGCTGGATATAAAGTGGGTACATTTACATCCCCTCATCTGATTGATATAAGAGAACGTTTTTGTGTAAATGGAGAGATGGCATCGGAATCAGCTTTTACAGACAGCTGCTGGACAGTGAGATCTCTTTCTGAACGGATGATAGAACAGGGATACTGCCATCCGTCTTATTTTGAATTTTTATTTTATATGGCTATGGATTTATTTCAAAAGTCCGGGGTTGATCTTGTGATTCTGGAAGTTGGCTTAGGCGGAAGGCTTGACACAACCAATGTCATCCGTAATCCGCTGGTATCTGTTATCACCTCAGTCAGTCTGGATCATACGGAATACTTAGGTGATACAATAGAAAAGATCGCTTCTGAAAAGGCAGGTATTATTAAGAAGAATATTCCAGTGGTGTATGACGCAAATGACCAGATTGTTTCGGACGTGATTCGAAAAAGAGCAGTGGAACAGGACGCACCTTATTTTGAAACGGACAGGCATTGTTACCAGATCACAGGATCAGAAAACAACGGCTTCCAGGCAGAAATGAAAGGGGTAAAAGGGGATGTATATCAGGTAATGATTCCTTCTCCAGCCAGATATCAGGTCATGAATGCTCTTCTCGCTTTGCGGGCAGTAGAAGTATCCGGACTACTGGGAGATATGAGACTGAAAAAAGCAAGGGAACAGATCCGGACAGGCTTTTTAAAAATGCGCTGGCCTGCCAGAATGGAGGAAGTTCAGCCAGACGTGTTTTTGGATGGGGCACATAATCCAGGAGGTATGGAAGAATTTGTAAAGACTGGGTCTGAACTGTGTGCAGACAGGAAAAAGAGGGCGAATCTTTTATTTTCTGCCGTTTCCGATAAGAATTACCACGAAATGATACGATTGATTGCAGCCAGTCTGCCACTGGACGAGGTGGCAGTGACCCATATAGATTCCCACAGGGGAATGAAGACAGAGACAGCCTTACATGAGTTTGAAGAAGTGATTCATTGCGAAATAACAGGATTTCAAAACACAGAGGATGCATTGCTTTCTATGCTTCATAAACAGGATGAGGATCATCTGCTGTTTTGTGTAGGTTCACTCTATTTAATGGGTGAGATAAAAGCCGTTTTAAGGAGGATTAAACATGATTGATTTTGATTCTGAGATTAAGGACTACAGGCCAAGCCTGGAGGTCGATGCAGTTGAAGATGCCATTGTAAGAAGTGATTTAACGGATATGAATGATCTTATGATGAATCTGATTAAAGAAGTCAGCAAGGAATAGGCGGATAAAATATGGATTATGAACGAAGAATCCGGGTGATTGCAAACAGCTATTATAATATGGGACTGGAGAAGGCCAGGCTAAGAGATTTAACCGGATCAGCCGATTGTTTAAAAAAGTGTCTTCATTTTAATAAATATATGACAGATGCAAGGAATCTTCTTGGTCTCATCTACTATGAGGTAGGAGAGGTGGGAGATGCATTGGTTCAATGGGTTATCAGCAAGAATTTACAGTCTGAAGATAACCGAGCCGATTACTATCTGGAAGTGATTCAGAAGAAAAAGGGCACCATGGATCTGGAGCGGAGGGCAGTGCGCCGGTATAATCAGGCGCTGGCTTACGTCAAAAGCGAAAGTGAGGATCTGGCCATACTACAGCTTAATAAAGCAGTGGAGGACAAGCCCAATTATGTAAAAGCCCAGCTTTTATTTGCACTCCTGTACATCGTCAGGGAGGATTACCAGAAAGCGGGGAAGGCAGTAAATAAGGTGCTTCAGATTGATCATAATCATCCGAAAGCGCTTTATTATAAATCAATTATGAAAGAGACCGGTACCAGGGTTAAGCCAGAACGGGAACCGGAAAAAAGAAAACTAAAGAACGTGGTTTCCCACAGGCAGATGCAGGATGATGATGTGATTATCCCGCCAAGCTATAAGGAAAACACCAGGGATCAGGCGGTTTTAAACATACTGGCAGGACTTTTGCTGGGAGCCGCAGTGGTGTTCTTTATGGTTATGCCGGCGAACACCAAATCCATTAACGATAACCATAACAAAGAGATGTTAAAATACAGCGAGCAATTAAGCCAGGCCAATCAAAAGGCGGATCTTTTAACCCAAAAGCTTGATTCTCTGGAATCAGAAAAGAAGACAGCAGAGGATTCTCTGGCGTCCTTAACCAATAACTCTGACAGCGTTCTGGCTCAGTATCAGTCGGTTATCGGTATTTTGCAGGCATATAAAAAGGATGATTTTCCATCTGCAGTGAAAATCTATGCAGATCTCAATTCTGGGCTCATTGCTTCAGCAGATGTTCAGGCGATTATTGTTGAGATAAAAAAGGATATGGCACAGAAGGGCTGCCCCATTTTAGAGAGTCTGGGTGATAAAGCCATGGAAGCAGGGGACAGTCAGTCCGCTCTTAATTATTATGCAAAATGTATTGAGTTAAAACCAGACAGCTGGCAGGCGAAGTTTAAGACTGCCGTTATCTACAAGGGAATGGATCAGAAGGATCAGGCCAATGGTTTGTTTTCTGATATCATAAATAACAGCAAAGACGAAACGTTATCTGCTAAGGCGAAAACAGAACGAGGTTTTTAATGGCAGAATTCGAAAAGACACTACAGAAGAAACATATTTTTGTGGTGTCTTTTTTTATTCACCCGGATTATTTTCGGTATAAAAAACACTCTTCTCTGGTATTACGGACAGACAATAAGAAATGGAGGAGTATTGCATATGAATCAACCACACTTTACGTATGAGGCAGAAGGCAACACATTAATTGTTCATCTGCCGGAGGAACTGGATCATCATAACTGTTCCGGGTTAAAATATGAAACAGATTTAATCCTTTCCGAGAATTATATCCGCCGTATTATATTCGATTTTTCCAGTACAAGATTTATGGATTCCTCCGGGATCGGAATCCTGCTTAATCGTTACAAGCAGATGGCATTAAGCGGAGGAAGTGTAGCCATTTACGGTGCGGGATCTCAGGCTCTCCGCATTTTAAAAATGGGAGGAATTTTAAAATTAATGAAATTATATGACTCTAAGGAAGCAGCAGTCACAGGTTGAGGAGGAACATATGTCAGAACAAAACAAACCAGAAATTCTGAAAATGGAATTGGAAGCCCTGTCCCAAAATGAAGAATTTGCCAGAGTAGCAGTAGCCGTTTTTATGGCCAGGCTGGATCCTACCCTGGAGGAGGTGGAAGATGTGAAAACGGCTGTCTCAGAGGCAGTCACCAACGCAGTCATCCATGGATATCAGGGGAAGGGAGGAATCATCTACATAGAAGTGACGGTTGAGGGACAGGAACTGACTGTTTCCGTCAGGGATACAGGAATTGGGATTACAGATATTAAACAGGCGATGGAACCCATGTTTACCACGGATCCTGACGGAGTCAGGTCTGGTATGGGATTCTCTTTTATGGAAGCATTTATGGATCAGGTGGAAGTTAAGTCGGAGCCAGATAAGGGAACTGCGGTGATTATGAAAAAGAAGATTAGCAGGTGAGCCCTATGGATGAGACCATGAGATTGATACAAATGGCTCACGATGGAGATAAAGCGGCAAGAGACCGGCTTGTGACCGAGAATTTTGGTTTGATCTGGAGTATTGTGCGCAGATTTACAGGGCGTGGTTATGAGCCTGAGGATTTATTTCAGATTGGAAGCATTGGTTTAATGAAAGCCATTGATAAATTTGATTTATCCTATGAAGTCAAGTTTTCCACTTATGCAGTCCCAATGATAACCGGAGAGATTAAGCGTTTTTTAAGAGATGATGGAATCATAAAAGTCAGCAGGTCCATTAAAGAAATGGGGATGAAGGTAAAAAATGTGCGGGAGGAGCTGGTTTACCGCTTTGGAAGAGAGCCTACAGTAGAAGAGATAGCAAGAGAAATCGGGGCCAGTAAAGAAGAAGTGGCAGCTTCTATAGAAGCTGGAGCTGAGGTGGAATCGCTATATCGTTCTGTCAATAAAAATGACGAAAACAGTCTGCTTCTCATTGATAAAATTGAAGAAGAAAGCTCTGCACAGGAAGAATTGTTAAACCGAATGGTGCTTCGGGAATTGCTAACCGATTTATCGGATAAGGACAGGGAAATTATTATACGACGGTATTATTACAATGAGACCCAGAGTCAGATTGCTGATAAGCTAGGCATTTCCCAGGTTCAGGTTTCCAGGCTGGAAAAAAAGATTTTAAAACAGATGCGCGAAAAATTATAGAATAAAAAAATTTCATACGGCTCATACTAATTTTGAAAAACCAGAGAAAAGGATGTGAGCATGTATGGAATCCATGAAACATAAACTAGTCATGACGCTACTGGTCATATGCTTAATTGCAATCGCAGCTGCAATCTGGTATATGATCGCCGTTATGCCCGATGGTACACAGAAGGAGGGAACACTTGTTGAGGCCGCTCCCAGATGGGAGATGGTTTCATGAGTAAGACCGTATATTTAAACATTAGTGAAATTACAGAGGTACACCACAAGGAAGTGCAGCTGAAAGATGTAGCTGATGTTTATTGTGACGATTCTGCTGTTTTAAATAAGTGTAATGCAATGCGGATTAAAACCATTCATTCTGATCGTAACAAGCGTTATATTGAGAGTACACTTGATGTGATTAAAAAGCTGGTGGAAATGGACCCGGCTATCTCTGTCAATAACGTGGGTAAAGTTGATTATATCATAGATTATCACAAACCCAAATCTCCAAACTGGGTGTGGCAGTGGATAAAAACAATTTTTGTCTGCGTGATCTGTTACTGCGGTGCAGCTTTTGCAATTATGACATTTAATAATGATGTAAGTGTCGCGGAGGTGTTCAAGGAAATTTATAAGATTATTATGAGAGAGGAATCCAGCGGTTTTACGATTCTGGAAGTCAGTTATTCCATTGGACTGGCTGTTGGAATTGTTGGATTTTTTAATCATTTTGCAAAAATTAAGATCAATACCGATCCGACCCCACTGGAGGTGGAAATGCGTCTTTATGAAGATAATATCAGCAAAACCCTGATCCAGAATGAAGGGAGAAAGGAGTCTGATATCGATGCTTCCTAAAGAGGTGTTGCTATGCTTAGTCGGATTAAGCGCTGGCGGCATCATAGCAGCCGGCGTTTTTGCCTTTTTGGCGATCATTGGAGTGTTCCCCCGCCTGATTGGATTTACTCATACAAAGAAACACATTATGCTGTATGAGTCATGTATTATTCTTGGAGGTGTGATTGGAAATATCGGTGACATTTACGAAACACCCATTGGATTTGGAGGTAATATATTTTTAGGTATCTTTGGATTGTCAGTGGGAATATTTGTAGGCTGCCTGGTAATGTCTCTTGCAGAAACATTGAAAGCACTACCTGTTTTTAGCAGAAGAGTTAATCTGGGAGTTGGCCTGCAATATATCATACTGTCTATCGCCCTTGGTAAATTGACAGGATCCCTGTTATTTTTTGCAGAACGCTTTGGACAATAACAGCAATTATTACAGAATGGAGGAAACGAATGGAAGTTAATAAAAAAGCCTATGAAGCTTATGTAAAGGAAGTAACTCCGGTAAATAAAAAACTTCCCAATATCATCAAAGCCTTTTTGGTAGGAGGAATTATCTGTACCATAGGTCAGATTTGCACCACACTGATTATGAACCAGGGAGTGGAAAAGGATACTGCGTCCGCCTGGACCACTTTGATTTTAATTGCGGCCAGCGTGATTCTTACAGGATTAAATATCTATCCTAAAATAACCAAGTTTGGAGGTGCAGGAGCATTGGTGCCCATAACTGGCTTTGCAAACTCCGTGGTAGCACCAGCGGTAGAATTTAAAGCAGAGGGACAGGTATTTGGAATTGGCTGTAAGATTTTTACCATTGCCGGACCGGTTATTCTTTATGGCATATTAAGTTCGTGGATACTGGGAGTGATCGCCTATGTCCTGAAAGCCTTCGGCATAGTGTAGACCAGATTGATAGAGAAATGGAGTGAGTAAAATGCAGGTTGGAAAAGCAAGCATAAAATTTGAAGAGCCTCCGGTGATTGAGAGTATGGCTTCCATAGTCGGAAAAAAAGAGGGGGAAGGTCCCCTTGGCAAGCTTTTTGATGTAGTGGAGCAGGATGATATGTTTGGAGCAGATACGTGGGAGAAGGCAGAAAGCGCACTGCAAAAGCAAACCGCAGACCTGGCAATTGAAAAAGGAGATGTCCGGAAAAAGGACATCCGTTATTTGTTTGCCGGGGATTTACTGGGGCAGCTGATTGCAACATCATTTGGTACAGTAGATTTGGAAATTCCTTTATTTGGTCTTTTTGGCGCCTGCTCCACCATGGGTGAGGCCTTAAATCTTGGCTCTATGACAGTGGCTGCAGGTTATGCAGACAAAGTAATGGCAATGGCATCCAGCCATTTTGCAACAGCTGAAAAACAGTTTCGATTTCCACTGGGCTACGGAAGTCAGCGCCCGTCATCTTCTTCCTGGACAGTGACCGGCTGCGGAGCTGTTATTCTCACCAAACACAGGAAAGAAGGAATAGCGGCGATTACAGGTATTACCACAGGCCGTATGGTGGATATGGGAATCAAAGATTCCATGAATATGGGAGCAGCTATGGCACCTGCCGCATTTCATACCATACAGCAGAACTTTGACGATTTTAATGTAGATGAAAATTATTATGATAAAATCATAACAGGAGATCTTGGCCGGGTTGGCCGCACCATTCTCCTGGACTTCATGAGAAACAAAGGGCATGATCTGGAGGCCATCCATACAGACTGCGGAATTGAGATATTCGATCCTGATTCCCAGGATACACATGCAGGAGGAAGCGGCTGTGGCTGTGCAGCATCAACGCTCTGTTCTTATATATTACCAAAAATCAAGGATGGAACGTGGAAGCGAGTTCTTTTTGTGCCAACTGGTGCACTGCTGTCCACAGTAAGCTTTAACGAAGGAGAAACTATTCCTGGTATTGCTCATGGAGTTATGATCGAGCATATAGACAACTGATCTGGAAAGGAGAACGCTATGGAATTTGTAAAAGCATTTTTGGTAGGCGGAGCAATCTGCGCAGTGGTTCAGGTTGTGATGGACAATACCAAATTGATGCCCGGGCGGATTATGGTGCTTTTAGTAGTAATCGGAAGCATTCTTGGAGCTCTTGGAATCTATCAGCCCTTTAGTGACTGGGCAGGAGCAGGAGCAACGGTTCCTCTGCTGGGATTTGGCAATTCTCTGTGGAAAGGCGTCTTAAAGAGCATGGGAGAGGACGGTTTTCTGGGAGTGTTTAAAGGTGGATTTACTGCAAGCGCAGTGGGGATTTCCGGTGCTTTGATTTTTGGATATCTGGGATCCATTATATTCAAGCCCAAAATGAAAAGCTGATTTTTTTATATAAGGAGAGGGCATCAGACCTGTTTTAAGGTTTGATGCCCTTCTTTTTTTTAATCAATAATCTTGCCAGGGATAAATGGGTTTAGTTGCGCCGGGATTTTGTGGAATGTAGCCCGGTGCGTATTGCTGGGGAGATGTCTCATCTTCGTAAGGATAACTGCCTGGAGGTATGGTAATGGAATTTGCTGAATGAATAGTGCAATATCCAGGCATTGCGTATTTGGAATCATCTGTCTGACCTGTCTCGCCGTTTGGAAGAACCATAAATACGGCAGTTGTCCGTTCCGGACAATAAGGAGTGGGCAGCTGATGGGATACGGAACATACGGTTGCTCTTACGTGATTGTTACATACGTCTGTGGGTACCGTTCCCTTTGCAAAGTATTCTGTATAAACAGCATTGCCTCTGGGATCTTCTGTACAGACGCCGGTCACTGCCAGTTTGCCGGATTTTCGGCAGATCTGAGCCGTTTCTATACTGTCAGGTATGGGGAAACCAGGGTCTGGCTTTCCTTCATGGATTCTGGTCATGATCTTGCGCCAGATTGCCTTGTGGAAGGAGGCACCTCCGTTTTGCTTCGTCAGTTTCTGGTTATCGTCGCATCCAGCCCAGATACCGGCAGTATAGTAGGGGGTATAACCTATAAACCAGATATCGTTGTTGGCTGTGGTAGTACCACTTTTACCGGCAGCGGACATTCCCGGTATTTTAGCAGCAGGGCTGGTGGAACTGGGACCGGAACTGGAAAATTTCCGGCTGCTTTCCATGGAAGCTGCCATTGCATCGGTTAAGAGAAATGCAGTGGAGTCTTTTAAAACACGATGGGTCTCGGGTGTATTATCAATTAAAACCTTGCCGTCGTGATCCAGGATCTTGGTGAAAAAGACCGGTTTTGTATAGACTCCGCCGTTGGCAATGGTGGCAAAAGCGCCGGTAAGCTCTAAGTTTGAAACGCCTTTTGTGATTCCTCCCAGTGCAAGAGCCGGATTGTAATCGGTGTCAGTCAGGGAAGTGATTCCAAAGTTCCTAGCGTACTCTACACCCAGCTGGGGCTTCACTGTTTCAACCAGGCAGCGCACAGCCACGATATTCATGGAATAAACGATACCGTCACGGATGCTTGAGTATCCCTGATATCCGGAACTGTACCAGTTGGAAAAAGTTTTATTACCAATTGTGTAAACTGAATCATAATAAACCGATCCCAGGGTGGCACCGCAGGTGTCCAGAGCCGGAGAAAATGCGGTGAGGATTTTAAAGGTAGAACCTGGCTGACGATAGGTATTGCTGGCACGGTTTAATGTCAGGCTGGCCAGTTTCTGTCCCCGTCCTCCGTTAATTGCTTTTACTTCTCCTGTTTTCTGATCCATAATGACAAAGGATGCCTGAGGCTGCAGGGTTTTATGAAGGCTTTCTCCAATTATGGTATCTCCTTCTTTCAGCTGATAGCTTTTATACCCCTGTATATCTGCATCCGCCGCTTCTTCGTTATTATATAAGCCATCATAGCCGTTATCCCCCATCTCCTTGTGATAGCGCTTGACATTTTCTTCGGAGTAGTGGGTGGTTGTTCCATCCTTGTGAGTGACGGACAGCCGGTATTCGATGGAATAGCGTGCTGCAGTATAATTTTCCGGATTATTGATTTCTTCATCTACAATGGTCTGGATTCCAGGATCCTGTGTTGTATAGATGGAGAGACCTCCGCTGTATAGCATATTATGAGCCTGAGTATCGGTATAGCCTAACTTTTCTTTCATGGAAGTGATAACTTCTTCCACCAGTTTGTCTGTAAAATAACTGTAAGGAGAAGCAGTTTCCTTGGTTGCAGTGTCAACATTCTGGATTCGGGAATAGACGTCATCTGCAAGAGCCTGGTCTTCCTCTTCCTTTGTAATATATCCCTGATCATGCATGTATTGAAGGATGACCTTCTGCTTGTCTGCGTTATTCTTCTGACCGGATATGGGGTTAAATTTAGATGGGTTTTGTGTGATTCCTGCTAAAACTGCACATTCTGATAAAGTCAGATCCGATACATTTTTGTTAAAATATCTCTTGGCAGCCACTTTGACGCCCAGGGTATTGTTGCCTAAGTTTATGGTGTTTAAGTAGTTGGTAATGATCTGTTCCTTTGACATAACACCGTCAAGCTTAATGGCCAGAAACCATTCCTGAAACTTTCGTTCCAGACGTTCTCCAAAACTTTTTTCCATACCTCCGCCAAACACACTGTTTTTGATCAGCTGCTGTGTAATGGTGCTTCCTCCTCCGGCTGTGGAATCGCCGGTCAGTACACCTCTTACCGCTCTCATAATGGAGCGCAGATCGATTCCGTTATGTTCCCAGAATCTGGAATCCTCATAAGAAACAAAAGCATTGACCAGATTTTTAGGAAGTTCCTCGTAAGTGGCTTCCTCTCTGTTTGAACCTGCAGTTACCAGGGTCTCGGTGACATTGCCCGCACTGTCGTAAACGGTAGTGGCATATTCGTTGGGAACAATGGTTGAGATGTCCACATCAGGAGCATTGTCTATGATTCCCTTTACCATGCCTAATAAGACGCTTGCAGCCACAATGCTTCCAAACAGGCATAGGATAAACAGACTTTTTAAAAAGGCAAGAAAAACCTTTGTGGTGTATTTCCTCGCTTTTGAATTGGCAGATTTGATCTTTCTCTCTGTCGCTTGCTTGCCGTAATTCATGGGAAACCTCCTTTACCGGTTCATTATACCAAAAATTGTCGTGCAATTCAACACTTACCATTTTTGGAACAAATTTATCCATTTATACATGGAACCTTGATCCTGCACCTTATTTTAGATATAATGGGAGAGGATTGTTTATATAGAAGAAATGAGGATGCGTATGAGAAAAGCCTATAAAATATTATACAAAGAAGGTACGGGAGAAATTGTTGAAAAGAAATCCCGTTTTATAGCCAGCTTCCGACCTGTTAAAACAGAAGAAGAGGCTCAGGCGTTTATAGAGGAAATAAGAAAAAAGTACTGGGATGCCAGTCATAACTGTTATGCCTGGATTCTGGGTGAGAATGGGGAAGGGAAGCGCTGCAGTGACGACGGAGAACCCAGTCAGACTGCCGGAAAGCCCATGCTTGATGTTCTGGAAGGGGAGGAGATCGTGAATCTCTGCGTGGTAGTTACCCGCTATTTCGGAGGAACCCTTCTTGGTACGGGAGGTCTTGTAAGAGCTTATTCCGCAGCGGTAAAGGAAGGCCTTAAGTCATGCACGGTTCTTAAGCTGGTACCGGCAAAAAAACTTATTATTGACACAGATTATAATGGAGTGGGAAAAATACAGTATCTCTTGGGCCAGTCAAATATTACTACGTTAAACAGTGAATATACAGATCATGTCATGCTCACGGTGCTGGTGCCTGATGAGGAAGTTTTAAAGCTTCAGGCAGACATAACGGAGGCTACCGGTGGGAAAGCAAATCTTGAGACAGGCGATTGCGTATTTTTTGGTATCCATGAAAAAGAAGTCTTATTGTTTCCCGAAGGATCATAGTTTTGCATAAAATAAAAAAAATCTTGCAATATTATATTTCAGGTGTTATACTAATAAATCGTGATAATGTAGATGAAACTAAGGGCATAGCAGGTCCTTAGTTTTTTATGATATGGGAGTGAATTACCTGTATTATGCTTGAATAACAGAAAGAAGAGTACATTTATGAAGATGAAAAGAGAAGACGTCAGGAATGTGGCAATCATTGCCCACGTCGATCATGGTAAAACTACGCTTGTGGATGCCCTGTTAAAGCAGAGCGGTGTGTTCCGTGAGAATCAGGAAGTGGTAGAACGCGTTATGGATTCCAACGATATTGAAAGAGAGCGCGGAATCACCATCTTATCCAAGAATACGGCAGTTCATTTCAAAGATACAAAGATTAACATTATTGATACTCCTGGACATGCAGATTTCGGCGGAGAAGTAGAGCGTGTATTAAAGATGGTTAACGGAGTTATTCTGGTAGTAGACGCTTATGAAGGTGTTATGCCCCAGACCAAGTTCGTATTAAGAAAAGCACTGGAATTAGGACTTTCTGTGGTAGCCTGTATCAATAAAATTGACAGACCGGAAGCAAGACCGGAAGAAGTAGAAGAAGAAGTGTTAGAGCTTCTTATGGATCTTGACGCTAGTGAAGAGCAGCTGGATTGTCCATTCCTTTATGCTTCAGCAAAAGCTGGATTTGCAAAAAAACAGCTTGAAGATGAAGGCGTTGACATGGCTCCTTTATTCCAGACAGTCATTGACCACATTCCTGCACCGGAAGGTGATCCGGAAGCTTCAACCCAGCTTTTAATCAGTACCATCGATTATAATGAGTATGTGGGACGAATCGGAGTTGGTAAAGTAGATAACGGCAAAATCAGAGTTAACCAGGAATGCGTCATTGTCAATCATCATGATCCTGACAAATTCCGTAAGGTTAAGGTTGGTAAGCTGTATGAATACGAGGGCCTTAATAAGGTAGAAGTACAGGAAGCAGGAATTGGTGCCATTGTAGCCATTTCAGGTATTGCAGATATCCATATTGGTGATACTCTCTGTTCTGTAGAAAACCCGGAAGCCATTTCATTCCAGAAGATTTCTGAACCAACAATCGCCATGAATTTCATGGTAAATGACAGCCCTCTTGCAGGTCAGGAAGGTAAATTTATCACTTCCCGTCATTTAAGAGAACGTTTATTCCGCGAATTAAATACAGATGTCAGCCTTCGTGTGGAGGAGACAGAATCTCCGGACTGCTTTAAGGTTTCCGGTAGAGGAGAGCTTCATTTATCTGTTCTGATTGAGAATATGAGACGGGAAGGCTTTGAATTTGCAGTAAGTAAAGCAGAAGTTTTGTATCATTATGACGAAAGAAACAGAAAACTGGAACCAATGGAAATCGCTTATATCGATGTACCGGAAGAGTTTACCGGAGCTGTTATTCAGAAGCTTACAGGCCGTAAGGGTGAACTTCAGGGTATGAGTCCGGCTAACGGCGGATATACAAGACTTGAATTTTCCATTCCATCCAGAGGATTAATCGGCTACCGCGGTGAATTTATGACAGACACCAAGGGCAACGGAATCATGAATACTACATTTGATGATTATGCACCGTTTAAGGGTGAATTGTCTTATAGAAAGTCCGGATCCTTAATTGCTTATGAATCAGGAGAATCCATAACCTATGGTCTTTACAATGCCCAGGAGAGAGGAATTCTGTTTATTGGAGCTGGAGTGAAGGTATATTCCGGTATGGTAATCGGACAGAACCCCAAGGCAGAAGATATTGAAATTAATATCTGTAAAGCAAAGAAACTGACCAATACCCGTTCTTCCGGAGCAGATGACGCTTTAAAACTCAGCCCTCCAAAGGAGATGAGCTTAGAGCAGTCTCTTGACTTTATTGATGTTGATGAGCTGTTGGAGATCACCCCGGTAAGCCTTCGAATCAGAAAGAAAATTCTGGATCCAACAATCAGAAAACGTACTTCTCAGAATAAAAAATCTTTAGTATAAATTGTTATAAACAGGAGAATGCTGACGTAGATCGCCGAAATATCGCCGATCAGTCAGCATTCTCTGTTATTTTTTGTGCATTCTGCCTCCTTCTGTCGATATTTTTGGTATGCTTTTTATCATTTTCATGTATTCTGCCACATAAATTTAATATTAGCTGTGAAGCATATTAGCAAATTAGTGAAAGAAGAGGAGAAATACTATGTCAGAAAAAATGATTGAAAACAACAAAGTAAGCGTTATCGGAGAGATTGTCTCCGGCTTCACCTTCAGCCATGAGGTATTTGGAGAAGGATTCTATATGGTGGACATTGCGGTAAACCGTCTCAGTGATCAGGCAGACGTGATTCCGTTAATGATCTCCGAGCGTCTCATCGACGTGGAAGGAAATTACGAAAGTTGTACCATAGAAGCGGTTGGTCAGTTCCGTTCCTATAATCGTCATGAAGGAACAAAGAACCGCCTTGTACTTTCCGTATTTGTCCGTGAGATCCATTTTATGGAAGAGTTTACAGATTACACAAAAACCAATCAAATTTTTCTGGATGGATATATCTGCAAAGCACCCATTTACAGAAAAACCCCGTTAGGCAGGGAAATTGCAGATTTGCTTCTTGCAGTGAACCGCCCTTATGGAAAGTCCGATTACATACCCTGTATCGCATGGGGAAGAAATGCAAGATATGCTTCTGGTTTTACAGTAGGCACCAGAGTTAAAGTCTGGGGAAGAGTTCAGAGCAGAGAGTATACCAAAAAGCTTACGGATACGGAATGTGAAAAAAGAGTGGCTTACGAGGTATCGGTCAGCAAGTTGGAGTGCTCTGAATAAAATATTATTAATATGTTAAGGAAATAATAAGAAAACTTGAAAAAATATTAAATATATGATACGATAAGCAGGTTCTAACATAATAAGTAAATAATTGCTTTTTAGCTGTTATGAGGTGCTGAAAGATGAATCGAGGTACGATACAGGTTATATGCGGGGAAGGGAAAGGCAAGACGTCTTCTGCACTCGGCATGGGAATCGAGGCTCTGACGAAGAACAGAACTGTCATCATGATTCAGTTTTTGAAAGGCTGTCAGGGACGGGGATCTCTGGAGATTATGAAAAGACTGGAACCGGAGATGAAGATCTTCCGGTTTGAAAAGTGCGATGGATTATTTGAGAATCTGTCCATGGAACGGCAGGAAGAGGAACGTATGAATATCCGCAATGGTCTTAATTTTGCCAGAAAAGTAGTGTCTACAGGAGAATGCGATATGCTGATCCTGGATGAAATTCTTGGACTTTTGGACCAGGGTATTGTAGAAGCGGGAGAACTCATAAAACTTCTTCAGGCTAAAGTGGATGAGATGGAAGTCGTATTAACCGGTAAGGTATTTTCAAAAGAGATAGAACCTTATGTAGACAGTATTCTGGAAATCAATCATGTTAAAGTTGACAATACAAAATAATAATGTTAGTATGGTAACATACATAATAGAGTAGAGGTTGCGTTGCTTATCAGTATATTGTCCGATGTATCAGGTACAGAGGAGGACAGTGGAAAGGAAGAGACGCCGAAGAACGGTATGGCCTGAACATATCTGTTCTGGGCATATGGTTAAGAGCCATATGACTGTCATCCGTATGGATGGGGAGCTACTTAAAGAAAGATGAGATTACCAGATTCTGGACTTTAAGAGCTGACCCTGTTGTCAGCTCTGTTTTTTCGTTTTGACAGGAAGAGCAGAGTATCAAAGGGCCCTTAGAAGTTTACTATGTATAACGATAAAGAATCAGGAGGATAAGACCATGGCAATTTTTGAAGGCGCAGGAGTAGCGCTTGTAACACCATTTCAGGAAAACGGACTTGTTAATTATGAGGTACTTGAAAAATTGGTAGAGGAGCAGATTGCGGAGGGAACCGATGCGATTGTTGCATGTGGAACCACTGGCGAAGCATCTACCATGACTCATGAGGAACATCTGGATGTAATCAGATACGTATGTGAGGTAACGAAGAAAAGAATTCCAGTCATAGCCGGAACTGGTTCTAATTGCACGGATACAGCTGTTTATCTGTCTGTGGAAGCACAAAAGCTGGGTGCGGATGGTCTTCTTCTGGTATCTCCGTATTACAATAAAGCGACACAGAACGGATTAAAGGCTCATTTTAAAGCTGTGGCAGATGCTGTGAATATTCCGATTCTTCTATATAATATCCCGGGCAGAACCGGTGTAACCATAAAAGCTGAGACCATTGCAGATCTCTGTCTTACTGTTCCTAATATTTTAGGCGTGAAAGAGGCCAGCGGCGACTTTTCTGCCATTGCTGATTTAATGAGTCTGACAGATGGGAAAGCAGATGTTTATTCCGGCAATGATAATCAGATTGTTCCCATGATGTCTTTAGGCGGAAAAGGAGTTATTTCTGTCTTATCCAATGTTGCTCCTGCAAAGACACATGAGATCTGCCAGGCGTATTTTGACGGTGATGTAAAGCGCAGCGCGAGACTTCAGCTGGAAGCTATCCCATTAATTAATGCGTTATTTAGTGAAGTTAATCCCATTCCTGTAAAAGCAGCGTTAAATCTCATGGGAAGACAGGCAGGACCAATGCGTCTTCCGTTAACTGAAATGGAAGAAAAAAATCAGGAAAATTTAAAAATTGCCATGAAAGAGTATGGAATTTTATAAGAAGTATATGCTATACATATGGAGGAAATCATGATTAAGATGATAATGCACGGCTGTAACGGGGCCATGGGACAGGTCATTTCCGGTATTGCAGCGGAAGAGAATAATATAGAAATTGTTGCCGGTATCGATCCCAACATGACGAAAGAAAATCCGTATCCGGTATTTTCTTCTTTAGAGTCCT
Organism: Lacrimispora struthionigena; assembly: GCF_048627165.1. Taxonomy (NCBI): domain Bacteria; kingdom Bacillati; phylum Bacillota; class Clostridia; order Lachnospirales; family Lachnospiraceae; genus Lacrimispora; species Lacrimispora struthionigena. Next base: position 1,530,806 of record NZ_JBMBWP010000001.1, read on the forward strand.
GTGATGTAGAAGCGGATGTAATCGTTGATTTCACTTCTGCTAAAGCTGTGGAGGGTCTCCTTCATTACAGTATTGAAAAGCAGATTCCGGTAGTTTTATGCACAACGGGACTTACTGAGGATCAGGTAAAGCTGGTTGAAGAGGCATCCAGACAGGTAGCGGTGCTTCGGTCTGCCAATATGTCCCTGGGCGTTAATCTGTTAATGAAGCTTATAAAGGATGCTGCGCTTGTTCTTGCCGGCGCTGGTTTTGATATTGAAATTTTAGAAAAACATCACAACAAGAAACTGGATGCCCCCAGTGGAACAGCACTTGCCCTTGCAGATTCCATTAATGAGGCGATGGATCAGGAATTCCATTATGTTTATGACAGAAGCCAGGTAAGAAAAGCAAGGGATAAAAAAGAAATTGGAATTTCTGCTGTTCGCGGCGGCACCATTGTAGGAGAACACGATGTGATTTTTGCCGGAACAGATGAAGTTGTTACCTTCCAGCATACCGCGTATTCTAAAGCTATTTTTGCAAGAGGAGCAGTTTCTGCTGCCAAATTTTTAGCAGGGAAAAAACCGGGACTTTATACCATGAAAGATGTGATAGAATCCTGATTTTACAAAATTTTCCACTATAATTCATTTCTCCTTGACACATACTAAGCATAGAACATGAAAGGAGAAGTATTATGAAAAAGATAAAACCATATTTATTTGCGATTCTTGTTATTATGTCAGTTATGTGTCTGACAGCATGCGGTACAACCAAGGGAACTGACGGAACAACAAAAGCAGGAACGACAACCACACAGACAACCACTGCAGCGGGTACAAAAGCGCAGACAACAACAGCCGGAGCAACAAAGGCTGATGAGGGCAAGGAAAGCACAGGTGTTGTCAATGATGCTGTAAAGAGCGTTGAAAAAGGCGTTGATAAAATTACCGGTGAAAGTAATGGTCAGCCTACTACAGAAACTACTAAAGCAGCAAAATAATCTTTAACAAAAAGCTTCGGCATAAAATTATGCTTGAAGCTTTTTTTACTTTCGTATATAATCAGATCAGACACACATCTTAAATTCTATTGATTTGTATTCCTGTTTTTCTTCCGTTCCCCTTTATGCTATGCCTTTTATCAGTCAGGAGCTTGTTTATGAATTATATTTTAAAAAATTATCGCGTACTGCAATATAATAAAAAAAAGAAGCCATGGAGAAGTTTGAAATGGGCATTTAACCGCGAGAAAAGTCGCAGCAGATTGCGTTATCTTTTGTATTGCTGCCTGTTTATTGAAGCAGCCTTGTTCTTTCCCAGTGAAAGAGACCGAATATGCAGAGAGCTGGTAAAAATATATACAGTGAACGATGAGATCATGGAAGAAGCAATTACTGAAATTTCTTCTTTTGAAGGAACGGAGGGGGAAATAAAAGAACGTGGGGTTCTGCTGGATTTAAAAGAAGGGGAATTAAAATTATGGCAGAAAGTGGAGCGTCAGATCCTGAACGAATCACATTGAGAAACAGACATGTATATTGATCATTAGTATTTATAATAATAAAACCAGTTGCAATCCAATTTTCACTGTATTATAATTTCTACTGAAACACCATAGTTTTATTTGAAAAACTTATAAATTAATTCAGAAAAGGACAGGTGGATACCGTGGAGAAAAAAGAAATGCTGTATGAGGGAAAAGCAAAGAAGGTCTATACTACTGAAGATCCGGACGTGTTAATTGTTTCTTATAAAGATGATGCCACAGCTTTCAATGGTCTTAAAAAGGGTACCATTGTTGGAAAAGGTGCAATCAACAACCGTATGACTAATTTCGTTTTCAAAAAATTAGAAGCCAAAGGTGTTCCGACTCATCTGGTTGAAGAGTTAAACGACCGTGAGACTGCAGTAAAAAAAGTAGAGATCGTTCCTCTTGAGGTAATCATCAGAAACTATTCTGCAGGTAGTTTTGCAAAAAAGATGGGTATGGAAGAGGGAATTAAGTTTGCCTGTCCGACTCTTGAATTCAGCTATAAAAATGATGACCTGGGAGATCCGTTTATTAACGATTATTACGCTCTGGCTCTTAATCTTGCGACACAGGAAGAGATTGATGCCATTACAAAGTATGCGTTTTTAGTAAACGAAGTTCTCATGGAGTATTTTGACACTTTAAATATTGATCTTATTGACTTTAAGATCGAGTTTGGCCGTTATCACGGACAGATTATTCTTGCCGACGAGATTTCTCCTGATACATGCAGACTGTGGGATAAGGATACTCACGAAAAACTGGATAAGGATCGCTTCCGCAGAGATTTAGGCGGTGTGGAAGACGCATATGAGGAGATATTCCGCCGTCTTGGAATTCAGTAAACAGCACAGAGAGGGTAGATATTTCATGAGTAACGAATTGAACTTCAATATAGAAGAAGAGTTACATGAGGAGTGCGGCGTCTTGGGCATCTATGATTTTGACGGAGACGACGTTGCTTCCACCATTTATTACGGTCTGTTTGCATTACAGCACAGAGGACAGGAGAGCTGCGGAATTGCTGTCAGTGATACCGAAGGTCCGAAAGGAAAAGTAAGTGCGCATAAGGGGATGGGATTATGTAACGAAGTTTTTACTCCCGAGGTTTTGGAAGGTCTTCATGGAAATATCGGAGTAGGCCATGTTCGTTATTCAACGGCAGGTAGCAGTACACGGGAAAATGCCCAGCCTCTTGTTCTTAATTATGTAAAAGGTACTCTTGCCATGGCTCATAACGGAAATCTGGTGAATGCGCCGGAGCTTCGCAAAGAATTAGAGTACAGCGGTGCGATTTTTCAGACTACAATTGATTCCGAGGTAATCGCGTATCATATTGCCAGAGAACGGGTTAAGACCCCTTCTGTCGAGGCAGCAGTTGCCAATGCAATGAAAAAAATCGTGGGAGCTTATTCCCTGGTTGTTATGAGTCCCCGTAAGCTGATCGGAGCCAGGGATCCATACGGATTTAAGCCATTGTGCATTGGGAAACGGGATAATTCTTACATCATTGTATCAGAAAGCTGCGCCCTCGACACAATAGGTGCGGAATTTGTCCGTGATGTTCTGCCTGGCGAAATAGTAACTATAACAAAAGACGGAATTGTTTCAGACACAAGCCTCTGCTTTAAAGAAAAATCCAAAGAGGCCAGGTGTGTATTCGAATATATTTATTTTGCAAGGCCAGACAGCGTATTTGACGGAGTGAGTGTCTATCATTCCAGGCTTTGTGCAGGCCGTGCGCTGGCTGTGGATTCACCGGTAGAGGCAGATGTTGTTGTGGGAGTTCCGGAATCCGGTAATGCAGCAGCCCTCGGATATTCTCTTCAGTCAGGAATTCCTTATGGAACTGCATTTGTGAAGAATTCCTATGTAGGCAGGACTTTTATTAAGCCAAAGCAGAGCTACCGGGAATCATCGGTGAGAATCAAGTTAAACGTACTTAAGGAAGCAGTTGTGGGAAAACGGGTAATCATGATTGATGATTCCATAGTCAGGGGAACTACCAGTGCCCTGATTGTAAACATGCTTCGGGAGGCCGGTGCCAAAGAGGTTCATGTACGGATCAGTGCGCCGCCCTTTTTACACCCCTGTTATTTCGGAACGGATATTCCAGATGAAGATCAGCTGATCGCCCATAACAGAAGCATTGACGAGATACGGGATCTTCTTGGAGCAGACTCCCTGTCTTATTTAAATATAGAACGTCTGAATGAGATGGCGGAAGGACTGCCCATCTGTACGGCATGCTTCAGTGGAAACTATCCCATTGAACCGCCGAAAGAAGATATACGCGGTGAATACAGCAGATAATATGACTTAAAAATCAGGGGCTGTCAGGCCGGTTTGCGCTGCATAACCGGAAGACAGTCCCTGACTGCTCTTCCCATAATAAAGAAACTATGATAAAATAGCTCTACAACGAAACCCAAGGAGGAATGAAAATAACATGACAGATCGTTACCAAAGCCCGCTGTCTGAGCGTTATGCCAGCAAGGAGATGCAGTACATTTTTTCTCCTGATAAGAAATTTAAGACCTGGAGAAAACTGTGGATTGCACTGGCAGAAGTAGAAAAGGAACTTGGACTTCCTATTACGGAAGAACAGATAGAGGAACTGAAGGCGTTTCAGGATGATGTAAATTACGAGGTAGCCATACAGCGGGAAAAAGAAGTCCGCCACGATGTAATGTCTCACGTATATGCATATGGAGTCCAGTGTCCCAAGGCAAAAGGCATTATTCATCTTGGAGCCACCTCCTGTTATGTGGGTGATAATACAGATATTATTGTTATGACAGAAGCACTTGTGCTGGTACGGAAAAAACTGATTAATGTAATCTCTGAGCTGGCAAAGTTTGCAGATAGCTATAAGGATTTACCAACTCTTGCATTTACCCATTTTCAGCCTGCCCAGCCTACGACTGTAGGTAAGAGAGCTACGTTATGGCTCCATGATCTTACCATGGATTTGGAGGATCTGGATTATCTCCTTGATTCCATACGCCTTCTTGGTTCCAAGGGAACAACCGGAACCCAGGCCAGCTTTTTAGAGCTGTTTGACGGAGACATGGACAGAGTGAGAAAAGTGGATGCCATGATTGCTGAGAAGATGGGATATAAGGGGTGTTACCCGGTATCGGGTCAGACCTATTCCCGGAAAGTGGACAGCCGTGTGGTCAACGTTCTGGCTGGTATTGCTCAGAGCGCTCATAAGTTCTCCAATGATATCCGCCTTCTCCAGCATTTAAAAGAGGTGGAAGAGCCATTTGAAAAGAGCCAGATCGGTTCTTCAGCCATGGCTTATAAGAGAAACCCCATGAGAAGTGAGAGAATCGCTTCCCTGTCCAATTACGTTATGGCAGATGTGATGAATCCCATGCTTGTTTCTTCCACTCAGTGGTTTGAACGGACACTGGATGACTCTGCAAACAAACGTCTGAGTGTGCCGGAAGGCTTTCTTGCAATAGATGGAATTCTGGATCTCTATCTGAATGTGGTTGATGGTCTTGTGGTTTATCCCAAGGTCATTGAAAAGCATATGATGGCGGAACTTCCTTTCATGGCCACAGAAAACATCATGATGGATGCGGTAAAAGCAGGCGGCGACAGACAGGAACTCCATGAGCGGATCAGGGAGCTTTCCATGGAAGCCGGAAAGAATGTGAAAGTAAACGGACTTGATAATAATCTGCTGGAACTCATTGCAGCAGACCCATCATTTAATCTTACATTAGAAGAACTGAAAAAAAGCATGGATCCTAAAAAATATGTAGGCTGCGCCCCGGCTCAGGTTACCATATACCTTGATGAGGTAATTCGTCCTCTTCTTAAGGACAACCAGGAACTTCTTGGTATGACAGCAGAAATCAATGTATAAGAAAGCTGCGGACAGACTGATCTTTATTAATGAGTCTGTCTGCAGTTTTTTGTGTGCAAGGAGGAACGATGAGCAGTAGTCTGGAATATTATAAAGTTTTTTATTATGTGGCAACCTTAGGCAGTATTACACTGGCGTCAGAAAAACTCTGCATCTCCCAGCCGGCAGTCAGCCAGGCAGTCCGGCAGCTGGAACAGTCATTGGACTGCCAGCTTTTTATGCGGCTGTCAAAAGGAGTAAAGCTGACCAGAGAAGGAGAATTTTTATTTGATTATGTTAAATCCGGTTTAGAGAGCATCTGGCACGGGGAAAATATGTTAAGACGGATGCGGGATTTAGAGACCGGTGAGGTACGCATAGGAGCAAGTGATATGACACTTCAGTTTTATTTACTCCCTTATCTGGAAAAATTTCATGAACTTTATCCGGGAATTAAAGTAACGGTTTCCAATGGCCCCACACCAGAAACACTTCGCTTTCTATATGAAGGAAAGATTGATTTCGGTGTGGTCAGTACTCCCTTTGAAGCAAGGAACGAGGTGAAAAGTACTCCTGTAAAGGAAGTCCGCAATGTTTTTATTGCAGGCGAGAAGTTTAAGCATCTGGAAGGGAAAAAACTCAGTTATGATATCCTGAAGGAACTTCCCTGTATATTTTTGGAGAAGAATACCAGCACACGGACATTTATGGATGAGTTCTTAAAAGAGCGGGAAGTGGAGGTGGAGCCGGAATTCGAACTTTCTACCAGCGATATGATCGTTCAGTTTGCCATGCGGAATTTAGGAATTGGCTGTGTGATGTCTGGATTTGCCCAAATGGAGCTTGAGAAAGGTAACCTGATAGAACTGCAGTTTGAAGAGCCCATGCCAGGACGGCAGTTTGCAATAATTACAGACAGTAAGACTCCCATTTCTCCTGCTGGGAAGAAGATTCTGAAACTGATGATTGATGATATAAGCTAAACTTATGCCAAATATAAATAATATTGACTTTACTTATGTGAGTCTTTGCGCTATCATAGGGAAGTAAAAGGTATTTTTTCACTCATAGGAGGATTAATCGAATGGTAAGAGCAATCGTAGGCGCCAACTGGGGCGATGAAGGAAAAGGTAAAATCACAGATATGCTGGCAAAGGAGTCCGATATTATTATCCGTTATCAGGGAGGAAGCAATGCCGGGCATACCATTATCAACAATTATGGCAAGTTTGCCCTTCACCTTCTGCCATCAGGTGTTTTCTACAACCACACAACCAGCATTATCGGCAATGGCGTGGCATTAAACATCCCTTATTTAATTAAGGAAGTGAATGATCTTGTGAGCAAAGGAGTTCCAAAGCCGGCTATTCTGGTTTCTGACCGTGCACAGATTCTGATGCCATATCACATTCTGTTTGATCAGTATGAAGAAGAGCGTCTGGGAAAACGGTCCTTTGGTTCCACAAAATCAGGGATTGCACCATTTTATTCAGATAAATACGCAAAAATCGGTTTCCAGGTATGCGAACTGTTTGATGAAGAGTCATTAAAGGAAAAGGTGGAACGCGTTTGTGAGATGAAGAATGTTTTAATGGAACATTTATATCACAAACCAGCCATTGATCCGGAAGAATTATTTAAGACTTTACTTGAGTATCGCGAGATGGTAAAACCGTTTGTCTGCGATGTTTCCAATTATCTTCATAATGCAATTAAGGAAGGTAAAAATATTTTGCTGGAAGGACAGCTGGGATCTTTAAAGGATACCGATCACGGAATCTATCCTATGGTTACCTCTTCTTCCACACTGGCAGCATACGGTGCAATTGGAGCAGGCATTCCTCCATATGAAATCAAGAACATTACCACAGTAGTAAAGGCATATTCCAGTGCAGTTGGTGCTGGCGCATTTGTCAGCGAGATCTTTGGAGACGAGGCAGACGAGTTAAGACGCCGCGGCGGTGATGGCGGCGAATATGGCGCAACGACAGGAAGACCGAGACGCATGGGATGGTTTGATGCAGTGGCTTCCAGATATGGCTGCAGAATTCAGGGAGCTACCGAAGCAGCACTTACTGTTTTGGATGTACTTGGTTATCTGGATGAACTTCCTGTTTGTATCGGATATGAGATTGATGGAAAAGTTACAAAAGATTTCCCAAATACCATAGAGCTTAATAAGGCAAAACCGGTTTATACCACACTTCCAGGCTGGAAATGTGAGATTAGAGGAATTAAAAAATACGAGGATCTGCCAGAAAACTGCAGAAACTATATTGAATTTATTGAGAAAGAGCTTGAAACTCCCATAACCATGGTTTCCAATGGACCGGGAAGAGATGATATTATTTATCGATAGGATTTAATAAATAAGCAGAGCATTAGGATTATTTCCTATTGTCTCTGCTTATTTTTGTCTGGTTAAATCTGCACCAGGGTCCGGCTGCAATGATATAAAGTTTGATTGCAGAACATCAGTTCTTGTGATAGAATATTCATAGGGAACAATCATGTTATTACAAGGAGTTGGCCTTCCATTTTACATAAGATGGGAGGTGATGCAGATGAATTTTGACTTTAAAGACCTTATGGCTTTTGGCATGTTCATTATTGCATTGCTTACCTTTATTTATAATAATCGTAAGTAAAGTTTTTCTATAAATCCCAGGAATGGGTACAGAAAAACCACCCTTGTATACTTTGACCGGTATTGGGTGGTATTCTGTCTATTCAATAAAGGCAACCTCTTGTGTGAGGTGGTTGTTCCTCTTTATATTTCTATTATAGTCAATTCTCTATTTAGTTTCAAGTGATTTCGGTAAAATACCCAAATATACCTATACAAACATAAATTATTCTTTTTTTATGGTATCAGTATGGTTATGATTATCATTGGGTCTAATGACCCGGACAACCAGCTGTGCAGCATATATAAATGCAGGAATAACTACTGTGGAATAGATAGCCGCCATCAGCCATTTCTTTGATTCTGCACTATGAGAAAATGCGGCTACCAGTGCAATAAGATAAAGGGAACAGATTAGTACCAGACCGACAATAGCCAGGGCGCGTTTCCATTTCATGGAGAAACCTCTCTTTCTGATAGAATTATACTGGGTTTATTATATCCCAAAACAGTACATTTGGAAAGAAATGTTTGGAAAATGTTCACAAAATCTTCAGATATTGAAAACTGTACATTTCTCTCAATCTATAGTACACTTTTAATAGATTACAGACAACGTGGAAGGAGTGCTTGGTACCCTTGAGGAAACAATGGTTGGTAGTAATTTCAGCAGGGATCCTTCTGAGCATGGGAGGGATGATGAGTTCCCTTGCTTCAGAAGATAATGGACAGGAACAAAGCACCCCCATTAATCTTATGGAAGCCACTAAAGAGTGGCAGTGGAAGGAAGATTCCGGAGGCTGGAGATACATAAAAAAGGATGAAACCTATAAAAAGAACTGCTGGGAGAAGATTAACGGAAGCTGGTATTATTTTGGCTTTGATGGTTATATGAGCACAGACTGGACAACCATCCGCGGTATGGATTATCTCTTTGCCGAGACCGGGGAGCTGCAGCTTGGCTGGTGCTATAACGACGAAGAGGAAAAATGGCATTATTACAAGGAAGATGGTACCCCGCAAAAAGGCTGGTTTCAGGACCAGGATGGAAGCTGGTACTGGTTTTCTGCAAAGGGTGAGATGACTTCTTCCGGATATAAGTATGTAACCGGAGGAAAGTATTATTTCTTTGATAACGGGCAGATGGCGGCGAACCAGTATGTCGGTCTTTTTTATATGGATGAAACCGGAAACAGAAACAAAAATTTTGATATTATAATTGAAAGTAAGAAAAAGAATACTACCGTTTCTGCTGAAGTAAAGGAAGGGTTTACAGAAGCCTCCAAGAATCTGCCACGGGAGTGGGTGAAGCGTTTTACGGATCAGGGCTGGGAAATTCTTTATTATCCGGACAAACTGTATTTTTCTGCACCTAATACTGGGAGTGGTGTTTATTATGTAGGCCATTCACTGGATACCGCTTATAAGAAAATAAAGATATGCAATCCGTCTGAACTCACGGAAGCATTTTGCGAATATATCGGATATGAATACGGCTTATACAAGGGAACGCTTCAGGAGGCGACGGATTTATCCATGGATAAATCTTTGATGGACGAATATGTTTACATACCGGATTACTATGCGGATGATATGAAATTTTATTTTGGAAAGCTGGCAGCAGCATATCTGGGAAGTGCATCAACCAGGTCAGAGATGGAGGCAGAAGCCCCGGAAGTGACCAGGATATTAAAAAAGATATTATACAGGCAGAGTTGAATTACGAATAATTTTTATAGCAGGCATTTATAGTCTGATATAGATTATACCAATTCAGCGCTGCTTTTTTAATTTAAAATATGGTTGACAAATTAATCAATATATAATATTATAAAATTATATTTAATAAAATTGAATTTAGCAATATAAAAGGAGAATGAGAATGGATCTATTACCCCGTATCGTTGTTCTATTGATTGCAGCAGAACATTTATACATTTTATGGATGGAGATGTTTGCCTGGAAGACAGCTGGAAAAAAGATGTTACCTGGTTTTGAACCGTCATTTTTTGAGGAAACAAGAGTAATGGCGGCAAATCAGGGGTTATATAATGGGTTCCTTTCCGCAGGTCTTATTTGGTCCCTGCTTGTGAGGGAAGGAATATGGGCAGACAGAATTTCCATATTTTTTCTTTCCTGTGTGATTATCGCAGGGGTATATGGAGCTCTGACTTCATCGAAAACTATATTTTTTAAACAGGCGTTGCCTGCAATTGCAGCACTTTTTATAATAATAATTATTTAAATTAAAGGAGTAATATATATGAATGAGACTATAAGAACAATTCAGAATCACAGATCAATCAGAAGTTTCCTGGATAAAGAGGTTGATGACGTTATCATCGACGAGATCCTAAGGGCTGCACAGTCCATGCCCAATTCGATTAATGGCCAGCAGAGTTCAGTAATAGTAATTAAGGATAAAGAAACGAAAGCGAAAATAGCCCAGCTGGCCGGTGGCCAGAAATGGGTGGAAGATGCACCTGTATTTCTACTGTTCGTACTGGATTTTTATAAAACTAATCTTGCGGCTGAGAAAAACGGGCTGACTCAGGTGATACATGAGAGTGTGGAAGGAACCATGGCAGGAACCTTTGATGCAGGACTTTCCATGGGCGCTGCAATTATAGCCGCAGAGTCGCTGAATCTTGGGATTGTACCAATTGGCGGAGTCCGTAAAAATCCAGGTGAAATCATAAAGCTTTTGAATCTTCCTCCCTATACCTATCCGGCAGTTGGCCTGGCAGTGGGATATCCCAAAGACGAATCACACAAGAAACCAAGACTTCCATTCTCCACATTCCGCCACAATGAAGTTTATCACACAGAGGAAATGAAAGAAGCCATCGACCAGTACGATATGGAGATGGAAGATTATCTAAAAGAAGTGGGGCGTCAGCAGGAAGGAAACTGGAGTAAATATACCGCGGGAATTTATCAGAATGTTTATTACCCTGATGTTTATCCAACCATGAAAGACCAGAAGTTTTTAAACGACAAATAAAACAAGGGGAAAGCTGCAAAAAACAGCTTTCCCTTTCTTTATTCTGCCAGCTCACCCCAAAGCTCATACAGCTCTTCCAGACGTTTGCTGATCATCTCTTTTTCATGGTTTAATTCCATAAGTTTTGGTACATCTGTGAAAATCTCTTCTTTTACAAGAAGTTCATCGATTTCCCCGTCTCTGGTTTCCAGTTTATGAATTTCTTCTTCTGTTTTTTTCAGTTCGTTCTGGCGTTTGCGGATCTTTGCCTGTTCTTCTTTTTGTGCTTTCCAGTCAAGCTTTATCCCGGAAGTGTCTTCGCCGGTTACAACTTTAGCTTCGGCCACCGGGGTCAAAAGACCTGTCATAATATCTTTCTTTTCCAGATAATAATCGTAATTACCAATATAGTTAACAAGAGTCTGGTTGGTCAGATCCAGAATTCGTGTGGCAGTTTTATTAATAAAATAACGGTCATGGGATACGTAAAGCACGGTGCCGGTGTAATTGACCAGGGCGCCTTCCAGTATCTCCTTGGAGGTGATATCCAAATGGTTGGTCGGCTCATCAAGGATCAGGAAATTGGCTTCAGAAAGCATAAGCTTTGCCAGAGAAACACGTCCCCGTTCCCCACCGCTTAAATCCTTAACCCTTTTATATACGTCATCTCCTGTAAAGAGAAAGGCGGCCAGGATATTACGGATCTGGGTATTGTTCATATATGGATAAGTATCCTGAAGTTCATCGAATAAAGTTTTCTCCATATGGAGAACCTGATGCTCCTGGTCATAATATCCGATATGTACCTTGGAGCCTAAGGAAACTTCTCCCTCATCGGGCGCCAGTATGCCGTTTAATATTTTTAAAATTGTAGTTTTCCCGGTTCCGTTGCCGCCAATAATGGCTACCCGTTCTCCACGCTTAACCTCAAACCCGATGTGGTCAAACAGGAGATTGTCTCCAAATGATTTTTTCAGATCTTTTACAGTCAGAACATCATTTCCACTGATCACGTTAGGTTCCAGCTGGATGCGCATCTCGTCGTTCACCTCGGTAGGTTTTTCTAACAACTCGATCTTGTCCAACATCTTTTCTCTGCTTTCAGCCCGCCGTATGGATTTTTCCCTGTTAAAAGATTTTAATTTTGTAATTACTTCTTCCTGATGCCTGATTTCCTGCTGCTGGTTTAAATAGGCCTTCATCTTGGCTTCCCGAATCATGGCTCTTTTGCTGCTGTATTCCGTATAGTTACCCTGATATACGGACAAAATGCCATTATCCAGCTCAATGATCTTTGTTACCACACGGTTTAAAAAGTATCGGTCATGGGCAACAATGATTACGCTGCCGTCATAATTAATCAGATAACCCTCCAGCCAGGCAATGGAGTCCATATCCAGATGGTTAGTAGGCTCATCAAGCAGGATGATGTCTGGTTTTGTAAGGAGAAGGCGTCCTAGGGCTACCCTGGTTTTCTGCCCGCCGGAAAGAGCAGATACCGGCTTCCCGAATTCGTCTTCTGTAAAACCAAGACCTTTTAATACGCCGGTAACCTCACTTCGGTAAGCGTAGCCGTTTTGCAGCTCAAATTCATGGTTTAAGCGGCTGTAAACGGTAAGCATCTCATCCAGTTCCTCACCAGTGGCGTGCTTCATATCCAGCTCCAGTTTGCGGATTTTTGCTTCCATATCCATAAGGGGACGTTTCACTTCCAGAACTTCTTCATAGACCGTCCGGTCTCCGGATAAATCCTGATGCTGTGATAAATAGCCTAAGGTTTTCCCCTTGGATATGACCACCGCTCCTTCATCGGATGCCAGCTCGCCGATAATCATCTTTAACAAAGTGGATTTACCGGCTCCGTTAATGCCTACAATGGCGGCTTTCTCATGATCTTCTATATGAAAGGAAGCGTGTTTAATCACTTCGTTGGTGCCAAATGCTTTACTGATATTGCTGCATGAGAGAATCATGGTTTCTTTCCTCCTGAATAAATTGGGACAATAGTACCAGTATAATATAGGTCCATATATTTTTCAAGGATACAATCGTAAAACTCGTTTGACATTATTTTATCACGCAGTTATAATGGTGTTAGTAAAATTCTAAGTAAAAGAAGGTGAAGATGTGGCAGATAAAGAAATTTCAAAAGCAGTGATTGCCAGGCTTCCCAGGTATTATCGTCATCTGGGAGAGCTTATGGAGGATGGAGTGGAACGTATTTCCTCTAATGAGCTGAGTTTGCGTATGAAAGTGACCGCTTCTCAGATACGCCAGGATCTTAATAATTTCGGCGGATTCGGACAGCAGGGTTATGGATATAATGTGAAATACTTATATACAGAGATAGCGAAGATATTAGGAATTGACAGACAGCACAATTTAGTGATTATTGGTGCGGGCAATTTAGGACAGGCGATTGCAAATTATGCAAATTTCGAAAAGCGTGGTTTTTTAATCAAAGGAATGTTTGATATCAATCCACGTCTGATCGGTCTGGTTGTTCGTGGAATTGAGATCCGAAGTGTAGATGATCTGGAACAGTTTGTAAAAGATAATGATGTTCAGATTGCAGCCCTGACCATACCAAAGACCAAGGCACCGGAAATTGCAGACCGTCTTGTAAGGGCAGGCATCAAGGCTATCTGGAATTTCGCTCATACAGACTTAACGGTGCCGGATGATGTTGTGGTAGAGAATGTACACTTATCAGAGAGTCTGATGAGACTGTCTTACCGGGTCTGCAGTATGCAGGATAACTCGGTTGATGAAAAGCAAAGACAATCAGCAAGGAACAGTTAATATGCCTGCCGGCAGCCAAAGAGGAGTTTCTCCTCTTTGCTGCCGGTAGTTTGCTATGGAGAAAGGCGGGTGCAGTATGAGATATCTGGTAACGGGAGAACAGATGAAGCAGGTTGACCAATATACCATAGAACAAATTGGTATCCCATCACTGGTACTGATGGAGCGGGCAGCCCTGGCCGTTTTTAACGAAGCAGTAAATCATGTGAAACAGACAGAACCGGTGTGGGTGCTATGCGGGAGCGGTAATAACGGTGCTGACGGAATCGCTGTTGCCAGAATGCTTCATATAAGCGGTTATGATGTTCTGGTTATTCTTGCTGGAAAAAAGGACAAAGGAAGCAGTGAATATTTAACCCAGCTTTCCATTGCAGAGAAAACAGGAGTAAAAGTGATGGAAGGCATGGAGGAAAACCTGGGAACCTGCAGTCTGCTCATTGACGCGCTGTTTGGCGTAGGGCTTGACAGGGAGATTCTTGGTACCCATCTGGAGATTATGAAATCTGTAAACAGGTGTAAACCGGAATTTACAATAGCAGTGGATATTCCTTCCGGCATTCACTCCAATACCGGACAGATTATGGGAACTGCAATCCCCGCGGATTTAACGGTTACATTCGGATTTGAAAAACTTGGTACCATGCTGTACCCGGGAAAAGAATACAGCGGCAGGGTGATTGTAGAGGATATTGGTTTCCCTCCTGAAAGTATGAATTATGTAAAAACAGAATATTTTACATTCCAGGAGACTGACATGGCACTGGTTCCCCCACGGCCGGCTTATTCCAATAAAGGAAGCTTTGGAAAAGTTCTTCTGGTAGCTGGTTCCAGAAACATGAGTGGAGCTGCCTATTTAAGTGCACTTTCCGCCTATCGGACTGGTGCTGGCCTGGTTCGGATCTTTACTGTGGAGGAAAACAGGGAGATTTTGCAGACCTTACTTCCTGAAGCTGTGATTGTTTCTTACCGGTCATCAGATGCTGAACGGAAAACGGAGAACTTTGAGCAGCTTTTGATTGAACAGTGTGAGTGGGCCAGTGTGATTGTTTTGGGACCGGGACTGGGGCAGGATGCTTATGTGAAAAATCTGGTGGAATCCATTCTTGTAAATGCCTATGTTCCGGTAATAGTAGATGCTGACGGTCTGAATACCATTGCCAATAATCCGGAGCTTACCAGTTATTACACGGAGAATATTATCATTACCCCTCATCTGGGAGAGATGGCAAGACTTACCGGAAGCTCGGTAGAACTAATAAAAAAACATCTCATTCAGACAGCCAGAGAGTATGCAGACCGGTTTGGTATAACCTGTATCTTAAAAGATGCAGTTACCATTGCTGCCCTTAATGATCAGAGAACCTACGTAAACAGCAGCGGGAACAGTTCCATGGCAAAGGCAGGAGCAGGAGATGTACTGACCGGAATTCTGGCCGGGTTACTGGCAATGGGAATGGAAGGGCCGGATGCAGCGGCTCTGGGTGTATGGCTTCACGGTCTGGCAGGGGATATGAGAAAGAAGAAATATGGAGATTACAGTCTTCTTGCCAGAGAACTGGCAGATGAGACTGGTATAATATTGCAGGAGCGAACGAGGGAATAAATCATGAAAACATATGGAAGGGTATATGAAGCAGTAGACTTAGATGCAATCCGGTACAACATGGAAGAGATGAAAGCAAATTTAAAGCCGGATACAAAGATGATCGGGGTTGTAAAATCCGATGGATATGGTCATGGTTCTGTCCCTGTGGCTCTGGCAATTGATCCTTATGTGTGGGGATATGCAGTTGCCACAGTGGAAGAAGGCGTCATACTTAGAAAACATGGAATCACAAAGCCTATTCTGGTTCTTGGAGTGGTTCCCTGTGATGGCTATCAGCTTCTGGTGGATTATGATATCAGTTCTGCCGCATTTCAGCTGAACAAGGCCATGCGCCTTTCTGAACTGGCGGAAAAAGCAGGAAAGAAAGCGGTGGTTCATCTGGCACTTGATACTGGTATGAGCCGGATTGGATATCCGGTGACGCAGGAAGCGGCGGAGGAAGCGGCAAAGATCTGCAGACTGCCGGGAATTTATGCAGAAGGGCTCTTTACTCATTTTGCAAAAGCAGATGAAACGGATAAAAAAGCAACGGGATCACAGATTGAGAAATTCCAGGCATTTGTAGACATGCTGGGGGAAAGAGGAATCACTATTCCAGTCCTTCACTGTTCCAACAGTGCAGGAATTATTGATTTGCAGGAGGCTAATTTTCATCTGGTCCGTGCTGGAATTTCTATCTATGGGTTGTATCCTTCCACAGAGGTAAAAAAAGAACCTGTAAAGTTAAAACCTGCCATGGAATTAAAAAGTACCATTACCTACATAAAGAAAATCGGACCTGGAACTTCTGTCAGCTATGGTGGAACATTTACTGCCCAACAGGAAATGACAGTGGCTACAATCCCTGTGGGATATGGAGATGGCTATCCCAGAAATTTATCTGGAAAAGGCGAGGTCTTAATCAGGGGACAGCGGGCTAAAATTCTTGGAAGGGTGTGTATGGATCAGTTTATGGTTGATGTCACATCGATCCAGGGGGTCCAAGAAGAGGATGAGGTTGTTTTGGTCGGCAGACAGGGAAAGGAACAGATTACCGTGGAAGAACTGGCCGAGCGGTGCGGTGGCTTTCATTATGAAATTCTCTGTGACATCAGCAAACGGGTGCCCAGGGTCTATGTGGAACACGGTGAAGTAGTGGGAACCAAAGATTATTTTAACGATTGTTACAACTCCTTTTTAAAGGTGTGATAACCAACTCCATGTCCATATCATATGATAAGGTATGCGGCGGAAAAACTTAAGTGAATACACGAGTCAAAGTAGGTCAATAATAGACTTAAATAAATTGACGGAGTGTGAGAATGTGATAATCAGACGTGGAGACATTTATTATGCCGATCTAAGACCGGTAGTAGGTTCTGAACAGGGCGGGATTCGCCCGGTTCTTATTATACAAAATGACATCGGTAATAAGCACAGCCCCACTGTGATCTGTGCAGCGATTACCTCAAGAATGAATAAGGCAAAGCTGCCTACCCATGTGGAGCTGGATACAAAAAAGTGCGATATGATCAAAGATTCAGTGATACTTTTGGAGCAGCTGCGGACCATTGACAAGCAGAGACTGAAAGAGAAAATTTGTCATATTGATGAAAAACTGCAGCAGGAAGTGGACTGTGCATTAAGAATCAGCTTAGAACTGAATACATAGTTCACCATTGACGGAATGCTGATAAAATGGTATATTCTTAAATAGTTGTGAGAAAAAATACGAAAGAAAATCAACAAAAGGAGTAGAATTTTCAGATGGACGATGGCAATCCGCTTATACGCGTGATTATATTTATTGCTTTTATCGTATTGGATGCAATTTTTTATGGATTTGGTGCAGCAATTCAGAATGTGAATACGACAGAATTGGAACATCAGATGGAAGAAGGCAGCGAGAAAGCTGCAAAACTGCTGCATATCGTGAACAGACCCACCAGATTTGTGAACACCATTCAGATCACCACCAATTTAATTGGTATGGTAACGGGAGCGTTTGTATTAGGACAGTTTAAGATCTGGCTGGAGGCAATCTTAAGCCGGGGGAGCGATGGCCCCAACCGGTGGATTTCTCTTTTCAGTCTTTTCCTTGTAGGTGCCTGCTTAATTATTCTGCTGATCAGCTTCGGTATTATTATTCCAAAGCGCTGTGCGGCTGAGAATCCGGAAAAGTGGGGATACCGTATGCTTCCCGCAGTAACTTTTATTATGATTCCCCTGATTCCCTTTGCCTGGGTTGCAAACCTGATTGCTTTCATAGTTCTTAAGGTTATGGGCATTGATATGGCATCGGACAATGAGAACGTAACCGAAGAAGATATTATGTCTATGGTAAATGAGGGGCATGAACAGGGTGTGTTAGAAGCCAGGGAAGCGGAGATGATCACCAATATCTTTGAGCTCAATGACAAGGAAGCTGCGGATATCATGACTCACAGAAAGAATCTGGTTTCCTTAGACGGAGAGATGATGTTAAAAGAAGCGGTGACATTTATCCTGACAGAGGGATATAATTCCCGATATCCGGTCTATAAAAAAGATGTGGATGACATCATTGGTATTCTTCACATGAAGGATGCACTGATTGCCGCTGAGATAGAGGAGAATGGCAGCCGGCAGCTCTGGGAGATTGAAGGACTTTTAAGAGAGGCTCATTTCATTCCCGAAACCAGGAATCTTGATACCCTGTTTAAAGAGATGCAGTCCAGAAAGATCCACATGGTAATTGTGGTTGATGAATATGGTCAGACTTCCGGTATTGTTACCATGGAAGATATTCTGGAAGAGATTGTAGGCAACATTCTTGACGAGTATGACATGGATGAGGAATTTATCGTACCATCGGATGACGGTACTTACGTTATGAATGGTATGACCACCCTGGAAGACGTGGAACGGGCATTAGACATTGAATTTGATGAGGAGGATTATGACTCCTATGATACAATAAATGGTCTGCTTATTTCCAGACTGGACCGGATTCCCCAGGAAGGGGAAGAATCAGAAGTATCCATTATGGGCTATAAGTTTAAGATCCTTCAGGTGGAGAACAAGATGATTCAGACGGTTCGTGTCTGGAAGGAAGAACCAGAGGTGCTTTCTGAGGAAGAAAAAACAGTCAGAAAAACGGAATCCGAATTAAAAGACTCTGAAAAAGAATCATAAGCACACAGCTGCCACAACTTTTCTGCATCAGCCAGAAAGGATATGGCAGCTGTGTATTGTTTTTTCTTGCAAGATGAAATAAATAGTGATAGAATAGAAAAGATGTTATTTTCCGATATAAAGAGGACGAAATAGAGAAAGAAAAGGAGTGTTGTAGCGATGTCAGGACATTCAAAGTTCGCAAATATTAAGCACAAAAAAGAAAGAAACGATGCCGCAAAAGGTAAAGTATTTACTGTAATTGGAAGAGAAATTGCAGTAGCGGTAAAAGAAGGCGGATCAGACCCTGCGAACAACAGTAGGCTCCGTGATGTAATAGCAAAAGCGAAAGCCAATAACATGCCCAATGACACCATTGACAGGGGTATTAAAAAAGCTGCCGGAGATGCCAACTCTGTTAACTATGAGACAATTACATACGAAGGATACGGCCCCAATGGAGTGGCGATCATCGTAGATACTCTGACAGACAATAAAAACCGGACTGCTGCCAACGTAAAGAACGCATTTACAAAAGGCGGCGGAAATGTGGGTACTCCAGGCTGTGTATCTTTTATGTTTGACAAAAAGGGACAGATCATTATAGATAAAGAAGAATGTGATATGGATGCGGATGAGCTTATGATGATTGCTCTGGATGCAGGCGCAGAAGATTTCTCAGAAGAAGAGGACAGCTACGAAGTTCTGATTGCGCCAGAAGAGTTCAGCGCAGTACGAGAAGCATTGGAAGCAGCAAAAATTCCCATGATTCAGGCTGAAGTTACCATGATTCCACAGACATGGGTGGAACTGACAGATGAGGATTCATTAAAGAAGATGAACCGGATTCTGGATCTGTTAGATGCAGAAGATGATGTACAGGCGACCTATCATAACTGGGACGAATAAAAAAATGGGCATGCACGGGAATCGGTGCATGCCTTTTTATTATAGATCCCTTACACAATTTCAGTTAAGTTTCTAACCGACTTCTGAATCTCTGCAACCAGTTCATGAATTCGCTCGTAGACCTCACCAGAGCTTTTGGAGATTTCCCCGAATTCTCTTGCTACTACTGCAAAGCCAACCCCTGCTTCACCGGCTCTGGCCGCTTCAATAGAGGCGTTAATAGAAAGAATATTTTCCATGGAAGCCACCTTCTGCAGGTCATGGGTTTTTGCTGTTACTTCATTCAATGAGATTTTGATGCTGTCAATTTCTTTATCCAGTACGCTGTCTCTTTTGCCGGAGATTGCCTGTATGTATTCCATATTAACCAGCTGGTTCACTATGCTGCCAAGCATCTGTGCAGCTGCCTTGATGGTGGCTTCTGATCGTACCGGTACTTTTCTTAGTGCACGGATGTATTCCTCTTCGTTAATTCCCAGCTCTCTGGCAATGGCGCAAAACTTTTCTTCATCCGGCTGAGAGGGCAAAACCTGTCCTCCGATGATTGCTCCCACCTTTTCACCTTTCACAACGATGTCAGAGGAAAAATCCATAAGCCCCGCATGGCAAAAATAAGCTCCGCTTCCTTCTTTGTCGCAGGCTTCACACCGCTTTAAGCCTTCTTCACTGTTTCTTGTGTATTTCATGCAAAACTCAGTGAAATTACTGCCTTTTGTGATATAATTACCCTCTGCATCCACCGCGATTGCTGCTAACCCTGTCGCTTCCGAAAACTGGTCCTGAATCGACTGCAATGCCTTCAAATCAATAAACTTTTTGATATCGATCATAGTATGCATGCCCCTCTCTTGTAATTTGCGGTACCTTTTTATCATACTTATTATATAATAATGGTAGGATAAATACAAGCAAGGAAGTAAGCAGTAATATCTGCGAAATCCATTGAAGCTTGATGATTATTGTGCTACAATCACCGTGAAAAAGATTAAAAAAGAGGCTCAAGGATTATGGAAAGTGACCGATTGTACCGGGTGCAAAAAAAAGATATTGAGAAATTGAAGCAACTGCTGACAGAATGTTTTGAGGGGGATCCACTTTATTGCAATCTGATCCCGGACGCAGATACAAGGAAACGTCTTCTCCCCGAACTGTTTGAATGTGATATGGAAGAATTTTTTGAGACTTGTGAGATTTATGCGGACAGTCCGGATATTAACGGAATTATGGTTGTAGATGATGAATCAGAAGTTTACAATCCGGTTCATTATTATCTGGCAGAAGCAGCAGCGACTTTGAAAACGGATAGTTATTTAATCAAGGAAGACAGGTCGCTAAAGACATTCTGGAATTTTTTTCAGGGAAGGGATTATTTAAATTCCAGATGGACTGACCAGCTTCATCAGGAAGAACGGCTTCACATTATCTATCTGGCAGTGAGACCCAGTATGCAGCATCATGGAATTTCTGCCTGCCTTCTAAAAGAAGCCATAGAATTTGCAGACAGAAATCACCTCATGATATCACTGGAAACACACAAACACAGCAATGTAAGCTTTTATGAACATTTTGGTTTCAGACTTTTCGGCGTGGTAGAAAAGCATTTTGAGTTAAAACAGTACTGTATGATAAGAGAAATGTACTAGGGCTTAGTATAAATAGTAGGACAGGCTTTCCCGAATCTTAAAACCGGCTTTCTGATACAGAGCCACGGCCGGAAGATTGTCGCCGGATACCTGTAAATAGATGGTTTTTGTTCTTTGATCTGCGGGAAGAGAAATATAAGTCTTTAAAAATAAACCCAGGCAGGCAGTTCCAAGACCCTGCCCCCGCAGGGGCCTTAATATTTCAAACCCATATAAATAAGCGCTTTTTTCCTGAATATCAAGACTGCACATCCCGACTGCTTCTTTATCCTTAAAAAACTCATAGCAGATTTGACTATCGGAATTTTTATGGGATGAGATGGTTAAATGATTCCTATCTTCGTTTTCTTCCTCCAAACCGGATTTTGCTGAAACAGGAATGGAACGTTCCATAAAATGTTCCGTGTAACAGAATGAAGCCTCCATGGCCTGTAACGTTTTAATCCCATCCCTGCAGTTTTCGTACACTGGGAATAAAAAATCGCAGTCAGGCTGATCATTTACCAGCTCTTTTAACAGAGATGTAAAATGTCCTTTCTGCCGTTCGTCAGGAAGTGTACAGCCGTAGCATTCCATGGTGTCAGAATCAGTAAAAAAAGCGATAAGAGCGGATAAGAGGCGTTCATTTTCATATAATAAACAGCAGATGCACTCTTCCTCCAAAGGAAATGAGAAAGAGATATGATCGTATTTATTGCAGGTTTCCTGTAAAAGACGGAGGTCTTTTGTCAAACGGGCATCTGGTGCATTTGTTCGGATAAGATTCATGGTTTTACTCCTGGTTTGTTTTCGTATAGTATAATACAATAAAATAGTAAAATTCAATCAAATATTTTCCATATTGCTGATTGTCTCTTTGAAATATGGGTGATAGAATAAACACATGTAAAGCAGTTGGAGGGATCAAATTGAAAAAGAGAGAAGAAATACCAGTTTGCGACACCTGGAACCTGGCGGATATACTGCCGTCTGAGGAGGCCTGGGAGGATTTATTCCACGAAACAGAACGCTCGCTTTCAGGTTATAAAAATTTTGAAGGTCATCTGGCCCAGTCTGGCGAGATGCTTTTTTCCTGTCTCAAATTTGATGAAGAGGTGTCATTAAAGATTGAGACTTTGTTCGTATATGGAAAACAAAAATCTGACGAAGACACGGGGAATGCCAGATATCAGGGGCTGTCATCAAAAGCCAGGGCATTGTCCTATCAGGCTGCTGGTTTATCATCCTATATTGTACCTGAGATCTTAACCATATCCGAAGAACTGTTAAAGGAATACCGTGAAGCAGTTCCTGAGCTGAACCGCTATAACCGCACCTTTGAAGTGATATTAAAAAAGAAAGCACACACACTTCCAGCAGCCATGGAAGCGTTGCTTGCTGGTTCTATGGAAGCAACCTCCGGTTCCTCGGAAATTTTCAATATGTTTAATAATGCAGATGTAAAATTCCCTGAAATTAAGGATGAGAACGGAAACGCTGTAAAAATCAGTCATGGTAATTACGTTGCCCTTATGGAAAAACAGGACAGGGAAGTTCGGAAATCCGCATTTTATAGTCTTTATGGAGTATATAAGCAGTTTGGAAATACTCTGGCAGCTACCTTTTCTTCTAATGTAAAAAAATCTGCATTTTACGCAACAGCAAGAAATTATCCTTCTGCCAGAGCCCATTCCCTGTCAGAAAATGAGGTTTCAGAAGAGGTTTATGATAATCTTATCAAGGCTGTCCGTGACGGTCTTCCATACCTTCATGAGTATGTGGCATTGAGAAAGAAGGCACTGGGAGTGGACACACTTCATATGTATGACCTCTATGTGCCCATGGTATCCAGAGAAGAACGGACCATATCTTTTGAAGAGGCAAAGAATATGGTGCTTGAAGGGTTAAAGCCTTTGGGAGATCATTATCTGTCTCTGTTAAAAGAAGGTTTCGATCACCGGTGGATCGATGTGTATGAGAACGAAGGAAAACGAAGCGGTGCTTATTCCTGGGGAGTATATGGAGTTCACCCTTACGTACTTTTGAATTTTAATGGAACCCTTGACAGTGTCTTTACCCTGGCTCACGAGATGGGGCATGCGCTCCACAGCTGGTTTTCTGATAAAAACCAGACTTATGTAGATGCAGGTTATAAGATTTTTGTTGCTGAGGTGGCCAGTACCTGCAATGAGGCCCTCTTAATCAGACATCTTCTTGAGATTACAGAGGATAAAAAGGAACGCGCCTACCTGTTAAATCATTTTATGGACAGTTTCCGTGGTACCTTATACCGGCAGGCGATGTTTGCGGAATTTGAAGACAAGGCCCACCGCCTTGCAGCGCAGGGAGAGATTTTGACATCAGAGACGCTGTGCCAGATGTATCATCAGTTAAATGCAGATTATTTTGGCCCTGAGATGGTGATAGATCCTGAAATCGACTACGAATGGTCCAGGATTCCCCATTTTTATACACCGTTTTACGTTTACCAGTATGCTACCGGATTTTCCGCTGCAGTGGCGATCAGCAGCCGGATTTTAGCAGGAGATGAAACCGTTATTAAGGGGTATTATGAATTTTTAAGCGGAGGAAGTTCCATGCCTCCAGTTGAGCTTTTAAAGCTGTGTGGCGTTGACATGTCCACGGCAGAGCCGGTGAAAGACGCCCTTTTGGTATTTTCAGGCCTTTTGGAAGAGATGAGAAGGCTTATATAAAACTGATTTCCAGATAGAGGAGAGGGGGAGCAGGTATGAATCTGTATCAGATGATATTTAAGAGAAGATCCATTAAAAAATATAAGAAAGAACCGGTTCCGGAGCAATTAAAAAGGGATATTCTTTATTTTGGGGATTGTGTTTCAAGGTTATACGGCGATATTCAGGTGAAGATGGAGATATGTGACAGTGCGGAGGATGAGCTTTTGTCACAAGGTCTGTGGAAGGTAGATGCTCCTTATTATCTGATCCTTTATTCGGAGGAAAAAGAAGGATATCTTGTCAATGCCGGTTATGTGGCAGAACCTGTTTTATTATATATGACTGGAAAGGGTCTTGGTACCTGTTATCTTGCCAATGCAAAGAGCCAGAGACCTGCACCGGCTGGTTTTAAACAGGTCATAACCATTGCCTTTGGATATCCAAGGACGCTGCTTTACCGCGATCCGGCAACTGCAAAGCGGATGCCCCTTAAGGAACTGTGTGTGTTTAAGGAAGAGGCAGGAGAGTCCGTAAAAAATATATTAAAAGCGGTACGGCTTTCCCCATCAATTATGAATACCCAGCCATGGAGGTTTATTGTTTATCACGATAAAATATATGTGTTTTCCTGCAGGGAGTTTTTGCCCTACCCTTATCTGATCTCACTTCGGGAGATCAGCGTGGGGATCATGCTTTCCCATCTGTCCATTGCAGCAGAAGAGATGTGGATCAATGTCAGCCTGGAAGCGGATAAGGCCATGGAAAAGAAATCATACAAAAGCGGCGCGTACGTAGCCACTGCATATTTGAAAGAATATAAACTATAAGTAAGCTTTATAACAGGGGGAAAGAGGAGATGTGTAATAAAATCTTCTCTTTTTTCACATTTAGACTTTCTTCAGATGGCAGAAGATGATAGAATGACACTGTTTGGCTACAATGGAGAAGTGAGGATAAATTCATGAAGCGGGAAATTGATATAAAAGAAATTTCAGATGGAAAGTTGTATGACTTAAATGATATGGTAAAAGCGGACTGCAAAGACTGCGAAGGCTGTTCTGCCTGCTGCAAGGGGATGGGCAATTCCATTGTGCTGGACCCTCTGGATGTATTCCGGCTGACAAAAGGGCTTAACTGCACCTTTGAAGCGCTCATTCAGAAGCAGGCAGAGTTAAATGTTGTGGATGGAATTGTCCTTCCAAGTATCCGGATGGGAGAAGCGGGGGAGGCATGCGGATTTCTCGATCCTCAGGGCCGGTGCAGCATTCATTCGTTCCGCCCCGGGATCTGCCGTCTGTTTCCTCTTGGAAGAATTTATACAGAGGAAGGTATCCGGTATTTTCTGCAGATTTATGAATGCGCAAAGAAGAACAGAACCAAGGTGAAGGTACGCAGCTTTATGGACAATCCGGATGGGAAGCGATACGACAAATTTATTGCGGATTGGCACGATTTTTTAAAGAAAGCTGAAAATGAGATGGAAAAGCAGGATGATCCAAATTTTACCAGGGAGTTGAGCATGAATGTTCTGAAAATGTTCTATTTAACTCCCTATGAGAAAGAACAGGATTTTTATGATCAGTTTGGTAAAAGGCTTGAAGCCATAACTTTCTTATGATAGAATTGGTAAGATAAAGAAAAAACAGGGCGAAGAGAACCGAGGAGGAAAACATGATCAGGCAATTAATTGACAGAATTCAAAAAACAAATGCACCGGTTTGTGTGGGACTTGATCCAATGCTAAGTTATATTCCCGATCACGTAACAAAGAAGGCATATCATGAATTGGGTGAGACATTAGAGGGTGCTGCAGAAGCAATCTGGCAGTTCAATAAAGAAATTGTAGATCATGTTTATGATCTGATTCCCTCCGTAAAACCCCAGCTTGCCATGTATGAGCAGTTTGGAGTGGAAGGCTTAAAGGTATACGACAGAACAGTGAAATACTGTCAGGAGAAGGGACTCATTGTCATTGCTGATGCAAAAAGAGGAGATATTGGTTCTACATCTGCAGCCTATGCTATGGCTCATATCGGTAAAGTACAGGTTGGTTCTAAACGTATTCCGGCGTTTCACACAGAATTTCTTACAGTCAACCCCTATCTTGGAACAGACGGTATCGGTCCCTTTGTTGATGTATGCAAAGAAGAGGACAAAGGTCTGTTTGTACTGGTTAAAACCTCCAACCCTTCCAGCGGAGAATTTCAGGACCGTCTGATAGACGGCGCCCCTCTTTATGAACACGTAGCAAAGAAGGTTGTGGAATGGGGCGCAGACTGTATGGATGGAACCTACAGCAACGTGGGTGCAGTAGTAGGAGCCACATATCCGGAGATGAGCGCTGTATTAAGAAAAATGATGCCAAACACCTATTTCCTGGTACCTGGCTACGGAGCACAGGGAGGAACTGCTGAAGATTTAAAACCTTGTTTTAATGAAGATGGCCTTGGAGCAATCGTGAATTCTTCCAGAGGCATCATCGCCGCCTATAAACAGGATGCATATAAGAAATTCGGACCCCAGCTTTTTGGAGAAGCATCCAGACAGGCCGTGATTGATATGGTTTCTGATATTAACCGGGTGTTATAGGGGGAAATCATGGGAAAAATAAAAATCACTGCATCAGTTGCCAGTCAGGTCATGCTTTCAGACGGTGTGTACAGCATGTGGATTGACGCGAAGGAAATTACAGACCAGTCAATGCCTGGACAGTTCATTTCCGTTTATACAGGGGACAGTTCAAAGCTGCTGCCCCGTCCCATCAGTATCTGTGAGACAGACCGGGAAAAAGGTCTTTTAAGAATTGTTTACCGCATAGCGGGAAAAGGAACCGATGAGTTCTCCCGTTATAAGACTGGTGATCCGGTTATTATTATGGGACCTTTAGGCAATGGATTTCCGCTGGAAGCAGGGAACTCCGGGAAAAAGGCACTGTTAATCGGAGGCGGTATCGGAATACCTCCCATGTTAGAACTGGCAAAGAATCTTTCCTGTACAAAACAGATGGTTCTGGGATACCGGGACGAGTTGTTTTTAAATGAAGAGTTTCTCCCCTATGGAGATACGTTCCTTGCAACAGAAAGCGGCACTGCAGGAACCAAAGGCAATGTTATGGATGCAATCAGAGAGCATGGCTTACAAAGCGATGTGATTTTTGCATGTGGTCCGACTCCCATGTTAAAGTCTTTGCGGGCGTATGCTTTGGAACATCATATTGAATGCTATCTTTCCCTGGAAGAGAAGATGGCTTGTGGAATCGGAGCCTGCCTTGCCTGTGTCTGCAAAAGCAGTGAGAAAGATGAACATTCCATGGTTCATAATAAAAGAGTCTGCAAAGACGGTCCGGTATTTAAGGCTGAGGAGGTTGAATTCTAGATGAATATGAAAGTAAATCTTGCCGGTGTTACATTAAACAACCCGGTTATGACAGCCTCTGGCACTTTTGGTTCCGGTGAAGAATACAGCGAGCTTGTGGATTTAAACCGCCTGGGTGCAGTGGTGACAAAAGGAGTCGCCAATATTCCCTGGGCAGGGAATCCAACTCCCAGAATTGCGGAAACTTATGGTGGAATGATTAATGCCATTGGACTTCAAAACCCCGGTATGGATGTATTTATTAAGCGGGATATTCCATTTTTAAAGAAATATGATACAAAAATCATTGTCAATGTCTGCGGAAAGACCACGGAAGATTATATTGAAGTAGTGGAACGGCTTTCGGATGAACCAGTGGATATGCTGGAGATCAACATTTCCTGTCCCAATGTAAAAGAGGGGGGAATTGCATTCGGCCAGGATCCAAAAGCGGTGGAAGCCATAACAAGAGAGATAAAGAAGTATGCAAAACAGCCTGTTATTATGAAGCTCAGCCCCAATGTAACGGATATCACCGTTATGGCAAAAGCTGCACAAGCAGGCGGGGCAGATGTCTTATCCATGATTAATACTCTGACAGGAATGAAGATTGATGTAAACCGCCGTACATTTGCAGTGGCCAATAAGACAGGCGGGTTATCCGGTCCTGCAATCAAGCCAATTGCAGTGCGAATGGTTTATCAGGCAGCGTGTGCGGTTAAAATACCCATTATTGGAATGGGTGGAATTATGTCTGCTGAGGATGCCCTTGAATTTATACTTGCAGGTGCAAGTGCTGTCTCTGTAGGAACAGCCAATTTTGTTAATCCTTATGCAACCACGGAAATTATTGCAGGTATTGAAGATTATATGATAAGATATCAGGTAGAAGACATTAACGAGCTGATCGGTGCAGTACGATAACGGAACGGTTTTTGAATAGAGAGGACAGAAAGATGGAACAGTATAAGCAGGAGTTTATTGAATTTATGGTGGACAGTGATGTCCTTAAATTTGGAAGTTTTACACTGAAAAGCGGAAGAAAATCTCCATTTTTTATGAATGCCGGTTCTTATGTAACAGGAGCACAGTTAAAGAAGCTGGGTGAGTATTACGCCAAAGCGATACATGATAAGTTTGGTACTGATTTCGATGTACTGTTCGGACCAGCTTATAAAGGAATTCCCTTAAGCGTTGCAACTGCAATCGCATTCCATGAATTGTATGGAAAGGAAATTAAATACTGCTCCAACAGAAAAGAAGAAAAAGACCATGGCGGCGATGCCGGAATTCTGCTTGGAAGTCCTATAAAAGATGGAGACAGAGTAGTCATTATTGAAGATGTGACCACTTCCGGAAAGTCCATTGAAGAGACCTTTCCCATTATCAAAGCTCAGGGAGATGTAACGATTCTGGGTCTTATAGTTTCCTTAAACCGTATGGAGAAGGGAAAAACAGAGCAGAGCGCACTGGATGAAATCCAGGAAAAATATGGATTTAAAGCATCTGCCATCGTATCTATGGCAGAAGTAATCGAACATCTTTACAACCGGGAATACAAGGGACGAGTACTGATTGATGATGAATTAAATGCAGCAATTGATGATTATTATGAAGTGTATGGCGTAAAATAAGGAGAGCGGGATATGGAAAGAGTATATAAAACCATGAGAAATGCAGGTGCATTAAATATTGTTGTTGGAATTATAGTGACAGCCATCGGACTTGCTGCCGGTATCATTTCTATCGTAAACGGAGCAATCTTAATGAAAAGAAAATCTGAAATTACATTTTAACCGTTATCACAAGAGCGGAGGCTGTCAGAATTCATAAAATTCTGGCAGCTCTCTCCTTTTGGAATAAAGATGGAGCTGTTATGATTAAAAATGCGACGAAACGGCAGAAATTTGGTTGGGTGATTTTTATAATTTACCTGATCTTTTTGGCGTATTTTCTGTTTTTCTCCGATTATTTTGGAAGAAGCGGCCATATACGGGAGGAATACGCTTATAACCTCATTCCGCTGAAGGAAATTAAGAGATTTATTGTTTACCGCCATGTGGTGGGTATTAAGTCTTTCCTTTTAAACGTAGTTGGGAATATAGTCTGTTTCATGCCTTTTGGTTTTTTCCTGCCGGTGATAAGCCGCAGGAGCCGCCGCTTTTTCAATACAACTCTGCTCAGTTTTCTATTCAGTCTCTGCATTGAAACCACCCAGCTTATTTTCAAGGTGGGAAGCTTTGATGTGGATGATATGATTTTAAACTCCCTGGGAGGAATGATCGGATATATCTTTTATAAAATAGTACAGCACATAAGAGTAAGGAGGATGAGGCGTGGCAAAGCAGAAAAGAGTATCCTACATTAGAAAACCGTATGCTAAAAATAGTTTTCTGTCGTTGGGACTGGCTTTAGGAGCACTGGTTTTAGGGATACTTGGAATATCCAGTGCTGCAATCACTGCAGGACAGGCGCAGTTAAACGTTGCGGCTGTCTGCTTTTGCAGCATGTTGATTTCTATCTTTTCCCTGTTTTATGGTGTTCTTTCTTTCTTTGAAAAGGAAAAAAAATACATACTGTCCAAGATCGGAATTGGCATCAGTGTTTTGCTGATTATTTTTTGGATAGTTCTTCTTATTATTGGAATGAAGGGGTAAAAAAATGGATAGTAGAAAAATGTTTGAACAGGAAAATGAAGGAATTATGGAACGGTTTCAATTGTCTATGGAGCGGATCAGTCAGATCTCTTCCGAGAAGACAGTGTCACAGCCGTTTCATGATTATTTTACAAGGACAGCTTCATTTATATGCCTTATGGGGCAATACCTTGACTTTATAGAAGAGGGGAAGCTTAATACGGCTTCCTTAGATGAACTGAGAGAATGGAACCTGAAATTTTATGAGGACATTCTTCCTGACGCTTATGAAACCAGTTATGCCAATCCAGCTTATGCAGTGGAAAAGCTGGGAGACGGACTCGGACAGCTCCTTTGCTATCTTTATAAGGAAATCAGAGGAGATATTGTTTTTGTTCATGAAAACAGGCTGACTGATATTACGATTTTAAATGAGGCATTGATAGAAATCTATAACATATTTGAAGAGGGAGTGCCGGAGGTGGCCTCTGTAAAAGAGGTTATTTACTGGTTTGTCAGTGATTATACGGATCATACAGTGACTTTTCGTGTAAGAGAGGGGTTAGATCCTTCCCTTTCCTTTGCAACTGATATTATTCGGAACAGTGATTTAACGGATCTTCGCTATCTCTACCACTTTGGGGAATATATTTCGGATTCCGAGCTTAAAGTTGCAGATTATCTCAATTCTCTTCCAGAGGAGAAGGTTCGTCTGATGGCGGATACCTATACGGAAGGGTACAGAAAAGGCTTTGAGGTAATGGGAAGAGATTTATCCAAAAAGAAAGCAGTCCAGATTCGCTATGAGCTTGGCTTTGAACGCATGGTAAAATATGCCATAGAGAATTTTGAAAAACTGGGGCTTAAGGTGATTTTATGCCGTGCTGCAGTCTGGGCAGTGAATACCAATGCTGGACGGAAAGCAGGCTATTATAGTACATCACCAAACCGTCAGTATGATTATGATCACCGTTACGATGATGCGATCTATGTCAATAAAGCCTTTAAAGACCGAAAAGCTTCTGTCCTGAAAGTTGCATACGAGACTTATAAAGACCTGGCTGCGGCTTTTGCAGGACCTGCAGTAATTGAGACCTTTGGAAAAGAAGGCTTCCAGCCGGTTAATAAACCGGAAGCCAACCACCTTGATTCCAAACAGGAGAAGCTTTCTGTGGAAATGTCCAGTGAAACAGCCAGAATTTTAAATGAGTATGTTCCCGGTGATGAGATCAGCTTTACCATCATCGCATTTCCTGTTCCGGAAATCGGTGATAATTTTGAAGAGATATTTAATGAGACCATTGCCATCAATACCCTGGATTATGAAAAGTACAAAGGTCTGCAGCAAACCATTATAGATGCACTGGATGAAGCAGACTATGTGGAAATTACAGGAAAAGGGAATAATAAAACCCGTTTGACAGTCGCACTCCATCATTTAAAAGACAGAGAAAAAGAAACGAATTTTGAAAACTGTGTTGCCGATGTGAATATTCCCCTTGGAGAAGTGTTTACTTCACCCAGACTGGCTGGAACAAGCGGTGTATTAGAAGTCAGCACGGTATACATTGCTGATTTCCAGTTTAAGGATCTGGTAATGACATTTGAAGACGGCATGATCAAAGACTATTCCTGCAGTAATTTTAATGATCCAAAGGAAGGAAAAGAACTGATCAGACAGGTGATTTTAAAGAATCATGACACTCTGCCCATGGGTGAGTTTGCAATCGGAACCAATACCACTGCTTACGCTATGGCAAGAAAGTTTAATATTCTTGATAAGCTTCCTATTTTAATTGTGGAGAAGATGGGACCACATTTTGCGGTTGGTGATACGTGCTACAGCTGGGCGGAAGACAGCAAGCTGTATAACCCCAATGGCAAGGAGATTATCGCCAAGGAAAATGAGGTTTCAGCACTGAGAAAAGAGGATGCTTCCAAGGCATATTTTAACTGCCATACAGATATCACCATTCCTTACGCGGAACTGGATAAGATTGAAACCGTATGTGGAGATGGAAAACGAACTTTGATAATTGAAGATGGAAAATTTATATTAAAAGGTACGGAAGAATTAAACCTGCCATTTTCCGGGCTGTAAGCTTTCATAATTGAAAACTTAGAGATTGCCATTAAGATATAGTTATAATTGCCGATAATACACTATCGGTGTGAGGACTTTACAAAAGAGATAGTTGGAGGATACCATATGAAGAATTTAAAGATTGGCAAAAGAATTGCAGTCTCTTTTGGGATTATTTTTATTTTGTTTTTAATTGTATCAGGCACCTCGTTATACAGTCTGATCGTTAATAATTCCAGGTTTGTAGAATTTTACAACAACGGTCATGAAGTATCGATGCTGACGGTTGAGATGAGACGCAATGTTGAGTCAGCAGCAAAGAATGTGGGCTATGCAACCATGATTTCGGATTTAATAAAAAAGGGTAACTATATTGACCAGTCTGAGGCGGACTTTAATGAATTAAAAGAAAACCTTCAACAGTTAAAAGACAAATACAAGGGTGACAAAGCCCTGGTTGAAGATATTGAAAAGGCCCTCAGCGAAGCAGAGCCTTCCAAAGAAGAAGTCTTCACCCTGGCAAAAGATAATAGAACCAGGCAGGCAACAGAGGTTTTCTTTGAATCACTGGAGCCGCGTTTTGACCAGATTCAGGCTGATTTGATCCAGATCAGTGATTCTGCCAAGCAGAGTGCTGACAGTGATTATAAAAGATCCCAGTCTGATATGACCGGCACTGAGGTGATTGTTATCCTGCTTCAGATTATTGGAGCGGCAGCCACGATCATTCTTGCAGCTGCCATGACAAGAAGCATAGTTGCTCCTGTCAAACAGATTGAAAAAGCAGCAGCAGAGATGTCAAAAGGCAGTCTCCATGTTGATTTAAATTATCAGTCAAAGGATGAACTTGGCGGCCTTGGTAACAGTATGCGTTCCACTATATTAAATATTGGAAGTATCATTGATGATATAATTTACATCCTCGGATCCATGGCAGCTGGAGATTTTACAGTTGTTTCAAAGAACCAGGAACAGTATGTTCTGGATTATGAACCAATATTACTGGCAATCAGGAATATCAGGGATAATTTAAGCGATGCATTTACCCGGATTAATGAATCCGCTGACTTAGTTGCAGGTGGTTCTGAGCAGGTATCATCCGGAGCTCAGGCTCTGTCCCAGGGAGCCACTGAACAGGCCTCATCCATTCAGGAGCTGGCAGCCACCATTAATGATATCTCAAATCAGATTAATAAAAATGCCGAGAACGCCAAAGAAGCACGGTTAAAATCAGAAGAAGCCAGTCTTAATGTAACAAAGAGCAATCAGAAGATGATAGAAATGAATCAGGCCATGACTGAGATTAACACCAAATCCAGTGAGATCGGCAAGATCATTAAAACCATTGAGGACATTGCATTCCAGACCAATATTCTGGCATTAAATGCAGCAGTAGAAGCTGCAAGAGCAGGAGAGGCAGGAAAAGGGTTTGCTGTGGTAGCAGACGAAGTCCGCAACCTTGCAAGCAAGTCAGGAGAAGCTGCTAAAAATACTACAATTCTCATTGAAGAAAGTCTGCAGGCAGTGGAGAATGGAAACAGAATCACGGCTGAAACAGCAAAAGCCATGCAGGAGGTTGTTGAAGGAAGCCGCCGCATTAATATGATTATAGAAGAAATAGCTGCCGCTTCGGACAAACAGGCTGCCGCTGTTAATCAGGTTACTCTGGGAATCGACCAGATCTCCAGTGTAGTTCAGACCACTTCTGCTACAGCAGAACAGAGTGCGGCTGCCAGTGAAGAATTATCCGGACAGGCACAGATTATGAAAAGCCTGATTCAGCAATTCAAGGTACATGGCAGTACAGCTGAGAAGAGTAGCCTGACTTTAAACACGGAAAAGAAAGAAGCAGAGGCTGATTTTATTCCGGTTTATCAGGAAGAGGCAGAGCTTGAGCCTGTTGTCATTGACCCGGTATACTTCGAAGACTCCTCTTCATTTAAGAATAGCAAATATTAAATACAGGACAGGTGTGAAAAGCAGGAGGTGGTTTAATCCTTCCGGTTTTTCACGCCTGTTTTTTTCGTTACCGGGTATACTTAAAAATATAAAGAAAAATATTGACGAGTCAGAGAAAAGCTAGTATTATAATTAATAAGTGCAAATTAATTAATAAGCATACAATATTAGATATACTTATTAATAGCATTACTCTTAATAATGAATTACACACGATTGGAAGAGAAAGAGGAGAAATTACTATGGCAAACGTATCTATTGTTATGGGAAGTGATTCAGATATGCCTGTTATGGCGCAGGCTGCAGAGGTTCTTGAAAAACTGGGAGTAGAATTTGAAATGACTGTTATTTCTGCACACAGAGAACCGGATATATTTTTTGAATATGCGAAAACAGCAGAAGCCAGAGGCATCAAAGTGATCATCGCCGGAGCAGGTAAAGCAGCTCACCTTCCGGGAATGTGTGCCGCATTATTTCCAATGCCTGTCATTGGTATTCCTATGAAGACTTCAGACCTGGGGGGAGTGGATTCCCTGTATTCCATCGTACAGATGCCTTCCGGTATTCCGGTAGCCACAGTAGCTATTAACGGAGGTACCAATGCTGGTATACTGGCTGCAAAGATATTAGCTGCAGGAGATGGAGAGCTTTTGGCAAGACTGAAGGATTATTCTGAGAACTTGAAGAATGATGTAGTGAAAAAAGCAGAGAAACTGGATAAGATCGGGTATCGGGAATACTTGTCCCAGATGAAATAGAGGAAGAAAAAGCGGAGGAAAAAGAGATGGATTATAAGAATGCCGGAGTTGATATTGAAGCTGGATACAAATCGGTTGAATTAATGAAAAAGCATGTACAGGAAACCATGAGACCAGAGGTACTTGGCGGACTTGGCGGATTTTCAGGAGCGTTTTCCATGTCAGCATTCAAAGATATGGAGAAGCCCACCCTGGTATCCGGAACCGACGGAGTAGGAACTAAGCTGAAGATAGCATTTCTTATGGATCAACATAATACCGTTGGTATTGACTGTGTAGCCATGTGCGTCAATGATATTGCCTGTGCAGGCGGTGAACCTCTGTTTTTCCTTGACTATATTGCCTGCGGAAAGAATTATCCGGAAAAGATAGCTGAGATTGTCAGCGGTGTGGCAGAAGGCTGTAAGCAGGCAGGAGCCGCACTGATTGGAGGAGAAACTGCAGAGATGCCTGGTTTTTATCCTGAGGATGAATATGATCTTGCAGGTTTTGCAGTAGGAGTGGTTGATGAAAAAAATCTGATTACCGGTACATCGATTAAGGCTGGGGATGTTTTAATCGGTATTACCTCCTCCGGTGTCCACAGCAATGGTTTTTCCCTTGTCCGCAAGGTGTTTGATGTGACAAAAGAGAATTTAAATGTTTATTATGAAGAACTTGGTAAAACCCTTGGGGAATGCTTAATCGTGCCCACTAAAATTTATGTGAAAGCATTAAAAAGCGTAAAAGAGAGTGGTGTGACCATTAAAGGCTGCAGCCATATTACGGGAGGCGGATTTTATGAGAATATACCCCGTATGCTTCCAGATGGAATCTGCGCTGAAGTGGAGAAAAACAGCTATGAAGTGCCCGCAATCTTTAAGCTTATGGAAGCAAAAGGTGAGATAGCAGAAGAGATTATGTACAATACCTTTAACATGGGAATTGGTATGGTGCTGGCTGTGGATCCTGCCGATCAGGATAAGGCCATAGAGGCAATCAAGGCTGCAGGAGAAACTCCTTATGTAATCGGCTGTACAAAAGCCGGTGAGAAGGGTGTGGTCTTATGCTAAGAGTCGGCGTTCTGGTATCCGGCGGGGGAACTAATCTTCAGGCGGTTCTAAATGCCATTGACAACGGGGAGATTCAAAACGCAGAAGTCAAAGTAGTCATCAGCAATAACAAAAGTGCCTATGCATTAGAACGTGCAAGGAATCGTGGAATCGATGCTCTTTGTATTTCCCCTAAGGAATTTGAAAGCAGGACGCAGTTTCACGATGAATTATTGTCCAGAATTGATGAGTATCATCTTGATTTAATCGTACTTGCAGGTTTTCTGGTTACCATTCCTGAAGCGATGATTCAGAAATACAGAAACCGCATTATAAATATTCATCCTTCCCTGATCCCATCTTTTTGCGGAACCGGCTATTTTGGTCTGAAGGTTCACGAAGCCGCATTGGCAAGAGGTGTGAAAATTACAGGTGCTACGGTTCATTATGTTGATGAGGGAACGGATACAGGTCCCATACTTTTACAAAAGGCAGTGGAAGTAAAGGAAGGCGATTCGCCGGAAGAACTTCAGAAAAGAGTCATGGAAGAAGCGGAGTGGGTCATTCTTCCCCAGGCGATTGCACTGATTGCAAAGGAACAGGAGGAAAAAGCATGAAGGTTCTGATCATTGGAGGCGGCGGCAGAGAGCATGCCATTGCATGGAAGGTCGCCCAGAGCCCTAAGGTTCAAAAGCTGTACTGCGCTCCGGGAAATGCCGGAATTGCTGAAATTGCAGAATGCGTTGACATCGGAGTGATGGATTTTGACAGTCAGGTGGAATTTGCCAGAAGCAAAGAGATTGACCTGGTAATTGTTGGACCCGATGATCCTCTTGTGGCAGGTGCTGCTGATGCATTTATAAATGCCGGAATCCGGGTATTCGGTCCGGAGAAAAAAGCTGCCTGTCTGGAAGGCTCCAAGTCTTTTTCTAAGGATCTGATGAAAAAATATGGAATACCCACGGCCACTTACGAAACCTTTGATTCTGCAGAGGATGCACTTGCTTATCTGGAAACTGCCAAAATGCCGGTTGTTTTAAAGGCAGATGGCCTGGCTCTTGGTAAAGGCGTATTAATCTGCAGTACACTGGAAGAGGCAAAGGACGGTGTCAGAACCCTGATGCTGGACAAGCAGTTCGGCTCTGCGGGTGACCGGATTGTAGTGGAAGAATTCATGATTGGCCGGGAAGTGTCCGTACTTTCTTTTGTAGATGGCAAAAACATAAAGATAATGACTTCTGCCCAGGATCATAAACGGGCTCAGGATGGGGATCAAGGTCTTAATACAGGCGGAATGGGAACATTTTCCCCCAGTCCCTTCTATACAGAGGAGATAGATGAATTTTGCAAAAAAAACATCTATCAGGCAACAGTGGATGCAATGCTGTCTGAGAACAGGGAATTCAAGGGAATCATCTTTTTTGGTTTAATGCTGACCAGCGAAGGACCTAAGGTTTTAGAGTATAATGCAAGATTTGGTGATCCTGAAACACAGGTGGTACTTCCCAGAATGAAAAATGACATTGTAGAGGTGTTTGAGGCCTGCATCGATGGAACACTAAGTGACATTGACTTACAATTCGAAGATAATGCAGCGGTTTGTGTGGTTCTGGCTTCTGATGGATATCCGGAGCATTATGAAAAAGGGTTTCCAATCAAAGGGCTGGAGCATTTTAAAGGACAGAATGGATACTATGCATTCCACGCAGGAAGTAAGTTTGATAAAGAGGGAATTCCTGTAACTAACGGTGGAAGAGTTCTTGGTGTAACAGCTCTTGGAGATAATTTAAAAGAAGCGAGAGCCAACGCTTATGAAGCCGTTAAATGGGTGGATTTTGAAAATAAATACATGAGACATGATATTGGTAAGGCGATTGATGAAGCGTAAAGCCACATAATGTCAGCCGGTTTTCTGCATAAAAAAACGTTGACACGACAGAATTTTCATGATATTGTATCTCTACAGTAGGACTTTGTTCTTTTAAAGTGTTTTTCTACATCACTATCTAATGACGGCATAGGATAAGACTGGACTTACACAGTTTCATAGTACCGGAAGACATATAAAACGGGTTGCATAAAGGTGTAACTGAGCCGATATCCAGGTTACGGGTATCGGCTTTTCCCATAATGCCTGATAAAGGGAGGCTGATCGGCAGGAGTAAGAAAAATAAAGTTCATGTTTAAGGGTAGAGGGGATGTCAAAATTTGGCAAAAAATGCTGGGCGAGTAATATGACGAAAAATGTCTAAAATAAACTATGTAATGCTAATGTTTGGGGTTTTGAAACTACATAGTTTGTACCAGTGCGGTCTTCGGTACAAACTTCAGGTGCATAATTATGCACAGGAATGGAGGAAAATATGCTAGAATGTTTACGTAAATTAAATTTACCGGAGTATGTACAGGATATTTTAAATCAGTCACAAGGTGTGGTCATTCCAAAATCAAGAAAAGAACTGTTAACTCTTGCTATGGGCGGCGATGAGAACATTACATTCGATATTGATTATGAAGTGGAAGGCAAGGGAAGAGTGTTAGAGGCGACTGCAACCAAATGTAAAAATGGTATTGTAGTGAATTATATGGAAGATTACATGCGCAGACGTGATCCAAACTCCATGCTGATTGCAGATAAGAATCCTACGGATAAGCCAAGATATGAAGATGTTTATCACAAAGATTTCGAAATTCTCAGAATGGATACCTTTGACTGGCTGAAAAATCAGGAACTGATATTTTTCCCATTTAAATCCGGCGGTCTGGAGTATGGTTATGATTCTGTTTTAGTAGCTCCGGCCAATGCAGGATTTTTTGCAGCAGGCCTTGCAGATCTCCAGGGATTTCTAAACATAGACGAAATCACATATGATTTTAAACCGAGAGCAGTTGTTTTTCTCGCACCACCATTCCGTCATACACATTTTAATGGAAAACAGGTAGTGGTTCATAACCGTCTTCAGGGAATACATGAGGTATATGCCTATAATCTTTATCCAGGTCCAAGTGCCAAAAAAGGTATTTATGGTGTGCTTTTAGACATTGGTGAGGAAGAAGGCTGGGTAACAGCACATGCATCCGCAGTAAAGGTTATCACTCCTTACGACAATGAAATCGTGATTATGCATGAAGGTGCTTCCGGCGGCGGAAAAAGTGAAATGCTGGAAGATATCCATAAAGAGATGGATGGAAGAGTTGTTTTAGGAAGAAATACAGTGACAGGAGAGAAGAACTACTTAAATCTCTCAGAGACCTGTGATTTAATTCCTGTAACAGATGATATGGCACTGTGCCATCCCCAGATGCAGCAGGGAAGTAAGAAGCTGGTTGTAAAGGACGCAGAGTCCTCCTGGTTCTTAAGAGTGGATAATATTAAGCGTTACGGAGCTTCTCCCCAGTATGAAAGAATATTCATTCAGCCGGAAGAACCGTTAATCTTTTTAAACCTTCAGGGAGTACCGGAAGCGACTTGTCTGCCATGGGAGCATACTATGGACAGCACTGGAAAACCATGCCCGAATCCAAGAGTAATTCTGCCAAGAAAGCTGGTTCCAAATTCCATTGATGAGCCGGTTGAGGTTGATGTGAGAAGCTTTGGAGTCAGAACACCAGCCTGTACAAAGGCAAATCCGTCATACGGAATTATGGGTATTATGCATATCCTTCCTCCCGCTCTTGCATGGCTGTGGCGTCTGGTAGCACCAAGAGGCTACAACAACCCGAGTATTATCGACTCCCAGGGAATGACCAGCGAAGGAGTGGGTTCCTACTGGCCATTTGCAACAGGTAAGATGGTAACACAGGCAAACCTTCTTCTGGATCAGATATTACAGTCTACCAACACCCGCTATGTTCTGATTCCCAATCAGCATATCGGAGCGTACGAAGTGAGCTTTATGCCGGAGTGGATCTCCAGAGAATATATTGCACGCCGCGGAAGCGCGAAGTTCAAACCAGAGCATCTGGTAGAAGCCCGCTGCCCTCTGTTAGGATTTGGTCTTGATTCATTAAAGATTGACGGACAATATATCAGAAGAGCATTCTTAAGACCGGAGACTCAGCAGGAAGTGGGAATTGAAGGCTACGATGCAGGTGCGGAAATCTTAACTGAGTTCTTCAGACAGGAACTGGTTAAATACAATACAGATGACTTAAATCCGTTAGGAAAGCAGATTATCGAGATGTTCATGAAGGGTGCAACAGTTCAGGATTATCTTGAAATTATGCCTATGAGATATTAAGAAAAAGACACGCAGCTCTTAGGATGGTGTTTCATCCATAGAGCTGCGCTTCTTTTTGTCATTTATTATTTCGTTCATATCTGATTCTGCCAGGACACTTTTCCGGATTGATCCGCCACATACAGATTTTGCAGTGAATGCAGGCTCCTGTATCTTTTCCGTTTCTGGCGTCATTTGCCCAGTTGGGGTTAACCAAAGTTCCCCGTCCGATGTTAACCATATCAATCCCGGTTGCAGTTAATATCTCATCGGCCTGCTCTGGGGAAATGATTTCTCCCACGGTGAAAACCGGAACAGATACCTGTTTCCTGATTTCCTGTGCACCGTAAATTAAGTCCGTGAACCGGTAATCAGCTGTCTTAAATGGATCAGAAAGCTGCATGAATCCAAAAGAAATGTTGAGAAAATCAATACCCTCTGCCTGAAAAATCTTGGCATGATCAATCCCATCAGATAGTTTGGGCTCAAACGCACCCAGCCGCATTCCCACGATAAAAGAATCAGGTGTCCGTTTCCGGATCTCTCTGATTATTTCCAGAGCAAACAGCGCCGGATTATTCCCATATTCATCATTTCGCACGTTCACCCGGCTGTTTAAGAACTGACTGATTAAATAGTTGTGGCATCCATGAAGCTCCACTCCATCATAACCTGCCTTATATGCCCGTTCTGCAGCATCTGCAAATGAGTTCTGAATCCGGTGCAATTCTAAACGTGTGAGTGCTCTGGATTTTTTCATGGTTCCCTTCACCATACACTGAATATCACTGGGGCAGACGGTTTCTTCCATAAAGCCGAAGACGCCGCCGTGATGAATCTGTACAAAGATGGGTGTCCCGGTTTCATGAACCGCATTTGTAATTCTTTTAAGTCCTTCGATCTGCCCGTCTTCCCAGATTCCAATCTGTGAATCACAGAGTCGTCCGTCCTTTTCCACACAGGTAGCCTCCTGAATAATGAGTCCCGGCCCGCCCTGGGCAATTTTACGGTAATGCTCGACCTGAATATCAGTTACATAGCCTGTATCATCGGTACGGTTGTAAATTACCATGGGAGGTACGGCAATTCTGTTTTTTACCTCCAGATTACGAATCTTCATTGAATTAAATAATTTGTTCATTGATGATCTCCTTTTTATAATTATGATTATATCCATTGTCAGTGAGAAAGTAAAGAAGGGCGATGAGCGGCATGGCCATTCCTATGAGAGAAGCGCCAAACCAGCTTGCAGATGCATAAGCCCAGCCGCCCAGAAAAGAGCCAAGCGCTCCTCCCGTGAAGAAAACTGCCATAAATAGGCCATTCATCCTTCCCCGGGTCTGATCACCCAGTTCGTAAATTGCCTTCTGGCTCAGTACCAGGTTTCCCGAAACGGCCATGTCAAGAAGAAGGGCAGCTGCCAGAAAGACCATAAGGGAGATTCTGATGGGAGATAAGATCCCGTGGGTGAGCAGGAATGCCGCCGATGCAGTGAGGAACGCCAGTAGGGTAAGTGGTTTTGTGTACCCTTTGTCAGCCAGCTTTCCGGCAATAGGGGATACCGCTGCTCCCCCCACACCAGCCAGAGAAAATAATGCAATCCCAGTCTGGGTCAGGTGATAATGTTCTTCCAGCCACATGGGAGCCACAGTCCAGAAAAGACTGAAAGAGCAAAAGAGACAGGCCTGGTACACCGCCCTGCGCTTTAGTACAGGTGTGTGAATTAACAGTGGTAACAAGGAAGCGATTAGACTGCGGTATGACTGATTCTTCCGGGGACTGCGGGGAGGTAGCAGAAACACCAGCAAAACTGCAATGACTGTCATAATACCTGCAGATAAAAGGAATACACTCCGCCAGCCCGTAAATTGGGCAAGCAAGCTGGAAATCGGGCGTGCTGCCATAATACCAAGTAAAAGTCCGCTCATGACATTGCCCACCATACGTCCCTGCTCCTTCGCCGGAACCAGCGAAGCGGAGTAAGGAACTAATATCTGTGCAGATACAGACCCAAAACCGGTCAGGCAGGCTGCAAAAAGAAACAGGCCGGCATGGTGAGTGAGAGCACTGATGAGCAGACCGCAGGCAGCCGTCATCAGCCCTAAGCCGGTTAAAAGCCTGTTTTCTGCCATATCGCTGAAAGGTACGATAAAAAGAAGACCAATAACGTATCCCAGCTGAGTCATGGTGACAATAAGCCCTGTCATTGATCTGGGCATGGAAAGGGAATTTCCGATCAATCCGGCAAGAGGCTGGGCGTAATATAAATTTGCGGCAATCAGGCCGCAGGAGGCAGCCAGCAGAAATACCAGCCATAAAGGAGATTGATTTTTGTTTGTTTTAGTTTCTTTCATAAAGAGACCTCATTTCTCTCAAAATATATAAACTGTACGTATCGTTTAGTAATTAAATCTTAATCCTATTCTTTAAAAATGTCAATCGATTTTCCTTGAAAAAAATAAACGAAAGATATATAATAAACGAAACGTTCATTATATAAAATTGCTAATAGAAAGGATAACAACTCAATATGGCAGGCAAGGGAAGACCGCGCAGTGAATCAACAGAGAAAGCAATCCTTAATTCAGCCCACACGCTGGTGACAGACCATGGATTTCAGGCTGTTACAATAGAGGGGATTGCTAAGCATGCAGGTGTGAGCAAAGCAACAATCTATAAATGGTGGCCGAATAAGGCGGCTGTAGTGGCAGATAGCTTTTTCACAACTCTAAAGGAGCAGTATCCTGTGCCGGATACCGGTTCGGTAATAGAAGATCTGGTAATCCAGATCAGCAATCTTTCTTCGTTCCTGGCTTCC
The DNA here is from genome assembly GCF_048627165.1 of Lacrimispora struthionigena. NCBI lineage: Bacteria > Bacillati > Bacillota > Clostridia > Lachnospirales > Lachnospiraceae > Lacrimispora > Lacrimispora struthionigena. Next base: position 1,573,415 of record NZ_JBMBWP010000001.1, read on the forward strand.
GATGAAGGACGGATCATAAGGGAATTGATTGCAGAAGGCCAGTCTGACTCTGATGTAGCAGAGGCTTACCAGTCCAGATATTTTTCACCTCGCAGAGAAGTTTCCAGAACAATTCTGGAACGTGGAGTTAAGAGGGGGGAGATGAAGAGCGGACTGAATCTGGAATTGTGTGTGGAGATGATTTATGCCCCATTATTTTACCGGCTTTTAATTACCGGGGAGGGAATTGATGAAGAATTTTTAAGAAGTGTGGTTTCCTGTGTACTGAAAGGGCTTGGGGCGCTCTGAATTCTTTGATGACAACATTACCCTCTTGGGAAAGGTTTTTGCCTGGAAAATGTAAGACTGGAGAGATAGAACGATTAGAATGCTGAAAATATGGACATGTGATTCCCCTGACAATAAGGCATTGACATTGCCCTAGAGGGAAACGCTTATAATTGACTGGTAAAGTTTATATTTGCATGGATCGAGGTGGTATTAAATGGGAAATGAATATGGAGCTTCACCAGAACAGGGAGAGCAGATCCGTATCGTTCAGGAAACAGTGGCAGGAAGAGAAATTACTCTGGCTCATATTATCGGAGGACCGCTGCCAGTGGTATATCGTAAGCTGGGTTTAAATCCGGAAATTGATTACCGTTCATCTGCTATCGGAATTATGAATATGACTCCTCCGGAGTCGGCAGTCATAGCATCCGATATTGCGGTAAAGAGCGGAAATATTGATCTGGGATTTGCTGACCGGTTTAGCGGTACACTGATTATAACTGGTGAGATCGCAGAGGTTCAGGCTGCGATTACGGAGATTGTACAGTATTTTCATGATGAACTTGGGTACGTGACCTGTCAGATTACAAAGCGGTGATAAGATGAAAAAATTGTTTTTATGCGGAAGAAGCGAGGCAGGCAAGACTTCTCTGACCCAGGCATTAAAGGGAGAGCCGGTGGTTTATCATAAGACCCAGTATGTCAATCACTGGGATGTTACCATTGATACACCGGGAGAATACGTGGAAAATAAGAATATATCCATGCAGGCACTCTGCTGTTTTTCCTATGAGTCAGATGTCATTGGCCTGCTGTGCGGGGCAGATGAGCCCTTTAATCTCTTTCCGCCGGGGATTATCAATGCCTGCAACCGGCCTATGATTGGTATCATAACCAAAATAGATGCTCCCGGGGCGAAGGTTGCCATGGTGCGGCAGTGGCTGGAGGAAGCCGGATGTGAACGGATTTTCCCAGTAAGCAGTATCACCGGGGAAGGCATTGCCTTGTTAAAGGAATATTTAGGGGAAGAGAAAAAAGGATAAACCCAGAAAGGGTGTGTTTAAATGACAGAAAAGCGGCCTGATCAGGAAGCATTACAGCAGATTTTAGGAAAAACACACGGACATGGGGGAAATGAGCAGATGCGTGTGGTGAAAGTCTCCGTATCCGGGAAAGAAATATCAATGGCCCATGTCATCGGAGTTTCCGAACCTTCTGTATATAAGAATCTGGGCCTGGACATAGGTACCCATGCAGGAGAGGACTTTAAGGGAATGTCAATCGGCACCATTCATATGTCCCCTCCGGAATCCACAGTTATTGCAGCAGATATTGCGGTAAAAGCCGGGTACGTGGAACTGGGATTTTTAGACCGGTTCAGCGGTACCCTGATTTTGACTGGTCCTTTAGAGGAAGTGAAAACTGCTGTGTTTGAGATTATGAAATATTTTCGTGAAGAGTTACAGTATAAGGCCTGTCCGGTTACAGTAAGATAGTATAAAAGCGGTTCTGCAAGGTGTAATGATGCAGAACCGCTTTTTCTGTTAAAATCACATCACAAAAACCGCCAGCCCATCCGCCCGGATTAAATCCTTTAACTCTTCCAGATAGTTTTGGGCGAATATACTTAAGTGTATCTTTGGATTCTCAATCCAGCCGATCCTCATACACTCCGAGGTGACAAGAGGAACTGCAATGATATTATCTCCATTTAAGTTGCTGTTTAAGATTCCACTGCAGATGGTATAGCCATTTAACCCAATTAATAAATTAAATAACGTAGCCCGGTCACTGACGTAGATGATTTTCTTCCTTGGAACAGTGCTTAATATTTCCTCAGAAAAATAAAAGGAGTTATTTTCCCCCTGTTCAAAAGCCAGAAATGGATAAGCCATTAAATCCTCCATTGTAACAGATAAACGACTGGAAAGAGGATGGGATGAACTGATAAATACATGAGGAGAAGCTTCAAACAATGGGTGAAAGATCAGTCCGCTGTCTTTAAAAAGCTTTTCAAGTACCTTCTCATTAAAATCATTTAAATAAACAATACCAAGTTCACTTCTGAAATTTTTCACATCTTCAATGATCTCAAACGTTCTTGTTTCCCGTAAGGTGAATTCATATTCGTCATTATCCTGCCTTTCCACCAGATTGACAAAGGCATTTACAGCAAATGCATAATGCTGGGTGGATATGGAGCAGATCCGTTTTGCCGGAGTTTTTTTCAAATAATGCTGTTCCAGTAAATCAGCCTGCTCCAGAACCTGCCTTGCATAGGAAAGAAATTCACTTCCATCTGAGGAAAGAGAGATCCCCTTTGGATTTCTGTTAAATATGGTGATGCCGTATTCCTGTTCCAGTTCTTTCACTGCATTAGAAAGGCTGGGCTGGGTAATAAAAAGCTGTTTTGCAGCCTCTGATATAGACCCGCAGTTTACAATGGTGATGATGTAACGAAGCTGCTGTAGCGTCATTGCAATGGATTCCTCTCTTTCTTGTTCTGCTTTTATTCTAACACAAAGTGATATAGTTTAAAACTATACCAGGTCATAAAAATATAGAATTTTACAGATATCCCTTTATCCTTTAGAATAAAGAAAAACAAGACAGGAAAAAAGAGAGGAGAGTAAAATCATGACACAGTTGAAAAAAAGAGCCCCATTTAAATTTGATATAGTAGGAAGTTTTTTGCGTCCGGATTATTTAAAGGAGGCAAGAGAAGGATGGAAAAATGGAACCGTTACAGAGGAAGAATTAAGAAAGACTGAGGACAGAGCCATTACAGAGCTGATCGAAAAGCAAAAAGAGGCGGGACTTCCCGTCATCACAGACGGAGAGTTTCGCAGAAGCTGGTGGCATCTGGATTTCATGTGGGGACTTCAGGGTGTTAAAAAACTGGAAGTAGAACGTGGCTATGCGTTTCATGACGAAGTTACCAGAGGAGAATCGGCCGGTCTGAGCGGGAAAATCTCCGGGGAAAATCACCCCTTTGTAGAGCATTTTAAATTTGTGAAGCTGTTTGAGGATGATTCAGTTACTGCAAGACAGACCATACCGGCACCAGCCCAGTTTCTGGCGGAGCTGGAGCGGGGAGATAATCTGGAACAGACAAAATCTTACTATCCGGACGAAGAGGAACTGATCCTGGATATTGCATCTGCTTACCACACCGTACTGGCTGATCTGTATGAAGCAGGATGCAGAAATGTCCAGTTTGACGACTGTACCTGGGGAATGTTCTGTGACACTAAGTATTGGGAAGCCAGACAGAAGGGATCAAAATCTGTTACTTCCGAGGCAGAAAAGTATGTGAGACTGAATAATCTGGCGATGGAAAATCTGCCGGAAGATCTGGTAATTAATACACATGTATGCAGAGGCAATTATCATTCCACCTGGGCTTCCTCCGGCGGATATGCCCCCATTGCCCCCCATTTATTTGGAAAAGAAAATGTTTCTGCTTACTACCTGGAATTTGATGATGAGCGTTCGGGAGATTTTGAACCCCTTCATTATGTGGATGGAGATAAGCAGGTAGTCCTTGGGCTGATTACTACCAAATCCCCGGATTTAGAAGAAAAATCACGGATCATTGAGCGAATCCGCAAGGCTTCCCGTTATATCCCCCTGGACCGCTTATCCTTAAGTCCTCAATGTGGTTTTGCATCAACGGAAGAGGGAAATAAACTGACGGAAGAAGAACAGTGGGAAAAAATAAAACTGGTTAAAGAAATTTCAGAAGAGGTCTGGTAAAATTATCTTTAAAATGGTATTGTTGTTTGAGACATAAAAACAACAGTACCATTTTTAGTTTGGCAAAGGAGGCACACCATGAATGTACAGATATTCGGAACCAAAAAGTGTTTTGATACGAAAAAAGCAGAACGTTATTTTAAAGAGCGTAAAATTCCGTATCAGTTGATTGATATGAAGGAAAAAGGGATGAGCAAAGGGGAGTATAACAGCGTGAGGCAGGCGGTGGGAGGTACAGATGCCATGCTTGATGAGAATTGCCGGAATCAGGATGTTCTGGCTCTTATCAGATACATTGCTCCTGAGGATAAAGATGATAAGATTTTAGAAAACCAGGAAGTGTTAAAAACTCCCATTGTCAGAAATGGAAAACAGGCAACAATCGGCTATCAGCCAGATACGTGGAAAGACTGGAAATAAAAACTGACAGTTAGTGTACGGCTGTCAGATCATCTTGACATTATGATTAAAATTACTTAAAATTAAGAAAACTACGAAAAGGAGCGGCATAACATGAAAACGGAAAAAAATCAAAGGTGGGTATTCAATCAGGATATTGATGGAGAGAAAGCAGGAGACGGTGTTGTCAGAAAGGTGCTGGCATACTGTGATGGCATGATGTGTGTGGAGAATCATTTTGAGCAGGGAGCCATTGGTAAGATGCATAATCACCCTCATACACAGATTACATATGTGGCAAGCGGTGCCTTTGAATTTACCATCGGTGACGAAGTAAAGACAGTTAAGGCTGGAGATACCTTATTAAAACAGGATGGTGTGATGCATGGCTGTGTATGCCTGGAAAAAGGAATTCTAGTTGATATTTTCACCCCAATGAGAGAAGATTTTGTATCATAAATCGTTAAAGAGATCTGTATTTTGCCTGACATCAAGGCAGAGACAGATCTTTTTCCTCTTTTCGGATCAAAATGGATTGTCTAAAGTGACATGGTCACGGAAAAATTGGAAAAAATCTGTTAAGATCTAGAAAAAAACATGGAGGAAGCAATGACGTTACAAAAAAACAAGAGGTATGCAGTTGTAGATGAGACCCATTGTGTCGCCTGCGGCGGCTGTATGAAAGTGTGTCCGAAAGGAGCCATTACAATACCATGTGGGATCACAGCAAAAATAGATACGTTAAAATGTGTTGGCTGTGGTTTGTGCGCAAAGGCCTGTCCGGCATCAGTGATTCATATTGAAATACTGAAAAGGGGGGAAGAAGATGGGAACAAATAAGAAAAAAAACTGGTATGATTATCTCTGGCTGGCATCCTTACTCTATCTGATCCTGGGATTCTTTAATATCCTTTTTGCCTGGCTGGGACTCCTTTGTTTCCTGATTCCATTGGGAATCTCTGCAGTTAAGGGGAATAAAACCTATTGCAATCACTACTGCGGCAGAGGCCAGCTTCTGGATCTTCTTGGAAACAGACTGAAATTATCCCGGAAAAAAGATATACCAGCATTTATTAGAAGCCGTGGATTCCGATATGGATTTCTCATCTTTTTTCTTATCATGTTTGGAAATATGCTGTTTACCACCTATCTGGTTTTTTCAGATGCAGGAAGCTTAAAGCAGGCAGTGCAGCTTTTATGGACCTTTAAACTACCCTGGCATTTTGCTTATCATGGAACCATAGCAGCGGACTGGGTTGCCCAGTTTGCCTTCGGATTCTACAGCGTCATGCTCACATCCACAGTGCTTGGTATTATTACCATGGTTTTGTATAAACCAAGATCCTGGTGCGTATACTGTCCCATGGGAACCATGACACAGCAGATTTGTAAGTTAAAGGACAAATCATCATAAATCTATTGATAAAAAACATATTATATGCTATAAAAGAAGCACAGAGAAATGTAAGGAGGTGACAGGGATGGCAAAATATGTTTGTGAACCATGTGGTTACGTATATGACCCAGAAATCGGTGATCCTGATTCTGGTATTGAGCCAGGCACTGCATTTGAGGATATTCCAGAGGATTGGGTTTGCCCAGTATGTGGAGTTGGTAAAGATATGTTTGTTGAAGAATAAACCTGCAGTCATCTTTGAACCGCAGACATGCCTTCAAGCCACCGGCGATTTATTGCCTGGCTTGAAGGCTTTTTTTAATTACTGGTGAAACGCTCAAACAGCCGGTTTATATCAACCTGACCGTATCCCCATATATTGTTGGGATAGGTGTTTGCCGGATTTCTTACAGCGCCGCTTATCATCAGCCGGTTCACGTCATTGCCGGTGAGTCTGGGATAATTTCCCTTTACAATTCCCCATTCAAATACCATGGCAATGATTCCCGCCGCATGGGCAGCAGCAGCTCCCGTTCCGGTTGCGGTTCCGTAAAGGCCTCCCGGAACTGCACAGGTGAGTTCAAAGCCCGGAGCTGCAATATCCGGTTTTACCTGACCTGTTCTTGTATAGCCTCTTCCTGATTCAGGAAGAATGCTGTCATTTAGCTGGTTATAGGCAGCTACAGTCAGCTGATGCCTTGCATTGCCTGGCGATGTGACGGTGGTGTCAGGACTTGAATCCAGGAAAAAGGTATCGTTTGATAAAAGACTGCCGGAGGGTAGCCAGGAATGAAAGGAAAAAGCTTCGTTTTCGGGACTCTGCGCCCGGAGATACCAGATTCCGGGAAGGGGGTTACTAAAACGGAGAAGAATTAACTGTTCTCCTGTCTCCTCTTCAAAAATAATATTATTAACATAAATAGTAGTTTTATTAAAAATAAAGCTGAACTTTCTGCATTGGTTCAATCCCGGATAAACCGGCTGGGTAGATTCCCGGTTGGGAGAGGAGATATCAATGGAAAGTCTGGCAGGTGCATAAGTCCAGATTTCCATGGCAAATAAAGTGTCACTGCTGCCCACTCTCAGCTCTATGTCATTGTAGTAAGGAACGGTGGAAGTAGAATTGTAGTAGTGACGCTGGCTGTTTCCCTCATTGCCGGCAGCAACGGAGACCCCATTGCCGGGAAGAAGTGCCAGATGGTCTAAATAAGCGCTGGTCGCGCCTCTTCCGTCATGACCGCCCTGACTGCTTCCAATAGCAATACAGATAACCACAGGACGGTTAAACCGGGAAGCAACTGTAACAGCATAGCGGATTCCAAGAATTAAATCAGATTCCTGATAGCAGTTTGCATTTTCAGGAACAAAGGATACTTTTTTCAGAACAGGCTTTGCTTCCTTTAGCTTAACAATCACCAGATCAGACTGGGGAACAACGCCGCTAAATCCCTGCTGTTCGTTAGGGGATCCAGCCAGAATACTGGCAATGGCAGTTCCGTGTCCCAACGGATCTGTCATGGGAATAACGCTTAAAGGGGCTGGCGACTTGAGGGCAGCATTAATCTGTTCCCTGCTGTATTCAGAACCAAAGGTAAATTCATTGGGGATGGTGCCTGACTGATCGGTCTGATCCCACATGGTAAGAATCCGGGAAGTACCGTCATTAAAGAGAAATGCCGGGTGACGGTAATCAATCCCGGTGTCAATGACCGCTACCAATACCCCCTGCCCGTATAAAGCCAGATAGGGATTTGTCTGTACCGTAGTAACTCCCGATTTTTCCAGGCTTATGGTTGAGGCAAGGGTGTAAAGGGTAGGAAAGCTGCTGTAAGAATGCTTTCCAAGGTCACAGGGATCTCCGTTGCCGGCGGGGATATGAAGCAGAGAGTTCTGTCTGTTTAAATAAGTGATATTATCACCGGTATCATAGGTTGGAGCCAGGGCGGTGCTGATCATTAAATCATAATAACTGTTATCCAGAATTTTTGACAAACCTGTTCCTCCCTGCCAGTTTGGGCCGTAATTTATGATATATTTTATGCAGGAAGGCAGGGATTATGAGCTCTTAGTTAGCAGGTGGTGCTGAAACAGTAGCAGTGGCCGTTGTAAAAGTGGACTTTCCAGCTTTGTTTAAATATTCGATGATACCTTTGGCGTCAGCCTCTCCCAGTTTCTTTAACTGCTCGTCGGTGGAGAGGAATCCGGTTAAGTCGCTGATGTAATTGATGTATCCATGCTCAATGATAAAGCCACGGAGACCGTACATCTGGGAATATCGGGGAATTGCATAGTAATCAGCAGTACTTCCGTCTGGATATAAGGTTCCGTTTTTGGAATCCTGAAGGATTAATCCTCTGTTGTGAAGTCCAAGGCCGGTTAGCTGGTTTAAAATCGTATTTGCTGCGTCCTGGGATTGAATGGCAACGTCATTGTTAAAACGTCCGGTTCTGGGGGACATGGAACTGGCACCGTAAGCGTTCCTCGTAGTGCCGTTTCCTGCGATGGAATCCACGTGGAGACTGACAAATAAGTCTGCGCGGACGGAAGCCGCAAAGGCAGCCCGCTGATCCAATGGGACGGTGACCTCGGAACTGTCTTTCGTCATATAAACGGTATAATTGGAGTTTTTCTCCAGATATTCTTTCGTATAATTGGCTATTTTCATTGTAATGATATCTTCGTAATAGGTAACTCCGTCGTATTCGAAGTGGCAGCCGGAGTAGTGACCGTCTGTTTTTCCGTGACCAGGGTCTAAAACAACCACACAGTTGGATTTTAAACTCATTCCAGGACCGATCTCAGGCGCAGCAGTATGGTTAACCGGAGGAGCAAAGGCAGGTCCGGATTCTTCTTCCGCTTTTGCTGTAAAAACAACAGAAGATGAGAACAGGGCTGCAAGCATTATGACACCGGTAGTACGTTTAAAAATCTGATTAAAACGAAACATGATAGATCCTCCTGAGTAATGGCATTTTGCCCAATATTATAGCACCAATTTCCATAATCTGCAAATGGTATTCTATGAATTTTTCATCTCCTGTGGTAGAATGGGGAGTGTAAAAAAGGAACAGGAGAACTGCTTATGAACTATTACTTCGCCCCCATGGAGGGGATTACAGGATATATTTACAGAAATGCACATCGTAAGTTTTTCAAGGATGTAGACGTATACTTCACACCTTTTATTGTGCCGACCCAGAACCGTGAATTTTCTTCCAGAGAAAAAAATGATATTCTTCCGGAGCATAATGAGGGCGCAAGGACGATTCCCCAGATTATGACCAATCATTGGGAGGGCTTCGTCTGGACCGCTATGGAACTTAAAAAATATGGATATGATGAGGTAAATCTAAATCTGGGCTGTCCATCTAAAACAGTTGTATCCAAGCAAAGAGGCTCTGGTTTTCTTGCAGTTCCTGATCAGTTAGATCAGTTTCTGGACCGGATTTTTTCCATTGATATGAGCATTTCCATTAAAACCAGAATCGGAAAGGACAGTCCGGAGGAATTTTACCGACTTATGGAAATCTATAACAAGTATCCTGTTAAGGAGCTGATTATCCATCCCAGAATTCAAACGGATTTTTACCGGAATACTCCAAACTGGGACATGTTTCAGATGGCAGTCACCGTTAGTAAAAATCCCGTCTGCTATAATGGAGATATATTTACTCCTGAGGCTTATGACCGAATGGTTCAGACATTTCCATCTGTGAACCGGGTGATGCTTGGCAGGGGACTGATTGCCAACCCCATGCTTGCAGGAGAAATAAAAGGACAGGGACGTCTTAAAAAAGAACAGCTGAGGGCATTTCATGACGAAATTCTTTCTGGATACCAGGAAACGATTTTTGGTGACCGCAATCTGCTGTTTAAAATGAAAGAACTGTGGGCTTATATGCTTCAGTCTTTTGAAAACAGCGAAAAGCACGGGAAAAAGATACAAAAATCCCAGAATCTATGGGACTACACCTCTGCTGTAAATGCACTTTTTCAGGATCTGGAGTTAAAATCTTCTATGGATTTTCTTCCCCGGTGATTTTTTTGAAAAGATAAAAAACGAATATTTTGTGATCGGATGGTTGAAATTAACAATATCTTGTGGTATATTCATGAATATAGCTTTGATAACAGTTATTGATATTATTATAACGCAATAGAATGGCAGGAATCAGTATGGATGAATTATACGGTAAAAATGAGATATTGGCATACTTTAAGGAAGTACCTGAATTAAGTCCGGTACTTGATGAGATAGAGCGGGAATACAATTCACCGTCATACGGTCTTAACAAGCTTTATATAAAGTTTATGACATTTTTTAAAGAGGACATGACGGTCAGAGAGAGACTTTCTGCACTGATTCAGGCAGCAGTTGAGCTGACGACCCAGGAAGCCTCTGACTGGGAATACGTAAGTGCCAGAATTTATCTGGTTCAATTTGGACGAATCCTGAAAGCAGAGCTTAACAGGCATGGATTAAAAAGCTTCTATGATAAAGTTGCTTATTTAACGGGTGAGAATCTGTACGGAAGCTACATTCTTGACAATTACAGCGAGGACGAACTTAACCGGTATGAAGCTTATATTGATCATACCAGAGACCGTCTGTTTAATTACTCCGGACTGGAACTGGTGTTAAACCGTTACGTTATTCATAGCAGGGAGAATGTTCCCCTTGAAACACCTCAGGAGATGTTTTTAGGGATTGCCATGCATCTTGCCATGCTGGAACAGGTAGACCGGGACGGCTGGGTAAGGAAGTTTTATGATATGCTCAGCACATTAAAGGTGACCATGGCAACGCCGACTTTATCCAATGCGAGAAAACCATACCATCAGCTCTCTTCCTGTTTTATAGATACAGTGCCGGACAGTCTGGACGGAATTTACCGAAGCATAGACAGCTTTGCCAAGATCAGTAAATTTGGCGGCGGCATGGGACTGTATTTTGGAAAAGTCCGGGCGACTGGAAGTTCCATAAGGGGATTTAAAGGAGCGGCCGGAGGTGTGATCCGTTGGATCAAGCTTGCCAATGATACGGCTGTTGCAGTGGACCAGCTGGGAATGCGCCAGGGGGCGGTAGCAGTGTACTTAGACGTATGGCACAAAGATCTTCCGGAATTTTTAATGCTTAAGACCAATAATGGCGATGACCGCATGAAAGCCCACGATGTTTTCCCGGCAGTATGCTACCCCGATCTTTTCTGGCGGCAGGCGAAGGAAGATATTGAAAGTAACTGGTATCTGATGTGTCCCCACGAGATACTGACTGTAATGGGCTGGGCATTGGAAGATTGCTGGGGAGATTTGTGGGAGGAACGTTACCTTAAGTGTGTAAATGACGAAAGAATTCATAAGAGGGTTGTCTTGATTAAGGACATTATCCGACTTGTTTTAAAGAGTGCGGTAGAAACAGGAACTCCATTTACATTTAACCGGGATGCAGTCAATAATTTCAATCCAAACAGCCATAAGGGAATTATCTACTGCAGCAATCTCTGTACGGAAATTGCCCAGAATATGAGCGCAGTGGAACAGGTGGAACAGAGCATGAAGACCGTGGACGGGGAAACGGTTGTAGTAACCGTGACAAAGCCGGGAGATTTTGTTGTCTGTAATCTGGCCAGTCTATCCCTTGGAAAAATAGATGTAAATTCCAAAGAAGAATTAACCGGGCTGGTCCGCAGTGCAGTGCGTGCGCTTGACAATGTCATTGATCTTAACTATTTTCCAGTTCCTTATGCAGAGATCACCAATGAACGATACCGCCCAATCGGTCTTGGAGTTAGCGGCTATCACCACATGCTTGCCAACAACAAAATCGCCTGGGAATCAGAGGAACATCTGGCTTTTACAGATCAGGTTTTTGAGACCATAAATTATGCAGCGGTGGAGGCCAGCTGTGATCTTGCAAGAGAAAAAGGAAGCTATTCGTTCTTTGAAGGGAGCGACTGGCAGACGGGTGCTTATTTTAAAAAACGGGGCTATGAATCCCGTGAGTGGAACGAATTAGGCAGGAAAGTGAATGCATGGGGTATGAGAAACGGCTGGCTGATTGCGATCGCCCCCACCAGCAGTATGAGCATGATTGCAGGGACAACGGCAGGACTTGATCCGATTATGAGCCGGTACTATCTGGAAGAGAAAAAGAACGGACTGGTTCCAAGGGTTGCGCCTGGGCTTACTCCGGATACATTCTGGCTATACAAAAATGCTCATTATATTGACCAGACCTGGTCTGTAAAGGCAGCAGGGGTCAGGCAGCGCCATGTTGACCAGGCCCAGAGCATGAATTTGTATATCACCAATGATTATACCTTAAGGCAGGTGCTTGGGCTATACATTCTGGCGTGGGAATCGGGAGTAAAGACCATTTATTACATCCGCTCCAAAAGCCTTGAAGTGGACGACTGTGAGGCATGCTCCAGCTAAGAAGTTAAGAAAATAAGACAATAAAAAGGAGAGTGGAACCAGAACCCATGGAACAGTTAAAGAAAAGACCTCTATTTAATCCGGAAGGATCCGTGGAAGTAAGAGATCGGCGCATGATCAATGGCAATACCACCAATCTCAATGATTTTAACAACATGAAATACGGCTGGGTAAGTGACTGGTATCGTCAGGCCATGAATAATTTCTGGATACCGGAGGAGATTAATCTGCTAAGAGACAGCAAGGATTATCCCCTTTTAAGTCCCGGTGAGCGCAGGGCGTATGATAAGATTTTATCATTTCTGGTGTTTTTAGACAGCATCCAGACAGCCAACTTACCGGCCATCAGCGAATATATAACCGCCAATGAGATCAATCTCTGCCTGGCAATTCAGACCTTTCAGGAGGCGGTTCACAGTCAGAGCTACAGCTATATGTTGGATACCATCTGTGAACCCCAGACGAGAAATGAGGTTTTGTATCAGTGGAAGAATGATCCTCATCTGCTGGCACGAAACACTTTTATCGGAGATCTGTATAATGAATTTCAGAAAGACAAGAGCAGCCGGGCATTTTTGAAAGCAGTGGTTGCCAACTTTATTCTGGAAGGAATCTATTTTTACAGTGGTTTTATGTTCTTCTACAATCTGGGACGGAATCATAAAATGACAGGTTCCTCTCAGGAGATCCGCTATATTAACCGGGATGAGAATACGCACCTATGGCTGTTTCGCAACATCATTCTGGAACTGAAAAAGGAAGAACCCCAGCTGTTTACTCCGGAATGCGTCAGTGAGTACCGGAGCATGATCAAAGAAGGGTGTGAGCAGGAAATCGCATGGGGGATCTATGCTATCGGCGATGATGTTCCTGGATTGACAAAGGAAATGATCACAGATTACATCATGTATCTGGGAAATTTCCGGTGTGAAAGTCTTGGCTGGGAGCGGATTTATGAGGGGCATAAAAGAGAGCCGGAGAGTATGTCCTGGGTCAGCCAGTATAGCAACGCAAATTTAATAAAAACTGATTTTTTTGAAGCAAGAAGCACAGCATATGCAAAGAGCAGCGCCCTGATTGACGATCTGTAAATGGAACACAGTGGATGTTGACATTTATTTTTTTTCGTGATACTATGATAATGCTCGCTTGAAGAGTACCAGTCAGGGGCAGTACTGGTTTCGACAGGGGCTATGCAGCTGGTGAAGCTATCCGTATGCGATGCGTTAAATGGCAAACCTAAATATAAACGCTAACAATAATAAATTAGCTTTAGCTGCTTAATGCAGCTTGTCGGCCTTAGAGCACTCACACTTTAAGATCCCGGCATCGACTATGTGAGAAACGACGTATGCAAAGCTTTGAGTATGCGGATGTATTATGAAGCTACTAAAGCAGTCAGGGTGTTAGTTCCCGGGCTGTGGAGGGAATGTCAATGAACTAACTATGATAGTAGAAGAACAGGGAATTGGTTTTTGGACACGGGTTCAAATCCCGTCTGCTCCACTCGAAAAAGTCTAGTAAATACTAGGCTTTTTTATTTTTGTGTTTCATATCATGTTGCATAAGGAGTGCAGATGTTAAAGGAATTTTCGAAAATTAATCAACATCTGCACTATAGGCTAAAATAATTTTTTATATATTAGAACTGGTAATTCTTTTTCAAATAAAGAAAGTTGTTCAACTAAGGTGATGAAATGTGGCGTCTGAGTATGACGCTGCAAAGCCTCCGTATTCTCCCATTCTTCAATTAAAGTTAAGCTATTGGGATTATTTAGTTCTTGAAATAATTCATAAGCAATACAGCCAGTTTCTTTTACGGTTTCAGCAACCAGATGCTTATAGATTTCTAATGCGTCAGATAAATGATTTTCTTTTATGACGCTTCTTGCAATTACTTTAATCATATTTTTCTCCTGATATAATTTTCTCTTTAAGCTTAACATAAAAGAATAATATAATATACTCAATATTAACTTAAACTGATATTTGGTTAATTTATTGTACATATTGATAGTTAGTAAGTTTAATGCTATCCTTAATTTAGAAAACAAAGATATAACGAAGGGGTAATTTATGAATGAGCTATTATTTTTGGGTAGAGGTTCAGGATATCATTCTACAGAATCCAATACATCAGCATATATTAAAGAGAATGAAACATTATTATTAATTGACTGTGGAGAAACGGTATTTAAGAAAATCTTAGAGAAAAATTTAATGGACGGAGTTAAAGAAGTTCATGTACTAATAACACATATGCACTCAGACCATATAGGGTCATTAGGAGGATTTATTGGATTTTGTTATTGGAAATATAAAATATCAACAAAAGTATACTTTAATGAAAAAGATAAAATAAAGGTGTTTTTAGATTTATTGGGCCTAAAAGAAAATGAAAGTTTCGAATTACTAAACCCCAATGAGAATAGAATAGAATCTTTAAGTCTGAATATAGATTCAAAAATAACCAAACATGTTAAATCACTTAATACTTATTCGTATATTTTAGAATTTGATATAGGAAATAGTATTTTTTATAGTGGAGATACCTATGAGACTAATATCAATATCATCAATTTTTTAAATCTTGGAAATATAGTATATCATGATGCATGCATAGATGATTCAAAAGATAGTGTTCATACATCACTAAGAAAGTTATGTGAATTAGTACCTAAAGAATATAGAAGTCAGGTTTATTGCATTCATATAGATGGAGAAAATTTTGATGAGGAAGCGAATAAACAAGGTTTCAGAATGGTCAATATATAAGCTTTTAGATGGGAGATCATTTCTGCAGTATGAGAAGGTGGCCAATCCCGTCTCTTTTCTTTTCCTGCCTGTAGTGGTATGCTGAAGAGGGAGGGGAGTATATGTTATTAATGATACTTAATATAATTAACATAGTATTATTTTTTTCAATCATTGTTGAAGCGATTAAATATTATAAAAAAAATAAGAAGAATAAAAAGAAGTAGAGACGGTCAACCCCATCTTTTTTCTTTAACAGCTATCAGTGTAATCATGTAAAGGGGAGGCGAGAATATGCTGGAAATATTAATTGATGTGATTGGTTTGTTAATTATTGTTTCCATTGTGGTAGAGGCAGTTAAATATTATAAGAAAACTAAAAAGAAATGATCAACCCAGCAGAGGCACCCCGGTGTCTCTTTTTTGTATAATAGGAAAGTTCGACCTTAGTTTAACTTTTAAATAAAATAGCCCGCACAGAGGCGGGCACAACAAATAGACGGTGGCTAGAACAGGTCAATATAAATCAAATTCATCGTCATAATATCGGCTGATATATTTGATTACAGTATCGGTATCGGAGAGATTGGGTCTGGCATAAATGTAAGAAATCAGGCAATGAATGTGAGGATTCCATTCCAGAGATCGTCCGAAGGTGTGGAGAACACAAATAAAGCCGGGGACAAAGTTTTTGGATTTGTTTATGTTATGAAACATTCGTAAAACAACACTGTGGACAGCCTGAAAAAGACAGTCCAGGAGAGAACGGTCGTCTGAAAACAAATGTCGGAGTTCATCATCAATGGTAAAGATTAGAATATAATGAATTAATGCACATTAAATCATTATATTGTTAGTTAGTAAGTATTGTGGTATTCTACTCATTAATATTATTTATAATTTGCGAGGTAAAAAAATGAATGAAAAGTCCTTTGTAGAAATTAATGGGTTAAAGCAAGGCATGTTTTTGCAGAGTGAAAATACAGAAAACCCTGTGTTGCTATATTTACATGGAGGACCTGGCTCACCTGAAATAGCATTTGCTGAAAGATTAACGACTGGCTTAGAAAAGCTCTTTACTGTTTGCTGGTGGGAACAAAGAGGTAGTGGAATATCATATAACCGTAAAATTACTCCGAAAGAAATGACACTTGAACAGATGGTTTCGGACACGATTGAAGTGACGCATTATTTACGCAATCGATTTGGAAAAGAAAAGATATATATCATGGGGCATTCATGGGGGTCTTTGTTGGGTGTGATAACAGTTAAGCAACAGCCTGAGCTATTTCATGCTTATATAGGCATTGGACAAATAGCACAACAGGTGCGATCAGAACGTTTGGCATATACATATATGCTGGAGGAATTTTGCAAATCAAACGATAAAAAAATGATACGACAATTAAAAAAATTTCCAATTGAAACTGGTGGAGATATTAGCTTGAAATATCTTGCTGGAGTGCGGAGTGAAGGCATGAATAAGCTTGGTATTGGTGTTATGCGAAGCATGCCATCAATGTTGGGTTTTGTTGCAATTGTGCTTAAATGTAAGGGATATACTTTAGGTGAAAAGTTCAAATTTTCGCTAGGTAGTATCTTTTCCCTAAAATGTTTGTGTGATTGTATGATTCAAATGGATTTAATAAAGCAGGTTCCCTGTTTGCAGGTGCCCGTATATATTTTCCAAGGCAGGCACGACTATCAAGCATCTTACGTAGTTGCAAAGGATTTTGTAACAGCGCTAAAGGCCCCCATAAAAGGTTTTTACACTTTTGAAAATTCTGCACACAGCCCTTGCTTTGAAGAGCCTGAAAAGATGTGCAATATTTTACGCGATGATGTTTTACGAAATCAAGTAAGTTTATGTGACAAGATATAATCGTTTCATTTTATCGCGAGATATATACTGATATTCCCGCTGTTCTTCTTTACGGGTTCAAATCCCGCCTGCTCCACTTAAAAGAAAAGTCGACAAAAGTAATTTGGACGATTTTTTTGCCATTTTTCAATAAAGGATTAATTATTAAATAAGTAAAAAAATATTGATATAATTTTATCGATGTCATATACTCTTCTATATAATGAAAAGGAGGTATACATAATGAAAGGTTTTGGAATGCACTCTATTGAAAAAGCGGGATGGATTGAAAAAGAACGGCCGAAATGCGGGGCTTTAGACGCAATTATCCGCCCAATCGTACTCGCACCATGTTCCTCTGACAACCATCTTCTTCATGGTGGCTTCGGAGAACGTAATGAATTAATTCTTGGACATGAAGCTGTTGGTGAGATAGTAGAAGTGGGCAATCTGGTTAATAATTTTAAAACAGGTGATATGGTCGTTGTACCTTGCACGACTCCCAACTGGCTCGCTGAAAATGTACAAGGAGAATATAATGCACATGATGAAGGACTCATGAAAAGTTTTAAATTCCTGGGTTCCAAAGACGGCACTTTTGCGGAATATTTTCATGTTAATCAGGCAGATGCCAATCTGGTCCTTCTGCCAGAAAACGTATTGCCGGAGGCTGCTCTCATGACAGTGGACATGATGTCCACTGGTTTTCATGGTGTAGAAAACGCAAATGTGAGATTTGGTGATAAGGTTGTTGTAATCGGAATAGGCCCTGTTGGACTTATGGCAGTTGCAGGAGCCAAACTGCAGGGTGCCGGTCAGTTGATTGCAATTGGTACTCGTCCTAATTGTGTTAAAATTGCAAAGGAATACGGAGCAACAGACATTGTAAGCTACAAAGATGGCGATATCGTAAAACAGGTACTTGAATTAACCAAAGGCGGTGCTGATTCTGTCATTATTGCAGGAGGAAGCGGCGATATTCTCCGGCAGGCAGTTGAAATGACGGTTCCGGGTGGATATATTTCCAATGTAAATTTCTTTGACGCTCAGGACGTGCTCTCTATGCCAACATCATCATGGGGTCTTGGCATGGCCGATAAAACTATTCGTGGAGGATTCTGTCCTGGTGGTGCCCGACGAATTAGAAAATTGCTTAATTTAGTTGAATATAATAGGATAGATACAACAAAACTGATCACACATCGATATAATGGCTTATCAAAAATAGAAGATGCTTTTTATTTAATGGATCAAAAGCCAAAGGATCTGATTAAACCTGTAGTTTTTATTAATTAACACCCGTAAGGTTCACTGGAAAAGTCTGATGTTATCCAGACTTTTCCAGTTTCAGTGTGTCCGGCGGACACTCGTTATCAAGAGAGAGAGTAAATATGAAATTGATTGAAGTAAAAGAATTAAATACGGTACTAACAAAGCAACTTTTTGAAGTCTGGGACAAATCGGTTCGAGAAACACATTTATTTTTATCTGATTCAGAGATTAAAAATATATCCAGGTATATTCCACAGGCTTTGAGTTCAATCGCTCATTTGATTGTTGCATGTAATGATGAAAATAATCCTGTTGCATTTATGGGAATTGAAGATAGAAAATTAGAAATGCTTTTTGTAACCCCCGGGTATCGTGGAAAGGGTTTAGGAAAACAGCTGATCCAGTATGGGATAGAGAATTATTCCATAAATGAATTAGGAGTGAATGAACAAAACCCGCAAGCGAAAGCGTTCTATAAACATATGGGATTTCAGGTTTATAAAAGAACTGACACGGATGAGCAGGGGAATCCTTATCCGATTTTATATATGCGATTGGTTTAAAATTCAAGGAGGCTATCTGAATGAATTACAGAAAAGGTAATTTAGAAGATTGTAAAGCAGTCCATTCTTTAATATGTGATATGGAAAATAGGGAACTTCCCTATGACAGGTTTTATACAATCTAACAGGATCAGTTAAGTGACTGCCACTATTATTGTTTGGTCTGTGAACAGGACAGCGCAGTGATTGGTGTTTTGAACTTACGTTTTGAAGCACAGCTGCATCATACAGAACATATCGCGGAGATCCTTGAATTTGCAGTTGCAGATACATACAGAAACAAAGGTATTGGAAAAGAAATGTTTTCCAAAAGCTGCCAGATTGCAAAAATTAACGGCTGTTCACAAATTGAGGTGGCCTGCAACCAATTGCGAGAGAATACCCATCATTTTTATAAAAGAGAGGGTATGAATAACTTCCATTTTAAATTTTCTAAACGTTTATTCGAAGACAGTGCTCAGCAGAACTCTATCGGAAAATAAATATAATACGAAGGTAATGAAACAGAACAAAAATGAGATTCATCAGTTTACTGATTTTTTCTGTAACGTAATAACAACGTGACTAAGTTGAGCATGATTGTGACTACAAGGAGCAATCCAGTAATTGAAACCACTCCGCCTGAAGTATCCATAAGTGCAGACAAGTCATTTATTTTTACCAGATGATCAGTATACAGGATTTGCATATATAGAGAAATCCCACAGGCACTAATGCTTGTTATGGAAAATATAACCCATTTACGATTGCTGGCTTTATTATATTGTACCAGGTTAATAACAGGAAGTGTCCATGCAATGAGCCCCAATATAAGGCTTGCTATATTCAGCCAACCAGCATCTAACATAGTGTTCTCCTTTCAACGTAAGTTTCAATCATATGGTAGTATTATAACACTGAATTGTCAATAGTTTTTAAAGCGGCCTTTGATTTGACTTAATATTGATAATTGGTTAATTTAATGGTAGTCTATTAATAAAGGATACTTCATTTAGACGATATAATAGGGAGGGTTATGTATGGAGAAGACACTTTATTCAATACTGGCTGTGTTTCCCACACCAGATATCGAAAAGACCGCTGAATTTTATAATGAAGTTATGGGATTTAGAGTGGTTAAATATTTAGAGGTAAAGGAGCCTCATATTTGCCTTTACCGTGATCGTGTGGAAATAGTTTTGACGAAAGCAAATACCGACAAAGTTTACACGAACAGGGAACTGTATGGTTACGGGGAAGATTCTTATTTTATTACGGATAATCAGGAAGAATTGCAAAATGAATTTATAAGCAAAGGCGCTAAAATTGTTCGTCCACTAAAGATGACAGATTACAATAATTTCGAATTTGTGTTAGAAGACATAGATGGGCGGTGGATTGCTTTTGGTATGAAGCAAAAACAGTAGTCGCTAAAACTCAACGTTATTTCTAATTATCATTAAGGTTTCAAGTATTCGCCTTCTTTGTTACTATGAAAGAAATTAAGAGGAGGCAGTAAACTGAAATGAGCATAAAATTAAAAACAGTAATTTTAGAATGCCAGGATATACCCCAATTAGTGTCTTTCTACACAAGTCTTTTACATTGGCAGGTAGTATATGAATTAGAAACATTTGTAGGAATACACTCCGATGAAGACGAAATGGGAATCGCTTTTCAGTATGATGAAAATTATATTCCCCCCACCTGGCCTACCAGGCCGGGACAGCAACAGATGATGGCGCATTTGGATTTTGCTGTAGCGGATAAGCGTGAGCTAAAGGAAGCAGTGGAAAAAGCCATTATATTAGGTGCAAAAATAGCAGATGAACAGTATGGTGGTGAAGAATGGATTACTATGCTGGACCCAGCCGGTCATCCGTTTTGTTTTGTTGTATGGAATCATTAAAAGTAAGTGATATAGCGTGTAGATTATTTTATTAGTGCAGAGTTCTCGTTATAAGCAATCACTTCATAGGATCCCTTCATGCTAAAATTACCCTTACAAGTCAACAATGTGAAACTAATAACGAAGGTAACGCACATTTAGTCTTATCCTGTTGATAATCACAGAGATTTAACTGTTTTTTTGTAGGATACATTCAATCACGTGACGGTACAAACCCGTTGAAACTGGTAGAAAACAGTCAAATGGCATGTATTAATTTGCAAAAAACCGAAAATAAACTATGCAATATGTATATAAAAAGAATTATGTTAAATAAAAAACAATGCAATATATATAACAAAATCAAAATAATTTAAAATAAATATTGCAATATGCACAAATATGTGCTATATTGTATATAAGTAAAATCCTAGAGAGAAGAGTGCAGATACGGCAGCAGAAATGCTGATTAGTCGTTATGCACTCTTTTTTTTGAAAGAAAAAATAAATTCATATTTACAAAAGCTGGTCAATAGACAAGTAAGGAGTGTTGAAGGTGGACAACAAATTATGGACTGTTATTGAAAACAACCCTATCATTGCTGCAGTAAAAGATATGGCTGGCTTAAAGAAATGTGCAGAATCAGATGTTAAAGTAATTTTCATATTATTTGGAGACGTTTGCAATATCAGTGAGATCGTAGACGAAGTGAAAAAAGAAGATAACATCATTATGGTACATATGGACTTGCTGGTTGGCTTAAGTGGAAAGGAGGCTGCTGTTGATTTTATCAAAACGCATACAAAGGCAGATGGAATTATAACCACCAAACAGTCTCTGATCCAGCGGGCAAAAGAGATTGGACTATATACGGTACTGAGATATTTTGTGATTGATTCCATGGCTCTGGTGAATATTGAAAAGCAGAATGTCTCCTGTGGGGTACATCCGGATGTCATTGAGATCTTGCCGGGAGTTATGCCAAAAGTAATAAAGAAGATCTGTAAAATCAGCAAAGTGCCTGTAATTGCTGGCGGGCTGATTTCGGATAAAGAAGATGTGATGTCAGCGTTAGGAAGCGGTGCACTTTCCATATCAACCTCTGACCAGGCGGTATGGTTTATGTAGCGAAAAAGAAACTGTTTTTAATTGTGAGGAGGTAGTTAAAGATGAAGAAGTTCATGAATGACGTGAACCAGGCAGAGAACGAGATGATTTTGGGACTTGTTAAAGCATATCCAAAGGATTTACGAAAGCTTGACTGCGGTAATGTTGTAGTCCGAAGAAATAAAAAAGAACATAAGGTTGCACTGATCAGCGGCGGCGGAAGCGGGCACGAGCCTGCCCATGCAGGATATGTAGGAACTGGAATGCTTGATGCGGCCGTGGCAGGAGCAGTATTTACCTCCCCCACTCCCGACCAGATTTATGAAGGGATCAAAGCAATTGCAAATGATGCCGGTGTATTAATGGTGATTAAAAATTACACCGGTGATGTAATGAATTTTGAAATGGCAGCAGAAATGGCGGAGGCTGAGGGAATTCTGGTAAAACAGGTAATTGTAAATGATGATGTAGCTGTAAAAGACAGTTTATACACCGTAGGCAGAAGAGGTGTGGCTGGCACAGTGTTTGTACATAAAATAGCGGGAGCTGCAGCTGAGAGGGGAGATGATCTGGGTCAGGTTCAGGAAACAGCCAATAAAGTAATCGCTAATGTCCGTACAATGGGGGCAGCAATCCGTCCCTGTACCGTACCCGCCGCAGGTAAGCCGGGATTTGAGCTGGCAGAGGATGAGATGGAGGTCGGGATTGGAATTCATGGCGAGCCCGGTACTCACCGGGAGAAAATAAAAACAGCCAATGAAATCGTAGATCTGCTCCTTGATAAAATACTTGCTGATATTGATTATGAGGGAAGCGAAGTGGCGGTTATGGTTAATGGCTCCGGCGCGACTCCTCTGATGGAACTGTTTATCATTAACAACCGGGTATCAGACGTTTTAAAAGAAAAAGGTATTTCTGTCTATAAGACTTACGTTGGCGAATACATGACCTCCATTGAGATGGAAGGATTTTCTGTTTCCCTGTTAAAATTAGATGCGCAGTTAAAATCGCTGTTAGATGAAAAAGCTGATACACCCGCATGGAAAGCATGATAATAATGGAGTGATGAGATGAACAAAGAAAAAATAATCCTGGTAATTGATCAGATGGCAGTTGCTATGGAAAAACAGAAAGAGTTTCTGACGGAGCTTGATAATGTGATTGGGGACGGGGACCACGGCATTAATATGGCAAGAGGTTTCTCAGAAGTAATCAAAAAAAGAGATTCACTGGCTAAGATGGATGCCGGTGATATGATTAAAAACCTTGGAATGATTTTGGTGTCTACGGTCGGAGGTGCCTCCGGTCCACTATATGGCACCGCTTTTATGAAAGCAGGAATGTTTCTAAAAGGGAAAGAAGAAGTTACGTTTCCCGATTTTTTAGAGGCTTTTGCCTGTGCCATTGATGGAGTAATGGCACGAGGAAAGGCGGCAGAGGGTGAAAAGACAATGCTTGATGCCATGCTGCCTGCAAAGCGTGCAATGGAACAGGAGTGGTCACTTTCCGGTGACGGGAAAAAGTCGCTGGAGGCAGGTCTTACTGCTGCCAGAGAGGGAATTGAGTATACAAAGACAATTATAGCAACAAAGGGAAGAGCAGCTTATCTTGGTGAACGCAGCATCGGCCATCAGGACCCCGGCGCAACGTCGTTTGTATTCCTTTTGGAAGCAATTGCTTCCCAGATGTGACAGGAGGGGATATATGGTTGGTTTTGTAATTGTATCCCATAGCCGGATGTTAGCAGAAAGTGTAGCTGATTTTACCAGGCTCATGGCGGAGCGTGTCACAGTTATTCCAGCCGGTGGGTTGGAGGATGGAAGTTTTGGCACCAGCTATCAGCTTATTTCAGATGCCATAGAAGAGGCGAATAGCGGAGACGGTGTTTTGGTGCTTATGGATATGGGAAGTGCCGTGATGACAACAGAAATGGTGTTGGAATCCATGGAGAATCACAAAGTAAAAATGGTTGACTGCCCGCTGGTGGAAGGTGCCGTTGCCGGAACCATTGCAGCAGCAGGTGGTCAGTCTTTGGAATTGATATACCGGAATCTGACAAAATCAGGATATGTAAACAAGTTTTAAAAGGTACGTAAAGTACTTATTAAATGAATAAATCAAAGGAGGGTATTATTGATGGCGAAGTACGTAATGGCTTTGGACTCAGGAACAACCAGCAACAGATGCATTTTATTTAACGAGATGGGTGAGATGTGCAGTGTGGCTCAAAAAGAGTTTACACAGTATTTCCCCAAACCCGGCTGGGTTGAACACGATGCGAATGAAATCTGGTCTTCCCAGTTAGGGGTAGCGGTTGAAGCAATGTCTAAGATTGGTGCAGTTGCTGAAGATATTGCTGCAATTGGTATCACAAATCAGAGAGAGACAACAATTGTCTGGGACAAAGCAACGGGAGAGCCGGTATATCATGCAATCGTATGGCAGTGCAGACGTACTTCTGAGTATTGTGACTCTTTAAAAGAAAAGGGACTCACCGATTCGTTCAGGCAAAAAACAGGTCTTATCATTGATGCTTATTTCTCAGGAACCAAGCTGAAATGGATTTTAGATAATGTGGAGGGGGTCAGAGAACGGGCCGAAGCAGGAGAACTGCTCTTTGGTACAGTGGAAACCTGGCTCATATGGAAGCTGACAAAGGGCAGAGTTCATGTGACGGATTATTCCAATGCATCAAGAACCATGTTATTTAATATACAGGAGCTGAAATGGGATCAGGATATCTTAAAAGAATTAAATATTCCGGAATGTATGCTTCCGGAAGCGAAGCCATCAAGCTTTGTGTACGGGGAATCCGATTCCCAGTACTTTGGCGGTCCGATCCCCATTGGCGGGGCAGCAGGAGACCAGCAGTCCGCTCTGTTTGGCCAGACCTGTTTTACAGCCGGAGAGGCTAAAAATACATACGGAACCGGATGTTTCCTCCTTATGAATACCGGAGAGAAGCCTGTATATTCGAAAAATGGATTGGTTACCACAATTGCCTGGGGTCTCGATGGAAAAGTGAATTATGCTCTGGAAGGATCCATTTTCGTGGCGGGTGCTGCCATACAGTGGCTTCGTGATGAGATGAAGCTGGTTGATTCCTCCCAGGATTCGGAGTATATGGCGAAAAAGGTAAAGGATACCAATGGCTGCTACGTAGTTCCTGCATTTACAGGACTTGGCGCGCCACACTGGGATCAATATGCCAGAGGAACCATTGTAGGTATCACACGAGGAGTCAACAAGTACCATATTATCCGGGCGACTCTTGAATCACTGGCTTTCCAGGTAAATGACGTAATAAGCGCTATGCAGGCAGACTCAGGCATCACCCTCAGCACATTAAAAGTGGATGGCGGAGCCAGTGCAAACAACTTCCTGATGCAGTTCCAGTCTGACATTATGGGAGCTCCGGTGCACAGGCCGGTGTGTGTAGAGACGACTGCCATGGGAGCTGCATACCTTGCAGGGCTTGCAGTGGGTTACTGGGAGAGTAAGGAAGCGGTTGTAAAGAACTGGCAGATTGACAAAGTATTCCAACCCGATATGGCCGAAGCTGAGAGAACAGAACTTGTAAATGGCTGGAATAAAGCTGTTAAATGTTCTTATGGCTGGGCAAAGGAATGATATCGTTTCTATAAACCGAGATTTCAGGAGGTAAGGGAGTATGTTGATTTTTATTTCAGAACTGATCGGTACCATGTTGCTGGTATTACTTGGTGATGGCGTAGTAGCAAACGTTACGTTAAATAAGTCGGGGATGAAAGGGGCCGGATCGGTCCAGATAACATTTGCATGGGGTCTTGCAGTTTTGCTGCCTGCCTTTATTTTCGGAGCATCTTCCGGAGCACATTTTAATCCTGCATTAACCATCGCCCTTGCGGCAGAGGGATCTGTAAGCTGGAATGTAGTTCCAACGTACATCATTGCACAATTACTTGGAGCATTTCTTGGAGCAACCCTGGTTTATGTGTTGTTTAAGGGACAGTTTGATCTTACAGAAGATACTGCAACAAAGCTGGGCGTGTTTTCTACAGGTCCATCTGTACCCAATACAGGACTGAATCTGTTAAGCGAAGCAGTCGGAACATTCGTGCTTGTTTTTGCAATCAAAGGCATTGGAAATGTGGCAAATTTAGCCCCAGGTGTCGATAAACTGCTTGTATTTGGTATCATTGTTTCCGTTGGCATGTCTCTTGGCGGTTTAACTGGATACGCCATTAATCCAGCCCGTGATTTAGGCCCCAGGATCGCCCATGCATTACTTCCCATTAAAGGAAAAGGTGATTCCAATTGGAAATATTCCTGGATACCGGTAGTAGGTCCTGTGATTGGTGCACTTGCAGCTGTGTTACTATTCAATGTAATTCCCTGGTAGAATAAAAATTAATATACAATACCGAAGTGAAATCGTAAGCCGGGTAACAGCGCAGGTCAATGCTGTTTTACCTGGCTTATCCTCATATGGGGGTACAATTTACATTGATTGTTGAAGATTTAGTTGATAAAATGAAAAGGTAAAATATAGATTCAAGGGGAGAAAGATGAAAAACCGATGTATACATACTCAAAAGGTCATGAAGGAATACCATTATGCAGTTATGCTGGATTATTACCGGAAGCTGATAATCTCGTTTATAATTGTGTACTTGTTGATTATTATTAATTTTGTCATGAGATTTATGAAGCACGACATTGGAGTGTTGACCATATTTAATATGGTTGCTCCAGTTTTTCTGGCAGGAGTATTGATTGCCAAGCTGGAAAAAGTGATTCAATTAAATCAGCGGCGTATGCAGGTAATGTATGGAAAGTATGGTTGTGAATGCATGGTTGAGTTTAATGACCTCATTCTGATTACTACAGAAAATAAAAATCAACGGGAGATTTCGTATCAACATATTTTAAAACATATAGAGACTAAAAATTTGATTATACTTATTATAGAAGGGCGAATGTTTATTCCTCTTGATAAAAAAGGTTTTATGGAAGGAGATGCAGAAAGCTTCATAAAATTCATAGATGGTAAAATGAAAAAATAAAGGCATAATATAAAAATAGCAGATCTGTTGTATCAGACCTGCTATTTTTATATTATTTATTTCAGCAAATCCTGATATTCCGGATGCTTTTCAAACCAGGTGATAGCATAGGAGCATGTAAGAACTGCTTTCTTTCCTTCCGATCGCAGATGATCTGCCGCCGCTTTCATCAGCTGACCTGCGATGCCCTGTCCTCTGAGAGAATCATCCACAAAGGTATGATTAATATTAACCGTGTTGTCATCTACGTCTGGAAATGTAACTTCAGCCAGCAGATTACTGTCTGAATGATAAAGTGCAATCTTATTAGGGGTGTAGGTAAAGTTCATATATAATACCTCCTGTCTTGTAATGAAATGATTATAACATTTCATGAAGAAAGGTTCAAGAAGTTCTCTATGTATTATGATTCATAACGAAATGAGGACAAAAAAAGAGCATCGTAGAAATTGGGGAAACGATGCTCCAAAGAAGAGTTATAGTAAGTATAACCTAAAAACATCATTATGTAAAGCTGAAAATATGTGAGATGTGTGTAAAATTTGTGAATATAACGTATTATTGTGATATTAGCTTATTCATAAAATAAATTATTTTATATGATGTTTTACTGAAATATTTTAATACCTTTTCTTTATAAAACATGACATACAGCTGTCTTTTTTTCTGTGATAAGATGATTTTATGTTCAATGAATTTTGGGCAGTCTGATACTGGAGGAATGAAGTATGAATGAAAGAAAAAGAATGAATCTTTATTGGAAGTATGTGGCGAAACAAAATGCAGATGAGCTTCTGAAATTTTTTCATGAGAAAGGGGTAATCCGCTGGCATTGTACAAATGAACAGTTCACTGTTCCAGAATTTATAAAAGCCAACTGTGAATATCCAGGGAGATGGAATGGTGAAATGGAACGAATGGAGCAGAATGGTGATCAGATTATTACTGCAGCTCATATCTGGTCTTCTGAGGTATCCTTCCATGTTGTTTCATTTTTTCAAGTGGAACAAGGTAAGATTCTACAGTTGGATGAGTATTGGGGTGATGATAGTGAAATTCCTGAATGGCGCCGGAACATGAGATTAGGCATGCCGATTCTATGAAATGTATTTTAATCCCTACTATTTGCTAATTTAAAGACAGTCAAGGGAATCACATGTACCGCTCCGGTAACTCTTCTTGACTGCGGGAGGTGTTGGAGTTAATATACTTAAAAAGGGGGTGTTTCTTATGAGTGAAGACATACAAAACTATATGAATAAGTACAGTGATGAAATAAAGCAGCTCTTTGTGAAAATAAGAGAACAGATTATGGAAAGCATACCATGTGAAGCAGAGGAGCGGCTGTGGGCCACATTACCAAGCTATTATGTGGGAGATAAGTTTGTCCGTCTTATTCCTTTTAAAGATCATATCAATATTGAGGCATCCGCATTATTGTCCCATAAAACCGACCTGGGGCAATATAAAATGACACCCAAAGGGATGCTCCAGATCTATTTGAATCAGGAACCTGTTTCTCTGCTTCAAACAATTTTTCAGGAAACGTTTATGGGGAAATAATCCTGATTATGTATTACAGTTTTTTTCTAAAAAATCCCTTTTGAAATAACATACCAAAGACAATTCCCATTGCTAATCCAATTAATAGATTATTAATTACTGAAGCACAGATTAAACCAACGCTGACACCCAGTACCAGACCGTTCTGATCAGAGTTATTTTTGTTAAAATATGAATTTGGCATTATGTATTACCCCTTACGTTTTTTTTCTATATTACATCAGTAATTACGCTAAGTACACTGGTATTTTCTGAGAGTAATACATATATAAGGGACATTTGCAAAGAGAGGGAAGAGATGGAAATGATATCATTTACAAAGAGACAGGCTTGCCGCTTTCTGCTTTTAAAGCAGGGTCTGCTTGGAGACTACCGGTTTGAGGGAAAGCAGGGAATTATGGAATTTATCCGTCAGGCAGGATGTATCCAGTTTGACCCAGTGGATGTGTGCGGTAAAAATGCTGAGTTGGTTTTGCAGTCACGAATAAAGCGGTTCTCTAAAGAAATGCTTTCTCATCTTTTATATCAGGACCGGGTACTAGTCGATTATTTTGATAAAAACTTATCAATTATTCCAGTTGGTGACTGGCCGTATTTTGAACGCTTCCGGGAGCAGCACCGGCAGTGGGAGAGAAGTCATGAGACAGTTCGTGGGGCTCGGGGGCAGGTGAGAAAACATATCGCAGATCACGGTCCGGTGTGTTCCGGGGATCTTGATATGCCGGATAAGGTGGACTGGTACTGGAGCCGTACCAAACTGTCCAGAGCAGTGCTTGAGCATATGTATTTTACCGGTGAGCTGGCTGTTCATCATAAAGTGGGATCCATCAAGTACTATGATCTGATTGAAAACTGTATTCCAAAGACAATTTTATCAGCCCCCGAGCCTTACCCGGATGAGCATGACCATCAGACGTGGCGTGTTTTACGCAGAATTGGCTCAGTGGGTCTGTTATGGGACAGGGCTTCTGATGCATGGCTGAACATCGGAGGGCTAAAATCAGCGGAGAGAAGCGCCGCCTTTACCCGGCTTCTCAGGGAACAGAAGATAGAAGCCGTTCATGTAGAAGGCATTAAAGAAGAACTTTATATGCTGGTGGAGGACATTCCCCTTGCCAGACAGTGTGAAGATCACACAAACTGGAAAAAAAGATGCGAATTTATTGCACCATTAGATAATTTAATGTGGGATCGAAAATTAATACAGGCACTTTTTGGATTTGATTATAAATGGGAGATTTACACACCGGCAGAAAAACGCAGATACGGTCACTATGTGCTGCCAGTCATTTACGGTGATCGTTTTATTGGCAGAATTGAGGCATCTGCTGATACGAAAAAACAGACATTGCTGGTAAAAAATATATGGTTTGAGCCAGATGTGAAACGGACGAAAAGGATGGATGAAGCCATTGATGCGGCAATCAGGAGATTTTCGTTATTTAATCAATGCAAAGATATTATAATGGAAAAATCAGGTCAGAATGGAGAGATATAAAAATGAATATAGAAAAATTATCAAAGCAGTTTATTTGGAACGATGAAGCCGGACTGGTTACCAAATCACTAGGGGATGCAGCAGGAAGCCAGAAACTTTATGTAAATATTGATTACGTTCCTCCGGGGGCATTCAGCACCAAATACCATAGCCATTCACAACAGGAGGAGTTTTTTCTGATCTTATCCGGAAAAGGAACTTTACGGTTAAATGGACAGGAACAGGAAGTGGGAAAAGATGATTTTATTGCAAAACCGGCGGGGAAAAACATCGCTCATACATTCTTTAATTCCGGTAATGAAGCGCTGGTAATTCTTGATGTGGGAACAAAAGAGAATGAGGATACCTGTTATTATCCCGATGAGGATGTTTATATGCAAAAGTCCAATGGTTTAAGACGTGTATTTAAAGGAAATCAACTTGATGAAACATGGTCATCCGAACCCAATTGTTAAGAGAACATTTTGTTAAAACAGATGGAAAAAATTACCAATTCCATTTTATGGAAATAATATTGATTTTTACTCCAATAATTGTTAATATATGGACAGAATACCAGAATCAGCAAGGAGACTTAAATATGGCTAGAGGAGTAAGAAAATCATCACTGGAAAAGCTTCAAAAGGAATTGGCAGACGTACAGGAATCAATTCAGCAGCATAAGAATTCAATTACTGAATTAATAGAAAAAGAAAAGGAAATCCAGGAAAAGATCAGTCTGGAACAGTTTAAGGAAGTATCTTCCATTCTGGATCAGCAGAAGATGTCTATCACGGATTTAAAAGAATTTCTGATATCTAGGACAAAATAAGAAAAATTTTATGAGAGGTACCGATTGGTATCTCTTATTTTTTTGCCAATGAATCATAATCCAAATTGATTGCCAGCTGGAAAAAATTGGTGTATCCTTAAAGATATGTATTGATTAAACCACTGGAGGAGAGAGGTATGATTCGAATTGCAATCGTGGATGATGATGCAGAGAGTGTATTACAGCTAAAGGAATATTTACTCCGGTATCAGAACGAGCGAAATGAGATGTTTAGCATTCTCACTTTTTCTGACGGAGATGAAATCGTTGAAAATTATAAAGCAGAGTACGATATTATTTTACTGGATATTGAGATGAGATTTATGGACGGGATGACGGCAGCACAGCTGATCCGGGAAAAAGATCCGGAGGTGATTCTTATTTTTATCACCAATATGGCACAGTATGCCATTAAGGGTTACACTGTCGGGGCAACCGATTATGTATTAAAACCCGTTTCCTATTTTTCCTTTTCCCAGAGACTTGATAAGGTAATCGGTCGTATCAACCGGAATGTGAAAAAATATATGGCAGTTAATATAAAGGGAGGTACGGTGAAACTGTATCTGCCGGATATTTATTATATTGAGAGTCTGGGACACCGTCTTATTTTTCATACACTGACAGGGGAGTATGTGACCTTTGGGGCAATGAAAGAGGTGGAGGAAAGACTGAAGGGGTTAAATTTCTTCCGCTGTAGTAAAGGATATCTTTTAAACCTGGAACATGTGGAAAGCGTGCAGGAGGGCTGCGTACTGATGAAGGGAGCCCGGCTGACCATCAGCAGAACCAGGAAAAAGGAGTTTATGGAGGAACTGACCAATTATCTGGGAGGGGCTTTATAATGAACCATATTGCGCTGACAGAGATTCCGAGGCTGTACACAGGGATTGCGGAATGGGCTGCATGCACCATCTATGTTTTGAATCTGAAAAGGAAATTGAAAGGGCCTTCCCTGGCTGCAGTTATGTGTGCTGCCTGCCTTTTGCAATGCGGGATACAGCTGGCAGCAGGCACATTTCCCAAGTCACTGTGGATTCCCGGAATGCTTCTGGCAATCGGCCTGATGCAGGCATATTTTATGATCACCTGTGAGGTTACGGCGGGCAGTGCAGGGTATTACTGTGTCCGGTCTTTTATTCTGGCAGAATTTACCGCATCTTTAGAGTGGCAGCTTTATTATAATGCCGTATTAAGTACCCAGATATCTGAGATGTGGCTTAACATTCTTGTTTTTTTCATCGTCTTCGGAGCTGTATTTGGAGGCGCTTATTTTTTGGAGAGGAAACATATCCGGAAGGAAACGATTACGCTGAAAGAACTGCTGTTTGTGACCGCTACCGGTGCAACTGTATTTTTTGTCAGCAATTTAAGCTTTGTTTATTCCAATTCCCCATTCAGCAGCCAGATTACAAAAGAGATCTTTAACATCAGGACTCTGGTGGATCTAAGCGGCCTTGTCATTCTTTTTGCGTATCACATATTAAGACAGGAGATGCAGGTAAAATACGATTTAGAGGCTATGCGTAACATCCTGCAGAGCCAGTATTCCCAGTACCGCAAATCCGGGGAAAGCATCGAGATGGTCAACCGGAAATACCATGATTTAAAACATCAGATCGCCGTTTTAAGGGCAGAACAGGACTCGGAGAAACGTCTGGCATTCTTAGACGAAATGGAAAGCGAGATCCGTACTTATGAAGCCCAGAACAAAACAGGTAATTCCGTGGTGGACACCATACTCACCGGGAAAAGTATGACCTGTCAGAGACATGAGATCGAGCTGACTTCTGTGGTGGATGGAAAGCTGTTAAATTTCATCCATGTGATGGACATTTGCACCATTCTTGGAAATGCGTTGGATAACGCCATTGAATGTGCCATACAAATCGAAGAAAAGGAAAAGCGGCTGATTCACGTGGAAGTTCTATCAAAAAAAGACTTTGTTGTTCTGCGGTTTGAGAATTATTTTGAAGGAAATATTCAGTTTGAGAATAATCAGCCAGCGACCACTAAGGCCAACAAGGAGTATCATGGATATGGCATTAAAAGCATTAAATATACGGTTAAAAAATACAATGGCTGGGTGACCATTGATACGAAAGATAACTGGTTTAAACTGAATGTAGTCATTCCACTTCCCAGAGAGGATTAAGTAAATAATCCGGCAGTGCCGCCTATCCACCCGGACAGGCGGCACTGCTTTTCATGCAGAAAAACCGACCAGTTGTGCAATTGGCAGTCCGGTCCGCCATAACTGTGCTAAAGTAAGATTACAAAAATGATGTATGGAGGAGGATGAAAGAAATGTTACAGATCAATATTGATGATGTGCTAAAAATCGTCAAGCTGTGTGTACCATATCTCATTGGCTTTGCGGTAGTTGTGGCAGCTGCGGTCATAGTCATGGTGGTATGTCGAAAGAGGAAAGGGTCTACAAGATATCTGATCCGTAAAAACAGTCTTATGGCTATGCTTCTTGCTTTGGTTGTAGTTGTAAACTTAATCTGCTGGGGACCGATGTCCAATTTGATTTCACTGGCAACCGGCAGCGGTACTATTTCACAGGAAACATCTGATGAAGCAACCGCTCTTTGTACCGAGATTGCCAGGGAAGGAATTGTTCTTTTAAAAAATGATGCAGACCTTCTTCCCTTAAAGAATTCTTCCAATTTAAACGTATTTGGATGGGCATCCACAAACCCATGCTATGGAGGAACGGGCTCAGGATCTTTGTCAAAGGCATATGAGACGGAATCACTGCTTCAGGGTCTTACGGATGCGGGCTTTAAACTGAATACCAGCCTGACTGATTTCTATACGGCATACCGGACAGACCGCCCGATCGTTGGTATGTTTGATCAGGACTGGACGCTGCCGGAGCCTGCAGCAGATACTTATGGCGATAAGCTTATGGAAGACGCCAAGGCTTTTTCCGATACGGCTATGGTAGTCATTACCCGAGTTGGCGGAGAGGGGGCAGATCTTCCCACAGATGTAAGCAAGGTTACATACACCGATAACTCCAAGGATTACAAGGATTTTGAACCTGGGGAACATTATCTGCAGTTAAGCAAGACAGAGAAAAATCTGATGGATCTGGTATGCTCAAGCTTTGACAATGTCATTGTGGTATATAACGGTGCCAACGCCATGGAACTTGGCTTTGTCAATGATTACAGCCAGATAAAAGGCGTTCTCTGGTGTCCGGGTACCGGTCAGTCCGGTTTTAAAGGACTGGGTGAGATTATGAGCGGTGCCGTCAATCCATCAGGAAAAACAAGTGATACATTTGCGGCTGATTTGACAAAAGCACCTAATTACAATAACTTTGGAAGTTTCACCTACGATAACATGAATGAATTCAAAGGCAAGGCATTTAAAGGAGCGGATACCTATCCCAGTTTTGTCAACTATACAGAGGGTATTTACACCGGCTATCGTTTCTACGAGACGGCAGCAGCAGAAGGACTGATTGAATATAAAAAAGAGGTGATCTATCCCTTTGGCTATGGATTGTCCTATACGTCCTTTCAGCAGGAAATGGGGCAATTAACAGAACAGGACGGAACAATCTCATTTGATGTGACAGTAACCAACACAGGGAAAAATCCGGGTAAGGATGTAGTGGAGGTCTATTACAATCCGCCTTATACCAATAAGGGAATTGAAAAAGCTTCCGCGAATCTGATCGCATTTGATAAAACCGATGTTTTAAAACCAGGGGACTCCCAGACCATCAAGATCTCCGTTCAGGCGGAAGACATGGCTTCCTTTGATGAGGATGTAAATGGCTGCTATGTATTGGAATCCGGTGATTATGGCATATCCATCCGGTCTGATTCCCACAATATCATTGCAGAACAGAATTATCATGTACCAGAGAATGTGATATATAATGAGTCCGCACCACGTACTTCAGATAAGGCAGTTGCAGTAAATCAGTTTAAAGATGCCAGCGGAGATCTGACCTATCTTTCCCGCGCAGATGGATTTGCCAACTATGAAAAAGCCACGGCAGCACCAAAAAATATGAGCATGCCGGAGAAATACAAAAAAACCTTTGTAAACAACAGCAATTACGATCCGGCAGCCCACAACAATGACAGTGATCCCATGCCGGTAACAGGAGCAAAGAACGGGATAAAGCTTGCTGATATGCGGGGACTGTCCTTTGATGACCCCAAGTGGGAGAAGCTGCTTGACCAGCTGACTGTGAGTGATATGGATGCGCTGACTGCAATCGGAGGTTATCAGACCTCAGAGGCAAAAAGTGTAAATAAAGTTGGAACCGTAGACTGTGACGGCCCTGCTTCCATCAATAACAACTTTACCGGAACCGGGTCCATCGGTTTTCCATCTGCTGTTATGATTGCCAGCACCTGGAATCACGATATTGCAGAGGCTTTTGGAGAGAAGATCGGTAAGATGGCGGATGAAATGAAGGTGTCCGGCTGGTATGCGCCGGCCATGAATATCCACCGCTGTGCATTTGCCGGCCGTAACTTCGAGTACTATTCTGAGGACGGTGTACTTTCCGGACAGATGGCAGCCAAAGCGGTGGCTGGAGCCGAAAAGCACGGAGTTTACGCATATATCAAACATTTTGCATTAAACGACCAGGAAACCAACCGTCTTAATATGCTATGTACCTGGTCCAATGAGCAGGCAATCCGTGAGATTTATCTAAAGCCTTTTGAAATCGCGGTAAAAGAAGGTCACGCAAAGGCAGTTATGTCCTCCTTTAATTATATAGGAACCGTGTATTCCGGTGCCAATAATACGCTGCTTAATACAGTTCTGCGTGATGAATGGGGATTTCAGGGATTTGTTCTTACCGATTATTTTGGAGGTTATGGATTCCAGAATGCAGATCAGGAGATCCGCAACGGTAATGACGCCATGTTAGTTGCCTATGATACGGAAACAAATCATGTAAAAGACAAGACCAGCGCTACCAGCTTAAATGCCATGAGAAAATCCAGTAAAAATATTATGTATACAGTAGTAAACAGCCGTGCCTATGAAGGAAACAATGCAAATGTAAGCCTGCTGATGTGGCAGATTGCAGCAATTATCATTGATGTAATTCTGGCAGCAGGAATCATAATTTTAGAGATTAGAATTATTAAAAACTACAAAAAGCGGCTGGAAAAGGAAGGAATGACAGAATGAAACATGAGGATATCATCCGAAAAATGACAATGGAGGAAAAGGCGGCTTTCTTAAGCGGAAAAAACGTCTGGCAGTCCAGAAATATCGACCGGCTTGGAATTCCTTCCATATTTTGTGCGGATGGACCCCATGGAGTCCGTAAACAGGCCGGTGCAGGGGATCATTTAGGACTCAATGCCTCCCTGCCGGCGACCTGTTTCCCCACAGCTGCCACAGTGGCAAACAGCTGGGATGAGGATCTTGCAGAGGAAATCGGAAAGGCCCTTGGAGAAGAGGCTTCCAGCCAGGATGTAAATGTCCTGCTGGGGCCAGGGCTGAACATCAAACGAAGTCCACTTTGCGGAAGAAATTTTGAATATTTTTCAGAAGATCCTCTTTTGTCAGGTAAGATGGCAGCGGCCTATATCAGGGGAATCCAAGGTGAGGGAGTTTACGCCTGCCACAAGCATTTTGCAGTCAACAGCCAGGAGCGGCTTCGGATGTCCGTTGATTCCGTCCTTGACGAACGGACACTGAGAGAGATTTATCTGGAAGGCTTTGAAATTGCGGTAAAAGAAGGCGGAGCAAAGTCCATTATGACCAGCTACAACGCAGTCAATGGGGTTTATGCCAATGAGAATAAGCATCTGCTAAAGGATATTCTGCGAACTGACTGGAAATTTGACGGAATTGTCATCACGGACTGGGGCGGTTCCAACAGCCATGTGGAGGGAGTTTTGGCCGGTTCTAATTTAGAGATGCCGGCACCAGGGCTTGGTTCTGCAAGAGAGCTGTTAGCGGCGGTAGAAAACGGCACACTTGCCATGGAGGAACTGGATTCCTGTGTGGATGATTTATTAGATGCTGTTCTGGATCTTACAGCAGCTCCCCAAAATAAAAAGAAATCCTTTGACAAAGAAGCCCACCATGAACTGGCAAGAAAGGCATCTTTGGAAAGCATTGTACTTCTTAAAAATGACGATGGTCTGCTTCCGTTAAATTCTGGTTGTAAGGTAGCCGTAATCGGAGATTTTGCATTTATCCCCCGTTATCAGGGGGCAGGATCTTCCATTGTAAATCCGCTGTCACTGGAGACCATTGAGTCAGTGATAAAGAGTGCCCCCTTAAATTTGGTAGGGTGTTCCAAAGGATACGAACGAAACGGCAAAGAGAATGAAACGCTGAAAAACCAGGCGCTTGCCCTGGCGGCAAAAGCCGATGCAGTTCTTTACTGTTTCGGGCTTGATGAACTCAGTGAATCCGAGGGGCAGGACGGACCCATCTGGAAATACCAGGCAACCAGATCAGCCTGCTGAAAGATCTGGCCAGGGTTAATCCCAACATTGTGGGAGTTTTAAGTGCAGGAGCTGTAATAGAATTGCCGTGGCAGTCCTGTTGTAAATCCATTCTTCATGGTTACTTAGGTGGTCAGGCAGGTGCCGGAGCCATGATATCTGTCATAACCGGTGAGGTTAATCCCTCCGGCCGGTTGGCAGAAAGCTATCCCATGAACCTTACGGATACCCCCGCATATCGTTATTTTCCGGGGAAGGAACGCTGTGCAGAATACAGGGAAGGGATCTTTGTGGGTTACCGGTATTACAATACGGCAGGGATCCCCGTTCGTTATCCCTTTGGATTCGGATTGTCCTACACAACATTTGAGTATTCCGGTCTGCAGTTATTGGAAGACCGTGTTTGTTTTACCATCAGCAACAAGGGGGACCGGGATGGGAAAGAGGTGGCCCAGCTCTATGTAGGCGGGCTTAAGAAAACAATTTTCCGTCCGGTAAAAGAATTAAAAGGCTTTGTAAAGGTTGATTTAAAAGCAGGGGAGAGTAAGACAGTGGAGATCCCCTTCGACGACAAGACGTTCCGGTACTGGAATGTGGTGACAGAACGCTTTGAAGTGGAAAAAGGAGATTATACCATATCCATTGGAGCCAGCGTGGAAGATATAAGATTAAGCGGGACGCTTACTCGTTCGGGTACCACCGAGGTACTGCCATATGCACCGGAAAAAATGAAATCTTATTATTCCGGGCAAATTGCCGATGTATCCGCAGAAGAATTTGAGACGCTGTTAGGACACCCCATTCCAAATGGGAAATGGAGGGGAGAGCTGGGAATCAATGATGCATTCTGCCAGATGTACTATGCAAAGAGCCGGCTGGCAAGATTTATTTATGCCGTTTTGACGGGACTGAAAAATAAAAGTGAAGCAAAGGGGAAACCGGATTTGAACCTCCTTTTTATTTACAGCATGCCGTTTCGGGGAATTGCAAAAATGACAAATGGCGTGGTCAGCATGGAAATGGCAGAGGGAATGGTTCTTATTGTTAACGGACATTTCCTCAAAGGGATAAAAAAATTGATCGGAGGCTTTTTCTCCAATGCAAAAGCAAACAGGATTTATGAAAAGAAGCTGTCCGGGAAATAGATTGGAGTGATGAAATGCTGACAGGTTTAAAAAGAGGGTGGAAGTCGTTTGCAGGCAGACATCCCGCAATGGCACAATTTATAATATTTTTTATGGTATCCAACGGGGTTACGGTTCTGCAGATGATTTTAATGCCGGTTTTCAGGAATGTATTTGAAATGACCGCTCTTGTAAATACCAGTTTCCAGATCGGCCACATCGGTTCCAACTTAGATGGCTCTCCCTACTATATTTTTAATTACGGGGCAGGAACTCTTTCCATGGGCGGAGGCGGAGGACTTGCATACTTTCTGGCAGTGGAAATTACCATGGCAATTGCACAGGTGATCAATTTCTTTCTTCAGAGAAATGTGACATTCAAAGCCAATAACAGTATTTTTAAGGCTGCCGTGTGGTATGTGATCGCCTACGTGATCATTACCATCGGTGCTGCTGCCCTGCAGGGACTTTATAAGGCTCCGGTCTATGATCTCTTTATGAACAGGTTACATTTAGGCAGGAGCGGTGAAACTATGGCAGATGTGATTACAATGCTGATTAATTCAGCTGTTTCATTCTGGGTCTTTTTCCCCATCTTTCGTATTATTTTTAAAAATAAGGAAGATTAAAAGGGGATTTTCAGGAGCCGGAACCCTTTTTGGGCCGGTTCACATCTTGTCTCTGCATTCCATATAATAAAGTGTACAGCAGATAAATCAAAACACACAAATGGCTAGTGAAACTTTTACGTCGCAGAAAGCTCTTTGCTGTCAGGAACATTTAAATACCTAAGTGTATTAACTAAAAGGTGTGAACGTTGAACTGCTTTTTCGAATCTTGCTGGAATAACTGTAATGGGAACTGCAGCGGCGACGATTGTAGTTAAAACAAGCGGAAGTCAGGTGGTACCGGCTTCCGCTTTTCACTTGAACAAAATAGAAAACAGACACAATTAAAGGGCAGGCTGCATATTCTGAATGGTACTATAAAAATATTAAAGGAAATTCAGAGCGATGCAAAGGGGGAAATACTACCGGGATTGCCTGCCGGTAAGGGAACCATATTACTGCCTGAAAGCAGTCAGGAAAGAAAGAAATGTACTAAGAGCGTGGATAAAAGGCATAATGTGGTATAAACAGGCACTGAAGCAGGAACCGCTTATTACAACGGAAGTAAAACGTGTGGCACAGCAGACTGGTGTGAATATGGTCGGTACCCAGTACCGGATCAAGTCTGTGGGCTCTTATTTAAAAAAATTCTACCGCAAATACAGCCAGACGGGGCAGGCGTGGGAAATTAACGACATACTGCGTTACACCTACACCATTTCTCCCGAAGTGCTTTCAGAAAAAGTATTGAAAATCATTGAGATATACAAAAATTCTGGTTATAATACGGTTGAAATTGAGAATTACTGGCTTGACAATCAAAATCCCTATAATGGAATTAATACCATACTGCGGTCACCACAGGGGCAGATGTTTGAGCTTCAGTATCATACACCGGAGAGCTTCGGTATAAAGAGCGGAAAAATCCATGAATTATATGAGAAACAAAGACTGATAAAGGATGTCAGCAGCAGGGAGTACATAGAACTGGGGAATCAGATGTTTGAACTTTCTGATTCTATGGAAATTCCCAAGGGCATAAAGGATGTATTCCGATAAAAATACATCCTTTTATTTCCACTATTAATCGAACATACATTCGGTTATCATATATTCAGAGGTGAGTGTATGAATCGGGTTATTTTTCATATTGATGTAAATTCTGCGTTTTTAAGCTGGGAAGCGGTTTATCGTTTAAAGCATCTCTCGGGAAATCTGGATCTGCGGCTGGTGCCGTCTGCAGTTGGGGGAGATGTGACTATGCGCCATGGAATTATTCTGGCGAAGAGCATCCCAGCAAAGAAGTATGGCATCCACACCGGTCAGTCCGTTACGGAGGCGCTCCAGAAGTGTCCCGGACTTTTACTGGTTCCACCCAATTATAATTTGTACCAGCGCTCTTCCCAAAGCTTTATCCGCATTTTAAAGGAGTATTCACCCACAGTGGAGCAATATTCCATTGATGAGGCATACATGGATATGACGGGAATGGAAGCATTGTTTGGAGAACCCGAAAAAGCAGCTTTGGAAATCGGGAGGAGAATCAGAGAAGAGCTGGGCTTTACCGTTAATATTGGGATTGCTGATAATAAAGTCCTGGCAAAGATGGCTTCGGATTTTAAAAAGCCGGACCGGGTTCATACGCTGTGGACCGGAGAAATCCAGGAAAAACTCTGGCCATTGCCAGTCAGTGAACTGTTTTTTGTAGGCAGGGCTACGTTTCGCAAGCTTAGCCAGCTGGGAATAAAAACAATCAAAGATCTGGCGGAAACCGACCCTGGTCTCATAAAAAGCCATTTTGGCAAGATGGGAGAGGTGATCTGGTGCTTTGCCAATGGACTGGATTTTTCAGCGGTAGAACCAGTTCCGCCGCCCAACAAAGGATACGGAAACAGCACCACCATTGCCTTTGATGTAGCAGATAAGGAACATGCCCATCTGGTGCTGTTATCTCTTGCGGAAACCCTGGCCGCAAGACTTCGGTCGGATAACGTCCGGGCCGGAGTGTTATCTGTTGGAATCAAGGACTGGGATTTTCACTATTACAGCCATCAGACCATTCTTTCTTCCCCTACTAATATAACAGAAGAGATCGTTCAGACAGCCTGCCAGGTATTTGATGAGGCATGGGATGGACAGCCGGTCCGTCACCTTGGAATTCACACAACCCGGATTACAAAGGGGAGTGACCGGCAGCTTGGCCTGTTTGATACAGGGGATTATGAAAAACAGCAGCGCCTTGATCAGACCGTGGATGAGATCAGAAAACGGTTCGGCAATGATTCTATTATAAGAGCCTCTTTTTTAACATCACCACAGAATACGGCGGCACGCTGTCTGGATCATATGGGAGGCGGAATCAGCAGGGAAAAAAGGACTGTGGATTACAGCAGACAGACTATTTTATAAAAACAGGAAGTGAGAAGGATGTCCACTTTTGGAATCGGGATCAATGCAGAGGCGATTGACAGCGGAGAAATAAAAGGTAAAATGTATCATATAGCCTGTAAGGCGTGGTTTACAGCCAGCTGTAATCTAAGACCGTTAAGCTTTAAATTTGAAGGCGATGACGGAGAGATCCAGACGGTAAGGGAAATTACGGTAAAACATAGCGAAAATAAAATTTATTCAGGAATTCCTTCCAAAGAATATGGGTGCGAAGCCATAATCGGAGGAATACGCCATGAATTTAAGCTGATTTTTTACATGGAAGCCTGCAAATGGGTTATGATATTACCAAAATAAAATACAGGGAGAATGGCATGTGCGGAAGGTATTATGTGGATGATGAGACAGCACGGGAAATTGAACAGCTGGTAAAAGAAATTGACAATAAAATAAACAGAGAGCGCCTTACCGGCGACGTTTATCCCACCAGCCAGGCAATGGTTCTTATCAGCAGGGACCGTCAGGTAATGCCTGCCCGGCAGCGCTTCGGATTTGAGAGCTTTCAGAAAAAAGGTGTGATTTTTAATGCCAGATCGGAGTCTGTGCTTCAAAAACCCATGTTTCGTGAAAGTATTCTCTTACGCAGGGCAGTCATACCATGCAGCGGATTTTATGAATGGAGTAAAAACAAGGAAAAGGCGGCCTTTTACAGGGAACATCATCCAACCATGTTTCTGGCTGGCTTTTATCAGCGGGCTGAGGAAGACCGTTTCGTAATTCTCACAACCAACGCCAATTCTTCTGTGGCACCGGTTCATGACCGGATGCCTCTGATACTGGAAGAAGAAGAGATCAGGGACTGGCTTTGGGACAAAGAAGCATTCCGGGATATGCTGGCGGAGAGGCAGATTCCGCTGAAACGGCGTCAGGACTATGAGCAGCAGGAGCTGAAGCTTTTTTAAACCATTATTGAGAATTTATATCAAAAACCAACAAAAAAAAGAGGTTTTGCCGCCTGAATTCCATTAAAAAAAGGATTGTAAAGGGAATCAGGCGGTGCTATAATTTCATATAGTTAATTAGCTAACTATTAACAAGCTAACAAAAGGAGGCGTGAAAATGAAACCCATGTGCCATTTTGGAGCGGAAGGATCAATGGGAATGAGCTCACCCATGCACAGCGTCATGACAAAATATATGAAGATCATGAAGATGCACCGGTGTATTTTAGATGAACAGGGTAAGCAGACGGGAGTATTCCGAAGCCAGCATCAGATTTTAATGATGCTTTCTGAACATTCCAATGTGTCGCAAAAGGAGATCGCAAAACGCCTTTACGTTTCCACTGCCACCATAG
Source organism: Lacrimispora struthionigena (assembly GCF_048627165.1). Classification (NCBI taxonomy): domain Bacteria; kingdom Bacillati; phylum Bacillota; class Clostridia; order Lachnospirales; family Lachnospiraceae; genus Lacrimispora; species Lacrimispora struthionigena. Next base: position 1,615,939 of record NZ_JBMBWP010000001.1, read on the forward strand.
CGGTATCAGTAAAGAAACTGGAAAAAGGAGGTTACATTACCCGGATCGTCGATAAAGAGGATAATCGGATGAACCAATTGTGCCTGACAGAGAAAGGGAGGGATATGGTAAGCAAAAGCCGGGAATATTTCCGTAATGTAGAAATGAAGATGTTTCAGGGCTTTTCCGATGAAGATTTAATGAATATGGGCAAGGTTCTGGACCGTATTTATGATAATTTATCCCAAATACCTGTAGAAAAGGACATGGCAGAAAGAGACATGGCAGAAAGAGAGGAATAACAACTTGAAACGATACTGGAAATATATAAGACCCTATCTGGGTGCCTTTATTCTGGCTCCTGTTCTGATGCTCACGGAAGTGTTCGGCGAGATATTACTGCCCAGGCTGACTTCCCTGATTATCAATAACGGAGTGCTGGTAAGAGATGAAACATACATTGTAAAAATGGGAATTATCATGGTTCTCATTGCTGTAGTCATGGCAATCGGTGGAATCGGAGCCGCTTATTTTTCGGCAAAGGCTTCCATCAGCTTCAGCACTGATTTAAGAAAAGATGTTTTTCATAAGGTTCAGGAATTTTCTTTTAAAAATATTGATGATTTCAGTACCGGATCACTGGTAACCAGGCTGACCAATGATATTCAGCAGATTCAAAACGTAGTGATGTTAACCCTTCGTATGATGTTTCGGGCTCCCGGTATGCTGATTGGCGGGTTGATCATGGCATATTTAATGAACAGGCAGCTGGTCAGCATTCTTCTTGTGGTGATTCCCGTGCTGATTATTATAATCGCCATTATACTGATCATTGCATTTCCCCGGTTCGAGGTTATGCAAAAGAAGATCGACCGTCTAAACTCCGGCGTACAGGAGGCATTAACCAATGTCAGGGTAATAAAATCCTTTGTCAGGGAAAGCTATGAGGAAGAAAAGTTTCAGGCTACCAACCGGGACTTAAAAGAAGGCAGCTTAAATGCCATGAAGGTAGTGATCACTTCCATGCCCTTAATGATGCTGATGATGAACATCACCACCATCGCGGTCGTGTGGTATGGAGGAAATTTAATTATTGCAGGTAAAATGCCAGTGGGAGATTTAACTGCATTTACCATATACATTGTTCAGATTCTTATGTCTCTGATGATGCTTTCCATGGTATTTTTACAGGCCTCCCGTGCCATGGCCTCTTTAAAGAGAGTAAAAGAGGTTTTAGATACGGAAATTGACTTAACAGATGAACATGCTTCACAAAAATCCGCACAGATTACTGCTGGAAAAGTGGAGTTTCGCAATGTCTGCTTCCAATATGCCAAGGATGATCTTGTTCTGGATCACATCAATTTCACTGCAAATCCCGGTGAGACCATTGGTATTATCGGTGCGACCGGAAGCGGAAAGACATCCCTGGTTCAGCTCATCCCCCGCCTTTACGATGCAGGGGAAGGCGAAGTGCTGGTAGACGGGATTAATGTAAAAGATTATTCCATCCGGCATTTAAGAGAAAACGTAGGTATGGTGCTTCAGAAAAATGTTCTCTTTTCCGGAACCATTGAAGAAAATTTACGATGGGGAAATGAAACGGCTGATCTGGATGAAATAGTCCTGATGTCAGAAAGCGCTCAGGCTCATGGATTTATCTCCAGTTTCAAAGACGGGTATGATACTGATTTGGGCCAGGGCGGCTCCAATGTCTCAGGAGGACAAAAACAAAGACTGTGTATTGCCAGAACCCTTTTAAAGAAGCCTAAAATTCTCATTCTTGATGACAGCACCTCTGCAGTGGATACAGCAACTGAAGCAAGGATCAGGCAGAGCTTTACAACCACACTGAAAGATACCACAAAATTTATTATTGCCCAGAGAATCGGGTCAGTGGAAAATGCGGATAAAATAATCGTTCTTGACGAAGGGAAAATTGCAGGGATTGGAACTCATCAGGAGCTGATGGAATCCTGTGAGGCTTATCAGGAGATTTATTATTCACAAAAAGACCGGGAAAAGGAGGCAGGTGCATAATGGAAGAACAAAAGAAGATAGAAAGCTTAAAAAGGCGTTACGGCCGGTCTGCCTCAACTCAAAAAGGCGGGAGAGGTATGGGAGGCCCCGGGCATGGAAGACCCATGAAAAAAGGCACTCCCAAGAATGCCAATGCTACTGCCAGACGTCTCCTGTCTTATTTAAGAGAATACAGACCCCAGATGGTAATTGCATTCGTGTGTGTAGTGATAGGAACTCTTTCTAATTTAGGCGGTTCCTATATGCTGCGGCCTATTATGAATCAGTTTATTGCACCCATAGATGGAAGCAGGGGAGATGTGGCAGGTCTTGCAAAAGGGCTTGCAGTTATGGCGGGAGTTTTTCTGGTGGGAGTAGCGGCCAACTATGCCCAGTCAAGAATCATGATATCGGTTGCCCAGAACGCCCTTCAAAAAATAAGAGATGATTTATTTAAAAAGATGCAGACCCTTCCGGTACGGTTTTATGATACCAACAATACCGGAGACTTAATGAGCCGTTTCAGCAATGATGTGGATACCATCGGTCAGATGTTAAGCAATACCTTAATCCAGCTCTTCTCAGGAGCATTAAGTATTGTGGGAACGCTGTTTCTTATGATCTATACCAATATCTGGCTGACACTGGTGACACTTGTTCTGATACCGGTTATGATAAAGGCAGCAGGAATGATTGGTGGGAGAAGTCAGAAGTATTTCAGCGCCCAGCAAAGCTCTCTGGGTGCAGTGAATGGATATATTGAAGAGACAATCAGCGGACAGAAAGTGGTAAAAGTATTCTGCCATGAAAATGAGGCAGAAGAGGAGTTTGGAATTCTCAATGATGATCTGAAGAATAACATGATAAAAGCCCAGTTTTTCGGCGGCGTCATGATGCCGATCATGTTTAACCTAAGTCAGTTAAATTATATTTTAACAGCCTGTATCGGCGCACTTTTATGTGTAATAAAAGGCTTTGACGTTGGCGGACTGACAGTATTTTTGAATTTTTCCAGACAGTTCAGCCGGCCGATTAATGAAATTTCCATGCAGATCAGCAATGTTTTTTCTGCTCTTGCAGGAGCAGAGCGGGTATTTGCAATTATGGATGAAAGTCCGGAGCCTGCAGACGGGGAAGATGCAAAAGTGCTGGATCCAATGAATGGTTTTGTGGAATTAAAGAACGTGACCTTTGGCTATAATGCGGATAAAGTTATTTTAAAAGATATCAGCCTTTATGCAAAGCCAGGCCAGAAGATAGCCTTTGTAGGTTCAACCGGAGCTGGTAAAACAACAATTACCAATTTGTTAAACCGTTTTTACGATATACAGGGCGGAGAAATTAACATTGACGGAGTGAATATCACAAATATAAAAAGAGAAAATCTTCGGGAAAACATCGCCATGGTGCTCCAGGATACCCATTTGTTTACAGGAACCGTAATGGAGAATATTCGTTATGGAAGACTGGATGCCACAGATGAAGAAGTGATCGAGGCGGCAAAAACAGCGTCTGCCTATTCCTTTATCATGAGACTGCATGACGGATTTCAAACGGTTTTAGAAGGAGATGGAGCAAATTTAAGCCAGGGTCAGAGACAGCTTCTTAACATAGCAAGAGCAGCTATTTCCAAAGCCCCCATTTTAATACTTGACGAGGCAACAAGTTCCGTAGATACAAGAACAGAAAAGCATATTGAACGGGGGATGGATCGCCTTATGGCCAACCGGACTACCTTTGTTATCGCTCACCGGCTGTCCACAGTCAGAAATGCCAATGCCATTATGGTACTGGAAAATGGTGAGATCATCGAACGGGGGGATCACGAGGAACTTTTAAATCATAAAGGACGATATTATCAACTTTACACCGGAGCAGCAGAACTGGATTAATCCATGGTTTTTAACCGTTAATTCAGTGAGGGAGCATTGGGCAAAACTATGAATGGAAAGGGATTTCTGCTCATGGCAAGCCGGATGCTCCTGTTTTGTTATTATTTTTTTTAATAAATAAATGGGTTCATTAATGAAAAATATTTATTAATAATAAAGAGAATTTTTAAACAAAAAGAAAAAATTAACAAAAATTTAACAAGGTTAAATGTATAAAAATAAAAACAATAATTAAAAAAACTGATTATTTTGTTTTTTTATGTATACATGAAGAAATGATTGTTTTTTTTGGAAAACAAAGGCATTGGTTACAAAGTTTGATTGTTTAACATTTAACAATGAATTGTAACTTAAGGCAGGTCATTCCTCCCACCAATGGTAAGAATTACAATCGGAACACAGTATACAATATGTAATTTCGGATTGTTTCGGCCTACAGATTGTGTTATACTTACTCCGGTGACAAAGTGAGAAGATTTTGTCGGGAGAGATAAAGAATTGTAGAGAAAGAGGGTTAGTCTAATGGGTTTGGCTACATTTAAAGGCGGCATTCACACCTATGAAGGAAAAGAATTGTCGGAAAATAAACCTGTGCAGGTACTGCAGCCAAAAGGCGAGATGGTGTTCCCGCTATCCCAGCATATCGGTGCTCCTGCGAAGCCTCTGGTGGCAGCAGGTGATCAGGTATTAGTTGGTCAGAAGATCGGAGAAGCAGGCGGTTTTATTTCTGCCTGTGTGATCAGTTCTGTTTCAGGAACAGTAAAAACCATTGAACCAAGAATGGTTGCCAACGGCTCCATGGTAATGTCAATCATTGTTGAGAATGATGGCAAATATCAGGAGGCGGAAGGTTTTGGAAAACAGCGGGATCCCAAATCCCTGTCAAAAGAGGAAATACGTGATATCGTAAAGGAAGCCGGCATTGTAGGACTTGGCGGTGCAGGATTTCCCACACATGTAAAGCTTACACCAAAGGATGAGACAAAGATTGATACGATTATCGTAAACGGAGCAGAATGCGAACCGTATCTGACTTCCGATTATCGGATGATGCTGGAAGAGCCGGAAAGTATTATTAAAGGTCTGAATATCATTCTTCAGCTGTTTGATAATGCAAAAGGTGTAATCGGAATCGAAGACAATAAACCAGAGGCAATAAAAGTGATGACGGAGCTTGTAAAAGATGAGCCAAGAATCACGGTTTGCCCCTTAAAGACAAAATATCCACAGGGTGGAGAGCGCGCGCTGATCTATGCGGTAACAGGAAGAAAGATTAACTCTTCCATGCTTCCGGCTGATGCAGGCTGCATCGTGGATAACGTAGATACGGTTATATCCATTTACAATGCAGTTGCAAATTCCACTCCTTTAATCAGAAGAATTGTAACAGTTACCGGCGATGCCATTGCAAACCCACAGAACTATAATGTGAGAACAGGAACAAATTATGCCGAGCTGTTAGAGGCTTCCGGCGGATTTAAAACAGAACCGGAGAAAGTAATTTCCGGAGGACCGATGATGGGGCAGGCGTTGTTTAACATGAATATTCCTGTTACCAAAACCTCCTCTGCGCTTACCTGCATGTCAAAGGATGAGGTTGCACTGAGTGCACCTACTGCCTGCATCCGTTGCGGCAGATGTGTCAATGTATGTCCAAGCCGCGTGGTTCCCCAGATGATGATGCAGGCAGCTATGAGATCTGACATAGATACATTTGTAAAATTAGATGGTATGGAATGCTGCGAATGCGGCTGCTGTGCATATGCCTGTCCGGCGAAACTGCCATTAACCCAGGCGTTTAAAGAGATGCGCAAAACAGTTATCGCAAGCAGAAAAAAAGCGTAGGAGAGTGAAGTATGAGTAAATTATTAAACGTATCATCATCACCTCATGTCAGGGACCAGGTAACATCACAGAATCTTATGCTGGATGTTGCAATTGCCATGATCCCGGCTACTGCGTATGGTGTATATCAGTTTGGAGTAAAAGCTGCACTGGTGTTACTTGTCAGCATTTTATCCTGTGTATTAAGTGAATATGTTTTTGAAACCCTTATGGGGAAACCAGTAACTGTCAGTGACGGCAGTGCACTTGTAACCGGAATGATTCTTGGACTTAACATGCCTCCGGCAATTCCGTTATGGATGCCATTTTTAGGCGGTGTGTTCGCGATCATTGTTGTAAAACAGCTTTACGGCGGTCTGGGACAGAACTTTATGAACCCTGCACTTGCGGCAAGATGTTTTCTTCTGATCTCTTTTGCAGGTCCTATGACCACGTTTACATACAATGACGCGGTTGTAAGTCCTACTCCTCTTGCAGCGTTTAAAGCTGGTCAGTCAGTTGATGTGGCTGCAATGTTTATCGGAAAAATTCCTGGAACAATTGGAGAAGTTTCCGTTATCGCCCTTCTGATTGGTGCGGCGTATTTAATCGCAAGAAAAGTAATATCAATCCGTATTCCGGCTGCCTATTTAATTACATTTTCTCTGTTTGTATTTGTGTTTGGACAGCATGACCTGATGTACGTCCTGACTCACTTATGCGGCGGCGGTATCATATTTGGTGCATTCTTTATGGCAACCGATTATGTAACAAGTCCTGTTACAATAAAAGGGCAGATCTATTTTGGAATTCTGTTGGGTGTGCTTACCGGTCTGTTCCGTCTTTTCGGAGGTTCTGCAGAGGGAGTTTCTTATGCAATCATCATCAGCAATATTCTGGTTCCGCTGATTGAGAAGATTTCACTTCCAAAAGCATTTGGAAAGGAGGGCAAATAAGATGAAGAGTGGCGGATATATGAAAGACGCGTTGATTTTATTTGTCATTACTCTGGTTTCCGGTTTCCTGTTAGGCGGTGCTTATCAGATTACGAAAGCTCCCATTGAAAAAGCAACTCTTGCTGCAAATATTGAGGCATATAAGGCAGTATTTCCGGAAGCAGCTGATTTTAAGTCTGATGATAAGATGAAGGCAGCCATTGAAACCTGCAATACAGATCTTACCACACAGAACTTTGGTAAAGTTGGTGTGAACAATGCGCTTCAGGCGGTAGATGGAAGCGGAACACTGCTTGGTTATGTTATCACGTCCCATTCTGATGACAGCTATGGCGGTACAATCGAACTGTCTGTAGGAATTAAAGCCGATGGAAGCATAAGCGGTATTGAATTTCTTGCAATCAGCGATACTCCAGGTTTAGGTCTTAAGGCCAAAGAACCGGCATTTAAAGATCAGTACAATGGAAAGAGTGCGGAGTCACTTACGGTTACCAAATCAGGTAATGCAGGCGATGCTGAAATCAACGCCATCAGCGGTGCTACCATTACATCAAGCGCTACTACCAATGCGGTTAATGCAGCATTGTATTATGTGCATCACTATATGAATCAGTAGGAGGTGGGAAGATGAACAACAAATGTACAGAACGTTTATTTAACGGTATCGTAAAAGAGAACCCGACCTTCGTGCTGATGCTCGGTATGTGTCCGACTCTGGCTGTTACCACATCTGCAGTAAACGGAGCAGGTATGGGACTTTCCACAACTGTGGTACTGTTATTTTCTAATATGATTATTTCTGCTATGCGTAAGATTATTCCGGATCGTGTCAGAATTCCGGCTTACATTGTTATTGTAGCAACTCTCGTTACCATCGTGCAGCTGCTTTTACAGGCTTATGTGCCCAGTCTATATTCGGCTCTTGGAATTTACATTCCGCTGATCGTAGTTAACTGTATTATTTTAGGTCGTGCGGAATCCTATGCTTCCAAGAACGGGGTGGCAGAATCCACCTTTGACGGAATTGGTATGGGACTTGGTTTCACGGTAGCCTTAACCTGTATCGGTCTTGTTCGTGAGATCCTGGGTTCCGGTGCCGTATTCGGACACACCATCATTCCGGAGAATTACCACATAGCTATTTTTGTTCTGGCTCCTGGTGCATTCTTTGTGCTTTCTATTTTAACTGCTCTGCAGAATAAATTTAAAGCTCCATCTGCAACCAACGGCTCTGTTCCACAGTCTAAGTTAGCCTGTGGAGGCAACTGTATGTCCTGTACCGGTTCTTCCTGTATGTCAAACCATGAAGTTTTAGAGACCAGAAAAAGACAGGCAGAGGAAGAAGCTCTTGCAGCGAAAAAAGCAGAAGTGGCCAGAAAAGAAGCAGAATTAAAAACTGCAACTTCCAAGAAAGACGAATAGGAGAGTGGATCGATGAAAGAATTATTATTAATTGCCATTGGCTCCGCACTGGTTAACAACGTAGTGCTCAGTCAGTTCCTCGGCCTTTGTCCGTTCCTTGGAGTTTCCAAAAATGTGAAAACTTCTGCCGGCATGGGCGCGGCTGTTATCTTTGTAATTACCATTGCATCATTTGTTACCAGCTTAATTTACAAGAGTGTATTAGTAGGTCTTCATCTGGAATTTTTACAGACCATCGTATTTATTCTTGTAATTGCAGCTCTGGTACAGTTTGTAGAAATGTTTTTAAAGAAATCCATGCCTGCTCTTTATGAGGCACTTGGTGTGTATCTGCCCCTGATTACAACAAACTGTGCTGTTTTAGGTGTAGCATTGACCAATGTTCAAAAGGACTATAACATTCTGGAGAGCGTTGTAAACGGTGTGGGTATTTCCGTTGGTTTCACCATTGCCATTATTATGCTGGCTGGTGTCCGTGAAAGAATCGAATATAATGACGTTCCTCATTCCTTTAAGGGATCACCAATTGTTCTGATTACCTCTGGCCTGATGGCAATTGCATTTTTCGGATTTTCCGGATTAATTTAAGGGAGGAGACGAAAGAATATGATAACAGGAATTATTTTTGCGGCGGCCGTTGTTGGCATTATCGGTATTCTGATTGGAGTATTCCTCGGCATTGCAAGTGAGAAATTTAAAGTTGAGGTCGACGAGAAGGAGATCATGGTCAGAAATGAGCTGCCAGGCAACAACTGTGGCGGCTGCGGTTATGCAGGATGTGATGCTCTTGCAAAAGCCATTGCTGCAGGTCAGGCTGATGTAGGTGCCTGCCCGGTTGGAGGTGCTTCCGTAACAGAAAAGATCAGTGAAATCATGGGAGTAGCTGCAGGTTCCGCTGAGAAGAAGGTCGCTTTTGTTAAGTGCAAAGGCAGCTGTGATAAAACAAAAGTTCAGTATAATTATTATGGTATTGATGACTGCCGTAAGATTTCAGTCGTACCTGGATCTGGTGAGAAGTCATGTGTTTATGGCTGTATGGGATACGGATCCTGTGTGAAAGCATGTGAATTTGATGCCATCCATGTTGTTGACGGTATTGCGGTAGTTGATAAGGAGAAGTGCGTTGCCTGTGGCAAATGTGTGGCTTCCTGTCCCAATGCATTAATTGATATGGTTCCATATAAAGCAGAGTATTTAGTTCAGTGTAACTCCCATGATAAGGGAAAAGATGTAAAGGCTAAATGCGATGTGGGCTGTATTGGATGTACCATGTGTATCAAACAGTGTGAATTTGATGCCATTCATATGGACAATAATGTTGCAATCATTGATTATGACAAATGCACCAATTGCGGTAAATGTGCCGCCAAGTGCCCGGTTAAGGTAATTATATAAAAAGCTATCGGTATAAAGTGCTGTAATACAGGCTTGTTTCATAACAGTCTTGTGTTACAGCATTTTTTTTGTTAATTTCTTGGCAATTTAACAGAAAATGTAAAAAAAATAATTTATAATTTAGATTAATTCTTGATAAAAAACAAATATACTGATATAATAGCAAATACAAAAAAGACACAAAGGAGATGGTTCTATGAAAAAAAACATGATAATTTATGTTCTTTCATTCATGATTATATTCCTGCTTGCGGGCTGTGCCGGTTCAAAAGTTCAGGACAATACCACTGGATCTTCAGAAAAACTGGAGCTTACATTGGATGAACTTTCAAAATATAATGGCAAAGACGGAAATCCTGCTTATATCGCGGTTGACGGCGTGATCTATGATGTTACAGAAAGCAAGATGTGGAAGGATGGAGAACACAACGGCTATACGGCAGGTAAGGATCTGACAGAAGAGATTAAGAAAGTATCTCCTCACGGAACTTCTGTTTTAAAGAAGATGAAAGAAGTAGGAAAAATAGTGGAATAAACCGGAGGCGATCATATGTATGAAGTGTTAGGTATTACAAGCGCAGTTTTGTTCGGAATTGTTATGATGCCGTTTTTGCTGAGGCATATAAACCGGATATTCTACAAAGGGAAAAATCGTATGATTACCAGTTGGAGAATGAGGTTTAGAAAGATTCATAAACCTGCCGGGTTTGGTCTGGCAGTGATTTCCCTGATTCATGGGTACCTGGCGCTTGGTTCAATCAGGCTTCATACAGGTACGCTTGCGTATATAGTCAGTATTACAGCAGTAATTCTTGGAGTACTTTTTTCCATTAAGAAGAAAGCAGTATTCCTGGTCTGGCACAGAAGAGCAGCGTTACTGGCGATTCTTTTTATCGCTTTGCATCTACTGGCACCAGGAGCGCTTTATTACATTGGTTTATGAACAAGGCCCGCATAGGTAGAATAAGAATCTTACCTATGTGGGTCTGTTTTATTTGATGAAGCATATAACCAGTATTTTTTACATATAAACTTCTATTTTCAACAAGGTTGCGTTTTTTGTAGAATTTTGTTGTATATTGGAATAACAGACCTGGGGGGAGGTGAGTACCATTTTGCACTAAGTAATAAAGCAGGTCGCCGGATACCCGGTAATTAAAATCAAAAGAATCTGGTAACAAAGAAAATGGAGGGTAACTATTATGAAAAAGCTACTATTAATGTTTCTGACTTTGACCATGGCGTTGTCAGCCAACAGCATCTCCTTTGCAGCTCAAGAGGATTCCGCGAAAGAATTTATAGAAGCGAAAACAGTATCTGTAAGAGGTGAGAGCAGCACTGTAAGCGGGGATTCTCTGAAAGCTCCCCAAGGAGCCCGATCTGCAAGACCACAGGATAAATCAGGCGTTAAGAAGGATGATTTACTGAACCAAAGCCTTTCACGCCAGGCAGCCACTTCCTGGAAGTACTTAAACGGATATACCGTATACAGTCAGATCACAAACTACAATTGCGGCCCGGCAACTGTACAGGCAGCATTAAATTATCTCGGCGTTGCCCGCAATCAGTCGGATATTGCCAGAGGATGCAGGACTACCACCAATGGCTCTTACCTAGCTGATATGATAACTTATATAAACGGGCAGCAGACAAGAAACAGATACGTGGGAAGATACAATGAATCCTCATCTGAGATGTGCAGACTTTTATACAATGGTGTTTCCACATCAAAAGCGGCTCCCATTATTGGATTGACCTTTTCAACCAGCGACGGCTGGCTCTATTCAACAAACGGTCATTTCATGTCAGTGTATGGAGCAAAAAGTGATAAGTCCGCATTTGCCCTGGGCGATCCATGGATTGGATATTCTGGCTCGGGATTGGACGGAGAATCATGGACATACACGAAGTCAGCCTCTACTTTATATAAAGCATACAGCCGGGTAAATATTGGATTTATGTATTAAGTTTACACAATGTCAGATTTCTTAAAAGACTGAGGGGATATTTTCCCTTTGGTCTTTTTAAGGCACTAAGAGGGAGTTCCTGAATATATGAATAAGAAAATCAAAGGTTTTATCCTGCTGCTGACCATGGTATGCATCCTATTCCTTTCCGGATGTCATATTCGGCCCAATCATGAAAATACCGGCGAATCCATATCAAATTCCACATCAAATGAAGTCCAGGCATACAACGTGACCTTTGATGATTCTGCTTTGAGAACCTATATTGAAATTTATGAGACCAAATTATTATATATGGAGATGAGCCAGTCAGATGCCACTTTTTATATTTATAATTTTAAGAATGGAAGTAACCAGAAGATTTTAACGGTAGATAATTTTGCTCTAAAAGGGATGAGCAATGCATTGATCAATGACACGCTCTATTTCTATTTAAGTCTTTATAATGGATCTGATCTGGAGAATGACTTATATGCTGTAAATTTCTCGGAAGATAAAATGTATAAAGTATCTAAAAATATGTATTCCCAGAAGCTTATACCATTAACAGTCTTAGACGGAAACCTGATATCTCTTCAAGGTGATAAAACAGAAAATAAGGCCTTTAATTCTTTTGTGGAAACACTGAACCGTAATCAGAATATGGAACGGGTTGAACTGGATTCAAAAGCTGGTGCCCAGATTTCAAGTGAAGCAAACTCACCCCGTCAAATTATATATATCACCAGTGATGGGAGTTATTTATATGCCATAGAAAAAAGCAGGTCCGGTTCCAGTTTGAATTGCTTTATTACCAAATATGATTCTGATTTTAAGTTTATAAGTGAAAGCAATATAACCGATCTGCTAAAAAAGTATGAATTAGCCAGTGGGATAGGCTCATTTAGCGTATTCAATCACTATTTTACTATTACGGATTATTCCAGTAATACCATTGTTAGTGATTTTGATAAAGGAGATAATCAGGCTCTTTTATATGAAACTGACGTTGAGTATGTTCGTGATTATTCAGGGCTTTCTACTAATAAATACTTATATAAAAGAAATACGAACCAGATTTACAGAATGGATACAGGCACTGGGAAAATTGAGCTTCAAAATTTTGATTTAGAAAACGAATCATCAAATATACGTGTCATGCTGTCTTATGGGGATAATCTCTTAATTGTCAAACAGCCGGATTCCGAGCATAATGGTAGTGAAACGGTATATTTGATTCCCCAAAATGACCATAAATCGTGAAGTGAAAAGAAAAGATGCCGTCAAGCAGCTGAAATCAGCTATGCTTTACGGCACCCTGTCTTTATTCTGATAATTTAGAATCCAAAATAGTTCATTGCATTGTTATAAGAGATGCCTTCGATAATTTCTTTTAAAGCTTTCTGATCATCCGGATATTCTCCGTTATCTACCCAGCCGCCTACCAGTTCACAAAGAATTCTGCGGAAATATTCGTGTCTGGTATAAGATAAGAAGCTTCTGGAGTCGGTAAGCATTCCGATAAAGTTTCCAAGGCATCCTAAGTTGGCAAGAGAAGTCATCTGGTCTGTCATGCCGGTCTTGTGATCATTAAACCACCAGGCAGAACCCTGCTGAATCTTTCCTGGGTACTGACTCTGGAAGCAGCCAAGGATTGTTCCGATGGAAGCGTTATCATTGGGGTTTAAGGAATAGATGATAGTTTTTGGAATCTCATCAGTAGCGCTTAAGGCGTTAAGATAATCAGCCATCTGTGCGGAAGGAGCGTAGTTGTTAATACAGTCAAATCCGGTATCTGGTCCTAACTGCTCAAACATAAACGCATTGTTATCTCTCTTGCAGCCGTAATGAAGCTGCATGATCCATCCCATACGATTGTATTCCTTTGCTGCAAATATCATAAATGCAGTTTTGTATTTCAGTTCTTCTTCTTTCGTAACAGCTTTTCCGGAAACGCTCTTTGCGAAGATAGCATCAAGCTCTGCATCATCTGCAGGCACATACATTACGTACTCAAGGGCATGGTCGGAAACGCAGCAGCCCTGGCTTGTAAAGAATTCCATACGGTTCTTTAAAGCAGCCTTTAAAGAAGTGAAGTCTTTGATTTCCAAGCCGCTTGCTGCGGACAGTTTTGCAATATAAGCTGCGAAATCAGGCTTTTCCACATTCATGGCTTTGTCCGGTCTCCATGCTGGAAGAACCTTTACCTCAAATGAAGAATCAGCAGCAATTTTCTGGTGCCATTCCAGTGTATCAGCAGGATCATCAGTAGTACAGATTAAGGTTACATTGGACTGTCTGATTAAATTACGCACACTCATGGAATCCTGATGAAGCTTTTCGTTGCATAAATTCCAGACTTCTTCTGCTGTATCTCCGTTTAAGTAGCCTGTGTAACCAAAATATCTCTGAAGTTCCAAATGGCTCCAGTGATAAAGAGGGTTTCCAATGAGCTTTGGCATGGTTTCTGCCCATTTCTGGAATTTTTCTCTGTCAGTGGCATCTCCTGTAATGTATTTTTCCTCTACACCGTTGGAACGCATCTGACGCCATTTATAATGATCGCCGCCCAGCCATACCTGTGTAATGGTATCAAATTTGCGGTCTTCATAGATTTCCTGTGGATTGATGTGGCAGTGATAGTCTACGATAGGCATCTTTGCCGCATAATTGTGATAAAGATCTTTTGCAGACTGGGTAGACAGTAAAAAGTCCTTGTCCATAAACTGTTTCATGTTGGTGAGTCCTCCTTAAAAATATATGTGATTAGAAATTAGTAGTACCTCGCTTTATCAGCTCTGGAGTAATGGTGGTCTTTGCAGGCACATTGCCTCCTTCCAGCACCTTCATCAAAGTATTGACGGTAGTGGTGCAGAGAGCTTCAACCTTGTTGTCCACGGAAGTGATTTCGGGCGTTGTACAACGGGACAATATGGAATTATTGTATCCGATGATGCTTAAGCCCTCAGGGATGGAAATTCCGGTCTGATTCGCATATTTTACCGCACCAACGGCCAAAATATCCTCAGCAGCTAAAATGGAATCAAATTTTAAGCCGGAATCAGACAGTTCCTTAAGCTGTTCCATGGCAAGATCCGGATCTTTGGAGCAAAGAACCATAAGTTCGTCCCGAACCGGTAAGCTGGCAGCAGCAGTGGCCTGACGATATCCGGAGAGTTTCTGTAAATTGCTGTATGAAGTACCGGAATAAAGATACAGCAGAGCCGACCGGCCTGATTTATAAAGTTTTGTAGCAGCAGAATAGACAGCAGCCTGATCGTCACAGACTGTGCTGTAAATCTGTCCGCCCTCCAGACAGCCATTGACCAGCATAATGGGGATGTCTTTTGCAGCTTCCAAAAGATAGGCATTGTCCTTTTCTCTGGCTTCCACGTAATGGGAGCCGGCAAGGATTATGGCATCCACGCGCTTGGAACGAAGCAGTTCCAGATACTTCTTTTTGGTTTCGGGAAGATAGCCGCTGCAGCATAAGATGGAATCATATCCGCTGCTTCTCAGTTGCTTTTCCAGAAAATAGACAGCTTCTGCAAGCCATGGGTCAGAGGAATCCGCACACATGATTCCAATGGTCTTCATGGTGTTAAGCCCCAGACTTCTGGCGAACACATTCGGTGTATAACCAAGCTCGTCCATGACAGCGAGAACCCGCTTTCTGGTCTTCTCACTGACATTGGGATTCCCGTTAATCACGCGGGAAACGGTGGCGATTGAAACATGAGCATGTTCGGAAACATCATAAATATTCAAAAGCATCCCTCCGTAATTGTAAGTATTTACATTCCTAAGTTATTATACATAATTATGATATATATTACAATCCCTCATTTATTAATTTTGCAAAATAATCCATAAAATCAGTATAATCCTGTAAACACTTACAAATACTTCGTATATGCGAAAATAATCTTGCTTTTTTGTAGATCCCGGGAGTATACTAGAGCCTAGAAACGGAGGCTATACCATGAAACTTAACAGAACCACACAACGTACAGTAGAAATCCTGAAGCTTATTTCGAAAACACCGGAAGGCGCAACGTTAGATGATATCTGTCAGAAACTGGACTTACCTAAGACCAGTGCCTATGATATTGTCACCACTCTGGGAGAGATGGGCATGGTCAATGTGACACGGGGGCAGAAGCAGAATTATACCATTGGCTTAATGGCATACAGAATCGGGGTTAATTATACCAATAATCTGAATTTCATCGGAATTATTGAACCGGTACTGAAGGCATTTTCCAAAGAAGTAGGAAAAACCGTTTTCTTTGGAATTCCGTCGGATCATCATGTTGTATACATATGTAAGTTCGAACCGGAGAATCCTATCATTACAACCGCTACGGTGGGATCAAAAAATCCTATGTACTGCACTTCCCTTGGGAAGGTGATTCTTGCATACAGCGACGAGGAAAGCAGAGATCAGATTATCAGCCGTATCCGATTTACCCGGTATACAGAACGAACCATTGCAAACAGAGAAGGTCTCCTTGCTGAACTGGAACAGGTCAGAGAAAGAGGATACGCCTTTGATGCAAGAGAGATGGAAGAGCATATGCAGTGCGTGGGAGCACCGGTTTTTGACCGGGATGGCAACGTACTGGGAGCGATCAGCATATCCAGCTTATATAAGCCGGCAGAAGATTATGAGGCTCTTGGAACGCTGGTTTCCAGAAAGGGTATGGAGGTTTCCAGGTTATTAGGCTTTCTTGGAAAAATATGAGGAATACTTATTGACAAAATGCCTGGAAGCGATTAATATTTCAAGTATAAGAATCGTAAATATGAAATTAATTCGTATATGCGAATTCAAAAAAAGGAGAGAAGAACAATCATGAAAAAAGAACAAGTTTTATCAAAGATGAAAAAAGACTGTCTGGTTGCTGTTGTTCGTGCAAAAAGCCTGGAGCAGGGCGAGAAAGTCGTTGATGCAATCATTGCAGGCGGAATCAATTTTATTGAAATCACTATGACTATGGATGAAGGAAACCCAATTGAATTCATCGCTAAAATGTCTGAAAAATATAGCACTAATGAAGATGTTGTAATCGGTGCAGGTACAGTACTTGATCCTGAAACTGCAAGAGCAGCAATCCTTGCAGGAGCAAACTATGTGGTAAGCCCAGGCTTAAACGTAGAGACAATCAAGCTTTGCAACCGTTACAGAGTACCGATGCTCCCAGGTGTTATGACACCAACCGAAGCTATCACTGCACTGGAATGCGGCTGTGACATCATCAAGATCTTCCCAGGCAACATCATGGGACCAGCAGCTATCAGCTCCTTTAAAGGACCCCTTCCTCAGGGTGATTTCATGCCATCCGGCGGTGTTGACGTTGATAACGTTGATAAGTGGATCAAGGCAGGTGCATATGCAGTTGGTACAGGCAGCAGCCTGACAAAGGGCGCTAACACAGGCGATTTTGCAGCAGTTACAGCAAAAGCAAAAGAATTTGTTGAAGCAGTAGCAGCAGCTCGCAAATAATAGAAAACAACTTGAGAATTAAGGAGAATACAAAATGGCAAAGATCGTAACCATGGGCGAGATCATGTTAAGATTATCTACCCCGAACAATGAAAAGTTTATTCAGGCAGATGAGTTTGATGTAAATTACGGCGGCGGCGAAGCAAACGTAGCTGTTTCTCTTGCAAATTACGGACATGAAGCAGAATTCGTTTCTGCAGTTCCGAAGAATCCAATCGGTGATTGCGCAGTTGCAGCATTAAGAAAATACAATGTTGGAACAAAGCACATTGCAAAGACTGGTGAAAGACTTGGTATCTACTTCTTAGAGACAGGCTCTGCTATGAGAGCTTCCACTGTTGTATATGACAGAGCACATTCCTCTATCTCAACTGCAACAGCAGCAGACTTCAACTTCGATGAGATCTTCGAAGGCGCAGACTGGTTCCACTTTACAGGAATCACTCCTGCTGTCAGCGACAGCGCAGCTGAACTGACTGAGGCAGCTTTAAAGGCAGCTAAGGCTCATGGCGTAACTGTATCCGTTGACTTAAACTTCCGTAAGAAATTATGGTCTTCTGAGAAAGCTCAGAAGGTTATGACTAACTTAATGCAGTATGTTGACGTATGTATCGGTAACGAAGAAGATGCAGAGAAAGTACTTGGCTTCAAGCCAGGCAACACTGATGTTACTTCCGGAGAACTGGAATTACAGGGATATGTTGATATCTTCAATCAGATGGTTGACAAGTTCAACTTCAAATATGTAATCAGCTCTTTACGTGAAAGCCATTCCGCTTCTGATAACGGCTGGTCTGCATGTATTATGGATGGAGCTACCCGTGAATTCTATCACTCCAGAAAGTATCATATCACACCAATCGTAGACCGTGTAGGCGGCGGAGATTCCTTCGCAGCAGGCGTGATCTGCGGTATGGCTGATAAGAAAGATTTCAAGGCTGCTCTGGAATATGCAGTAGCTGCTTCCGCATTAAAGCACACCATTCCTGGCGACTTTAACCTTGTATCCAGAGAAGATGTTGACAGCCTTGCTGGCGGTGACGGATCAGGACGTGTTCAGAGATAATCAGACAGATACATTGGGGGTCATTATGCATGACCCCCTTTTTTAAAATCTATGGAGGAACGATCAAGATGAGTGACAGACCATTTGATTTATTAAGCCTGGGAGAATTGCTTTTACGTCTGTCTCCGGACGGAGTGGAAAGACTGGTCCGGGGAGATTCCTTTCAGAAACAGGTTGGTGGAGCAGAGTTAAACGTTGCGGTAGGAGCGGCTCTTTTAGGGCTTCATACCGGTGTGGTTACTCAGCTTCCAGCCAATGATATGGGAAATTTTGTAAAGAACAAAGTGCGTTCTTATGGAATCAGTGATGATTATTTTGTTTATGATAACAGCTCCAATGCCAGACTTGGACTTTATTATTACGAATATGGTGCATATCCAAGAAAACCCAAGGTAATTTACGACAGAAAGAACAGCTCTTTCTATAATATCAGTGAAGCCTCTTTTCCAGAGGACATGTACAAAGCAACCACCTGCTTTCATACCACCGGCATTACCCTTGCTCTGTGTGAGAATACGAGAAAGACTGCCATTGATATGATACGCAAATTTAAAGAGAGCGGCACCATTATTTCTTTTGATGTAAATTTCCGTGGTAATTTATGGTCAGGAGACGAAGCAAGAGCCTGCATCGAGCAGATTCTTCCATTTGTGGACATTTTCTTCTGTTCGGAAGATACAGCAAGGCTGACCTTCAAAAAAGAAGGAACAGCCAAAGAGATGATGAAGAGCTTTACAAAAGATTATCCCATTTCCATCGTGGCTTCTACGCAGAGAATCGTACATAGTCCGAAGAGCCATACCTTCGGTTCCATTATTTACGATGCTGCGAGAAACGAATATTATGAGGAAGAACCATACCATAATATTGATGTTGTTGATCGGATTGGAAGCGGAGATGCTTATATAGCAGGTGCACTTTATGGCCTTTTAAGCACTGGCGGTGACTGCATGAAAGCAGTTCAGTACGGCAATGCCACTGCGGCTTTAAAGAACACCATACCAGGTGATCTTCCAACCTCTGATTTAAGTGAAGTGAATACTGTAATTCGGGAACATAATGATAAGGGACCTCAAAGCGAGATGAGCAGGTAGGTAAATAAGATCCATTGACAGGCGGAGCAGGATAATGAAAATCCTGCTCCGCCTGATTTGATATCAAAAGCTTTATTCCACAACCCATTTAAACCTTTAAATAAAATAAGATGATCTATATGATTTAAAAATAAATTTATAATGCATAATTGACAAAATATAAATTATATTATATAGTTAGGTTAGTTAATGTGCGTAATAAAAGTTCTATAATTTATAATTTAAACGTTTAAACAATGCTAATGCTGAGAGATTCTATATTATCTTTTAGCTATTCTTAAACATGTAAGTTTAAACGATTAAATAAAAAATAATCTGGAGGGAAAATTTTATGAGAAGGAAGAAATTATGGGGACTACTTTTTCTGACAGCGGCTGCAGTGGGAATGCTGGCCGGATGCAGCACAAAGGGGGGAGAGACAGCCGGGGGTACAAAAAAAGACGGAGGACAGAAGGTTACCATCGCTGTATGGAATGAACCCAATAAGGATGAGGCGCTGAATATGTATGCCCAGGCAGAAAAGGCAACCGGAATTAAAGTGGAAGTAACGGTGATTCCGGAAAGCGAATATTCTTCCAAGTTAAATCAGATGGTTTCCACAGGGGATAATTCTGCTGACATCTATGTGATCTGGGAAAATGATATTGCCAATTTTGCCAAGGCAAAAGGTATTATTCCCATGGATGATTACCTGAAAAATTCAACCGTTAAAACAGGAGATTTTATTGACGCAGTCTCCGCACTGTCCGCAGGGCTTGGAGGTACATATGGTCTGCCGTGGTGTGCTGCGACAGAGCTTCTTTTCTATAATAAAGATATGTTTGATGCTGCGGGGATTTCTTATCCGGACAACAACTGGTCTTATGAGGACTATAAGTCCGCTGCAGAAAAGCTGACCCAAAAGGCGGCTGACGGTACAACGAAACAGTATGGCTGTACACTTCCCAATACCCAGACCTGGTGGGCTGGAATTGGCGGAGCAGGCGATCAGGTATACGACCCAGCCAAGGGCCAGATGGTCATTGGAGACGGAGCGGTATCCTTTGTTTCAGATGTAGCTGCCATGGCAAAAAGCGGGGTGATGCCGGAACCATCTTCCGATACGGCAGATTTATTTGCCTCTGGAAAAGCGGCTATGAGCTGGCAGGGAAGCTGGAATATCGGAACTTATGGAAGCAGCCTTCCCTTTCAGTGGGATATTGCTACCATACCTACAGATAAGGTAAAATACAATACCCTTCATACAGGCTTTTACAGTATTAACTCAAAAAGTAAGAACCAGGATGCAGCATTTAAGGTAATCGAATATCTGATGGGAGAGGAGGGGCAGACCATTAACTCAAAGTCCAGCGGCAATCCATCTGCCATCAAATCCATTGCTGAAAAAGGTGCATGGAAGGTGGAAAGTGCCACTACCATCAAAAACTGGGATGCTATGACGGATTCCCTAAAAGCCGGGGTTTTCGGATATACCTGCCTTCCTTCCGGAGTTACCAACAATGCCATCAGCGAATTTAACGCGGCAGTACTTGGCCAGAAGACACCCGAAGAAGCTGTAAAAAAAGCCGATGCCTATGCCCGGGAAACCATTGGTTATTAGACGGTAAGCTGGAAGGAAAGTGAATGATAATGGAAAAAGAAAGCAGTAAGATGGCGAAGAAGAAAAAGCTTATGAATCATTTGACAGCCTATGCTTTTTGCGCTCCGTGGATGATAGGATTTGTATGCTTCACCCTGTTTCCCATTGCCTTTTTATTTGCTGTCAGTCTGACAAACCGGAAACTAAATGGTGTTTCCCAGTTCATAGGTCTGGCCAATTATATAAACATGTTTCAAAGTGCCACGTTTTGGAATTCCATTCGTGTTACCTTGTTTTTCACAATTGTTATGATGATTGTAACTACAATATGGGCTGTAGTTATGGCCCTGCTGCTAAATTACAGGCAAAGGCTCAATGGTCTCTTTCAGTTTTGTTATTTTCTACCGTCGGTTATCCCGACGGTAGCACTTGCCTATACATTCCGAACTATATTCGGTAAGGAAGCAGGGCTTTTAAATGGGATTATTTCTGCATTAACAGGTAAAAATGTGATGATTAACTGGCTGTACGACAGCCGTACCGTCTATCTGGCTCTGTTTTTTATCACCCTCTTTACGTACAACACAGGTCAAATGATGCTGATATTTAGATCCGGTTTAAATGATGTGCCCAGAGAGCTTTATGAGGCATGTGAAATTGACGGAGCCAGTCCATTGAAAAAATTCTTCCGGATTACCCTTCCCATGATATCACCCATTATCCTGTTTAATGCGGTTATGGGTTGTATTAGCGCATTGAATGGCTCATTTGCTCTTTTATATCCACTGACTGGAGAAAATGGTGATCCAAACGGAATGTCACAGGTGCTCAGCCTTCTGATCTATAAAGAAGCATTCAGCAATATGAAGGTAGGCTATGCCTGTGCCATGTCTGTCATACTGTTTCTGATTGCGTGTTGTTTTGGTATCGGTATATTTGCAATCTCAAAAAAGATTGTTTACTATGAAAATTAAAGGGGGAGAGGCATGAAATCAGCTAAAACGAAAAAAAGAGCCAGCCGGATTCTGGTTTTTATGATGAAAATTCTGGTGGGAATAATCATGTTTTCTCCGATTATCTGGGTCCTCACCGGATCTTTTAAGACCTTAACAGAGTTTACTTCATCATCTGGTATTTTTCCTCAGAAAGGGACCTTAGAAAACTATAAGTATATTTTTTATCACTCCAACTATGTGCTTTATGTCAGAAACACAGTTCTTCTGATGGCGGGAACCACTGCGGGAACTTTAATTTCCTCCTCACTGGTTGCCTATCCTCTGGCCAGAATGGAGTTTCCAGGGAAAAATCTGATTTTTTCCCTGATTGTGGGAACAATGATGATTCCAAATATTGCACTCATTGTTCCCCAGTATATCATGTTTGGAAAAGTTGGCTGGCTGGATTCCCTGCTTCCCATGATTGTACCTGCATTTTTTGCATATCCCTATAACGTATTTCTGTTCCGGCAGTTTTTTCGTTCCATCCCCAAGGAACTGGATGAGGCTGCTACCATGGATGGCTGCAGCAGAATCGGTATCTTTTTCCGTGTGCTGATTCCTTTATCAAAGTCAACCTTTACCACAATTGGCGTGTTATCCTGCGTCTTCTGGTGGAACGAACTGACCCAGCCGGTCTTTTACATAAACAGTGATAAATGGAGGACTCTGACCATTGCACTTATGACAACATTTATGTATACTTCAGGTAATGCGTTTGTAATCAACTGGCCTTCTATAATGGCTGCCTCCACACTTATGATTCTGCCTCCCATGCTTCTTTATCTGTTCGGATCCAGATTTTTAGTGGAAGGAATTAAAACGTCCGGGCTGAAGGGCTAAACAGGAAAAAGGAAAGAGAGAGTAGAGAATACATGACACTAAAGGAAATTGCATCAATGGCAGGAGTTTCCGTGGCAACGGTATCGTATGTTTTAAATAATACGGCACAGGTCAGTGATGAAACCAGAAAAAAGGTAGAGAAGATTATCAAGGAAACCGGTTATCGGTCCAATATCCTGGCAAAGAGCTTAAGAAGGAATGAATCCTTTCTGGTAGGAGTGATTGTAGAGGATGTAACAGTATGGCATACGGCTTATATTATTGACGGAATCAATGAGATTGCTGAAGCAAGAGGCTATAACACCATACTGAGCAATTTAAGGCTGTTAAATAAAATTGAATCCCAGTTCGATCACATTTCCAACTATCAGAAGGATATTGATAAGGCACTGGATGTAATGATTGGAATGCAGGTGGATGGCATTATTTATGTAGGCATGCATGACCGGAAAATCAGTCATATCCTGGGCAATATTAAAAAGCCGGTGGTTTACTGCTACTGTTACACTGACGGAGAAGGATCATCGGTTCGCTATAGCAATGAAAAGACAGTTTATCATATGACAAAAATGCTCATTGAAAACGGACATAGAGAGTTTGGGGTTATTAATGGATTAAAGGAGTCAGAGCCCGCCGCATTAAGGTACAATGGGTTTTTGAAAGCTTTAAACGAGGCTGGCATTACCATGAAAGAGGAGAATATAACCTGTGGGAACTGGAAGTACCAGGAAGGAAAAGAAGCTGCCAAAAAACTATTGAATAAAAGCGGTCACCCCACAGCAATTGTGGCAATGAATGATGATATGGCAGTGGGTGTCTGTGATGCAGCAAGAGAGCTGGGGCTGAAGGTACCTGATGATGTTTCTGTCACAGGCTTTGACAATTCTGATATTATTCAATACGTAACGCCAAGGATTACAACCGTGGAACGGCCATTGCAGGAGATGGGCTACCGCGCTATGGAGCTGCTGCTTGAAAATGTAAGCGGAGTCAGCGTTGGAGATGTGAGCATCACACTTCCCTGTACTCTGATTGAAGGGGAGTCGGTAAAAAAACTGAATCAGGAAAATAGATAGCAGAGCGAGGAAAAGGTATGGTGGGAAATAAACTGACGGGTGCAGATTTAAAACATGTTACAATACAGGATACATTCTGGGGTAAATATATAGATCTGGTGGATGAGGTAATTCTGCCATTTCAATGGGACCTGATTAATGACCGGGTGGAGGGAGCGGAAAAAAGCTACTGCATCAGGAATTTCCGCATTGCAGCCGGGAAGGAGACAGGAGAGCATAAGGGGATGGTATTTCAGGATACTGATGCGGCAAAATGGCTGGAGGCAGTTGCCTGTTCCCTTAATAAAAACAGAAATGAGCGCCTTGAAGAAGCGGCGGATCAGGCCATCGATCTGATTGCTGCAGCCCAGTGCGAGGACGGATACCTAAACACTTATTATACAATTACCGGAAATAAAAGATGGTCAGACTTATTTGAAGGACATGAGCTTTATACTGCTGGTCATATGATTGAGGCAGCTGTGGCGTATTATAAGGCCACTGGAAAAAGAAAATTTCTTGATGTAATGTGCAAATTCGCAGATCATCTCTGCCTTGTTTTTGGACCGGAGGAAGGTAAAATTCATGGCTATCCGGGACATCCGGAAGTTGAGCTGGCACTGGTGAAATTATACCGGGTGACGGAAAACAGAAATTATCTCTGGCTTGCGGATTATTTTGTGAGGACAAGGGGAGAGAGACCCTGCTATTTCTTAAATGAGGATTGTATTAAGGACGGGAACTATATTTTCCCTGAATTTAAAGATTTTGATCTGGATTATAATCAGTCCCATATGCCATTGAAGGAACAGGAGACAGCAGAAGGTCATTGTGTCCGGGCTGTTTATCTTTACAGTGCAATGGCAGACCTGGCTTATGAATATCAGGACGGAGCCCTTACCAACCAGTGTGAAGCGCTGTGGGAAAATATTGTAAACAAGCGGATGTATATAACCGGCAGTATTGGATCGGCGGCCTATGGGGAACGGTTTACAGCAGACTATGACCTGCCCAATGATACCAATTATTCAGAATCCTGTGCAACGGTGGGTCTTGCCATGTTCTCCAACCGGATGTTTCATCTCACCAGAGATGGAAAATACATGGACATCGTGGAGAAAGCCCTATATAATACCCTTCTTGCAGGAATTGCCATGGATGGAACACATTTCTTCTACGTAAATCCACTGGAGGTAGTGCCAGAGGTGGCGAAAAAAAATCCCACATACCGGCATATAAAAACCACCAGACAGCTTTGGTTCGGAGTGGCCTGCTGTCCGCCCAATATTGCCAGAACCCTTGCTTCCCTTGGTAATTACATATACGCTTCAGATGAAAGTACGATCTACGTCAATCTTTTTATACGAAGCAGAATGGAGTGTCAGCTCTCAGGCGTTGGCATCTGCGTAAGTCAGGAATGCAACTATCCTGAAAATGGAACGGTTACTCTTTCCATAAGTCCGGAAAAACCAGGAAGCCAGTTTACCCTTGCTGTGCGCATTCCTTCTTACTGCAAGGGAGCGGTACTTAAAATCAATGGAAAAGAAGAGACTGGAACCCTGGAAAAAGGGTATCTTTATTTAAACCGAATTTGGGAAATGGATGATAAGGTTGTTATGGAACTGAATGTTCCGTTTCGATACGTCAGATCCAACCCCAGGGTACGCCATAATATAGGAAAAGTAAGCCTGATGAAGGGACCGGTGGTTTATTGTCTGGAAGAGGCGGATAATGGAAAATATCTATCCGGGACGGTTATCGATACCAGCGTAGGGCCACAGGAAGAATATGACCATGAGCTCTTAAGAGGCACCCTGTGCGCCAGATTACAGGGAAGCCGTATTGATTATGAAAAGGCAGGAGATTCTCTATATGGAGAAGAGAGGCCGGTTTATAAAAAAACAGAGTTGAAAGCAATCCCTTACTTTTGCTGGAACAATAGGGGAGAGGGAGAGATGACTGTCTGGATGAGAGAAAAGGAATAGAAATAAGCCTGGATCATTGAGTTGATTTGATCCAGGCTTATTATTTTTAGTTTCCGCATTCCACGCTGATTTCATTAAATTTCTCAAGAATAAAGTTAATATCCAGGCCATTTTTTTCTTCATCTGCGCAGTCCACAACTGCATTGCCCTGATGCATCATCAGAAGCCTGTTTCCGTAATCCACTGCGTAGCGCAGGTTATGGGTTACCATGATGGTCGTCAGCTGTTTCTCTTTCACGATCTTATCTGTCAGCTGCATGATAATCTCAGCAGTTTTGGGGTCAAGTGCTGCTGTGTGTTCATCAAGAATCAAAAACTCGATGGGAGTCATGGTTGACATTAAAAGTGCCATAGCCTGTCTCTGACCTCCGGATAAAACTCCAACCTTAACGTGAAGTTTGTCTTCCAGTCCAAGACCTAATGTATGAAGCTGTTCTTTGTAATAGCCAATCCGCTGCTTATTGGTTCCGGGAAGTAAATTAAAGGGTTTTCCTTTCGTATCAGCCAGTGCCATATTTTCCAGAATGGTCATGTTCGGGCAGGTTCCCATGGCGGGGTTCTGATAGACTCTTCCTATGCGCCGCTGGCGGCGGTATTCGGGCATGCTGGTGATATCGGTGCCGTTAATGAGTATGGATCCGCTGTCTAAAGGAATGCTGCCGCAGATCAGATTTAAAAGAGAAGTCTTTCCAGATCCGTTGCTTCCCACAACAGAAACAAACTGCTGATCCTTTATGGTTAATTCAAAATTGTGGAACAGACACATTTCATTGACAGTCCCGTGATTGTAATATTTATGAATGTTTTTCAGTTCAATCATGCTTTCACCTTCTTTTCCCTGCCGTTGCTCAGTACCAGAATGGCCAGGAATAAAACTGATGTGATCAGTTTTAAGTCTGAAGCTTCCATCCCTAAGAAAATTGCAAACGATACGCAGGCTTTGTAAATGATAGAGCCTATAATGACAGCAGTGGTTGATTTTACAAATCCGATCCGTTTAAAAAGCTTTGTACCGATAATGACATTGGCAAGCCCGATGACGATGGTTCCGGTTCCCATGCTGATTTCAAAGAAGCCTTTTTGCTGGCAGTATACAGAACCTGCCAGAGCAGCCAGACCATTTGCAATTGCAAGCCCCACAATTTTAACCATCCCTCTGTCTTTCGCCAGGGAAGTGACAAGTGTTTCGTTATCGCCAACTGCCCTTAACAGATATCCGGAGCGGGTTTTTAAGTACTGGTCTAAAATAAATTTTACTACGAAAACGATGACTGCCAGAATCACAACCGCAGTAACGCTGCTTAGTGACGCCGGAAACAGCCTGTTAACCAGGCTGTTTTCAAAAATGGTGCTCACATTGAAAAATGGAACATTGGCTTTTCCGGCAACTCTTAAATTAACGGAGTACAAAGCAGTCATGACAATAATACCAGACAAAAGATCCCGCACTTTTAATTTTACATGGATAAAACCTGTGATGCACCCGGCCAGAGCTCCGATGGCAAATGCGATAAACAGGGTTGCCAGAGGATTTATACCAGCTAATATAAGTGTAACGGTGACAGCGCCTCCAAGGGGAAACGTGCCATCAACGGAAAGATCGGGAAAATCCAGAATCTTATAGGTGATGTATACGCCCAGCGCCATAATGGCATAAACCAGACCTTCTTCCAAAACGCCAAGTATAATTGACATGATTTAACTTCCTCCACTTAGTTTCTTCTTATTTTGTTCCTTTTGAAATATCAGTAAACACCTTGGCAGCAGAGTCGGTCAGTTCCTTTGGTAAGGTAATACCAAGTGTATCAGCAACCTTGGAATTTCCGTAAAATGCTGCATCTTTAATTACTTCAAAGTTTAATTCGCTTGCTTTGGCTTCTCCCTTTAAAACCTTAGCAGCCATAACGCCGGTCTGTTTTCCTAAATCCACATAATCAAGACCCATTGCTGCAAGGCAGCCGATTTTTACCTGTTCCACTTCACTGCCGAATACCGGTATGTTTTTCTTGCCTGCTTTGTCAAGGATAAGTGGGAGAGAGCTGACTACGGTATTATCAGTTAAATTGTTAAGGCAGTCAACCTTTTCTAAAAGACTGTCAGTTGCCAGGGAAATATCAGCAGTAGAGGTAACTGCGCCTTCCACGATTTCAAATCCATAATTTGCAGCAGCAGCTTTGTATTCTTTAATTGCTGTCTCTGAGTTTACTTCGCTTGTGCTGTATAAAATACCGATTTTCTTTGCATCCGGAAGAATCTTGCGGATCATTTCCAACTGTTTTTCAACAGGAAGCTTGTCGCTGGTGCCGGTTATTTCCCCCACCGGAGTTCCGTCTTCTTTGGCAAGAGCAGCAGCCACCGGATCAGTTACGGCTGTAAAAATAACAGGTACGTTGACTTTTTTAGCTCCGCCGTAGGCAGCCTGTGCCATGGGAGTTGCAATGGCGCAGATCAGATCAGTCTTCTTTGCAAGAAAGTTGTTTACGATCTGGCTTGCTGTACCACCGTCAGCCTGTGCATTTTCATAAAGGACAGTTAAGTTCTTTCCTTCCTCAATCCCTTCTGCGGCAAGTCCCTGTAAAAACCCTTCCCGACAGTTGTCGAGAGAGCCGTGCTCTGCAAACTGGGCGATTCCGATGGTATAAGTTCCTGCCTCACTTTTTGCAGATGCTGCTGATGTGGTTTCCTGTGCCTTTTCCGGTGCTTTGCCAGAGGCACATCCGGTGAGAGAAGCAGCAAGTGCTGCCAGTAACATGATTTTTAAAGATTTTTTCATAATAATTCCTCCTAGAATTTATTTTTATTGATAGAATCCCTTTTGTTGCATAAAAAAAGTCCCAAGTATGTTATACACATACTTGAGACGAATCATACAATCCGCGGTGCCACTCAAATTGGCTTACTATAAGCCCTCTTTTCATATACTAACATATATGCCACATCATATAACGGTTGTGGATTCCGTCAGCCCCTACTACCATTCGGTTCAAGGCTGCCCTCAAAAGTCCATTCAGCTATCTGCACTATACCGCACTCACACCACCGGCGGCTCTCTGAAATACTGCTGGGAAAGCTTACTCTTCTTTTTCAACGGTTTCTTTTATTAATCAATATATTAATGCGTGAAAGGAATTTTGTCAACAGGTAATTAAAAAAACTTTATTTATTTTCCCGAATCTGTGATAGAATAAAAAAAAGATGTGGGCTGAAAGGAGAATTTATGAACAGACTGTTAGTTGTGGTGGACATGCAGAAGGATTTTATAGACGGTTCATTGGGAACGGTAGAGGCGCAGGCAATCGTTGCCAACGTAAAAAAGAAAATTGAAGAATATCAGGCTGCAGGAGACGATGTGATCTTTACTCTTGATACTCATGAAGATAATTATATGGATACCCAGGAAGGAAAGAACCTTCCAGTTCTGCACTGCGTGAAGGGGACCTCCGGTTGGGAACTGGCTGATGTTTTAAAAGAGATACCGGGCAGGCGTTTTGAGAAAAACACCTTTGCAAGTACGGCTGTGGGGGAATATGCAGCATCAGGCAATTATGAATCCATAGAGCTGATCGGTCTGTGCACCGATATCTGCGTTATCTCCAATGCCCTGTTAATCAAGGCTTTTCTTCCGGAGACTCCGGTACTTGTGGATTCTTCCTGCTGTGCGGGAGTAACACCAGAAAGTCATGAAAATGCGCTGAATTCCATGAAGATGTGCCAGGTTACCATTTTATAAATAAAATATAAAAAGCAAAAAAACAACTCATGCAGTTGCTTTTTTGCTTTTTTATTGTAATTATCTGCCCAGGCGTTCTAAGTCCTGATAGAAACCGGGGTAGGAGATATTTACGCATTCTGCTCCCTTAATTTCTGTTTCCCCCTCTGCACATAATCCGGCAACCGCGAAGGTCATGGCAATTCTATGATCCAGTTTACTGTCGATCACGGCTCCATGAAGGGTTCTGCCCCCACGGATGATCATCCCATCCTCTGTCTCTGTGACATCGGCGCCCATTGCAGAAAGATTGCGTACCATTACTTCAATGCGGTTGGATTCCTTTACCTTTAATTCCCCTGCATCTCTTATTACGGTTTCCCCCTCTGCAAAGCATGCCATGGCAGCTATGACAGGAAGTTCATCAATTAATGTGGGGATGATGGAACCACCTATTTCTGTTCCGCGAAGAGTACTGTATTTTACAAGAATATCAGCAGTCGGTTCACCGGAATCGGTATTTTTGTTAAGCAGTGTGATGTCTGCACCCATATCCCTGCATACGGAAAGAATTCCGTCTCTGGTTGGATTGATTCCCACATGCTTTAAAAGTATTTCAGAGCCAGGTACTAAAAGACCTGCTGCGATGAAAAAGGCGGC
The DNA here is from genome assembly GCF_048627165.1 of Lacrimispora struthionigena. Classification (NCBI taxonomy): domain Bacteria; kingdom Bacillati; phylum Bacillota; class Clostridia; order Lachnospirales; family Lachnospiraceae; genus Lacrimispora; species Lacrimispora struthionigena. The sequence goes on from NZ_JBMBWP010000001.1 coordinate 1,645,864, forward strand.
AGAGGAGATATCTCCAGGAACCACGATTCTGTTTCCGTACAATTCCTTCGCAGGCCGAATGGTAGCAGTTGTACCTTCTGTGGATACATCAGCACCAAAGTATTTCAGCATGATTTCAGAATGGTTTCTTGATACATAAGGTTCCGTTACCTTTGTCTCTCCATCCGCATAAAGACCTGCCAGAAGTATGGCTGATTTTACCTGGGCAGAGGCTACCTTGCTGGTATAATGAATGCCGTAAAGCTTCTTTCCGGTAATGGCAAGAGGCGCACAACCATTGCCTTCCAGGCTTCTTATGTCTGCGCCCATATGTGAGAGCGGATCCATGATCCGTTTCATCGGCCGCTTTTTAATGGAATCATCGCCGGTAAGAGTGACGTCAAAGTCCTGGGCTGCCAGAATGCCGGATATGAGGCGGGTGGTGGTACCGCTGTTTCCGCAGTCCAGTATTGTATCCGGTTTTTTCAGCCCCAACAGACCGTTTCCGTGAACGATCACAGAGTCCCCGTTATTTTCAATCCCGATTCCCATTTTTTCAAAGCAGGCAATGGTGGACAGACAGTCAGCGCCCTGTAGAAAATTGGTGATCTCAGTGGTTCCCTTTGCCAGAGAACCGAACATTATACTGCGGTGGGAAATGGATTTATCGCCAGGTATGGATAGTTCTCCCCTGAGAGGGGAGGCTTTTGTAAATTTCATAGGATACCTCTCTTAATTGGATATTAATTCATAATGATAGCGTTCCAGCTGCTTCCAGGCCTGATCCATGGTTTCCTTGTCGTAAAATGCAATGCGCAGAGTTCCTTCTCCGTGCTCTCTGTTATGATTGATTCCGATATTCCGGATACTGATCCCTTTGGCAGCCAGGATAACAGAAAGGGTGGAAATGGCACCAACTTCATCTGCCATATCAACGGTAAAGGAATATTCAGGCGCAATGGGACCGGTTGCTTTTTCAGAAAAAGAATTCCGGTAATCCCTGGAGGTTTCAAACAGCTGGTTGATATAACTGCCATTTTTTTTATTTAATTCACCCAGAATCAGATTTAAGGAAGCGATGTAGCGCTCCAGAATAAGAGAAAGATTTTTATGGTTTGTCATACAGATCTGTTCCCACATTTCCGGTGAAGAGGAGGCGATTCGCGTGATATCCTTAAATCCTCCGGCAGCAAGCCGTTTCATAAGACCCTGCTGGTTGTCAGAGTCCTTTACTAAGTTTACCAGACTTGAGGCAACGATATGGGGCAGATGACTGATAGCAGCCGTCACAAAATCGTGCTCATGATAATCTAAAACGATGGGAATGGAACCAATCATCTCTGCAATATGTACGAGACGATTGGTCTGCTCCTTCGTTGTCTGCGCAGTCGGAGTAATAATATAGTAAGCATTTTCCAGCAAATGATCCGTAGAATTTTCATAGCCTGTTTTTTCTGAGCCTGCCATTGGGTGGCCGCCCACAAACCAGGATTCCATTCCAAGGCGGATTACGGCTTCGTGGATGTCGGTTTTGGTGCTCCCCACATCGGTGACGATAGCTCCTGGTTTTAAAAAGGGCTGGATTTTGCTTAGATATTCTGCATTGTATTCCACTGGCGTACAAAGGAATATAAAGTCACATTCCGAAAGCTCTTCTCCAATACCGTCGAGAATAACATCTACGATGCCGTCTTCTCTGGCTTTGTCAAGTCTGGAACGTGTCCGCATATAAGCCATTATTTTTGTATCTGGAGCTTCACGCTTGATCCCCCGGGCAATCGATCCCCCGATCAGACCAAGCCCGATAAAGGCAATGACTTCATCATTCATTGAAAACCCTCCCTGAAAGTTTTGCGTAAGGCTGTAACTGCTCTGTCAACTGTTCAAACTGCTCAAAGGTGAGAGACTGAGGACCATCAGATAATGCACAGGAAGGACAGGGATGAACTTCCACAATCAGACCGTCTGCACCCACTGCAAGGGCTGCCTTGGAGATGGGCTCAATGTAAGCACGTACTCCAGTGGCATGACTGGGATCCACAATAATCGGAAGATGGCTCTTGGACCGGATAACCGGAATTGCGCTGATATCCAGGGTGTTTCTGGTTGCAGTTTCATATGTGCGGATTCCTCTTTCACAAAGAACAATGTTGGGATTGCCTTCGGAAGCGATGTATTCTGCTGCATTTAACCACTCGTCAATGGTAGCGCAGAGACCTCTTTTTAAGAGAACAGGAATTCCTGCTTTTCCTGCTTCTTTTAAAAGCTCAAAATTCTGCATGTTTCTTGCGCCGATCTGGATCATATCCACGTATTTTACCGCAGTTTCCAGTGCTCTGAGACTGGTCACCTCACAGACTACATTCAGTCCAGTCGCCTCTCTGGCTTCTTTCATGTATTGTAATCCTTCTTCTTCCAGACCCTGAAATGCGTAGGGGGAAGTTCTTGGCTTGTAAGCGCCTCCTCTTAAGAACTGTGCTCCGGCTTTTTTTACTGCATAGGCAGTTTCTAAAAGCATGTCATGGTTTTCGATGGCACAGGGACCCGCCATCATGGTAAGGTGGCCTGGGCCGATTTTGGCATTGCCCACTGTAATAACAGAATCTTCCGGGTGAAACTTCTTGTTTACGACCTTGTAGCTTTCTGTTACCGCAACGATTTTATCAACCCCATCCATCATCTCAATATTAGCACCCTGAAGTTTCGTTTTATCCCCTACAACACCTACTATGGTTACTTCCGTTCCCTCTGATAAATGAGCGGTCAGGCCGTTGGATTCAATCAAGTGCTTTACTTTACTTACAGCCTCTGCAGAAGCGTTTGGTTTCATAATAATAATCATATCTCTTTTTCCTCTTTTCTTACAAATGATTAATCCCCATTGTAATGGATAGCGGGGAAGTTGTCAACGCTTTTATACGTTAAAGTTTAACACTTTAAAGTAAATTATTAATTTAAAAATTTTTATTGGTAATTTTGCACAGTGAAAAAGGGTAAGATCTAGATTTATTATGATAAATTTGCCTGCAAATTATAAGAAATATTAGTGAAGCCGTCAAAAATAATCTCCTGACACACGGACATTTTTGTATAAATAGCAGTTATATACCAAGAATATGTTAAAAAAAGTTACATCAAACGTGGAAAATGCCATGTAATTTTCTACGTAAATCATTTAATATAGAGATAAAACAAGTCAAAAATATATTTATTTATGCACCAATTGGGGCAGTAAAGGGATAAGACAATGGAAAAATTACAATTGAACAGAACCGGGTTTCTAACGAATTACCTGATTTCCGGTCCAAAAGTAACGGATTTTATCAATCATGAATCAGATGACAACCAGCTGCGTTATGAACAGCATTTAAGATCCCTCGTGGCGGACTTAAACAAATCCTGCCCCGAAGGCCCGGTTATCCTTGGGGAAAACAGCAGACTTCAGATGCCGTGGAAGTATTATTATCATTATGGAAACTGGTTTGTAGATGAAAGCACATTCTATTCTACATTGCAGAAAGTGGAACTGGATGCAGTGACGGGAATCGAGGTAAAAGAAGACATCACAGTGAATGCTGTTGTATGGTCCTATGCGGCAGTAGATGTGTGGTGCAATGGAGAACTGGTGTGCCGCATGGATACGCCGGTTTATAAGCCCATTAAAAAGAAACAGATGGAGCTTCGGCTGAAAAAAGGAATCAATGAAATTTATATCAGTCTGCAGACACTTGGTGTCAGGGATACAAGAACGTTATTTGGCATTCAGATTATGGATCATATGGAAGAGATCTGTGTTGTACTGCCTGATGAGAAACATACCGATGAACTGGTACGGATGGAAAACTGGCTCAGTTCCATCTCCATTAAAAATTCCATCATGACTTTTAAGGAAAGTGCTCCCGAAGGTGCCTCTTTGGCCTATGACAGCCAAAGTCCTGATTTTGCACAGGTGAAAAGCCGGAAGGAATGGCAGGAGATCAGCGGGAAAAATCAGGTGAAGCTTGAGGCCGGGAAGCCAGGTGTTATTTTAGTAAGTGTAAAAAATGACCATGGAGTACTCACCAGAAAAGTGGAGAATATCCTGGCTCAGAAACCGGAATATGGGAAAGACAAAGGCTTTGAGGAGAATAAAAAAGCTATTTTTCATAGAATTGCAGAAGCAGAAAGTTTGTCCAGAGGGGATAAATTCGGATTTTCCATTTCTAATATTCTTGCAAGAAAAGCCCTTGGAATGGACCGCGGGCGGGATATAGAACTTCTTTTTGAGACTCTGGATCAGATTGAAAGCAGATACGACTGCTCTGATTTTCTGGTGTGCGGCATGGTCCGGTATCTAAAGAATTATCCGGTCAGTGAGGATCTGGCGAAACGTGCAAAAGAAGTTCTTTTAAACTGGCGTTACTGGATGGATCAAAAAGGATCTGACGCCATGTGCTTCTGGAGCGAAAACCATTCTCTTATGTTCTATACCTGCGCCATGAATGCAGGAGAGATGTACCCGGATGAGTATTTCCCGCGGGCAGACATGACCGGCAGAGAGCTTTTTAAAATCGGAAGAGCTAAAGTTGAAGCATGGCTGGCGGATGTGGAGGAACATGGATTTGAAGAATTCTTAAGCACAGTTTATATGTGCGTTACGTTTGCAGCACTGTTAAATGTAATTGATTTTTCAGAGGAAGCCATTTCAAAAAGGGCAGTCAGGATTACCGATAAACTTCTTGAAATGCTGTGCCTCCATACCTATGACGGTGTTGTAATCGCACCTATGGGACGCGTATACAGGGAAGTGATCCATCCCTTTGAGCAGGGAGCCCAGGCACTGATGAATTTAATCAATCCTGACGTCCCTTATTCCTACGGAGAAGGCTGGCTGGGCTTTTATTCTTGCAGCAGCTACAAACTTCCAGAAGGATTAAAAGAACTTATGGAGCGTCCGGCAGATATGGATTATTCCACTGGAAATGCGCTCATAAGGCTGAAGAAAACATCAGAGTACTGTATGACTTCTGTTCAGTCACCAAGACCGGACCCGGAATTTAAACGCTGGAAAAACCTGACTCTTGATCCCGATTCCGATCCCACAACCTGTGAATACACCAAGTCGCTGAATGAACGGTTCCATGGAACTACCTGCTTTGAGCCTGGCGTATATGGCTATCAGCAGCATATGTGGTATGCAGCCCTTGATATGGAGACCGACATCTTTACAAACCACCCGGGCGGAACCTGTGATTCCTGTTCCATGAGACCGGGATACTGGTTCGGTAATGGAGTAATGCCTGCACTGGTTCAGGAAGGAAATTTACTGGGAGCTGTTTATCATATACCAGAGGAGCATCCCATTCATTTCACCCATGCTTATTTTCCTTCACCGAAGTTTTCCGAGACCATGATCTCCGGCAATTGGCTTTTCGGCAGTAAGGCAGGTGGCTTTGTGGCTCTTTGGTGCAGCAGTACGTTGGAACCCGTGGATGACCAGCTGTTTGAATGCGAATTCCGTACCTATGGGGATGATATTGCTTACTTCTGTGTATGTGCAGATAATCAGGAATTTAAATCCCTTGCCCAGTTTTCAGCCTATGCAGAAAATCTCAGACCGGTATTTGATGAAAAGCAACGTATTTTAACAGCAGGACCGTTGAAAGTGGGATTTACAAATAACAATGACAAAACTCAGTATATTTAGTGAAGATACTCAGGCAGCGGTGGCTTTTTTTGCCGCTGCCTACGAGAGTAATGAATATTTTATAAGAAATTACAGCAGATGCCGGGAACTTCTGCTGGTGGAAAAAGATCCTGAGGGAGCAGCAGAAGCCGTGATGTTTGGAATCAGGCATGCCAGACTCCTTCATTTGGATGACTTTTTGCTTCCTGTTATTTACATTGACTGGATGTTGCCGGAACTGGTACAGGAATTAAAAAAGCAGGGCATACCGGAAGCTGTTATCCGGGATTCTTTCAAAGATGTTGAAATATGGATTCAGTCATTTCGCAAATATCATAATGGCCAGGTGGGGATTGACCGGATTGAGTGGGTATTCCACTCCCTTACCGGAAAAGTCCGAAGATTTGGCAGTCTGCAGTTTGAGGAAGTGACTTATGAATTCCCGTTTGTGATTTTTGAAAACAGACAATCCGGTGAGTTTCAGGCACTGGCATGTCCGGATCTGATGATTGATCAGGACGGATATATCTCAGGCACAAATGGAAGAAGTGTGAAACGTGAAACAGAAACCTTTCTGGATTTTGGAGACAGTGCTTTGACTGGATATATGGTGGATTTAAAATCAGGAACAGTAAAGATGGATGCTCCCGTACTGTTGGATCAAAAGGAGTGGGACCTTAAGCTTGCACCGGGAGAGAAGGCGGTTGCCGTTCATATTCCGGAAGGTTCTGATTTATCTCCTGACAGCATTGACTCTTCTTTTCATACTGCAAAGAACTATTATGAAAATCAGATTCTTGTCTGCGACAGCTGGCTTCTGGATCCCCATCTTAATCATATTCTGCCTGAGTCCAGCAAAATTATAAGCTTTATGAAACGATTTCATAAAATGCCTGTACTAACCGGGCAGCCACAGATACTGGAACGGGTTATGGGCTTTGATTTTACCATGGAAGCACTGGAATATTTTTCCTGCACTACTTCGCTGCAGGCCTCATTAAAGAAGTATCTTTTAGATGGAAATGAGATGTTTACCACAGCAGGTTTTATGCTATGGAGATAACAACCGGGAGGAGTACAAGGCTATGACAGGATATTATGCCGGACTGGATGTGGGAGGAACCAATGGACGTTTAAAGATCTGCGATCCCGCAGGTAACGTGCTGGGTGAATTTACAGCACCTGGCTGCAGCCTCAACACAGATGGAGCCGAAAAAAGCAGGCTGCGTTACCGGGAACTGGTAATCCCAGCTTTAAAAGAGCTGAATCTGGATCCGGGCAGCTGCCTGGGGATCTGTGTGGCAGCAAGTGGAATTGATGTTCCGGCGCATGAACGTGATTGCAGATCCTTTTTTGTAGAAATGGAATTTTTGCCTGACAAACTGAAGGTAATCAATGACTGCGAAGTATTTCTTTATGTGACCGAAACGCCGGCTCTTATAATAATATCCGGCACCGGTTCCGTATGCTTTGGAAGAGATGAGAACGGGCTCATACACAGAACAGGAGGCTATAATCACATTGTAAGCGATGAAGGCAGCGGTTTTGATCTGGGACTAAAGGTTTTAAGATCGGTAGGCAATGATTTATCCGGGCGGGGCGGGAGTCCCATTCTTACGCCTCTTTTTATCAAGTCGACCGGAATTGATACATTGGGAAAAATAGATGATTATATCAATGCTAATCTTATGGAGAAATCCCAGATCGCCAGATTCTCCCTTCTTGCCTGTCAGGCGGCAGCATTAGGAGACGAGACTGCCATAGAGATTCACCGGGAATGTGCAGACGCCTTATGGGGGCTGATCCGTGATACTGCAGCTAAAATGGAAGCAGATGGATTTGATCTCTGGTACTGGGGAAGCCTTCTTGTGAAAAATGATATTCTGCGGGAGATGGTGGATGAAAGAGTTAACAAAGGACTGCCGGGGGTGAGGACTTCCATACCACGGATTACAGCACTTGATGCAGCACTCCAGGCTGCAGTGAAATTGCATCACATACCCTGAAAAATCGGATTTTGGTATAAATACAATATTTATAGGTGAATATAGGAAAAGAAGAGGGCGGTGCCCTCTTTTCTTTTATCAAAATATAGAAAAATGTCGAAAAATATTTGTGCAAATTGTACCTTTTACTTGCAATTATAAGACATTTTTAGTAAAATATTGTTATAGACTTAAATACCGAACAGGAGGAATGCTTATGAACGTGTATGGAACCAAACAAATCCGTAACGTCGCCTTACTTGGGCACGGGGGCGCCGGTAAAACTACCCTTGCTGAAGCAATGGCGTTAGTGACCGGAGCCATCAGCAGAATGGGAAAAGTTACCGATGGCAATACCATCAGCGATTATGACAAAGAAGAGATTAAGAGACAGTTCTCCATCTCCACTTCCCTGATTCCATTGGAATATGAAGGAGAGGATGGACCGATCAAGATTAATTTACTTGATACTCCCGGTTATTTTGATTTTGTTGGTGAGGTTGAAGAAGCAATCAGTGTAGCAGATGCTGCTGTTATCGTAGTAAACTGCAAGGCAGGAATTGAAGTTGGTACGTTAAAGGCATGGGAGCTTTGTGAAAAGTACAAGCTTCCCAGACTGTTTTTTGTAACCAATATGGATGACGATCAGGCCAGCTTTCGTGAACTTCTTTTAAAGCTGGAGAAAGAATTCGGAAGAAAGATAGCTCCGTTCCACCTTCCTATCAGAGAGAACGAAAAGTTCGTAGGATTTGTGAATGTGGTTAAAATGGCTGGGCGGCGCTTCACCGTTAACAGTGATTATGTGGAATGTGAGATTCCTGAGTATAGCCAGAAGAATTTAGGAATTGCCAGAGAAGCTTTGATGGAAGCAGTTGCTGAAATCAGTGAGGAATACATGGAACGGTATTTCTCAGGCGACGAGTTTACCCTGGAAGAGATTTCTTCTGCACTTCGGGAACATGTAATACAGGGAAATATCGTTCCGGTCATGCTTGGTTCCGGAATTAATGCCCAGGGTGTAAAGATGGTTTTACAGGCAATTGACAAGTATTTTCCATCACCGGAGCGTTATGAATGCATCGGTGTGGATGTTTCCACCGGAGAACGTTTTACTGCCAGATACAATGACAATGTATCTTTGTCAGCCCGGGTATTTAAGACAATCTTAGACCCGTTTATCGGCAAGTATTCTCTGATGAAGATCTGTACAGGAACATTGAAAGCGGATTCAGCCATCTATAATGTAAATAAAGATACGGAAGAAAAAAGTGGAAAACTCTATGTACTAAGGGGAAAAGATGCCATCGAAGTTCCGGAATTAAAAGCGGGAGATATTGGAGCCGTATCCAAGCTGAACGTGACACAGACCGGTGATACCATAGCCCTTCGCTCTGCACCCATTGTCTATCATAAGCCTGAGATTTCTACTCCTTATACGTATATGCGTTATAAGACGAAAACAAAGGGTGACGATGATAAGGTTTCCAATGCACTGGCTAAATTAACGGAAGAGGACTGGACCTTAAAGGCAGTGAATGATACGGAGAACCGTCAGTCTCTTCTGTATGCAATCGGCGATCAGCAGCTGGAGGTAGTGGTCAGCAAGCTGTTAAACCGCTATAAGGTTGAGATTGAATTAAGCAAACCTAAATTTGCTTTCCGTGAGACCATCCGCAAAAAAGTGGAGGTTCAGGGAAGATACAAGAAGCAGTCCGGCGGTCATGGCCAGTTTGGTGATGTAAAGATGACCTTTGAGCCTTCCGGTGATTTGGAGACTCCTTATATATTTGAAGAATCTGTATTTGGCGGAGCAGTTCCCAAGAATTATTTTCCTGCAGTGGAAAAGGGAATTGCTGAATGTGTCTTAAAAGGACCATTAGCTGCCTATCCTGTTGTAGGAATCAAGGCAACGCTCACCGACGGATCCTATCATCCAGTGGATTCCTCCGAGCTTGCATTTAAGATGGCGGCGACCATGGCCTTTAAAAAAGGCTTTATGGATGCCAATCCGGTACTGCTGGAACCCATCGCTTCCTTAAAAGTCACAGTGCCCGATAAATTTACCGGCGATGTTATGGGAGATCTAAACCGGAGAAGAGGACGTGTTCTTGGAATGAACTCCAATCATCATGGAAAACAGGTTATAGAGGCGGATATTCCCATGTCCGAGCTGTTTGGCTATAATACAGACCTTCGCTCCATGACAGGTGGTATTGGTACTTTTGAATATGAGTTCAGCCGGTATGAGCTGGCTCCCGGAGATGTTCAGAAGAAAGAAGTGGAGGAACGGGCATCCAAGGTTGACCGTACAGAAGTATAAAACAGGTACCAGGGCGGATCCAATGCATGATTGGATCCGCTTTTTGCAGCATCAGGATTCTGGTTCCAATGTAAGAAACCAGCAGAATTGCGTATTTACCCATTCTGTGTTACACTGGTATCAATTCAGCAGGAGGTAAGATTTTTGGTGGAAGAGACAAAAGGCGCAAAAAAAGTATTTGGCAGAATCGGACTTGGATATACGGGGTTTCTCAGTGCATCTATTGTACTGCAGATTGTGTTAAGGATTGTGATTCAGGTGGTCAGTCAGAAAGGAATTTTTAATTTGTCCAGGGGCTGGTCCTTATTTTCGGTTTCCCTGGCTAATTATGCAGCGGGAGGGCTGGTTTTATTTCTGATTATAAAGAATATACCTGTTACCCATAAGCCGGTAAGCCAAAAACCGGAAAAAATGCTGTTGATTTATTCTTTTTTTATCTGTATCAGTGCATTGGTTGCCGGTAACCTGGCGGGACAGCTGCTTATGTATCTCATCAGTGCTCTGGAAGGAAAGCCTATGATGAATCCCGTTGCAGAAGTACTTAAGGGACTGAATACAGGAACAATCGTTGCAATTATGGTAATCATGGCGCCGGTCTGCGAAGAGATTCTCTTTCGAAAACTCATCATTGACCGTGTCCGCAGATATGGGGATAAGGCAGCTGTATTGGTATCTGCTATTATTTTTGGATTGTGTCATGGGAATTTTTATCAATTCTTCTATGCATTTGGGATCGGTCTTGTATTTGGCTATATTTATACCAGAACAGGAAGAATCCGCTATACCATTGGGTTTCATATGTTTATTAATTTCCTTGGATCCGTTGCAGCTATTTATATTCAGAATATCAAGCCCCTTGCAGTTTTCTATGCCCTGTTTTTGTATGGAGCTATGATCGCTGGTACCGTATTGTTTTTTGTCACAAGGGAAAAATGGATTTTCTGGCAGGGTGAGGAATCGGTATGGGGCAGGGGAGCAGGTAAAATCCTGTTTTTGAACGTTGGTATGATTTTATTTTTTGTATTGTCTGCCATTTCCTTTGTTGTTGCAGAGTTTTCATAAAATCGGGTTGACACATCCGGGCAATTATGTTACATTTACACTTAGCAAAAATACTGTGATTAGGAGTAGTAAGCAGTCTGAAACATTCAGAGAGCCGGCGGCTGGTGAGAGCCGGTTGGGAAAGATTGCTGAACTGGCCTTTGAGTAGCATACTGAAGAAAGCCATGGCTTTTGTGTAGGTATAGCCGGAATCCCGACCGTTACAGCGGGCGGACAGGAGAGTCTGTCCGGTTGAGCGCATACGTTCTGTATGAAATAGAGTGGTACCACGCGGTAGATACTGCGTCTCTATAGCCGTTTTATTACGGGTGGAGGCGCTTTTTTTATGCAATCAGAATCAAATTTACCGTGATTGTCTAATAAGGAGGAATTTTGTTATGGCATCATCTTATAACCACAGTGCCATTGAGAAAAAATGGCGCGAGAATTGGGAAAAGAACCCCATCAATGTTGACGATGGAAAGAAACCAAAATATTATTGTCTGGATATGTTCCCATATCCGTCTGGCAGCGGCCTTCATGTTGGCCATTGGAGAGGTTATGTGATCTCTGACGTCTGGAGCCGTTATCAGATTTTAAAGGGACATTATGTGATTCACCCTATGGGTTGGGATGCATTTGGCCTTCCTGCAGAGAATTATGCCATTAAGATGGGCGTTCATCCGGCAAAATCAACGGCTGAGAACGTAAGTAATATTAAACGGCAGATCAATGAAATCGCGGCTGTTTACGACTGGGATATGGAAGTAAATACCACAGATCCTGGATTTTATAAGTGGACCCAGTGGATTTTTGTCCAGATGTTTAAGAAGGGTCTTGCCTATGAAAAGGAATTCCCCATTAACTGGTGTCCTTCCTGTAAAACCGGTCTTGCCAACGAGGAAGTGGTAAACGGCTGCTGCGAGCGCTGCGGAACCACAGTTACCAAAAAGAATTTAAGACAGTGGATGTTAAAGATCACTGCCTATGCAGACCGCCTTTTAAATGATTTGGATAAGCTTGACTGGCCGGAAAAGGTTAAAAAGATGCAGACTGACTGGATCGGAAAATCTTACGGTGCAGAAGTAGATTTTAAAGTTGAGGGGAAAGAAGAAGCCATTACGGTTTACACCACAAGACCTGATACCTTATACGGAGCAACCTTTATGGTTCTTGCACCGGAGCATGCCCTTGCATCTTCTCTTGCAACAGAGGAAACTAAAGCAGAAGTGGATCAGTATATCTATGACGCTTCCATGAAATCCAATGTAGACCGTCTCCAGGATAAGGAAAAAACTGGAGTATTTACCGGAAGCTATGCAATCAATCCTTTAAGCGGAGCAAAAGTTCCCATCTGGATTTCCGATTATGTACTGGGTGACTACGGAACTGGCGCAATCATGTGCGTTCCGGCTCACGATGACAGAGACTTTGAATTTGCAACCAAATTTAATATTCCAATCATTCAGGTAATTGCAAAAGACGGCAAAGAAATTGAGAATATGACAGAGGCCTATACAGACGCCAGCGGAACCATGATCAATTCCGGCGAATGGAATGGCATGGAATCAGCCGTTCTTAAAAAAGAGGCGCCTGCCATGATCGAAGCAAGAGGTCTTGGTAAGAAAACAGTAAACTTCAAACTTCGTGACTGGGTATTTTCCAGACAACGTTACTGGGGTGAGCCGATTCCGATTATTCACTGCCCTCACTGCGGCAATGTTCCCGTGCCGGAAGATCAGCTTCCTCTTACTCTTCCAGAAGTGGAAAGCTACCAGCCGACTGGTACAGGAGAATCCCCTCTGGCAGATATTGACGAGTGGGTTAATACCACCTGTCCGGTATGCGGTGCAGCTGCAAAGAGAGAGACCAACACCATGCCTCAGTGGGCAGGATCTTCCTGGTATTTCCTCCGTTATGTAGACAGCCACAATGATCAAGAACTGGTATCCAGAGAGAAAGCGGACAAATATCTTCCTGTTGATATGTATATCGGCGGTGTGGAGCATGCAGTTCTTCATCTTCTGTATTCCCGTTTCTACACCAAGTTCTTAAATGATATCGGTGTGGTAGATTTTGACGAGCCATTCACCAAACTGTTTAACCAGGGAATGATTACTGGTAAAAACGGAATTAAGATGAGTAAATCAAAGGGCAATGTGGTTTCTCCTGATGAGCTTGTTCAGGATTATGGCTGTGATTCCCTCCGTATGTATGAACTTTTTGTAGGACCGCCGGAGTTAGATGCAGAGTGGGATGACAGAGGAATTGAAGGCGTCAGCCGTTTCTTAAACCGTTTCTATAATCTGGTATCAGATAACTGTGAAAAGAATGTAGAAGCGACCAAAGAGATGATCCGTCTCCGCAACAAACTGGTATTTGACATTGAACAGCGTTTCAACCAGTTTAACTTAAACACTGTAATATCCGGCTTTATGGAATATAACAACAAGCTGATCGAGCTTGCAAAAACAGCCGGCGGTATTGACAAAGAGACATTAAAGACCTTTGTAATTCTTCTAGCTCCATTTGCTCCTCATATTGGCGAGGAACTGTGGCAGCAGCTTGGCGGCACAGACTCTGTATTCCATGCCACATGGCCGGAGTGGAGTGAGGAAGCAATGAAAGAGGATGAAATCGAAGTGGCTGTTCAGGTAAATGGTAAAACAAGAGCAGTTGTAAAACTTCCGGCGGATGTTTCAAAGGAAGATGCAATTGAGGCTGGTAAGGCATTGATTCCGGATAAGATTACCGGAACCATTGTGAAGGAAATTTATGTTCCTGGAAGAATTGTAAATATCGTGTGCAAATAGTTTTGGCGGTAATAAGAATCCTTTAGATAAGCGAAAAGCCTTGATTCTATAAGGGTTAAACTAATTATAACTTGTTATAATTATTTAAACTTTATTAAAAGATCCTGCAGCTGCCTTTGCTGTATATAAGGAGTATAGGGATAATGTAATTAAGGATATGGCTGAAAAGTATAAGGGTATGATACCAGATAAAGTGTATCAGGCAATGTTGGAATGGAATATTGAAATTGAAGATTAAAATAATAGGTATACTGGATAAAAATATCTGGTATGCCTATTATTTTATATTGATGGTGTGGTATGATTGTATTTATAAATCATATTTTAAATTAGGGGTAGGTGCAATGATCAAATATAAAAATAAAGAAAAATTTGAAGAATACAAAATAAAACTGTGTAAATTCATTGATAAAAATGGGGATTTATATAAAGACTTTATGAGTGAAACTGATAATCCATTTAATTATTTTGAATTTTTTGAAACTATAGAGTTTCCACTCAGTAGTTTAGGGCAAACAACATATTATGGAGAGATAAATATAGATGAGATAATAAGTGCCAATTCACATGCTATCACAGACGATAATTTCCAAAGAGTAATTAACGCCATCCCGTATATTTTAGAAGATAAATGTGAGCCTATACGGCTAATGAGACGTAGTGCTGGATACCATATATTAGATGGTAAACATAGGTACTTTGCTCATGTTTTACTAGGAAAAGAAAAGGTACCAGCTTTTATACAAGATGGAAATGGTACAGGCTCTTATGATAATATTATGGTATCTGATTTACAACCGTTAGAGAAAGAAATGAATATTCCAGAATATGCACTAAAAATATATCATGAGAATAGATTAATAATAGAGGATAAAGAGATAATTCATAATATGAATTTTGATTGTAGCAATGATATGCATACAGTAAATGATATTGTTATCCCCAATTTTAACACAAGAAAAGATTATATGATAAAAGAAAGGGAAAATGATACTACCATAGTTTTAAAAATTTTGGGCAAACAATATGACCGCAATACTGTTGACCTATTACCAGGGGATTCTTCTATTTTGAAAATTGGAAATAAGGTATATTACTTAAGTGTATTGATTGGAAATCCGTCTAAGAATACTGAAGACACTATCTATATCATAGAAGGAAATGAAAATTTTGAAATTTCGGATCTGCGGTTTGTAGCTGCATTTCCCAAAAAAAGCAAAGAATATAAAATACTAATCACTTTTAATGGAAACAATTATATATAGTTAGGAAAGGTCTAAATTTTAACTTGGTGTGAAAGTAGAACAGCTGTGTCCTCTATCAGAGAGCGTAAATTTTCTTGTGTCCGGAGAGTAAACAACTATCTGGAATTGAATTAGATATGTAGTAAATTCCTATGATTCGGAACTTATTAGCAATGTCGAACATAAGTTTCTTTTAGTAGTTTCTCTTGATTCCAAATTTATATACTTTTGGACAGCAAAAATAAACTATAATAGTTCGACACCGAACACATAAAAGTCTAAGAATCCTTTATAAGGATTTGAGGGCTTTTTTATTTTGCTTCCATATTCAATAATGCAGATAAGGAGGATTCGAACAATCGAACTAAAAATTGAATAAAATGTCATTTAACCGTTCTCCATCTGGAGTAATTAGATTTCTCTACTTTCTGTGAAAGTGAAATCCAGTAATTAGGGTGACTACAATATAGTTACTCTGTAAATAGTTTCTCTCAGAAATATGCGAAAGTCACCGTGCACCCAAAGGTATGTACGGTTGTTGCAATTATAGGCATACAAATATCAATATGTATGATTGAATACAACACGCACACAATATATGGTATTTATCATTGACTATTATTTTTATTTGCGTTATAATACATTTAACCGTATAAACGTCTGTTCGAAAAAAATATGGAGGTATGAATGTCTAAAAAAGACGCAAATTCTGTATCTAGTAACATCAAGCTTATTACAAAACAAGAAATGGTGTTAATAAAAAATAGTGAGGAGGCAAAAAATACAAATATTTATGGGAATCTTTATGGTTGCTTAGAAGCTTACACCGATTTAACCAAATCCAAATTGAATAAAGATCTTGTGTTTGATAGTAAAGCAAGAATGACAATTACTAACAATAAAAAGCTATTAATGGAAAATGTAAAAAAAGAATGGTATTCAAAAACTTTATACATGATCGCAACAGAAGATACATTTTGCCAATTATGTGGACGAAAGAACGTTTATGTTTGTTATATTGTAAATCGTCTTAATGGTATTGAACTAAATGTTGGAAGAGATTGTGTTTCTAAATTCGATACAATTAGCGGATTAAAGACTGTAATTTCAAATCTTGATAAAGCACAACGAGACTACAAAAAGGACGAAAGACGTATAGATTTTGAAGTAAGAGAAGGAGAAGAAGTTGGATTTCTCAAACAGGCAGAATCTACATTAGTAAATTTTCCTATACTTCTACCGTATAATTTAAGTTGTGATTTAAAAAACACTTTAGCTGATTGTAACCGTGCTAAAAACATCTATATAAAAAATGGTAACAATATTGATGAGGCATTTGAAACTTTTAGCACTCTAAGGGAAACTTTTAAATATCTGCATAAGAAAGCCTTAAAATACTTTGAAGCCGTAAAAAATCATCCATTAATTTGTGATAGAAGCCTAACTAATTGGATAGTCGATAACTGTCCTCATGTTCAGGAAGTGATTGAAAAGAATAGTGGAATCCTAAACGAAGAATCATTGAGGTTTATTTGCGAACCGAATTTTATAAAAGGCAAGATACCAGTTTTTATGGCCCATTTTGATAGCTGTGACGTAAAAATAATAGGAGTAGAAGGCGATGTAATTAGATTTTTTATTAAAAATGATATATATTTTCAACCGATTACTTTTGTTGTTCCAATAAGAGATTTTATGAAATATATTGGAAGTAAATGTTTAACAGATGAGTACTATAAATATACCAATAAAAACTTGTCCAGTGTAAAGATTGAAAATACAGGCGCAAATTATGAAGCTATTTATAGTTCTATTGGTGATACTTTAAAATCTAATGGATATAATTTTATTATTGATAATAAAACGTCCCAAGCATATTGGGAAAAACGACAATCTCGAACTGCAATAAACAGATGGAGAAAAAATGAAATTCCAGAAAAACCTATTTATAAAAAGACCTCAAAAGAAGAATTGTTTAAAATAATATCTAAGATTTTGTTTGATGAGGATTTATTAATAAAGTCTCCATACATACTTACTGGAAAAATAGATATAAGTGGTAGATGGATTACTAAAGCAGAAAAGGATGAGAATGCGCGAATTGCAGCCTTTGCAGCTGGTCAACAGAAACAAAGAGAATTTATTCCATACTAATATCACGGGAGGGGCTGTCACTAATAACTTAGTAAGAGTCCCTTTTCTTAAACACATTCAGCCATAAAAGGTGTATCTGGATTTATTGTTAAGATATGAGTGCACAATACTTTATTTAAAACATTAATGATTTGATATTTATCCGGTATATGGAAATGCGGTCATTCTACCCTTCATGTTAAAATAGTTTTACGTTAGGCTACTTTTATAATTAGTATTTAAGTAACTAAATAAAGCAATATATGAAAGATAAGATACTGGACTATAACATTACGCTTTAACTGAATTGATAGAAAGTCAGATGAAGGAATGATATTATTTTTTTCGCATAATAGGAGAATCCAGTAATTTATTAAAATTTTGTTATGATAAAACTAAAAAACCAAAGTCATGTGTTATTTATCATAAACATTTGGATGAAAAGATTGATGCAGAAATTAAAAAAATGAAATCTGAAAAATGGAACTTATATGCCTAAACAATAATTATATCATATTTAGGATTCATTTCAGTGAAGCTGTTAGTTTGAAATCAGATACGATAAAAAAGCAAAATAAATTACTTGGCATTCCAATAAAAAAATCTGTAGCATTTATTTCAATATTACTTATTCTTTCTGTAATCAGTTTAGTGTTGAAAATATTGTTGATAAATAAAGGAAATTTTATCAATCAGTTCAGTATAGTACTTTACCTAGCATTAAATATCACTTTTTTGTTATATTTCACAGGTGATCTTCACGATATTATACAAGGTAAAGGAATATACTCAGATGGTGTCATATATTTTTCCAGCCGTACTAAATTCAAAGATATATTGTTCCGGTTTGGTGACATATTTAGATTAGTCATTTTGTTTGGGAGTATAAGCGTCAGTGCTGCGACTCTTATATTTGTTAAAGATGGAGTCATAGCCATTTATATTTTTAAAATGTGGTTGATATATTTTACCATTGGTTATATATACAGGCTGCGTGTTCGAAGATCTTATTTATCTCTGCTATTAATTCAAGTTTTTCTGGCAACATTAAGTTTTTAATAAAATATTGTAAAAAATGGTGCCAGGATATATATCCTGACACCGATTTTTTATTTCTTTCCATTTCGTTTCATCATATTTTTCGAAAGCATGCGGATTGTTTCGATCCGCTGCCGCTCACCTGGACTCATATTGTCGCCCAGTATAGAAATAAGAAGATCTGTTTCATCATCGTTAAAATGGATCCCCTTCTGATTGGCTTCCGCGGTCAGACTCATAAGCGTCGGAAAAAGCTGGTCCTTTGGAGCAGCCTCAGCACGTTTTGCAAATTCGGTCAGCATGGAAAGCTTCTGGGGATTCATATTTTTTAACCGTGGGTCCTGTTTCCAGTTGGAATTCATAAGTTGTTATCCTTCCTTTCCTGTGAATATGTATGGAGTAAGATGGTGACAGTTGTATTTTAGTTCATCTGCTGCATGGCGGACATCATCATCTGCATGGTTTCCAGCCGTGACTGCTGTTCCGGAGGCATGAAGTTCTTTAACTGCTCAAAGGGCATTCTGCCAAATGGATTGCTGTTTTGTCGATGTGAGTTATTGGTACGGTTTTGTCCGTCTGACTGAGCCTGATTACGGGGCTGTGATTGTGTCTGCGCCTGAAGCGGGATCGTAGAACTTGGGACGGCTTCCGAATAGGCATTTGCCATATTAAATCCCTGGAAGATGTTGATAAATAAGTCAATTAAGTCCTGCTCGGAAGGATCAGCATAGGGTTTAATGGTGTTTAACATCTCAAGGGGGGAGTTAGACCGTTCCTTTTCACCTGCAGAACAGATACCCATAGCAGCCACTTCTCCATCTTCAAATAAGTTTATGGTGCGCTGCAGTTCGTTGAATTTAACAAAGGTGGATATCATACGTTGCTGGGGAACATTCATATAAGGCAGGGCGGCTTTCATCATATCAAGATGATTATCCCCGATACGGGAGTCTAATTCATTTGCGTGGACATTTTGTTCATTATTCATTGCATGGGATCCTTACTTTTCTTGTTGACAATATATGCGGCCGCATATATTAGTATTACAGGAGAGTGATTTATATGAGAAACCGATTAATCATAGATGGAAATGCGGTTTATGAAATTGATGATGAATGCATGAAACAAAAGCAAAACAGAAACAACCAGGAAGGAACTGTAAACCAGTCTGCTTTTACAAGACCGGGTCAGGAAAAAGGTCAGAATCGAAATTAGACGTAAACAGGACCCGAACCAAAGATGGTTCGGGTCCTGCTTTATGTTTTGTTTAGCAGCCGAATCCGCCGCCGAATCCGCCGCCACATCCGCCGCAGCAGAACAGAAGAATGATGATCCAAATCCAACTACCACAACCATCATTTCCGCAACCGCCACAACTGTTGCCGCATCCACCACCGCAGCTGTTACCGCCGCCGCAGCAGCACAGAAGAAGGATAATCCAGATAAAACTACAACCGTTGTTATTACCACACCCTCCGTTGTTGCAATCGCATCCGCATCCACAGTTAGTTGCTGCCAGATCACTCATATTGGTTCCTCCAAAATAATTTGTTTACACTGTAAGTGTATGAATGTCAGCTTGCCACTGTTTCCTTTTTTTCTGAAAAATTTTAGATTTCATATGATTGAACTTAAAGAAATGTTGTGTATAATTAGTAACAACAGGATTAAAAGGAGCAAAAGATGGAAAAATTATATTATGAGAGACCCTATGTGAAACAGTTTGAAGCAGAGGTGACTGGGTGTATACCGGAGAAAGATGGTAAATATCTGGTTCAGTTAAGCAGGACAGCCTTTTACCCTGAGGGTGGAGGGCAGCCGGCGGATACAGGCACATTGGGAGACGCCCATGTTTTGGATGTCAGAGAGCGTCCGGAGGGAATCGTTCATATTACGGACAGGCCTCTTCCTGAAAATTCGGTGGTGACTGGTATTTTGGATTGGGAGAGAAGATTCAGTCATATGCAGAATCATTCCGGAGAACATTTATTTTCAGGCGTGGTACATAAGTATTACGGTTACGATAATGTAGGGTTTCACATGGGGAAAGATGAGGTCACCGTTGATTTTAACGGGATATTGACTCTGGAACAGGCAGAAGAAGTGGAAGCTGAAGTGAATGAACTGATCTGGCAGAATATACCGGTTTTAGAGACTTATCCGTCAAAGGATGAACTGAATGCATTGAATTACAGAAGCAAGAAGGAATTAAGCGGTCAGGTACGGATTATTGAATTCCCTGGAGCAGATATATGTGCCTGCTGCGGAACCCATGTGATGACTGCAGGAGAGATTGGGATTTTAAAAGTCACCGGTCTGATGCGGTATAAAGGCGGCGTGAGAATATCCCTGCTGTGCGGCAGAGACGCATTTCATGATTACCGCAGAAAATTAAAAGCTGTCCAGGGAATTTCTGTGTTATTATCAGCGAAACCCGACAGTGTACTGGAGACAGTCACAAAACTAAAAGAGGACGGAGCGAAAAAGGATGGTGATGTAAGCCGACTCACCAGAGAACTGCTTACATATAAAACTGCGCAATTCCCTGTTAGCAGCGATCCCCTGCTGGTGTTTGAAGAGCATCTTATGCCAGCACAGCTCAGACAGTTTGCCACCATGCTTTATGAGGAGAAGAAGGGGAACGTTGTATTGGTATGTTCCGGAGAAGATGGACTGTTTCAGTATGCAGCAGGCAGCAGTGATATGGATATGCGGGAATTCAGCCGCCAGTTAAATGAAAAATTAAATGGCCGTGGCGGAGGGAATGCCCTGCTGGCACAGGGAACTTTTCAGACATCGTTTCAGGAGATTAAAAAAGTGTTTCAGGAAGAGCTCCAAAGGAGGATTTAATGGAATTAAATGACAGCACAATAAAAAAATTACGATGGTTAATTATATTTACTGTGATTGCCGTAGTAGCTGGTATTAATTATAGAAGTTTATTTGCCCTGATTGTCAGGGCAGTGGGGATTTTAACTCCTTTCTTATTAGGCGGAGTTATGGCATTTGTATTAAATGTTCCCATGCGGGCGATTGAACGCATTTTGCCGGTAAAAAAAGAAAGCCAGTTTCGCCGCCCTTTAAGCCTTGTTCTCACTTTTGTGTTTGTAATCGGAATTTTGCTTGTGGTTACTTTTGTAGTCATGCCCCAGCTGTTTGATACAGTTTTAAGTCTGCAGTACAGCTTACCTGTTTTTTTCAATGATGTAAAGCAGGGAGCAGAGAAGCTGTTTGCCCAATATCCGGAAATTTCAGATTATATTAACAACATTCAGATTGACTGGAAATCCTATCTTGAGAAAATAGTACAGTTTTTATCTGTAGGTGCCGGAACAGTGCTGTCCTCTACTTTATCCGCAGCTTTAAATATTATAAGCGGAGTGACAACCTTTGCGATTGGTGTGGTATTTGCAGTTTACATTCTTTTACAGAAGGAAAATTTATCAAGGCAGATAAAGAAGTTTATGAAAGCGTTTCTGCCAGATCATGTTTCTAACAGAATTTTAGAGGTATTAAGTCTTACCAGCCGTACATTTTCCAATTTTCTCACTGGACAGTGTGTGGAGGCAGTAATACTGGGAAGCATGTTCTTTCTCACATTATCCTTATTACGCCTTCCGTATGCACTTCTTATTGGAGTCCTGATCGCGTTTACCGCTTTGATTCCTATGTTTGGGGCATTAATCGGCTGTGCAATCGGAGCCTTTTTAATGCTGATGGTGAAGCCCTTTGATGCAGCTTTGTTTCTCATCATCTTCTTCGTTCTTCAGCAGATCGAAGGAAACTTAATTTATCCCCACGTGGTCGGCAATTCAGTGGGACTTCCGGCTATCTGGGTTCTGGTAGCGGTAACCATTGGCGGCAGTGCCATGGGAATCGTCGGTATGCTGATATTTATCCCGCTTTGTTCCGTTCTCTATGCGATTTTAAGAGAAACTGTGAACAAAAGAATTTTGGCAAAAGAACGGGCAAAACGCAAAAAGATAGTAAAACAACAGTAAAACAATAAAAAAGGATTCCCTGAATGAAGACATCGGGGAATCCTTTTTTCTGGCTTAATCAAGGTTTGCGTGATAAACCGTACCGGAGCTATGAATGTCAATGGCACTTAAGTTAAACTGATCTTCAAAAATCTGAATCTTGTACTCAAAAAATATATCATCTGTTTTTTTAGACATGAACACATAAGCTCCCGGCTCCTTGTCTTCAATCTCATCACAGATCTCATCGTAGATATCCTGTCCGCTTACTGGGCCTTCATATCCGGTATTACGAATGGCATCTTCAATTGCCTGATAAAATTCTTCCATAATAAAATACCTCATTTCTGGTTCGTGTTGTACATCTGCTATTATAAGCAATCTTTTCCAATGTCGCAAGAATTACTTGAATCTTATTTAAGAGGGTGTATAATAGGACAGGAATAAAAGGGAGGTAATGGAAATGGATTTATTATATAGACCCAGAAGACTCAGAACATCTGAGACTTTAAGAACAATGGTGCGGGAGACCAGAGTTTCCAGACAGGCTCTTGTTTATCCTCTGTTCGCCGTGGATGGAGAAGGGATTGTAGAAGAAATTCCTTCTATGGAGGGACAATATCGATATAGTGTAGACCGGCTTTGTGTAATTCTTGATAAACTGACTGCTGCCGGAATTAATAAGGTAATTTTGTTTGGCATACCAGCTCAAAAAGACAGCTGCGGCAGCCAGGCCTACGATGAAAATGGAATTGTGCAGCGCGCAGTCCGCTACATCAGGGAATTTTATCCGGCAGTATATATCATAACGGATGTGTGCATGTGTGAATATACTTCTCATGGTCATTGCGGGATATTAGATGGTGAGTATGTGGATAATGATCAGACGCTGGAGTATTTAAACCGCATTGCAGTCTCACATGTAAAAGCAGGCGCTCATATGGTCGCTCCCTCTGATATGATGGATGGAAGAATTCATACGATGAGGCTGGCACTTGATGAAGCTGGATTTGTAAATGTACCAATAATGGCTTATTCTGCAAAATATGCGTCTGCCTTTTACGGTCCGTTTCGGGAGGCTGCCGGATCTGCACCTGCCTTTGGAGACCGCAAGAGCTATCAGATGGATTACCATAACAGGAAAGAAGCATTAAAGGAAGTTGAGCTTGACGTAGCAGAAGGAGCAGACATTATTATGGTAAAACCAGCTCTTTCCTATCTGGATATCATACGTGAGGTGTCAGACAGCACTAACGTGCCTGTGGCAGCCTACAGTGTAAGCGGAGAGTATTCCATGATTAAGGCTGCAGCAAAGGCCGGCTTTATGGATGAGGAAAAAACTGTTTGTGAATCAGCCATCAGTATCTTTCGTGCAGGAGCAGATATTCTGATCACATATTTTGCCATAGATCTTGCCCGCTATATGGACGAAGGAAAAATCGGATAGTACGTGATTTTGGCAGGAGAGGTTACAGCCCCTTTTCCTGCCGTATTCTTTTGATGTCATCGAGAAGCAGGGCTGAGATGCGAAGACCGCCTCTTCCTGTGCCTAAATCAATATCAGGCTTATTGGTTCCGTGAAAATCAGAGCCGCCGGTAGGAAAGAGCTGGTATTTTTTTGCAAGCTTTTTTAATTTTCCGCTATCATATTGATTATTGGAAGAGTGATAGACTTCAAGACCATGAAGTCCCATCTCCTTTAAATAGGAAACAAGCTCTTCTGTTTTTTTGTCCCCCAGGTGATACTGGTATGGATGGGCGAGGACGGGGGATGCCTTGCAGTCACGAAGTATTTTCATGGCATGCTCCGGAGTAATCTTCTCTTTTCTCGGGCAATACGGTCCGCTGTAGCTTAAATATTTTTTAAATGCCTGATCCATATTTTTGACATAGCCCTTTTCTAACAGAACCCGGGCAAAATGTGCACGGGTAATGACCGTATCGGGATTACCGGCCTGTACCTCAGAAAGTGTGATGTCAATACCGGCATTCTGAAAACGGTGAATCATCTCCGTATTCCTCATCATGCGGATGTCTTTTAACGTGTCAGTTTCAGTGATAAAATTTTTATCAGACAGATCGACATAAAGCCCTAAAATGTGAATTTCTTCACCCAGATAAACGCAGGAGAGTTCAATGCCTGGGATCACTTCCAAAGGCAGACTTTTTGCAGCCTCCAAAGCTTCTGGAATGCCTTCGATTGTATCATGGTCTGTAAGTGCTATTGCCGAAAGCCCTTTTTGCGCCGCCAGTTCTACAACTCTGGCAGGTGTTAAGGTGCCGTCAGAAGCGTTTGAATGAACGTGAAGATCAATAAAATTCATAGGTACCTCCGAAATGAAATAGTTTATTAATACTATAGTAACATGTTTTTTTAGTTCTGTAAAATGTAGAATTTACGCGAAAAATAATTAAGAAAATTCATAAAAACGTAATAGCATTTCCCACAAAGTATGGTATACTACTCAGTGTAATGCTACATAATCATGTAAAAAGGTGAAGTAAATGAGTCAGGATGATAACAGACAAAGAAGCGGTGGAAGAACCCATTCCTCCCAGAACGGAAGCAAAAGAAATACGCCCAATTCAGGCAGAAGGACAAGCCAGTCTTACAGAGGAGGAAGCTCCTATCAGCAAAGACACGGTAAGAAGAGAAGAAGAGGACCGCAGTACGGAATTACGAAGATTTTACTGGCGGCTGTTTTCGCTGTTGCCTCCGTTATCAGTGTTATGGCTGCTGTTAAGTATATTGGGGGTCATAAGACAAAAGAGACCGATGTGAACTCTACGAAAGTCTCTGAGACCCAGTTAAAAAAAGAGGTACATGTAGACGGAGTTTCCATTACAGGTCTGTCAAAGACGGAAGCTAAAAAAGCAATTGACCAGTCCATAGGCTGGGGAATGAAAGTTACTTATGAGAGTGAAACATACGAACTGAAGAATTTTTTAGATGACAGGATTGATACCCTGTTAGATGAAATTTACAGTAAGGATACAAAAGAGGAATATACCATCGATACAGATGGTTTGGATGATGAAGTACAAACTGAGGTGAAAGCCATTGCTGGAAAGTGGGATGTACCTGCTAAGAATGGTTCTATCTCAGGATTTGACAAAGCCACAGGAAAGTTTGTTTATGCTGGCGAAAAAAAGGGAATTGCAATAGACCAGGACAAGCTGACTGCCGATATTCTGGCACAGATTAAAGCAAAGAATTATAAGGGTTCCATTGCTGCACAGGCCACAGAGACAGCTCCTAAGATTACGGAAGAGCAGGCAAAGGCTTTGTATAAAGTAATCGGAACTTACACAACAACAACAACGACTAACAGTGACAGGAATAAGAATATTGAGCTTGCCTCTACGGCGCTCAATGGAATGATTCTGCAGCCAGGGGAGGAATTCTCCTTTAATAAGACAACAGGCGAGCGTTCCTCTGCAAAGGGATACCGTCCGGCAGGAGCTTATTTAAACGGAGTCCTGATTGAAGAACCCGGTGGCGGTGTATGTCAGGTTTCTTCTACCCTGTATAATGCAGTTGTTTTTGCAGGACTGACAACCACGGAGCGCCATGCCCACAGTTATGAACCCAGTTATGTAACTCCGGGTGAGGATGCGATGGTAAGCTTTGGTGGACCGGACATGAAGTTTGTAAATAATTCTTCCAGTGCCATTGCCATCAGAACCAGTTTTGCTGACCGCAAGCTTAAAATTTCTATTGTAGGTATCCCCATACTGGAAGATGGTGTTACATTGTCAATGACTTCCAACAAGACAGCAGAGTTAGATGCTCCGGCACCAATTTATGAAGAGGATCAGACCATGCAGCCAGGGGAAGAAAAAGTGATTAAGCAGGAGACAAAGGGAAGCCGCTGGGTAACCAATCTGGTTACAAAGAAGAACGGTACTGTGGTAAGTGATGAATTCTTCCACAACAGCACCTACCGCGGCAAGCCGGCTACAATAAAGCGGAATACAACCGGTGTTGTGGTACCTGCCACAGAAGCATCCCAGACTGTACCGGAGAATCACCAGGGGAATACTCCTGCTCAGACGTTACCAGGCAGCGGTCCGGGAACGAATGCAGGTGAGACCGCGCCCACTACAGCAGCGGAGACCCAGAACACTCCGGCAACTCAGGCTACTCAGGCTGAGACGGAAGGGACAACAGCGGAAAATACCCAAAGTATCATACAGCCAAATCCCATGAGTCAGTAGTATTAACAACCCAAAAAGACAGCATCAGACACATATTTAAGGTCTGGTACTGTCTTTTTTTAAATTGTTTTGAAAATAATACTTTAATTTCCAGTTTTAATATTTGCTTTTTGTTGAATAATTGTTATAATAATGTCAGGTCACTTTCCCCTAAGGGGAACCAAATTATACAAATATTCACATTTGCAGGAGGAAATCAAGAATGGCAAGAAAAATGAAAACCATGGATGGAAACCATGCAGCAGCACATGCATCCTATGCATTTACTGATGTAGCGGCAATCTATCCTATTACACCGTCTTCACCTATGGCAGAAGCTACAGATGAATGGTCTACAGACGGAAGAACTAATATTTTTGGCCAGACAGTGCACATTACAGAGATGCAGTCTGAGGCAGGTGCCGCAGGTGCGGTTCACGGTTCCTTGGCAGCAGGTGCTCTGACCACCACCTATACAGCTTCCCAGGGTCTGTTACTCATGATCCCTAATCTTTATAAAATTGCCGGCGAGCAGTTACCAGGTGTAATCAATGTATCTGCACGTGCTATTGCAAGCCATGCCTTATCAATCTTTGGTGACCACTCTGATGTTTATGCATGTCGCCAGACCGGTTGTGCAATGTTATGTGAATCCAGCGTACAGGAAGTTATGGACTTAACTCCAGTTGCTCATATGGCAGCTCTTGAAGGTAAAGTACCATTTATTAACTTCTTTGATGGTTTCCGTACTTCTCACGAGATCCAGAAGATCGAAACATGGGATTATGAAGATTTAAAAGAGATGGTAAATATGGATTCCGTTGACGAGTTCCGCCGTCACGCATTAAATCCGAATCATCCATGTCTGAGAGGCTCTGCCCAGAACCCTGATATTTTCTTCCAGGCCAGAGAAGCATGCAACCCATATTATGATGCACTGCCTGCAATTGTTCAGAAATATATGGATAAGGTAAATGCAAAGATTGGTACGGATTACAGACTTTTCAATTACTACGGAGCTGCTGATGCAGATCATGTAATTGTTTCCATGGGTTCTGTTAATGATACCATTGAAGAGACTCTTGACTATTTAGTTGCAGCTGGCCATAAGGTTGGTGTGATTAAAGTTCGTCTTTACAGACCATTCAGCGCACAGGCTCTGATCGATGCGATTCCTGATACTGTTAAGACTATTTCTGTTTTAGACAGAACCAAAGAACCAGGCTCCTTAGGCGAACCATTATACTTAGATGTTGTTGCAGCTTTAAAGGGAACAAAGTTTGATCAGGTTAAGATTCTTACAGGACGTTATGGCCTTGGTTCCAAAGACACTACTCCAACTCAGATCGTAGCTGTTTACGAGAACAAGACAAAAACTCCATTTACGATCGGTATCGTTGATGATGTAACTCACCTTTCTCTTGAGACAGGAGAAGATATCATCACAACTCCAGAAGGAACTTCTAACTGTAAGTTCTGGGGTCTTGGTGCTGACGGTACTGTAGGTGCTAATAAGAACTCCATTAAGATTATCGGTGATAATACAGATATGTATGCTCAGGCTTACTTTGACTATGATTCCAAGAAGTCCGGCGGTATCACCATGTCTCATTTACGTTTTGGCCATAAGCCGATTAAATCCACTTATTTAATCCGCAAAGCTAATTTCGTAGCATGCCACAATCCTTCCTATATCCGTAAGTACAACATGGTTCAGGAACTGGTTGACGGCGGTGTATTCTTATTAAACTGCCCATGGGATCAGGAAGGCCTTGAAAAGCACTTACCAGGACAGGTTAAGAAGTATATTGCTGATCATAACATTAAGTTCTATACCATTGACGGTGTGAAGATCGGTATCGAAACTGGTATGGGCGCAACCCGTATCAATACAATTCTTCAGTCTGCATTCTTTGAACTGACAGGAATCATTCCTGCAGAAAAAGCAAACGAGCTTATGAAGGCTGCTGCTAAAGCAACTTACGGCCGTAAGGGTGAAGAGATCGTTCAGAAGAACTGGGCAGCTATTGATGCCGGTGCAAAGGGCGTTGTTAAAGTAGAAGTTCCGGAAAGCTGGAAAAACGGCGAAGACGAAGGACTTGATTATAAAAAGATCACAGAAGGAAGACAGGATGTTGTTGATTTCGTTAACAACGTTCAGACAAAAGTTAACGCTCAGGACGGTAATTCCTTACCAGTATCTGCATTCGTTGATTACGTTGACGGTTCTACACCTTCCGGATCTGCTGCTTACGAGAAACGTGGTATTGCAGTAAACATTCCTCAGTGGAATCCAGACAACTGTATTCAGTGTAACTTCTGTTCTTATGTATGTCCTCATGCTGTTATCCGTCCTGTTGCTTTAACAGAGGAAGAAGCTGCTAAGAGACCAGAGAGCATGAAGGTTCTTCCTATGACAGGAATGCCAGGATATCAGTTCGCAATCACTGTATCTGCATTTGACTGTACCGGCTGCGGTTCCTGTGCAAATGTTTGTCCTGGAAAGAAGGGCGAAAAAGCTCTTACTATGGTAAACATGGAAGCTAACTGCGACGTAACACAGGAAAGATTTGAATATGGTCAGACTCTGCCAATTAAGCAGGAAGTTATTGATAAATTCAAAGAAGCAACTGTTAAGGGAAGCCAGTTTAAACAGCCTCTTCTTGAGTACTCAGGAGCATGTGCAGGCTGCGGCGAGACACCTTATGCTAAATTAATCACTCAGTTATTCGGTGACAGAATGTACATTGCCAATGCAACTGGATGTTCTTCCATCTGGGGTAACTCCTCACCTTCTACACCATACACCGTAAATGCAAAGGGACAGGGTCCTGCATGGGCAAACTCCTTATTTGAGGATAATGCTGAGTTCGGTTACGGTATGCTTTTAGCTCAGAATGCAATCAGAGAAGGCTTAAAGAGCAAAGTAGAAGAAATCGCTAATTCCGATAAAGCATCTGATGAAGTAAAAGCAGCATGCAAAGAGTATTTAGATACTTTCAGCATCGGTGTTACCAACGGTTCTGCATCTGACAAACTGGTTGCAGCATTAGATGGTGTTGACTGCGATTTAGCAAAGGCTGTAGTAAAAAATAAAGATTTCCTTGGTAAGAAGTCTCAGTGGATCTTTGGTGGTGACGGCTGGGCATATGATATCGGTTTCGGCGGCGTTGACCACGTTCTTGCAAGTGGTAAGGACATCAACATCATGGTATTCGATACTGAGATCTATTCCAATACAGGCGGTCAGTCTTCCAAGGCTACCAAGACTGGTGCAGTAGCACAGTTCGCAGCTGGCGGAAAAGATACGAAGAAGAAAGATCTTGCAAGCATTGCTATGAGCTATGGTTATGTATACGTTGCTCAGATCGCTATGGGTGCTGATTACAATCAGACTGTTAAAGCAATTGCAGAGGCAGAAGCTTATCCAGGTCCATCCTTAATTATCGCATACGCTCCATGTATCAGCCATGGTATCAAGAAGGGTATGTCAAAGGCACAGACAGAAGAGAAGCTTGCTGTAGAGTGCGGATACTGGAATAACTTCCGTTTCAATCCTGCTGCTGAGAAGAAATTCTCCTTAGACAGCAAGGCTCCTGCACTGGAAGGATATCAGGAATTCTTAAAGGGTGAAGTTCGTTACGCATCCTTAGCAATGAAGAATCCGGAAAGAGCAGCTGAATTATTCGGTAAGAATGAGGAAGATGCAAAAGCAAGATTTGAATATCTTCAGAAGCTGGTTACTTTATACGGTAATGAATAATTAGAATATTGATAGAAAGAGGTGCACCTGGTCAGAAGACCGGGTGCACCTCTTTTCTATTATCTGCCCATACTGCATATAATCCATAAAATTTGATATTCTGATAACAAATACGGGATGATTCCTGTCTGACAGGCACTGAGGATTGTTCGTGGAATAAACTTACTATATAACGATAATAAAGAGGGATTTTATGGGTATTATTTATTATATGCAAAATGACACCAATCAAAATCAACCCCCTGACCCTAATCAGGAAGCCAACCCATCTAATGTACCCGCTCCGGATCTTAGTGAGGATTGGCCATTAAAACAAAATCCCAGTGAAAATTCGGATACTGACGAACATTGGACTTCCGTTATCACTGTGTTTCCCAAGCCAATTATACCATGCTATTTTTGTAATACCAGTGAATACGGACTGGTAAGATTCTTAAATGCTGCTGCGGGCTACGATCCATTTCAGATCTATATTAACAAACAGCTTGCGGTAAATGGGCTGGATAACGGGGACATGAGTCAATACGGAAGAGTTTCGGCCAAGACGCAGACTGTGACTGTTCAAGGGGAGAATGGATACGTATATTTAGAGAAACAGATTGATGTCCCACTGGGGCAGGCAATGACGGTGGCAGTGTTTAACTCAGACACCGGTCTTGAAATAATGGAGATTATGGATATGTACTGCAACGGTGGAATTAACACCGGGTGCTTTCGGGTCTGCAATTTATCCATTACAAATCGAAAAGTGAACGTATTTTTAAATGGAGGAGTACTTACATTTAAGGAAGTAGACTATAAAGAGGTAACCGCCTTTAAATACCAAAAGATCGGTTTTTACCTGGTTTCGGTAATGAGCAGCAATGCCCAGAGCGAAAACATCCTGCTTTCTTCTAATATTTACATCAGAGGAAATGCCTCTTATACATTATATGTATTTAACTGGAGCAATACTATGAATGCGATTCGGATCCTGATTGTAGAAGACAGAAGAAATTATTAAAATAACACTGCCTCCGGTTGACAGATCGGAGGCGATCTGCTATATTAAGTGTATTAAATGTGTTGGTACAGTTAAGAAAGAGGTGAATTATGATTCTGCTTGATTATAAAGATCGCAGACCTATCTATGAACAGATAGTGGAAAAATTAAAAGACCTTATGATTTGCGGAGTATTGGAACAAGACAGCCAGTTGCCTTCGGTTAGAAGTCTGGCTACAGATTTATCCATCAATCCCAATACCATACAGAGAGCTTATATGGAGCTTGAGAGGAGAGGTTTTATTTATTCCGTGAAAGGAAGAGGCAGTTTTGTTGCAGATACCAGCTCTATCCGTGCTCTTAAAACCAGTGAATTAAAGAATAAGCTGGGGGACTGGGTGGAAGAGGCAAAGCGGGCTGGAATAAAAGAGGATAAAGCCCATTCGTGGCTGGCAGAGGAATGGATTTATGAAGAAAACGGATCAGGGGGAGGAGTGAAGGAATGATTAAGGCAGAAAATCTGACAAAACAATTTGATAATATCATGGCACTGGATCATGTAAGTGCTGAGATAAAGGACGGGAATGTATTTGGTCTCATCGGTACCAATGGCGCTGGCAAGAGCACTTTTTTAAGGCTGCTAAGCGGAATTTTAAAACCAGATGAGGGAACTGTGACTATAGATGGAGAGGCTGTCTTTGAAAATGAGAATGTGAAGAAGAGATTTTTCTATATTTCAGATGATCAGTATTATTTTAATAATGCAACTCCCCAGGATATGATGGAATTTTACAGTAAAGTTTATCCGGAATTTGACCGGAAGCGCTTTGAAAGTCTGATCGGTAATTTTGGGTTGGAAATGAGAAGAAAGGTACATACCTTTTCAAAGGGTATGAAGAAGCAGCTGTCAGTAGCCTGCGGCATTAGTGCCAACACAGATTATTTATTCTGTGATGAGACATTTGACGGTCTGGATCCGGTTATGCGCCAGGCAGTAAAAAGTATTTTTGCCAATGATATGGCGGAAAGAAATTTAACTCCCATTATCGCCTCTCACAATTTAAGGGAGCTGGAAGATATATGTGACCATGTAGGACTGCTCCATAGAGGAGGCATTTTGCTCTCCAAGGATTTGGATGATTTAAAGCTGAATATTCATAAGGTTCAGTGTGTTTTAAAAGATGGTATGACAGATGCGGATCTGGTATCTTTAGACCGGATTAAGACGGAGACGAGAGGAAAGCTTTATACCATGACAGTGCGGGGAACCAGGGAAGATGTTGTTGGAATGATGGAATCTTTCCAGCCGGTCTTCTATGAGATTATTCCATTGTCGTTGGAAGAAATATTTATTAGTGAAACGGAGGTGGCAGGATATGACATCAAAAAGCTTATTTTTTAGACTGATACAGGAAGATGTGAAGCGCAGACTTTGGGCGGTGACTCTTGCTTTTCTGATGTTTTTCTTCTCACTCCCGGTTACAATAGCTATGGCAGTTGGAGAATTCTTGAAACAAGAGGAAACCTTAACTACCATACACTCTCAACTAAGGCATTTAATGGGATTTCAGAATGGTTTTATTACCTTTTTGATGATTGCTTTATCTATTGTGATGGGGGTTACAAGTTTTTCCTATCTTCACTCCAGGCAGAAGGTTGACTTCTATCATGGTATTCCAGTAAACAGAAAACACTTATTCTGGGCCAACTATCTCAATGGTATACTGATTGTGGCAGTTGTATATGGGGTTAATTTAATTCTTACCCTGGGTGTTACTACAGCTTATGGTATATCACCTTCTCAACTTATGGGTTCAGTTATTTCTGGATATCTGCTTTTTATGCTTCATTATGCCATGATCTACGCTGTTACAGTGCTGGCGATGATTATGACAGGAAGCGTGATTGTAGGTATCTTTGGCACAGCGGTTTTCGAAGGTTATTTTACAATTTTACTGATTGTTTTACAGGGGTGTTATGGATACTTTTTTCATACCAGCTATAGAAGCGGAGAAGAACTGTTCCGCCCGTTTCTGGTCAAATCTTCTCCATACGCGATATTTATTTATAATGTTGCACTTGATAATGGCGGGAGACTGGGAGCTGAATTAGTTTCTCAGATTATAATTGTATCTGTCTTGTTTGTTATATTCACCTTTCTTTGTCTGTTTTTATATAGAAAAAGAGGGTCTGAGTCTGCAAAAAAGGCAATGGCATTTAAAATCAGTATGCCGATTATTCGGATTCCCATTGTTGTTTTATCTTCCCTTTCCGGATGCTTTGTTTTCTGGACTATCCGCTCTGATATGGGGTGGGCGGTATTTGGTTTGCTTTGTGGCATGTTTTTATCTCATTGTGTCATTGAAATCATATACCACTTTGACTTTAGAAAATTATTTTCAAACTGGAAGCAGATGATTGCCTCAGCTCTTGTAGCGGCAGTAATATTTGGTAGTTTTCAAATGGATCTGTTTGGATATGACAGTTATATCCCTTCGGAAAATTCCATAGATTCCATGGCGATATCCTTGAATAATGATAACAATTGGGTTTCATATGGTGATGCAGTGCGGGATATCACACAAGATTATCAATGGGAATATCAAAGTGGAGATGATTATATCTTCAGCCATATGAAGCTGGAGAATAAAGCACCGGCGCTGTCTATGGTTAAAAAGGCGGTTGAATACAACAGGGGCAAAAATTGGGATAGATTACCTGATAACGATTGGGATGAATCAGACAGGAGTTGTGATTTCTCTGTAAAATATACCCTTAAGAACGGAAAAAATGTATATCGCAGCTATTCCCTGAAAAATTCAGAGGTAAAAGAGGAACTGTCCCAGCTATACGAAGATCAGGACTTCATTCAGGCAATATATCCTATTTTCAGTCAGACTACTGAGAATACATCTGCAGTGAGAGTCAGCAGAGGATCACAGTCAAGTATTATAAGCCGTGACAAAAATGGTACAGATAAGGCTATGACGGAAAAACTCCTTCTTGCATATCAGACTGATTTAAGTCAGTTGAAAGTTGAGACTATGAGCAAAGAAAATCCGGTTGCCTCCATTCAGTTTATGACAAAGATTCAGGCTGAAGCAGACAGTAAGAGAGAGGGAAACCAGAATTCCTGGCAGTATAGTGATCTGACTTCCAGAGGATATTACCCCATCTATCCTTCCTTTACAAATACTATGAATTTATTAAGAGAATGCCAGCTGGATGTAGATAGCTGGAATTCCTATGAAGAAATTAAAGAAATCAGCTTTGATTTAAGTCAGTTATCTAAGTATGATAAGGAACCTTATGAAAGCAGCAGTTCTCAATACTATACTGTTTCAGATCCCCAGTTAATTGCTCAGATTATGAGTCAGGCCGCGATTGATGAATATGCAGGCATGAACCCATTTGGTATCTGGAATACAGATCGTATCAGTTTTTCTGCTGTCAGCAGTGCATTGGGCAATCGCAGTGAGATTCAGTATATTGTACCTCTTAAGCAGCTTCCTGATTCTGTAAGAGAAGCACTAAAGCCATAAACAGGAATTGTAATAACAGTCTTTCATTGACTTTTTCTTCCAATAAAGTTACAATGGTAGGAGCAAAAGTCAAAGGAGGAATCACGGATGGCATTTTTTGAAGAGCTGGGAAAGACACTTAGTGATACCGGCAAAGAGGTTGCAACGAAGGCGAAAGCATTGACTGAGACGATACAGCTAAAGACACAGATCGGTGCAGAGAAAACCAAGCTGGAAGAAGCTTATGCAGTCATTGGAAAACTGTATTATGAAGACAACAGTGAGCCTAAGGAAGCTTATACCAAAGCTTATGAAGCTGTCAGAGCCAGCCGGGCAAGAATTGCCGCCCTGGAGATTGAATTGACCCAAAGCGAAGGCAGCCGTATCTGCGCGGAATGTGGAGCAAAGGTTCCCAAAAGCTCTCTGTATTGCGGAAAGTGCGGTGCACCTGTGAAAGAGGCAGCAGCTGATCCTGATTCAGAAGAGATGGATGAGAAGGAGCAGACTACCTCAGCAGAGGAAGTGAATGCAACTGCTGGCATTAACGCTGTGAATGATGATGTGTTTGAACCTACGGAAGAACAGGAATGATTATGGAGGGCCGGATTTAATCCGGCTCTTTTTTATGTTTATTTGTGCTTATTTTTAAAAAAAGGTATGTAAATTTGCTGTAAAATGTGGTAGACTAAACCCGGTTCGCAAATGTGCATAGAAGATGAGGTATACAATGAAAGTTTATTTCAGATGGCTTTGGAAGCTTTTAGCTCTTTCTGCAGGTATTAATATGGTGATAGAGCTGGCCAGCCGGAAGTCGCTGTTGAATCTGGGTTCTTATATAGGGAATAGTTTTTTTATCTTTATGCTTAATACTTTAATTATTTTTCTTCCCTTTACGATTATGTTTATTACAAGGCGAAAAGCATTTGCCTGTATCTTAATTACTTTTCTATGGATTTTTATGGGGATTGTAAACGGTATTCTTCTGATCTTCCGTACAACTCCCTTTACGGCAGCCGATCTGCGTCTTGTGAAGTATGCCATAAGTCTTGCTACCGTTTACTTTACCTGGATGCAGATTATTCTCATGATGTGCGCTGGTGTACTGGCATTTATCTTATTAGTGGGAGTCTGGAAAAAAGCACCGGTCAGTCAGGAAAAAACCAGGCTGAGTCATGGATTGGCTATCATTTTTTTAAGTACTGCACTGGTACTTGGTATTACAAGCGGTGCCATGAAGTACGGACTGGTAGCGGTTCATTTTGGCAACATCGGACAAGGCTTTCGATCATACGGATTCCCATACTGTTTTTCCAATTCCGTATTTAATACCGGGATAGCAAAGCCGGAAGGATATGGGTCTGAAACATTGGAAACCATTCAGTCGGAGGAACTGGTGCCTGAAAACACCTATGCAATTACGGAAAACACAAAACCCAATGTAATTTTTATTCAGCTGGAATCGTTTTTTGACCCTTCTTTGTGGAAAAACAATCCGGTGGATTATGATCCCATTCCATTTTTCCATCAGCTTCAAAAAAATTATCCAGGGGGATATTTAAGCGTTCCTTCTGTTGGAGCAGGTACTGCCAACACAGAGTTTGAAAACATAACCGGTATGAATCTGGACTTTTTCGGCCCGGGCGAATATCCGTATAAGACAGTTCTTAAAAAAACCTCCTGTGAAAGCACTGCCTTTGATTTGAAAAATCTGGGATATACGGCTCATACCATTCATAATAACGAAGCCACTTTTTATGACAGAAACCGGGTATTTGCTCAGCTTGGATTTGATACCTTTACTCCTATTGAGTATATGAACAATATTGAGCGCAATCCCACTGGGTGGTGTAAGGATAAAATTTTAACTGGCGAGATTATAAAGACCCTGGATTCTACGCCAGGTCCGGATTATATCTATACCATATCGGTACAGGGACATGGAAAGTATCCAAATTTTGAATATTACTGCCAGCAGATTAATGAAATGGATCAGTTTATCCGTTCTCTTGTTAATACGTTAAGAACCCGCAAAGAACCCATCGTACTGGTGATGTATGGAGATCATCTTCCAGGTTTTGAATGGAGTGAGGATGAGATGAAGAATCACTCCCTGTTTCAGACAGAATACGTTATCTGGAATAACATGAATCTGCCTGTAGTTAAAAAGGATGTGGAGGCTTATCAGCTTTCTTCTCATGTTCTTAATATGCTGAATATTCACGAAGGAACCATGATCCGGTTTCATCAAAAATATTTAAATGGGGAAAATACCAATGAGGAGAGCTATCTGGAGGACATGAAAAATCTGGAGTATGATATCCTTTATGGAGAGCATAAAGTATATGGGGGAGATAGTCCTTATCAGAAAACTGATTTAAAGATGGGAATTGATAAAATAAAAATCGATAGAGTGGTTTACAATGATTTTAACCTGTTGATTTATGGTGAGAATTTTACTCCTTATTCGAAAGTATGTCTTGATGGAAAAGAGGTAGACACCACCTATGTTTGGCCTCAGCTGATTATAGCCAAAGATGTTTCTGAAAAAAAGGTCAACAACAGTGAGATTTCAGTATGGCAGATCGGAAGGGATAAAGTCCCTCTCAGTGAAGATGGAATCTATCATATGGGGTGGTCTGATTAAGAGAGAAGAGAGAGGTTTTTGTAAACCTCTCTCTTTTTGGATCCTTATATTGAAATTAATTCATATTCAGCGCTGCCAAGTCCTATTTTTACCCCGTGTTCAATGGAAGATTTCCAGTTTGTAGTAGGGTGGGTATCTTTAAAATGATCATGGTGATGGCTGCCGTGCTTCTCAAGAATACTTCCTGCCATAACCGGCTGCTTATTTACTGCATCTGCACATGCAACATCCAGTGCGATGGGATCGAAGGAGGCGAACATTCCCACATCCGGAATGATTGGGATGTCATTTTCTGAGTGACAGTCGCAGTAAGGGGAAACATCCATCACAAGGCTGATATGAAAGTTGGGACGATCCTTTAGTACTGCCTGTGTATATTCCGCTATTTTACAGTTTAAAATATCGTTTGATTCATCACAATCAGATTCAATGGCATCTACCGGGCAAACGCCAATGCAACGGCCGCAGCTGACACATTTGTTGCTGTTAATCATGGCTTTTTTGTTTTCAAATGAAAAAGCATCATGGGCACAATTTTTCTCACAGGCATGACAGCCGATGCATGTTTCTTCGGTTACATGAGGCTTACCGGCGTTATGCATCTCCATTTTTCCAGCTCTTGAACCACAACCCATTCCGATGTTTTTTAAAGTTCCTCCAAAACCTGTGCTTTCATGTCCTTTAAAATGTGTGAGTGATATGAAAACATCAGCATCCATAACTGCCCGTCCGATTTTAGCTTCTTTAATGTAATCTCCGTTAATTGGAACCAGAGTTTCATCTGTTCCCTTCAGACCATCGGCAATCAGAACATGGCAGCCGGTGGAAAATGGTGAAAATCCATTTTCATAGGCAGTATCCAGATGATCCAGGGCGTTCTTCCTGCTTCCCACATATAAGGTGTTGCAATCGGTTAAAAATGGTTTTCCGCCAGCTTCTTTAATTAAATCAACCACTACCTTTGCGTAATTAGGGCGTAAAAATGATAAGTTGCCCAGTTCTCCAAAATGGATTTTTACTGCGGTATATTTATTCTGGAAATCAATTTGCTCAGACATACCGGCTGTTTTAATAAGCCGGGCAAGTTTTTGAGGAAGGTTTTCACGGAAAGTGGTATGAAAGTTTGTGTAATAAACCTTGGATTTTTCCATAGATATTCTCCTTTTGATAATTTTTATTACTAAGCATTATACTGTAAATAAGTGGGAATTTCAATAAAACTTATTTGTTCCGTGGACTGTTTGGCAAATAGTTGCAAGATACCTGGTCAGGCGGTATAATATGAACCATGTAAAGAAACAAATTGGCGGAGTGGAGGTACAGAGGATGGGTCGTATCAAAAAGATGCTTAGGATTATTTTTGGAAGGTCTATGTTTGCGGTTATTTCACTTGTGATACAGATTCTGGTTTTAGCAGCAGCATACCGCTTTCTGAGCTTTTATCTGGCGTATTTTTATGGTGCAGTTACATTACTTAGCGCACTGGTTATCATTTATATTTTAAATAAAGAAGAGAATCCCAGTTTTAAAATGAGCTGGATGGTACCTGTAACAGCAGTTCCTGTTTTTGGAACCTTTTTTTATATGCTGGTGGAATTACAGATTATTGAACGGTTAATGGAGAAGAAGTTAAAGTCCAGCATGGATGAGACGGAGTGCTATCTGCATCAGAATCCCAGGGTTATGGAACGTTTATTAAAAGTCAGCAGGAGAAATGCAAATCTGGCACATTATATCAAAGAATATGGTCATTATCCAACCTATGGAAATACCAACGCACAGTACTATCCTTTGGGAGAAGGAATGTTTGAAGCTATGAAACGGGAGATAGCTGAGGCAAAGAGATTTATCTTTCTGGAATTTTTCATTATCGAAAGAGGGGAAATGTGGGATTCTATACTGGAACTGCTGGAATCAAAAAGCAGAGAAGGGGTAGAAGTACGGATTATGTATGATGGAATGGGTTCGTTCACGGTTCTTCCATATAATTATATTAAAATACTTCAGGACAAGGGGCTGAAGGCAAAAGTTTTTTCACCAATCAGGCCAGTGCTATCCAGTTATCAGAATAACAGGGATCATAGAAAAATCCTTGTGATAGACGGACATACTGCTTTTACAGGTGGGATAAACCTGGCAGACGAATATATCAACAGAAAAGTAAGGTTTGGTCATTGGAAAGACACAGGAATTATGCTCAAAGGAGATGCCGTCACCAGCTTTACTATGATGTTTCTTCAAATGTGGAATATATCTGAGAAGGAACCGGAGAAATATGAAGATTATTTAAGAGACCCCGAGTATTTTTATCCCCTGGAACTTAATATGGAAGGATTTGTGATTCCCTATGGAGACAGTCCTCTTGATAAGGAATCGGTTGGAGAAGAGGTTTACCTGGATATTATTAATAATGCCAGGTATTATGTTCATATTATGACTCCCTATCTGATTCTTGATTATGAGATGGTGAAAGCTCTGACATTTGCTGCGAAAAGAGGGGTGGATGTTTCCATTATCCTCCCGCATATCCCCGATAAAAAATATGCTTTTCTGCTTGCTAAATCACACTATGGAGAGCTGATTCGGGCAGGCGTTAAAATATGGGAATATACTCCGGGGTTCATGCATGCAAAAGTCTTTACAAGTGATGATACAAAAGCAGCAGTTGGTACAATTAATTTGGATTTTCGAAGCCTGTATCTTCATTTTGAATGTGGAACGTATCTGTACCGCAATGAAGTAATCCGGGATGTGGAACGGGATTATCAGGAAACCCTGTCTTTATGCAGAAGGGTTTTGTTAGAAGACATACCAAATGATCCTTGGTATGAAAGATTTGCGGGGCGGGCACTCAGGCTATTTGCACCGCTTATGTGATAGAAAAAGCGCCGGTTTTTGCACCGGCGCTTTTTGTGGTTTAAGATCTATTACAATACAGAGACTTCAAGGATTATCATATGAGCGATAACCGGAGTTGTACCGTAGAATACAGTCTGACCAGTTGTATTGATGATTTGTACGGTAGCAGGAACTGCACCTACTGTCACTAATGCAGAACCATTAAGCTGACCAGTAACGATTGGTGAATCCGCAGGAATTCCTCCGCTGCCATTTATCTGAGTTGAGAATTCAACATAAGTGGAAGGTCCGGCACCATCTGTTGAGATCCACCAGGAAACATAATAGATACCTGTGGCTGTAATGGTTGCGACACCTGTAACTGTATTATAAGAAATATTTAAACTTTGGTCATTTACCACTGTATTAAAGATGACAGGGCTGCCATCTGCAACAGTTGTTCCTGTATTTAACAGTACTTCCAGGCCTCTTAGCTGAGCACCAGGTCCAGCTGCACCAGTAGGTCCGGTAGGCTCGGTAGGTCCGATAGGTCCAGTATCTCCGGTAGGTCCGGTAGCACCAGTAGCGCCAGTAGGTGCCGGTAGGTCCGGTAGGTCCGATAGGTCCAGTATCTCCGGTAGGTCCGGTAGCACCGGTAGCACCAGTAGGTCCGGTAGGTCCGGTAGGTCCGGGTAGGTCCGATAGGTCCAGTATCTCCGGTAGGTCCGGTAGCACCAGTAGCGCCAGTAGCACCGGTAGGTCCAGTAGGCCCTGTAGGTCCGGTAGCGCCGGTAGCGCCGGTAGGTCCGGTAGTGTCCGGTAGCACCAGTAGCGCCAGTAGCACCGGTAGGTCCAGTAGGCCCTGTAGGTCCGGTAGCGCCAGTAGCACCAGTAGCACCGGTAGGTCCGGTAGGTCCGGCAGGTCCGGTAGGTCCGGTAGCGCCAGTAGCGCCGGTAGCGCCAGTAGGTCCGGTAGCACCGGTAGCGCCAGTAGCACCAGTAGCACCAGTAGGTGCCGGTAGGTCCGGTAGGTCCGGTAGCACCGGTAGCGCCAGTAGCGCCAGTAGGTCCGGTAGGCCCGGCAGGTCCGGTAGCGCCAGTAGCACCGGTAGCGCCAGTAGCGCCAGTAGGTCCGGTAGCACCGGTAGCGCCAGTAGCACCAGTAGCGCCAGTAGGTCCAGTAGGTCCGGTAGCGCCAGTAGCACCAGTAGCACCAGTAGCACCAGTAGGTCCAGTAGGTCCAACTGGACCCTGAATACCCTGCGGTCCTTGCTGGTCCTACAGGACCCTGCGGTCCTTGTGGTCCTCTAGGACCATCAGGCCCTGGAATACCCTGAGGTCCAGTAGGTCCGGTTGGACCCTGGAATCCTCTAGGTCCTTGTGGCCCGGTTGGGCCTGGGCAGCCTCTAGGTCCCTGTGGTCCGACTGGGCCTACACAGCCCCCGCCGCAACCACCACAACCACAGTGGTTTCTGTCCC
The DNA here is from genome assembly GCF_048627165.1 of Lacrimispora struthionigena. Lineage (NCBI taxonomy): Bacteria > Bacillati > Bacillota > Clostridia > Lachnospirales > Lachnospiraceae > Lacrimispora > Lacrimispora struthionigena. The sequence continues at coordinate 1,687,486 of NZ_JBMBWP010000001.1, forward strand.
AATCTCTACAATTACTCATTATAACTCCCTCCTGTCAAGGTGTAATTTTTTTACTTGTATGATGTCTTGTAGATGTGAATTGTATTATAAAGGGCTTTTTCAATCCTTTATAACATATCATATGTGATTAGTTGCAAGTTTGTTAGAAAAAACTTGGTTGACAATGGACACGATCAGTAAATTGGCCTGTTGAATGTCACATTTTGTTGGTAATAATACTTTCGTAAGAGATTTTGTTTACTGGAATACGATTAAGTTCAGATTTCTATTAATAACATTTGCGTTTGTGATATTCGTAGCAGCAGTGTATATTACTCTTAATTCATAGGTTGAAGTAATAGTAGAAGGAGCAGTATCAACAAAAGTATTAGCGATTGCTGTATCTTGCGTAGCTGCAATTGAACCACTGAAACTTGAAGTTCTTGTGTCTATTAAAGTTCCATCTCTGTATAATCTAAATTCAGTAGTATAACTGTAAGCAGCAGATGTTACATTTTGTAAATCAATTCCATAGTCAACTTTTATATTGTTGCCGGCAGTAACTGGAGTTGATGTTGACGCAACCGTTACCTCTGTGTTTAGAGGCGGGAACACAGCTATCGTTCCGGGTGTGTTAGCAAAGGCTAATGCACCGGCAGCAGGTCCGGTATCGCCAGTCGGTCCAGTCGGCCCGGTATCGCCGGTCGGTCCAGTCGGTCCGGTATCGCCAGTAGGCCCGGTCGGTCCGGTATCGCCAGTAGGTCCAGTAGGTCCGGTATCGCCAGTAGGTCCAGTAGGTCCGGTATCACCAGTAGGTCCAGTCGGCCCGGTATCGCCAGTAGGTCCGGTCGGTCCGGTATCGCCAGTAGGTCCAGTAGGTCCGGTATCACCAGTCGGTCCAGTCGGTCCGGTATCACCAGTAGGTCCAGTCGGCCCGGTATCACCGGTCGGTCCAGTAGGTCCGGTATCGCCAGTAGGTCCGGTATCACCAGTCGGTCCAGTAGGCCCAGTATCACCGGTCCGGCCCAGTAGGCCCGGTATCGCCAGTAGGTCCAGTCGGCCCGGTATCACCAGTAGGCCCGGTATCGCCAGTAGGCCCAGTAGCTGCCCGGTATCACCGGTCGGTCCGGTATCGCCAGTAGGTCCAGTAGGCCCTGTAGGTCCAGTATCACCAGTAGGTCCGGTATCGCCAGTAGGCCCGGTCGGTCCGGTATCGCCAGTATGGTCCAGTAGGCCCGGTATCACCAGTAGGTCCGGTATCGCCAGTTGGCCCAGCTGCCCGGTATCACCAGTACGTGCCCGGTATCACCAGTAGGCCCGGTCTGGCTGAGTATCACCAGTACGGTCCGGTATCGCCAGTAGGTCCAGTAGGCCCGGTATCACCAGTAGGCCCGGTCGGCTCGAGTATCACCAGTAGGTGCCGGTATCGCCAGTAGGTCCAGTAGGCCCGGTATCACCAGTAGGCCCGGTCGGTCCAGTATCACCAGTAGGTCCCGGTATCGCCAGTAGGTCCAGTATCGCCAGTACGTGCCCGGTAGGCCCAGTAGGTCCAGTAGGCCCAGTATCACCAGTAGGTCCGGTATCGCCAGTAGGTCCAGTACCTGCCCGGTATCGCCAGTCTGCCCGGTAGGCCCAGTATCACCAGTAGGCCCGGTATCGCCAGTAGGTCCAGTGGGCCCGGTATCACCGGTCGGCTCAGCAGCTGCCCGGTATCGCCAGCAGGCCCGGTATCGCCAGTAGGTCTAGTCGGTCCAGCAGGCCCAGCAACTGCCCAGCAGGCCCGGTATCACCAGTAGGCCCGGCAGGCCGGTATCGCCAGTTGGTCCGGTAGGCCCAGTATCACCAGTCGGTCCGGTATCACCAGTCTGGCCGGTATCGCCAGTCGGTCCAGTAGGTCCAGTAGGTCCGGTATCACCGGTCGGCTCAGTAGGCCCGGTATCACCAGTCGGTCCAGTAGGCCCGGTATCACCGGTCGGCTCAGTAGGCCCGGTATCACCGGTCGGCTCAGTAGGCCGGTATCGCCAGTAGGTCCAGCAGGCCCGGTATCACCGGTCGGTCCGGTATCGCCAGTAGGTCCAGTAGGTCCGGTATCACCGGTCGGCTCAATAGGCCCGGTATCGCCAGTAGGCCCGGTATCACCAGTAGGTCCAGTAGGCCCAGTATCACCGGTCGGCTCAGTCGGCCCGGTATCGCCAGTAGGTCCAGTAGGCCCGGTCGGCTCAGTATCACCAGTAGGTCCCGGTATCACCAGTAGGTGCCGGTATCGCCAGTAGGCCCGGTCGGCTCGGTATCGCCAGTAGGTCCAGTATCGCCAGTAGGTCCGGTAGGCCCAGTATCACCAGTAGGCCCAGTATCACCAGTAGGCCCGGTATCACCAGTAGGTCCGGTATCACCAGTAGGGCCGGTATCGCCAGTAGGTCCAGTAGGCCCGGTTGGCTCGGTATCACCGGTCAGTCCAGTAGGTGCCCGGTATCACCAGTAGGCCCGGTAGGCCCGGTATCGCCAGTCGGCCCGGTAGGCCCAGTATCACCAGTAGGCCCGGTATCACCAGTAGCTGCCCGGTATCGCCAGTAGGTCCAGTAGTTGCCGGTATCGCCAGTCGGTCCGGTAGGCCCAGTATCACCAGTCGGTCCGGTATCGCCAGTAGGTCCAGTAGTGCCCGGTATCGCCAGTCGTGCCCGGTAGGCCCAGTATCACCAGTAGGCCCGGTATCGCCAGTAGGTCCAGTGGGCCCGGTATCACCGGTATGGCCCAGTACCTGCCCGGTATCACCGGTCGGCTCAGTAGGCCCGGTATCGCCAGCAGGCCCGGTATCGCCAGTAGGTCCAGTAGGCCCAGTACCTGCCCAGTACTTGCCCAGTCGGTCCGGTATCACCAGTAGGCCCGGTAGGCCCGGTATCGCCAGTCGGTCCGGTAGGCCCAGTATCACCAGTAGGCCCGGTCAGTCCAGTCGGTCCGGTATCGCCAGTAGGTCCAGCAGGCCCGGTATCGCCAGTAGGTCCGGTATCACCGGTCGGTCTCAGTACGGGTCCGGTATCGCCAGTAGGTCCAGTCGGCCCGGTATCACCAGTAGGCCCGGTATCGCCAGTAGGTGCCCAGTAGGCCCGGTATCACCAGTAGGCCCGGTATCACCGGTAGCTCCGGTATCACCGGTCGGCTGAGTACGGCCCGGTATCGCCAGCAGGCCCGGTATCGCCAGTAGGTCCAGTAGGCCCAGTCGGTCCAGTAGGCCCAGTAGGTGCCGGTATCGCCAGTAGGTCCGGTATTACCAGTAGGTCCAGTATCGCCTGTAGGCCCTCCTGCCGGTCCAGTAGGCCCAGTATCGCCGGTCGGTCCGGTCACACCGGTCGGTCCAGTGTCGCCGGTAGGCCCAGTATCGCCAGTAGGTCCGGTATCACCAGTAGGTCCAGTAGCCCCGGTGTCGCCGGTCGGCCCAGTATCGCCAGTAGGTCCGGTATCACCAGTAGGTCCAGTAGCCCCAGTATCGCCAGTCGGTCCGGTATCACCGGTAGGTCCGGTATCACCAGTAGGCCCAGTATCGCCAGTCGGTCCGGTATCACCGGTAGTGCCCGGTATCACCAGTAGGCCCAGTATCGCCAGTAGGTCCAGTATCGCCAGTAGGCCCGGCATCACCGGTGGGTCCGGTATCACCAGTAGGCCCCGTGTCGCCAGTAGGTCCAGTAGGCCCAGTAGGTCCGGCATCACCAGTAGGTCCAGTATCACCAGTAGGTCCAGTATCGCCAGTAGGCCCGGCATCACCGGTGGGTCCGGTATCACCAGTAGGCCCCGTGTCGCCAGTTGGTCCAGTAGGCCCAGTAGGTCCGGTATCACCAGTCGGTCCGGTATCACCAGTAGGCCCAGTATCGCCAGTAGGTCCAGTATCACCAGTAGGTCCAGTATCACCAGTAGGTCCAGTATCGCCAGTAGGTCCAGTATCACCAGTAGGTCCAGTATCGCCAGTAGGCCCAGTATCACCAGTAGGTCCAGTTACGCCAATAGGCCCGGTAGGTCCAGTATCGCCAGTAGGTCCGGTATTGCCAGTGGGCCCAGCCGCGCCAGTAGGCCCGGTATCACCAGTAGGTCCAGTATCACCAGCAGGTCCGGTTACACCAGTAGGTCCAATCGCACCAGTAGGCCCGGTATCACCAGTAGGCCCAGTCGCGCCAGTAGGTCCAGTAGCTCCGGTGGGTCCAGTGTCTCCGGTGGGTCCAGTATCTCCAGCAACTCCGGTAGACCCAGTAGCTCCGGTAGGTCCAGTAGCTCCGATGGGTCCAGTATCTCCGGTAGATCCAGTCGGCCCGGTGGGTCCAGTAGCTCCGGTGGGTCCAGTAGCTCCAGTAGCTCCAGTAGGTCCTGCGGCTCCAGTAGATCCAGTAGGCCCGGTAGGTCCAATAGCCCCGGTAGGTCCAGTAGCTCCGGTAGATCCAGTAGGCCCGATAGGTCCAGTAGCTCCGGTTGGGCCAACAGCTCCGGTTGGTCCAGTAGGCCCGGTCGGCCCAGTAGCTCCAGTAGTTCCGGTAGATCCAGTAGGCCCGGTAGGTCCAGTAGCTCCGGTGGGGCCAGTAGCTCCGGTAGATCCAGTAGGCCCGGTCGGCCCAGTAGCTCCGGTTGGGCCAACAGCTCCGGTCGGTCCAGTAGGCCCGGTCGGCCCAGTAGCTCCAGTAGCTCCGGTAGATCCAGTAGCCCCAGTAGCCCCGGTAGGTCCAGTAGCTCCGGTGGGTCCAGTAGCTCCGGTAGGTCCAGTAGCCCCAGTAGCTCCAGTAGCTCCGGTAGGTCCAGTAGCTCCGGTAGGTCCAGTAGCTCCAGTAGCTCCGGTAGGTCCAGTAGCTCCGGTAGGTCCAGTAGGTCCAGTAGCTCCGGTGGCCCCGGTAGGTCCAGTATCTCCAGTAGGCCCAGTAGGCCCGGTCGGTCCAGTAGACCCATCACCTGTAGCATTTTCCTGTACTATAACAATAGAACCTTTTAAAGGAACCTGTGGAGAGAAATACACAAGTCCTGTGCTAATGTTTTCTAACGATAAAGTAACAGGAGCACTGACGACTTCAATAATTCCAGCTCCATATACTTCACCAGTTTTTAATGGAGAATTTCCTCTTAGAAAATCACCTTGTGAGGTAACAAGTGCAAATGAAGTTCCATTTGTAGATTGAGAAGATTGTGTTGCCAGCCACCAGTCAATAGAAAATCTTCCTATTGACAGAAACGTGATGACACCTGTGGCAGGATCGTAAACTATATTTCCTGAAGCGAAGACAGTGCTGTCAAAAAGAACATTATTTCCAGCCTCTATGCTAACGGAATTGTTTAATTCCAATTGTAGAGCAATATCAGCCATGGTTATCCCCCTTGTTTAAATTGAGTTAAATAATGATGCAGATTATTGTTAATCAATAGTATCTATATATAGTATGTTATCAGTTGGATTTTGGGACATACGGCATAGGGATCTGAGCACTGCAAATCATTTTATAAAACCGAATGAAATGAACACAAAAAAAGCTCCTCACAGCGTGAGAAGCCTTTTTGTTCGACAGAATAATATAATCAGTCTTTTTCAGAGTTGTCCTGTTTCAATTTAGATGTATTAGTAATCTTAGAGAGCAGGACTACAATTGCTGTTAAGATTCCAATTACTATAAATATGGAAGCCATACCTTTTCCCATGATCTCTAAAGCGTAAATTATATTTTGTGTATTCATAATAAAGCTCCTTTCACCTAACCCATATTCTTAAGAATCTGACTAACCAGATTTATAACCACGCCTCCTGCAACAACGGAACCAATCTGGCCTGCTACATTTGCGCTGATCGCATGCATCAGGAGATGATTGGTAGGATCTTCCTTAAGTCCCATTTTTTGAATGACCCGGGCTGACATAGGGAAAGCAGAGATTCCTGCAGCGCCAACCATCGGATTGATTTTCTTCTTTAAAAACAGATTCAGGAACTTGGCAAATAAGACGCCGCCGATAGAGTCAAAAACAAATGCAATTAATCCAAGCAGCATAATGAGTAAAGTATTGACATTTACAAATGCTTCCGCCTGCATACTAAAGGAAATTGTGATGCCAAGCAGCAAAGTGATAAGGTTAGCAAGCGTGGTCTGTGCCGTGTCAGATAAACTTCCCAGGCAGCCGCATTCTCTGATTAAATTTCCAAACATAAGGAAGCCAACCAGTGCAACAGACTGGGGTGCAATGAGTCCCGCAACTATGGTAACTATGATTGGAAACAGTATTCTGGTTAATTTTGTCACTGATGCCGGATTATATTCCATCCGGATCATACGTTCCTTTTTTGTAGTAACCAGTCTGATTGCAAACGGTTGTACAATGGGTACCAGTGCCATATAAGAATATGCAGCAACTGCGATTGCTCCCATATAGTTTGAGTGCATGATCTGGGAAACCAGAATAGAGGTTGGACCATCCGCAGCACCGATAATACCAATGGCAGCTGCATCATTTAGATCAAAATTAAAGATTACCGCCAGCAATATAGTAAAAAAGATACCAAACTGTGCAGCACCGCCGAATAAGAACATTTTTGGATTGGAGAGCAGTGGTCCGAAATCGATCATAGCTCCAATTCCAATAAACAAAAGAATTGGCAAAGCTTCAGAAGATTCAATGGTAGTCTCAAATAACCACTGGATTATTCCGTTTACATTCCCCACTCCTTCAATGGTCTGGTTTAGTACCCCTGACAAGGGAAGGTTAACGAGAATTGCTCCGAACCCCATTGGCAGCAGTAGTGAAGGTTCAAATCCTTTGACTATGGCCAGGTAGATTAATAAACCACCAATTCCATACATAACCAACTGCTGCCAAGTAATTGCTGTGACACCTGACAATAAAAATTCCATAATGAAAATCCTCCTTAGCTAGGTTTCCTTTTTGTATAAACTGCAGATATATTTAATAAATATAATATAAAATTTATGAAATAACAATAAAAATAAACAATTTTATTTTATACTATGACCATTATTTGTGTCAATGCGTACTTGGATTTTTACCTGTTAATTATTCGTTAATATTGCAGATAACTTATATAATTCAAACGATTGGTTATATCTAATTATTGTCATAAACTATAAGGTTATAAGTAGTATTTAATAACAAAAATACAACAGAATATACAAAATATACAAATAAATAGTTCTAAACTGGTTTAAAGGCCTATTATACATGTGCATTATATTCAGTTATAAGATAGCATTTATTTAATGCTTGAACTTATTGCACTATAATGCTAGTATTGGAAGCAAAGCGAATTTTGCTTAATAAATGAAAGGGAGATGAGCTCTTTGGTACTTAATTTACAGTTTTTTCAGATCTTATCTATTATTATTTCAATGCTTGCTTTTGGCGTAGCATTCTGGCTTTACCGATGGGTTGAAGCACAGCCTTCCTCCAATCAAAGGATAGCAGAAATAAGTAAATTGATTCGCAATGGCGCAAACACATTTCTCACAAAAGAATACAAGACTTTATCACGCTTTTGTCTTGTAGCAGCAGTTGTTATTTTAATATTCCTACCATCACCCATATGGAAGGGCAATATTATTGGCAACATCATTATGGCAGCTTCGTATTTGTTCGGCACAGTTTTTTCCGCAATTGCGGGTAAGATTGGTATCAGTATTGCAACAATCGCCAATGTGAAGGCAGCTGAGGCTTCCACAAAGGGGATTAAACAGTCATTCATGTCTGGATTTCGAGGCGGAGCGGTTATGGGAATGGCAGTAGTGGGATCCAGTCTTCTGGGCGTGACTCTGGTTTTACTGGTGACAAATAATACCACAGCACTTCTGGGATTCAGCTTCGGAGCAAGCTCCATGGCCCTTTTTGCAAAAGCAGGTGGCGGTATCTTTACAAAGACAGCAGATATCAGTGCGGATCTGGTTGGTAAGGTTGAACTTGGAATTCCTGAGGATGATCCCAGAAATCCAGCAGTTATTGCTGATAACGTAGGCGATAACGTAGGAGATGTGGCTGGAATGGGAGCGGATTTATTTGATTCCAATGTGGCTTCTATGGCGGCTGCGCTGGTTATGGCAGTTTCCCTGGATGGTGTTTGTAAGGCAGCCGGTCAGACTGCCAACAATGCAGCCATGGTTTTCTGCTATGCAGCAGTTGGTCTTCTGGCTTCCATGGTGGGTGTAATGACCGCAAGGATGAAAGAGGGCGGTGATCCCACTTTGGCATTAAATACAAATACATACGTAACAACGGGACTATACGGTGTGCTGACTGGTGCAGCAACCTGGGCTTTCGGCTTTTCCTGGCGGATTTGGGGAGCCAGCGTGATTGGTCTTTTGGTAGGTGTTGTGATTGGGCTTGCCAGTGATTACTTTACGGACGACAAAAGACCTCCGGTTCGTGCAGTGGCAAAGGCCTGTGAGTCCGGACCTGCATTTACTATCTTATCTGGAATCAGCTATGGTTTAATGAGTACCCTTCCGTCTATGATCGGAATTGGCGTGTCAGCACTTGCTGCCTACAAACTCTGCTATCCAATGGGCGGAGGAAGTGTGGAATATGCCATGTTTGGAATATCCATGGCTGCAGTTGGAATGCTATCAATTGTAGGTATGATTATATCAAACGATGCGTATGGTCCAATCGTTGACAATGCAAGAGGTCTGGTGGAGATGGGCGATCTTGGCGACAAGGCGCTTGAGATAACCGATTCCCTGGACAGCGCAGGAAATACAGTAAAGGCAGTGACAAAAGGGTTTGCCATCGGAGCTGCCGGACTTACAGTAATTGCTTTGCTGGGAGCATTTATGAGTGAAGTGAACGGTGCGATTGATGAGCTTAATGCTGCTTCAGCAGGAGCAATTATGGATAAGATCACAGGCTTTGATGTGATTAATCCCAATGTCTTTTTTGGACTGTTAATCGGTGCGGCAATTCCTGCATTGTTTTCAGCCATGCTGATGCTTGGTGTTGACCGGAATGCACAGCGTATGGTTTCTGAAATTCATCGTCAGTTCAGAGAGATTGCCGGATTAAAAGAGGGAAAAGAAGGCGTTGTTCCGGAATACGACAAGTGTATCGAAATTGCCACTGACGGCGCAATTAAGGAGCTGGTTCCAGCCGGACTTATGACCATTATCGCCACTTTGTTAGTTGGATTTATCGGAGGCGTACAGTCCATTGGCGGTTTCATTACTGGAAATATTGTCAGCGGATTATTATTTGCATTATTCATGTCCAATTCAGGGGGACTGTGGGATAATACAAAGAAATATATTGAGGCAGGTAATAATGGAGGCAAAAATTCGCCGGCTCATAAGGCAGGTGTAGTGGGAGATACAGTAGGAGATCCATTTAAAGATACAGCAGGTCCGTCAATTAATACTCAGATAACGGTTGTATCCCTGGTGGCTTCTCTGACCGCTACTATTTTCCTTACCTTTAATCTGTTTGGCTGATAATCAGAAAATCAGGGCAGAAATCCTTTTGTATGGATTTCTGCCCTATTCTCTCCAGAATCTATATCTATTCTATGGTTAATACTAAATCGTTTAAATCCATTGACACCAGAACCCGGTATATATCATGCTTCCAGGTTGTCTTTAGCCGGTCATCTGTTATGGGAAGGCATTCCTTTCTCATATGAGAGCTGCCGGTTACGGTTACTGTTCCAAGATCTCCGATTTTTATCTGGTTCCCATCTAATGTTGGTTCCTCATAAAACATAAGGGATAATACCGGCTGTAATCCCTCCCCTTCGTAATGATCCGTTATAACAATCTGTTCGCCCTTTTTCATGACAGCATTTCGCACATAAGAATGAATCCGTTTGTCCGGGTATGCGCCAGCAATGTCCATTGTAATGCTGCACACGGTAGAACCAAGCTCATAAGAGACATTTTTTGCAGCAAAAGAAGCTCCGTCTTTCTGTATAATTTCCATATCTCCATCCAGGAAAGAGGGGAGGTTGTGATAACGGGACTGCATGGTCCATATATCATACCTTTCCGGAGAAAATGTCTTTTTAGTATAGGTTTCCACCCCTATATCGATCACAAGCGGCTTGCCATCTTTATAAATGGTAAAGCTGCCGGTATCGTTGTGATTGTGGCTGTCATTGTTATCACCTGCTTTGACGGCTAAGTACCGATGGTCATCCCTTGCAATGAAGATTCCAACACTTTCATACCAGTAATCCTTATGTTTAATAGAAGGAGCTTTGTCAAAGGTAAGCATTTCCCCATATGTGAAAACGGTCTGGAGCCGGTAAAATAAATTGTGCTCACTGACATCCAGTGGATCTTCCCCGTTTTGATAATCAGAAGCAGCAAATGCCATCAGTTCCTGGTTCCCTGTCCGTTTGCCAAATAAGAATTCTCTGGCGCCGCAGCGTCCGGCAACAGGAGAGCAGTCTGCAAAATTAACATAATAGATCCCGTCAATATGAACGTTTAGAATATATGCTGCAATGTTCTTAACCTTTTTATTTGAGTATATGGTTTGAAAGGAATGATCTGTGATGCCGTTCAATACCTCCAGACAATTAAACAGACATAATCCTGCATGACGATAATACTGTGCTCCCTCGTCACAGCACCCGTCTTCTCCGTATTCATCAAGAAAGTAATCGATGCTTTGGCATGCTTTCTCAAGAATCTGCTGTTTTCTCACCTCATCAAGATCTCTTGTAAATGCAGAGAGAAGTACATTCTGTGTACACCAGACTGTCCAGTTATTCATGGGACTTTTGCCATCCCCCATCCACCAGAAATGTTCATTCAGATAAGGCTGAAAGATCCGTTCTTCCAGATTTTTATTGATCATTGCCGACAGGAAGGGACTTACTAAAAAAAGCTCCTGCCTCAGAAGATACTCTGCGATAGACAGAACCGCTCCGGTTTCAGCAGCGAATAAATCGATAACAGGCCGGGTTACGTCAGGAAGGATGAATTGGGGTGTATCCCGGATATAAGAGTTATGGGCAGGGAGCTGCCACGCATTTTCTTCGCAGATTAAATAAAGGCCATTGATGATATCGTCCAGAAATCGTCCTTTATATTCTGCACATTCGGCAAGAACCAGAGAATTTAATACCGTCCTCCTTAAAAACATTTTATCCTGAAAATGACTCCGGTTTCCTGTTCTGGAGAATTCCATAAATTCAGTTGCAGGAAGGGAAGGATAAGAAAAACCAAGATATTGCTCCCCATCCTGAATGAGACGTGATCGTAATTCTTCCGGCAGACCTTCCCAGGAATCCCGGTTGGAGGCAGGAAATAACGGATTAAAGCTGGTAATGGGTTTCGTTAAATGCTGAAAAATTTCTGTAATCATGATGTATTCTCCTTATTCTTCTTCCGGATCCATAGTATTTTGCTGAATAAAGTCCCTGGGAGAGTATCCGGTGACTTTTTTAAATACCTTGCTGAAATAAAAAGCGCTTTCAAAGCCCAGCTGGTCGGCTACCTCATAAATCTTCATATCCTGTTCCAAGAGAAGAGTCTTTGCTTTATTGATCTTAGCCTGGGCGATGTATTCCGAAAATCCCAGATGGCAGTTCTTTTTAAACAAAATGCTTAAATAATTAGGGCTTAGTCCGAAAACTCCGGCAACCTCATTTAAAGTGAGTTTTTCGGCAACGTGATTGTGAATATACTTTTGTACGTTCGTAATGACATGAGCCTTATAGGTCTTTCGTTTGGACTTTAAAATCTCGCATAAGCCATCCCGTAGTACGGTCATCCACTCAACAATCTGTTCCACATTGCTAAACCGGTAAATCGAGCGGTAACCATCACTATAAGAAGAGAAAATCTCCGCCATATTTGCCTCTCCATCGGGCAGAAGAGACAAGGCCAGATAAAGAATGTTGCAGGCACCGTCTGCCGCCTGGGAAAAACGCAGCGGATGGGCTTCAAACAGTTCTATGATTTCTGTTAAGGTGCGGGAGAGTACATCCGTATCAAATTCATTAAATGCCTTTGTAATTTCCCCTTTAAAGACTGAAATATTAAATGCATTCCGGATGGAATCCGTATCGCTGCTATTAAAAAATGCGATGGACTGGGACCGGTTCATCCGTCCAAAGGCCTGACGTGCTTCCTGGTAGGATTCACTGATTTTTAATGGCTGGGAGAAAGGAGAACCCACCCCGGTTAACACAGTTACATTAAAATAATTGTTCACCATTTCCGAAGCATTGAGAAAGGCATTTTTAATGGTATCTTCCTCATATCCGTCTAAGGATTCCAGGTGAAACACAACTGCAAAATGCTTCATATCCAGAGACACCACATAGGTGGGAAGATATCTGGTTATAATTTCCCGGTACATCTGCAGGGTACTGCTATACAGATTCATTAACTTACTGTATTCCATATGGGCGTGGTTGTTTTCCTGTATTTCGCAAAATGCCGCAAAGTAGCAGTGCTCTGTAAAACTCAGCTTTAAATCCTTTGACTGTAAGTCAAACTGTTCCTCACTATCAAATAAATTGTGTAAAAGCCGCATGAAAAATTTTTCATAATAGCTTTGAAGCAGAGGACGGCCTGATTCCTTATACTCGATGGAAACCCGAAGACTTTCTAAACGGGAGAGAGCTTTTTGAACGGATTCCAGTAAGGACTGGGCATTTAACTCCAACTTGATTAAATAATCCACTGCTTCATATGACATTGCTTCTTTAATCAGCTGAAATTCTTCATAACTTGTGAGAAATATAAACAGAGGGATTTTCCCGTATTTTTCCCGGCACGCCTTTGCAAGATCCAGACCATTCATGATAGGCATGCGAATATCCGTAATGACGATTTCCGGCGAATATTCCTCAATTAAGTCCAGTGCATTCTGACCATTTACTGCAGTGCCGCAGATTTCAATCCCGTAGTCTGTCCAGTTTAACATGGACTTTATTCCGATCTGAACCAGTGGTTCGTCATCCACGATCAATAATTTTGTCATATTTATTACCTTTCTGCCAATTGTTTTTCTGTAAACAGTACGTAAGGAAGCCGAATGGTCATGGTAGTAAATTCACCTTGCCGGCTGGTAATTGTAATTCCATATTCTGAACCGAAATCATACTGAATCCGCTTGTTTACATTACTAATGCCTACGTGCCGGAAGAATTCGGTTTTGTTGTGAGAATCGGTATCTTCCCGAAGTACTTTCTCGATCATATCCTCCGACATCCCGACTCCGTTATCTGTCACACGGATCATCAGTCCTTTTTCCCCAGCGATTTCTTCCGCTTCGGCTGAAACAATGATCCTGCCTGCCGCTCCTTTTGGCTCGATTCCATGAAAGAGAGCATTTTCAATAATGGGCTGAAGAGAGAACCTGTGAATCTGGCAGTTGTAAAGTTCATCAGACTGAATCTGATATTCAATGGTCACACTGCCGCCGTAACGGTACTGCTGTATTAAAAAATAGTCCTTGATAAGATCCAGCTCTTCTCTCAGCGGAATCATGGAAGCAGTTCCTTTGGATACGTTCTTTAAAAGCCGGGCCAGGGCAGTTGTCATGTCTGCGATGCCTCCCGCATTCTGAATGGTCGCCATCCACTTGATGGAATTCAGCGTGTTATAGAGAAAGTGAGGATTGATCTGGCTTTGAAGAATCTGATATTCCAGATCCTTTTTCTGTTTTTCATCGGATACACGTTTTTCCATCAGCGTGATAATATTGCCGGACATATTATTAATTCCTCTGCCGATCTGACCCAGCTCATGATTCCATTCAATGGTATTGTCTCTGGAAAAATCTCCGGTTGAAATACTGTCTATCTTATTACTCAGCTTATGGATTGGCTCCATAATAAAGCGGTTTAAAAAGAATGCAAGGAGGATGCCCATAGAAACAATAAAAAAGCAGATGCCGATAATCAGCAGTGTATATAAATTCTTTTGCTGTTTAAACTGCTGTTCTGACAAAATCTGAGATATACTCCAATCGTTGACACCGTCTATGGGACGTTCAATAAGAATTCGTTTTTCTCCGCCACTCATGGTTACGGTATGAACCTGGGTGCCTGCCAAGAAAGATTCCTTTCTGGCTGAATCTTCCGAAATCTCATAAGGCTTTTTTGTTTCTACCAGGGTATTGGACTGAAAACGATAGGTCTTATCTCCCATATTAATGAAAAAAAGACTGTCATCCGGAAGGGGATAGGTAGCCAGATAGTCCGTAAACAGTCTGGTAGAAATTTCGACATAAGTCCATCCGATGATTTCCGAATTAAATTTGTCATAAACGGGACGTACAATAGGAATGAATTCTCCCTGAGTGATCGAAGATAATGGATCATGAATCAGCCCGATCCATAAAAAATCGTCAGCATGATACAAGGGTTCAAAAAAATCGCTCTTCCTTATTAGTTTGGCAGCATAAGGAGAAGAGGTGCTGACGGAAGATGTCATATGGAGAAAGTTATTTTCATTGTTTGTAGAAACGATTGCACGAATATATTTGTAGGAACGGGTTTTATAATATTCTTCTTTCAGTCGGTTATGGGTGGAAAGAGCCATTGGCCGTAAATTGCTGGAATCATTGGAAGCTGTTGGAAGCTTGTTTACATCTTTAAATGCTTCCAGATAGTCCTGTATGACTCCATTGGAGCAGCACCATTTACTGAAATAAATGATATCCTTCATGTCTGTTGCTATGTTATTGCTCACAACCTGCAGACTGAATTCTGCAGACTGAACCTGATTTCTTCTGAGAAATAACTGAAAGACTGAGAAACAGACTGTGGTTGTAAGGACTGTGATAAGCAGCGTAACGGCTGCCGTCAAAATCATGATTTTGCCTCGAATAGTTTTTGGAATCAGTGTTTTCCACATGATATCAGACAAGTCCTTTCTATAATAGATGTATTAATCCCAACGCTGTCATTTTTTAAGTTAGCTTATTTCCTGTAAAATGTCAATGAAAAGAGCCGTGTTATTTTTATAAAAACAGGTCAATATGTATACAAAAGATAAATTTTACTGTTTATCATAAAAAAATACATGTTTTAGTAATACAGAATTAATTTGTGAATAAATAGTGAATATTTTCTTAGATAATTTCCATTCTTAAATCCGACGGAAGCAGGTTATAATAGTTCCATAGTAAATCACATTGGTTTACTGAAAACAATTTCAAATCAGGAGGGTATACAATGAAAAAAAGAGCACTTAGCCTTGCACTTGCCTGTACCATGGCAGTCACTGCACTTGCAGGCTGCGGCAGCAGTACCAAAGAAACCACAGCTGCAACAACAGAAGCAAGCAAAGCAGAGACAAAGGCAGCAGAGACCACTGCATCAGCAGGCGGACAGACAACACTGAAATGGTCTGTTTGGGATATCAGTTCCACTACCTATTATCAGCCTCTGATCGACGCGTTTGAAAAAGCACATCCGGATGTTAAAATCGAGATGGTGGATCTTGGTTCTACCGATTATCAGACAGTTCTTGCAACAGAATTAACTGGCAGCGGTTCTGATTTTGATGTGGTAACTGTAAAGGATGTTCCAGGTTACATGACACTGGTAAACAAAGGCGTTTTAGAGCCTCTGGACAGCTACATCGAATCTTCCAAAGTGGATTTAACTCAGTATAAAGGCCTTACCGATCAGATTAAGGTAGAAAATAAATTATATGAGCTTCCATTCCGTAACGATTTCTGGGTACTGTTCTATAATAAGGACATCTTTGATAAAGCAGGTGTTGCTTACCCAACCAATGATATGACATTTGAACAGTATGATAAGCTGGCAAGAAGCTTAACAGTAGACACACCAGGACAGGAAGTATACGGAGCACATTATCATACATGGAGATCTGCAGTACAGTTATTTGGTGTACTTGACGGAAAGAACACCATCATCGATGGAAAATATGATTTCTTAAAGCCTTACTATGATATGGTAATTAAAGAGCAGGAAGACGGCGTTTGCCAGGATTATGCCACGTTAAAGACCAGCGGACTTCATTACTCAGGCGCATTTGCACAGGGCAACATTGCAATGATGAACATGGGTACCTGGTTTATCTCCACTTTAATGGATAAGATCCGTACAGGTGAATATACAGACTGCAAAAACTGGGGAATCGTGAAATATCCTCATGCAGAAGGAGTAGAGCCAGGATCGACTCTTGCTACCATTACTTCTCTTGCAATTCCTTCCAATGCACCTCATAAAGATCTTGCATGGGAATTCATTAACTTTGTAAGCGGAAAAGACGGAGCAGAGATTCTTGCTTCTACCGGAACCATTCCAGCTGTTATGAACAGCACAGTTGCTGATCTTGTTTCCAGTGCAGACGGATTCCCAAAAGCAGACGGAACCAGTGTTGAAGCTTTAAACACTTCCAAGCTGTACTTAGAGATGCCTGTAAATCCAAAGAGCTCTGAGATCGAAACTGTATTAAATGAAGCACATGATGCAATCATGACAGGAAGTATGTCAGTTGATGACGGCATTGCTCAGATGAATGAAAAAATCGGTGCAATTCTTGGCAAATAAAGCAGCGTGGTAACAAAAACAGGCGGGCAGCATATAACGGCCCGCCTTATTTAAAAACTTCTGATTTGATTTTGACGGATAAGAACTGGAAAAGGAGGATAAGCCGTTTTACCGGGCTTTAAGACAGACTATGGCTAAGACAATAACAGAAGCGCAAAAACAGGAAAAAATCGCGGCTTTACATGAGAAACGGGATGCACTCAGTCTTTTGTTAAAAGACGCAAAACGTACTCATCAGCGCGACAGGCTGATTGCGAAAATCGAAACAATAGATGAGAAAATTAAGAAGGTGAGGACCGGAGAGATCCTTACCAGACAGGAAAAAAGAAATTTAGTCGCTTATTCTTTTATCGCTCCCAACTTTATCGGATTTGCCATATTTACGCTGGGACCCATTATCTTTGCGTTTGTGCTGGCATTTATGAGCTGGGATGGCAACAGTCCCATGAAATTTGCAGGACTTAAAAACTTTATTGACATGTTTGGCAATGCAAGGTTTCATTCTGCCTTTATCAATACCATTGTATACTGTATCGCCACCGTACCTTTGACCTTAGTCAGTGCACTGGGACTGGCAATTGTTTTAAACCAGAAAATAAAGGGAAGAAATTTCTTCCGTACAGTAGGATTCTTTCCTTACGTAGCCTCTCTGGTTGCAGTTGCAGCCGTGTGGAACATGCTTTTCAGTCCCCAGAAAAGCGGACCGGTCAATATGATTTTATATTATCTGGGAGTTCATGCAAAAAGCCTGCCTAAATGGTCGGCAGATCCTCACTGGGTTATGTTTACAATCGTGCTCTTTAGTGTATGGAAGAACATGGGTTACTACATGGTAATTTATCTTGCAGGACTTCAGGGGATCAATGCAGAGCTCTATGAGGCTGCAGGTCTTGACGGCTGTAATTCCTGGCAGCGGTTCCGTTATATCACCTGGCCCCAGCTTCAGCCCACTACATTCTTTGTTACAATCATTCTGACCATTAACTGCTTTAAGGTTTACGATATTGTATATATGCTTGCAGGCGGTTCCAACGGTGTTGTAAGTTCTCAGGCTATGGTTTTGGTTTACCACATTTATGAAGAAGCATTCCGTAACTGGAATCTGGGCTATTCCAGTGCAGTTGCAATTGTGCTGTTCTTAATGGTTCTTGCTATCACCCTGGTTCAGTTCCGCGGTGAGAAAAAATATGCAAACTAGAAGAAGGAGGATATAACATGAAAGTAAAAAGCACAAATTATAAAATCAGCAGATCCCTCCTGTATGTGGTTTTGCTCATTCTTACAGCGGTTATGCTGATTCCCTTTGCATGGATGCTGTCAGCATCATTAAAACTTGATAAAGACGTATTTATCTTTCCCATTCAGTGGATTCCAAAAAATCCCCGTTGGATGAATTATGTTGATATCTGGACAAAAATCCCACTTATGACCTTTGTGGGAAATACCGTAAAGATTACATTGATCGTAACATTTCTCCAGCTTTTAACCAGCAGCTTTGCTGCCTATGCATTTGCAAAGCTGAAATTTAAATACAAAGATACCCTTTTTATGGCCTATATTGCCACCATCGCTGTTCCGTGGCAGGTTTACATGGTTCCCCAGTTCATGATGATGAGAAATTTCGGACTGAATGATTCCCATCTGGCGATTATTTTCCTTCAGGCGTTTTCCGCCTTCGGAGTATTTATGATGAGACAGTTCTATCAGGGAATTCCCGATGAACTGTGTGAGGCGGCAAGAATTGATGGTATGTCAGAGTATCAGATTTACTCTAAAATCATGCTTCCGTTGTCAAAACCGGCGCTGTCTACGCTTACAATCTTTACTTTTGTTAATACCTGGAATGACTTCTTAGGACCGTTAATTTATTTAAAGACGGAATCCAAGAAAACACTTCAGTTAGGACTTAAAATGTTTATCAGCCAGTACAGCTCAGAATTTGGTCTGATTATGGCAGCATCAGTGCTTTCCTTAATTCCCGTATTAATTGTATTTTTATCCCTCCAGAAATATTTCGTAGAAGGAATTGCAGCTACCGGCGTGAAAGGTTAAACAATGGAAATAATAAAAAATTTCGTGGACAATATCCATAACGGGGATTATAAAAGGAACTATAGAATCCCCGTTATACAAGAGGAAACCTTGATTTTCCCAGGAGGAGGAAGAAGAACCCAGACTTTAAACGGGGAATGGAACTTTTCTGTGGACCAGTACGATAACTGTTTAAGAGCAAAGTGGTTTTTAGAACAGGAAATAAATGATGAAGGGCGCAGCATCCCTCTTGATTACGCCTTTGACGACTGGGAAAAAATCAAAGTACCGGGAGTATGGAATCTTGCAAAACCGGAATATTTTTATTACGAAGGACCGGCGGTATACAGCCGCCGGTTTTCTTTGGAGGAAGAAAACAAAGGGCGTGTGTTCTTACAGTTTGGTGCCGTTTCCTATGAAGCCAGAATCTTCTTAAATGGAACATTTCTTGGAATCCATAAAGGAGGTTCCACACCCTTTTCCTTAGAAATTACGCCTCATTTAAAGGCGGAAAACAGATTAATTGTGGTAGCGGATAATACGAGAAGAAAAGAGCAGATCCCCAGTGAAAATACGGACTGGTTCTTATATGGCGGTATTTACCGGGATGTTTCCCTTCTTTTTGTACCCAATGTCTACATTAAGAATATGAAAGTAAGTCTTGTTAACAGGGAAACCGGAGCGATTGAAGTTAAGGCTCTTATTGAGAGTGAGAAGAAACTGACAGATCATACGTTGACTTTTTTAATTCCGGAACTTAACATAGAAGAAACCGTTCCTGTAAGTGGAGACGGTACCTTTACAAAGATCGTCCATGCACAGAATTTATCCCTTTGGAGTCCTGAGAATCCCAAACGCTATGAGGTGATTCTGGCTTTGAAGGAAAAGGGAGAGGCAAAGGATGAGGTGACGGATGTCATCGGCTTTCGTACCATAGAGACAAGAGACGGAAAGATACTGTTAAATGGCAGACCCATATTCTTACGGGGAGCCTGTCTTCATGAGGAAACCCAGGTACATGGGAAAGCGGTAACAAAGGAGGATATCCGGGAAGCATTTCAGAGAGCGAAAAAAATGAATTGTAATTTCCTGCGCCTCGCCCATTACCCCCATACCCAGTGGGTTTCAGAGATTGCAGACGAGGAAGGAATTTTACTTTGGGAGGAGATCCCGGTTTACTGGTGGATCGACTTTTCAAACCCCCAGACCCTCAGTGATGCAAGAAACCAGCTATCAGAATTAATCTCCCGGGATTTTAACCGCGCCAGTGTTATCATCTGGTCAGTTGGAAATGAAAACCCGGATACAGACGACAGGTATCACTTTATGAAGTATCTGGCAGAGACAGCGAAAGAAAAGGACCCTTCCCGTCTGATTTCAGCTGCGTGTCTGGTAGATACCGTAAATTTAAGAATTGCTGACCGGCTGGAGAGCCATCTGGATGTCATCGGTTTTAATGAGTACTACGGCTGGTATGATCCGGATTATGAGAAACTGACAGAAATTCTAAATGGTTCTAAGCCGGAAAAACCAGTAATTATCAGTGAGTTTGGTGCAGATGGCTACCATGCTGAAAATAAAACCGGTAAGTATGTCCGTGGCTCTGAACAGGAACAGGAAGAAATCTATAAAAAGCAGGTAGAGATGTTTGGTAAAACAGAATACATTCAGGGCACAGCACCCTGGATCCTGTATGATTACCGGACGCCCAAGCGGCTTGGCGCATATCAGAACGGATACAACATAAAGGGTCTGGTGACTGCGGACAGAAAGAGAGAAAAGCCTGCATTTGCAGTGATGAAGAAGTTTTATGAGGAGGTAAGGGAAAATGAAGGAAACGACGGAGAAATTGTTTGAAAACAGGCCGGAGCTATCGGCAGACCAGTGCCGCAACGCTTTGGATTTTGCTGTCAGACAGCTGAAGGATAATTTAGGGGAATTTACCCACTCTTTTAAAAAAGCATATAGTGAAGGCGGCTATTATAAGCCAACTCCCAATGTAAACTGGACCACCGGATTCTGGACTGGCCAGCTCTGGCTGGCGTATGAGTGGAGCAGGGATGATGCTTTTGCCAAGGCTGGCAGCATTCAGGCAGAAAGCTTTTTAAAGAGAATTGAAGATAAGGTGGAAGTGGATCATCACGATATGGGATTTCTGTATTCCCCCTCCTGTGTGGCAGCTTATAAGCTGGTAGGAGATGAGACGGGAAAGAAAGCGGCAATCAAGGCAGCAGATCAGCTCATCAGCCGGTTTCAGCCAGTGGGGCAGTTTATTCAGGCGTGGGGACCTATGAACCAGCCGGAGAATTACCGTTTTATCATTGACTGTCTTTTAAATCTGCCTCTTCTTTACTGGGC
Organism: Lacrimispora struthionigena; assembly: GCF_048627165.1. Classification (NCBI taxonomy): domain Bacteria; kingdom Bacillati; phylum Bacillota; class Clostridia; order Lachnospirales; family Lachnospiraceae; genus Lacrimispora; species Lacrimispora struthionigena. The sequence continues at coordinate 1,708,349 of NZ_JBMBWP010000001.1, forward strand.
ATCCGAAGAAACCAATGATACAAAGTACAGAGATATTGCTGAAAAGCACATTCATACCGCCATTGCCAATGTGATCAGAGAAGATTATTCCACCTGGCACACCTTCTTTATGAATATGGAGACTGGTGAGCCGGATCATGGTGCAACCTGCCAGGGATACCGGGACGGGTCTGCCTGGGCAAGAGGTCAGGCGTGGGGAGTATATGGCTGTGCTTTAGCATACCGTTATACGAAACGAGAAGAATATGTAGAAGACTTTAAGCATGTGACTGGTTACTTCTTAGACCATCTCCCTGATGATTTAGTACCTTACTGGGATTTGGAATTTACAGATGGATCTGGGGAGCCAAAGGATTCTTCCTCTGCTTCCATTGCAGCCTGCGGAATGCTTGAAATGGCTAACTATCTGCCAGAAGGGGAAGCGGCTTACTATCGATCCATTGCGAAAAAGATCATGGAATCAGTAGTGACTGGTTATGCGGTGAAAGAAGGAACCAAATCTAACGGACTGGTTCTTCACAGCACGTATTCCAAGAAATCTCCATACAATACCTGCACTCCGGAAGGTGTGGATGAATGCAATATCTGGGGAGATTATTTCTATTTAGAGGCGCTGATCCGTCTGTCCATAGACTGGAATCCATATTGGTAACAATCAATGATTGAAAAGAGGCGAATGTTCATGAAGCTTGAAACAAAAGAGGACTACAGACAGCTGATGTTTCAGCTGTTAGATCCATTAAAACCATTATACAGCAACGGCTGTGCCAGACTGCATTTAGGAGACAGCGGTGTTACTTACCCTGCAGTCAGCATGGAGATGGAGGCTTTCTCAAGACCCCTGTGGGCTTTGGTGCCCTTGTGGCTTGGGGGAGGAAAAGGCTTTGAAGATATTTATGTAAATGGTTTGAAAAATGGTACCGATCCACTCCATAGCGAATACTGGGGCGGTTTTAACGATTACGACCAGAGATTTGTGGAGATGGCTGCTATTGCAAGCGGTCTGATCTTTACTCCGGAAAAACTTTGGGAGCCCTTAGAAGAACGGGAAAAAGACAACCTGGCTAAATGGCTTTACGGAATTAATGAACACATCATTCCGGACTGTAACTGGCAGTTTTTTATGATTCTTGTAAATATTGCCCTGCAAAAGCTTGGCTATCCATACAGCAAAGAAAAGCTCCTGTCAGGTCTTGATAAAATCGAAAGCTATTATATCGGTGATGGCTGGTACCGGGATGGCGGTTCCAGTCAGAAGGACTACTACATTTCTTTTGCCATGCATTATTACGGGCTTTTATATTCCGTAGCTATGGAAGAGGAAGATCCTAAGCGGTGCAGCGAATTTAGAGAACGGGCCAAGATTTTTGCCAGAGATTTTATTTACTGGTTTGACGAAAATGGTGCCGCATTGCCCTTTGGACGAAGCCTTTCTTATCGGTTCGGAGAAGCTGCATTCTGGTCTGCCTATTTATTTGCAGGGCTTGATGATATATCCCCAGGCGTTGTAAAGGGGATTTTATCCCGTCATTTAAACTGGTGGCTGGATCAGAAAATCTTTGACCGGGACGGTGTTCTGACCATTGGATATGCGTATCCCAATCTGATTATGGCAGAGCGTTACAATGCGCCTGGGTCTCCTTATTGGGGAATGAAGACGCTTTTGTGTCTGGGACTGCCAGACAGCCATCCGTTCTGGTCTGCAAAAGCGGAACCATTGCCCAGTCTTGACAGTAAAAAGCTGTTAAAACAGGCGGATATGCTGATGCAGCGGATCGGATCGGATGTAATCGCTTATCCAGCAGGTGTTTGTGAAAAATACGGTCATGGCCACGTACCGGAGAAATACTCCAAGTTTGCTTACTCCACCCGTTTTGGCTTCTCAGTCGCCAGGAGCCAGATTGTACTTCATGAAAATGCACCGGATTCTTCCCTTGCATTCGTAATTGATGGGGATGACTATGTCTTTGTGAGAAAATACAGTGACCAGTACGAAGTTTTAGAAGACCGTGTAATCAGCAGCTGGCATCCATTTCCCGGTATTTCAGTAACTACCACCATTGTGCCGCAGGAATACGGTCATTTAAGAGTTCATGAGATTGAAAGCCAGTACGACTGTACTGCATACGACTGCGGATTTGCCGTAAAGAAGTTTGCGGGTGAATATGAACAGAAGGCAGCAGGGACTACTGCTCTTGTATCAAATCAGGAGCAATGCTGTCAGGTAACAGGGGAAGGTCCTTGTGCAGCAGGTTTTGTCATTGAATCGGATCCGAACACCAACGTGCTATATCCCAATGCAGCGATTCCGTCAGTATCCTACCGGATTAAAAAAGGAGAAACCATTCGGATTGAAACCCAGGTAAAAAGCTCCATCCGCTAGCAGAGCCGGTTTATACCACAGAGATTTTAAGGGCAAAGAAGATGTGGATCAATAACAGCTTCTTCGCCCTTATTTTCCATCCGGAAACAAAAAAATACAATGGATTCTTTTACCGTTGTCGATTATAATAAGTGTAATGTTCTTAAAAGAAGGAGGGGTTTTTAATGGAAGAAAAAACCGCAAAACTGGAATGGCTTAATGATCCTCAAGTATTTTCTGTAAACAGAATTTCTGCCCATTCCGATCATCAGTATTACGAGACAAAACGAGATGCAGAGGAAGGCGACATGAGACTGCGCCAGATGCTTAACGGAACCTGGCAGTTTTCTTTTGCAGAGAAACCGGAAGAACGGGTAAAGGAATTTTACGAAAAAGATTTTAATGCAGATAAATTTGATTCTATAATGGTGCCTGGACATATTGAGTTACAGGGATTTGGCAGATGCCAGTATATCAATACCATGTATCCGTGGGACGGAATTTCAGATTTAAGACCTCCCTTTACGGATCCGGAAAACAATCCGGTAGGAAGCTATCTTCGGGAATTTGAATTAGAAACTGAATTGAAGGATAAACGTCTCTTTCTCTCGTTTCAGGGGGTGGAAACTGCATTTTACGTATGGCTGAATGGAGTTTTTATTGGTTACTCTGAAGATTCCTTTACTCCATCAGAATTTGAGATTACTCACGCAGTCTGTGACGGAGTTAACCGTCTTGCAGTGGAGGTTTATAAAAGAAGCAGCGCAAGCTGGATTGAGGATCAGGACTTTTTCCGGTTCTCCGGAATATTCCGTGATGTGTATTTATATGCAGTTCCTTCCTGCCATGTCAGGGACTTATTTGTGCATGCAGATGTTTCTGATGATTACAAGGATGGACTTTTACGTGCAGAGTTAAGTCTTATGGGAGAAGTCAAAGGAAGTGTCAGTGCTGTTTTAAAAGACAGAGAGGGAAAAGATGTTCTGTCCTTCGATGCCCAGACAGCCAAAGCTGATACTGTGCTTACCGGTTGTGTACCCGTCGCCCGATTATGGAACGGAGAAGATCCTTATCTTTATGAATTGTGGATTTCCTTATTTGATGAGAAGGGTCAGTTAAAAGAGGTAATTCCCCAGAAGCTGGGATTTCGCCGCTTTGAAATGGTGAATAACATTATGTGCCTCAACGGGAAACGAATTGTATTCCGGGGAGTCAACCGCCACGAGTTTAATGTCAGAAGAGGCCGTGCCATCACAAAAGAGGATATGCTGTGGGATATCCGTTTCATGAAACAGCATAACATCAATGCTGTCCGTACCTGCCACTATCCGGACCAGAGTCTGTGGTACAAGCTCTGTGATGAATACGGAATTTACTTAATTGATGAGGCGAATTTAGAAAGCCACGGTTCCTGGCAGAAAATGGGAGATTGTGAGCCTTCCTGGAATGTTCCCGGAAACCTGCCTGAGTGGAAGGAATGTGTGGTAGACCGGGCAAAATCCATGCTGGAGAGAGATAAAAACCATCCCAGTATCCTGATCTGGTCCTGCGGGAATGAATCCTATGCAGGAGAGGATATTCTGGCCATGTCAGAATTTTTCAAGGAACGAGATCCGGACAGACTGGTTCATTACGAAGGTGTCTGCTGGAACAGGGAGTTTGACCCGACCAGTGACATGGAAAGCCGGATGTACGCAAAACCGGATGAGGTGGAGCGTTATCTGAATGAGGACCCCAAAAAGCCATTTATTTTGTGTGAATATATGCATGCCATGGGCAATTCCCTTGGCGGTATGAATAAATATACGGATCTGGAAGACCGCTATGAGATGTATCAGGGTGGTTTTATCTGGGACTATATTGACCAGTCTCTGATGAAAAAAGATGCTTACGGAGAAGAGCATATGACATACGGCGGTGATTTTGAAGACCGTCCCACAGATTACAGCTTTTGCGGCGATGGAATTGTTTTCGCAGACCGCACGGCATCTCCCAAGGCCCAGGAAGTGAAGTACCTTTATCAGGATCTTCGCCTGATTCCCGATGAAAATGGAGTGAAAATTGAAAACCGCAGACTGTTTGAGAACACTTCAGACTGTGAATTCATTTATACTGTATTAAGAAATGGGGAACCGATCTTCCAGAAGCAGTTTGAGGCTGATGTGGAACCATTAAACAGCGCATATTTCAAGGTTGAAATCCCAGAATGGAAAGAAGTTGGAGAATACGTTCATCAGGTGTCTGCGGTTTTAAAGGAGGACACGTTATGGGCAGATTCTGGTTTTGAAACTGCGTTTGGTGAGAGTGTCCGGGAGATTAAGGGCCAGCAGGAGTCTTGTAGTAAAAAGCCATTAAACATTGTTTATGGAGATGTCAATATTGGAGTATCAGGGGAAGGATTCCGGATTCTCTTTTCCAGACAGGAAGGAAGTATTGTTTCCATTGTTTATGATGGAAAAGAGTGGGTGGGAAGACCTCTCATGCCTGTATACTGGAGAGCGACTACTGATAATGATAAGGGTAACCGATTCTCCGTAAAGAGCTCGATGTGGTTCGGTGCAGGCAGATTTCCAGCTTACAGAAATGAAAACTGCAAAGTAGAAGAGGGTGATGGTTGCATTACAGTTACCTATACCTATCAGCTTCCAACTGTACCCCAGACGGAAACTCAGGTTATCTATGAAGTGAATTCAACAGGAGCCATTCATGTGAAAGCTGTATATCATGGAAAAGAGGGACTGCCAGAGCTTCCTGCTTTTGGTATGAGACTCATAACTCCGGCTGCCGCAAAACAGTTTACCTGGTATGGCAGAGGACCAGAGGAGAATTACTGTGACCGTAAGGAAGGTGCCAGACTTGGAATCTATAAGGATACTCCGGAAGGAAATGTATCGCCTTATCTGGTTCCCCAGGAATGCGGTAACAGGACTGGAGTACGCTGGCTGAAGGTTTCTGACCGAAAGGGAAATTCCATCGGCTTTCGGGCTGTTAAAGCGCCGTTTGAAGCATCCGTTCTCCCCTATACCGCTGAAGAACTGGAAGTTGCGACTCATAATGAAGAACTTTCTGCTCCACGATATACAGTCATTAACATTTTTGGAGCAATGAGAGGAGTAGGCGGAGATGACAGCTGGGGAGCACCGGTTCATCCAGAATACTGCATTAGTGGGGAAGGGGAACTGGTAACGGAATTTACCATTGAACGAATGAGTATGGAAGAATACGATGAATATCATTTTTCATAAATATGACATACAGCTGTCGTGTTATGGGTGATATAATCCTTTAAACAGGTGACAGAGCAATCAACGAAAGGAGTTACTCATGCTTGAAAAGACCCCGGACCGGGAAGAAATGATCAGTTTAATTGGAGAGGAGGCTTTTCTTGCATGGGAAGCTCTCTGCACGAAGATCGAAGAAACATATGACATGGACCGCCTTTGGAATAGCGGCGGTAAGGCATGGAAGTACGAATACAAATACCGCAGAGGGGGGAAGACCCTCTGCGCACTCTATGCAAGAGAGGGCTGTTGTGGTTTCATGGTGATTCTGGGCAAAGCAGAACGGGACAAGTTTGAACTGGAAAGGCAAAACTTCTCCCCCCGGATACTGGAACTGTATGATACTTCAACCACATACCATGATGGAAAATGGATCATGTTTCCTGCAGACGATCTGTCTTTGGTTGATGATTATATGAATCTTCTGCTGATAAAAAGACGTCCTAACAGAAAATAGAGGATTTTGGGAGGTGCTATGAACTATCCGTGGATCGATGGCTTTTTAAAGGAAATGAATGGAGTTACCAGTGATTTTAAAGAGGAATGGAACTGGGACCGGTATATGATTGACGGTAAGCTGTTTGCAGCTGTCTGCAGAGATGATCAGGGGAAGGAAAAGCTGATATCCATGAAGCTGAATCCTTTGGAAGGTGATTTTTTAAGGCAGCAGTACAAAGACATCGTACCGGGATATTATATGAACAAGGTTCATTGGAATTCAGTAATGGCAGACGGAGAAGTGCCGGAAGACCTGTTAAAGGATATGCTGGAAAAGTCCTATTCTCTTATTTTTGCAAAGCTGCCTAAAAAAAGACAGAAGGAATTGTTGGACGAAAGAAACGTATAACAGAATCCTGTGGGGTGAGACAGACTATGAAATATTTTGGTGAGGGATTAAGTGAAGAGCATAAGGCATTAAATAAGGTGATCCGCAAAAAGCAAAATACCAAAGAGGCCATTAATTTTTTTCTGGACATTCATAAACAGCTGCATCGAACGAATATAAAAGATAGAGAAGAAAACGAAACTGACCGCCTGTTTGGAGATCTGGAACCACGGGAATATGCAATTATGCCTGGCAAAGATGATGAGACAATTGCCTGGGTAGTCTGGCATATTGCCAGAATTGAAGATTTGACCATGGGCATTCTGGCTGCAAGGGGAAATCAGCTTTTTGACGAGGACTGGAGCAGGAGAATTAATTCTCCCATAAAGGATACAGGAAATGCATTAACTGATGAGGAGATTATGTCTTTCAGCAAACAGGTGGACTGTGAGGAACTCCTTAATTACCGCAGTGCTGTTGGAGAAAGAACCAGGGAAATCGTAAGCCAGTTTACCTATGAAGATATGATTCGGGAGGTGAATGAAGCAGACCTTATGAAAATTAAAGCAGAAGGCGGCGTAACTTCTCAAAAGGATTCTGAGTGGCTGCTGGAGTTTTGGGGAAATAAGGATGTGGCAGGACTTCTGTTGATGCCGCCAACCCGTCATGTGATGCTTCATCTCAATGACTGCTGTAAATGGAAAGAGAAAATTCGTACCAGAACTAAGTTTTTTCTGGAATAATTGACTGTAATTTCCTTTATTTCATAAAAGTTCAAAATTTGCTTGACAGAATAAAAAATTGGCAGTATTCTTATGATTGTATATTAAATACAACAAAATCTAAGTAAAGGAGGCAGGAACTATGATGCGTAATCGTGGAATCAACAGAACCAATCAAATAGTTAGAAATACATTGATGAATTCAGTCTGCCTCATGGAAAACTGTCTTTGCATCTAAGGATGTCAGGACAAATGCTGCTTCTTGATCGAAGCATCTTTTTATGAGTTTATCCGCAGTCTGAATGACTGCGGTTATTTTTTTGCTTATTTACCGAAAAAGACCGCACTACGCAGTTTTTTTCGGTTTTTTTACATATATGGGAAAAAAGTCATGAAGTTTTTAAAAAGAATAGGAGGAAATGGTATGAAAAATTTGTGGAAGTATGTAAGGAAATATAAGTTTCTTTACGTTCTTGCCCTTGCAGCGATGATTATCAGCATTTTGCTTGATGCATCAGCCCCCCAGATTACAAAACATATTATTGATGATGTAATTGTGGGCGGTGAAACCAAGATTCTTATGAAGCTGCTTTTAGGGCTTTTGGGAATTGGTTTCGGCAGAGCGATATTTCAGTATACAAAGGAATTTATCTTTGACTTTGTAGCTGCTAGGATTGCCTGCGGTTTAAGAAAGGATCTGTTTGATCATATCCAGACATTGTCTGTGGGGTATTTTGACAGCCATAATACGGGAGAGTTGATGGCCCGGATTAAGGATGATGCAGAGCGGATCTGGAATGCCTTTGGTTTTGTGGGAATGCTTGTGTTGGAATGCTCCATTCACACCATTATCGTTCTTGTGTGTATGCTGCGGTTAAGCCCCATCCTGACACTGATTCCTATTGTCATCCTGCCGATTATTGCCTGGTATGCGTTAAAGATGGAAAAAGGGCTGGGTGAGGTTTACGACAAGATCAGCGAACAGACTGCGGAGCTCAATACAGTTGCCCAGGAGAATCTGGCGGGAGTCAGGACAGTTAAGGCATTTGCCAGAGAAGACTATGAAATCAGTAAATTTAAGAAGCACAACAAGCAGTACTATGACTTAAACATGAGTCAGGCAAAGCTGCTGATCCGGTTCCAGCCAAACATCTCATTCCTGTCTAAGTTCCTTATGATGTCAGTCATCATCATCGGCGGAATTCTTGTAATTAAGGGAAAGATGTCCATTGGTGATTTGGGAGCATTTTCCGAATATGCAAACAATATCATCTGGCCCATGGAAATGGTGGGCTGGTTAAGCAATGACCTTGCGGCAGCCTTTGCTTCCAATAAGAAGATTAAAAAGATCATGGAAGAAAAACCGGTGATTGCAGATCCTGACAAACCAGTTCTTCCAGAAGTTGTAAAAGGGAAGCTTACCTTTCAGCATGTAGATTTTGAATTGGATGGAAAAGACATCTTAAATGATATTAATTTCACCCTGGAAAAAGGAAAGACACTGGGTATTATGGGCGTCACCGGTTCTGGAAAGACATCGATTGTCAATCTGATCGAGCGTTTCTATGATGTGACAGCGGGAGAGATTCTGCTTGACGGAATCAACATTAAGGATCTGCCACTTCCCTTACTGAGAGGACAGATTTCGGTGGTTATGCAGGATGTATTTCTCTTTTCCGACAGCATTTCCGAGAATATCAAAACCGGAAATAAGGATGCTACGGAGTGGGAAAGTGTTCAGCAGGCGGCGATTTCCGCAGAGGCACACAGTTTCATTCAGAAGCTGTCAGAACAGTACGATACGGTAATAGGTGAAAGAGGCGTAGGCTTATCCGGAGGTCAGAAGCAGAGAATCAGTATAGCCAGAGCCATTGCAAAGGAAACGCCTATTTTGATTCTTGATGACTCCACCTCTGCGCTTGATATGGAAACCGAGAGGGAGATTGAATCTCATTTGGCAGAACTGAAAAACAGTTCTAAAATTGTCATTGCCCACAGAATTTCGGCTGTGCGCAGAGCGGATGAGATTCTGATTCTGGAAGACGGAAAGATTATCGAGCGTGGAACCCATGAGGAGCTTATGGAGAAACGGGGACAGTATTACAGAACCTATGAGGTTCAGTATGGAGAGGAGGCTGCACTATGTCAGTAAATACCAGCAGAATCGATGAGGAACAGAAAGAGGTATTGAAAAAAGATACCATAATCCGTCTGTTTCGTTATCTGCTTGCTTATAAAAAGAAAATAGTGCTTGTTCTGTTTATTATGGGCGGCACCATTACCATCAGTATGCTGGCTCCTCTGTTGATGGAGTATGCGGTAAACGTCTGTGTGGCACAAAAGGATATCAATGGACTTCTAAATGTGGGAATTGGAGCAATTGGATTATTTCTGCTGTTTTTAGTGGGTACCAAGGTTCGTATGCGTATCATGGCGGAAGTTTCAAACCGTGTGCTTTTAAACATCAGAGAGGAACTATATCAGCATATCCAGTCTCTGGGGTTTGGCTTCTTTGACAGCCGCCCCACAGGAAAGGTACTTGCAAGAATTATTGGTGATGTAAATTCACTAAAAGATGTATTATCCGATAGTGTCACCCAGCTGATTCCGGATTTCATTACGGTGATCTGTGTTCTCAGCATTATGCTGATTAAGAATTACCGTCTGGCGATGGCAGCTTTGCTGACAATTCCCATTCTGGCGGTCGGTATGTTTTTTATTCAGACCAATGTCCATAAAAGATGGCGGGTATACAGAAAGAAAACTTCTAATTTAAATGGCTATGTTCACGAAGACTTATCGGGGATCAGGATTATACAAAGCTATGCTGCTGAGGATGAGACAAAAGAGGTGTTTCACGATCTGGTAGACCAGCATTACCGTTCCTTTATTGATGCGGTAATCGTTGCTGATGCGTTCGGCCCTCTTGTTGAAATAACCTGGGGAATGGGTGGATTTTTGCTCTATTTTATCGGTATTAAAGTGGTTGGTGTGGAACAGATCGGAATTGGTACGTTTCTTGCATTTTCCACATACATCGCCATGTTCTGGAGTCCCATACGCAATCTTGCTAACTTCTATAATAAGCTGACCACCAATATCTCAGCTGCGGAGCGAATCTTTGATATCATAGATACGGAAGTTGAGATAAAGGATGAAGAGAATGCAGTGGAACTAAAGGAATTAAAGGGCGAGGTACGGTTTGAGGAAGTTTCCTTTGCCTATGGAGATGAGCCGGACCGTCTGATCCTGGATCACGTAAGCTTTTCGGTAAAACCAGGTGAGACTATCGCGCTGGTAGGCCCCACGGGTGCGGGAAAAACGACCATTGTGAACCTGATCAGCCGTTTCTATGAAGTGACTGGCGGAGAGATCTATATTGACGATCAGGAGATCAGAAGTGTAACGTTAAAGAGTTTAAGAAGCCAGATGGGCATAATGACCCAGGACAATTTCCTCTTCTCCGGAACCATTCGGGATAACATTCGTTACGGCCGTTTAAACGCCACGGATGAAGAGATTGAAGAGGCTGCCAAAGCAGTGAACGCCCATGAATTTATTATGAAGACGGAAAAAGGATATGATACGGAAATCAGTGAACGAGGAGCCGGCCTTTCCATCGGTCAGAGACAGCTTCTGGCCTTTGCAAGAACCATGGTATCAAAGCCAGGCATTCTTATTCTTGATGAGGCGACCTCCAGCATTGATACCCATACGGAACTGCTGGTTCAGAAAGGAATTGAAGTGCTTTTAAAGGAACGGACTTCCTTTATTATCGCCCACAGATTATCCACCATCCGCAAGGCAGACCGGATCTTTGTCATCGATCAGGGGACGATTCGGGAAGCAGGAAATCATGATGAGTTAATGAAACTGGAAGGTGCTTATTATCAATTGTACCAAAGCCAGTTCGCGTAATGACTGACTTAATGATAAACTTTTTTTAAAGAGCATAGATGTTCAGGTGGTTTTTGCTGTTCAGGGCAGCTTGGTTTTGAGTTTCCTTAGTTGGGGGGCACGGAACAAGAACTATCTGCTGCTATGCCTCAAACAGTATAGAAGTAGTTATAAGATTGAAGAAAAGGGGCAGGGGAGGAAATAAACGTCAACTATGCCACGCAAACTCAGAATGGAGAGGCAAAAATATAGGATCGACTGCTAACCTGCCTAATACAGGGATAGAGAAGGTTGGAATATCGAAGAGAAGGGGTAGAGGGCTGATAAAGAAGTTATCTATGCCCCTTCTCTTTCTATTGCTGTCAGAAGGAGTTATAAGGATATCATATATTATATAAAAGGGTGATTGTGAACTGTCTCCTGGGACATGAAATTTGCTTTTTCAACTCTCAAGTTTGCCTGGCGATATCGAAAGGGATTGACCGGACAGGATAAATGAAATAAAATAGTAGGCGAGGTGATTTAAGATGACAGAAGGAGCTTTAGTTCTAGAAGGGGGATCCCTGCGGGGAGTATTTACTGCAGGAGTGTTGGATGTGTTCATGGAACAGGGGATTGAGATGTCCTATGTAAATGGTGTATCGGCCGGTTCCATGTCAGGTATGAGTTATGTCAGCAAGCAGATAGGCAGAACCATAAAAGTGGATTTGGATTATGTCAATGATAAACGTTTTTTAAGTTTCCGGAACTTAGTGGAAAAACGTTCGATCTTTAACTTTGACTTCCTGTTTGGGGAATTAAGCAATACATTGGTTCCCTTTGATTATGACACATTCTATAAGTCTGAACAGATTTTTGAAGTGATTGCAACCCGCTGTAAGACGGGAAAGCCGGAATATTTTGAAAAAAGCAAATGTGATAATTTCATCGATGCCGTCAAAGCTTCCAGCAGCATTCCCATACTTTCCAGAATGATTACGGTGGAAGGAAAGAAGTATTTAGATGGCGGCTGCTCCATGCCGGTGGCTTATCAAAGAGCAATTGATCTGGGGTATGAAAAGATTGTGCTGGTTCTCACCAGAGAACCGGGGTATCGGAAACCGCCCCTTGATAAATGGACGAAAAAAGGGTATGAGCGCTATTTCGCACCTCTTCCCAGATTTTTAAAGGCGCTGGAGGACGTTCCGGAGAGATATAACCGGATGCAGGAGGAGATTGACCGTCTGGAAAAAGAGGGCAGAATCTACGTAATCCGTCCGGATCATCATGTGACAGTTCAAAGAACGGAGCAGGACAAAAGGAAACTGGAGGCGCTGTATCAGGAGGGAAGACGGCTGGCACTGGAACATATGGATTCCCTGAAAGCCTATTTGAAGCTGAGCTGAAGATGTGGGGGGACAAGGTGCCTGCGGCATCCCTCTATGCCCTGAAAAACGGGCAGGAACAAGGTGCCTGCGGCATCCCTCTATGCCCTGAAAAACGGGCAGGAACAAGGTGCCTGCGGCATCCCTCTATGCCCTGAAAAACGGGCAGGAACAAGGAAAGGAAAAAGCGTACAATTTATGAGTATTTATGATACATTAAATTCTATGCAGAAAGAGGCGGTACTTCAAACGGAGGGACCGCTTCTTGTGCTGGCAGGAGCGGGCTCTGGTAAAACCAGAGTTCTTACGCACCGGATTGCCTATTTAATAGAAGAAAAGGGTGTGAATCCCTGGAACATACTTGCTATAACATTTACCAATAAAGCAGCAGGAGAGATGAGAGAACGTGTGGATCGTCTGGTAGGATTTGGGGCAGACAGCATCTGGGTATCCACATTTCATTCTTCCTGTGTGCGTATCTTAAGAAGGCATATAGAAAGTCTTGGATATACTACTAATTTTACCATATACGATTCAGACGACCAGAAGACTCTGATGCGGCATGTTTTAAAGAAGCTGGATATAGATCCAAAGGTATACAAAGACCGTGCGATGCTGGGTCTGATTTCTACAGCCAAGAATGAGTTGATAAGTGCGGCGGAGTTTGAACTCAACGCTTCCGGCGATTTCCGTCAGAAGAAAGCAGCTTCTGTCTACAAAGAGTACCAAAGTGAGTTAAAGAAGAACAATGCACTGGACTTTGATGATCTGATTATGAAGACTGTGGAGTTGTTTCAGAATAACCCGGAAGTCTTAAACTACTATCAGGAGCGTTTTCGCTACATTATGGTGGATGAGTATCAGGATACCAATACGGCTCAGTTTCGTTTAATCAGTCTGCTTGCTGGTAAATATAAGAACCTTTGTGTTGTGGGTGATGATGATCAGTCCATCTATAAGTTCCGTGGTGCCAATATCGAGAACATCTTAAACTTTGAAAAATCCTATTCCGGTGCAAAGGTAATTAAACTGGAACAAAATTACCGCTCCAGCCAGAACATTTTACAGGCGGCCAATGAGGTGATCCGTCACAATAGAGGCCGAAAGGATAAAACATTATGGACGTCCAATGAAGAAGGCCCCATGGTTCAGTTTAAGCAGTTTGAAAATGCAACGGAGGAGGCGGATGCCATTGTCCGTGACATATTAAACAGTTCATCTGACTACCAGGACTGTGCCGTTTTATACCGTACCAATGCCCAGTCCCGTCTGATTGAGGAAAAATGTCTTCAGCATAATGTCCCATACCGTATGGTGGGGGGCGTTAATTTCTATCAGAGAAAAGAGATCAAAGACATTTTAGCTTATTTAAAAACAATCGCAAACGGGAGAGATGATTTATCTGTCTTAAGAGTAATCAATGTTCCAAAAAGGGGAATCGGTGCAACCAGTATCGGCAAAGTCCAGGCATTTGCTTCCGAACGTGGAATGGGTATCTACGATGCATTCTGCAGGGCAAAAGCTGTACCGGGGCTTGGGAAAACAGCGGATAAAGTTCTTGGATTTACAGAGAAGATAGAAGATTTCAGGGATCGTCTGACGGAAGAAACCTACAGCATTCACGAACTGATTGAAGATATCCTTGATGAAACCGGCTATCAGAAGGAACTGGAAGCAGAGGGAGAGATCGAATATCAGACCCGACTGGAGAATATAGAAGAGTTGATCAACAAAGCAGTCAGCTTTGAAGGCGAGCATGAGCATCCGCAATTAAGCGAGTTTCTGGAGGAGGTTGCGCTTGTTGCAGATATAGACCGAATGGATGAATCAGAAAACCGTGTCACGCTGATGACGCTTCACAGCGCCAAGGGACTAGAGTTCCCAAGAGTCTATTTAAGTGGTATGGAAGATGGTTTATTCCCCAGTATGATGTCTATTTCTTCCGATAATAAAGAGGATGTGGAAGAAGAACGGAGACTTTGCTACGTTGGTATTACGAGAGCTCAGAAGTTTCTTATGATGACTGGCGCCAGACAGCGTATGGTAAATGGTGAAACCAGATATTCTAAGATCAGCCGGTTTGTGGAAGAAATTCCAGCCGAATTATTGGACTCCAGCAGACTGGAGCAAAGACTTTCTTCCAGAGCCCAGTCCGATTTTGACGACAGCGGTCTTCCATGGGGAAATAGCGGGGCAGCAGGACGGACGGCTGGTGTCAGCAGTTTTGGACCAGGCAGCAACGCATATGCCTCGAAGACATCAAAGCCTGTAACGACTCCTGGATTCGGAAAAGCATTTACGATTGAAAAACCGCTTTCTCTTGGTTATAAAGAGGGAGACCGGGTCAGCCACATCAAATTCGGTATCGGTGAGGTAAAGGAAATCAAGGATGGTGGAAGAGATTTCGAAGTAACGGTTCACTTTGACCAGGCAGGTGTGAAAAAAATGTTTGCTTCATTTGCAAAACTGAAGCTTGTGAGAGAATAATTTAAATTTCATAAAATTTTAAAAAAAACCAAAAACCATAGTAAAAAAGGCAATATAATGGTATAATAACTGCTACAGGCAAAGAGAGAAATCTATGCCGTAAAGGATATGAATGAAAGCAGGGCTCTCAGAAAGGACGTGGAGACATGAACAGATTTGATGCAATGAGCAAAGAAGCTATGAGCAAACTGGAAGATCTTATGAACTCAAGCAGAGTGAATGAATTGCTTCATAAAAGAGAACAGGAAGAAAAGAAGAAAAACTGTATCCTCTGGATACTCGCGATCATAGGCGCAGTAGCGGCAGTAGCTGGAATTGCTTACACCGTATATCGTTTCTTTACTCCGGATTATCTGGAAGATTTTGAAGACGATTTTGATGATGATTTCGACGATGATTTCTTTGAGGATGAAAAGTCGGAAGCTAGTTCCGAAGAATAAAATCTGGCATTAAAAGGAGAGCGTGCCTCAGAAAGTGAGACACGCTCTTTTACATGACAGAATATATAATTTAAATGAAAATTTAAGAGAATAAAAGGAGTCAGCATAAGTGAAAAAGGGTGAGATATACGAAGGTACAATCGGACGGTTTGAATTTCCGGATAAAGGCATGATAGAACTACCGGAAGGAAGAATTGGTGTAAAGCACGCACTTCCCGGACAGAAATTGAAAGTGATGATTAATAAAAAAAGAGGAGGGAAATGTGAAGGCCGGATTCTTGAGGTTTTAGAGAAATCCCCTCTGGAATATGCAAAGGATCCCTGCCCTCATTTTGGAATCTGCGGGGGCTGCACCTATCAGACCATTCCTTATGAAGAACAGTTAAAGATTAAGGAACAGCAGGTAAAATCCCTGTTAGATGGTGTTGTGACAGGCGATTTTATATTTGAAGGAATTAAACCCAGCCCAACCGAAGATAAGTATCGTAATAAGATGGAGTTTTCCTTTGGAGATGAATATAAGGATGGTCCTCTTTCCCTGGGAATGCATAAAAGAGGAAGCTTTTATGATGTGGTGACGACGACAGAATGTAAGATTGTGGATACAGATTTTTGTGATATTTTAAAGGCGGCTAAGGATTATTTTGAAGACTTAGGGGTTGGGTTTTATAAGAAGATGCAGCACACCGGATATCTGCGTCATCTTCTGGTGCGCAGAGCGGTGAAAACAGGAGAGATTCTGGTTGATCTTGTTACCACGACTCAGGAGGAGCTAGATTTAAACCCTTTTGCTGATGCTCTGCTTAACTTGAAACTAAATGGTAAAATTGTTGGAATTCTTCATACATTGAATGACAGTCTGGCAGATGTGGTAAAGAGTGACCGGACAGATATTTTATATGGACAGGATTATTTTTATGAGGAATTACTGGGACTGAAGTTTAAGATTTCACCGTTTTCCTTCTTTCAGACAAATTCACTGGGGGCGGAAGTACTGTATGAAACCACAAGAGGGTATGTAGGAGAGACAAAGGATAAGGTGGTTTTTGATTTATATAGCGGTACTGGAACCATTGCTCAGATTATTGCACCTGTTGCGAAAAAAGTGGTGGGTGTGGAGATTGTAGAAGAGGCAGTGGAGGCGGCAAGAGAGAACGCTGCGCGAAATGGCCTGGATAACTGCGAGTTTATCGCAGGGGATGTTTTAAAGGTGATTGATGAACTGGAAGATAAGCCGGATCTTATTATTCTGGATCCGCCCAGAGATGGGATTCATCCCAAGGCGTTGGGGAAGATTATCGACTTTGGGGTGGACAGGCTGGTTTATGTGTCTTGTAAGCCAACGAGTCTGGTGAGAGATTTAGAAGTGCTGCAGATGAGGGGGTATGAGGTGGTTAAGGTGTGTTGTGTGGACATGTTTCCTTCGACAGCAAATGTTGAAACTGTATGCTTGCTATCGCACATAAAATAAGGAGTTTCCAGATTTGATATACTGCAAACTGCGGGCGATGACAACCATTTGACAACCAAATTTCTGGAGGTTTTCAAATGGAAGTCGCCTTTTCAAAGATATCAATACTACGTGATGAAAATAAAAGGAGCCCATGCAAGAGCTCCTTTAGGTCACCGGCGTCTCAAGGTTAATGATTAAAATTAGTTTTTCAGGAACAGTTATTTTTCCAGTTGCACAATTAAATAACCAGGGAGATTTTCAATTGAAATAGTTTCTTGTTCCATAGAGTTTTGATCAACAAGTACTTATTTGTTTTTTCTCCTAACTGAATCAATTAAATCATTCGCCTTATTTGCAATTGATTCTTTGATATCCTCACTGATTTGTACAGATTTTCCCATAGTCTCTTCAACCTTCCCTCTGGCTTCGCCGGCAAGATTTTGCAATTTACCACTCAGTTCCATCTGCTCAGAATCCATAGCTTTTCCAATATTTTCTTTGATAGTACCTACAACTTTATCCGTTTTACTTTTGATTGAATCATTCATAAATTACGCCTCCATTCTTTATTTTATTTGTTGATTTTATTAAATATCCACAAAACAATTAATGAGCCTATAAAGGCAACCAGAAGACTCCAAAGATTAAAGCCGGAAATGCCCGTTCCGCCTAGTAAACTCATAATGAATCCTCCGATAAGGCCACCAATAACGCCCACTACAATATTTGCGAAAGCTCCCATCTTTTTATCGTTCCCAGTAACCATGCTCGCGAGCCAACCAGCAATAGCACCAATGATAATCCAACCAATAATTCCCATAATAATCTCCTGACATAATTTATTTTCTAAATATAAAACAAACAACCTAATTAAAGGCTGCCTGGATTTTTTATATGAACAAATATATTAAAAAGCCGGTAAGCATATTGGGCTACCTCTTAAGTCTACAGAGCAATTTTATAAGTTACTGCCATAGTAATGAACCCTTTTTTGTTATTGTTCTATAAAAAAAGGAAAATATGCATTATATTTTTTTTTGACGGTTTGTACTCTTTCGAGAAAGCTTGATTTTATGGGAAGTTGATGGGATTCTATAAAAAAATGGAGTTGTTTTGGTGTGACAGAATCTCAGATGGAGATGGGGTAACGCCAAAATATTAAAATTGTGTCTTTATGCATTGAAAACAGATGGGTTGCAAGGATATGTGGATGCGATAAATGTGTTTAACTAATAGAGAAATTTGATACGATTTGCAGCATTTTTACAGACTTACATTATGACCACATAAATGAAGTGCGCCTAAAAGTCATTTTTAGGCACACTTCATTTTACAGTATACTATATTTTTAAATACAAGTCTATACATTATTCTAAATTATAGTAAAATTATTATGCTGGCAAACGACGATATGCATATTAATTTAAGAATTGGAGGGTATCAAATGAGTGATAAAAATGAAAAAGCGGAATTATGGGATATATATACAAAAGAACGATTAAAGACTGGAAAATTGCAGAAAAGAGGTGAAAAACTGTCTGACGATGAATACCATCTTGTGGTTCATGTATGTATTATTAATAATAAAAATCAGTTGTTAATTCAACAACGTCAGCCATTTAAAACCGGGTGGCCAAATATGTGGGATTTATCGATAGGAGGTTCTGCAATTGCTGGAGAGAGCAGTAGTCAAGCAGCTGAGAGAGAGTTAGCAGAAGAATTGGGATTGAAAATGAATCTGTCAGATGTGCTTCCACAGTTCACGACAACATTTCAAAATGGGTTTGATGATTATTACATAGTAAAAAATGATGTTGATCTTTCGCATATTAAATTACAGAAGGAAGAGGTACAGGCTGTTAGATGGGCTGATAAAGAGGAAGTACTAAAAATGCAGCAAGAAGGAACTTTTATACCATATTGGTTCTTAGATAAACTTTTTGAATTGGATAGTTGGTACAATACTTTTCGTAATGAAAATTCGGCAATTAAGATTGCATATGCGAACGATGAAAATCTTTCATCATGGATGAGTATGGTTGAAACTGTAAAATGGAATTTCCCGGGATTAGAAACAGAGGAAAAAGTAATTGAATATAAGAATACTGTAAAGAAAAGTATAGATAGGGGAACAGCCATATGTGCGTTATTTGGGAATATGGTTGTAGGTATTCTTTTATTTTCAATAAAGCATAACATGCTTTGTTGTATGGCGGTACATCCAGAGTTTCGAAGAAAACATATTGCTTCGAAGATGGTTAAGGTTATGCTTGACAAAATGGACAAAAACAGACCGATTGTTGTGGAAACATTTCGAGAAGAAGATGAAAAGGGAACTGCTCCACGAGCTTTTTATAAGAAAGCAGGGTTTGAGGAGGGAGAATTATGCTTTTTCGAAAATGAATATCCAGAACAAAGATTTTATTTAAGGAGGTGGTAGATTATGAATACTAATTTATATATGGATATTCCGGATTACAAATCATGGAAAGAAATTGTGTTAATTGAAAAGGGATATTCGACGGATAAAAAGTATCTTGTAACAACGGATTCAGGAAAGCATTTATTATTACGAATCTCAAATGTAAGTGAATTTGATATAAAGAAAAAAGAGTACGACATAATTCGTAAATTTGCAACATTGGGATTCACAATGTCGGAACCACTTTCCTTTGGAATCTGTAATAATGGAAATAGTGTTTACATGGTTTTATCTTGGGTGGAAGGAAGAGATTTAGAGGACGAGTTGGGGAAATTGTCAGAACAACAGCAATATCTTTTGGGAAGACAGGCAGGGAAAATTCTTAAAGAGATTCATAGCATATGTGTTGATAAAGAAGACTTACCTAAAAAAACAAAAGTAGAAAAGAAATTATTACAGCTTGAGAAATATGAGAATTCCAAGGTAAGAGTTCCAAATGATGAAGATGCAATACGATTTGTGAAACAAAATATTAATAAAATGTGGAGAAAACCACCCGTATATTTACATGGAGATTATCATCCGGGAAATCTGATTTATGTTCAAAATGAAAGTATAGGAGTTATTGATTTTAATCGTTGGGAAGTCGGAGATCCGTATGAAGAGTTTTATAAGTTAGAAAGCTTTGGGATAGAGGAGAGTATCCCATATTGCGTTGGCCAGATTGATGAGTATTTTAATGATACCATTCCAATCGATTTTTGGGAAACTCTTGCTGTTTATGTTGCACATGCATCGCTGTATTCTATCAAATGGGCCGAAAAATTTGGCAGTGAGGAAATAGAGGGTATGAAGAAACGGTGTGAAATTGCTTTTGAAAATTATAATAATTTTAAGGAGGTTGTACCAGTCTGGTACGATCAAACGTTACGATTAAAATATGCAGAAAACATAAAATAACCAGTATTTTTTATATATTTCTATTGACTTTATAGTTTGTATAGGGTTTACAATCACCTCATAAAAAGGAGGTATATCTATGAATATTAAAGAAGCGGAGAAAAGGACAGGAGTATCTGCACAAAATATCAGATTTTATGAAAAAGCAGGGTTGTTTTCAACAAAACGTAATCCTGATAATGGATATCGAGAATATTCAGAGAATGACGTCAGAATACTAAAAGTAATTAAGATGCTCCGCATGCTTGATATGCCATTAGAACAAATTAAACTGGTTTTGCGTGAGAAGGAGAACCTGTCAAATTCCTTGGACAAACAACAGCATATATTAGAAAAAAGAATAAGTGATGACAAAAATGCGATTGAGTTTTGCAAGGCATTAAAGAAAAAGCAGATTACTATAGATGAATTAAATGTAGAAGAATATCTACAAAGTATGGGAAAAGAGCATTTTTTCACTTCTTGGATTAAGGATTACATGGAAGTTATTGATTATGAACATGAGAGAGTCATTACTTTTACTCCGGATGATGCCATAATAAATAGCTATGATTTTGAAAATGTACTTTACAAATATGCAATGGAGCGAGATATGGAGATTGAAATCACAAAGAAGGGGATGTATCCAGAATTCACGCTTGATGGGATAGAGTATAGTGCTGAAAGAAATTACGCAAGAGGAGGAGGGCTTCCGGTAGCAATCGTTAGATGTACAAGAAAAGATTTGGCAGAAACGAAAGAAGAATACAAACATGGTAGAAAAAAATGGTTGCGGATCCTTCATATTTACTTACCGGGAATTCTTGTTGCATTATTTATTATCGTTATAAGTGGAAAAAATAGTGTAAGACAGTTATTTTCTTCAATAGAAGGCTTGATTTTACTGGGAGTAATTATCATTGTGTGTTTAGCCGATGCTTTTCGTAACTATTATTTTTATTGGAATCGTGACAATAAATATGAGGATAAAGAAAAATAGGCGATGAAGACATATCGATTTGACAAATAATTATTATTTTCAGTAGGATACAAAGGGGGCAAAACCACCCTTGGGACGCGGATTTCTTACCTGGTTTTTTCGATACGTTGTGGTTGTGTACCTTGGAATATTATTAACAGTCATCCACAACTTATAATTATAAAGTATTGACTTAAAGTTAGCTTAAAGGTTTATAATAAAATATATTTGACATGGCTAAATAAGGATATTACTGATTTTGGACATGATTGAATGAGGAGGTAAACTAACATGAGATATATTAAATTGGGTAAATCTGATTTAAAGGTGCCAACTATTGCAGTTGGCTGTATGCGTATTAATGAGCTGAGTACAACCGATGCAGAACGTCTTGTTCAGACTGCTCTGGAGGGCGGAGTGAATTTCTTCGATCATGCAGATATTTATGGCGGCGGAACATGTGAAGAAATATTTGCAGAGGCCTTACACATGAACAGTACTGTCAGAGAAAAGATAATCCTGCAATCCAAATGTGGCATACGAAAAGGGATGTTTGATTTTTCAAAGGAACATATCTTAGAGGCGGTAGACGGCAGTCTGAAACGGTTAAAAACCGATTATCTGGATGTACTTCTTTTGCATCGTCCCGATGCTTTGGTTGAACCAGAGGAGGTTGCTGAGGCATTTGATCAGCTTTACAGCAGTGGGAAAGTACGTAATTTTGGCGTTTCAAATCAGAATCCTATGCAGATACAGCTGCTTGAGAAATCTCTAAACCAGCCAATTATAGCAAACCAATTACAGCTTAGTATCACCAATGCCACTATGATATCCGCAGGGCTCCATGTCAACATGTCAGATGACACCGCTATTAGCCGTGATGGAAGTGTACTTGATTTTTGTCGCTTACATGATATTACGGTACAGCCATGGTCTCCATTTCAATATGGATTTTTTGAAGGAGTTTTTCTAAATAATGATAAATTCACAAAACTAAATGCGGCGATTGATAAAATAGCAGCAAATTATGAAGTGTCAAATACCACAATTGCATTAGCATGGATACTTCGGCATCCCGCACATATGCAGCCTGTGACAGGAACGATGAATGCTGACAGGCTAAAAGATTGTATGAAGGCAGCAGATATTTATCTGACTCGTGAGGAATGGTATGAAATCTATTGTGCAGCCGGTAATGTTTTACCATAGTCCAGCGGAAGGTCTTGAGGGTATAGTCTCTCAAGGCACTTTATTATCCGCTTTCCAAAAGAAATTAGAAGAATACCTTCTAAATTAAGATAAGGAATATAGATAACAAATGGATCAAAATAGTGATTTTCTGAGTTCGTAGCGGGAGGGGGATAAAATGAACAACATAGAGAACTATACCATTAGAAATGAACAGGCAAAAG
This sequence comes from Lacrimispora struthionigena, assembly GCF_048627165.1. NCBI lineage: Bacteria > Bacillati > Bacillota > Clostridia > Lachnospirales > Lachnospiraceae > Lacrimispora > Lacrimispora struthionigena. The sequence continues at coordinate 1,730,933 of NZ_JBMBWP010000001.1, forward strand.
ATTATTGGAATGTAGAGGATTTAACCAGAAAGGCCTTTTGGAATTTAAATGTTCCGGGCTGCAGTGAACATTATATGGTACATGTCATGAGAAATCATCCAGATTTCATACCTGAACTGGATCTCGTCCTTGAAAAAGACAATCGCATTATCGGAAATATCATGTATACTAAGGCAAAGCTGATAGATGAAGAAAACCGTGAAAAGCAGATACTGACCTTCGGCCCCTTAAGTATTCATCCTGAGTTCCAAAGAAATGGATATGGAAAAGTCCTGCTTGAATACTCATTTGCAAAGGCAAAAGAAATGTCCTACGATGTGATCGTAATTTTTGGAAATCCGGATAACTACGTTTCCCGTGGATTTAAAAGCTGTAAAAAATTTGATATTTGCGTTAGAGAAGGTATTTATCCGGCAGCCATGATGGTAAAGGAGTTAACGGAGGGGTGTCTGGACAAGAGAAAGTGGCGCTATGTCGAAAGCGAAGCCTATGAGGTAGATAAAATAGCGGCGGAGCAGTTTGATACGAATTTTGAAAAAATGGAAAAGAAATTCCAACCATGTCAGGAGGAGTTTTATATTCACAGTCATTCAAGAATTATTTAAAGTCATGGAATTATAATGAACACAATGGAAGTATAAAAACAAATGCATCTTGAGAAAGCTTTTAAAAGCCCATTCAAGATGCATTTGTTTTATACTGAGATATATTATAGCTAAAGAGGAATTATGGCACCTGTTTTTGATTTCTCGTTGATGATCGAACAATCAGATTAGGAAGAGTTACAAAGGATTGAACTTGAAGCCCAGGATTCTTAATCTTCCTTAATAAGATAGAGGCCGCCTGTTTCCCCATTTCATGGACATCTATATCAATCACAGTGAGAGGAGGATCAATGAGCTGTGAGAGAGGATAATCGTCAAATGTAATAAGTCCCATATCCTTTGGTATGGATAATTGATGTTTTTCTATTGCCCCAACGGCCCCCATTGCAATCTGATTATTTTCGCAGATAACGGCATCGGGGAGAGTGGGCTGACTTAGGAGTTCTTCCATCATTAAAAATCCGCTTTCTTTTGTATAGGTACCGTATTTTATAAAATCATCTTGTATGGTCAGTCCATTAATATTCATATACGATACAAAACCTTGCAGGCGGTGCCTGGATATTTCATCGCTTTTAGGTCCTCCGATAAAAGCGGTCTGAGAATAACCGCATTTCTCCAAATATTCCATTGCCATTTGTCCAGAAACACGATTGTTGGTATCGATCCAGGAAGAGGGACTGGCAAATGGGGGCCTCCCGATAATAATGTGTGGAAAGTTGTTTTTAGATAAAAAGTCAACCAATGCCCTTGAAGTGGCAGATCCATGGACCAAAATACCATCAGCCGTGTTGCAACCAACGATTTTATTTGCTGAATCAAAAGCATCTTGTTTGTCAGATACGCCCAGGAAAGACAGATTATAGTTTTTGTGTCGGATTACATTTTGCGCACCGCATAGAATTTCAAACATGTGAGGATTATGAAAGGCAGTATGTATTTCCGTAACAGCAAGAAAGATAATGTTGCCAGTACGTTTGCATTTGAAATTACTGGCTTGTGCATTGGGATGATAATTGAGACGTTTCATTACTTCCATGACACGCTGAGTCGTACTCTCTGAAATATAAGGCTTGTTGTTCAGTATTTTAGATACTGTAGCCGTGGATACTCCGGCTTCCCTGGCAACATCTTTTATTGTTACAGCCATTGGACACCTCCTTCTTAAACTCCATTAGAATAGTATATCGTTTACCTAAAAAAATCAAGCAATATGTATAAAAAAACTTTGTTATTAGGAGCGGTATTGTTATAATTTGCTTATAAATACCGGTATTTTTAAAAATAGTAAACAACATATCAAGAATGGGGAAGGAAGGGGAAATGGTAGTGAAAAAGATGTTAAAACGTATTGTAAGCTTTGTACTTTGTTTTATTATGACAATGCCTCTGTTACCTCCAATGGAGGTAAATGCAGCCGAAAGTCTTCGGGGAGAGTCTATTTATCAGATTATGGTTGATCGTTTTTATGATGGGGATAAGACGAATAATGCAACTGGAGAAGCTTTTCGATATGCAGAGAACACAGAAGAAGATTATCGTTATATGCATGGTGGTGACTGGCAGGGAATCATAGATAAGATCTCTTACATTAAGGAAATGGGATATACCGCAATCTGGATTTCACCGGTATCTGACCCACAGCTATGGGGGATACCGGATTCCAGTGGCAAACAGTGGCCATCTGCCTATCATGGCTATAATGTATTTGATCCCAATCGAGCCAATCGCTATTTCGGTTCAAGAGATCCTCAGGCCAGCAAGGATAAGCTAAAGGAATTGGTAGATGTTTGTCATGAAAACGGAATTAAGGTCATTTTTGATGTAGTTCCCAATCATGTGGGAGATTATCTGCAGGGAATCGGAAGCAATGCTCATTATACCAACAGTACAGGATTAAAAGAGGGCACTCAGTTGCAGCCTGCGGCGCCATTTAATAATATCTCATGGTACCACAATAAAGGCGATATCAATTTTAACATAGAGCATCCTCACACATCAACAAGCACACAGATGCTTGAAGATCATGACCTGGGTGGTCTGGATGACATTGACTTTGATAATAAAGATGCCAGGGGTGCAATGTTCGACTCTATAAAAAACTGGTTTACCTATACCGGGGCGGATGGGGCCAGAGTGGATGCGGCAAAATGTATGAAACCATCTGATATTCATGAATTACAGGAATATTTGGGAGTTGCAACCTTTGGCGAGAACTTTGATATGCATGTGGAATTTATAAAGGATTGGGTCGGAGATAACGCTGAAACAGGTATGCTTGATTTTCCCCTGTTTCAGGCTGTTGTAAATGATTTTGCATATGGTAAGAATTTTAACAACACATCGGAAATATCACTACAATCCATTTTGGCACAGGATTATCTTTATGGCACTCATCTGAATGATATGGTTACATTTATTGACAATCATGACAGAAATCGTTTTCTGACAGAAGCTGGGGGCGATGTTGATAAACTCCATAATGCGCTAACGTTTATATTTACAGCAAGGGGAACCCCGGTGGTCTTCCAGGGAACGGAGCAAAACAGAGGAAATGCCAATGGTCAGGGAATCAATGGGATTGCAGATACCTGGAATCGTTGGTCCATGGTAACGAAGGATCAAAACGGCAATGTAATAAAAGATTATTTTAACACATCCACCAATACCTATAAGCTTATCCGGACTTTAAATGATCTTCGGGAAAAATATGAAGCTTTAAGCTTTGGAACACAACGTGAGATGTGGACTTCCATGCATACCTATGGGTTTTCAAGAAGAATGGACAGCGGAAAAAATGCGGGGCAGGAGTTAATTTGTGCGTTTCATAATTCCAAAGGGACGGATACTGAAACGATGTCAATACGTGCCGAAAGTTCCATAAAGGCAGGGACTACGTTAGTAAATGTAATGAATCCCAATGATAAAATAACCGTATCCCAAGATAAGAAAGTAACAATAACCCTTACCGGAGACAGTTCTAAAATATATGTGGTTGATGAAACTGCAGGTGATACCATTCCGGTAACCATTCATATTTGCAATGCGTCTACGGACTGGGGACAGAGTGTTTATATTTCAGGAAACTGTGCTGAACTCGGTAACTGGGATCCAAGCAAAGCAGCAGGGCCTGCAGCCTGTCCCAATTATCCGGAGTGGAATTTGACCGTTTATATTCCGGCAGGCCAGAAAATTGAGTTTAAAGCAATTAAGAAGAATGCGGCAGGCAATGTCATTTGGCAAAGCGGAGATAATCGCAGCTATACGGTGCCAGCATCGGGGGCAGGGACAGTGAATATAGACTGGTAAAGATCGTAACATAGTTTCTAAATTTTGAATGGAGGACATGAGAAGTGAAGAAGATGGCATTGGTTTTGTGTATTGCAATGACTGCTGCAATGTTTACAGGATGTAGTAAAAATACGGATAGCGTTGCAACAACGAAGGGCAATAAGGAAGCATTGAATACCATTCGTATCTGGCATGATGGAGATAAGGCAATGATACAGTTGATGGAAGATCATCTAAATGAGGCTTTAAATGATGACGGAATCACTGTAAAATTTGAGCAAAAGAGCGGGTTAACAGATCAGATTAAGCTATATGGAAGTGATGAGGTGAATGGACCGGATCTTTATATGTATGCCCATGATTCTCTTGGAATGTTTGTGGAAATGGGAGCTTTGGCACCAATCACGGATGTGATTGATAAAACCGTTTATGCGGATATGCTTCCCATGACGCTGAAAGCAGGGAATTATAAGGATACTCAATACCTGATGCCTGTCTACTTTGAAACACTGCTTTTTATTTATAATAAGGATTTGTGGGAGGGAGAAGTGCCTTCCACCACGGAAGAACTTTATTCCTACATGAAAAATCATACAGATGCCACTGCAGGAACTTATGCTTTAGTGAACCAGCATTCAACTGCTTATAATGTAGCTCCCCTGATAAATGGATTTGGCGGATTCATTATCAATGAACAGGCGAAGCCAGGACTAAATGATGAAAAGACCATGGAGGCAATTGAGTATAATAAAAAGTTCGCCAAATTAGAAGCGGACGGAGACTATAATACGGTGAATGCCCTGTTTAAAGACGGAAAAGCCGCCGCAATTATTGGTGGACCATGGCTGATATCAGGTGTGAAAGAAGCTAAAATTAATTATGGAATAATATCCTTATGTGATTTCAAACTGCCAAACGGTAATGCACTGGTGCCATATTCAGGTGTGCAGGGAATTGGTGTTATGAAGCATGCAGCGGAAACGAAAAAAGATGCGCTGGAAAAAGTGCTGAAAGAAATTGCTGATCCCCAGCTTGGAATTGATCTGGCAGAAAACTCCAGATGCGCTCCTGCCAATCAAAAATCCTATGAAAATCCAACGGTGTCAAAGGATGAGATGATAGCTGCTATGAGAAAGACTGCTGATATTGCCCAGCCAATGCCAAACATTCCCCAAATGAGCGTAATGTGGGGACCTACAGAATCACTTCTTGCGGCAGTCAATAAATCAGGCAAAGATTTAAACAACGTTGCGGATGAATATCAAAAACAGGCAGAGACTGCAATCGCAGATATGCATTAAAAGTGTATGTACAGACACCTTACCTGTCCTATTATAGGAGAGATTGCTGCAGATTGGGGATATAGGAGTGGGTAATTTATGAACAAGAAAAACAAAATTCTTCCATGGGAATATAGTTTTCCCTCAATTATATTAATCGGATTAATTGTAGTATTCCCGATTATATATACCATATATATTTCGTTTACAAATATGAATCTGTATCATTGGACGGACTATGAATTTATAGCCTTGGATAATTATAGACGTGCATTAACGAAACTGGATTCAGGTTTTATGTCTGCATTATTAACTACAATCATTTGGACCGTTTTAAATATGGTCATACAGATTTTGGCTGCTTATTTGATTGCACTGGGATTAAATGCAAAAGGGCTAAAACTGGCGAGATTATATAAGACACTCCTGATGTTTCCTTGGGCGATGCCGGCTTACATATCTATTTTATTATGGAGAGTAGGTATTTTTAATCCGCAGTATGGTTTGTTAAATAAAATACGTTCTGCGCTGGGATTTTCCAGCATGGACTTTTTATCGGAAAACATTCCGGCTTTTATCTCCTGTATGGTATTAAACTTGTGGATGGCACTGCCGTTTCTTATTATGATGATGGATGGGGCGTTGCAGAGTGTGGATATCAGCTATTATGAAAGTGCAAGATTAGATGGAGGCGGGTGGTGGGCTCAAAATTTATATATAACAATACCATCCATTAAACCCATATTAGCTCCTTCCATTATTATGACGACATTTACCACCTTTAAGCAGTTTGATATTATCTATTTATTAACGATGCAAAAGGGCTCTCTTACAGGAGCAACTCTTCAGACTGTTATTACATATGCGCACCAAAATGCCTTTGTATCTAATAATTATGGGCTTTCTTCCGCTGTATCCATTGTGATATTTGGATTTATTATTCTTTTTTCTTTATTTGTCAATCGAGGCATTCGGGAGGAACACGTATGAGAATAAAAACAGCAAGACGCATGGCCCGTTTAAGTATCTTAAATGTATTTTTTGTATTGTTATGTTTTATTACTTTAATTCCTATTTTATATGCATTTTTGCTTTCCGTAAGCAGTGATAGTTCTGCATTTGGAAACGGATTCTTATTTCCCAAGAGTCCTACCTTGAAAAATTATAAAGCCATCCTGTTGGAGGAGCCATTTCTTATATGGCTTAAGAATTCAGTTGTTCTTAGTCTTGGGACCATGATACTTGCAATGGGGACTTCGGTGACAGCGTCGTATGCATTTTCCCGCTTCCGGTTTCGGGGGAGAAATGAGATGTTAAAGCTATTGCTGATTTTGAATGCGTTTCCACAAATCTTATCGATGTTTGCTATATTTAGATTATTTAAAAACATGAACCTATTAAATAATTACATCGGTTTAATCCTGATTTATGCAGGAAGCATGTGTATATTCAGTATCTGGAATATGAAAGGTTACTTCGATACCATTCCCATCGAAATAGAAGAATCTGCAAGAATCGATGGCGGAAGTTCGGGACAGATCATATGGAAGATCATATTACCTCTTGCCAGACCTTCCATTATTGTGACTGCTGTCATGGTATTGATTTTTGTATGGAATGAGTATCTGTTTGCAACTACATTCTTAATGAAAGAGGAGAACTATAACCTTGCAGGCGGGCTTTATCAGCTTCAGGCAAATGATTACAGCAGAAGCTGGTCCTTATTTTCAGCAGCCGCAATTTTAGTTTCAGTACCTATTTTGATCCTGTTTTTTTCCATACAAAAATATATGGTATCAGGACTGACTACAGGAGGAGTGAAAGGATAATGAAAAACAACATGAAAATAAATCGTGAGGCAGTTTTGCATATTCCATTATCAAATTATGCATTTGCCAATTCGGAACATAGATTGACCATAAGAATACGAACACAAAAGGACAATGTTTCAGCGTGCACCTTATACTATGGTGATCGGGCTTGTCCTGCTACGCCCGTTGTTTTTGAAGAAATTCAGATGGAAATAAAAGCAAGGGATGAACTTTTTGACTATTATGAAGCAACGTTTGAAACACCATATACCCGTGTATGCTATTATTTTAAGCTGCAAAATGAAGGAGAGTGGACCTATTATTACTCAGAACGTTTTTCAAATGAACTTGCAATTCTTTATTTTGAACGTAACATTATGGAAGAAAGAAGCGAGTATTATCAGTACCCCTACATATTAAGAAGTGAAATACCAGATGTACCAGCATGGTTTAAGAAGTCAGTCGTTTATAATATATTTCCCGATAGCTTTGTCGGTGAGAAATCTGGTTCGCTTACACAGCCAAAGGAAGTGGTATTAGAAAATGGAAAGGTCTGCAGATCAAGATTAGGAGGAACGCTGAAAGAAGTTATAAAAAATCTGGATTATATTCAGGCACTTGGGGTTAACTGCATTTATTTCAATCCCATATTTGCAGCAGGAGAATACCACAAGTATGATACCATTGATTATTATCACATTGATCCGTGTTTTGGAACCAATGAGGAATTTAAACACTTAGTGGAAAAAATTCACAAACGAGAGATGAAGATCATTATAGATGGTGTATTTAATCATTGCAGCTGGGAATTTTTTGCCTTTGAAGATGTAATGGAGAAGGGAGAAAAGTCAAAATATATTGATTGGTTTTATGACTTAAAGTTCCCGGTTCGCCGGCCGCAGTCGAAAAAAGAAAAACCTGGTTATGCCTGCTTTGCTTATGAGCCTAAGATGCCCAAACTAAACACTTCAAATGAAGAGGTGCAAAAGTATTTTGCCAATGTAGGTACTTATTGGATTCGTGAGTATCAAATAGATGGCTGGCGGCTAGATGTAGCAAATGAAATAGACCGGAATTTTTGGAGAAAATTCAGAGAGGCAGTAAAAAAAGAAAATAAGGAAGCAATCCTCATTGGTGAAGTGTGGGAGAATGCAGAAAGCTGGCTTCGGGGAGATATCTTTGATTCAACCATGAATTACGAATTCAGACGAATTTGCCGTGATCACATCATCGGTGATAATAAAAATGCAATAACAGCTGCCAAACAGCTGGAACAGATGAGGCTCCGTTACCCCACCAATCTTGTAAACGGGCAGCTGAATCTTCTGGATAGCCATGATGTACCCAGATTTTTATCTCTTTGCAGGGGCGAACTGCGTAAATGGAAATTAGCTTGTATCCTTCTTATGCTGTTCCCAGGGGTCCCCAGTTTATTTTACGGCGATGAACAGGCAATTTGCGGAATGAAGGAAAATGAATACAGGAATCCCATGGTATGGAGCCAAAATCCACAACTATATGAATTTGTGCAAAAGATCATCGAGATAAGAAAAGAATATATAGAGGAAGACACTTCCTATGAAGTATTATGGGAAGAAACCGATGAACGAGTGTTGACTTTTGTGAGAGATGGAAGAAAGGGAAGATTATTTGTAAGTCTGAATGTTTCAGAGATGGATCACGAATGGAATAGAGAGGAGAAAAATATGATTCTTGCCTCCACGGGAAATGAAGAGCTTCTGGAAGCAATGGGATATAAACTATATTTATAGATTTAATGGAAAGCGGTATTTTGCCATTTGTTCGAATTATCAATGGCAGGGTATCGTTTTTTTGATTGGTCTACAAGATACCAGGGGAATTGCATGATACACGTTCTCTGTTGTAAATGATATTTTATTATGATAATATAGCAGTATTCTTGCTGCATTTCATAGTAATTGCAGCTTAAATTTTTTAAGTGACACTGGTATACCGCATAAAATAGGGGCTTTTCGTTGATGATAATGCTGTGTTTGCTTCGTCATAATAAGTTATACCAAATTACATTTTACTACAATCAGCAATAAGGAGATAAAACTATGAATCCAATCATTCAGGTTAAAAACTTCACAAAAAAATATGGTGACTTTGTCGCAGTAAACGATATATCTTTTGATGTGGAAGAAGGCAGTGTATTTGCATTTCTGGGACCAAACGGTGCTGGAAAAAGCACAACAATTAATACGTTATGTACCATTTTTGAAAAAACTTCCGGTACGTTATTGATCGATGGAAAAGATGTGAGCAGGCAAAAAAGTGAGGTACGGTCTTCCATTGGAGTTGTATTTCAGGATTCCACTCTTGATGCGAAAATGACCATTGAAGAGAACTTAAAAATGCACTGTGTATTTTATAACATTCCAAATAAGGAAGTAGAAGAACGAATTAAGTTTGTTTTAAACCTTGTGGATTTAACAAATGAAAGAAAGAAAATGGTTTCCGCTTTATCGGGAGGAATGAAACGGCGTGTTGAGATTGCCAGAGGCCTGGTGCATTATCCAAAGGTTTTATTCCTTGATGAGCCAACAACAGGGCTGGATCCCCAGACCAGGGCACATATATGGGAATATATTATGAAGCTTCAAAAAGAAAGGAACATTACAATCTTTCTAACCACCCACTACATGGAAGAAGCAGAGATCTGCAATAAGATAGCGATAATGGATGGCGGGGTAATTGTAGCACATGATACCCCTTACGCATTGAAGAAAAAGTATACGAAGGATAAAGCTTATATCAATACAAATGATGAAGAAGGGTTTGAACGCCTGCTAACGGAGCATCAATTAAACTATTCAAAAAAAGATGGTTATTATAAGGTGGAAGCAGAGTATCTGGACCGCCTGCTGGAGGTGTTAAGCGTTCATAAAGAACACATTACCAATATTGAAATTAAAAAAGGAACCTTTAATGATGTGTTTTTAGAGATAACAGGAAAAAAGATCAGGGAGGAGGGATAATATGAATACAGTATTCGCCTTATGGAAAAGAGGATTAAAAGCATTTGTACGAAATAAAACCGGGCTCATATTTTCACTCATATTTCCTTTTTTCTTTGTATATGTGTTTGGTGCAATATTTAAAAATGATTTCATTGAAAACCCTATCGCATACATGCTTTCGGGTGTTATTATCACCACTGTATTTGAAAGTGCACTGAATCTTGCGTCTTCAACGGTTGATGATATGGTCAGTGGTTTTATGAAAGAAGTTTTGGTGTCCCCGGCAAAGAGAGTTTATGTTGCAATGGGACAATTACTGTCTGCAGCAACGGTAGCCACCTTGCAGGGCATCCTGATCCTGGTAATTGGTTTATTTATCGGTATCAAGTTTACCAGCTGGAAAACTCCTCTGTTGGTCCTCGTATCCATGATTTTTATCGGCATCGTATTCTCTGGCGTTGGGTTATTTTTAGCCACGAAGGTACGCAATGGTCAGACATTCCAGATCGTCAAAACAGCAGTAACCATGCCCCTGACGTTTCTGTCCGGTGCCTATGTTCCGTTGTCCATGCTGCCAGGCTCTCTGAAGTTTGTAGCTTACCTTAATCCGATGACTTATGCCACAGCATTTTTTAGAATGATCGTCTTGGAAAAAGGGAATCTTCCTGTTTCCCAACTGATTAAAGAAGGATTGGTGGTTGAAATAAATGGGTTTGCAATTACTCCGATTATGACGTTTGGTGTTATTCTGGTCATTGGTTTGGTGTTCCTGCTTCTTTCAACCATATCCTTTGTTAAGACAGATTTTTCCCGTCTGAACCGAAGTGCCACCGATGCCAATGCGCTTTGGGGATAACACCCCCTTAACGTTTAAGCTAAGCTGGTTATAACAAGCCTTGGGAGTATGTCGCCTCAAGGCTTGCTTTTTTTATATCAGAGGAGCAGCCTCTGTGCTATGAAACCTACCTTGCATTCCATTGCTGATTTAAGATTCTGAGACTTACAATAAAATGCATCATGACCTTTATAAACAATCCGTAATACTCACATTAATCAAAATATTCCATTTCGTTTATCTTTTGTTTATCTTTTATATATTCCCAGTTTATCCCCCTGATTTATTATAAAACTACTTAGACATGAGCAGTATTACATATAAATGAGGAGGCATTATGTTAAAAAAACCATTTTTTCAGAAAAAGAAATTCGGAATTCTGATTGCAGTTGCAGGGGCGTGTCTCCTGCTGGGAGTTATCGTTGCTCCTGGCATGATGAAAAATACCAATGCAAATCTTACGGAAGCGTTGGCAGTAAAGCAGGATATTGTAAAGTATTACAGCTTCAGCGGTAATATTGAGTCAGGTGATGTTCAGAACGTTCTTTCCACCACCAACAAACCCGTAAAAAAGTTCTATGTAAATGAAAACGACCAGGTTCAGAAAGGGGACCTTCTATATGAAGTGGACAATGACTCTGCACAGTCTGCATTAACAAGTGCAGAGACTACTTTGGCTGATGCTAAGACGACTCTTGCCTCAAGCAAATTAAGCTATGAAAGAAATCAGTCCCTTTATAGCACCGGGGATGTATCCCAGCTGGAATTGGAAACTGCCAGAGACAACTACAAAAAAGCCCAAACTGCTATAACTGACGCGCAAAGCCGCCTGTCTCAGGCTCAAAAGGATCTGGAAGATACAAAATACTATGCGGAGGTGTCAGGAACTGTTTCCGAAATCTATGTGGACGAAAATGACTCCATCACCCAGGGAACAAATATCATGGATATCATCGATTATGATGATTTGGAGGTCAAGGTTAAAGTGGATGAATACGATTTGTCTGCCGTATCCGTAGGAAGTACAGCAGAAGTGTATTTTGAAGCTATGGAGAAAACAGTTGCTGGTACCGTTTCCAAGATTTCCAGAGGTGCCAGTGTGAAAAACGGCGTTTCTTATTTTGAAACTACTCTGACTTTGCCAAAAGATGATGAACTGCGGGTAGGCTTATCTGCAGAGGTAAAAGTGTTGGCGGAGAACGCCAGTCAGGTAATTACCATTCCGGTGGAAGCGGTTCAATATGAGGGAGCAACACCTTATGTTCAGCGTTATAATAACGCAGGAAAGCTGGAAAAGGTCTATGCGACTGTGGGAATCAGTGACGGAAAAAATGTAGAAATTAAGGAAGGCTTAAACGAAGGAGACCGTGTAGCCTATGAGCCGTCCGCAGGTAAGAAAAAAACAGGAGGCGGCATTCCTGGAGGAACAGGCTTAATGGGAAAGGCTGAATCACAAGCCGGTTTCTATTACGGAAATTATGCCTCGGAAGAGATATCATTACAATTATCGGAGGTACTATAATGCCTGAAGAAATTCTAACCATGAAAAACATTGTAAAAGAATATGAGATGGGTAACGAGGTATCCACTATCCTAAAAGGCGTCAACCTAAGTGTTCAATCTGGTGAATTTCTTTCTATTCTGGGTCCTTCTGGCTCAGGGAAATCTACTTTAATGAACATAATCGGCTTTTTGGATGTGCCAACCTCTGGAGAATATCTTTTATCCGGTAGAAAGATGTCCGGCCAGGAGGAAAAGCTTCTGGCTCAGATCCGGCGGAAAGAAATCGGCTTTATTTTCCAGTCGTTTTATCTTCTTTCCAGACAGTCTGCATTAAAAAATGTTGAGCTGCCTTTAATCTACGCTGGAATTGATAAAAAACTACGCCATGAAAAAGCAGCTGATATGCTTAAAAAAGTAGGACTTGGTGAAAAGATGAATCATCTTCCCCGTCAGTTATCCGGCGGACAGCAGCAGAGGGTGGCCATAGCAAGGGCGCTGATTAATGACCCAACCATTCTCCTGGCAGATGAACCTACCGGAGCCCTGGACCAGAAAACAGGGCACCAGGTCATGGAGCTGTTTCACCAATTAAATCAGGAAGGCAGGACCATCATTATGATTACCCATGACGTAAACCTTGCAAAACAAGCAAAAAGGGTAGTGCGTATTTTGGATGGTAACATCAGTGAGGAGGTGGTCTAGGTGATTAGAGAAAATTTTATGATGGCTCTGGATAACATTATAAACAATAAGATGAGGTCTTTTCTAACTTCTCTGGGAATTGTCATAGGAGTAGCATCTGTAATAGCCCTCATTACTATTGTACAGAGTGTTACCGGAGAAATGATGTCTCAGTTTGAAAGTATGGGAGCCGATAAAATAACGGTTATGGCCACAGGAAATGCATTAAAATCCGGACTGTCTACAAGCGATTTACAGGAATTAGAAGAAATACCTAACGTTTCAGGGGTGTCTCCTTCCGTGTCTATCACAGGATCTGCAGGAAAGAGGGGAACTTTGTTAGATGAAGTTTCCATTATGGGTAAAAATGAAACTTATTTTCAAAAAGATACGACAGAACTAATTATGGGCAGAAAACTGACAGCCTTGGATATGGATGGGCATACTTATACCTGTATCATTGATCAGGATATTGTAAAGACTATATTTCCAAATGTTAATCCCATCGGCCAGAGAATTATGGTCAACGGTCAGGGGTATGAGGTAGTTGGCGTAAGAGACACGGAAAGCAACAGCGATGTCATGTCGGGAATTAATGCGAGCCCCTCCTCGGATGGAACCATAATTATTCCTTACAAAAATGCTCTGGCCTTATCCGGCTCGTCCACCTATTCAAACGTTGATATTTACCTGGAGAATACGGATCTGTCAGACGAGACCAATACTGAAGTAGAGGCGGTCTTGGATGCCGCTTTTAACTATAAGGATGATAGCTACAAAATTGTAGATCTGGGCAGCATTTTAGACACCATGAACAGCATGCAGAATCTTTTGACCACATTGCTTACCGGAATTGCATCCATTGCTCTTGTGGTAGGAGGAATTGGAATTATGAACATGATGCTGGTTTCAGTCACAGAGAGAACCAGGGAAATCGGACTGCGCAAGGCATTAGGCGCCGAACCTGCCCAGATTCAGATTTTATTTATTATTGAAGCTCTGTCCCTGTCCCTTATAGGAGGAATTATTGGTATCGCCTTAGGATTAACGATCTCTATGGTTGCAATTCTCCTCATCGGTACAACATTTTCTATTTCCTGGGGAGCAATAGGACTGGGAATTGGCTTTTCAGTTGTGGTAGGATTGGTATTCGGATGGACGCCTGCAAAGAAAGCAAGCGGCCTAAAGCCAATTGATGCTCTTCGGACCGATTAACTTTGGTAAAAAATAGTTTCAAATGGGGAATATTCCTGTTAAGATATACGTAAAATGAGCGAATTCCCAGGAGATTCATATGAAGATAAAAAATAAGATTCTGGTATCCACCTTTGTAGTCATGCTGTTTTCTCTGGTGCTTTTGTTTTGCATCGGAGGTTTTGTAGTCTGGAAGTTTTCCAATAATTTTGACGATGCCGGAATGGTAACCTTGGACGAAAAGGCTTTTATGATAGAGGATACTATTACGGCACTGGACTTTGACGCCCCAGACTGGAAGGGGGTTGCCGCTGTCCTTAAAAAGGAAAATTATAACCTTTATGTAACCAAGGGAGAAGCAGTAGTTTATTCGAATATTGGTAATAACAGTAAACCTCTGATAAAGTTATTAAAAAAAATCCCCTGGTTGGAAACAGGAAGATCTTGCTATGTGTTTGGATCAACCATTGTTGGCAGAGAGGTTGACGGTTACCGGATCGCTGCAGTAAAAAGAGAAGATATGACTGATGCCAATGGTAACCATATTAATCATATTAACCAGTTTGAAACAGTATTAAACGCTTTTCTCATCATATGTTCATTAACTATCATCCTGATTCTTTTTATCGGTCAGTTCTTTTCTTCCAGAATGGTGAAGTGGAGCCTTCGTCCCATCCAGGCTTTGGCAGAAGGATCCAAGAGAATCATGGAGGGAAATTTGTCGGAACCAGTCTTATATGACGGCAAAGATGAGCTTTCCCGTGTCTGCGAGGCTTTTAACCAAATGCAGAGCCATCTGAAAGAAGAAAAGGAACGAGCTGCCGCTTATGAAAAGTCCCGCACCGACATGATCGCAGGCATTTCCCATGATTTGCGGACACCTCTGACTTCGGTGAAGGGCTATATAAAGGGGCTTAAGGATGGGATTGTAACCACTCCGGAGAAAATGGAGATGTATCTGACCATTGCATACAATAAGGCTACGCAAATGGAGGTCATGTTACAAAATTTCTTCTATTACTCCAAATTGGAGACGGGAAAACTGCCTCTGTTTCTTACCGAGGAGGATATGGGCGCGCTGGTAAGAAACTTTGAGCGGCAGTCAAGGGATGAATTTCTGCAGGAAAATATCAGCATTAAGCTGGACATACGGACGGAGGAAAATCCGGTTATGGTGGATACAGAGCAGATTCACAGGCTCTTGACCAACTTGGTGAACAACTCTTTGAAGTATGCTGATACAGAGGATTTAACTCTGACAATTTCTGTATGGAATAATGCAGGTAAGATCCACATGGTATTTGCGGACAACGGAAAAGGAGTTCCTGAAGATAAAATCTCTCAATTATTTATACAGTTCTGGAGGGGAGATGAATCAAGAAGCAGCAGGAACGGAAGCGGCGGAAGTGGTTTGGGGCTTAATATTGTTAAACACATTGTGGAGATGCACGGCGGATCTGCCAGTGCCAGAAATGAGAACGGTCTGGTCATTGAAATTATTTTACCGGCCTTAGAAAGGACAATATGAATCGAATACTGATTATTGAAGACGATAAAGAGATTTCTATGTTGGAACGGGATTACTTAGAGATCAATGGCTTTGAGGTTGATATTATATTTGATGGCAGCAAGGCTGTAGAAGCTGCTTTAAACGGCAATTATTCCCTGATTCTTCTGGACCTTATGCTGCCGGGAGTCAATGGATATGAGATTTGCCGGGAAATAAGGGATCAGGTAGACATTCCAATTCTTATGGTCACTGCACGGCTGGAATCCGTAGATAAGATCAGGGGACTTGGTATCGGTGCAGATGATTACATTGCCAAGCCTTTTGACCCGGCAGAGCTGGTGGCCAGAATAAAATCCCATTTAAAAAGGTATGAAAGGCTGACAGGAGCCTCAAGGGACAGCCAGGAAACGGATGATGCGATTGTTATAGGGGAATTAAAAATATTGCCTAGAAGCTGGAAAGTTTATAAATCCGGAGAAGAGGTACGGTTTCCCAACCGTGAATTCGAACTTCTTAAATATCTTGCCACCTACCCTAACATTGTATTTTCTAAAGACCAGCTATTTGAACGTATCTGGGGATATGAATATGTGGGAGACAGTGCAACGGTAACGGTTCATATTAACCGAATCCGGGAAAAGATAGAAGAGGATCCAGCAAATCCCAAATTGATCGAAACAGTCTGGGGAGCGGGATACCGGCTTAATAAGTGAGGAGAACAGACATGAGAAAAATGAAACAGATAGGTGCTTTTTGTCTTGCTGCAGTATTAGCTTCAGCAGGCTCTGGAACGGTCTATGCCGGAAGCCCGGAATTTGCAAGAACCGCGGAGGAATGGGCCGGACTTCAGGATAATATAATGGAATATGGTGAACTGGCGGATTTAATTCACGAGTACAATTTAACAGTTCAGAAGAACCAGCTGGATATCAGCGATAAGAAAAAAGACGGACGGATTACCAGTGACGAGAACGCCCAGTATTACCGGGATGCGGCCAGTGATTATCGGGATGCCATTACTGGAGAAAATCCGCTTTCCGACGCTCAGAATGCGGTAGGGGCCAGTAATGCGGATGCGCAGGCAGACAATAACGTAGAAGATATTAACGTGTACCAAATGGGCTATGACCAGGAAGAGGCCAATCTTGTATCCAGTGCCCAGACTTCTATGATCTCCTATTTTAAACAACAGTATGAGTTGGAAAGTACAAAGGCCAGTCTGGAATATTTGCAGGCGGTTTACGATTCTGCCAAGGCAAAGCTTAATCTTGGAACAGGAACACAGATCCAGGTGCTTTCTGCCAAGAAAGATTTGCAGGACGCCAATACTTCCATCGAAAAGTTGACGGCTTCCATTGAGGAAACCAGGCAGAACCTCTGCATTATGCTGGGCTGGAATTATAACGATACTCCCCAAATACAGGAACTTCCGATTATTGACCAGGAAAAAATAACTTCTATGAACCCGGAAAAAGACGTGGAAGCAGCATTGAAAAATAATTATACCTTGAATATCAATACTAGAAAGCTGGAAAATGCCAGCTCCGATGTGACAAAGGAAACTTTGAAAAGGACGATTATGAATAATAAGCAGAATATCAGTGCAGACCTCGTAAAATCATATCAATCAGTTTTAATGGCACAATCTGCCTGTGAACAGGCCAAAGCAGAGATGGAACTGGAAAAGAAGAATTTAGATACTGCAGAACGGAAATATCAAAACAGTATTGTCAGCCGGTTAGAGTATTTGAAACAGATGAATACTTCTAATACAAAGGTTATTGCCGTAAAAACGTCAGAACTAAATTTACTTGAGGCGGTTCAGAATTATGAAAATGCAGTGAGCGGCCTGGCATCAACAGGAGGATGATAATATGAGAAAAAAAGGAATTTATTTTCATTCTCGGATTGTCCTGGCTGCTGTTATATCCGGAGTGATCGTTCTGTCTGTTCCCAGTACAGGTAATGCCTATGGAGCAGGCCCTGGACAGGCCGGAGAATCCATTCCGGAAGGAATGACAAAGGAGCAGTGGGACAGGCTCAACGACCAGGTTATTGAATTTGATGAGCTGCCTGATCTGGTCCGATACTTTAATCCTGATGTACAGAATACTGTGACTTCAATTACTAATTCTATTGGTAATACGCAATATATTTATGATGCGATGAGAGGCTATATCCGGGATTTAGAGAGCGATGCCGATGAATTGAAAGACTCAGGTGAAACCGCCAGTGCGGAAGGCATGGTCCAATATAATGTGCTGAATACGACTGTCAAGAGCCTGAAGACTTCTGCTGATACCATGAAGCAGACTCTGGATTATATGAACAGGGCTGATTCCTCAACAAAATCTAATATTACCCAAGCTGTAAAAAACTACACGAACTATGCCAACCAGCTTATGATCAGCTATAACAGTGCCCAATCAGGCCTTTCCTCTCTTAAAAAACTGGTAGAAGCTGACACCGCCATTTTGGATTCAGTTAAGGCAAGATATAGTCTTGGAACTGCTGCTCATGCAGATGTTCTTTCTGCCCAGAAAGACCTTCTTTCCGCTCAATCCTCTCTTTTGTCTTTAGAAAATACTACGGATAGTCTGCGCCGTTCGTTATGTCTGATGACTGGATACTCCGCAGAATCACAGCCAGTTATCGGTGGGATTCCCCAACTGGATATGACAGAAATTACAAACCTGGATTTGGAAGCTGACACGGAAATGGCGGTTCGTAACAATTATTCTCTGATTTCAGACAGGCATGCTTCCTCCGGTAAAACCACTACCGGAATGAAATATAAAGAGGCTGGTGTTTTAAAAGGTGAGCAGACTGTTGCTGTCACCATGCAGTCCAATTACCATGCAGTCCAGCAGGCAAAGGCCGCCTATGAAGCTGCCTGCACTGCTTATGAAATGGCGGCACTGGAATGGGGGAAGGCAGAGCATTCGATTCAGCACGGACTTATCAGCAAAAATGAATCCTTACAGGCTCAGATGAAATTTTTACAGGCGGAGAGTGAAAAACAGAGCACTTACAATGATTTGTATCAGGCTTATGATACCTATCAGTGGGCGATGCTGGGATTATAGCAGATCTAATCCGCCGTTACCTTGCATTCGATTGGTAATTTATCGTCTCTGATTCCTTTAAATACTGGCTGGCGGAAGCTGTCTTTTGGGGTTGGCATAGACTCCACAATACATACCAGCTCTGGCGCCAGCCAGACAGCATTATCATTCCCTTTAGGAACATACCCAAAAGGCGGATAGTCAATTATCTGATACTTTTGTTCATTTAATATTCGGAGACTTACTCCCAGGGTAACATGCCCCCTGTACACTAGTAAATCGTCATCGTATTGACCCAGTATTAGGCTGGTCATGTTATTCTCTTTTGGTATATAACCGCAAATAACACAATCATCCGTAGCCATTATTTTACACTTAATCCAGTCTTTCGATCGCTTTCCCTGCCAATACAGGCTGTCTTTCCTTTTAGCAACAATTCCTTCCAACCCTTTTTCTTTTACAAGATTAAATAGCATAATTCCATTATTTTCAATGTATCGGGATACTGAGATCAGATTATTTTCCATCACAACATCATCTAAATATTTTTTTCGCTCTAAGAGTGGGAGCATCGTGATATCTTTATTTTTATAATACAGGATATCATAGGCAATAATGCTGGCCGGATATTTATCAGCAGCCAATTTAATCTTAAATTGATTACTCATCAGAGCTCTTTTCTGGACTTCATAGAAATCAGGTATCCCATTTTTCAGCACAAGTAATTCATGGTCAAGGATACACGTTTCCTTTACCTGTTTATATAAATCTTCCAATTCCGGAAAGAGGGGAATCATAAGTTTATTTCTTTTATTTCGCATGTCTGTTTTATCGTTCAAAAATGACATGCTTCTAATACCGTCCCATTTTATTTCAAATATATAGTCAGGTGAGTCAAATGGGGCCTGCATCTCAGATATCAGCATAGGACTTACATTTTTACTGTCAAACAGATCCATTACGCCAAACCTTTCGTACCTTTTGCCATTTCAACCGATCTTTTCATTGCTTCCATGAGGTCAATAATATTATTCTGACCATCCGTATCCGCGTTTACAATCTCCTTACCAGCTATTTTTGTCTCAATCGCCTGGCGCAGTCTTTCCTGGTACTCGTCATGATAAAGACCAGGATCGAATGTTGAAGTCATGGAATCAATTAAAGTTTTCGCCATATCTATTTCAGCTTTATTAACCTCGGCCTTGGCTGTTGCAACCGGCACAGCCTGAATTTCTGCCTGATAGAAAAGAGTTTTTGCAATAATTCCATCTTTCGTCGGGTACAAAACCATTAAATTCTCAGTCGATCCGATTACTGTTTTTGCAATACCAACCTTTTTTTGTGACAGCATCGCCTGACGCAGTAATTCACAGGCTTTTTCTGCTCCCGGCTCAGGAACAACATAATAATTCTTCTCGTAATAAATTTGATCCACGTCGGTTAATTTTGCAAAATGCTCAATATGGATCGTTTTATCTTTCTTGGTCTTGATTTTTTCCAGTTCGTCCTCCGTAAATGTAACATACTTACCCTTTTCATATTCATATCCTTTAATGATTCCGTCAGGTTCCACCTCTTTATTACAGGAGGGACAGATCTTTTTGTATTTTACCCGCTCATGAGTATCTTTACAAAGCTGATTAAAACTAACAGAAATATCTTTTGTGGTTTTATATAATCCAACGGGGATATAGAGCATTCCTACACTAATTGCACTTTTATGAGCTACGGCCATTGTAACGCCTCCTTTTATTTTTATTATTGTTTGATAAAAGATTGAAAATATTCATTGCTGAAATTGTTTAAGTTCTTATGTAGTCTCTGCAATTGCCGTATTTACTGGATTGTAAGACATTTTCATGGTATTATAATGGTAGTGAGGATAAAATATCCCCAGATGGGATTGAAAGAAAAGGGTACATTGGTTATAACGCGTAAGCGATATAATAAATAATGAGGAGAGGAGGATTTTGATATGTTTAAAATATTATTTAGGAGGGCACTTTTACAATAGCCCTCGTATCATAGAAAGAGGGGATTTAATATGTATTTAGAACTTATAATCAACGAAATGCAAACAGAAGACATTGATCAGGCAGTTGAACTTTGGTTAAAGCAATATCAGATATATTGCAATAAAGAAGAGTTTCCGCAGCACTGGTTTACAGATACAACAGAAATTAAGTGTTTACTTGAGCGCCAGATTCAAGATAAAACAGTTGTGGCAGCAAAACAGGGCAGTCAATTAATTGGTTTTATAGGTTACTTTAAGTTTGATTTTCACAATGAAAAATCAGCACTATGCAATATCACCTCCCATGCTGCAAAGGAAGCTCATAAAGAGCAGATATATCTTGCACTTTATAAATATGTATCAAAACAATGGGTTGAAAATGATATATTCAATCATTTGTGGATGTTCTTCGATCAGGATATAAGATTAAAGACATTTTTATACGATATGGGGTTTGGGTCATATCTTGCTGATTCCTATTCACGATTAAACTCATTAGAAATCTTGCAGAGTTGTCCGTATCAAATACGACTTGCTGCTTCAGATGATTTAGAGGAAATGCAGTCACTTGTTGATGAATCTGTTCAATATTACAATATGGAGCCGTTGTTCTTAAAACGGGAATCAGTTTCCAGCGAAAAACTTCGTGAATTAATAAGTCGTGATAACATATTTATTGCATGTGACGGTAATAAGATCATTGGATTTATGAACATAAACATAGCCTCAGAAAATGATTTGGAAAATTTAACAGTAAAGAACTGTGGTCTGATCGATGAACTTGGGGCATATATAAAGCCTGAGTACAGGGGAAAACAGATAGGTGTACATTTGTTAAATACAATAGGGGAGTATTGTGGCAGTCATTTGGTTGAGTTGATTCACGTTGATTTTGAAACGGCTAATCCATTTGCCAACAGGTTTTGGAGAAAGTATTTTACGCCAATGATTTCATCGGTTCGCAGATCGGTCAATAAAGATGCAAATAGTTAAATAATAATTTTGTTCTTTTTGGTATAAAGGCTTACAGCTTGAAAGAGGTGATACAAAATGAGTAAATACAATGCTTTATGGGAATATGTGCAGAAAAATGGCAGTCCGTCCTTTAAACTTACGTTTGATGAGATCGGCGAGATTGCAGGAATTCCTTTAGACCACTCTTTTTTAACATATAAGAAAGAACTGGCTGAATATGGATATCAGGTAGGAAAGATATCCATGAAAGAAAAAACGGTTATCTTCAATATTTTGTAAGTGAGGGGGAATCTTCTGTGGAGGAAAAAGCAAAATTTATTGGAAAATTTACGGATGGTAATCTTTACTGGATCAGAGAACTGAAAACCTGCGAGATTTCTGATGACAGAATTGAACTGATTACGGAGCCTGGAACCGATTTATGGCAGCGCACGTATTATGGTTTTCAGAATGACAATGCTCCGGTTCTTCAGCTGAAGACAAAAGAAACGTATTTTTCCTTTGTTGTAAAAACAGAGTTTGCAAGCCACCACCGCTTTGATCAGTGTGGCGTAGTCATGTATCTGGACAGTGAGAACTGGCTGAAGGCATCTGTTGAATATGAAAATGAAAAATTTCAGCGGCTTGGTAGTGTTGTCACAAACCATGGTTACTCAGATTGGGCAACTACAGATATTGATGCTTCTATAAAAGAAATGTGGTATCGGTTAAGCAGGCGGGAGTCTGATTATTGCATCGAATGCAGTCTGGACGGAGTGAACTTTAAGCAGATGCGAATCTGCCATATGTGGGAAGGTGCAGGAGAGATATCTTTTGGGATCTATGCCTGCAGCCCGGAAGACTCTTCCTTTAAAGCATTGTTTACACAGATGAATATCACGGAATGTATGTGGAAGGAACACAAATAAGTTGATTTTGAGAAAACCTTGAGTGGATAGACTCCGGGTTTTCTTTTTTTTAGAGGCGACTGATATGAAATTAGTGGAATTAATATCCCCTCCCCTGGCTTGTGGGTAAATCCACATTAAAGTATAATTGCAACTATGTGAAAATGGTACATTTGCGTAGTTTTACATTGTACAGACAGAACTGGGGGCAGAATTATGAACAGAGATGAACGACAGAAACCATGGGGAGATGGGGAGGACTATAACCGTTACATAGTTTCAGAGCTGGCATCCTTTCGAAAAGATGCATGGAAAAGACAGATTGGAAAACATCTGAATGGAAGAAAAGGGTTAAAAATATTGGATGCCGGCACAGGACCCGGCTTTTTTGCGTGTATTCTTTCCGAGGAAGGACAACAGGTGACTGGAATTGACTATTCGGACGGAATGATAGCATGCGCCAAAGATAATGCAGAAAAACTGGGAGTGTCAGCAGATTTTAAGAAAATGGATTTAAATCAGCTGGAGTTTAAGGACGAAGAATTTGATGTGATTGTTACAAGAAATGTGACTTGGACATTGGAGTATCCCAAACAAGTCTACAATGAATGGAAGAGGATCTTAAAGCGGAACGGAAAGCTCTTAATTTATGACGCCAACTGGCATCTTCATTTCTTTGATGAAGAAAAACTTAAGCGTGTCAGAGAAAGAGAAGAACGTCACTTACATAAATATGGACAAAAAGAGGTAGTAGCAATTGAAAATATGGAATTCTTTGCAGCCTCTCCGCTGACAAGTACACTGCGTCCGGTATGGGATAAACAGACACTTGAGAATATTGGCATGAGTGTACAGATACAGGATAATATTGGAGAAAACGTGTATGAGGAATGGGAAAAGGATCTCTACGGTGAGTCTCCCTTATTTGAGATTTGTGCCACAAAATGTTGATGAAGGGATTGGATAAAAGGTGACAAAGAAAACCATAGCCAGTCGTATCTTGCAGATTATCATCGTATTGTTTGGAATTGGGTTCTTGACATTCGGTCTTACTTATCTTGCGCCCGGTGATCCTGTAAAGGCAATGTATGCCGCAAACGGAAGTGTTCCCAGTGAAGAAGTGATGGAGGCTATGCGGGAGAAAATGGGTTTAAACAACCCTTTTCCGGTACAGTATTTCAACTGGTTATTCAGTAGTCTTCACGGAGATCTGGGTACTTCCTATTCACTGAATAAACCGGTTGTGTCTCTGCTGCTCCAAAGACTGTGGCCCACATTAAAACTTACTCTATTTTCAATGATTCTCATGCTTGCAGTTTCCGTTCCATTTGGTGTTCTTTCAGCAGTAAAACACAATAAGACGTCTGACTATATCATACGAGCCTTCTCATTTGTGGGAGTTTCATTGCCAAGCTTCTGGCTTGGCGTGATGCTCATTTACATTGTTGCACTGAAGTTTAAGCTGCTTCCTGTCATATCATCTGACACTGGGTTTAAGAAAATGATTCTACCGGCTGTCACTCTGGCTTTTCCCATGACAGCAAAATATACAAGGCAGATACGTGCTGCCGTATTGGAAGAATTACATCAGGATTATGTTGTAGGTGCACGGACCAGAGGGTTAAAGGAAAGTACGGTTCTCTTTGGACATGTCCTTCCTAATGTACTGCTTCCGTTAGTTACTTTGCTGGGATTATCCTTTGGATCCCTTCTTGGAGGAACCGCAGTGGTAGAAGTCATCTTTTCTTACCCTGGGTTAGGCAATCTGGCTGTATCTGCAGTAGCCGCCAGAGATTATCCACTGATTCAGGGATATGTTCTATGGGTTGCCCTGATCTATATGGTGATTAATCTGATTGTTGATATTGCCTATGAGAAGCTGGACCCCAGGACGAAAGTGAGGTGAGAAACATACAGAAGATACTTACATTTTGCAAAAATCATAAACAGTTTACGGTCTTTTGTATCTTAGCTCTTGTTGTTATTGGGACAGCTGTTTTTGCTCCTTTTATAGCCACCCATAATCCGTACGAAGCGGTGATAGCAAACGCAGAACAACCGCCGAATGCAAACCACTGGTTTGGAACAGATAAACTGGGACGAGACCTGTTTTCCCGAGTTATATACGGAACACGAACATCTTTGACTTCGGCACTGCTCTTAGTGGTGATTACACTTTTGGTTGGCTGGGCACTTGGCATTTTTGCAGGCTATTTCGGCGGGATCACCGATTCTGTTATTATGAGAATTTCTGATATGATGATTTCATTTCCCGGACTTGTACTGGCAATCGCAATTGCCGGTATTCTCGGCCCCAGTCTTTTGAATGCCATCATTGCAATTGTAGCTGTCAGCTGGACAAAGTATGCGCGTCTCGCCCGAAGTCTGGTACTTCGAATAAAGCATAAGAATTATATGTCGGCAGCTGTACTGACTGGATCGAAGACTGGTTATATCCTTAGAAACTATATATGTAGAATGACTATGCCTATTTTGATTGTTACGGCTGCTACAGATATTGGCACGATGATGCTTGAAATAGCTGCACTTTCCTTTCTTGGATTTGGAGCACAGCCACCAACCCCCGAATGGGGGATGATGCTTAATGAGGGACGTTCTTATTTACAGACCGCTCCGTGGATGATGTTTTTTCCGGGTCTGGCTGTATTTATCGTTGTTGCTGTATTTAATTTGCTGGGGGATAGTCTGAGAGATATCCTGGATCCGTTGAGTGATGGATGAAAGACCGGCAGCAGGAGGAAATTATGCTGGAAATACAAAATATTTCGGTTAATTATAGTAAAAGCGGCAAACCAGCAGTTGAAAATTTCTCCCTGGCTGTAAAACAGGGAGAAATCTGTTGTCTGGTGGGAGAAAGCGGAAGCGGGAAAACTTCCGTTATCCGTGCAGTTATGGGGAATTTGTCGGGACAGGGAAGGGTAGCACAGGGAGATATCTTCTTTGAGGGAGAATCCCTTTTATCCT
This sequence comes from Lacrimispora struthionigena, assembly GCF_048627165.1. NCBI lineage: Bacteria > Bacillati > Bacillota > Clostridia > Lachnospirales > Lachnospiraceae > Lacrimispora > Lacrimispora struthionigena. The sequence continues at coordinate 1,756,553 of NZ_JBMBWP010000001.1, forward strand.
ATACTGCAAATGACTGGAGAAAGATTTATGGCACAGAAATTTCCATGATTTTTCAGGATTCAGGAGCGATGTTGAATCCAATTCGTACAATCGGTTCCCAGTTTGTAGAATACATCTGTGCCCATGGAGATTATCGCAGAAAAGAAGCATGGGAAAAAGGAGTACAGATGCTGGAGTGTGCGTGTCTGCCTGATGGGGAGCACATCATGAAATCCTATCCGTTTCAACTTTCCGGCGGTATGAAACAGCGGGTTGGAATCGCGTTTGCCATGATTTTTAAACCGAAGCTGCTGCTTGCTGATGAGCCTACCAGCGCACTGGATATCACAATGCAGGCGCAGATGATCCGCCAGATGATGAAACTGAGAGAGGAATACGGCACCAGCATTATTATGATAACCCATAACCTGGCTCTTGCGGCATATATGTCGGATCATATTGTGGTGATGAAAGATGGAAAAATAACAGACAGCGGTGACAGAGATCACATTTTGTATAACTCCCAGGCTGAATATACAAAGAAGCTCTTATCTGCGGTGCCGTCACTGGGAGGTTATTATTATGTTTGAACCGGATGATCTGATTATTGAGGCCAGGCATCTTACAAAATCATATCAACGATCCGGGAATAGAATTCTGACCGCCTGTGATGATGTCAGCCTTAATTTCTATAAGAGCCGGACCCTTGGTATTGTTGGAGAGAGTGGCTGCGGAAAAAGTACTTTTATGCGAATGGCAGTGGGGCTGGAAAAACCGACTTCCGGGGAAATATTGTTTCATGGAAAAAATATCACAGAGCGAAAAGGCGAAGAACTGCGTCGAAACCGCAGAAACATTCAGATGATTTTTCAGGATCCTGGAGAAGCATTTCACCCGCGGATGAAAGTGAAAAAAATAATTTGTGAACCGCTTTTAAATTTTAATCTGATTAAGAAAAATGAAGTGGATTCAAAAGCCAGAGAACTTCTTGAAATGGTAGAACTTCCGGGCAGCTTTGCAGAACGTTATCCCCATGACATGAGTGGCGGTCAGCGGCAGCGTATCGGTATTGCCAGAGCATTGGCGCTGGAACCGGAAGTGATTATTTGTGATGAAATAACATCAGCACTTGATGTTTCTGTGCAGCAGACAATTGTGGAACTGCTTTTAGATCTGCAAAAGAGGAAACAGATATCCATAGGCTTTATCAGCCATGATCTGGCATTGGTACAGCAATTTGCACACCAGATCGCAGTTATGTATCTGGGCAATGTTGTTGAGATTTTAAGCGGAAAAGAAGTCAGCACAAAAGCTGCACACCCATATACACAGGCGTTACTGGATTCCATTTTTGACCTTCAAATGGATTTTTCAAAGGAAATAGTCAGCATGGATAGTGAAATACCAAGTCCATTGAATATACCAAAGGGCTGTCCTTTCCAAAACCGCTGTAATCATTGTATGGATGTATGCAGGGCAGGAAAACCAGGGTTATGGGAGGTAGAACCCAATCATCTGGTAGCATGCCATCAATTTAATCGTTTTAAATACCGGGAGGATAAATGAAGAAAGCAGGAGTTAAAAAAATAATTGCAGTTTTTGTGTCAGCAGCTATGTGGGGCAGCTTGTTGTCTGGATGCGGAGCTGCCGCAGGCACTGGGAAGACATCAACTGGCGCAGAAGAAGGTAAAAAGACACTGGTGATCGGAAGCGGTCAGTCAGCGGGTATCATGGACCCCATTAAGGCTTATAATGGCTGGTATCCGGTACGCTATGGCATTTGCCAGACTTTAACAAAAATGAATGATGATTATTCCATAACGGGCTGGCTTACAGAGAATGATTATATCTCCAATGAGGACAATACGGTATGGGCTTTTAATATAAAAGACAATGTGACATTTTCCAACGGAAACAAGCTGGATGCAGAGGCCGTTAAAAAATCTCTGGAGAATGTTTTTGAGAATGGGGAAAGGGGTGTGGAGTATTTCACCCCTGTTTCCATAGAAGCTGACGGCCAAAAGCTGGTGATTACCACCCAAAAGCCTGAGCCCATTTTGCCCAATAAGCTGGCTGACCCATTATTCTGTATCATAGACACATCGGTTGATAACAGCAAAATCGGGGATAACGGTCCAATCGGAACTGGTCCGTATGTATGTGAATCGTTTGATACTGCCACAAAGAAATGTGTGGTAGTTAAAAACCAGAATTACTGGAATGGAGAAGTAAAGACGGATCGGATTGAATTTGTTTATTCTGAGGATCAGTCCACAATCAGCATGGGACTTCAGTCAGGTGACTTCGATGCGGTCTATAATGTCAGCATGAATGATATTGGTACATTTGAAAAAAACGGCGATTATAAAATTAAAACAAACCCCAGTGGGCGTACTACCATCGGTTTTATGAACCAGAACGGACCGTTGGGCGACAAAGTACTTCGTAAAGCAGTTCTTCAAATGCAGGACAAAGATTCTTACTGCAAAATTTTGCTGAAAAATCAGTATGTTCCAGGGAAAACACTGATAACTTCCGCATCCGATTATGGATATGATACACTGACGGATCCCAACTCTTACAATCCTGAGAATGCAAAAAAAATGTTGGATGAAGCAGGCTATACCGATACAGACGGAGATGGTTTCCGTGAAACTCCGGCTGGAGAGCCATTAAGTCTTCGTTTCGTCTATTATACCGGGCGTCCGGAACAGCAGATTGTTGTGGAGGCAGCTCAGGCAGCAATGGCCGAGGTGGGAATCAAAGTCACCCCGGAAGTCCATGATACCCAGACTGTTATGGATATGCAAAAAACGGGTGATTATGATTTGCTTTGTATGAGCATTAACATCATGAACTGCGGAGACCCTGAGAATCAAATCAATACCTATTTTAAAACGGGCGGTACCTATAATGCCACTGGATATAACAGCGAAGAGTTCAATTCTCTGATGGACCAGGTGCATGTAAGCGCAGATCCGAAACAGAGAAAAGATTTGATTAAACAGGCAGAGCAGGTTCTTTTAAACGACGGGGCAGCAATTTATTTTTGTTATCCTATCATGAACTTTGTTATGAAAAAACATGTTGACGGAATTAATTCTACCCCTGCAGATTTCTACTGGGTTGATGAAAATACAACGGTCAATCAATAGCAGGCATTGGAGGAGCAGTTACTTATGAGTGAAGTGAATGACATAAACTTAAATAAAAAAATTAAAGAAGAGATGACGGACTACTGGTCCTCACGCGCAGAGATGTTTAATGAACTAAAAATACAGGAGCTGAATTCTGATATGCGCGGGCGATGGCTGAAGGAGCTTCAAACCTATCTTCCTGCTAAAAAAGGTCTTAAAATACTGGATATTGGTACAGGAACAGGTTTCTTCTGCTTTTTACTCGGAGCGGAAGGCCACGATCTGACGGGGATTGATCTCACTGAGAAAATGATCCTGGAAGCAAGAAAATCATCGGCAATCCTTGGGATACCTGCTGAATTTTATGTGATGGATGCAGAGATGCCGGATTTTCCAGATAACAGCTTCGATGCGATTGTCACCCGAAATGTGGCATGGACATTGCCGGATCTTAAAAAAGCTTATGAGAAATGGCATAGTCTTTTGAAGGAGGATGGCGTCCTCATTAATTTTGACGGAGATTACAGCAGAGAGAATGAACAGCAAAAACTTCCGGAAAATCATGCACATTCAAAGATTACACAGGAACAGTGGAGTGCATATGAACATTTAAAAACGGAACTGCGTCCTATCTCAAATCCAAGACCTGCATGGGATGTTCAGCTTCTGAAATCTGCGGGATTTAAGGAGATCAGGCTGGATGAACAGGTGGGAGAGAGAATTTACAGTGAAATAAACCAATTCTATAATCCGACCCCTATTTTCACAATAGCAGCAAGAAAATAATATTTGAATAACTCCGGATGTTTCTCCTCCATACATGCTTGACCTGCCGATTATGTTGAATTAATATGGTATTAATTGTATAATATGACTAAGCATGTCAGCAAGCAGGAGGATAAGATGTTCAGCCCAATTAAAAACACGAAGGTTTATGAACAGGTAATGGATCAGATCAGGGAAATGATTGACAACGGAGTTTTGAAAAAAGGAGACAAGCTTCCTTCTGAGAGAGATTTAGTTGAAGAATTACAGGTGAGCAGAGCGTCAATCCGGGAAGCTCTCCGGGCGTTGGAAGTCATTGGATTAATCGAGTGCAGGCAGGGAGAAGGAAATTTTATTAAATCAAGCTTTCAGGATAATTTGTTTGAACCTTTATCTATCATGTATACACTGGAAGGAACCAATCCGGAAGACATACTGGAATTAAGAAAGATCATGGAGGTAGAGGCTTCCGGTCTGGCTGCCAAGAGAATAACGGATGAACAATTAGGGGAATTAAAAGAAATCATGGAACGGTTTGAAAACTGTACAGATGAAAAAATGAGTGCAATGATTGATAAAGAACTGCACTATAAGATTGCAGAGTACTCAGGAAATGTGTTGATTTTTAACATTCTAAGAACCGTTTCACATCTGGTAGATGATTTCATTAAAGATACCAGGAAATTAATCATAGCAGACCAGGAAAAGAAGAAAGTACTTTTGTTACAACACAAGGAAATCTATCTGGCCATTGAAATGCACAGCTCTGTTGCAGCACGTAAAGCGATGCGTCAGCATCTTGATTACACCAACAAGTATATTAAAATGATCTGATGATAAGGAGAAAAAATATGTTGGAATTATACAAAGCCATTGCAGACTGTGATCCCAATAAAAGAAATATGGTTGCGACAGTGATCGATGGAGAAGCATTGGGGCAGAAGGCGTTATTTTCTGATGGGATGCTTATTTGTGAGACGAAAGAGTCCGGTTATTTTTCTGGTCATGCTGAAATGGTATGGAACGTGGCAAGTGATAAAGATCAATGCAAAAAAGGGTTGATTACTCTTGATGGCAGGCATATTTACTGTGACTGGCTGGGCCGGGAGATTCATCTGGTGATATGCGGTGCGGGTCATGTCTCAATTCCGGTAATACAGATTGGTCTCATGATGGGATGTGAAGTCACCGTACTTGAAGACCGCCCCCAATTTGCAGACAATGCAAGGCGGGCAGGAGCGACAACGGTTATTTGTGAACCATTTGAGCAGGGACTGAGCCAGGTGGAGGGAAGCAGCAATACGTATTTTGTTATAGTAACAAGAGGCCACCGCTATGATCAGACGTGTCTGGAACTGATTGCCAGGAAAAAACATTCCTATATTGGAATGATTGGAAGCCGGGCACGGGTGGCAAAGGTAAAAGAGACTGCATTGCTAAACGGGTGCGATAAGGCAGTTCTTGATCAGTTATACAGTCCCATAGGCCTGAGTATCAATGCGGAAACTCCAGTTGAAATCGGAATTGCAATTATGGCAGAAATCATTGAAGTGAAGAACAAGAAGATGCGCTCCAGCGGATATTCCAAAGATATATTGCATGCCATTTTGAAACCGGAAGAAAAAACAGGACGAAACGTTCTGGTTACCATTGTGTCAAGAAAAGGGTCAGCTCCCCGGGAGGTTGGCACAAAGATGCTGGTAACGCCGGAAGGAAGGTGTATTGGAACCATCGGCGGCGGCTGCATGGAGTCAGAGGTTCTTCAGATCGCATTCCAGATGCTTCACAGTGACAGGGAGAAGTCTCAGCTTTTCCATGTGGATATGACCGGAGCAGATGCAGAAGAGGAAGGCATGGTGTGCGGTGGGGTTATTGATGTATTGCTAGAAGTGATCTGAATCTGACGGTACAAGGTCAGAACGGCTTAAAATCAAAATGATGAGCCGCTCTGACCTTTTTATTTTTATATTTTTACTAAAATTTTTGAAAATGTATAGATGTTTTTTTTAGATTGTGATATTATGGCAATAAGTGGTCAGACCATTATACCAATAAAGCAATACAAATCCATATTACGTTTGTATGATTTGCCACACTATATTTAATACATAGAAAGAGAGGGATACGTATGGATATTTTAGTCTGTATCAAACAGGTTCCGGATACATCAAAAGTTGAAGTGGATCCGGTAACTGGTGTTTTAAAAAGAGATGGTGTAGATTCAAAAATGAACCCCTATGACTTGTATGCTTTGGAAACCGCACTGAAAATGAAAGAGCAGCAGGGCGGATTGGTAAAGGTGATCAGCATGGGACCGCCTCAGGCGAAAGAGGTAATTAAAGAAGCATATATGATGGGAGCAGACGACGGAGCCTTAATAACGGACAGAAAGTTTGCAGGAGCAGATGTACTTGCTACCTCTTATACCATTTCCCAGGGCGTGAGAAAAATGGGGAATTTTGATCTTATCTTATGCGGAAAGCAGACAACAGATGGTGATACCGCTCAGGTAGGACCAGAGATGGGGGAATATCTTGGAATCCCTCATATTACCAACGTTTTAAAGATTGTAGAAATAAAAGAAAAATCAATCATAGTAGAAATGGATATGCCGGACACCATTGAAGTCGCCGAAATCCAGTTTCCATGTTTAATCACCGTTGAGAAAGATATTTTCCAGCCAAGACTGCCATCTTATAAGAAAAAGTTAGAGGCAAAAGACAAGGAAATCAAAATCCTGACCATCAATGATTTTGAAGATAAAGATGAGATGAAATATGGGTTAAATGGTTCCCCCACACAGGTAGAGAGAATATTCCCCCCATCCGTCAACAATGACAGAGAGATATGGACTGGAACCGGCGATAAACTCAGCTTACAGATGGCATCAAAACTGAAAGAGTTAAAATTCATATAAAGAAGGGTGGGGATTTTATGGGCAAGTTAATATGTAACCAGGAGAATGTGAATGAGTCAAATATTGAAGAATTATTAAAAGTCTGTCCTTTTGGAGCAATAGAATACACAGATGGAAAAGTGCAGGTGAATGCAGGCTGTAAGATGTGTAAGATATGTGTGAAAAAGGGTCCGGCAGGGGTAATGGAATTTATTGAAACAGAGACAAAAAAGGTTGATAAGAGCCTGTGGAGAGGGATTGCCGTCTATGTTGATCATGTAGAAGGAACCATTCATCCGGTGACAATGGAGCTGATCGGAAAAGCCAGAGAGCTTGCTTCAATAGTTGATTTTCCAGTGTATTGCGTTTTTATCGGCCACAATATAAAAAAGAAAGCAGAAGAGCTGCTGCATTACGGTGTGGATGAAGTCTTTGTATACGATAACAAAGAATTAAAGGATTTCAGAATCGAAACTTACACGGCAGCCATGGAAGACTTTATAAATAAAGTAAAACCATCTTCCATACTGGTGGGGGCCACCACCACGGGAAGATCTCTTGCTCCCAGAGTAGCTACCAGATTCAGAACCGGATTAACGGCTGACTGCACCATACTTGAAATGAAGGAAAACACAGATCTTGTTCAGATCAGACCGGCCTTTGGCGGCAATATTATGGCTCAGATTATATGCCCCAATACAAGACCCCAGATGGCAACGGTAAGATATAAGATTATGAATGCACCAGAAAGACAGAGGGATCCAAAGGGAACAATAACGGTATGTGAATTGGAACCGGAAAAATTAAAATCCCAGATAGAGGTTTTAAAGGTTACAAAGAAAAAAGTTGAAGAAAACATATCTGATGCAGAGGTAATCGTTGCAGTAGGCAGAGCTATAAAATCCGAAAAAGACATGGCGATGGTGCAGGATCTGGCAGATCTTCTCCATGCCCAGATTGCTGGAACAAGACCTCTTGTGGAGGCTGGGCTGATTCCGGCAAAGAAGCAGATTGGTCTTTCCGGAAGAACGGTGAAGCCAAAGCTGATCATTGCCCTGGGAATATCCGGTGCCGTTCAGTTTGTGGCTGGAATGAATCACTCAGATCGTATTTTTGCTATCAATAAAGACGAAAACGCCTCGATCTTTCATACAGCACATTATGGAATCGTGGGAGATATTTATGAAATCGTTCCCCAGCTTGTGAAAGAATTAAAGTGTACAGGAGCGTAGTTAACAATTATTACATAGAATGCGGGTCGATTTGCTGATAGAAAAATTACGAATCAAGGAGGGAATAAATGTGATGGATTATAAAAAAATTGATACCGGAGACGTGGAATATCTGGTGACTCTGCTAGGCAGGGACAGAGTATTTACCGATGAAGAAATTAATGATGATTTCAGCCATGATGAAATGGGCGGAATAAGCCGGAAGCCAGATGTCCTGGTGGATGTTCTTACAACAGAAGAAGTATCAAAGATTATGAAATATGCCTATGACCACAGGATTCCTGTTGTAGCCAGAGGTTCAGGTACTGGTTTAGTGGGAGCATCTGTTCCTGTTTACGGCGGAATTATGATTAATATGTCTAAGATGAACCGGATACTGGAAATCGATGAAGAAAATCTCACACTGACTCTGGAACCAGGGGTCTTATTAATGGAAATAAGTGAATTTGTTGAAGAACATGATTTATTCTATCCGCCAGATCCAGGTGAAAAATCAGCGACGATTGCCGGTAACATCAATACCAACGCAGGAGGCATGAGAGCGGTTAAATATGGAGTTACCAGAGATTACGTCAGAGGGCTGGAGGTTGTTCTTCCAAACGGGGAAATCCTTGAAATCGGTGGCAAGGTGGTAAAAAACTCCTCTGGCTATAGCATAAAAGACTTAATATGCGGGTCAGAAGGAACCCTCGGAATTGTAACAAAGGCCATTTTAAAACTGCTTCCTCTGCCTAAAAAGGCGATATCACTGTTAATTCCATTTCCCAGCCTGGATATGGCAATCAGTACGGTTCCGGAAATCGTGAAATCAAAAGCCGCTCCCACTGCCATAGAATTTATGCAGAGAGAGGTAATTCTGGCTGCTGAGGAATACTTAGGAAAGAAATTCCCTGATAATTCTTCCGATGCATATCTCTTACTGACATTTGACGGAAATACCAGGGAGGAAATCGAACGGGCATATGAAAAAGTGGCGGATATCTGCCTGAAGGAAGGTGCCTGCGATGTATTTATCGTTGATACAGATGAGAGAAAGGACTCTGTCTGGTCTGCAAGAGGAGCATTTTTGGAAGCTGTGAAAGCATCGACCACAGATATGGATGAATGTGACGTAGTAGTTCCCAGGAATAAAGTTGCTGAATTTATTAAATATACCCACGAACTTCAAGACAGATTTCAAGTAAGAATCAGAAGTTTTGGTCATGCAGGGGATGGGAATCTTCATGTATATGTATTAAAGGATGAGCTTTCAGAGGAAGCCTGGAAAAAGAAACTTTCAGAAGTATTTGAAGCCATGTACAGTAAATCAAGGGAGCTAAGCGGTCTGGTTTCCGGAGAACATGGAATTGGTTTTGCCAAGAAAGCATATATGCTGGAGCAGTACAGTCAGGAATATGTAGAACTGATGAAGAATATAAAACTGGCATTTGATTCCAGAAATATTTTAAACCCGGGGAAGATTTTTCAGTAATTCAATCTGATAAAAAGATCGTGAGGGAATCTTATGGCTAAAATAAAAATTCCGTATTCAAACAGATTTTTAGAGGTTGAAATTCCAGATCATAATCTGGTTGGAATATTAGAATCAAAAGCCCATACTTTTCACGCCTGTGGCAGTCAGGAGGAGATCGTAAACAGGGCTTTGGATCACCCAATCGGAAGTGCCACCTTGGAAGAACTGGTTCAGGGCAGAAAAAACATGGTGATTATAACCAGCGATCATACAAGACCCGTACCAAGTAAAGTGACAATGCCCATCCTTCTTAAACGGATCAGAAAGGTCAACCCTGATATTGACATTAAAATATTAATTGCTACCGGATTTCACAGGCCTGATACGATGGAAGAACTGATTCATAAGTTTGGAAAGGAAATAGCAGACCATGAAGTGATCATCAATCATTTATCAGAAGATGAAAACAGCGTAGTGAGAGTGGGAACTCTACCTTCCGGCGGAGAGCTTTGGCTTAATAAGCTGGCAATGGAAACGGAGTTATTGATTTCAGAAGGATTTATAGAGCCTCATTTTTTTGCGGGATTTTCCGGAGGAAGAAAGAGCGTACTTCCAGGCGTGGCATCGGCGAAAACCGTAATGGCAAACCATTGCTCTGAATTTATAGCAAGCGAGTACGCCAGGACCGGAGTCATTCATAACAATCCCATTCATAATGATATGCTTTATGCAGCCAGAAAGGCAAAGCTTGCTTTTATACTGAATGTTGTCATTGACAGTGAAAAAAATATTATTAATGCCTTCGCAGGAGACAGCGAGCTGGCACATGCAGAGGGCTGCAAATTTGTTATGGATCTGGCTTCCGTCAAGGCTGTAAAAGCAGATATCGCCATAACCTCCAATGGAGGATATCCTCTTGACCAGAATGTATATCAGTCTGTGAAAGGAATGACGGCAGCAGAAGCTGTGTGCAAAGAGGGCGGGGTTATTATTATGGTCTCTGCCTGCAATGACGGGCATGGAGGGAAATCCTTCTATGAAAACATGGCAAATGCAAAGAGTCCGGATGAAGTTCTTAACCGTGTGATGAAGACCGGAAGAACAGAAACAATACCGGATCAATGGGAGTTCCAGATACTTGCACGGATACTTAAAAAGCATACAGTCATTCTGGTTTCCGATCTATGTGATCCGGAAATGATTAAAAAAATGCATATGCAGCATGCATATACATTTGAGGAAGCACTTAAGAGGGCTTTCGAAATAAAAGGGTCAGATGCTGACATAACAGTCATACCCGATGGGGTGGGAGTAGTAGTGAAATAAATCAGGGAAAGGAGTTCTCATTGGAGAGCTCCTTTCCCTGATTGACGTTCATAACAATTATGTAGTTACCGTTCCTGCTGGCTTGACGAAACCGGATTATCACAGTACTTCTCCATCACAGCGGCGTACCTGCCCCAATCAAAATCATTGTAAAAATATTTGCCGTCAACGATTTTGAAATCGTTGCCCCCATAAGAAGTCCATGAAATTTCATTAGGAGGGGGATTACTGAGTGTTAACTCGCTGAATATTTCCTCTCCGGTTAATAAATCCACTATGCGTATATTTAAGCTTAAAAGATATACAGCAAAATTTGTGTTACCAGTGTAAGTGGCATAATACTTCCCATCCGTATATTCTTCGTAAACTGCAAAACGCGCATCCACCGGATTGATAACAGGAACTAAAACATCAGACTCTCTTGCGTATGTATAAGCATCATATACGGATTCATTAATGTTTTTGTCACCTTTCCCATACTTATCAATCCACTCCCAGTAGGTAAGATCCACGATACGAATATAGCCACCATCCCATGAGCCTGCAGGTGGAAACTCCTTCATCAGCTGTTCTGCTTCGTTCAGTGAAAAAACATGGACCGGACTATCGTTATGTTTTATATACCTGATTTGTTCAATGTCGATGGCATTTATAAATCGATTTTGAATGTCTTCGTCTGCATTTTTATAGGCGGTTTTAATCTCATTTGAGAAATATTCCAGAAATTTAGGATCTATTTTCTTTAATAAACCAGGGCTTGTTTTTTCATAGTAAAACCAGATGCCCTCGCTTGTCGCAGGCTCGTCCAGATCTCCTCCTAAAATATTTTTCCCGCATTCAGCCAAAACCTCCTTAAGCCCTGAGTGTTCCTCTGGAATATCAGAGTCTGGCAAGAGAAGCATAAGCCAAAGCACTTCATCATCTTCAAACCACACTGTTTCTGATTTCGTGTTATACTGGCTATCACGCGGCCAATCGTTATAATATGGATTTTCAGGAGCAGCTTTGGACCGCAGCCCCTCTGCAATAAAGTCAAAATTTCCAAGCTTAATAAGCAGTTCCACATTCTTTCGTGTATCTCTGTCAGGGAAATCGTGGTCTGATAGATAGTATTTCCATAAAATTCTCAAATTCTCTTCCATAGAATTTTTCTCTTTCAGTAACTTAAAGTTATTATCATAACCTACTGCATGGTGAGAATCAATTAAAACTAAATAATCCTCCCTGCGCTTTTGAATTTCCTCTTCGCTCAGTGACGTTCCACAACTGGATAACATAATGGTAATAGTAATTGCAAATAATAAAAATATCACACTGCGTTTCATCTCATTTCACCCCGTATATAGAAATATTGTACGCCTAATATAAAAGTATCCGGCGTTTAAATATTAATTGTATCATATATATTGCTGTTAGCATATAATTAATAAAAAATTTATTGCATTAGGAACTAATGTTCAGTATACTGTTAGCATATAAAATCATTGGTATTTGATTTTATATTTTTGGTATATTATAGTCAGATGGTAACTATAAAGAAATGAGAGGAGAGAATCATATGGCTGGATTATGCAATGAGAATCTTATATATAACAATTTAATTAATGGGCAGTGGACAGAATCTGCATCAGGAGATGTCATTACCATAACATCACCTGCGGATGGTTCTTTCGTGGGTAAGATACAGGCGATCAGTAAGGAAGAGGTGGATGAAATAATCCGGTATTCCAAAGCCGGTCAATCCCAGTGGGGCACTGTACCCATATACGAAAAAGCAGCAATTCTTTATAAGGCTGCAGCGCTTTTGGAAGAACGGACAGAAGAAATATCAGATATCCTCATGATGGAGATTGCAAAAGATAAGAAATCTTCCGTATCAGAAGTCAAACGAACTGTGGATTTTTTACGTTTTACTGCAGATGCTGGGAAAAGTCTGGAAGGAATTGCAGTGAGCGGTGAGAATTTTCCAGGGGGCTCACGAAATAAAATGTCCTATATAAAGAGAATTCCCCTTGGTACCGTATTGGCAATATCCCCCTTTAACTATCCAATTAATTTATCGGCCTCTAAGATAGCACCTGCATTAATGGGAGGCAACGCAGTCATATTGAAACCGGCAACACAGGGCGCCATCAGTGCACTTCACCTTGTAAAGGCATTGCAGGATGCAGGACTTCCGGCAGGGGTGATACAGACAGTAACCGGAAAAGGAAGTGAGATCGGCGATTACATTGTAACCCACCAGGGAATTGATTTTATTAATTTTACAGGCAGCACAGAGGTGGGCAGGCACATATCCCAAATCTCCTGTATGACGCCCTTGCTTCTGGAACTTGGTGGCAAGGATGCGGCTCTTGTACTGGAAGATGCAGATTTGGAGTATGCTGCAGATAATATTGTGGAAGGCGCATTTTCCTATTCCGGACAGCGCTGTACAGCGGTGAAACGAATTATTACAACAGATAAAGTAGCAGACCAGTTAGTCACCATGTTGAAATCAAGAATTGATAAATTATCCGTAGGAGATCCCAGAAATTCTGCAGTTGTTACACCCTTAATTGATCAGAAAGCTGCGGATTTTGCAGTGTTTTTAACTCAGGATGCCATCGACAAAGGGGCTGAACTGATTGTGGGTAATAAGAGAGAGGGGAACCTGGTTTATCCTACCTTGTTAGATAAGGTGACAGTGGATATGGAAATCGCATGGAAAGAACCATTTTCGCCGATTCTGCCTATTATCCGGGTAAAGAATATGGATGAAGCAGTGGAAATCGCCAACCGTTCCGAGTATGGTTTACAATCTTCTGTATTCACAAAAGACATCAATAAGGCCTTTCTCATTGCTGAGAAATTAGAAGTGGGAACGGTACAGATTAATAACAAGACAGAACGAGGACCAGATCATTTTCCGTTCCTGGGAGTAAAGGCTTCCGGTATGGGAACTCAGGGGGTAAGATATTCCATAGAAGCAATGACAAGACCAAAAGCAGTTACTATTAACGTCACACAATAATTCCAAAATACTGCAGCCTGCCTGGTTCAACCGGGCAGGCTGTAATTTTATGTCTCATAAGAACCGGATCAGCTTTCTTCGTTTTGAATGCTGTCGGCCTTGGTTGGATGTACGGTGCCCCATTCATAGTGAGGAGGAGCATAAACAGAAGTCATTCTAAGGGGCTGGTTTCCAATATTAACAATATTATGCCAGATGCCTGCAGGAACAAATATGCTGTAATTGTCAAATACCAGGTATTGGGAATCCATGGAAAGCTTTGAAGTTCCAAGCTGAACCAGGCCCAGGCCTTCCTCCACTCTTAAAAACTGATCAAGATCTGAATGGACCTCCAGTCCCACTGTCCCTTTCACTGGGATGTTCATTAGTGTGACCTGAAGATGGTCTCCAGTCCACAATGTAGTGCGAAAATTGTCATTTTGTCTGGCTGCTTTCTGCATGTCAATAATAAATGGATTTGGTCCGAAATCCGAAGGAAATTCCGGCAGATTCGTCATTTCAGAATCGAATTCCGTCTTGTCATTTTCAAACATAGCATCATTCACCGATATAATTGTTTCTATTATTATATGAGCTGAAAAATATGAGTGATACCATTTTTGGTGATATTTGGAAAAAATATGACTTAATAAACGAACCTTTGTAATCGGACAAGTAAACCTTTTGACAAAATACGCCATTATATGATATTGTTGTATAATACAAAAGGTAATAATCATTATTAATTACAGGAGGCTTTATTCTATGGCGGGTACAAAAGTTGTTATAGTTGATGATTCTCCCTTCTCTATCGCGTTTATCAAAGGAATTCTTGTTAGAAACGGTCTTGAAGTAGTTGGAGAAGCAGGGACACTGGAAGAAGTAAAACAGGTGATACAGGAAACAAAGCCTCAGCTTGTGACGATGGATATGACACTGCCTGGAACCGATGGATTGGAGTGCACCCGTGCAATTCATGAAATTGACAGAAACATAAAAGTTATTGTTATCAGTTCCATGATGGATGATGAAATTGTGAAAGAAGCAAAAGAAAACAAGGTTTCAGCTTATGTCCAGAAACCAATTGATGAAGACGAGCTGATGACTGCGGTAAACCGTGTTATGTCATCGGAAGAGCTGTTTCGTTTTTTATCAAGTGAGTATATTAAGATTTTTAAAGAAGCACTTCTTGACGGAACAAACAAACTTACAAAGTCGCTGATCCAGTATAAGGAAGAGCATGTCTGCAGCCAGGAATTCCAGTCAGAAGGTCTGGCAGTGATCGTAGGTATTATCGGTAAGTTTTCCGGAAGAATGCTGATTGATGTAAAGATGGAAACAGCTTATAAGCTGACAGCTTCCATTATGAAAAGAGAGGCTACCGGCATTGATGAGGTACTTGCAGTACTTGGAGAGTTTACCAACATAGTATCAGGAAACGCCTGTTCTATTATAAACAGAATGAATAAGGCTTATGGACTCCGGGTGGCACCACCGACAATCATGCATGGTGAAAGTATCCATATTACTGCTCCTGGATATACAACAACAAACATACTGGCAGATTCCGATTTTGGTGAAATCTTTTTAAATATTGGTTTTCAAAGGGGTGATGATCAGTGGATGTAAAATACATAAATCCTTTTATTGAAGCATTTCTATCCGTTATGCCACAGCTGGGATTTGAAAAAGTTGAAAAAACCAATTTAAGCCTGAAAGATAGCAATCTGACTTATACCGGAGTCATTATGACAGTTGGTATTGTAGGAGAGATAAAAGGAAATGTTGTCTATTATCTTGATCTGGAAAGTGCAAAAAAAGTAGCATCTACGATGATGATGGGTATGCCAGTAGACGATTTTAATGAAATGGCACAGAGTGCAATTTCAGAACTGGCCAATATGCTTACAGCGAACGCTGCTACATTTTTCTCCAACATTGGTATTACAGTAGATATTTCAACTCCTACGCTGCTCTATGGAGATCAGGTTTCCGTAAAGATGAATTCCAATCAGATACTCTGTATTCAGCTGCTGGCAGATGATATTCCAATCGATATTAATATTGCATTTTCATAAAGTGATTTATAAGACCTGTGAAATAGGAGCAATCCAGATTCACAGGTCTTTTTCTATGAGGTAAAAGTAGAGATCTGTTCAAAAAAATGATGCATGTCTATTCTGCCATATCCCCATATGTTATTTGGATAAAAGTAAGCGTTATCGCGTTTTGCGCAGCGTATTATCATACGGTTTGCCTTCACCCCTGTGATTGGGGTATGGTTGCCTCTGATAAATCCCCATTCCATTATCATTGCAGCAGCTCCAGCTGCATGAGCTGCGGCAGCACCGGTGCCAGTTAGCGTACCGTACCGGTTTTCCGGCAGAGCGCAGGGGATTTTAAAACCAGGAGCAGAAACATCTGGAACAATCTCGCCAAACCGGGAGAATCCTCTGCCGGATTCTTCCAGAATACAGTTATCAAGCTGATTATAAGCCGTTACTGTCAGGGGAACACGTGCATCACCTGGAGATGTAATGGTTGTATTTGGATTCGATTGATAAAAGTAGGTATCAGCAGTAATAAGGTTTCCCGATGGAAGCCAGCAGTGGAAGGAGAAGGGTTCATTTCCTTCGCTTTTAACCCTGCAGTGCCATATTCCGGGTAACGGATTGTTGAAACGAACCAGAATCATCTGATCTCCTGTAGAACCTTCCAGAATAATATTATTAATGAAGACGGAACTCTGTCCCTGTAACAGACTGAACGTCTGACAGGTATTAATAGACGTATAGTGACTGCTTACTATTTCACAATCAGGAGAGTAAAGTTCAAGGGTGATCCGCCCCGCTGGAAATGGCCAGATTTCCATGGAGAACATTCGGTCCTCCATTCCAACTTTTAGATCAAAGCTGCTGTAAAAGGGTGGTGTATGAGAATAACAATAATAATGCCGCTTAAGGGCCGCTTCGTTGCCTGCTGCAATGACAGTACCAATACGTGGCTGTCTGGTCAGCTGGTCTAAATAAGAACCAAGAGGGCCGCGCCCATCATGTCCCCCCTGGCTGCTGCCCATGCAGATACAAAGAATCAGAGGTCGGTTTAACTGTTCCGCCACACCCAGAAGATACCGGATACCAAGCATAATATCAGATTCCTGATAGCACAGGGAGTGTGTGGGAATGAAATAAATCTGCTTTAAATTATCTTTTGCTTCTTTTAATTTTACAACAGCCAGCTTACTCTCCGGAACAATTCCCACGAAGGAATTCTTCTCATCACGGCTTCCTGATATAATACTGGAAATGGCAGTGCCATGGCCGACGGTATCAACTTCAGGGACAATATTTAATGGAAGAGGAGATTTCAAAGCAGTGTTAATATGATTTTTCGTATATTCAGAGCCAAACGCAAAACCAGACGGAGGCTTACCAGTCTGGTCAGTCTGGTCCCAGATTGAAAGTATTCGTGTTGTTCCATCGTGATTTTGAAAAGCAGGGTGGGAATAATCAATGCCTGTATCTATGATACCAATAACAATTCCAAGCCCCATATAATTGGAAAGAAGCTGGTCAGCAACGGCGGCACTGTCGGGAGGATCTGAGGATATGGTGGAAGTCAGTGTAAAAATGGAAGGAAAATTTTCGTATGGATGTAAGCCTAAATCGCAGGCCTGCATATTTTTTTTTGCCAGATGAAGCAGAGAATAATCACTGTTTAATTTTGTGACATTTTCTGAAAGGTCATTAGAAGGGATCAGGGAGTTGCTGATGATAAAGTCATAATAATCATTATCCAGTATTTTGTTCATGACAAGCCTGCCTTTCTATATACAGTATATAACCATTTTATGCCAATGGAGTGACCAAATACCTAACAAATGGCGGAATAGGGAAAAAACAAAAAAATAGGTAAAAACAGCATTGACAATTAGTCAGTACTGAGTATAATGAGAATTATAAATAGTCAGTACTGACTATAAAAGGAGCGAATTTATATGATACCATTGTATATACTTGGAATATTACTGCGCTTTGGACCGCAGCATGGCTACCAGATTAAAAAGATCATGGAAGAGCAGCTTGAGGATTTTACCAGGATCAAATTACCGAATGTGTATTACCATCTTGAGAAGATGGAAGCTTCTGGTATTTTAACAGCCATAAGAGATAAGCAAAGTACCAGACCTGAAAAAACTGTTTACTTTGTGGGAGAGAGCGGGGCAGAAAAATTTAAGGAGTTGCTAAAGCAGACTCTGGATATGAATTACCGTCCGGTTTTTGACGCTGACGCCGCATTCTATTTTTCTGAATATCTGACTGCATCTGACTTTTTACAGAGTCTGAATCTTCATATGAGCAAGTTGAAAAAGGTGATTATGGGAATTGAAGATCACAGAACAGAGATGGAAAAAGTAATACCGGAAGAAATGAAGATTTATGCTGATATTATATTTAATCACCATCTGATGCATTACAAGGCTGAGCTAAGCTGGGCCGAAGAATCCATAGAGGCGATGAGGAAGAAAGGAGCAGGTTATGACAGCAGCAAGAATAATTGAAACCAATGAGGGGATCCAGAGTGAAGTGGCAGCAGAGATATTCGATAAGTTTGCAAAGCTCATGAGGGATAAGGGCTGGAATGGAGTGGCTGAGATGATAGCTTCCGGAATAAATGGGGGAGATATACTGGAAATAGGCCCCGGCCCTGGTTACGTTGGCCTGGAGCTGGCGAAACAGGTAAATCCCAGAACATTTACTGGCTGCGAGATTAGCCCTGCCATGATTCGTATTGCAGAGAAAAATGCCAGGGAATATGGAATTTCAGCTCGTTATGTACAGGGCAATGGAATGAATATGCCTTTTGAGGATGCCGCATTTGATGGCGTAGTATCCAATGGATCCCTTCATGAGTGGGAAAATCCGGTTCAGGTTTTTAACGAGATCTACCGTGTTCTGCGCATAGGCGGAAGATATTGCATCACAGATATGAGACGGGATATCGGTTTTTTAAAAAAATATATAATTTATTTCAGTACAAAGCCCAAAGAGATAAGACCAGGATTTCTTTCTTCGCTGTATGCATCTTATACTCAGGAAGAGATGCAGAAACTTCTTAACAGCAGCAAGCTTAAAGGGGGAGTAGTGGTAAAGGATTTTATGGGGTTAAGTATAACCGGTGAGAAGCGCTAGCCGGTTCTTTTCAGATGACAGAATTATTTTTACTATAAAAATATTGACAAGATAGAAAAAAAAGATTATATTGAGTATACACTCAATGAATTGGTGGTCATTAATATGAAATCAAAAAGACAGATACAAAAAGAAAGTACCAGGCAGAAAATTATTGATACGGCATACCGGATCTATGCAACGGAAGGTTTCTCCGCTTCAACAGCGAGAATTGCCAAAGAGGCCGGGGTCTCACATGGAACCGTTTTTGCCCATTTCCAGTCTCTGAATGATTTGCTGGAGTGCATCATAGGTGAGTTTCAGATCAGCCTTGCTGCTGAATTTCACGATATGGGAGAAACCAGTGCCAGTGTCAGTGATTTTCTGGATGCACATTTAAAGGTTCTCATCGATCATGAGGAGTTTTATCTGCGCCTGATTACGGAGAGAAGCCTTTTGCCAGAAGAGGTACAGTATATGTATGCGGATAATCAGTCTACGATTGCCCATCATTTCAATCTCCTGTTATCAAGGGAGATGAAGAATGGAACTGTAAAAGAGGTTCCAGTCCATATGCTTTTTAATAACTGGCTTGGCATGATCCATTATTATTTATGGAATAAGGATTTCTTTTCCCCGGACGAACCAGTTTTAGCCCGCTATGCAGGAGAATTGAAACACACATTTATAAGTCTGATTACGAAATAGAGGAGGAGAGCGATATGAAGGTATGCATTGCCTGCGGTATGCCTATGGAAAAGAAATCGGATTTTCCACAGGGCGACGAGCAGAAAGAATACTGTGTCTATTGTGCCAGACCTGACGGAACCATGCGGTCTTTTAAAGAGGCGAAAGCCGGTATGACAAAGTTTATTATGGAAACACAGGGGTTTGATGAGTCAGCAGCAGAAAAAATTGCAGTGAGCAGTATGAAGAAGCTGCCCGCCTGGAAGAATGAGTTTTCTAAAGAATAAACAGAGGTACACAAAAAAGAGAGGAGTAAACGTATGCAGGTAAGTAATGCATTTTCAGTATTTGCACAGGAGGTACCGGAGGTTCAGAACCCATGGATGGAGATGATCCACAAGCTGGATTCAGTGAGCAGCCTTGATAAAAAAACAGAGGAACTTGCATATATAGCCGTTATGGCTGTTATGAGGCTGGAGAGCGGTTTGCCTTTCCACGTTCAGATGGCAAAAGCCCATGGAGCCACAAGAGAGGAAATAATCAGCAGCATTCTGGTGGGGCTGCCTGCAGCGGGTAATGTAGTAATTCAGGCGCTGCCCGTTGCACTGGAAGCGTATGATAAAGAATAGAGGATAGAAAAGAGAAGGGAGAAAGCCATGATTTTGGCTTTCTCCCTTTTGCTTATTCCAGTGTAAGATCTACACGATATTCTGTTTTTCCAGCCTGGAATGGGATCTCATTCCCCTCAATGGCAGAACCATCTACCAGGAAGGATGAAATCTTATTGCCTGTTTCCCCTTTTCTTACTACATGAATGTGATAGGTAGCACCCCGGAATTTACGGATCGCAGAAAATTCCCCGATTGAATCCGGAAGACAAGGGTTAACAATCAGCCCATGGAAGCCGGGACGTATTCCCAGAATGTGCTGGGAGATACAGACAAAGGTCCAGGCAGCTGTACCAGTGAGCCAGCTGTTCTTTGCTTCACCGAAATTAGCAGCATCCTTACCGGCGATCATCTGGGAATAGCAGTAAGGCTCTGTTTTATGGATCTCACTGATTTCCTCAGTATAGGCAGGAGCTGTTTTCCGGTATACTTCAAATGCACGGTTTCCTCTGCCAATCATGGTTTCTGCAATGGAAATCCATGGGTTATTGTGGCAGAATATACCGGCATTTTCTTTGTATCCTGGCGGATAGGAAGAAATTTCACCCAGCTCTTTGTGGTAAGTCTGATATGCCGGCTGATGCAGAACGATTCCATAGGTGGTATCAAGTCTTTCCTCTACACTGTCAAGAGCTTTCTTAGCCAGTCCTTCTTCTATTCCGATACCGCCCATTATGCAGAATCCCTGAGGTTCAATAAAGATCTGCCCCTCTGTGCACTCTTTTGAGCCGACTTTATTGCCTGCAGCATCATAGGCCCGCAGGAACCATTCTCCATCCCAGCCAGATTTAAGGACTGCGTCATAAACCGCTTTTACAGAAGTCTCTGCTTCAATGGCTTCTTCTTCCAATCCCGTCAAACGGCAGATTTCTGCGTATTCTTTACCATACTTTACATACATTCCTGCAATCATCAGCGATTCCGCAACAGGCCCTTCTGATGGTCCGGTGGTCTGAAATGATTCCCCTGGCTCTGTTGAGAAGCAGTTTAAATTCAAACAGTCATTCCAGTCGGCACGGCCAATAAGCGGAAGTCCATGAGGCCCTAAATGGGTTTTTGTAAATCCAAAGGAACGTCTTAAATGTTCCATTAAAGTCTGGCTTCTGTCAGCATCATTATCGAAAGGAACATTTTCTTTTAAAATATCCCAGTCGCCGGTTTCCCGTATGTATGCGCTGACACCTGCGATTAGCCAGAGAGGATCGTCATTAAAACCGCTTCCAATGTCCATGTTTCCTCTTTTTGTAAGAGGCTGATACTGGTGATAAGCACTTCCGTCTTCAAACTGGGTAGAGGCAATATCGATGATCCGCTCTCTGGCCCGTTCCGGTATCATATGCACGAAACCAAGCAAATCCTGGCAGGAATCCCGAAATCCCATACCTCTACCTGTTCCGGATTCGTAATAGGAGGCAGAACGGGACATGTTAAAGGTAACCATACATTGATACTGGTTCCAGATGTTAACCATGCGGGCTGTCTTTTCCTCTTTCAGCGATACGCTGTAGGTGGATAGAAGATCTGTCCAATACTGTTTCAGCTTTTCCAGTGCAGTCTCAATATCAGCAGCAGTGCGGTATTTTTTCAGAACAGCGTCAGATGGAGCTTTGTTAATCACATCTGGTGCACTCCATTTTGAATCAGGTTCATTCTCAGCATAACCAAGTACAAAAACAAAGGTTTTTTCCTCTCCGGGCTCTAAATGGAGTGTGATCCGGTGAGAACCGATGGGAGACCAGCCGCTTGCCATGGAATTACCGGAAGCATTTTTTTCCACCATAGCAGGGTTCTGGTTGGAACCATAGACACCTACAAAGGTATTCCGGTCAGTATCAAATCCCTGGATCTGTGAATTGACGGAATAATAGGCATAATGATTTCGTCTTTCTCTGTATTCTGTTTTATGGTAAATAACAGAACCTTCCACCTCAACTTCACCGGTACTGAAATTCCTCTGGAAATTGGTCATATCATCCATGGCATTCCACAGACAGAATTCCACATAAGAATACAGGGTAAAATCTTTGGACCCTGTGCTTTCATTCTTTAATGTTACCTGGTTGATCTCGCAGGAGTCTCCCAGTGGTACAAAGGATGTCACATTGGCTTTTAAACCATTCTTCTTTCCAGTGATACGGGTCACTCCAAGTCCATGACGGCATTCATAAAAATCCAAGGGAGTCTTTGAAGGCTGCCAGCCCGGATTCCAAATAGTGCCGTTTTCATTAATGTAGTAGTAGTGTCCGTTGCTGTCCAGAGGAACATTATTGTAACGGTACCTTGTAAGCCGGAGCATCTTGGCATCTTTATAGAAGCTGTATCCCCCTCCGGTATTGGAAACCAGCGAAAAGAAATTCTCGCTTCCCAGATAGTTGATCCACGGCAGAGGAGTATCTGGGGAAGTAATTACATATTCTTTGTCCTGGTCATTAAAATATCCATATTTCATAGTTGAATAACTCCTTCCTGTTGGATGACCCAAATCCCTAAAAACGACATTTTTCGAAAACGATTAAGAAAGATATTAGGGAGTTATACGGTCATAATAGCGCGGGTTGAGAAAAAAAACAAGAGGAATCTTTGAAATTATAGAAGAAAAAATATATTAGTCTTTTGTATGATGTAAATATGCACAAAAACAATTAATAAAAACTATTTAAACTAGACAAAAAAGAAAAAACATATTGATTTTTGCCAAAGAAAGGGGTATAGTGAAAATACGAAAACGATTAAGTTAAAAGGATGAGACATATGATTTCTATGAAAGAACTGGCACAGCACTGCGGGGTTTCCGTTGCCACAGTGAGCAAGGCGCTTAATGATCAGAGCGACATCGGGGAGAGTACTAAAATAAGAGTTAAGCAGGCAGCGGAAAAGCTGGGGTATTTTCCCAATGCTGCAGCAAGGTCCTTAAAGACAAACAGAAGCTATAACATAGGGGTTCTGTTCGTTGATGAGGCTAACAGCGGTCTGACCCATGAATATTTTGCCGCGGTTCTTGAAGGGTTTAAGGTAGAGGCTGAAAAGCAGGGTTATGATATCACGTTTATTAATGGGCAGATAGGAAAAAAGAAAGTTTCCTATTATGAACACTGCAAATACAGAAATGTAGACGGAGTGGTGATTGCCTGTGTTAAATTTGACAACCCTGAAGTGGTTGAACTGTTAAACGGGGACATTCCTGTTGTGACAATCGATCACATCAATGAAAACTGTTCTTCTGTATTGTCCGATAACGTAAAGGGCATTGAGAGCCTGATGGAATATGTTTACGAAAAAGGACATAGAAAGATTGCTTACATACACGGACAGGCGAGCACTACCGTTACAAAAGCCAGACTCACCAGCTTCTATCGATTTCTTGAAAGCCGGGAACTTTCAGTACCAGATGATTATGTACTGGAAGCAGATTATCTGGATGTCAGCCAGGCTATGGCATGTACCAGTGAGTTGTTAGACAGAAAAGATCCACCAACCTGTATTTTATATCCGGATGATACCGCACTGATCGGCGGGCTTAATGAAATCCGGAGGAGGGATTTAAGGGTTCCAGATGATATCTCAATTGCCGGATATGACGGCAGCAGATTATCACAGATATTAAACCCCAGGCTTACTACCATTCGCCAGGATACATCAGCAATTGGTATGCAGGCCGCTAAAAAACTGATAAGCACGATCGATAAACCTAAGACGACTTTCACGGAACAGATTATTGTGGAAGGCGAACTGATCACAGGGGAATCGGTTGGTAATGCTAATATTTCATGATAGTAATATCAGAAAAGGAGAGGGAAATATGAAGAAGAAAGTTGTAAGCGGATTATTATGCGCGGTGATGGCAGCTTCACTGGTTGCCGGATGCTCTTCAAAGAGTGCACCGAGCGAAAGCGGAAGCACAGCTGCAGACACGACGACTGCCAAGGAAACTGAGGCAAAGGCGGAGACGCAGAAAGAGGCTGGTGGTGAAGGAGGAAAAGTGATTAATATTTATGTCTGGAACGATGAATTCAAAGCCAGATATGAAGATTATTATGCTTCCAAGCTTCCGGCAGGTTATAAGGTTAATTTTGTGACAACTCCCAGTGAGAACAACGCCTATCAGAATGCTCTTGATGAAGCACTGTTAAATCAGAATGACGCAAAGCCTGATGATAAAGTGGATATGTTCCTGGTTGAAGCAGATTACATTCTGAAGTATGTAAATTCTGATTACACCATGGATTTAAAGGATGTTGGTGTTACAGAACAGGATATGTCAAAGCAGTATGACTATACTAAAGTAATCGCTAAGGATTCCAAGGGAGCACAAAAAGGTATTTCATGGCAGGGCTGCCCAGGACTTTATATCTATCGCCGCTCTATTGCCAAAGCAGTACTTGGAACCGATGATCCTGCAGAAGTTCAAAAAGCGATTAATGACTGGGACTCTTTTGACAAAACAGCTGCCAAGATGAAAGACAAAGGTTACTTTATGCTTTCCGGCTATGATGATTCTTACCGTACTTTCTCTAACAATGTAGCTGCTCCATGGGTAAATGGAAAGAAGGTAGCCATTGATCCAAACCTTGAAAAATGGGTTGATCAGACAAAGAAATACACAGACAGCGGTTACAATCAGAAGACCACACTCTGGGCAGCTGAATGGGCTTCCGGACAGGGACCTGAAGGAAAAGTATTTGGTTATTTCATGCCTGCATGGGGCGTAGATTTCGTTCTTGCTAAAAACTCTCTTGCAAAAGCAGAAGCAGACGGCGGAAAGCAGGAAGTAGGAAATGGTAATTACGGTGACTGGGCTGCAACCATTGGACCAGAATCCTATAACTGGGGCGGAACCTGGCTGTGTGCAGCTAATGGTACTGATAACCCTGATATCGTAGCAGATATCATGAAGACAATCTGCTGTGATGATGCAACCATGAAGAAAATTGTAGAAGAGAAGAATGACTTTGTTAATAATAAGACAGTTATGGAAGCTCTTGCAAAGGGCGACTACAAGTCAGCTTTCCTTGGCGGACAGAATCCTCTTCAGATGTATTGTGACGCTGCAGAGAAGATCGATATGAGCAAGATTTCTCCTTATGATCAGGGTCTGAATGAAAGCTTCCAGAATGCTATGCATGATTATTTTAACGGTACTGTAGACAAAGATACAGCACTTAAGAATTTCTACACTTCAGCACAAGAGAAATATCCGGAATTAGAAGTACAGCAGTAGCAAAATACAGGGCGGGATTTTCCCGCCCTGTATGAAAACAGGAGGCTCCATCATGGTAAGAGAAAAAAAGGCAAAAGCCAGAAAGAAAGTCAGCTATTCAAAATGGGGATATATTTTTTTAATACCTTTCTTTGCTACATATTTAATATTTTCCTTTATCCCCCTGGTAACTACGTTTTATAACAGCATGTTTGAAAATTACCGTTCAGGGTTAACCCAGATCGGACCTAATTTTGTGGGATTTGAAAATTATATTTCTATTTTCCAGAGTGATCTCCTGAAATACCTGGGCAATACGGTGATTCTCTGGATAATCGGTTTTATTCCTCAGATTTTCTTTTCCCTGATTCTGGCGGTTTGGTTTGCTGATTTCAGAATGAAGCTAAGAGGAAGTACTTTTTTCAAGACAATTATTTATCTTCCTAATGTAATTATGGCAGCGTCCTTTGCCATGCTGTTTTTTGCCCTGTTTTCAGATGACGGTCCAATGAACAATCTTTTGATAAGAATGGGGCTGATTGACAGTCCGATCCGTTATCTCACCACAGTATGGGGAACCAGGGGACTGGTCGGTTTTATGAACTTTATGATGTGGTTTGGTAATACGACCATCCTTTTGATGGCGGCTATTTTAGGAGTGGATTCTGCTTTGTTTGAAGCTGCGGCCATTGATGGGGCGAAATCTCTTCAGATATTCACCAAAATTACCATGCCTACAATTAAACCCATTTTTATTTATGTGCTGATTACTTCACTCATCGGCGGACTGCAGATGTTTGATGTACCCCAGGTACTTACTAATGGAAAAGGTACGCCTGACCGGACCAGCATGACGTTAATTATGTTTCTGAACAATCATTTATACAGCAAAAACTACGGTATGGCAGGAGCGTTATCTGTAATACTCTTCATTATAACAGCAGCACTCAGCCTCGTAGTATTTTTCATACTTACCGGTTCAGGTAAAGAGAAAGGAGGATCAAGATAATGGGAAAAGTGAAGAATTTAAAAAAGGCAGCAGCCTATATTGTATTGTCGCTTTTATCGTTTCTTTGCCTTTTTTTCTTTTATTGCCTGATCATCAATGCGACCAGATCCCATCCGGAAATAGCTAAGGGATTCTCATTTTTACCGGGAAAATCATTTGGTCCTAACTTATATAACGTACTGCACAACAAGAATCTGCCTGTAGTAAGTGGAATAGTAAACAGTTTATTTATTGCCAGTGCTTCTGCAGCTCTTTCGGTATACGTATCAGCACTGACTGCATACGCGATTCACGCCTATGATTTTAAGTTCAGAAATGCTGTTTATCTTTTTATCATCCTGATTATGATGATTCCGAATCAGGTAACCACCCTTGGATTTTTAAGCCTGATTGGTAAAATGGGGCTTATGGACAGTTTTGTTCCACTGATTCTTCCATCTATGGCTGCACCAGTCGTATTTTATTTTATGGTTTCTTATTTTCAGAGTAATTTGCCCTTAGAAATCGTGGAATCAGCCAGAATCGACGGATCCAATGAATTTTTCACCTTTAACTATATTGTAATTCCCATTGTGAAGCCTGCTTTGGCAGTACAGGGAATCTTTGCATTCGTAGCTTCCTGGAACAATTATTTTGTTCCTTCCCTAGTCCTTAAATCCAATACGAAAAAAACACTTCCAATCCTGATTGCCCAGCTTCGAAGTGCAGATTTCTTAAAATTTGACATGGGGCAGGTTTATATGCTTATTACCATTGCCATCGTTCCGGTTGCAATCATCTATCTGTGCCTGTCAAAATTCATCATTGGCGGTGTGACAGCAGGTAGTGTGAAAGGATAAATACGATGGACTGGAAAAAAGACTTTATATGGGGAACCGCAACTTCATCCTATCAGATAGAGGGGGCAGCTTTTGAGGATGGAAAAGGGCTGTCTGTATGGGATGTCTTTGTAAGAGAGAAAGGCAAAATTTTTGAAGGACATACGGGAGACGTGGCATGTGATCATTACCACCGGATGAAAGAGGATGTAGCCCTGCTTGCAGAACTTGGAGTGGGGGCTTACCGCTTTTCCGTTTCCTGGCCAAGAATTATGCCTCATGGTACCGGAAGCGTCAATGAAAAGGGGCTTAAATTCTATTCAGATCTGATTGATGAACTGTTAAAGCATCATATTACTCCATATGTGACCTTGTTTCATTGGGATTATCCCAATGAACTGGAGATGCAGGGCGGATGGTTAAATCCCAGCAGCCCTGATTGGTTTGCTGAATATACAGCAGTTGTAGCAAATGCATTTGGAGACCGGGTAAAGAATTTCATTACGTTTAACGAGCCTCAGATATTTACCTGGCTTGGATATGACAGATGCACCCATGCTCCGGGAATCAAATATCCGGTTGGCAGAATCCTTGCCATGTGCAGGAATATTGCTTTGGCACATGGGAAATCTGTCCAGAAACTACGGGAAATAGTATCGGATTGCCGGGTAGGATATGCACCTACCTGCGGCAATGCCTACTGGCCTGTGGTAGAAACTGAATTGCTGGCTGCAAAAGCAAAAGAGCTTCAGAACTCCATAGGAGAGGAAGACTGGATTCATTCTTCCGCATTCTGGAATGAATTGTTTATAAAGGGAAGATTTCACCGGCAATGTCTTCAGTTATTTGGGGAAGACTTACCAGAATTGTCCGAAAGGGACCGGCTTCTAATCAGCCAGCCTCTTGATTTTTGTGGGATGAATCTCTATCAGGGAACCTCTGTTAATTTATCCAACGCAGGTGATTTAATTCTTGGTCGGCTACCGGCCGGACATGGGAAGACCGGAATGGGCTGGCCCATTACTCCGAAAGCCATGTACTGGGCAGTAAAGAACTTTTACGATACTTACCAATTGCCTTTGTTTATTACAGAGAATGGTATGTCAGCCCTGGATGTAATATCCTTAGATGGCGGTGTTCACGATCCATCCAGAATTGATTACCTGGAGCGCCATCTGTCTGAACTGAAGCGCGCAGTATCAGACGGAGCGAAGGTGGAAGGGTACTTTTTGTGGAGCTTTCTGGATAATTTCGAATGGGAAAAGGGTTATGACGACCGGTTTGGAATTGTTTATGTAGACTATGAAACCCAGAGAAGAATACCAAAGGACAGCTTTTACTGGTACCAGAATATAATCAGATCATGATATTATCAAAAAGGACCATTGATCCATATGTGTAAATCACTTATGGAGCGATGGTCCTTTTTGATTACCCCAGTGGGGTGGTCTGACCGGTTACCTCGTCAAATTGATAGCCTACGCTGTTGTCGTTGCAATCACATAAATAAGTGGCCACATAGGCTAGCGTACTGTCGGGAAGCCGTTTGTAAGTCCGTACAGTGTAGTAGTTCTTTCCTTCGATTTTAGTTATTCCCGGAGAAGCTATAAACTGATAGGAATCTGCGCTTTCTGCAAGTTTTAATTTTTCCTGCCCCTGAGAACGAACTGTGTTCTCTGCCTGTTCAATGGAAGTTTCTGACTTGGGCTGCTTTTGTATATCAGATATTACTTTTTTCTGCTCATTCCACTGGTTTTTGAAAAAGTCGTTCCAGGATTCGCTGCCTTTGCCTGCTGTCACAGTCACACTGTCGCCTGCAGTTTCCAGCGTGATGGAGAGGTAGGTCTTGGAGTCGGAAGAAGGACCGGCCAGCTGATAACATTCCGCATTCTCGCTTTTTGTTTCACTTTCCGTGCTTTCTGCCGTTGTGCTTTCCTTGGTCACATCGATAAAACTTTTCTGGGTTTCTAAGTAATCCTTATAGGTTTTTAAATCTGCTGAGGCATTCTCCAAATGTACATATTTGTAGGTGTCTTTTGCTTCATCAGCTGTATCACCTTCGGAAGCTGCCTTGCCTTCTGCCTCTGTGCCAGACTTTGCGGCATCGACAGACTCTTTCTTTTCAGCCTCTGATTTTTTTGTCTCCTCTGAGCTTTCGGGAACAGGTGCTGGTTCTTCGTAGGTACGTTCCCCTACAATTGTAGTGAAAGAGGAGATGTCCTCATCTTTTGAAAAATAATAATCCGGTGCTTTGGCCACCTTTTCTTTTACCGTATTCTTATTTTTCATGGATAATAAAATTATGGCTTGCGCGGCGCCGATAATAACAATGAACAGGGCTGCTACCAATAGGATAACGACTCGTTTGTTTTTCGGCAATAAAGATTTTTTACCAGTTTTTGCAGGCTTTTCTTTCTTTACTCTTGCAGCTTTTGATTTTTTTTGTTTTGTTTTAGGTA
The DNA here is from genome assembly GCF_048627165.1 of Lacrimispora struthionigena. NCBI lineage: Bacteria > Bacillati > Bacillota > Clostridia > Lachnospirales > Lachnospiraceae > Lacrimispora > Lacrimispora struthionigena. The sequence continues at coordinate 1,786,342 of NZ_JBMBWP010000001.1, forward strand.
CTTTTTCTTTTGTTTTCTTTGTAGGCATAATGATCGTCCTTATGTAATATTTAATGCAAAAGATTAGATGCAGTTACAAAATCTAACTAACCATATATCGGTCAGTACTTATTGAAACATAAGGATTGTCTTATATTTATCACACAATTATGCGGTTAAAAGATTTTTTGCAGTTCCCATTATAACCTTATCCACGAATTCTGCAACTTCTTCTTTCGGCTGCTGCATATCGGTATTGAGCCACTGTTTAAAAACTCCGGTAAGCCCGTAGGTTATGAATTCCAAAAAATAGTTTAAGGTTACATCCTTTGCGTTGGGGTATTGCTCTTTAATAATGGCAGTTCCGTTTTTTAAGATAAGAGTATGGAAGCGATTAACAAAATCATTGGATGAACTGTTCTCAAAAAGGATTTTACATATCTTTTTGTTTTCTTCAATATATTGAATGATGGGAATTGTTACTGGCATGAGAGAAGCCTTTTTAAAAGCGTCACGATAGCCATTTACCATGTTTTGAAAGTCTCTTAATACTTCCGTTTCCATTTCCTGCAGAAGACTATAGGTATCTGCGTAATGGAGATAAAAGGTTCCGCGGTTTAAATCTGCCAGCTCGGTAATATCCTTTACGGATATATTTTTAAAATCCTTTTTTTCCATAAGTTCAAGTAGACTTTCTTTTAATAATCTTTGAGTTTTTCGTATGCGTCGATCCTGCTTTTGCATGTCCATACAATTCCTCCCCCTCGCGCTTTGGCGCGCCTTCTGATTTTAATTGACGTTTTTCTAAATGGTGTTGAGTATTATGCTGGAAAATATTCAGTGATTATTAATAGATGTATCAAAATAGATTGATTATTGAATGTTATGTACACTAGTATTATAATATACACGTGTTCAAAAGTCAATAAAGTATCCATTAGTAGATTAGCGATTATAAATGGAGGGGGATATGGAAAAGAATAGAAGTTTTTTTGACAAATTTGTTCATTTTATTGTATTTAAAGGAAAATTGATCGAGAGTGTTTTTTTTGCAGGGACCATAATTTGCGCAGTGTGCTTTCCTTTTGTAAAAGTCAACTATGATTTAAGTAAGTATCTGCCCCAGTTTGCCCAGACGAAACAGGCTCTGGATGTGATGGAGGATGAGTTCGGATATCCTGGCATGGCCCGGATTATGGTAAAGAACGTAAGCCTTCAGGAAGCGAAACGGATCAGGAGTAAAATCTCAGATCTTGAGGGCGTGGATGTGGTAATAGGACCTGATCTTACAACAGATGTATACATGGGCGCTTCCTTTGCAAATGAGGGGCTGTCGGATATGGCTTCACTTGATTCGTTCTCTATGAACAACTATTACCGTGATGGAAATGCACTGATGGATGTGATTTTTAAAAAAGGAGATGACAATCCCCTTACCCGTTCCGCCATTAAGGAAATATACCGTATTGTTGGAAAGGATCGGGGGTGCTTTGCCGGAAGCGCAATATCAAGTAAAGAGAGGGAGGAATCCATTACACATGAGATAACCATAGCCATAGGTATGGCACTGGTTATTATCTGGCTGATACTGGCCCTTACGACCACATCATGGATGGAGCCATTTTTATTTATTTTAATCATGATAATTGCAATTATACTGAATATGGGATCTAATCTGATGTTTGGTACAATCTCATTTTTTACATTCTCAACAGCAGCTATTTTGCAGCTGGCAGTTTCTATGGATTATTCAATCTTTCTTCTACATACGTTTACTGCCATTAAAAAAACGGGAGTAGAAATACATAAAGCCATGGAAATGGCGGTGAAGGAATCCTGCAGTTCTATTCTGGCCAGCGGAGCAACTACGATTGTTGGATTTATAGTCATTGCATTTATGCGTTTTACCATCGGCCGGGATGTGGGCTTTGTTTTGACAAAGGGAATTATCTGCAGCCTTGCAACCGTACTTTTCCTGATGCCGACCCTGATCCTGCATTTTGATAAAATGATAGAAAAAACGGCCCATAAACCCTTTGTACCCCCCTTTGACCGGTTTGCAAAGCTGATGAACAGGTTAAGAAAACCTGTTTTTGTTATAGCAATGCTCCTGGCTGTTCCCTGTTACTTTGGCCAGAACATGAATGCATTTTACTATGGCGATGATGCCATCGGGGCAGGCCCGGGAACAAGAGTCTATGAGGATACAAGAAAAATCAATGAGGAGTTTGGAAAATCCAATATGATAATCGGGATTGTGCCAAATGGTTCGGTGGTAACGGAAAGACAACTGACAGATGCACTGGAGGATCTGGATTTTGTTAATTATGCCATTTCCATGTCAGGTACAATACCCAGGGGTATTCCGGAAAGCTTTCTGCCGGATAAGGTAAGCAAGCAGTTAAGAAGCAGCCGGTATGCCAGATTTTTAATATCCATGAATACGGTTCAGGAAAGCCAGTATGCATTTGACTGCAGCCAGAAGCTTGAGAATGTAATACGTAAATTTTACCCTGATGATGCTTATGTGATTGGTATGACACCCACAACCATTGATATCCGTGATATCCTCACAGATGATTATAATAAGGTATCCCTCCTTTCACTTGCGGGGGTTGCGCTTGTGGTATTAGTGACCTTTCAGGCGATTCTGGTGCCGATTCTTGTTATTATCCCCATTGAGGTGGCAATCTACTTAAATATGACTTTGCCTTACGTTATGGGAGACAGTATGGTTTATATCGGCTATATTATCGTCAGCTGCCTTCAGCTGGGTGCCACCATTGACTACTCCATATTGATGACCAACAATTATCTGGGGTTTAGAAAAACCATGAATAATACAGATTCAGCAATGGCGGCTATTTCTAAAAGCACCTTATCCATTCTCACTTCAGGAGGAATTCTGACCGTGGTGGGATATCTTCTGTTTTTTACTTCCTCCATTCAGGCAATCTCCCAGGTGGGAAGGCTTGTGGGCAGAGGGGCTTTACTTAGTATGATATTGGTATTATCTCTGTTGCCGGCACTTCTTAGTTTGTTTGATAAACAGATACAAAAACAGCAGGAACGCTCCATAAAACGAAAAGAAAGGCGTCGATTAAAATATACAAAAGTGAGAGGAACGTTAAAAGGAGGGGATGTAAATGAATAAGCATAAAAAAATATTATCCATAGGGCTGGCTGCCGTTTTTTCTATGCAGTCTGTACTGATGCCGCTGGCATCGCAGGTTCAGCCTCCATACGATGAAACTCTTTATGTAACAATGGATCCCTATGGTGAAATAAAAGAAAGCAGTATTGTAAAGATTTATAAAACAGATGGAAATGAGCCGCTGGTGGATTATGGAAATTATGAAAAGGTAATTAATCTGACTGATCATTCTCAGCCAGTAATCGGAGAAGACGGGTCGGTAACGTTTACTCCCCAAGCAGGAGAAAAAAGGTTTTATTTTGAGGGACAGACAAAGACAGAAAAAAAAGAACTGCCCTGGGATATTACAGTTAGTTACAGGCTTAACGGAGTTGAGAAAAAAGCAGAGGAACTTGCGGGTGAAAAAGGTCTGGTAGAAGTAAATGTGGACCTTAAGCCCAATGAAGGACTTTCTGATTTTTACAAAAATAATATGACATTGATGGGCAGTGCGGTCGTAGACATGGATCAAAACTTAAGTCTGGAAGCAGAAGGCGCTCAGGTACAAACGGTTGGTAATTTAAGCACGGTTGTTTTCTTTGCGCTTCCAGGAGAAGATGGTCATTATTCCATCCGCATTGGAACTGATGATTTTAAATTTTCCGGCGTAGTTTTTGCCATGGTTCCGCTGACAGTGAGTCAGCTCGACAAAGTTAAAGATTTGCGGGAAGCAAAGGAAACCATGGAAGATTCCGCTGACGCAATCAGTGACAGCCTGGATGTGGTGCTAAATACCATGGACCAGATGAAGAACAGTATTGACAACACATCAGATGGAATCAGAGGGCTTGATAAAACCAGACAGATTGTTGCAGATTCCAAAGGAACGGTTTATCAAAACGCCGATGAAGCCCTTAATGCACTGGATGGACTGTCTCAGACACTGCGGCCGTTTTACAATCATACAGAGAATGCCAAGACGGCGTTAAATGATTTAAGAGGCCAGACCAATCACCTGACTGAAATCCTAAGTGATCTTACTCCGGATTTAAACGATCTTCAGGAAGGAGTAAGAGATTTAAGAGATGAACTGAAGGAATTGCAGAAACTGGTGAATTCTCCGGAAACAGGAATGAAGACCCAGATGGTTTTAAAGCAGCTTGATAAAACACAGGACCATTTAAACACACTTACAAACCAACAGCAGACACTGGCGAAGGAGCTGGAACAGCTGGCTAAGATACTTCCCCAGATGGTGTCTTTAAGCGGATCACTAAGCGCTTCGGCACAGGCACTTGGAGATGAGGATCTGGAAGACTTACTTGAGGATATCAAGGCAGAAGATCTGGCAGACAGTGACGAGATTTCCTCTTATTTATTTAATGAAAAAGGCTATTCTGTCACAGAAATCAATGCATTAACCAATTACTTATCCTCTGCACTGGGAGCCGGGAATATTGCTTCCCCCAGCTCTGCAACAAATGCTGCAACAAAGGCTGCCATGCAGGCCGCAGCGCCACTGGCACAGCTTTTGCCCCAGCTGGCAGGAAGCGGGGCAGGACTCTCCGACGATATGTCAAAGTTCCTTGGTCTGACAAAAGCACTACTTGGTGATCTTTATGCGGAAGGAAATCATATTAACGGGGCAACAGACGGGGTAATAAAAACCACGGATGCCGTTGGGAAACTTTGTGATACTGCGGATGATCTGATTGGAAATGCAGAGGAACTTAATGGAATTTTAAACCGTCATCATGATGAGATGCTTAATACGCTGACAGATATGGGGAAAATGACAGACAGTGCATCAAGGAGTATTGATTCCATGAATGTATTCTTCCGCTCTCTGGAGAGTCAGTTAAAGACGGTGGGAAACTCGTTAAACGGCAGTACACAAAAGACGTTAAACGGGCTGGCTGATACCCTGGATATTGCAGGAAACGGACTTGATCAGACTGAAGTGTTAAGAAATGCAAAGGATACAATTAAAAATATGATCGATGATAAGTGGGATGAATATACCACTGAGGATACAACCCTGCTAAATATTGATTTAGAAGCAAAGCCGGTTTCCATGACGTCGGTAAAGAACCCATCACCAAAGAGCATTCAGATCATACTGAGAACAGGGGAAATTAAACAGGACGAAGAAGACAAGGATAATAAAGTAGATGAAGATTTTCATCCCGATGGTAATGTGCTTCACCGCATAGGAAATATTTTTAAAAACATTTTCGGATTTTTTACTTCTATATTTAAATAGAAGAAATCAGATAAAAATCATAGGTTTTTAAGAAATTCTACATTGTTATTTTTTGATTTCCTGCTTATAATAGTTTCAGGACATTTAAAAGGAGGAAGTTAACATGGCGATATTAGTGACCGGTGGAGCTGGATACATAGGAAGTCATACCTGCGTAGAGCTGCTGAATGCCGGGTTAGAGGTAGTGGTAGTTGACAATCTGTGCAATTCCAGCAGGGAGTCCATGAATCGTGTTATGGAAATAACAGGAAAAAAACTGAATTTTTATGAGGCGGATTTATTGGACCAGGAAGCGCTGGAACAGATTTTTAATAAAGAAACAATTGATGGCGTCATTCATTTTGCAGGGCTGAAGGCAGTTGGTGAATCAGTTTATAAGCCTCTTGAATATTATCATAATAACATTACAGGAACGTTAGTACTCTGTGATGTTATGAGAAAGCACGGAGTGAAGAACATTGTATTTAGTTCTTCCGCAACAGTATATGGAGATCCTGAATTCGTGCCCATTACAGAAGACTGTCCCAAGGGAGAAATTACCAATCCTTATGGAAGAACCAAGGGAATGTTAGAACAGATCCTCACAGATTTAAATACCGCAGATCCAGAGTGGAATGTTATGCTATTACGTTACTTTAACCCCATTGGCGCTCATGAATCCGGCCGGATCGGAGAAGATCCAAAAGGTATTCCTAACAATCTTCTTCCTTATATTACTCAGGTAGCGGTAGGAAAGCTGGAACGTCTTGGAGTGTTTGGAAAGGATTACGATACTCCGGATGGAACCTGTGTCCGTGACTACATTCATGTTGTTGACCTGGCATTAGGCCATGTGCAGGCATTAAAAGCCATGTCAAAGCAGTCAGGCGGCGTGCGGATTTATAATTTAGGAACAGGAATCGGGTACAGTGTTCTTGATGTAATCGGCGCATTTGAAAAAGCAAATGATTTAAAGATTCCGTATACAATTATGGATCGCAGGGCAGGAGATATTCCCACCTGCTACGCTGACCCGGCCAAAGCAGAGAAGGAACTTGGCTGGAAAGCAGAGCGGGGAATTATTGAGATGTGCCGCGATTCCTGGAACTGGCAGAAGAATAATCCAGGTGGATTTGAAAAATAAGTTTAAATAGCGGGCTTAATTAACAGACAGAGACGGGGAATTTCGCCGTCTTTTTCTGTTGCCTGTTTCCTGTAAGAAGCAAGAATAGAAATCACCAGAAAAAGAGAACATATATTCGAGAAATACTTGAAATAATTTAAAATATATGATAATATTCATAGCAAGAACAAATGTTCGAGGTGAATAGATGCTAATACAGGAATCATTAAGTGTTCAGGAAAAATTAGAGATATTGTCGGATGCAGCCAAGTATGATGTGGCATGTACTTCCAGCGGAGTAGACCGTAAGGGGAAGGCGGGCACCATCGGCAATGCCAGTAAAGCAGGTATCTGTCATAGCTTTTCAGCAGATGGCAGATGTATCTCTTTGCTTAAAATATTATTTACAAATCAGTGTATTTACGATTGCAAATACTGTATCAACAGATCTTCCAATGACGTGGTCCGCACTGCGTTTACTCCTGAGGAGGTTTGCCAGCTTACCATACAGTTCTATCGACGCAATTATATTGAGGGCTTATTTTTAAGCTCTGGTGTACTGACCAGTGCAGATTATACCATGGATCTTATCTATCAGACGTTAAAAAAGCTGAGAGAGGAGTACCACTTTCATGGATATATTCATGTAAAGGCCATTCCCGGTGCAGATCCCCTGTTAATTGAAAAGACAGGATTTCTCGCAGACCGTATGAGTATTAATTTAGAGCTTCCCACTGCAGAAGGATTAAAAAAACTGGCTCCAGGTAAAAATCGTGACAAGATATTAAAACCCATGAAGCAGATTCAGAACGGGATTGTAACCAACCGCTTTGAGTTAATGGAATATAAAAAAGCTCCTGCCTTCGTACCGGCAGGCCAAAGTACTCAGATGATTGTGGGTGCCACACCAGAGAATGACTACCAGATGATGATGGTGGCAGAGGCATTGTACAAAAACTATGACTTAAAAAGGGTGTTTTATTCTGCGTTTGTTCCAGTTAATCAGGACAGCAGCCTGCCTGCACTTCCGGGAGGTCCGCCGCTTTTAAGAGAACACAGACTTTATCAGGCAGACTGGCTGATGCGGTTTTACGGATTTCAGGCCGGAGAACTGTTATCAGAAGACCGCCCTAATTTTAATGTTCTTCTGGATCCCAAGTGCGATTGGGCACTGCGGCATCTGGAACAGTTTCCGGTGGAAGTGAACCGGGCCGATTATTTTACCCTTTTGAGGGTCCCGGGTATGGGGGTGAAGTCTGTAAAGCGGATTATTGCGGCCAGACGAAGTGGGATTTTGGATTTTGAAGCACTAAAGAAGATGGGAGTCGTACTAAAAAGAGCACATTATTTTATTACCTGTTCAGGAAGGATGATGTACCCGGTAAAGATTGAAGAGGATTATATATCCAGACACTTAGTGGGAGAAGAAAGAAGAAGTGTCTGGGATATCAGTTCTACCAATACGTACCAGCAGCTGTCTCTGTTTGACGATACCAGTCTGTCGACACAGGTAAATTCCGGAGGTATTTTGGTATGAAGACGATATATCTTTGTGACAGCAGTATAGAAGGGATTTTAAGCGGTGTTTATACTGCATGGGCCAGCAGGAAGGGGCATGACAATGGTAAGCTCAGGCTGAAAGATGACGGTGCAACCATGGAGCTGTTCTGCCAATATGAAGAAGTATCCGTTGATTCTCAAAAAGCGGATAAGGTGATTACAGCAATCCGGAATAAGATTTCTGAAGAAGCTTATGAAGTTGTTTACAAAGCAGCTTTGAGTAATGATATAGAGCGGGCAGATAAGATTTATCGATTTCTGATCTATGGCTTTCGCATGGGAGCCGGGGTTGTCAGTATGCTTCAGAACCAGGCTGTTTATGACATATTTCAAATGTGCCGTTTTGTGGATAATGAGACTCACCTTTTGACTGGATTTGTTCGTTTTTCAGAGATGGAGGGGGATTTACTGGTAGGAAAAATTGGCCCTAAGAATGATGTACTTGTTCTTCTTGCTCCCCATTTTGCAGATCGTTTATCTGGTGAGAACTGGGCGCTATATGACGTTAATAGAAAAAAAGCAGTTCTTCATCCGGCATACCGTCATTGGTATCTGACTGATTTTTTACCTTCTGATTGGGAAGATAAGATTGTAAAAACATCGGTGGAGGATGAATACGAAGACCTTTTCAAACGTTTCAGAAAGAGTATTTCTATCAAGGAACGTACCAATCCCATATGCCAGCTGAATCATATGCCGCTTCGTTACAGGCCGTATATGCCAGAATTTTCTCAAGGACTAAGGGACGTCTGACGACATTTGACAGTTATTTCATTTTTAATTTATAAAAGCAGAAAAAGCGAGAAAACAGTTGTTTTTTTCTGCTTTTTAAGTTATCATAAATCTAATCCGATTCCGGATATTCCAAGTGCATTTCTGCATAAATTTCCATTTTTATTTCCTTTATATGTTGAAAGGAGCATTCAATTGTATAGTAAAGTTCATAGTATCGGCATTATCGGTGTAGAGGGCGTCCCCATACTTGTGGAAGCAGATGTGAGTGATGGGCTGCCGGGTTTTTCCATGGTTGGATATCTTTCTTCGCAGGTGAAAGAAGCTCAGGACCGTGTCAGAACTGCCCTCAAAAACTCTGGTTTTCGCATTCCTGCAAAAAAAATAACCATTAATTTATCCCCTGCTGATATCAGGAAAGAGGGGACAGCTTTTGATCTTCCGATTGCAATTGCCATTTTATCCGCTTCTGGTATGATCCAGTCTGCTGGTCTGTCTGACTGTGTTTTTTCAGGTGAACTGGGGCTGGATGGTACGGTTAACCCCGTTCCTGGAGCTCTTTCCATTGTTGTTGCAGCTAAAAGGGAAGGAAAGAAAATTTGTTACCTGCCAAGAGAGAACAGAAGAGAGGGTGTTTTCACAAGCGGAATACAGGTTATAGGCCTACATACATTAAAAGACCTGACTGATCATTTAAATGGAGGGAAGAAACTCAACCAACTTCCAGATGATCCTGTAGAACTTAAAGCTGATAAAGATTTATATGATGTAGATTTTTCAGATGTAGGTGGCCAGCCGTTTTTAAGACGGGCTACGGAAGTTGCTGTAGCTGGTATGCACAATATCATGTATATTGGTCCTGCAGGCACAGGGAAAACCATGTTTGCCAAAAGAATTCCTACGATTATGCCGTCACTTTCTTTTGGGGAAATCATGGAAATATCAAAAATATACAGCGTCTGCGGTTTGCTTTCCGGGGAAACTCCAATTATCAATTACCGGCCGTTTCGAAGTCCCCACCATACCATAAGCCCTCAGGCGTTTGCGGGAGGAGGGAGAATCCCAAGACCGGGAGAGATTACTCTCGCCTCTGGAGGCGTTTTATTTCTGGATGAATTGTCGGAATTTCAAAAATCCACCATCGAGATTTTAAGACAGCCTCTGGAAGAGGGCGAAATCACCATATCAAGAAGTCATGGAGCTTATCTGTTTCCGGCTAAATTTCTTTTAGCCGCTGCCATGAATCCGTGCCCCTGTGGCTTTTACCCGGATAGGACAAAGTGCAGATGCTCGGAAAGTCAGGTAAATAAATATTTAGGAAGAATTTCGAAACCAATCCTGGATAGAATTGATATCTGTGCAGAATCCAGCCCGGTAAGTTATAAGGAACTGCGGCAGGGGAGGAAAGGAGAATCCTCTGCCTCTATCAGGAAACGTATTGAACGTGCAAGGGAAATGCAGATGGAACGTTTCAGGGGGACGAACATACTTTTTAACAGTTTTATGAAGAAACCGGATCTGGAAAAATACTGCGGCCTTTTTGAGACGGAAGAGTTATATTTAAAGCAAATCTACGATTCTATGTCACTCAGCGCAAGAGGGTACGAAAAGATTCTTAAAATAGCAAGAACCATTGCAGATCTGGAAGGTTCTGAAAATATTTCAAAAAGTCATCTGGCAGAAGCTGCCGGTCTGAAAAGCAGGGAAGGAAAATTTTGGGGAGGTATCTATGGATAATCTGGAAGAACGGGAATACTTGTACTGGCTTTCCCACATTCCATTTCTTGGAGCTGTTAAAATAAAAAAACTGTATGACTACATGGGAAGTTATAAGAAGATATATAATATAGAAAGAAAAGAGCTGGAAAGCAGCGGGCTTTTAAAAGAAAGTGAGATTTTGTTTTTTGAAGAACGAAAGTCTTACCTGGATTCTGTTCGCAGGCAGCTGGAGCAATTAGAAAAAAAGGGTATTCGTTTTATTGCACATTTTGATCCTGATTATCCCAAACGGCTTCTGTCTATTTATGGATACCCTATGGGCCTTTTTGTAAATGGACAGCTTCCTGGAGAGGAGAAACCTGCAGTTGCCATAATAGGAGCCAGAAACTGCACCAATTACGGGCGTCAGATGGCTCAGAGCCTGGCAAGAGAGTTATCAGCTGCAGGTATATCAATTATCAGCGGTCTGGCATATGGCATAGACGGAGCGGGACATGAAGGAGCGCTGGAGGCAGGTCAGGAGACTTATGGAGTACTGGGGTGCGGAATCAATGTTTGTTATCCCAAAGAAAATTACGGATTATTCAGCCAGATGAAAAAACGCGGAGGTATCATAACGGAATTTATGCCCGATGAAGCTCCGAAGCCTCAGAATTTCCCCATGAGAAACCGGATTATAAGCGGACTTTCTGATGCAATTCTTGTAATTGAGGCAAGAGAAAAGAGCGGTTCCCTGATCACGGCGAATCTGGGACTGGAGCAGGGGAAAGAGATTTTTGCCCTGCCGGGAAGAGTAACGGATCCCTTAAGTGCAGGCTGTAACCGCCTTATTTCTGAAGGCGCAGGGGTTTTGCTCTCTCCGGAGACAGTGTTGGAATATTTTAAGTTACAGAACGGTAAAATATTAAGAGTTCATGAAAAAAATAAGAACGGGCTTGCCAAAAAAGAAAAAATGGTGTATAGTTGCCTAGATTTGCAACCGAAGAATCTGGAAGAGATTGTGAGCTGCAGTGGATTGTCTGTCAGCGAGTGCATGAGTGTCCTCCTGGAACTGGAATTAAAGGGCAGCATTATACAGACATCCCATCAATATTATGGTAAGAAACAATAGGCGAGGAGTTTGGTATGGCGAACTGTTTAGTAATTGTGGAGTCACCCGCAAAAGTAAAAACTATAAAAAAGTTCCTTGGAGCTAACTATGAAGTAGATGCTTCCAATGGACATGTAAGGGATCTTCCTAAGAGTCAGATGGGAATCGATGTGGAACATGATTTTGATCCAAAATATATAACGATCAGGGGTAAAGGGGATATTCTTGCAAAACTGAGAAAAGAAGTGAAGAAAGCGGATAAGATTTATCTGGCAACTGACCCTGACCGTGAAGGAGAAGCGATTTCCTGGCATCTGATGAAAGCATTAAAATTAGATGAACTGAAAGAAAAACAGGTATACCGCATCAGCTTCAATGAGATTACCAAGAATGCAGTGAAAACTTCATTAAAAACCCCAAGAGATATTGATATGGATCTTGTGGATGCCCAGCAGGCAAGACGAGTTCTTGACCGAATGGTTGGATATATGATCAGTCCTCTTCTATGGGCAAAGGTTAAAAGGGGGTTAAGTGCCGGTCGTGTACAATCCGTTGCTCTGCGCCTTATCTGTGACCGGGAAGAAGACATCAACGCTTTTATTCCGGAAGAGTACTGGAATCTGGATGCGGTCTTAAAGCAGGAAGGAAGCAAGAAGACTTTAACAGCCAAATTTCACGGAGACAAGAATGGCAGAATAGCCATTCATAATAAGGAAGAGTTAGATGAAATACTGAAAGGTCTAAAGAAGAAAGAGTACCAGGTTGAAGAAGTTAAGAATGGGGAACGGGTTAAAAAAGCCCCCATTCCATTTACCACCAGTACACTTCAGCAGGAAGCATCCAAAGTTCTTAATTTCTCAACTCAGAAAACCATGCGATTAGCTCAGCAGTTATATGAAGGAGTGGAGGTCGCAGGGCACGGAACAGTGGGTTTGATCACCTATTTGCGTACGGATTCTACCAGAATCGCAGAAGAGGCTGATGTTGCTGCAAGAGAGTTTATTGAAAAGCAGTACGGCAGCCGTTATCTGGCAAATGGAGAGCAGAATAAAAAGAGCAATGTTAAGATACAGGATGCCCACGAGGCGATTCGTCCAACCGATATTGCACTGACACCGGTAATTGTAAAAGAATCACTCCAGAGAGATTTATTCCGTCTTTATCAGCTCATCTGGAAGAGATTTGCAGCCAGCAGAATGCAGCCGGCTGTGTATGAAACAACTTCTGTGAAGGTGAAAGCGGGAAATTATTTCTTCACCCTTTCTGCTTCAAAACTTCAGTTTGACGGCTTTATGTCAGTCTATGTACAGGAAGAAGAGAAGGAAGAAAATAATGTTCTTCTTGGTAATCTGGAAAAAGGCAGTATACTTAAGTTGGAGAAGCTGGAAAACAGTCAGCATTTTACCCAGCCCCCGGCTCATTTTACGGAGGCATCTCTGGTAAAGGCAATGGAAGAACAGGGAATTGGTCGTCCAAGTACTTATGCTCCTACGATTACAACAATTATAGCCAGGCGGTATGTGGCTAAAGAAAATAAAAATCTTTACGTGACAGAACTGGGAGAAGTAGTTAACAGTATGATGAAACAAAGCTTCCCCAGCATTGTAGACATCACATTTACTGCAAATCTGGAGTATCTTCTTGATAAAGTTGGAGATGGAACGGTACAGTGGAAAACAGTTGTGAAAAACTTCTATCCTGACTTAAAGGAAGCGGTTGATAAGGCACTGGTAGAACTGGAATCTGTTACCATAGCAGATGAAGTAACAGAAGAGATTTGTGAACTGTGCGGCCGTAATATGGTTATTAAATACGGACCTCACGGTAAATTCCTTGCATGCCCCGGATTTCCGGAATGTAAGAATACGAAACCTTATCTGGAAAAAACAGGAGTTCCCTGTCCAAAGTGCGGTAAGGATGTAGTAATTAAAAAGACAAAAAAGGGCAGAATTTATTATGGATGCGAGGCAAATCCTGAATGTGATTTTATGTCATGGCAAAAGCCTTCCACCCAGAAATGTCCAAAATGCGGTTCATATATGGTTGAAAAGGGCAACAAGTTACTGTGCTCTAATGAGCAGTGTGGACACAGTACAGATAAGTAGGAAAAAAGAATAATTATTAAGAAAATCGAAAATCTTCAAAAAACTATTGTTATTTGAAAATAATAGTGATAATATTTAATTATTAAAAGCGTTTTTCGAATTTTAACATCAATTATAAAGGAGGTTTTCGGCAATGAGCGTACAGTTGTTGGACAAAACTAGAAAAATTAACAAATTATTGCATAACAATAATTCGCATAAGGTCGTATTTAACGATATCTGTGAAGTGCTTACCGAGATCCTGAATTCCAATATTCTTGTTATAAGCAAGAAGGGCAAGGTGCTTGGCGTGGGTCTTACGCCTGACATTGATGAGATTCAGGAACTGATTGCAGATCAGGTAGGTGGTTATGTTGATACTATGCTGAATGAACGACTGCTCAGTATTCTTTCCACAAAAGAAAATGTAAACTTGGAAACGCTTGGTTTTACCGGTGATAACATCAGAAAATATCAGGCCATTATTACACCGATAGATATAGCAGGGGAGAGACTTGGAACTCTGTTTATTTACAAATCGGATTCACAATATGACATTGACGATATTATTTTAAGTGAGTATGGAACCACCGTTGTGGGACTTGAGATGATGCGGTCAGTTAATGAAGAGAATGCAGAAGAAACAAGAAAAGTTCAGATCGTAAAATCAGCGATCAGCACCTTATCATTCTCTGAATTGGAAGCAATCACACATATCTTCGAAGAACTGGATGGCAATGAAGGCATTCTTGTTGCAAGTAAAATTGCAGACCGCGTCGGTATTACCCGCTCAGTGATTGTCAATGCACTGCGTAAGTTTGAAAGTGCCGGCGTTATTGAATCAAGATCATCCGGAATGAAAGGAACCTATATAAAGGTTTTAAATGATGTGGTATTTGATGAGCTGAAATCCATAAAGGCAGGCAATACAAAAATCATTGCAGAGCGTCGTGAATTAAAGGATTTATAGTGTATAGATAAGCATAAAAAAGGTAATCATTTATGATTACCTTTTTTTGCGGATACAAGACAGAAATCTTCTGATTTGGACATAAAATATAAAAAATTACTTGCATCACTAAAAATATTGTGCTATACTAGCAAGGCTTACAAAAAACACGTCTGCGGATTCCAGAGGAAGGTGCCATACTATGGTCTCCCCGGAAGCAAGAGAAACGGACGGAAGTAAAACCAATGGAGGTAATAACATGAGCGTTATTTCAATGAAGCAGCTTTTAGAGGCTGGCGTGCACTTCGGTCATCAGACCAGAAGATGGAACCCTAAGATGGCTCCTTATATTTACACAGAGAGAAACGGCATCTACATCATCGACTTACAGAAATCTGTGGTTAAAGTAGACGAAGCTTACAAGGCAGTATCTGATATTGCAGCTGAAGGCGGAAAAATTCTTTTTGTTGGAACAAAAAAACAGGCTCAGGATGCGATTAAGTCTGAAGCAGAGCGTTGCGGTATGTATTTCGTAAACGAGAGATGGCTCGGCGGTATGCTGACTAACTTCAAGACAATTCAGTCCAGAATAGCAAGATTAAAACAGATCGAGACTATGTCCCAGGATGGTACGTTCGAAGTACTTCCTAAGAAAGAAGTAATTGCTCTTAAGAAGGAATGGGAGAAATTAGAGAAGAACTTAGGCGGAATTAAAGATATGAAGAAAGTTCCGGATGCGATTTTTGTCGTAGATCCTAAGAAAGAAAGAATCTGCGTTCAGGAAGCTCACACACTGGGCATTCCGTTAATCGGCATTGCTGATACAAACTGTGATCCTGAAGAACTTGATTTCGTAATCCCAGGTAATGATGATGCGATTAGAGCTGTCAAGTTAATTGTATCCAAGATGGCAGACGCAGTAATCGAAGCAAACCAGGGCGAGGCAGTAGCTGAGGAAGCAGAAGCAGCTCAGGAGTTAGAAGAGACTGTAGAAGCTTAAGATTCAGACGTATGTATGCTTCGGTCTGCTGTATGGCGGGTCGAAGCATATTTTTATGAACAGACCTTTTTACAAATCAATTACGTTTAATCGACGATGGAGGGAAAACGAATGGCAGCAGTTACAGCTGGAATGGTAAAAGAATTAAGAGAGTTAACCGGTGCAGGAATGATGGACTGCAAGAAAGCACTTGCAGAGACTGATGGTGATATGGACAAGGCAGTAGAGTTCTTAAGAGAAAAAGGACTTGCAGCTGCATCTAAAAAGGCAGGAAGAATTGCTGCAGAGGGTGTTGTTACTACTGTAGTAAGTGAAGATGGAAAATCCGGAGCAATTGTTGAAGTTAACAGTGAAACAGACTTCGTAGCTAAGAACGCTCAGTTCCAGGGTTATGTTGCTGATGTAGTGGCTCAGGTTCTTGCTTCTGATGCAAAAGATATGGATGCATTCATGGCTGAGTCATGGAACAGTGACAGCTCTTTAACAGTAGCACAGGCTTTATCCGCTCAGATTTCTGTTATTGGCGAGAATATGAATATCAGAAGATTTGAAAAAATCACAACAGATGGTGTAGTTGTAGATTATATTCATGGCGGCGGCAGAATCGGTGTTTTAATTGAAGCCGGTGCAGAAGTAGTGAACGATGCCGTTAAGGAAGCTTTAAAGAACGTAGCAATGCAGATTGCTGCTTTAAATCCAAAGTATGTTAAGAGAGATGAAATCTCCCAGGAATTTATCGATCATGAGACTGAGATTTTAAAGGTTCAGGCTAAGAACGAAAATCCTGACAAGCCTGATTCAATTCTGGATAAGATGATTGTTGGCCGTTTGAATAAGGAATTAAAAGAGTTCTGTCTGGTTGACCAGGCTTATGTAAAAGACGGTGACTTAACTGTTGGCAAGTATTTAGAGCAGGTTTCTAAAGAAGTTGGCGGAAAAGTTGAAGTTAGAAAGTTTGTTCGTTTCGAGACAGGCGAAGGCCTTGAGAAAAAAGAAGAGAACTTTGCAGAAGAAGTTGCAAAACAGATGCAGTAATCTTGTAACAGGATTCTGGGGGGAATCCCATGGGTATCCATGGGATTTTTCTATTCAAACAGTGTCCGTTTCCGATTGACATATGTTTCCAGTCGGACGGACATCAACACAAAAGGAGTTGATGAGAATGGCGAAATATATTATAAAACGTATTGCTATGGCAATTATTACGATATTTGCTGTTGCTACCGTAACATTCTTTGTCATGAACATGGTTCCAGGTGGACCATTTATGGCAGAAAAGGCAATCAGCCCACAGGCCCAGGCGGCATTAAATGAAAAATATGGACTGGATAAGCCATTAAGTGTACAGTATGCAACCTATATGAAGGATATTCTGCATGGAAATCTGGGGTTAAGTGTAAAACAGCGTGGGCGTACTGTTAATATGATTATTGGTACAAAATTCCCGGTTTCTGCCAGAATTGGTGGAATGGCTATTTTAGCAGCAGTTTTGATTGGAGTTCCTCTTGGTAGTATTGCGGCATTTAAGAGAGGTACTGTGATTGATAATATTATTATTGTTTTCAGTACCTGCGGAATTGCGGTTCCAAGCTTTGTGGTCTGTACCATACTTATGTATATTCTCAGTTTGAAGCTGGGTCTATTACCTACGTATGGACTTGGATCCTGGAAGAATTATATCATGCCGGTTATGGCACTGGCTCTTTATCCATCATCCTATATTTCAAGATTAATGCGTTCATCCATGTTGGATGTTATGGGACAGGATTATATGAGAACAGCACGTGCAAAAGGTCTTTCCCAGTTGGTAAGTATTTTCAAGCATGCACTTCGTAATGCCATTCTTCCAGTGGTTACATATTTAGGACCGCTGCTGGCTTACACTGTAACAGGAAGCTTCATTGTTGAAAAAATATTTACAATTCCAGGGCTTGGATCTGAATTTATTGGTTCCATTACAGGACGTGATTATCCTCTTATTATGGGGACAACCATTTTCCTTGCGACTTTAATGGTTATCATGAATGTACTGGTGGATGTTGCTTATAAATTTATTGATCCGCGAATTAATCTGAAGTAAAGGAAGGAGAAAGAAGATGCCAAAGAATAAATTATCAGTGCAGCTTAATGTGGAAGACTTTCTCCCGGCTAGTGATGCGGAAAGAGAAAGCCTGACAGTCATGCGTAAAAGCGTTGGATTCTGGAAAGATGGAATCAGACGTCTTAAGAAGAATAAGATTTCAATGATCAGCCTTGTTGTAATCTTGCTAGTATTTATTTTATCATTTATTGTACCTCAGCTTTATCCATATAGCTATGAGCAGCAGATTAGAGGAAGTGAGAATCTCGCTCCCATGCAGTATTCCCAGAAAGAAATCACTGCCATGGACTCAGGAGAAAGTGTATTTCCCCACATTCTGGGAACCGATAACCTGGGCCGTGATTACGCAATCCGTGTTATGATGGGAAGCCGTGTTTCTCTGACGGTTGGTCTGGTAGCTTCTGCTATTATTTTGCTCATTGGTTCTCTTTATGGATCGATTGCAGGTTTTTTCGGAGGCTGGGTAGATATGATCATGATGAGAATTGTGGATATGATTTATACGGTTCCGGATATTCTGATCATTGTACTTTTATCTGTAGCATTTGATCAACCTCTAAAAGCGCTGGCTCAAAGGCCTGGATTTCAATGGATTCAGCTTATTGGTGTTAACTTAATCAGTATTTTCGTTGTATTCGCGCTGCTTTACTGGGTTGGTATGGCCCGTATTGTGCGAAGCCAGATATTGATTTTAAAAGAGCAGGAATATGTAACTGCTGCAAGAGCTTTGGGAGCTTCCAGCGGACATATTATTAAAAAACATCTGCTTACCAACTGTATTGGTACATTAATTGTAACAACAACGCTTCAGATACCTTCTTCTATCTTTACCGAGAGCTTTTTAAGCTTCCTTGGATTAGGTGTTGCTGCACCCATGCCTTCACTGGGAAGCCTTGCAAGTGCTGCATTAAATGGTCTGCAAAGCTATCCACACCGTTTATTTGCACCGGCACTGATGATTTCAGTTATTATTTTAAGTTTCAACCTGTTGGGCGACGGTCTTCGGGATGCATTTGATCCGAAGCTGAAAGATTAAAGGAGGAGAGATTCCATGAGTGAATATTTAGTTAATATTGAGAATGAACGTCTTTCTTTCTTTACACCGGCTGGAGAAGTCAAGGCGCTTAATGATGTATCACTTCATCTTCGTGAAGGTGAGGTTTTAGGAATTGTAGGAGAGTCTGGTTCCGGTAAGTCTGTAACTGCTTACAGTCTTATGGGTCTTACGGCTTATCCAGGTCGTCTCATTGGCGGTTCCCTTCAGTTTAACGGACATCAGATCGAGAAGATGACAGAAAAGGAAATGAGAAAGATAAGGGGAAATGAAATTTCAATTATTTTTCAGGACCCAATGACCAGCTTAAATCCGGTTTATACCATTGGAAACCAGATTACAGAAGTGGTTATGCTCCATACTAATAAAACCAAACAGCAGGCTACTGAAAGAGCAAGAGAACTTCTTACCCTGGTAGGGATTAATGAGCCACAGAAACGTTTAAACCAGTATCCTCATGAGTTGTCCGGCGGTATGCGTCAGCGTGTTATGATTGCTATTGCGCTGGCATGTGAGCCAAAGCTTCTGATTGCGGATGAACCAACCACAGCTTTAGACGTTACGATCCAGGCACAGATTCTGGAACTGATGATGGAATTAAAAGAAAAACTTGGTATGGCAATTATTATGATTACCCATGACCTTGGTGTTGTTGCCAACATGTGTGACCGTATTGCTGTTATGTATGCTGGTAAAGTGGTAGAGTATGGCAATACTGATGATATATTCTATAACCCAAGCCATGAATATACCAAGGGTCTTATCCGCAGTATTCCAAAGCTTACGGAGAAAGAGCATAATAAGCTGATTCCGATTGAAGGAAGTCCGGTGGATATGCTGAATCCGCCTGCAGGATGTCCATTTGCACCAAGATGCAGAGCCTGCATGAAGATTTGTCTGCGTGAAATGCCAGAATATACGGATATAACCGATATACATTACAGTGCATGCTGGCTGCTTCAGAAAGAAGAGTTTGAGAAACAGCAAAGACAGAAGGGAGATGCATGATGGATAACAAATATCTTGTAGAGGTACAGAATTTACAGCAGTATTTCCCTGTTGCCGGTGGTAAATTATTCGAAAAGAAAGTTGTAAAAGCAGTCGATGACGTTTCCTTTGGAATCAAAAGAGGTGAAACCCTTGGTCTGGTTGGAGAATCTGGTTGTGGAAAGACGACTACAGGCCGTACTCTGCTCAGACTTTATGAGCCTACTTCCGGAAAGATCTTTTTTGACGGACAGGACATTACAAAGGTAAACATGCTTCCTTATCGTCAAAAGATGCAGATTGTATTTCAGGATCCATATGCAAGCCTTGATCCTCGTATGACAGTAGGAGATATTATTGGCGAGGCAATTGACATTCATCGTCTGGCTGCCAGCAAAAAGGACCGTCAGGATCAGATTATCTCTGTTTTATCAACAGTAGGACTTAACTCAGAGCATGCCAACCGCTATCCTCATGAATTTTCTGGCGGACAGCGTCAGCGTGTAGGTATTGCCAGAGCTCTTGCAGTAAATCCTCAGTTTATTGTTTGTGACGAGCCAGTATCTGCTTTGGATGTTTCCATTCAGGCGCAGGTTGTTAATATGTTTGAAAAGCTGCAGGAAGAAATGGGTCTGACTTACCTGTTTATTGCTCATGATCTTTCTATTGTAAAACACATTTCCAACCGGATCGGTGTTATGTACTTAGGTAAGATGGTAGAGCTTGCTGACAGCTATGAACTGACATTCCACAGTGTCCATCCATATACCAAGAGTCTGATCTCAGCGATTCCAATTGCGGATCCGGAGACCAGCCGTAAATCCAAGAGAATTGTTCTTGAGGGAGATGTTCCTAGTCCTGTAAATCCTCCGTCAGGCTGTCGCTTCCGCACCAGATGTCCTTATGCGGACGAACTTTGCGCAGCGCAGGAACCAGAATGGAAAGAAGTTTCAACCGGACATTATGCCGCTTGCCATCATTTGGATAAAGTTAATTAAAATCAGATTGAACTTTTAACGCATTTATGTTATGCTAAGAAAATGAATTGGCGCAGTAGCCGAATAAAGTGCTACTGCGTTAATTAAAATAATTTTATAGGAGGAATCGTTATGAAAAAGATGTCACTTATGCTTGCTGTACTTGCAGCCTCTGGCATGATGCTTACTGCTTGTGGCGGCAATAAGCCAGCAGAAACAAAAGCGAGTGCTGAAACAACTACAGCTGCTGCGGCTGGCGAAACAACAGCTGCTGAAAAAGGAAATTCCGCGGGGCTTGACCTTGCAGTTCAACTTGGACCGAACCCGGAGACCATTGATCCGGCTTTAAACTCTTCAGTTGATGGTGCAAATATGATTATGCATGCCTTTGAAACCTTATTGATTGTAGATAAGGAGAACAAAATTGTTCCAGGACAGGCAGAGTCTTATGATATATCCCCAGATGGCCTTACTTATACGTTCAAGCTGCGTGATGGCTTAAAGTGGAGTGATGGTTCACCACTTACTGCAAATGACTTTGTTTATGCATGGAAGAGACTTGCAGATCCCAACGTTGCAGCTCCATACGGCGCTGATATGTTAGGACCGGTAAAAGGATATGAAGAAGCAGCAGCTGGAAACCTGGATGCTCTGGGTGTTTCCGCTCCTGATGACAAAACCTTTGTAGTAGAGTTGGCTTCCCCTTGTGTATATTTTGTTAAACTGGTAACTCATGCTTCCATGGTACCAGTACAGAAAGCGGCTGTAGAAGGCGCTGGTGATCAGTGGAGCTTAAAGCCTGAGACTTATGTTTCTAACGGTCCTTTAAAGATGACCGAATGGGTTCCAGGTTCCCATATTACTTTTGCAAAAAATGAAAACTACTGGAATGCAGATAAGGTTACTTTAAACACTTTAAAGTTTGTCCTTATGGAAGATTCTAACGCAGCTTACAGTGCATATCAGGCAGGTGAGTTACAGATGATCAAGTATGTTCCTACAGAAGAGATTCCTGCACTGAAGGGAACAGATGCTTTCCACATTGATCCTAGCATGAGCGTTAGCTACCTGAATTTCCAGACTCAGAAAGAACCATTTAATAATGCAGATGTCCGCAAAGCATTAAGCCTTGCAATTGACCGTAAATATGTAGCAGAAACTGTTATGCAGGGTACCAGCGCACCAGCAACAAACTTTGTACCAGATGGTGTATCTGATGCAGAGGGCGGTACTTTCTTTAATGATGTAACTGCAAAAGAAGGAAAAACTTTCTTTAATATCGATGATCATGCTGCAGATGTTGCAAAGGCAAAAGAACTTCTTGCTAAAGCTGGATATCCTGATGGACAGGGCTTCCCAACATTTGAGTATATGACCAATGATGCTGGATTCAATAAGCCAGTTGCAGAATATTTACAGAGCTGCTGGAAAGAGACTCTTAACATCAATATGGATATCAAAATTGTTGAGTGGGCAACCTTTACACCTACCCGTCGTGCAGGCGATTATCAGGTATCACGTGGCGGTTGGGGATTTGACTTTGATGATCCTTCCAACCTGCTGAATGTAAACCTTTCTACCAGCGGTAACAATGATGCGAAGTACAATAATCCTGAATTTGATAAGCTGCTTAACGAGGCTAATTCCACTGCTGATGTAAAAGAGCATTACAAAAAACTGCATGAGGCAGAGACTCTGCTTCTTGAAGATTCTCCGATTGTACCAATTACCTATAAGAATGAATTCTATTTACAGAATCCAAAACTGAAAGGCACATGGTATTCTCCATATAGCTTCTGGTTCTTCCAGTATGCTACCATGGATTAAGATTTATCTCTTATGAAACAGACACCCAGGAATATTCCTGGGTGTTTTTTTTGCCAGATGAAAAGAACCGACATTACTTACATTCCATCTGCTGGGAAACTTCCTCTTTCCAACCATCTAAAAGTATGCTATAATCTTTTAAGACAATACAAAAGTACAGGAGAGTTTAAGCTATGAATCCAAGACGTGTATTATTAAAACTCAGCGGTGAAGCTCTTGCCGGTTCCAGTAAGACAGGCTATGACGAGGCCACTGTTAAAGAGGTTGCACGGCAGGTTAAGATATCCGTTGATGCTGGCGTTCAGTTGGGAATTGTCATAGGCGGAGGAAACTTCTGGAGAGGCAGGACCAGTAATGCAATTGACCGCACAAAGGCGGATCAGATTGGTATGCTTGCCACCATTATGAACTGCATTTATGTTTCCGAAATTTTCAGGAACGCAGGAATGGACACCCAGATTCTCACCCCCTTTGAGTGTGGTTCCATGACAGAATTGTTTTCCAAAGACCGGGCTAACCAGTATTTTAAAGAGGGCAAAGTTGTGTTTTTTGCCGGTGGAATTGGCCACCCATACTTTTCAACTGATACGGGAATTGTACTTCGTGCCATCGAGATGGAAGCTGACTGCATTCTGCTTGCAAAGTCCATTGACGGAGTTTACGACAGCGATCCCAAGGTGAATCCCAATGCAGTAAAATACGATGAAATTTCCATTGATGAAGTGATAGAAAAGCAGCTTGGGGTAATTGATCTGACCGCTTCCATTATGTGTATGGAAAATAAGATGCCCCTTACAGTATTCAATTTGAATGAAAAAGATGGCATTGCCAATGCAATGCAGGGAAAAATAAACGGCACGATAGTGACCGCATAAAACAGGAGGACGATATGCAGGAGAGTTTACAGGTATATGAAGATAAAATGAATAAGACATTAAAAGC
Organism: Lacrimispora struthionigena; assembly: GCF_048627165.1. Taxonomy (NCBI): domain Bacteria; kingdom Bacillati; phylum Bacillota; class Clostridia; order Lachnospirales; family Lachnospiraceae; genus Lacrimispora; species Lacrimispora struthionigena. The sequence continues at coordinate 1,809,841 of NZ_JBMBWP010000001.1, forward strand.
GCTGGAGAATGATTTTATGACCATTCGCGCAGGACGTGCCAATCCCCATGTACTGGATAAAATCAGAGTGGATTATTATGGTACTCCAACACCAATTCAGCAGGTGGGCAACGTTACTATTCCGGAAGCACGTATGATCGTGATTCAGCCATGGGAGAAGGCTTTGTTAAAAGCCATTGAAAAAGCAATTCTGACTTCTGATCTGGGAATTAATCCGACTAACGACGGTAATGTCATTCGTCTGGTATTTCCTGAGCTGACAGAAGAACGCAGAAAAGATCTTGTAAAAGATGTAAAGAAAAAGGGAGAAGCTGCGAAAATTGCAATCCGTAACATTCGCCGTGATGCCAATGACTCTTTTAAGAAGCAGTTAAAAGCAGAAGAGATTTCTGAAGATGAACTGGCTGATGCAGAAGACAAGATTCAGAAATTAACAGATAAGATGGTTGCGCAGATTGAAAAAGCAACTGATGAGAAGTCAAAGGATCTTCTTACTGTATAAAATAAACAGGGGGGCAGGCATTATGCCTGTCCTGTTTTGTGTTTTAAAAGGAGTGATACGTCATGGATAAAGAATTAAATAATATGGTGATTCCGGAGCACGTTGCCATTATACTTGATGGAAATGGCAGATGGGCAAAAAAACGGGGACTTCCCAGAAGCATGGGGCATAAAGAAGGCTGTGTTACTGTAGAGAAGACCGTTGAAGATGCAGCAAGACTGGGAATTAAGTATTTAACGGTATATGGTTTTTCGACAGAAAACTGGAAGCGTTCCACAGAGGAAGTGGGAGCGCTGATGCAGCTTTTTCGTTATTATATGGTAAGACTCTTAAAAGTTTCAAAGGCGAATAATGTTCGTGTAAAGATGATTGGAGACAGAGAGCGTTTTGATTCTGATATTGTAGAGGGAATTGGACGTCTGGTGGAAGAGACGAAAAATAATACAGGACTGACCTTTGTAATCGCGGTCAACTACGGCGGAAGGGATGAAATTGTCCGGGCTGCGAGAAAGATCATGGAAGATACCAGAGTGGGAAAGATTTCACCGGAATCCTTAACGGAAGATAAATTTGCCGGTTATCTCGATACAATAGGAATCCCCGATCCGGATCTTTTGATTCGTACCAGCGGAGAGTTAAGACTGTCTAACTATCTTTTGTGGCAGCTTGCATATACAGAGATATATGTATCTGATTGCTATTGGCCTGATTTTAATATGGAAGAAATGAAAAAAGCCATTGCAGCGTATAATAGCAGAGAACGGAGATTTGGAGGAGTGAAGTGATCACGAGGGAGGAAGCGGGATGTTTACAACCAGGCTGATAAGCGGAATTGTTCTTGTTTTGATCGCACTGATAACAGTAGGAAGTGGTGGGCTCCTGCTGTTTGCGACAACGATTTTCATATCCATGATTGGCTTGTATGAGCTGTATCGTGTGCTTAAGATCCATGATCATCCCATGGGATATTTGGGATATTTCATTGTAGTTGTTTATTACGGGCTGTTATGGTTTCAGATGCAGCAGTATGCATTGTATATGTCTATCGTTTTCATGATGCTTCTTTTATGTTTTTATGTTTTTGCTTTTCCAAAATATAAAACAGAGGAAGTGACTGGTGCGTTTTTTGGATTTTTTTATGTGGCGGTTATGCTGTCCTATTTATACCAGGTTCGTACTATGAATGATGGAAAGTATCTGGTATGGCTGGTGTTCTTAAGTTCATGGGGCTGTGATACCTGCGCATATTGTGTTGGAAATCTTATTGGAAAACATAAGCTGGCACCTGTACTCAGCCCTCATAAATCCATAGAGGGAGCAATCGGCGGTATTTTAGGAGCCTCACTTCTGGGATTTATATATGCCACAATATTTGGTGAGTCAATGACTGTACTTGATTATCCGCAGATTACCTGTACTCTTGCATGTGCATTTGCCGCGATTATATCACCTGTTGGTGATCTTGCTGCATCTGCCATAAAGCGGGATCATCAGGTTAAAGATTATGGAAAACTCATACCAGGGCACGGTGGAATACTGGATCGTTTTGACAGTATGCTTTTTACTGCCCCTGTTATTTATTTTGTGGTTACATTTATTCGATAAGAGCCTTACAAAGTATTACCTTAAATCGAAATTTAGGAAAAGAAAAGGAGTATACAGCATAAGATGAAGAAAATAGCAATCCTTGGGTCAACAGGATCCATTGGGACGCAGACTTTGGAGGTGGTGGAGAACCAGGGCGACATTGAAGTGACTGCTTTGGCTGCAGGAAGCAATATCCGCCTGTTGGAGGAACAAATCAGAAAATTCCGACCCAAAATAGTCTGTGTTTTCGAAGAAGAAAAAGCGAAGGAACTGAAAAGATCAGTAAGAGATCTTCCAGTTCGCGTTGTTTCCGGTATGGAGGGGTTAATCGAGGCTGCTGTGGAAGAAACTTCAGAGATTGTTGTCACTGCAGTAGTTGGAATGATAGGAATCCGGCCCACCATTGCGGCCATGGAAGCAGGGAAAGATATCGCTCTTGCCAATAAGGAGACTCTGGTAACTGCCGGTCACATCATTATGCCTCTCGCAAAGAAAATGGGTGTCAGGATTCTTCCAGTAGACAGTGAACACAGTGCTATATTTCAGTGTCTGAATGGAGAAAATAAGGGATCTGTCCATAAGATACTTCTGACTGCTTCCGGTGGTCCTTTCCGTGGTAAAACAAAAGAAGAGTTAAAGAATGTGAAAGTGGAGGATGCACTTAACCATCCAAACTGGGCGATGGGTCGAAAGATTACCATAGACTCTTCAACCATGGTGAATAAAGGGCTTGAAGTCATGGAAGCCAAATGGTTGTTTGGCGTTGAAATGGAACAGGTGCAGGTGGTGATTCAGCCTAAGAGCATCATTCATTCTATGGTAGAGTTTGAAGACGGAGCAGTTATGGCTCAGATGGGAACTCCGGACATGAAGCTTCCGATTCAATACGCACTTTATTATCCGGAACGAAGATATTTAAAAGGAGATCGTCTTGATTTCTGGTCCATTGGTCAAATTAATTTTGAAAAACCGGATCTTGTTAATTTTCCGGGGTTGAAACTGGCTTATGAGGCCGGATGTGCCGGTGGAACGCTCCCGACTGTTTTTAATGCTGCTAACGAAAAGGCAGTTGCCAAATTTTTGAACAGAGAAATTACATATCTTACTATCACAGATATGATAGAGGGAGCGATGAACGGGCATACTGTAAAAGAGAATCCTACTGTGGAAGAGATTCTTGAAGCAGAGGCTGCAGCTTATGAATATATAGAAAGCAGGTGGTAAATTGTCCAGTGTTATCGTAGCAATTCTGGTATTCGGTTTAATCGTTTTAATTCATGAATTAGGTCATTTTTTATTTGCAAAAATGAACAAAATCGCAGTAGTGGAATTTTCCATAGGAATGGGACCCCGCCTTTTGCATTTAAAAAAGGGAGAAACAACCTATTCCATTAAACTGCTTCCTTTAGGCGGATCCTGTATGATGCTGGGAGAGGATGAAGAAAATCCTGATGAGCGGGCTTTTCAGAATAGATCCATTCCTGCAAGAATGTCAGTTATTGCCGCAGGGCCCATCTTTAATTTTATTCTTGCCTTTTTACTTTCTTTGGTTCTGGTAGGTATGAGTGGATATGACATTACTTATATAAAAGAAGTAACAGAAGGTTCGCCTGCTTATGAAGCAGGAATGCGCTCCGGAGATAAATTGTTAAAAATTAACGGAGAGAAAGTTTCCATGTATCAGGAGTATATTCTTTATAAGCTGATGAAACCGGATGATAAGATGAATCAGGTGGAATTTTCAAGAACAGATCCTCAGACAGGGAATCAGGAAATCCAGACTGTAACTGTTACTCCCCAATATTCAGAGGAGAGTAAAAAATATCTGATTGGTATATTAATTGCGCCTGAAAACAAAAAGGCAGCAAATGCCGGTGATCTGGTTAAGCATGGATATATGGAGATGGAATATGATGTAAAACTGACTGTTAAGAGCCTTGGTATGCTGTTTACCGGAAAGGCCAGTGTCAATGATTTGAGCGGTCCGGTAGGAATCGTTGTTATGATTGATGATTCTGTAAAAGCGGGTCTTACTGTCAGTGTAGTTGCAGCGCTTATGAATGTTATAAGTATGTGTATTCTTTTAAGTGCCAACTTAGGTGTGATGAATCTGCTCCCCATACCAGCACTTGATGGTGGGAGATTGCTGTTTTTAATAATAGAAGCAATACGTGGAAAACGAATGGATCCGGAAAAAGAGGGTCTGGTAAACATGATCAGTATGGCAGCTTTGATGGCGCTGATGATTTTTGTAGTATTTAATGATATCAGCAGATTCACCTGATAAAGTATAAATGGAGGAGCTTATGAACAGGGATCATACGAAAACAATTCAGATCGGAAACAAGGTCATCGGTGGAGGCAATCCGGTTCTGATCCAATCCATGTGCAATACGAAAACTCAGGATGTTGCATCAACAGTCAATCAGATAAATGCGCTGACTGCGGCAGGATGCGATATTATCAGGGTTGCTGTTCCTGATATGGAAGCGGCAGCAGCTATTAAGGAGATTAAGAAGCAGATCAGTATACCTTTGGTAGCCGATATTCATTTTGATTATCGGCTTGCTGTTGCTTCTATCGAGTCAGGAGCGGATAAGATCCGGATTAATCCGGGCAATATAGGCTCTCTGGATCGTGTAAGAACTGTTGTGGATAAGGCAAAGGAATATCAGATTCCCATTCGTGTGGGAGTTAACAGCGGTTCCCTTGAAAAAAATCTCATTGAAAAATATGGAGGAGTTACTGCAGAGGGAATTGTGGAAAGCGCATTAAATAAGGTGCGTATGATCGAGGAGATGGATTATGGGAATCTGGTAATCAGCATCAAATCATCTGATGTACTTATGTGTGTCAAGGCCCATGAACTGATCGCAGAGCGAACGGATTATCCTCTTCATGTGGGTATTACAGAAGCTGGAACCCTGATATCTGGAACCATTAAATCTTCCGTTGGGCTGGGTATTATTCTTCATAAGGGAATTGGTGATACCATCCGTGTGTCTCTTACCGGTGATCCGCTTGAGGAAGTAAAGGCAGCTAAAACCATTTTAAGATCTCTGGGTCTGAAAAGGGGAGGGGTGGAGGTAATATCCTGTCCCACCTGCGGCAGAACCAGAATTGATTTAATCTCCCTGGCCAATCAGGTAGAAGATATGGTTTCTGCTTACGACCATCTGGATATTAAGGTGGCAGTAATGGGCTGTGTGGTAAACGGACCAGGTGAAGCGAGAGAAGCTGACATTGGAATTGCCGGTGGAATCGGAGAGGGACTTCTTATTAAAAAAGGAGAAGTAATCAGAAAGGTTCCGGAAGAAGAACTTCTTAGCGCCCTTCAGGAAGAACTTATGAAAATGCAATAGGTGATAGAATGGCAAAGAAATTTTTGGAAGTTTTTCCAAACTTACATATTACTGACGAATTAAAAGAGCTTTTAAATCTGGTAGATGTGGAAAAGGTCACATCAAACAGGGATAGAAGCTCTATTCGTGTTTACTTAATCAGTCCCAGACTGATACACAAGCAAAATATATACAGCCTGGAAAAAGGAATCAAAGAACAGTTGTTTCCTTCCAAGCAGATCACGATTAAAATCATTGAACGGTTTCGCCTATCAGGACAGTATACGCCGCAGAAGCTGTTAAAGATCTATCGGGAAAGTCTTCTGGCGGAACTTAAAAATTACAGCATCATTGAGTATAATATGTTCCGGAAGGCACAGTGCCAGTTTCCCGAACCGGATCTTTTGAAGATGACAGTGGAAGATACCATTGTAACCCATGAAAAAGCCGGCGAGTTAAAGCGGGTGCTGGAAAAGATTTTTCACGAAAGATGCGGCCTGCCTGTTGAAGTTCAGTATGAATTTATTGAGCCTAAGGAGAATGTCCTGGCGAAGCAAAAAGAGCTTCAGATGCAGAGGGAAGTAGAGGAAATTGTTAGCAGAACATCATTTGCCGGGCAGCAAAAAAGCCAGGCAGACGAATATGGCGGTCCTTCCATGGCAGATGGCCCTCTGGACGCATTGGCAGCCACTTATTCTGATGAAGTGCCCTTCACACAGGAAGCCCAGCCTCCTGCAGCCACACTACGCATGGGTGGTAAAAAAGAAGGAGATAAAAAAGAATCCGGTAAAGCAGCAGAGTCCGACTCTGGAAAAAAGGAATGGAAAGATTACCGGAAGAATTCTTATAATGGCCGCCGTTCTGATAATCCAGATGTTTTGTATGGCAGAGATTTTGAAGAAGAAACCATGGAAATTGAAAAGATTGATGGGGAAATCGGTGAAGTCGTGGTTCGTGGTAAGATTATTATGACGGACAGCAGGGAATTAAGAAGTGGCAAGACCATTATTATTTTTGATGTAACAGATTTTACGGATACGATTACAGTGAAGATGTTTGCCAGGGAAGAACAGCTGGATGATCTAAAAAATGCAGTGGTAAAAGGTACCTTCATCAAAATAAAAGGAGTTACAACCATTGATAAGTTTGATGGGGAACTGACCCTGGGATCTGTTGTGGGTATTAAAAAATCAGAAGATTTTACTGGGAAAAGATCGGACAACAGTCTGGAAAAGCGGGTGGAGCTTCACTGCCATACAAAGATGAGTGACATGGATGGTGTTTCTGAAGTAAAAGATCTTGTGAAACGTGCTAAAAAATGGGGAATGCCAGCACTTGCAATTACGGATCATGGATGTGTACAGTCCTTTCCGGATGCAAACCATGCCCTTGATAAAGGTGATACATTTAAAGTCATTTATGGAGTGGAAGGATATCTGGTTGATGATTTAAAGCAGCTGGTTGAAAATTCCAGGAATCAGACCTTTTCGGATTCCTACGTGGTCTTTGACATTGAGACAACGGGTTTCAGTTCATCCAGAAACCGGATTATAGAAATTGGTGCAGTGAAGGTGATAGATGGAAAAATTAAAGATAAATTCAGCGCATTTGTAAATCCTGATGTACCAATTCCTTTTGAGATCGAACAATTGACTGGCATCAATGACAGTATGGTGCTTCCTCATCCAAAGATTGATGTAATTCTCCCCCAGTTTCTGGAGTTTTGCAACGATTCTGTTTTAGTAGCCCACAATGCTTCGTTTGACGTAAGCTTTATCTCTTATAATGCTCAGCAGCTTCAGCTGGAATTTAACCCAACGGTAATTGATACCGTGGCTCTTTCCAGGCTTCTTTTACCCAGTTTAAACAGGTATAAACTGGACACTGTGGCCAAAGCCTTAAATATTTCCCTGGCGAACCATCACAGGGCGGTTGATGATGCAGGATGTACAGCAGAGATATTTGCGGCATTTGTAAAAATGCTCAGAGAGCGGGGGGTAGAATCGTTAGATGAGTTAAACAAACTCAGTGCCATGTCGGCGGATATGATTAAAAAGCTTCCCACTTATCATGTGATCATCCTTGCAGCCAACGATGTGGGCAGGGTTAATTTATACCGCCTGATATCCCGCTCTCATATCGATTTTTATGCCAGAAGACCGAGAATACCCAAAAGCATTTTAAATGAGTACAGAGAAGGATTAATTATTGGTTCTGCCTGTGAGGCAGGAGAGCTATATCAGGCTCTTTTGCGAGGTGTTCCCGATGCAGAAATAGCCAAACTTGTAAACTTTTACGATTATCTGGAAATACAGCCCCTTGGTAACAATGCATTCATGTTAAGAGACGAAAAGAGTACGGTAAAGACACAGCAGGATCTAATTGACATTAATAAGCGGATCGTAACCCTTGGGGAACAGTTTGGTAAGCCTGTGTGCGCTACCTGCGACGTTCATTTCCTTGATCCGGAGGATGAGGTTTACCGGCGGATCATTATGGCTGGACAAGGCTTTAAAGACTCCGATGACCAGGCTCCCTTATATCTTAGGACTACGGAGGAGATGCTTCAGGAGTTTGAGTATTTAGGCCCTAACAAGGCGGAAGAAGTAGTGATAAAGAACACCAGAAAAATAGCGGACATGTGTGAACTGATCTCACCTGTACGGCCGGATAAATGTGCACCTGTCATTGAGAATTCAGATGAAGATTTAAGAAAAATCTGTTATGACAGAGCTCATGCCATCTATGGACAGGATCTCCCTGTGATCGTTACTGAACGTTTGGAGAGAGAGTTGAATTCCATTATATCCAATGGTTTTGCGGTTATGTATATCATTGCACAGAAGCTGGTATGGAAATCCAACGAAGATGGTTATCTGGTGGGATCCAGAGGATCGGTTGGATCTTCTTTCGTTGCCTATATGTCGGGAATTACAGAAGTAAATTCTCTCAGTCCTCATTATTACTGCGAGAACTGTCACTACTATGATTTTGATTCAGAAGAAGTCAAGGCATTTACAGGAATGGCTGGCTGTGATATGCCGGATAAGATATGTCCGGTTTGCGGGCATCCATTATCAAAAGATGGTTTTGATATTCCATTTGAAACATTCCTTGGTTTTAAGGGAGACAAGGAGCCTGATATCGATCTGAATTTCTCCGGAGAATATCAGAGTAAGGCCCATGATTATACAGAAGTTATTTTTGGGAAAGGGCAGACATTCCGTGCAGGAACTATCGGTACTCTTGCAGATAAGACAGCATTTGGTTATGTGAAAAATTATTACGAAGAACATGGAGTGAGAAAACGGAACTGTGAAATTAACCGGATTGTTCAGGGCTGTGTGGGTGTGAGACGAACCACTGGCCAGCATCCGGGAGGAATTATCGTTCTTCCCCATGGAGAGGAGATTTACTCCTTTACACCGGTACAAAGGCCGGCTAATGATATGACGACGATGACAGTTACCACCCATTTCGACTATCACTCCATCGACCACAACCTTTTAAAGCTCGATATTCTGGGACACGACGATCCGACCATGATCCGTATGCTTCAGGACTTAATCGGCTTTGATCCAGTAAAGGACATTCCTCTGGACAGCAGAGAAGTCATGTCACTTTTCCAGAACACATCAGCACTTGGAATTATGCCGGAAGATATCGGCGGCTGTAAGCTGGGAGCGCTGGGAGTACCGGAGTTTGGTACTGATTTTGCCATGCAGATGTTAATAGACACCCAGCCTAAATATTTCTCTGATCTTGTCCGCATTGCAGGACTTGCTCATGGTACGGATGTGTGGCTTGGTAACGCCCAGGCCCTTATTCAGGAAGGGAAGGCTACCATTCAGACAGCCATATGTACCAGAGATGATATTATGATATATTTAATCTCCATGGGGATCGAAGAAGGTTTATCTTTTTCTATCATGGAGAGCGTGCGTAAAGGAAAAGGATTAAAACCCGAATGGGAGGAGGAGATGACATCCCATGGGGTTCCGGACTGGTATATCTGGTCCTGTAAAAAGATTAAATACATGTTCCCAAAAGCCCATGCAGCCGCTTATGTTATGATGGCGTGGAGAATCGCTTACTGTAAAGTGTTTTATCCACTGGCTTATTACGCATCGTTTTTCAGTATCCGTGCCAATGGCTTCAGCTATGAACTGATGTGCCAGGGAAGAGAAAAGCTGGAGCATTATCTGGCTGATTACAGGAAACGGATCGACACTCTTTCCAAAAAAGAGCAGGATACTCTACGTGATATGCGAATTGTCCAGGAAATGTACGCAAGGGGTTATGATTTTACTCCTATCGATATTTACCGGGCAAAAGCCAGACATTTTCAGATTATTGATGGAAAACTAATGCCGTCTTTAAGCAGTATAGATGGACTGGGAGAGAAAGCAGCAGATGCAGTTGTAGATGCCAGTAAGGATGGAAAATTCTTATCCAGAGAGGATTTCAGAAACCGGACAAAGGTCAGTAAGACTGTTTGTGATCTTATGGGGGATCTGGGACTTCTGGGGGATCTTCCCGAATCCAATCAGCTGTCTCTCTTTGATCTGGCATAAAGCAGTTTCCGCTGCAGAATAGCATTCTTTGCTCTGCAGCGGAAGATTAAAAGAGTAACTGAAATCTGCTGTTATTTTTCCAGTATTTTTAAAAAATAAAAAAATTTTGAAAATACGGTTGACATTGTCTCAAATTTATATTATACTACGTAACGTAATCGAGGCGTGGCTCAGTTTGGTAGAGCGCTGCGTTCGGGACGCAGAGGTCGCAAGTTCGAATCTTGTCGCCTCGATTTTGTATGAATCATATTCGTACTGGCCTATTGGTCAAGCGGTCAAGACGCCGCCCTCTCACGGCGGAAACCCGAGTTCGATTCTCGGATAGGTCATAATAAAAACCTTCAGGATTAATCCTGAAGGTTTTTTGTGTTAAGGTGGGATCAGCAGGGTTTATCTTTATAACACCAGAACCAGTCCATGCAATTTAAGTTTTGAGCCTGTGGATTATTAATCCGTTCTATCATCTGGTCATAAGTACGGGGTGGAGGTACCATAGCAGGATTGCCTGGCTCCCAGTTTGCCGGAGTTACAACATTACAGCGGTCTGTTGTCTCAAGAGCAGTTAAGAGCCGTATGATCTCACAAATATTTCTGCCATTTGTAAGTGGATAAACAAGTATTGCCCGAATAATCTGATCAGGGTCAATGAAAAAGACATTACGGACAGTTTCCTGTTTTGAGGCATCGGGTGCTATCATGCCATACATACCCGCCACTTCGGCCATACGATCTGCAATAATAGGAAATGGTATTTGGATGCCTGTCAATAAATAGATCTGATTTACCCAGGCTAGATGGGATGGATTGCTGTCTATGCTTAAACCGATCAATTTGGCATTTAAGGCTTCAAATTGGTCATTGGCCTGAGCAAAAGCTACAAATTCGGTAGTGCAGACCGGAGTAAAATCGCCGGGGTGGGAGAAAAGTATTACCCAGTGGCCTTTGTAGTCAGATAATTTTATGGGTCCAAATGTTGTCATTGCAGAAAAATCTGGAGCTTTCATTCCAATGCTTACATTCATAAGTAATCCTTATTAGCTTTTTGTAATAATATATGGTGGAGATGGAAGAAATAGTTCTATAAAATGATTAAATTTGATAAAGTGGTGATATCTTAAAAAATATATGTTGGTATTCTATAAAATTCATGGTATAATATAATTCGATGTAATTACCTTCTCTAACATTCTGTTTTTCTTGTATTTATTTAGATTGTTCAAACTTAATTCCTTAATTATTTTATTCACTTAAACGTTATATGGATTTAACATTTTAATTTATTTAATCTATTCAATTAATCTTTTTATATATCTCATATTTAATTTCTTGTATCTCATTTTCTTTATTATATTCCAAATATATATATTAATTTTTTGATTTAACAATTTAAAAACAAATCATATCTTTTTTGTAGTCTTATTTAATCCTGATACGGTATGAACGGAACAAAGTTCTGCTTAAATAAATAATAGAAAGGAGTATTTTTTATTTATTTGTATAGAGAGGAGGAGATTTGGAGGTTTGTTGAATAAAAGTGGCATTATGACTTAGATGTAATAACTAAATAATATTAAATAAAAGAAGATTGGTGGTATGAATGAAAAAGAGAAAATCGCTGGCTTTATTAAGTCTGCTTTTACCATTTTTATATATTCCAATTTTAAGTTATGGAGAATGTATACAAGATGATGTTAATCGGATTTATAACAAAAGCAGGACAACTGGAAAGAATAGCTGGCAGCTGATAGCTGATAATTGGTATTACTTTAATGAAAATGGCTATATTGACACAGGTTGGAAACATATTTCCGATAAATGGTATTTTTTTAGTCCGATTTCTGATGGAACAAAAGGAAGGATGCTGACTGGTTGGCAGTGGATTGATGGTAAGTGCTATTTCCTTTCTCCATCAGGAACGGAAAATTATCCGCATGGTTCCATGTATGAGAATGGCATGACTCCAGATGGATATATGGTCAATGAATCCGGTGCTTGGGTCAATGATGGAGGTGTTGTTGAGATTTCGGGTAAAGGGATACAGACGGTTGTAGAAAGGAAAACATTAACAGACAGAACCATATTTTCTGGAGGTTCAGGTGGCGGAGGATCTGGCGGAGGTGGCGGAAGCCGAGGTCACAGCAGCTCAAACAGTTCCGTGAATGAAAACAATGGTGAAAAGCCTGGTAGTAAGCCAGAACCTGTAAAGCCAGCTGATCCGGATGAAAGTGGTGGGAAAGAATCCCCAGAGGTACCGGTTAAACAATACAAATATACAGTAAGGTATCTGGATATTGCTGATAAAACAATTCTTCACATTATAACTGGATTTGGAAAAGAGGGAGAAACAATAGAACTGATCCAGCCAGACATTGACGGATACACGATGTGTAAAGGTCAGAAAGATACCCTTGTGTTAACCAGTGATCAGATTGCCTTGAATATTTATTATGAGGAAGAAACTCCAGCTTCCCCATCTGAGGCAAGAAAAATTGACTGGGACTTAAAATTTGTTGAAGAGGGGAGACCAGACAGGGAGCTTTTTAAAGGGCAAAAGGGTAAAACAGAGGAAGGTAAGGAACTGTCTATTGATTTCCCAGAAACGATTATGGGAAGTGATCAATATTACTATCATTCCCTGGTTCCAAGTCCATGGAGTGTTGTGGTAAATGGAAATGGTACCCAGAAATATTATATCGAATACCGGAAAGGTGATCGTTTACCGGAAATACCAGATTCAGATGGAGATGTGAAAGAAAGATTAAATTACTGGCTGGATGCTTCCGGTGAAGCAGATCAATGCATCACAGGAGAAAGACCATCGGCCGGACAGCTTATTAGTGAAAGCCAGGCGGAAGCAAATGAGAGACTTCTTAACCTGGTATCCATGGCAGATGGAGGGGATCGGATAGAGGTTTATGTAATAGCAAAAGGATATACACCAAATGCTGCAATTATCGGTCAGAAGTTTCCAACGGTCAAAAACGTATCTGAACTTTCATTGGAACAATTAACAATTGCTAATAATACATATACCATTTTACGGGTTGGGTTTGAGAAAACATATGATGAAAATACCTGCAGACACAGCTACAAAGTGATCGACCGGGTGGAACCATACTGTATGGATAACGGTTATGAAACCATACAATGCCCAAAGTGCAAAAAGGAGGAAATAGTGATATTACCTGCTATGGGACATATAGATCCGGATCATGATGGAATCTGTGACGTTTGTTATCAACCAGTACTGGAAATACCAGAAGCCGTCCATTACAGTGTTGGGGATGTCCAGTACCGTACCATTGAAAATAGTACCTATTCATTCCGATGCATTGATGAGGATTATGAAGATGCCATAAACAGCAGCCAGAAAACAGCTTTGTTTCTATGTGACAGCGTGATCCGATCCGACATTATGGGGACATCAAAAAAGCTTAATTTTGGAGATAATAATAACTATAAATATTCAAAAGTGAGAGAGTGGCTGCAGAACAATGCTTCAGATTCGCGATTTCTACATAATGCCTATATAGGAATTACCAGATCATACATAGGCTCAACTGGAAGAGGAACATATGAGCAGCTAAAAGAGAGCAGTTTAATGGGATATGACCGTCTATATCAGTCTATGGAGGATAAAGTCTTTATTCTGTCCGTGGAAGAAGCATTAAAGTATCGGGATTGTCTATGGAGATTTAATGGAAGTGAAACAAATAATCCAGATTCTCAGATCTCTGCTTACTCAAAAGGTTATTATCTGCGTACTCCTCAAAATGGAGGTCTGGAAGATTTTTGGTATGGAGAAGGTGTTTACGCCGTTAGCCTGATAGATGGCAATATACAGCCGGTGAATGTTTCGGAAACAAGTATCGGGATCAGACCAGTTATGACGATTCCCCAGGGATAGGAGAGGTATATGATTATACTGCTTTTTATATTGTTTGGCTTTATCTGTGCATCCATTGTGGTTTTTATTTTCATTACAGTGTCCTGTGTGGTAGTTGCATGCTTCACTGATAAAGATCAGGAGGGTGAGGAACAAATCCAATGGATTAAAGAATACAAAGATAAGAAATTAAGGGAGAAAGGAATATGAAAAGAAATGTAAAAAGAGTTATTTGCCTGTTCCTTGCCACCATCATTGTAGTAACCACGGTTGAATATGCACCACCATCTTTTGCGCTTACTGTCATTTCAAATTCAAAAACTGAAGGGCCAGGTAAGCCTTATGGATCAATGTATCAAAATGAGATCACTCCAGATGGATACCTGGTAGATGAAAATGAAGTTTGGAAAATTAAATAGGAGGAACAATGCGAAAAAAATTTGTGAGAGGACTGGCATACATCATGTGTGCCACCCTGACAATTACCGCAGTACCGCCTTGGGCAGTATATGCGGAATCAGGGACAGAAGTTTCCGGTTCAAAAGTGGCCACGCCTTCTGAGGCAAGCTGTGACATAGAATCAGAGGTAGAAGAACCCGTTAATGAAGAGGAAGTAGAAGAAGATCTGCCAGAAGTAGAACCCGAAGAGATTCCACCTGCAGACCCAGATCCGATTGAAGTTCCGGCAACGGAAGCGGTTAATATTGCTACACCATCTGAAGTAGTAGAACCTACTTTCACGGATGTTAAAAAATCTTTAGTAGCTTCCCTGCTTTCTTCTGTTCCTTCTTCCAGTTCTTTGGGAGATATCTGGGATTCCTGGTCTGGAAAGACCAGTTTTGAATTCTTAAATGGAAGCCAGGGAGAGGGGAGGCAAGAAAAGCCATACCTGATCAAAAACCGGGAGCAGCTTATGGGACTATCCGAGCTTACAGCCATGGGAATGATGGTGCCGGAGGCGGAGGGTGCCAAGTATGCCGGAGATTATTCCGGATGTTACTTTGCACTGGGTGCGAATATTGATCTTCAGGGAGTGGACTGGATTCCCATCGGCTTTTATCAGGACTCTTCTGAAAAGGCTGGGGAAGTTACCTACACATTTAATGGTTTCTTTGATGGAAACGGAAAGACCATTAAGAATTTAAAACTGACTTCCTTTGCCGGTTATAACAACGTAGGACTCTTTGGATCGGTATCCAATGCAAGCATCTATGACCTAACCATAATACCGGACAGCAGTTCCATTAAAGGGAAAGACCGGACTGGTGTGGTAGCGGGATATGCAGAAAACAGTGAAATCCGAAATGTAACCGTAAAAAATGCTGATATCAACTCCACCGGCATTTCTGGAGGGATCGCCGGAGAGATTAGTGATACTGTCATTGAAAATGCGATCTGCGAAAAGGTCATGATTGATGCAAAAGGAGGAAGTGAAATCATTTATGCCGGTGGAATTGCCGGAGTTGCCTCAAATTCTACCGTCGTGGACTGTGAGGTATCAACCGGCACAGGAACTACCGCAAGAATTCAGGGAACCGGATACATTGGAGGAATCGTAGGGTATCAGAATGCCTCAAATGTATTTAACACCTATGTAAGCGGAACCATTGGAGGTTATCACTCCACTGCCATCGGAGGAATTACTGGGATGTATGCAGCCGGGAAATTAAAAGTGGCCCGTTTTGCAGGAACCATTGGAAACTCTCAGCTTGGCTCCATGGCAAGGGAAGGAACCTTTATCGGAACCAGACAGGGAGCTGCAACTAACTTTAATTACATAGAAGATATGGCGTATCTGTTTGCTGATACGGAAAGTAAGATAAGCGCCAATGTCTGCGGTTCAGAAATTGAAGATGATAATGATTATACCTACGCTGCCCATATCGGTTTCTGGCACACGGGAGATCTATACTATACTCTGGTCCAGGGCGGGGTACAAAAGACCCTATCGGATCAGTACTTTTATGAAGAACTGGAAAAAGGTATCCTGACCGTTCTTGATGAGGAGTCTGGAGATTATATCCTGGATCACTTTGCACCGGATTCTTTGGGCAGGCCCATAAGAGGGTATCTATTAAATGTCAATCAGATTGATACCATAGCAAACGGCCAGAACTATTATGATATTGCCATCTTGGAAGTACGGGGCAGTTCCCAGTATTCCAAACCCATGGATAAAGAGAACCGGGGAGCCATTGCAGCCGGTACCGCAGTCACCGTGACAACAGCACCAAACAATACGGATACGGAAAAGTTTCAGATCGAAGGCGCTCCTTTCTATGTTAATAGCAAGAGTATCAAAAAGAGCAGTACTTATTCCGACAGCAGCCATGCCTATACCTTTACCATGCCAGAGGATAACATTACCCTTTCAGCACTTTATAAAAAGGTGGCAGTATCCGTAAAGGTAGATCCGGAAAACTATACCTTTGCAGTCACTCAGACCAGGACTGGAAACAGGAAGAATCCGGTAATAACGACAGAGATTAAAAACAAGGAAGGAAAGCTGATCGCCCGGTATATCAACGGTGTGTTAGAAAAAGGAACTGAGGTGCAGCCGGTAAATATAAAGGCTGTGATTGATGCCAACAATGACGTAGCAGACAGCCGGGTGAAGTGGAGCATTGATGATCCCCAACTCATTACTCTGGCAAAGAACGATGATGAGGAAACTGACGGATATACCTCACAGTCAGCAAGCCTTTCCGTCAATCTTTCCTCCTCTTTCTTTCAAACCATTATAGCGGATGCAGAAAAGAAACAGGCAGATGAGAACTACCAGTATAAGATTCCGAATACCATTTACGGAGCTGGACACCAAAATGGTGGAGTTGCAGTCTTAACGGCGCAGACCAGACCTTCTACTTCCTTTGAAGGAAAACCTTGTGCTGCCAACAGCCGGATCAATGTCACATTTCAGATCATTGACAATACCTTAGTAGCCACGGAAGGCGCAGTTCTTGATAAACAGGCGCTTACCTATACGGTCAAAAGGACTCTGACTGGGGATCGGATCAATCCACAGGAAACGGTTACAGTAACAGCCCCCCAGTCCTTAACGGCAACGTTTACTCCGGACTTCTTTTCTAAGGATGAAGTGGTATGGACCAGTTCCGATCCGGCAGTGGTGCAAGTGTCGCAGGATAATGATGCATACCGGGAAGCATCGGTCAGTGTTTTTAAGGATGCCGCCTGGATACGTAATATCATGGCTACTGACAATGGAATCAAAAGCAATGATCCATATGCCAAAGTATCAGGAAGCGGAAGCCGGGATGTAGTGATTACCGTTGATGGGAAAGACAAGCTGGGGAATAAAGCTTCCGCTGCCTGCCAGGTAAGTATTAACTTTGTAACGGATGACCAGACCAGAGTAGTTCCGGAAGGAATTATCCTGGATCAAACAGAACTATCCTATGATCTTGGCTATCAGATGGCTGGAGATATCCATTCACAGATTGCTGATAAGAAAGGATTTACTGCAAAGAAACTGTCTGCAACGGTTCTCCCGGATCTTGATGATTCAACAGAACATAAACCCTATGACCGGACTGTAATCTGGACTTCCTCTGATCCGGGAGCGCTCACCGTTGATGAACAGGGAAATGTAATGCCAGTTGAAGGCGCTGCCTGGATCAATGAGGCATGTTACAAAGCTCCATACAAGGGAGAAAAGAATGTGGTGATTACGGCCACCACAAGAGATGGAAAGAAAGCAACCTCCTGTCTGGTGAAACTTTCATTCCAGGCAGAATGCCTGGAAGCAGACCGAAAAAGTGAGACTTTTGATCTGGCACTAACCAAAACAGGAAGAAGAAATAATTCTACTTATACCTGGAGTGGTATGGAAGCCAAGAAATTTTCCGCTTCTGTTTATCCAGAAAACAGGGGGAAGAAAATCCAGTGGCGGTCCTCTGATTCAGGAATCCTTTCCGTAGATTCAGAAGGAAATGTTGGAGCCATAGTAATTAATGAAAAACAGGAAGTAATTGCTGGCTGGATCAATGAGATACTGGGGAAATCACAGTACTCTGGAAGCACAAACGCTATTGTATATGCAGAAAGCAGTGATGGAAAGCTTTCTGATCCAATCCAGGTAAGATTAAACTTAAAAGTCATTGATAATACCACTTCTGGAGGCAGTTCCGGTGGAGGTGGCGGTGGCGGTGGCGGAGGAACCCGATCCGTAGGAGTAACCGCTGCAGGAAATATCAAAGGACCGGCAGCTCCATCTGGAGCCATCACTGGCACCTGGTCCCAGGCTGGAAATGGGAAATGGATCTTTGCTTCCGACCGGACCTATACTGACGAATGGGCATATATTAGTAACCCATTTGCAACGGGAGATCAGGAAAAGGCTTCCTGGTTCCGGTTTGACAAAGGTGGATTCATGGTAACTGGCTGGCAGAATATAGAGGGAACCTGGTATTATCTCAACCCGGTTTCTGATGGTACAAAAGGAAAGTTGGTGACTGGAGCGGTCATTGACGGATGTGAACTAAATGAAAAAGGCCAGTGGGTCCAGGGCGGAGTTGTGGTTACTGCAGAGCTGTAGCAGCCGCCCGGCCAATAGGCCGATGAACCTTGACAACCGAATATAGTTAAGCGATAGAAAACAGTTCAAAAGCCTTTTTGAAACAGTTATAAAGTTTGTAATAAAAGCCAAAACATGATATAATATGAAACAGGTAGTCAATCTGACGGGGGGGCCATCTCCGAAAGGAGGTGGTCGTTATTAGTACATACAAGGAATTCATGTTTATTATCAATGTTGTAGCGCTTGTCGTTGCAATCCTTACATATACGAATAACAAAGACAAAGATACAAAAAAATAATCACCCTGCCGACCAAAGCTATGGGTGATTATTTTTGCTAAATATATCAAAGAGATAGTAAGGGGGAATAAGTATGAAAAAGAAATTATTAGTGGCAGCGATGTCGGCTATGTTAGTGATTGGAACAGCAATAACGTCCTTTGCTGATACGTATGATCCGCAATATCCATTAAAAGGCTATATGGAATCCTGGTTTATAACAAGTCCAGTTACTGGTACAACTGCTTGGAAAAGTAATCCGGATAATTATGTCTACGAGGCCAATAATCATAGGCAGTATGCTTTTGATCTTATAGTACAAAATAGAGATCCGCTTTCTTTTAACTATTTTGGTGGAATAGAATTGGCTGCTATTGCTGAATTAACAAATTATCAGACTACGGGATTAAGCCCGGATCAAGACAGGCTGAACCGCTTGACAACAGAGTTACGAATTTTTTTAAACAGCTTTGATTGGAGAAATGCTTCTGATTATGAAAAAGCAGTTCAGATTGCAAAGAGAATCACGAAGGCAGATTATCTGGATCAGGAAGGTACACAATATCCTTACAGTTGCCTGGTGGAAGGAAAAGCCAGCTGCAATGGATATGCTTGGGCAACACGCCTACTAGCTACTTGTGTTGGATTACCAATAGAAGAACTTGGATCTGTAAGTCATACTTATCCAGTCTTTTTGGTAGATGGTGTATGGTTATCGTACGAGCCAACAAGTAAGAATAATTACTTTAATATTGCAGAAGTTTATACCCCGGCATATTACTTAGCAGGTGAAGCTCATTTAACCCCGTTAGGAGAATACTGTAAAGCAACTGGTTACCAAATTCCAGAGAGTGTAGAAGGAAAGTTTCCCAACATTTCTTATGGCATAATTTATGGAAAACAGGCACCATTTATAAAGTTTAATTAAATATTGAATATTACATTGTAATAGAAGGCTATCGGTTAATATAATCGGTAGCTTTTTTGTGCTTAAAAAGAAGTAATAGAAAGAAATAAGGAGAAACGATGACTACATACGGGAAGAAAGGTACAAAACTAAATCAAAGAATTGCTGTATTGCTTGCAATAGTCTTATTACTAACGCCTGTATTTACTTACTTACCTCCTGGTATGTTTGATTCCTGGGGATTTGGTTTGGTTTTTGTAAGTTCAGGACAGGCTGGACATCCCTACCTGATGGGAAAAGCCCCTGGTGATGATGAAAGTAAATGGTTTTTGTGCATAAACCAAGGAGCTTCGGCCCATAGCAATTATGATTATTCTAAAGTTAATGCAGATATTGATTATAACCAAGGAACGATTGAGCAGAAGCGGATGTTTTGGGCTTACATTGGTGCCTTTAGAAGTTATGATAACGATATTACTTTAGATAGGTTGGGTGCTTGTACCAAAGATGAAGCAAGGCAGGTAGCATGGTCTAAGGGGAAAAGCAATGGTGGATCGGCTTGGATTGAAAACATGTCCAATGATGGCTTTATGTCATTGGAAAACGTACCTGAAGGCTGTAAAAGCCCAAAGGATATCCTTGACCTTATCAGTAAACACAATACTGCTGGACAGGCCATGTATATCAATGATCTAAGAAGTGGTCCCGGTCAAATAGATACAAAAAAACTGTATGAATTAACAGGACTTAAAGATTGGGAAACCTTTGTAAAGTATTGTAGGATTGATCCAGTAACCACAGGAATGGTCATTAATACAGAAGGACAGAACCTTTCCTGGAGTTTCCCCAATACCCCGGCTGGTCAGAAACCATCAGAAGCAGTAATGAAGATCAGCTATGATCCAACTGTTTTTAGAGTATTGGAAGTTACAGGCAGTTTGGAGTATTTCCAGTGTAATGTACCAGGTTCCCAGCAGTTATACCGGGCAAAAGGAAGACTAAAAGAATTGACTTGTGAGTTTTACCTCACTACAAAATATAGTGCAAATGCTCCCACTCCGACTCCGGGAGATGGAGAAGTGTCATTAAAAGTATACCAGCACAATGAAACTTTTGAATCCAATTACAAAGTTGAACTGGAAAAGAAAGATTATGAAACAGGTAATCCTTTACAGGGCTCTACATGGCAGGTATTAGAGCAGTTTGATAATAGTCAATTAAGCGATGATGAAACTGATGGTGGAATCATTGAAGATAACATGAGAGAAGATCCAACAACATGGCAGGACTGGCTGGTGTTTAATGATGACCTGGTTACAGATACCAGTGGACGTATTTCTCACAAAGATACCCGCTTTTACGATTTTAGTCATTCTTATTGCAATGGCCATCCAATTCCTCCGGAACCGGAAATAGATGAATCTGAAGATGGAGAAGCCGAAGAAGGGAAAGGAAGCGATGAAGCGGATGAAGCTGCAGAAGAGTATGAAAGACTCATGGAGGAGTGGCAGGCAGGAGTAGATACTTGTGAAGCCCGTGCTGCAGCTAGTGGCGGAACCTTTCACCATTGGGAATGTGGAAGTGAGGATGAACCATCTGAAGAAGAGGCATTTGAAGCGTCAGGCTGTAATGCAGCCAGAGACGCAGCATATGAAACTTTTTTCAATCTTGAATATGATTATACCTTTAGGGAAACAAAGCCAAGAGATGGTTATATCATTCATGATCCTGGCCATCCAGATGATGTTCCGATAGAAATTATCACAACAGCGGCTTCAGAAGCCGAAAGATCTGCAAAATGGAAAAGTTCCAGTAATTCAGATATTAGAGTCACCGGATATGTGCGCAACATGACTAAAGGCAGCTCGGATAACGGTGATTTCCAAGGATTTGCTGTACAGAGTTTAGCAAACAGGGCAGATCTTGAATCAGAGGATTTTGATCTTATCAGTGAAAATAAAATGTTACTTTCTGACATTGACAATCTTATAGCAAGTCCTTCCGAAAGTTCTGATGATCCGGAACAAAGCGGGGATTTAATTCTGAAAGAAACCTATGATCTTCCGCTGGGAGAAAGAATTATTAATAAATTGCTTAAATTTATCGGGCTTCCTATCGCTTTTGCTGAAGAGAAGGAAATAACCGTAAAGCTGGTTGCAAAAGATGATGAAGAGTTATTTGAAGACGAATTCGAGGAATACGAATTTGAAGAGGGTGATGAATTTGAAGAGGATGATGAATTTCTGGATGAATCCATAGATGAAGATGAATCAACCCCCTCACAGGCAAAAAAGAACTTTATCAATTATTCATTAACATCTAGTCTGGCCACTGATTCGGAAGCCTCTATATCTGAAGAAAAAAGAGCCACAAGGAAAATCAGTTTATTTGCGACTGAAGACACGGATGAAGAACCAGTTATGACAACAGCACTTAGTTTAAAGGCTCTTAGTGGTGATTTTGAAGGAGGAGAGATAGACAGTCAGCCAGAAGTGGATAAAGGACCGGGTAATCATACAGCTCATACTTTTAAAGTGTACGATCATCGCATACCTGCACAGGTTCATTTTAATAAAAGAGACATGGAACTAAAGGCAGGAGAATCCGTAAACTATGATTCATTTGGAGATACCCAGGGGGATGCCACATTAGAAGGCGCTGTATACGGTTTGTTTGTAGCCGATGATATTTATGGTCCAGACACCCAAAGAGATGAGAATGGAAATGTCTCCTGCGGAATTGGAGTGGTATTTGATGCAAATGATCTTGTTGCCGTGGCAACTACAGATAAAAATGGAGAGGGTTCCTTCTTAACAATAACAGAAAAACCTCACAGCTTTTACAATTATAAGACCGGAAGAATTGAATGCACCGGAAAGAGCTATCCGGAAAATCTGTATGTGAAAGATGGTTATGAAAAGGCGCAGCCACAAGAAGAGAGGGGGCGGATCTATAGAGATAATAAGTCCATGAATGGAGACAGCTGGATCGGAAGACCTTTAATCCTTGGCAACTACTATATTAAAGAACTTACCCGATCTGAAGGGTACGAACTTTCTATCACTGGAAAAGATTTGGACGTTACAAATGCTGTGCCAGGTACCCGTGAGAACTATGGTGAGACCGCTGATTCCAGAACGGCTCCGGTGGGATCCGCCTGGATCACAAAGCAGCTTTATAATGCAGTTACCTTTCCAGAGGGGAATGCCGCATATGGAAATAAAGAAAACTTACTTCTTCTTGAAACAAAATCAAAGGATGCTACCAATGGTTATAATGTAGTGCTTGATGGAATCCCGGAGGGCGCAGATATCTACATAAATAACGTCACATTAAAGCCGGTAGTAATCCAGCAGGTGGATGGAGGAAAGTGGGTTGATGCAAAGGAAGCCCCTTATTATCAGACGGCAGAATCTCAATCTGTTTATAAGCGTGATATCAATGGAAATATGATTGAAAAGCCTGGAGTATCTGCAAATGTGAAGATTCCATACGAAGCAGCTGGAATTGAAGCAGATAAACTTCCGACAGAAAGTACTGCGGTTGCCAGTGATCCGGCAAGGTTTGCCAGTGCATTTACCAATTCAGAGAGCAACGTAAAGTATGTGAAAGCCGAACTGGAGCAGATGATGCGTGATTCATTGCAGATGGAAACTCCGAAAGATGGTGATTATTCCACAATCAATACTCCGGTCTATGATGAAAAGAGGACGGTGAATGGAAAAACCGTCTACGGAAAGCCGGAAATTGTTCTTGAAATTGAAAATGTCACAACCAATAAATCCGTTATCGAAACCATTTTAAATTATTACATCAACGAAAAGGTATTTACTTATGGGGGTCTTCAAAAAATAGAATACAGTGGCGGAAAAGCAATTGTGACAATTGTAGTCGGCATGACTCCGGCCAGAACCTTACTGTATCAGACAAATTCCAGTGGTGATGTGGTTGCCGCTTACTTAACAAAATTGAATACAACCTATAGAAGATATGTCATAAGAAAATACACAGGAGATGAATTAAATGCTGCAAAAGTGGAGGATACAGGCAAATACATAATCAATGTAACGCCAGATTTTGAAGTCGGTGACAATGAAATTCCCACAGACAAAACTATTTATCCCTCAGACAGTGAGAGATACCTTCATTATGCTGCAGGTGAAACCCTTTACGATTATTGGTACTTAAATGGTGATACATATGTTGGCCATGCTCCTGTAACCAGAAAAGTCTGGGAGCCTAATTACAAGGAAGTTACTGTAAATGAGGAAAATGTAAGTTCCTCAAAGATTCCCAAGGTCAGCTCCATGGAAGAAGTGACAGACCAGACTGGCAGCACTTATTACTACTATGATCAGGTGGCAAAGCAGTATACCATTCATGTTGGCTCAAATGATATGGATCTTAGAGGGGTTAAATCAGGCAACTTTACCATAGCGCTTAATAATGGAAAACGTGAAGTAACCAATGAAGATATAAACAGGATCGGCTCCAATAATGTATGGGGTTACGCAGCTGGCTCCAGCATATCCAATGCAGAATATGTAATTCGAGTTTCCGGTGCCGGAGCTGGGGCATTTACTTCGATAGACTTTGATAACAACAAAACTTTTATAAAGAATCAGAGATTGATCAGCAATGGTTATCACGACTTGAATGAGGACGGAAACACAAGAGACATACCGACTCCGATCCAGGAGCGTATTATTGGGCAGCAAATTAAAGTCACTAAGACCATTGATGAAAAATCATATGAAAATATCAATACCTATGGCGCAGTCCATGAGGACTGGTTTACCAGAACATTTGGCGGGCATTTTGGAAGGAATACGATGGCCAGAAAGATGGACAACTTCCGGTTTAAGGTGTATTTAAAATCAAACCTGGAACGCTTGCACCGGGACAACGATGGGAATGTCATATGGCAGGACCGGTTAGGAAATGAAATAAATGTGACCGACCGAAATGAGAGATTTCCAGCGTTGGTAAATAAGGTTTATACGAAAGTCCAGCACATTACCTCTCCTTTATATAAGAATACAGAAGATGCAGTTGTAAGCAACGATTCCTTATATAGCTATTCAGATGGTTTCATAAATGAGAGCCAGAATAACGGCTATACTTCCGTACTGGAAACCACATACGTAAAGGCGGATAACGGTAGCGAAGCAAGAAATATCTCTGTTTACATTTACGAAAAGTTTTTTGATGCCATAAATGTGGCCAATGTGGATAAATGGGATCATACAGAAAACAGCAGCACATCCTTTAAACCCTTTGCTCTAATAAAAAAGTTCCTGTTTGGAACAGGAGGGGCAGAAAATCAATATCCAGCGGGCCATAACAATGGGGAAATTAAGAATGAAATCAACACCTCAGAGATAGATGCAGATAATGCCCTCCGCTCAGACAACGTTCGTCAGTTTGCAATTACCTGGTATCTAGATGACGAAGTTGCAAAGTTGGTGAAAAACAATCAGTCAGGGGAATCGGAAGGCGCTGTAGGGAGAAATACTTATTCCGATGAAATTTATGACAAAGCCCTTTCAGAAGCAATAAAAAAGGCAGAAAACTATTTAAAGCCGTTCTTTTCATATGACCTTGACCGGATTTATTCCATTGAATGGGACAGTGCACAGGAGGGAGGGGCAGATAAGGATCTTACGACACTTTCTGCAGATACATTATTTGGTGATACTCCAGGAAACAGCGATGGTTATTATTTTGCCACATCAAAATATATGCCATACGGAACCTATGTGGTGGCAGAACAGCAACCAAAATACAGTAACCTGGGAGATTTAAAGAACAAGCATTACCAGATTGACAAACCAAGAGAAGTCTCGCTCCCCTCTGTATATGCAGACTATAATGGCTCCCAGGCTACTCCGGAAGTGACTAATAATTATTACAATTATTCTGCCGGCACAACACAGCCAGAGATGGAGAGTAAGTATAAGATCCGCTTCAATGAGGAAGGTGTGAACATAATCAAGGGCAGAAATGTGGATGGCGACTTTGAAGTTTATAAGTACGGCATGGACATTTACAACATCAGAAATGGCATGACTGGAGCTGGATCAGGTGATTATTTTGCCCTGAGCCAGAACGAATTTAAGCCCTATAAAAACTACTACAATGAGCAGGATGCCAGGATTAGTGGAGAGATTCCCTATTATCTGTCAGAGGGCTTAAGTGGTAGAGAAGCGGTATCAAAATTTTACCGGTTTAGCTCAGTTGCAGAAAACAAAGGGATCGCAAATGATGTCCCATTAAGTAATGGTGCTGGAATCCAGTACAAAGATAATGTAACGACCATGCAGGGCGCGCAGGTTGCCTATGATGGAAATTATGCTCCCATGCTTGTACCGTGGACGGTAGTGGCCTCTGACAATGCAGTTACAGAGGTGGCAGACAGCTCCCTTTCTCCAAATGGGGAGAGCTCATACAAAGGGTTTGGTTATACGAAATTTAATAATAGGTTTTATAAAGCCAGGCTGAGAATCGAAAAATTAGATGCAGAAACAGGAGAAAATATCCTTCACGATGGTGCCTTGTTTGCATTGTATGCAGCGTCCAGGGAGGAAGGGGCAAATACAGACGGAAAGATAAAATTCTATGAAACAGATACCTGGATTGAAGGCTCTAAGGAATTTTTAAAAGCAATGGGAGCTGCCGGGATCGTTCAATCAGGTGAGACCTACAGCGGATTGGTTTCAGCCGGCACCACGATCTGTGAGGAAGAAGAACAGGTATTTCTTTCTGATAAAGAAGGAAGAAGAACCGGTCAGTTTGAAGCCTTTACAACAATGAGAGATGGGTTACAGGCACAGGAAGGGAATCTGGCTTCCACCTCCTATCAGGATCAGAATACAGGATATCTTGTTACACCCCAGCCATTAGGTGCCGGGACCTATGTTTTATGTGAAATCAAACCGCCTGCAGGCTATGTAAGAACAAAGCCGGTAGCCATTGAGATCTATTCCGATCAGACCACCTATTACCAGGATGGAAAGCGGGATGAACGAGTGGCTGCAGCCATTTATGAAAATAACGCATTAGATGAGGATACCGCAAGGATCTATGTGGGAAATACCCCAATTCGCTTAGAAGTATCTAAGCTCAAAGATTCTGCTAAAACCGTTACCTATCAGACTAAAACCAGAGTGGAAGGAACGGAAGTGGAATTAAAGCAGAGATACGGGGCGGAAAACCTGGAGTTTGGCTATAAAAACGGAACCTACTTAGGATATGCCTGGTTTAAAGGAACCTTAGAATGTCTTCAGGCCAGAAAAGAAGCGGGCGAGAACGTCGAGCCAGTTTACTTAAATGGTGTATTTGCCGGATATGGTCTGGTCTCCAGACCACTGGATACTGCAGATGATAAGAACCGTTACGCAGCCGGGGCAAAAATGGCACTCTACGATGCCATTGAGGTCAAAGAAAACGGAGATAGTGGAGATTACGGATATGACGGCGTGGAAGTGGTGAGAGACCGGAACAATAACGTCCAGTCCATCAAAGTGAAAAAAGGATATGCTGGAAGCACCGTAGAATTTATTAATAAGCAGGATCCGGAAGGAAGTCTATCCGAAGAAACAGGGGAGGGTACCTGGACGTATCACACCATTGACCGGGAGGATACCGACATTTTCTTTTATTCCCTGGCAGATCTTACGGTCAAAGAGATCGGAGCAGATGGAGCCGTTTACGGTTATGACAGAAACAGCAATAAGGTATGTGTAAAAAACCGGGAATCCATCTTTGTGTTAAAGGCAGGAAAACCAGTCTTTGAGCTTGAAGGAGGAGATTTAACCAAGGTTCGCTATACAAAAGCAGACAAACTCCTGGCAATACCTTCTGAAGCAACACTCTATCACCTGGATTCGGTAGGAAACCGGGATGCATATGTCAACCCGACCACAGGAATGGCTTACACCAAAGAGGGAAATAAGCTCCTGGTATGGCCGGTAAAGATTTCGCAAAATAAGACCGGGGCTGTCATTGCCAGGGAAAAGATTAAAACCTTCCGGATAGCTGCTGTGAATGCAGATACCAATCAGGAGTACACAACCGGGACGTACCAGGGTAAAACCTTTCAAAAGAGCATGAACCCGGTTCTAAATGGTCATGGACTGCCGGAGTATTACCAAAAGTCAGAGGAAACCTATAAAAAGGGAGCTCCCATTTACGATATTGACGGGGATTATGTGCGCTATAAATACGATGATTTACTGGAAGCTTATAACCGGGCGGCTTACCGGATTAATGATCATTCCGGAAGAGATGCCATAGGTTCCGAAGAGGATATCAAAGACGATCCGAGTCTCTACCATCGTCAAGGGGAAGCCTGGGTAATGGAAAACACCTGGACCACTGGAGAAAAGTACCCGAACGATCCTTTCCAGACGGTTATGACAGTGGGACAGGCGGATATGTTAAAGCGAGTGATCCCAGGGACTTACATCATGGAAGAGGTAAAGGCTCCTTCTGGTTATCAGAAAGGGTTTCCACAGGGAATTACCGTAGAAGAAACAAAAGAAGTACAAACAACGGGCATGGAAGATCCAAAGATTAAGGTGGAAATAACAAAGACTGATGCAGCCAGACAATACCGGATACCAGTTATTAGTGATTACCAGGACGGTCTTGTAATGACACAACCCAAAGGCGCTTACAGCTATAAACAGATCATCGGCGCGCACCTGGCACTTTACAATGCTAAGAGGGTTTACTCCACAGACAGTACCACCTATCCCAAGGGTTATTACCTGGTGAAGGCAGAAAGCAAACCGGCTGAGTGGACCGTAGAGAGTACCGCAGACAATGCGCCGGTTCGGATAGTAGCAGACTGGATCACTGATGGAAAAGCGAAATACTTTGAAGGAATACCGGCAGGAGATTACATCTTAGAAGAATCCGAAGCAGCAAGCGGGTATGTAAGAACGTCCATGGAGATTACGGTAAAAGCAGCCGGTGACGTTCAGACCATCAATCTAACCAATGACCATACGAAACTGGAGGTTTATAAGTATTTCTTAGACAGTAAGGGAGTAAAAACTCTTTTGCCAAATGATCATTCGGCTGGACTGGCCTTATATGAGGCAAAGACAGACCAGGACGGAACTATTTTAACGGAAGGAGGAAAACCCCAGTACGATGAGTCAAAGAAAGTTGATCAGTGGACCACAGATGATTTAACGGAATACACGGAGCTGACAGAAAAGAGTAAGAAGCTTGGGGATCGCTTAAAAGGTTTCCTGGGTTTTACCAATAACAAATCCAGCTTTTTGACAGATTTTGAAGCAACTTACCGAGAAAAAGGAGAAGGTTTCACCTATCTTACCTGGTACACCAAAGATGGGGAACGGAGTGCAGAACGGACGGAGAGCATATCAACTGAAAAGGGAGAGAATATCACTCAGATCTGGACTACCGATACCGGAGCTGCGATCCGAATCACCAGTTACCGAAATGTGACAAACGGTTCCCTTGATACAGACGGTCAGCTGCCTCTGGTTTTTGAATATCAGTTTAATTATAAAGAAAATGAAGGAATCAAAAGCTATAACACCTTAGAGGGAATGCACCGGATTGATTATCTGCCTTTGAATGTAGAAACGAACGGTAAAAAGTTGGGAGCCTATGTCCTGGTGGAAGAAAAGGTCCCGGACGGGTTTGAAGCAGCCGATCCGAAGCCAATCGTCCTGAAAGAAACCGGAGATGTGCAGAGATTTAGCCTTGAAAATGAGGAAAAGTACATCAATGTATTAAAGGTAGTGACAGATGGAACGGCAGAATATGCAGCTACCGGTGCCGAGCTTGCCTTATATCGTTCGGATGCAGAGGGGATTCTTTTAGAAGATGAAACACACTTGGTTGAGACCTGGATATCCGGATCAGACGGGACCTATACGGAAGAGGAACAGTTTAATGGAAATATGCCCGATAAAGCGGGGCACGCTGTCCCGGAAGGGCTTTCTATAGGAGATTTAAAACCGCATCGAATTGATAAGACCGCTTACGGAATCTATTACATCGTGGAAACAAAAGCACCAGCCTATATGCAGAAAGCAGATCCGGTAAAGATAACGGTTGGAACTGAAAAGATACCATTTTATAAAGTGGTCAATACCCCTGCCATTGGGAAACTGGAGATAAAAAAGAAAGCCTCCGATACAGGGGAAGGATTGGAACATGCAAGGTTTGAGGTGACAAACGAAGAGACTGGGAAAATTTGGTACATTACTACCAACACGGATGGAATGGCAGAATTATCCGGGCTTCCAGTAGGAAAGGTCCAGACGGATGGAACCATTAAAGCTTACACATATACGGTAAAAGAAATCTCTCCGCCCGATTTTTATCAGATTACCGAGAAAATCAAGAAATTCCAATTTGACGGGACGGAGAACGTAAGTGAAGTGCTCTATCATTATGAGGTTTATAATGACCCCACAAAGATCCTTTTCAAGAAAACAAACTTTGACACCGGCATGGCAGTGGAAGGAGCAGAGATTGCCGTCTACAAGGCGGTAGCGGTAAACGGCGAATATGAAAAGAACGGAGAAGCCATAACAACAGCCGTTTCCGGATCAAACGGTTTTACCCTGACAAAGAGGCTGTCAGCAGGACAGGTTTATATTATGGAGGAGTTAAAGGCTCCAGCCGGATACATTCTTTCAGCGCCGGTTATCTTTACTGTAAATCATTCAGGAACAGGAATCTTAAATGTATCCAATGATTTCAGTGTTTTAAAACTGGCAAGTGAGAATGGCACCATAGAAGCCCTTACCATAACCGGAAGAGCTCCGGTAAAAACCTACCTCATCTTAAAGGATTTAGATACCGGGACAGAGTTACCAGCCTTCATGGGAACAGGAAGCAGCCTTATCTTGTCAGCTAATGACGGGATCACGGAAGGGCATTTGTATGAGATTACGGAGTATACCAGGTATTCAGATGGCCAGACAAAAAAATCTGGAAAAGAAACCAGACGGATCTATTTTGATGATCATGGAACCTACTCTCTGGCTTCCAGAACTTATTTAGAGACCAGGCAGGAACTAACTGACTTTGAGGGAAATGTACTGGCAGACTGGATCGTCAGTGATGATACCCACGATTACGCCATAACCAATCCGGTCATAAAAGAAAGTCCGATTGTCAAGGTGACAAGCAGCGTTGGGGCTGGTCATATTGCAGTAAAGACAGGAAGCGTCATGAAATACACAATTTCCTATACCAATCCATACAGTTACCCGGCAGATATAAAGGTAAAAGCGGTTCTTTCTGAAGGACTTGATTATCTACGTTCCACCGCATATGGAGTTGAATTAAACGGAAACGTCACCTGGAATCTATCCGATGTAGCTGCTCATGAAAGCGGAACCGTGGATGTGGTAACTGTAGTTACCGGAGAAAATGGAACGGAAGCCAAAGCAAACTTTATAATGACAGCTGGAGCGGTTACAAAAACCACGAACCTCTGGAACCCGATTGTCCCGGATGGCTCCATCAGTATCATCAATAAGCTGGCTGGGACAGGAAAGAACCAGGCTGATGCATTTACCTATCATATGAAATTCACAGATCAGGCAGGAACGGCATTAATTGGGTACCAGGCATTCACCGGTTCCAAAACAGGAAGAATCAAGGGGGAGGGTGATATCACTCTTACCGGAGATGGATTTATTATCTTTTCCGGTCTGCCCTATGGAACCAGATATGAAATCACCAAAGTGGGAGCAGATGGATATGAACCGGGAGAGAAATTCGTAACCGGAGAAATCCAGAAAAACTCCCAAAGTGAAGTGTTTGAAAGCAATCGAAATGACGAAGCGATCCGGGAAATCCTCACAGCTGGAGGAAGCTATAAACTTATGGAAACAACCTCTTATAGTGATGGGAACAGCTTGATAAGCGGTGTGCACCGATTTGAAGTAAACGCTTCAGGAATGGTTGATAACGTTGATATGGAAGACCGGACGGTGCAGCTGTATTTTTCCAAGATTGACAGGGATACTGGTAAGGAACTTTCCGGAGGTAGCTATCAGCTGATTGATGCAGAGACTAATGAAATAATTTATAAATTTACGAAAGAAAGAGAGAAAGTGCAGATTCCAGCTAAACTTGTGACACCTGGGAAAGAATATAACTTTCAAGAGATCAGTTCCCCGGATGGATACGCTTACGAAAAAGATATCAGATTTATTACAGACGACAGCGGAATTTCTGAGACCATTATCATGGAGGATCAGAAGACAGAAGTGAATATTTTAAAAACTGATGCAGAATCAGGAGCACTTTTAAACGGTGGGCGGTTCACTATCAGGGAAAAGGATACTGGCATATTGATCAAAGAATTTGCACCAACAGGAGAACCAGTTGTTTTTACGGGGCTTTTATTTGCCGGCAGAACCTATGAACTTTCTGAGGAGAAGCCTCCTGCTGGATATGCTTACAGTGAGAGTGTGACATTTACTGTGCCAAAAGAAGCGGAAACCATAACCGTCATTATGAAAGATCAAAAAACGGAAGTTGAAATTCAAAAACTGGCAAAATCTCTGA
This sequence comes from Lacrimispora struthionigena, assembly GCF_048627165.1. NCBI lineage: Bacteria > Bacillati > Bacillota > Clostridia > Lachnospirales > Lachnospiraceae > Lacrimispora > Lacrimispora struthionigena. The sequence continues at coordinate 1,842,023 of NZ_JBMBWP010000001.1, forward strand.
CGGAGAGCACTCCTACTGAAGCAGCACGTTCTCTATCCGGAAGTATGCTTCAGATCTTAAATCAGGACAAAACAGCTGCAAAGGCGATCCGTGATGGAAATGGTATAACAGCCGGTGAGGATTTATTATTTACAACTGGAAGCCAATTTGAAGTGTTAAAAGGGCAGCTGATTGCTGGAAAAAACTACTGGCTCCATGAAGTGAGACCGGCAGATGGTTATGCCTATGCGGAAGATATTTCCTTTACTGTTAGTTTAATCGGGGAAAGAAATACGGTGGTAATGATTGACAATCCAACCCATGTAATCCTCTCTAAAAAGGCAATCACTGGGCACGAGGAGCTCCCTGGCAATTATATGAGTGTAGTAGACAATCAAAATAAAGTAATTGACGAATGGATATCTGGCGAGCAGCCTCATGAAATTATTAGAAAGCTAATAGCTGGCGAAACTTATCATCTTATCGAAAATAAGCCAGTTGACGGATATGCCTATGGAAAGGAAGTTACCTTTACTGTCAGTAGAGATGGAAGCGTAGACCAGGTTGTAATGAGAAATGAAGCAACAAGAGTCCGCATTAGAAAAGTGGATTCATCTGGTCAGAACTTAAAAGGAGCTACATTACAGATATTGGATCAACAAAAAAACTTAATTGTTCCAGACTTTATGTCAAGAGATGAGCCAATTGATATTACAGGAGAATTAGTGGCAGAAAGGACTTATTATCTTCATGAAGTAAAAGCTCCATCAGGGTACCAACTTTCCTCTGATATAGCATTTACAGTACCAAAAGATCCCGTACTATTAGAGGTCACTATGACTGATCCAAAGCAACAAAACCCAGGACTGGATAAAATGTATCTCTACAAAACAGATGCAGCAACAGGGCAGGGGATTCAAGGCGTGGATTTTTCTATTTACCGCCCTAATGGAAGCTTATATCTGACTGTGAATACTGGAGAGGATGGATACGCAAAATTTGATATGCCCAAAAATGGAACCTATACCTATAAAGAGACAAAAGCAGCTCCTAGGTATCTTGCAACGGATCATACATATTCCTTTACCATAAAAAATGGTGAGATATCAGAAAACAGTATCGTATCAGTTGTTAATTACCGTTCTCCTGAAGTGATAATTCAAAAGGCAGATACTGAAACAATGGAAAGATTATCGGGAGCTGAGTTGGAGATCAGAAATGAAACTGGAGAGCCGGTATTCAAAGGAAAAACAGATAAAAATGGAATCATTTCATTCCATCCCATTCGTTCCGGGCAATATACTGTGCATGAAATGAAAGCTCCGGTGGGGTATAGAAAGACTGATTCCTTCCTGACTATTTGTATAACGGACGACGGAATTATTACAGGAGAGCTTACTATGTTTAACAGTCAGGAGCGTAGATATAGAAAAGGCATAATAACAGCTAAATATCAATCAAACTTAAATGGTGTTGGAATTATCAGCCATAGAGGAACAGGGGTTTGGAACTTGCTAAGCAAACTACCTGGGACAGGCGATGCAGGTCTTGGAAGCGGGATACTATTGAGTATGGGTCTGTTGACTCTTGTATGCGGAATTACTATCGTGAGAAGAAAAAATAAGTAAACTACAGCTGGCCGGGTTTTACATGTAGATGGCGGACGGAGCATGCAGTCATGAAAAGTTCGGTAATAGAAATTTACATATACAAAATTGTAAAACTATTTCTTTTGTGATAAAATGTAATTAATTTCCAGATAAAGAAGGAGGAAGATCGTAGTGAACAAAGAAGTATTAAATTATGTAGTTGAAAAATCACATGAATTAATCAATGCACCATCCTGCAGCAAGGAGGCAAAAGCTGCCGCACAGACATGGCTTAGTGCAATTGGGACGGAAGAGGAAGTGGCTGAAACAAAAAGATACATAAAAGAACTAGAGGCGGATATTATACCGATTGATGCTTTAATTGGTTTTGCGGAATCTGATCATGGAATTCAGATTTTTGGAGAGGATACCGCAAAGAATATTGCAGGACATGCAAAAAAAATTAAATCTGAAGGAGCGATCTATTGTGATTGTCCGGCTTGCTCAGCGGCAACAGCAATAGTTGAGAAGAAAGAGCTTATTATTGAATAAGTAAGATTAGGATTTAAATTTAAATACTTAAAGTGTCAGGAAAAAACCTCGCGGATCGAATGTTACCAGCAAGCTATACTATTTTGTTTTGCTTATTGGAAATCACATTAAATACGGGAGGTTTTTTATTATCCTGGCATCAATCACATTTTACAATTTCTATGAAAGCGGGAGGAATATGTTGTATGTTGTTTTTTAGTATTATTAATTTGATTTTATTATTAATTGGATTATTTGTAATGGGAATGTGCATCTATGCTTTATACCTTGCTATAAAAGCACTAAAGATTTATATTAGTAAAAATTCATGATATTTTAATGCCTATAGAATTAATTGAAATAAAAAAACCCCGTAAACACGAGGTTTTCAAACAGCTTCCGGGGGGACTCGAACCCCCGACCCACGCATTACGAATGCGTTGCGCTACCAACTGCGCTACGGAAGCAATCCGGTTATTCGGCACAGTGCCGAACCTTTGACAGTATAACAAAAACAGGGTGAAAAATCAACCCCTTTATGAAAAAAATCTTAGATTATGTAATCGTTGCCAAACGTTCCATAAAAAGCTATAATTAACATAAAAGAACAAAATGTAAGCTTTCGTTACAAGGAGTAGGACTGTTATGCATATGAGGGAAAATATCAGAATTAGAAAATTTGATATGGCAATTCCTGTACTCCTATGGCTGTTTCTGATTATTTGCTGCATCGGCTTTCTTCTTTATATGGTGCAGAGGAATGATATAGAAAATAATGATTATTATAATAGCGTATCAAAGCAAAACCAGTTAACAGTCAAAGGTCGGATAGAAGGGGATATCTACCTGCTTAAAACCATAGCAGCAGGTTTTGGAGGCATGGATTCTGATCATGCCAGACAGCTGCCGGATATAGTCAGCCGTATGGAGCTTTCCATGGAAGGTATGAGGGTGGAATATTCAAAGCAGCTTGACTGGACAAGATTAGACAGAGAAGATTATTATTTAAACGTTTTAATAATGGGGAATGAAAACCAGCCACTGGGTTATCTTTACGCTGGGAATGTACGCCATGTACTGAATGAGCTGCTGAATACGCAGATTTATGCAAGTTTAGGAATATGCGCAGTTTTTGACAACCGGGGGAATTTAATCGCGGCATCCGGTGATAGAAATGATGAACTTGACCGGAGTGATATAAAACATAAAATTTACGATATGATTTCCAGTGGTCAGCAAACTTCTTCTGAATTAAATATTGGTGTCAGGGGGCAGGAACATGCTGTATTATTACCACTTGAAATCAATGACTGGTATCTTTTAAATACCTTCCCCAGATCCGATTTGGAAATCAGATATATAGAAACGACTGTTGGTATCGGAATTTTGATATTATTATCCTCCGGATTGTTTTTTTTATTTTATTTCAGGCAGTACAGAACAATTGCGGCGAACCAGAAGACTCTGGAGAACATTGCCTATACTGATTCACTTACCCGCTGCCATAATTTTTATGCATTTAAAGAAGAAGCGGAACGTATTCTTAAAAACGCGGACATGAAAAGCTATGCGGTATGGTACTGTGATATTAAAAAATTTAAGTTTATTAATGATGTGCTGGGGTATGAGGAAGGAGACCGGATTCTTATCACCATTGCCAATTTGCTGCAAAAGTGTCCGAACCAGAATTTTCTGTTTTGCAGAGTGTCAGCGGACAATTTTGCAGGACTCTGTCAATATGAATCCAGGGCAGAACTAAAGAACTGGTTCCAGAAACTGGTTCAGGCTTTCCGCCAGCAGGAGTTAACCAATAATAAACGAATTGCAACCGAACTATGTATGGGGGTATATTGCCTGGAAGAGGAAGACCGGAATGTTTCTATTGATAATATTGTGAATCGGGCCAATATTGCGCAAAAATACATAAAAAGCTTACCTGGAAATCAGTTTGGTTTCTATGATAAGGAGATACGGGACAAGGTTGTGGATGAATCTGAACTGGAATCAGAGATGGAAGGAGCCATAGAAAGACAGGAGTTTCGTATTTTTGTCCAGCCTAAGATCTCCATTCAGAATCATAATCGGATTGCAGGAGGAGAAGTACTGGTTCGCTGGGAAAACCCACGTAGAGGAACCATACTGCCTGGACAGTTTATTTCTATTATGGAACGGGAAGGAAAGATTATCCTGTTGGACCGCTATATGTTTGAACTTTCTTGTAAATGGCTTCATGAATATTTACAGTCTGGGAATCCGCCTATAAACCTTGCTGTAAATGTTTCCAAAATGGGCATACTGAGGGATGATTTTGTAGATTACTATAGCAGTATCAAGGAAAAATATGAGATTCCCGACGGTTTACTAGAACTGGAATTTACTGAGACAGTTATGCTCTCAGATGATACCGTATTTAACGGTCTGGTGGCAAATCTTCATGAAAAAGGATTTATCTGTTCCCTTGACGATTTTGGAGCAGGTTACTCGTCTTTGAATCTTTTGAAGAATCTTTCCATAGATATTGTTAAACTGGATATTATGTTTTTTAGAAAAAGTAATGATATCCAGAGAGAGCGTATCGTCATTTCCAACATCATTAATATGGCAAAGGAACTTCATATTAAAACCATTGCAGAAGGTGTGGAGTTTACGGAGACGGTCGACTTTTTAAAATCTGCTGGATGCGATATTATACAGGGATACGTTTTTGCCAGACCGATGCCGTTAGAAGATTTTGAAAAACTACTTGGTGAAACAAAATCACTGTCTCCCACAGATGAAAATAAGGCGGTGAATCTATGCACAGAGATATAATAAGAGAACACATTTATGTTGATGGAAGAGTCCAAGGTGTGGGCTTCCGTTTTCGAACCATGCAATTTGCTATTCAGTTAAAACTGACGGGATGGGTAAGAAATCTTGATGACGGCCGTGTAGAGATGGAAGTACAGGGAGAACGGGAGAAAATTGATCATTTATTTGAGATATTAAAAGGGGAACGTTTTATAGAAATTCATCAGTGCGAGGCGGATTTAATACCTGTAAAGCATGAGTCTGGGTTTCAGGTCAGATGAAATAGATAATTCTTATAATCCCGGTATTTACAAGGAAACTTGTATTTACTGGGATTTTTGTGTTACAAGAATGTGTACAGACTATGAACTGCAACATCGGATTTTGAACATGGGATAGACGGATATTGCATTTACGGTCATTCATTTTTCCCGTATAATGAACCCATAAATAAGAAATGGGAGGAAACATCTTATGAGGTTAAGAAGAATTGGAGCAATTTCACTTGCGGCACTCATGACAGCGGGTACGCTGGCAGGTTGCTCAGGCAAAACAGCAACGACTGAAACAACAAATGCCCAGACGACAGCATCACCGGAGACAACAGCGGTGTCATCTGACACAAAGGCAGCGGGCGGGGAGAAAACCGTGATTAACATCTGGTCCAAGGATCGCCATGACGCATCCTATGTACAGGGAAAGGTTGACGAGTATAACAAAACCAATACAGATAATATTCAGGTAAATTACCAGCTCTATACGGACAACTACGTTCAGGCCATTGATATGGCAGTACAAAGCGGTGAGCTGCCTGATATCATGGTTCAGCAGGATCAGATGTTTGATAAATACGTGAATGAAGGTCAGTGGGCAAACCTCTATGACTTTATGGATGAAAATATGAAGACGTATTTCAAGGATGTCATCTTTCCTGGTTATAACGAACTGGATGAAAAGCTTTACTTTATTCCCACCACTGGAACGACCTGCCGCCTCTTCTATAATAAAGAAATATTCGCACGTGTAGGGATTGCAGAGCCTCCAAAAACGTTAGAGGAAATGGTGGCAGATTCCAAACTTATCACTTCCAAGCTGTCTGGTGAGGGAATTTATGGATTTGCTGAAAATATGAAGAGTGCAAGCTCTGGCTTACAGAGGTCCTTATTGATCGGACTTCAACGTGAAACAGGACTTGTAAATGGATACGATTTTGCAAAGGGAGAATATGATTTTACACCATGGGCAGAATCCCTCAAGTTATGGAAAGAACTGCTTTCTGCAGACAGTGCATTCCCAGGATGTGAGTCCCTTGATATTGACCCGTTAAGAACCCAGTTTGCAGCAGGAAAAATTGGTATGTACATGTCTTACAGCCATGCAGAGCCAGGAGTATACCAGAATCAGTTCCCAATGGATTCTGATAAATGGGATTGTGTTCCCATTCCAACCGTTGGAGGCAAAGCAACTGGAAAACAGTATTTCACCGGAACCGGCGGATATGTTATTAATGCAAAGAGCCCTAATTTAGAGAAGGCATTTAAAGTATACAAAGATATTTTCACCAATGAAGATTATCTGGTTGGATACTATGAAGGCGGTTATGGCGTTAGCATTCTGCCAAGTGTTATTGCAAAAGCAAAACCAAGTATTGATTTCCAGAATAAAAAATGGCTGCTGATATCCGATATAGATTCACTTCTTCCAAAGCCACCTCACTCAGCATTTGCTTCCGGCATGGTCGTGGAAGGCGAGGATATGTTTAAGACCTGTGAATCAATTTACTATGGAGATGCAGATCCAGATACAGCATTAAAGGATTTAACTGATCGCTATAACAAGGCCTACCAGGATGCGATTAAAAATAACACAGGCTACGAAGTAAAGATTCCTGGTTACGATCCGCAGAACCCAAAATTGCAGTAAATAAGTAAGTAATGGAAAAGAGGGGCCACTTCAAAAAAGAGGCAGCCCCTCTTTCGTTAAGAAAGGAGTACACAGATGAAAGAAACGATAAGCAGGAATCTGAGAATAAAGAAGACTTTAAAACACAACCTGCAGACATATTCTTTTTTGCTGCCAAATCTGATTCTTTTTACAGCCTGTTCTCTGTATCCGGTTGTATGGACCTTAAAGTATGTATTCTATCAATATGGCGGCTATGGAACCGGGAAGCCGATATTTGTAGGTATTGCTAATTTAGCAAGAGTATTTCGGGATAAAGTGTACTGGGAAAGTGTACTTCATACGTTTACTTACGGATTTGGAAAAGTTCTTATTATTATCCCCCTGGCCTTTTTCCTTGCATTTCTTTTAAATCAGCAGAAACGGGGAAATGGAGTCACCCAGAGCATTATGTTTCTGCCCACAATCATGAGCTCTGCCGTTATGGGCCTTGTATTTTACTTATTGTTTAATGCTTATAACGGTGAAGTTAATAAATATCTTCTGGAATCGGGAATCATCAGCCGTCCAGTCAACTGGCTTGGTAAAGATCACGCCATGAAGACACTCATTCTGACTGCCGTCTGGGGCGGCGTCGGAAACTATATGGTTTATTTTATAGCAGGGATCCAGCAGGTATCGGAGGATGCCATTGAAAGCGCCAGAATTGATGGAGCGGGCAAACTTCAGACGATCTGGTATATCATTGTTCCAATGCTGGGACCAATTTTAAAGATCATTATGATGCTTGCAATTACATCTGCCTTCAATGATATAACCAATGTTATGGTACTTACCGAGGGCGGTCCCAATAATGCGACCATGGTCATGTCTCTTTACGGATACCGGTATTTCTTTCCAATTTCAGCTGCAGAAGCAACGGTCCCCCAGTATGGATACGGCGCGGCAGTCAGCGTAGTTTCTGCTGCTATTGCAGGTGTGGTTACGGTGATTTACTTAAAAGTTTCTAAGAAACTGGATGATATTTATTAAGGAGGCAGATTATGACAGAAGCATATGAACAGAATACGAAAATGAAAAAAGTACATCTGTCTGACAAAGCCCGGGCTGCGTTGATTTCGAAATGGGTCTTTTTGGGGATTATGATTGTTTTTACCCTGTATCCGGTGATTTATACTGTTCTTGGATCGTTTAAGACCAATGCCGAACTGACCCAGGGAGGCGGTTTCTTCCCCAGTGTCTGGCATTTTGAAAACTATTATAAAGCGTTTATACAGGCTGATTTTACTAAATATACGTTAAACAGCGTTGTGGTCAGCATATCGGTGACGATTCTCGCAGTGACTACCACTTCCCTTGCCGGATTTGCTATGGCAAGAAAAGATTTTGCAGGAAAAAAGATTCTGCTTGCACTTTATATGTCAATGATGTTTGTGTCACTGGGATCCGTTACCCTCTATCCCATTTACGAACTGCTCCGTGCACTGAAAATAAACAAAACCATATTTGCGCTGGTGATTGCCCTGACCGGGGGGCAGGCCACCAATGTATTTCTGGTTATGGGATTTACCAAAGGTATCCCAAAGGAATTAGATGAAGCCGCCATTATTGACGGATGCAGCATTTACGGAGTGTATTCCCGCATTATTCTTCCGCTGAGCAAGCCAATTCTTGCAGTTGTGGCGTTATTCTCCTTCCGGAACGCTTGGAATGATTATATTACCAGTTTAATTATGACAATTTCCATACCAAAGCTTCAGACTTTGACCGTTGCGGTGGTTCAGCTGAAGTATTCCGTTAATTCGGCAGCGGAGTGGCACATTATGCTTGCAGGTGCTTCCATAGCGATTATCCCGATTCTGATTGTATACATGTTTTCCAATAAACAGTTTATTGCAGGGCTGACGGCCGGTGCGGTAAAAGGTTAGTCTTTTTATTTTATAGCCGGAACAGTCTGTGTTCTGGCTATTCAGTCTTTCGGATGGTATGATAAAATAATATTTTATATACATACCAGGAAAGGCGATATGAAAAGGAAAATAATGATGAAAAAAATATATAAAAACCTGCGGTTTCGTAGCAAGATTATTCTGATATTTGGAATTATGTTCTTTTTAACAACAGCAATCAGCGGTTTTTCTTATTATCGTTATACGTCTCATGATATCGAGGAGAATTTCAGGGTCAGTGCGGAAAGTGTACTGACACAGATTGTGGATACCCTTGATATGCGGCTTGGAGTGATCAGGCAGAGAGCTCAGGGTATGCTGACCAATTATACCTTTGTAGTCAGCTTTTCTGATTATTTAAACAATCCCAATGATTTGAATCTGATAAAAACCATGGGGACCGTATCTTCATTTTTAAAGGATTTGGAGACTGGGGAAAATCTCCTGCATTCCTCCTATATTTATACGGACAAGCGGGAATTTGACAATTTTGTCCGGATGAGAAACTGGCAGTTTCAGTTTAAAGAGTCGGAGTATTACAGTTCCTATATAGGTGGACCGGGGAAAGCCATCCAGTGGTTTCCGTCACAAGCAGATCAGATCTTTCAGGATACGGATCAGATCATTCCCTGTGTGAGAAGGTTTAGTGTGGAGGGGTATAAGGGCAGCTTATATTTAATCCTTCAGTTAAAGACAAAGGAACTGGAACATTTATTGGCAGGAAAATATGAGTTTTTTGATAAGATTATTATTCTGGATCAGGCTGGTAATACAATTATCGGCTCAGAAGGCATTGACTCTGCAAAACTGATGAAACTGGTCCCGAAAGAGGGAGAAAAAGGAGCGGTCTTCACCAGTGATTATGAGTATGAAGGAAGTACATATTTAGTGACTTACAATCAACTTTCTGAAAATGGCTGGCAGATCTTTGGACTGAAATCAAGAGAAACTCTGCTTGGCAGCTTACAGAGTTTAAGAGATGTAATTTTAGAGACCCTGGGAGTGATCTTTTTGATTGGTGTGGCTGCCATCCTGTTATTATCCTATCAGTTGACCAATTCTTTGAGAAAACTGGAAAAGCGCATGAGCCTGGTTGAAAAAGGAGATTTTAATACCCGCTTTTTTTATCCGTTTAAAGATGAAGTTGGGAGTCTGGCAAAGAGTTTTAACTATATGATCGGAGAAATCCAAAACCTGGTAAGGAAGCAGGAGGAAACAATCGAAGAGTTAAAGTGGGAGCGGGATCATGCAGCCGAAGTACAAAAGCAGAAGAGAAAGGCAGAACTAAAGGCATTGCAGGCTCAGATTAATCCCCATTTCCTCTATAACACGCTAAATGCCATCACGTGGCAGGCTGCTGACCAGGGTGCGGAGGAAATCAGTATTCTATCTAATTCTCTTGGGAAATTCTTCCGGATTTCACTGAGTAAAGGAGCGGAAATTATTACCTTAAGAGAAGAAATTGAACATGTCACCAGTTATCTTGATATTCAAAGAATCCGCTATCATTCAAAATTAAATTACCAGATTGAAGTAGGGGAGCAATGGCTGGATATAAGGGTAATCAAACTGATTTTACAGCCGCTGGCAGAGAATTCGATTTATCATGGAATCAAAGAGAAGAAGGGGGAAGGACTGATACGGATTTATGAAGAACCACGGGGCGAAGGAACACAGAAAATATTAAAACTGATTGTATGGGATAATGGAGCAGGAATTCCAGAAGAAAAATTAAAGGTTCTGAATGAGACATTAAAAAAAGGGGTAACTGACCGTTTGGAAGGTTATGGAATCTATAACGTAAATGAAAGGCTCCGTTTATTTTACGGAGAAAATTACGGGCTACAATTTGAGAGTGTAGAAGGTCAGTGGACCAAAGCAATGCTTACACTTCCAGTCACAGATGGGGAGGTGGACTCATGTATCGAATCATGATTGTTGATGATGAGGATTATGTAAGGGATTTACTTGTAAAAAACATTCGAAGCTCCTCGTTAGCTGTGGAAGTGGTTGCAGTAGCGGGAGATGGAAAAGAAGCTTTAAAATCAGCTCTTCTTTTAAAACCCGACATTTTAATCACAGATATATCCATGCCTTTCATGAATGGCTTGGAATTAATTAAGGAGATGCAGAAAGCCAGCCTTTTAAGCAAATATGTTGTGATCAGCGGATACGATGAATTTGATTATGCCAGACAGGCTATTTCTCTTGGTGTAAAGGATTATCTGTTAAAACCGTTTCTGCCCCAGGAGCTGGAGGAAGTTTTAGAGAAGATGATAAACGAATTAGACAGTCAGAAAACACTTCAGCAAAATATGAGCCTGCTTCGGGAACAGGCGATTATCAGAGAAGGTCTTTATAGGGAAAAGGTATGTAAGGATCTTCTGGAAGGACGTGAATGCAGAGATACGGACTATGAGCAGCTTGGTATGAACTTAACAGGAGACTATTATCTGGCAGGCATACTCCGTCTTGCAGGCGGAACCTGGGATTTTAAAAGTCAGGAAAGTGTAGAAGACTTTCTGCTGCTGATAAGGGAAGGTTATTTTCCAACAGACATCCGTCTTTATGCAGTTAGCTTTGATGGAGCCCATCTGGTAGTGATCTGGTGCGGGACAGGAGACAGGGAAGCTGTTTTCACCGCCAAGATAAAAGAAGGTATGGAAAAGATACAGTCCAGTCTGAGAAAGTATTATCAGATCCAGCTTACTTCTGCCATAGGCTCTCCTTATAAGAGCAGGGAGGGACTGTGTGCTTCTTATCAGGAAGCGATGGCGGTCTGGCGGGGAATGATTAATACAGAACACCCTATATTATTTTATGGAGAAGAGCATGAAAAACAGGAGGAGGGCAGTAGCTCGTCAATCAGAGACTGGAAAAATCAGATACGCCTTTCCGTACGGCTGGGGCAAAAAGACGAAGCGCTGTTACAACTGAAAGGTCTAATTAAAAGCTATGCATCTCTGTCCAATAAGAAAAATGACTACATCAGTGTGTCGGTAAAGGAACTGATTTACGCAATTCAAAATGATATGGAACATGACGGTTTTGACCGGGAGATTCTGGAACCTGCAGCCTCGATGCAGGACAGGATCCATTATGGCAGCCTTATGGACATGAAGGAAATGCTGGAAAACTATATAGAAACCTGCTGTCTGGTGATCTCTGATTATTCAGAGGAAACAAAATCCAGTGCAGTGGTAAAACAGATGAAACTGTTACTGGAAAATAATATAAAAGACAGCACGGTGGATTTAGAGTGGGTTGCTGACAAGGTACATTTTAGTTCCAGCTACGTCCGCCAGATTTTCAAACAGCATACAGGTGAAGGGGTTGGAGAATATCTGATACGGAAACGAATGGAGCATGCCGGAATGCTTCTTCAGAAGACCAGTTTAAAAATACAGGAAGTGTCAGAAGAGTGCGGTTATGAGAATCAAAGGTATTTTGCTAGCAGTTTTAAGAAATTTTACGGTTGTACGCCAACGGAATTTAAAAAGGCAGTAGAAGAAGAACGGTTATATTAAGGGAGGGATACCATGATACAGTTTACAAAAGCACAAATTACGCAGCTTCAAAAAAAGGGGGAGCTTTGGCCTGAAGCAATCAGTCAGTTAAAAGAGGAAGTAAGAGAGGTAATGGCAGAGCCGGTTCTTGTTCCCAAAACTGGAATAGCAAACTGGTTCCTCTATTATTACTGTCCCAAATGTTCGGTTCAGCTGGAATTTGACAGAATGAATGGGCATTACCATAAATGCCCGGCTTGTGGTCAGGTATTTACAGGGGAGCCTTACGACAGCACCTGGTGGGGAATCATAAACTCCAGAAATTATACTGCTGCATTTAAAATGGGACTCTTATATCTGGTTACCAAAGAAGAGTCTTATGCAAAAAAGGCAATCTCTATCATGGCAGAGTATTCCAAATACTATAAAGATTACGAGGTGCATGGAGACATCCCTTACAATGGTCCTGGAAAATCAGGCGCCCAGACTCTTGATGAGGCCAATTTTCTCAGAAGCTTTGCTATGACCTATGATCTTTTATCCGATATAATGACGAAGGCAGAGCAGACTTTTATCCGGGATGGGATGCTGCTTCCAGGTGCTGAATTTCTCATGGAGCACCGTCATAATCAGCTGCATAATCATGAGGTAATTATTAATTCTGCCATAGCCATTATCGGTCTGATTTTTCATATGGATTCCTATGTTGAATTTGCCGTTTATGAACCGTATGGCCTTCTTTATCAGCTGGAGCATGGAATGCTTCCCAATCATATGTGGTTTGAAGGGGCCTTTGGTTACCATTTTTACGCGTTAACCAGTTTTTTTGCATATGAAAAGTTTGCTTTGCATACTCCCCACAGCCATATCAGCCATCCCAATTATAAGGCCATGATGGAGTTGTTAGTGGATTATTTAGAGCCGGGATTTAGGATTCCAATGTTAAATGATACAAACTACGGACACACATCTTCCAGTCTCTATCTCTATGAGTTTGCTTATCGTGAGATGGGAGGGGAGAAACTTTTATATATTTTAAACCAATTATATAAAAATGAAAAACGGGATAATATGGAAGCCTTTATCTATGGTGTGGATGAGCTGCCCCCATGCAGTTATTTGTCTAAGAATTATCATGTAAATGAAGGACTCAGTGGAAATACCATATTAAGAGGTTCCAATGGGCGGTATCTGCTGTTTAAGCATGACAGCTACGGCGGGGAGCACGACCATTACGACCGTCTGGACATTAGTTATCTGGCTTATGGAAAGCGGATCTCTCCCGATCTTGGTACTACCGGATATGGTGCCTTATTGCATTACGATTATTATAAAAATACAGGGTCTCACAACACCGTGATGATTGGGGAAGAAAATCAGGCTCCGGTAAACGCAGTCTTAAAGCGGTATGAGGAACTGGAAGGGGTTATTTATGCAGAGGCAGAAGCAGACTGGACTGCTCCTTATACCATGCCCGATAGCTTTACCATTGTACAGTGGAAGGAAAAACATTACAGATCTGTTAAAATGACAAGAAAAATTGCCTGGACAGATGATTATTTTGCAGAGGTTTTTCTGATAACAGGAGCAGATCCTGATTTAGCAATTGACTGGGTTATCCATGTTTCGGGAGAGAACCTGTTAACGTTTAACGGCCGGCCAGCAGAAGGTTTTTCTGTAAAGAAGCCATTTAAGCATCTTCATTCCGTTCAAGAGACAATTGCAGACGGTTCCATCGTAACTGCTTATCAGGATGGGGAAGTGACAACTCATATATTTGGCTATGGATTTGGTCAGACTGTATTTAGCGCAAAGGGGCCGGATAATCCTTCGGTATCGGATATTAACTACAGGATAGAGCGCTCTTTTGGAGGAGAGGCAATGTTTGCTCATGTGATTACCAGCAGCGACGGAGCCTGTAAAGTGGACGCAGTATCATTTGAAGCATCAGACGGAATTATGATGATTCATGTAAAGGAGGCAGGCGGAAGAGAAAGGAAGTTAAGAATATGATTGATTATGGCATCGAGTTCCATAATGTGGATCATTTGGAAGACGTGGAAGGAATGGGCGGAAAGAAACTTTGCCGCTTTCCCCGTGATTTAAGCCGAAGCCTGGGAGTGGCGGAAAACAGGAACGCAAGATTTAGGGCTGACAGGGCCCATGGTTGTGAACTTAGGTTTGTAACGGAGTCCAAATACTTTGATGTCGCACTGACAGCGGTGGAGCAGGATATTGATGTGCTCATTTATAAAGGGGACTTACTCCATAAAAAAGAAGTGCTAAAGGCAGGAGTCTGCACCGTACTACATGTGGAAGAATCTCCTGTTTATGAGATTGTAAATAAAAATATGCTGACTGGAAAACAATTTGCCCCATGGATCTGGCGGATTCAGTTTGGAATGAATGGAGCCATCTATTTTCATTATATTGACACTTATGATAACACCCTAAGGCCGCCCAATAAGGAAGAAAAACCGGCTGTTTTATGGGCAGCTTACGGATCATCCATTACATGCGGAAGTGTGACGAACCTTTATTCCAACAGTTACATAAACCAGGCGGCGGTGACAGCGGGCTGGGATGTGATGAACAAAGGCCTTTCTGGCTCCTGTTTATGTGAACGGGAAGTGGCTGACTATCTGGCAGAACTTTCTGTGGATGTTCTTTCTCTGGAAATTGGTGTGAATATGGTACTGTTTTTTGATGAGGAAGAAACCTGCAAGCGTGTGGAATATCTTCTGGAGACATTAAAGAAAAGCCGGGCCAGAGATATTTTTGTGATTGATATGTTTCCCAACAAAGGCCTTATGGCACTGGATCAGGACTCCGCTTATTACCGGCATTACCGCAGCTTTAAGGAAATAGTAAGACAGGCGGCATTAACAGTGGGAGATCACAGATTTCATCTGGTGAAAGGGGAAGAGATATTAAAGGATTTCACATATTTGAGTACGGATCTGCTTCACCCTTCTGACAACGGACATATCCGTATGGGGGCAAATCTGGCAGACCAATTAACTGGAAGAGGAAAAGGAGTTTTGCAGCATGAAAGAGCAATATGATGTAATCGTGGCAGGTGGAGGTCCAGCAGGCGTGGCAGCGGCTGTAGCAGCTTCCAGAAATGGCTGTAATACATTGATAATTGAACAGGAAGCCTATTTCGGAGGTATGGCAACCATAGCCGGTGTACCTGCATTTGGTCCTTTTACAAATGGGGAGCAGGATTTAATTGGAGGAATTGGACGGGAAATTTTAGAGGCGCTAAAAAAAGATGGATATGAAAGTCCCTTTTATGACCGGAAGCCAGACCGCATAGAAGGAATAGACTGGTATCCCATCGATCCGGAGCATTTAAAACGAGTCATGGATAATCTGGTAATGAACAGCGGCTGTGATGTGCTGTTCCACACAACAGTCACAGAAGTCAGATATAAAGATGGTAAAATCGAAGCAGTCAGAGTCTACAACAAAGGGGGATTTAAATGGATTGAGGCTGACTACTTTATCGACTGTACCGGAGATGGGGATTTGGCAGCGATGGCAGGAGCGATGTGGGAATATGGAGATGAGGACGGCAGGGTACAATCAGGGACACTTTGTTTCCGTGTTGCAAACATCGATGTGAATCGGTTTATGGACTACGTGGAAAAAGAAGGGGAAAACGGAAATCTTTCGGTTGCATCGGAAAAAGCAAAAAAAGATGGGCGTTTTCCATTCAATGAGACCAAGGTAGGGGGGATGGCTTTACAGGCAGATGGTATAGCAGGATTAAATTTCGGTCATGTATATGATTTAAAGCCTTTAGATCCATGGAACATAAGCCAGGCTGAAATGGAAGCCAGAAGAAACTTACCAGAGCTCATAACGTTTTTTAGAGAATACGTCCCAGGGATGGAGAAATGTGTGCTGGCTTCCAGTGGCCCCGGCCTTGGGATACGGGAATCAAGAAGAATAAAAGGCGGCTATACATTGACAAAAGAGGATTATTTAAACAGAGCCGATTTTCCGGATGCAATTGCTTATTATTCCTACCCAATTGACATTCATGCAGCACTGCCTGAAAAAAGCGGAAAGAATGAAAAACTATATCAGACTTCCAAGTATAAGAATGGCGAATTCTATGGGATTCCATACCGCTGTTTAATCCCTCAAGGGCTTAAAAATTTAGCTGTTGCAGGACGGATTATCAGTGCGGATCGTATCATGATGTCCTCCATACGTATTATGAGTGCCTGTTTTGCTACCGGGCAGGCAGCAGGTACGGCTGCGGCGCTGGGTATAAAAGCAGGAGGAATTGACCTTGGTGATATTGATAGTGATATACTAAGAAAGTTGTTAAGGGAACAGAAATT
The DNA here is from genome assembly GCF_048627165.1 of Lacrimispora struthionigena. NCBI lineage: Bacteria > Bacillati > Bacillota > Clostridia > Lachnospirales > Lachnospiraceae > Lacrimispora > Lacrimispora struthionigena. Next base: position 1,858,624 of record NZ_JBMBWP010000001.1, read on the forward strand.
TCCCGCAGAAGAAAGATTAACTTATTAGAGTACATAGAATGTTAATGTTGATAGTTTGCAGGTTTGATGGTATCCTGTTTCTATATACAAACAGATAAGAAATGTATTTAAAACGGAGATGTGTCTATGGAATATTCGCAGATAAGAAAGAACTTTGAGCGGCATGGATTTACAACACAGTTTTTTTCTACAAAGGAAGATGCCTGTTGTTACCTTACCGATCTTTTGCAAAATCAAACCATCGGATTTGGTGGAAGTGAAACTTTGAAGGAAATGGGATTGTTTGAGGCCCTGCAACAGAAAAATGCTGTTGTATGGCACAATAAGGTTCCAGGCATGGCAGTGCGAAGACTTGCAAATTGCGCAGATATTTATATATCCAGTGCAAACGCAATAACGGAGACTGGGGAGATTGTAAATATCGACGCTACAGGAAATCGTGTTGCAATGACTGCTTTTGGACCACAATCCTGCTATATCATTATAGGCAGAAATAAAATTACAGCGAATATTGGTGAAGCTTATTCCCGGTGTAAAAATATAGCTGCCCCCTTGAATGCCAAACGATTGGGAGCAAAAACACCATGTGCGGTTAAGGGAGATAAATGTTATGATTGTAACAGTCCTAACCGGATTTGCCGTATTATATCGGTAATCGAACGTGTACCATTGAGTATGAAGTGTGAAATTATCTTTGTGGATGAGGAATTGGGGTATTAATCTAATCAAAATTACGTACCTTTTACATGAATTGTAAGCAGCCTTTTCTAATATTCCAGAAATGGACAATAGAAACAAAAAAGAGGACAATCCAGAATATTAAGGAGGTCCTCTTTACCTTTATTATAATTTATCTTGTTCTATTAATAGGATTTTGGGGATATCTAGTTATCTTTCATTACATATATATTGAGAATAAGTTCATTCTTAAAGGCGGACTTGGAATGAAGTATATCAATTTAAACTGTTACTTCGAGATGTAAGGATATAAAATAGTGATTTATCAGTAAAGATTACAAGAACCAGGAAGGTTAGTTTAAAAAGGCATATATTAAAGTAAAGGAGTGAGAGGGAGCACCTGGGAAACTAGGTGCTTTCCTTTCGGGCAATTATGGTATATGATTGTAGAAAATTGTTGGAGGTTTGAATGAAAAAAGTATTAGATGATATTAAGCAACAGTACAATAAAAGAGTAATAATTTTGACACGATTCTATTTCGTATTATGTAGTATAGCTTTGTGGCTTAGTGGAGAAGGACAAAATATTTTAGGACTTATATTTGCAGGTATATTTCTTTTACTTTTAGTAGGTACTCCAATGTATTGTTGCATAAAAGATTATAGAATTAGTAATTGGAAATTTCTTTATGTTGCTCGTGAAGTGTGTAAAGTATATTGGGACAACGAGCAGGTGAAGTATGATACTCTAAAATTTTTATTTCAAGAGCATAAAAGCGAACTACAGCCTATAAGATTAAAGTTAAAAGTTGAGAAAGAAACTAAAACAAAATTAGGGATAAATACTGTAATGCCAATAATCTTAAGTTGTATAGCTATATATTTAGGGATTATTTCTAACTTTGATTTAAATCAATATAATAGAGCAATTATAGGTTACATATTATTATTTATTTTCTGTGTAGTAGGTTGCTATTTAGCTATACCCAGTGAATACAAGAACATAGATGATTATATTCTTTTCTGTATTGAGGATATTTTAGAAGATAGAAACTAGTGAATAAGCAATGGATTTATCTTAGGCAAGCTATGAGAACAGTTACAATAATAGACTATTAAAATGCTGTTAAACCCCATAAAACAGGGCTTTCCGCTTACATACCCCATCCCCTTCTGGTATAATATCTATAAGTCAACAAAATATGAACGAGCACCCCAGATCGCAGCCTGGAAGCCATATCAAGGCGTAGGAATAGGATATTCAAGTTTTGGATTCTCCTGTTCCTACGCTTTTAATTTATTAAATGCAAAGAAAGGTGGTGTTGTATTGAGCTGAATCGATGTGCGGCGATATTTGAATTAATCTATTTATTACCTAGGAAATTTTTAAATTCCCTAAGTAGGTTTTCTGATGGTTCGGAATTATATTTTGCATAAAAAGAATCACGTTGTGTAGATGCTTCATATGTCCATAAACGAAAATCATTTTTGGACATATTATGATTTAAAACACGGGCATACATTCTTTTGTAAGCCTTTCTATATTCATTCAATATAGGATTGGAAGCTTCTTTTTCATTTCTTAGTCTTTTTGCCCCCACTTCCTTACATGTTTTTGTATCTCCCGGAGCAATTCTTTCACAATAGATGGTTTTGTATTTCCCCTTTGCTTAAAAAAATCGACCACAATTTTGACATATAGAAAGATTTATATTGTTTTCCATTAACTTGAAAAACTCATAAAATAGAAAATCGTGTGCACAATTACATTCAGTTCCAAGCACCATTCTGCCTCCGCCACGTTCCTTTACAAAGGCAACCTTTACAAAGGCAACTAACTTCTCTGGGGACCTTAATCATATTTGTAGTCTTGTAAGAAAACAAGAGAAGTTTTTAAAGGGACATGCAAGGGAGTGTTGTTCAAAATCTCATAGCAATAAAATTTATCTAACGGTGATAATCCCAGCATCTTTGTAGCATTATCGGTTAAACATATCTCAGTAGCTTGCCTGAATTTATTTTGTAGCTCAAAATAATTAGTGTAATTTGTAAAGAACTCCCTTACATTATTGTTTTTTAAGCAATAATCTAAAAACATATTATCGTAAGACAAATATGGGTGATTATATATTTCAAAATCTGTGTCTAAGTTGTTTGAATAAAATAATAGTATAGCCCCTCTGGTCTATCTTCGTGACGGATCAGGCCGGTATAAGGATAGCCCAAAGACTGAGAGCAGTCGGAGGGATATACCAATGCTTAATAATATAGAAGAACTTCTGAAAAAACTCAGGCATAGGCAGCTTGAAAATCGGTTGAAATTGGGCGATAAATGGAAAGAAGAAGATAACCTGAAAAACATGATCTTAACTTACGAAGACGGTGGAGCCTTTTGGGATACTGGAATCCGGGTGGATATGAAGAAGATAGTCAATGCAATAAGGAAAGAAGGGACAGAGTTTGACCCGGTGACACCTCATACCTTACGTCACACATTTGCGACAAGGGGATTAGAGCAAGGAATCCCGTTAAAGGTTATGCAGGTAATATTAGGGCATAGCAGTCTGGCTATGACTGCAGATTTGTACTCACATGTACTGCCAGATATAAAGGCGGAGGAGATGAAAAAAATAGAAAATATACTGTAAAAAAATCAAAGTGGTGTCAAAGTGGTGTCAAACAGAAAAAAAGAGGGCAATCCAGATCATTCCAGAAGTCCTCTTTTTCCTTGTAAATAAAAGGTTTTAAGCAGATAACGGGAATCGGACCCGCCTCCTCAGCTTGGGAAGCTGATGTTCTACCAATGAACTATATCTGCATGCTGTTGTTTGACACATTCCGTATTATACCACAATAGACTTTATTATTACAATAGGTTTTTCTGAAAATTGGTAAAAAATCCCCCATAAACTTGCCAAAAATGGAAAAACCATTGTATAATGGGATTTGATAATACAAGATGTGGAGGAGTAACATGGCGAAAACGCAGTATAACGCGGACAGTATTACCGTGCTGGAAGGCCTTGAGGCGGTACGGAAACGTCCGGGAATGTATATAGGAAGTGTTGGGACAAAGGGACTGAATCATCTGATTTATGAAATTGTTGATAACGCAGTGGACGAGCACCTGGCAGGTTTCTGTAATCAGATCTGGGTGACACTGGAGGCCGATGGGTCCTGTACAGTCAAAGACTCTGGACGTGGTATTCCGGTTGAGATGCACAAAAAAGGTGTTTCAGCGGAACGAGTGGTTTTATCTACCCTTCATGCAGGCGGTAAGTTTGACAACGATGCATACAAAACCAGTGGAGGACTTCATGGTGTAGGTTCTTCCGTGGTAAATGCCTTGTCTGATTACATGAGTGTCAAAGTATATAAAGATGGTCAGATTCATTATGACAAATACGAGCGGGGCATACCAACGGTGGAGCTGGTGGATGGCCTGCTTCCTACGTTGGGAAAAACCAGAGAGACTGGAACGGAAATCAATTTCCTTCCTGATGAGACTATATTTGAAAAGATACGTTTCAAAGCGGAATGGCTGAAAAGCCGTCTTCACGAAACGGCATACTTAAATCCCAATCTTCATATCTCTTATACTAACAAAAGAGCAGGAGAACAGGAAAAGGTGGAATTTTATGAGCCGGAAGGAATCGTTGCTTACGTAAAGGAATTAAACGCTGGAAAAGAAGCTGTCCATGACCCGATTTATTTTAAGGGTATTGTTGATAAAGTGGAAGTGGAAGCAGCCATACAGTTTGTTGATACCTTTGAAGAAAATATACTTGGTTTCTGTAACAACATATTCACCCAGGAGGGCGGAACCCATTTAGCCGGTTTTAAAACCCGTTTTACCCAGTTGATTAACAGTTATGCCAGAGAACTCGGTATATTAAAAGAAAAGGATACGAATTTTACAGGAGCTGACACGAGAAACGGTCTGACTGCAGTGATTGCAGTCAAGCATCCCGATCCCATCTTTGAGGGACAGACGAAAACAAAGCTTGCCAGCGCAGACGCCACAAAGGCAGTTTTTACTGTGGCAGGCGATGAGCTGCAGAGATATTTTGACCGGAACTTAGAAGTGCTTAAATCCGTTATCAACTGTGCGGAAAAGTCAGCTAAGATCCGCAAAGCAGAAGAAAAGGCCAAAACCAATATGCTCAGCAAGTCAAGATTTTCTTTTGACAGCAACGGTAAGCTGGCAAACTGTGAAAGCAGGGATGCTTCCAGATGTGAAATATTTATTGTCGAGGGAGATTCGGCCGGCGGCTCTGCCAAGACGGCCAGAAACCGGCAGTACCAGGCCATATTGCCCATTCGGGGTAAAATTTTAAATGTGGAAAAGGCTTCCATCGATAAGGTATTGGCCAACGCTGAAATTAAAACAATGATTAACACCTTCGGGTGTGGCTTTTCTGAAGGTTACGGCAATGATTTTGATATTACAAAGCTTCGTTATGATAAAATTATTCTTATGACCGATGCCGATGTAGATGGCAGTCACATTGATACGCTGCTGTTAACATTTTTATACCGGTTTATGCCTGAATTAATTTACGATGGTCATGTTTATATCGCTATGCCGCCACTGTTTAAAGTGATTCCAAAACGGGGAGAAGAACAGTATCTCTACGATGAAAAAGAGCTGGAACGTTACAGAAGAACACATACCGGCGAATTTACCCTTCAGCGTTATAAAGGTCTTGGAGAAATGGATGCAGAACAGCTTTGGGAAACAACCCTGGATCCGGAACGGCGTGTATTAAAGCAGGTTGAAATTGAAGATGCACGGATGGCCTCAGAAATAACGGAAATGCTTATGGGAAGCGATGTACTTCCCAGAAGACAGTTTATTTATGAGCATGCGGATGAAGCGGAGATCGATGCGTAAGGAGAAGGAATATGGCAGAAAAAATTATTAAGACAGAGTATTCCGAGGAAATGCAGAAAAGCTATATGAACTACTCCATGAGTGTCATTACAGCACGAGCTATCCCGGATGCGAGAGACGGATTAAAGCCGGTGCAGCGCCGCGTACTTTACGATATGAGCGAACTGCATTTAAATCATGATAAACCACACAGAAAATCAGCACGAATCGTGGGCGATACCATGGGTAAATATCATCCCCATGGTGACAGTTCCATCTATGATACTCTGGTTGTAATGTCCCAGGTGTTTAAAAAAGGTGTTCCCCTGGTAAACGGGCACGGTAACTTCGGTTCCATTGAGGGTGACGGGGCAGCGGCCATGCGATACACCGAAGCAAGACTGGAAAAGTTTGCCGAAGAGGTTTATTTGAAAGATCTGGATAAAACCGTAGAATTCATTCCCAACTACGATGAGACGGAAAAAGAACCGGAGGTTCTTCCGGTTCGAGTTCCCAATCTGCTGATTAATGGTGCGGAAGGAATTGCAGTCGGCATGAGTACCAGCATTCCCCCACATAATCTGGGGGAAGTGGTGGACGCGGTTCAGGCATATATAGATAATCCTGATATTTCTGTAAGGGAACTAATGGAATATCTGCCGGGTCCTGATTTTCCTACAGGTGGAATTATTGCTAACAAAAGCGATCTTCCCTCGATCTATGAAACTGGAATGGGTAAAATAAAGCTTCGGGGAAAAATCGAAGTAGAGCTTGGCAAGCGAAAGGCCGATAAGGACAAGCTGATTATTACCGAGATTCCATATACCATGGTTGGAGCCGGAATCAATAAATTCCTTATAGATATTGCTGATCTGGTAGAAAATAAAAAGCTTACAGATGTAATCGATATTTCCAATCAGTCCAACAAGGAAGGAATCCGTATCGTCTTAGAGCTTCGTAAAGATGCGGATGTGGAAAAAATCCGAAACATTCTTTATAAAAAGACAAAATTGGAAGATACCTATGGCGTCAATATGCTTGCAATAGCGGAAGGACGCCCGGAAATACTGAATTTAAAAGGTATCTTAAAAAATTATCTGGACTTCCAGTACAAAAATGCAACCAGAAAATATCAGGTTCTTCTGGATAAAGAACTGGAAAAGAAAGAAATAAAAGAAGGTCTTATAAAGGCCTGCGATATTATTGACTTAATTATAGCAGTTTTAAGAGGATCGAAGAATCTAAAGGATGCAAAAAACTGTCTGATGACAGGTGATATCTCAAATATTTCTTTCCGGGTCAAGGGCTTTGAAGAAGATGCAAAAAAACTGTGCTTTACTGAAAAGCAGGCAAGTGCGATTCTCGAGATGCGGTTATATAAGCTGATCGGACTGGAGATTCTTCAGCTGGAAAAAGAATTCAAAGAAACACTGGCAAAGATTAAAGAGTATGAGAAAATACTTTCCAGCAGAAAGAATATGGATGAGGTCATTAAAAAGGATCTGGATTATATTAAGGCAGAATACGGTACCCCGAGAAAGACTCTGATTGAAGACGGAAAGGAAGCCGTATATGATGAAGCAGCTGTTACTGTTTCAGAAGTTACCTTTGTAATGGACAGATTTGGTTATTGTAAGATACTGGATAAAAATACTTATGACAGAAATAAAGAAACCATTGAAACCGAGAATCCTTTTGTGGTAAACTGTCTGAATACGGACAAAATCTGTATTTTTACTAATACTGGAAATTTACATCAGATAAAAGTATTGGATATTCCAGGTGGAAAGCTTCGTGATAAGGGGACTCCCGTTGACAATTTAAGTAAATATGACGGGACCAAGGAAGAGATCATTTATTTATCTCATGCAGGCGGATTAAAAGGGAATAAATTTTTGTTTGCTACCAGGCAGGCTTTGATTAAGATGGTTCCAGGTGAGGAATTTGAAACCAATAACCGTACTGTGGCTGCAACCAGACTGGTGGATGATGATATGGTAATTTGTGCATTGCCATATGGGGGACAGACGGATGTAGTTCTTCAGACTTCTTCCGGGGTATTTCTGCGTTTTGCCTCTGATGAGATTCCGGAGATGAAAAAGAATGCCAGAGGAGTAAGAGGAATTAAGCTGTCGCCAGGTGAGAGTCTGGAAGCTGTCTATCTCCTTGGAGATGAACCGGTGATACAATACAAAGAAAAAGAAGTGCATTTAAACCGTTTAAAGATAGGCAAAAGAGATGGAAAAGGCAGTAAGGTTCGCCTTTAATGCTTTACTGCAACACACATTTTAAAGAAATGTCTTCGTGACACGCACAAATGTATTTTTCTGACGAATAAATATTGATTTTTTTTTCACTTTGTTATAGGATAGTTAAGAATTTAGCGTATTATAGTATTACAAAATGAAAAGAAATGAGGAGAGTGCGATGGAAAAGAAGTTGCGAGTTGGTATATTAGGAGCTACTGGTATGGTTGGTCAGAGATTTATATCTCTGCTTGAGAACCACCCATGGTATGAGGTGGTGACTGTGGCAGCCAGTCCACGTTCAGCAGGAAAATCATACGAAGAGGCAGTTGGAGACCGTTGGAAGATGTCAACTCCCATGCCGGAAGCAGTAAAACACTTAACAGTCATGAATGTAAATGAAGTTGAGGCAGTTGCAGCAGGTGTGGATTTTGTATTCAGTGCAGTGGATATGACGAAAGATGAGATTAAAGCCATAGAAGAAGCATATGCAAAAACTGAGACTCCAGTTGTTTCCAACAACAGCGCCCATAGATGGACACCGGATGTTCCTATGGTCATCCCGGAGATTAATCCAGAGCATTTTGAAATAATAAAAGATCAAAGAAAGCGCCTTGGTACAGAGCGGGGATTTATTGCCGTAAAACCCAACTGCTCCATCCAAAGCTATGCACCGGTTCTGACTGCATGGAAAGAGTTTGAACCATACGAGGTGGTAGCTACAACTTATCAGGCGATTTCAGGCGCAGGAAAGACCTTTAAAGACTGGCCTGAGATGGAAGGAAACATTATTCCTTATATCGGCGGTGAGGAAGAGAAAAGCGAGCAGGAGCCCCTTCGTTTATGGGGAACCATTGAAAATGGAGAGATTGTAAAAGCACAGGAGCCGGTGATCACCTGCCAGTGCATTCGTGTTCCCGTTCTCAATGGTCATACTGCAGCAGTTTTCGTAAAATTCCGTAAGCAGCCGGCGAAAGAAGAATTAATAGACCGTCTTGTGAACTTTAAGGGTCTTCCCCAGGAACTGGATCTTCCAAGTGCACCGAAGCAGTTTATCCAGTACTTAGAAGAAGATAACCGTCCTCAGGTTGCCCTTGATGTGGATTTTGAAAGCGGAATGGGAGTTTCTATTGGTCGTTTAAGAACAGATTCTGTGTATGATTATAAATTTATTGGTTTGTCCCACAATACCGTTCGCGGGGCAGCCGGCGGCGCAGTACTCTGTGCAGAGCTTTTGACTGCGAAAGGGTATATCAAAGCCAGAGATTAACTGGATTATGAGGCTCTCTCTGTCCAGGAGAGAGCCTTTATAAAATAGGTATATGGAGGAAGTAAGATGGCATACAAAAAAGAACTTTGGGGAAACATGCCGGATGGCAGAGAGGTGTATTTATATACACTGGTAAATGAAAACAAAGTATCTGCTTCATTTACAAATCTGGGTGCAGTTTGGGTAACCATGAATGTGCCTGATCGGAACGGAAAGGAAACGGATGTGGTATTAGGGTATGATAGTGTATCGGATTATCTGCTCAACCCGCCTCACTTTGGTGCACCCATTGGAAGAAATGCCAACCGTATTGCCGGTGCAAAGTTTATGCTGAATGGGAAAGAATATAAGCTTACAGCTAATAACAGTACCAATAACCTACACAGCGGTCTGGATCTTTACCAATCACGTCTTTGGGACAGTGAGGCAGAAGAAAATGATATGGGAACCAGTGTGAGTTTCTCCCTGTTTTCACCAGATGGAGATCAGGGATATCCCGGCAATGCCAATATTACCATAACATATACCCTCACACCAGACGATGGCTTAAAGATTGATTATCACATGATCTGTGATGAGGATACAGTGGCAAACTTTACTAACCACAGTTATTTTAATCTGGATGGACATGATGGCGGAAGTGCATTAGATCAGAAAGTATGGATTGATGCAGATACATATACCAGGGCTGATGAAATATCAATTCCTACAGGCGAATTTACTCCTGTTAAGGGAACCCCCATGGACTTCACTGTTATGAAAACCATCGGGCAGGATATCAATGAAGATTATGAAGCACTTGTTTTTGGAAGCGGCTATGACCATAACTGGGTATTAAATCATCCGTCAAAAGAACTGGCTTTATGCGCAGCTTCAGAGTCTGATAAAACAGGAATCAGAATGGAAGTGTATACCGATCTTCCAGGAATGCAGTTTTATACTGCAAACTTTTTAAATAACCAGATGCCTGGTAAGGGTGGAGCCGTTTACAGCAAACGCTGCTGTTATTGCTTTGAAACCCAGTACTACCCCAATGCGGTGAATACTCCTGAATTCCCTTCCCCGATTCTAAAAGCGGGACAGGAATATCAGACAACAACAATATATAAGTTTTCAACAATTTAGAGAAGCATTGTTATCAATTCAGGGACGCAGATTATTGCGCCCCTGTACGCTTGTGAAAGGACATAATTGTATACTTATGAATAAAGGGAATGAAAAAGGGATAAAAGCACTGTCAGTCATAGGACTGATTATCACCACTGTAATTTGGGGAAGTGCTTTTGTGGTAATGAAAAATTCGGTGGATGTCATATCACCAACCTATCTGCTGGCACTGCGGTTTACTATTGCTTTTGCAGCACTTACGGTGGTATTTTGGAAACGATTGAAGAGGGTTGGAAAGACAGATATTATCTGCGGTCTGGTTTTGGGATTTTTTCTGTTTATCAGTTATTTTTTTCAAACCTATGGACTAAAGTATACCACTGCCAGTAAAAATGCTTTTATTACTACATTATACGTCATTCTTGTTCCTTTCCTGCACTGGTTTTTTAATAGAAAAAAACCTTCAAAGAACAATGTTGGAGCGGCAGTTATCGCAGTCATTGGTCTGGGATTTATTTCTCTGGAGGGTGATTTAAGAGTGAATATTGGTGATTTTATGACTCTTATCTGTGGTATATTTTTTGCTTTTCATATTGTATTTGTTGACCGGTATACTGAAACCCATGATCCTATTATACTAACGGTGATGCAGATGGCAGTTGCAGCCGGGTTAAGCTGGTTGGTTGCTCCGTTTTTAGAGGGAGGACTGGATCTGTCTGTAATTGATCACTCTATGACGGTCAGCCTTCTTTACCTTGGCATTTTCAGCACAATGATCTGTTTTCTGCTTCAGAATATGGGACAGAAGCATTTAAGTCCCAACACTTCTTCCATTATTCTGTCTTTTGAATCAGTATTTGGTCTGCTGTTCTCCGTTTTTTTGCTGGGAGAGCCGGTAACTTTAAAATTACTGACAGGCTGTGCTTTGTTGTTTCTGTCGGTTATCTTGTCGGAATTCAAAAAACAAACTCCCGCTGCTTAAATCCAGCGGGAGTTATGTTTTAGAAGAAGCTGAAGATCGCCTCCCATATGATATATCCGTATCCTGCTCTCAGTATGATTAGCAGACCATCAGAAATGATCAATGGAATAATACTTTTTCTTGAAAAAGAGTATAAGTAATAGCAATACAGAACTGTTGTAATAAATGCTCCATACATATTTACTCCATTAAACCTTAAAGTCTTAGACTGATTAATAACATAAATAAGTAAGAAGCTGATAAGAATAACAGACCATTTAGATGAAAGAAGCTGATTCAATTTTGTGAAGATGTATCCTCTGAATATGAATTCATCTGTAATTTTATTAATAAATGAAATGAGGAGAAGGGTGTATAAATAAGGCATTTCACTAAATGGAAGAGGGCGATCAGCAGTTGCGGACACATCTGTAAATAACTCCACCGGAACGGTGTAAAGAAGGTAAAGAATAACCCCCAGCACTACACCATGTACAATATCCATAATAGAAATGCTTCGCAAACCAATACTGCTAAGCGGCTCTCCATCCACTTTTCCTGTTATGTAGCATATCAATGCAATTTCAAAAATACTGATAAAGATTAAAACCCATTGATAATGTATATTTGTTTCATAATTCCTCAATAAAAATCCCGTCAGTAATACAAAAATATAAATCAATACAATCTGTAAAGTTACTTTGTTGTTTGCTGTCATAAAGCCCCCCGGTTTTATTTTCTTTTATATTAATTGGAAACTTCAATTCCTTTACATACATCAACCCATTCTTTCGCCTGGGCAAATGAAAACAGTTCTTCGTTGGTCAGTTCTATGGCTGAATTAGAACTGCCGGCTGCCGGAAAAACAGAAGAGAATCTTTGAAGAGACACATCTAAGTAAGTGGTTGCACAATCAGGATTGGCAAAGGGACATACTCCTCCGATTTCATGACCAGTGAAGGCAGATACTTCGTCGGCGGACAGCATTTTTGATTTAATTCCAAATGTTTTTTTAAACTTTGCATTGTCAATTTTCATGTCGCCGGCTGTAACCACCAGGATACAGCTGTTTTCTTCAGAAGCGTGAAACGACATGGTTTTTGCAATCCTTGCCGGAATCACATCAAGGGCTTTTGCTGCTAATTCTACGGTTGCACTGGAAACAGGAAACTCCATAACCTGGCAGTCCCGGCCAGATTCTTTGAAGTATTCTTTTACTTTTTGTACAGACATAAGAAAAACACTCCTTTTTTTTCGTGTAATGGAATTTTAAGTAAATTGTTAATTATTGTACCATTGATATTAAAATTTATCAATGTTATAATAAAATTTGATGTGCCTTTTGGTGAGAGTTGTCAGAAATATTTGCTATTCATGAAGTTTAATGGTATAATAGAACGGTTACTATCACAAAGCAGTAGGGAGTTATATGTCTAAATCGTTATACATTGCAGAAAAACCAAGTGTGGCTCAGGAGTTCGCAAATGCGCTTAAAATCAACGCAAAACGCAGCAACGGATACATAGAAGCAGATCAGGTGATTATTACCTGGTGCGTGGGACATCTGGTCACGATGAGCTATCCGGAAATCTATGATCCCAGATATAAGCGATGGAGCTTAGCCACCCTGCCGTTTCTTCCAAAAGAATTTAAATATGAAGTAATTCCAAGTGCAGCCAGACAGTTTGAAGTTGTAAGCAGTCTGCTAAACCGACCTGACGTGGATACAATCTATGTTTGTACTGACTCCGGAAGAGAAGGAGAATACATATACAGACTGGTTGCCCAGATGGCGGGGGTGAAGGATAAGAAGCAGAAGAGAGTCTGGATTGATTCCCAAACAGAAGAGGAAATATTAAGAGGCATACGGGAAGCAAAAGACGAAACGGAATATGATAATCTTTCGGCTTCTGCGTATCTGCGTGCAAAAGAAGATTATCTTATGGGAATTAATTTTTCCCGTTTGCTTACACTAAGATACGGACAGAATATTTCAAATTATTTAAAGAGCGGGAAGAATACTGTTATTTCCGTTGGCCGGGTCATGACCTGTGTAATGGGAATGGTGGTGCGGAGAGAGCGGGAAGTCAGGGACTTTGTAAAGACACCGTTTTACCGCGTTATCGGTACGTTTACCAGAGAAGATCTTGATTTTGACGGTGAATGGAAAAGCGCTCCGGGGTCTAAGTTTTATGAGTCGCCATACCTCTATAAAGAGAATGGATTTAAAGAAAGAAAGCATGCCGAGGAGCTGATAGGGATACTTTCTGCATCAGATCCCATGGAAGCAGTTGTTGCATCAATTGAAAAAAAGAAGGAAACAAAGAATCCGCCGTTGCTTTACAATCTGGCTGAACTTCAAAATGACTGTTCTAAGATGTTTAAGATTAGTCCTGATGAGACTCTTAAGGTAGTTCAGGAGCTTTATGAGAAGAAGATGGTCACTTACCCCAGAACAGATGCCAGAGTTCTTTCCACCGCAGTAGCAAAGGAAATCTATAAGAACATCAGTGGTCTGAAAGGTTTTGAGCCTTTAAAGGACGCGGCAGAGGAAGTATTAAACAGAGGATCCTACAAATCAATTGATAAAACAAGATATGTCAATGATAAGCAGATTACGGACCATTATGCCATCGTACCCACTGGTCAGGGTCTTTCCTCCTTAAGAGGCTTAACACCCCTTGCGGCTAAGGTTTATGAAGTGGTTGCAAGAAGGTTTTTAAGTATTTTCTATCCGCCGGCCATTTATCAAAAGTATGCGCTTGAGCTGGTTGAAGAAAAAGAGCACTTTTATTCCAACTTCCGGGTAATGCTGGAAGAGGGGTACTTAAAAGTGGCAGATGGTTCCGGCAGCAAGAAAAAAGCAGAGGAAAAGACGGAAGAACCTCTCCCTGACAGTGAAAATCAGGATGAGAATAATTCTGAAACATCACAAAAGCAAATGGACAATCCAGCTTTTATTGCCATGCTTGGTTCATTGAAGAAGGGAATGCAGCTGCCTGTTAAAAAGCTGATTATCAAAGAAGGTGAGACTTCTCCGCCAAAGCGTTATACATCAGGATCCATGATTCTTGCTATGGAGAATGCGGGTCAGTTAATTGAAGATGAAGAACTCCGTGCCCAGATTAAGGGTAGTGGTATTGGAACCAGTGCCACAAGAGCAGAGATATTAAAAAAGCTTTTTAATATAGAATATCTCTCTTTAAATACGAAGACCCAGGTGATTGTGCCTACGCTGTTAGGAGAGATGATCTATGATGTAGTGAATGCCTCCATAAAACAGCTGCTTAATCCAGAACTGACAGCCAGCTGGGAAAAGGGATTAACTTATGTCTCAGAGGGAAGCATAACCTCAGAAGAATATATGCAGAAACTGGAGAATTTTGTTGCCGGACGTACCGCTTGGGTACTGAAGCTCAATAATCATTATGATTTGCGTAATGTATTTGATGCTGCGGCAGCTAATTATAAAAAACAAAAATAGGAGATTATTAACATGAAAAAAGAAGATATGACAAACCAGGACTTATTTGATACCAATCATACAGTGGCCAAATTATTATTTGAACAGACCACCTATCCGTGGGAAATTCTTCCTAAGATCAGCGAGTTTATCGTTTCTCTTGGAGAGCGTCTTCCAAAAGATGAATATGTTCATGTAGGAAAAGCAGTATGGATTCATAAGTCTGTAAATCTTCCGCCAACAGCATGTATGGGCGAGCATGTAATTATCTGCAAGAACGCACAGATCCGTCATTGCGCATTTATCAGAGGCAACGCAATTATTGGCGAAGGCGCAGTAGTTGGAAACTCCTCAGAAGTAAAGAATTCTATTCTTTTTGATGGCGTACAGGTTCCTCACTTCAACTATGTTGGAGATTCCATTTTAGGATATAAGTCCCATATGGGTGCATCCTCCATCGCTTCCAATGTAAAAACAGATAAATCTCTTGTTACCGTACATGCAGAAGATGGAGATATTGAAACAGGACTTAAGAAGTTTGGTGCCATCCTTGGAGATTACGCAGAAATCGGCTGTGGTGCTATTTTAAATCCTGGTACAGTGATCGGACCAAAAGCAGATATTTATCCGCTTTCCTGCGTCAGAGGCTGTGTAGAGGGTAATTCCATCTACAAAAAGCAGGGAGAAATCGTAGAAAAGAAAATTACTGAGGAATAAATAAAACATGAGCGAAAGTAAACATGCCCAGGCAGGAAATGGAAAATTCGGTTCAAGAATTGGATTCATTCTGGCTTCTGTTGGTTCCGCAGTTGGTATGGGAAACATCTGGATGTTTCCCTATCGGCTGGGACAATATGGAGGAGCTGCTTTTTTACTGGTGTATTTTGGTTTTGTATTTTTATTTGGTCTCGTTGGCTTATCCGGAGAGTTTGCTTTTGGCAGGCTCACCGGCACAGGTCCCATTGGCTCCTATGATTATGCTCTTAAGACGAGAGGAAAAAAAGGCGGTTCCTTTCTGGGTGCCATCCCTTTGATTGGTTCCTTTGGTATAGCCATTGGTTATGCCATAATCGTGGGCTGGGTGTTAAGGTATTTATGGGGATCCTTGTCCGGTGTTATGATGAAGGGGGAAGCTTCAGAATATTTCTCCCAGGCAACTGGACATTTTGGCAGCGTTCCGTGGCATCTGCTTGTAGTTATCATGACGGTAGCTATATTAGCAGGCGGTGTATTAAAAGGCATTGAAAAAGTAAATGCAATCATGATGCCTGCTTTTTTTATTCTGTTTTTACTGATTGCGATCCGGGTGTTTTTCCTTCCCGGGGCTTTTGAAGGATATAAATATCTGCTGGTACCAAGGTGGGAACTTTTGCTAAAACCGGAAACGTGGGTTATGGCTATGGGACAGGCTTTCTTTTCCCTATCCATTACAGGCTCAGGAATGGTTATTTACGGAAGCTATCTGGATAAGAAAGAGGATATACCCAAAGCGGCAGTTACCACTGCTTTGCTGGATACCGTTGCTGCTCTTTTAGCCGGTTTTGCTATAATTCCTGCTGTATTTGCATTTCAGATGGATCCGGCCAGCGGACCTCCTCTGATGTTCATAACCTTACCTAAAGTGTTTGAACAGATTCCAGCGGGCAGAGTTATTGCAATATTGTTTTTCCTTTCCGTATTATTTGCGGGAGTGACCTCTCTGGTTAATATGTTTGAAGTCTGCTCAGAAGCGATTCAGACACATCTGCATTTCCCCAGAAAAGCAGCAGTTGCATTTGTTGGCGCAGTTGTTTTTATTATAGGCCTTTTCATTGAATACGAGCCATATATGGGTGCCTGGATGGATTATATTACGATCTATGTGGTTCCATTTGGCGCAGTGCTATGTGCCGTGATAATCTACTGGGTACTTAAAGATGAGAAGATCATGGAAGAGTTAAATAAAGGACGAAATAAACCACTAGGTAATTATTTTGTTTTTACTGCAAAATACATTTATGTCTCACTTGCACTACTTGTATTCATATTAAGTATTGTATACAAAGGGATCGGTTGATCCTGTATTACATAAAAACCTGTATTTTCATGCCTTGTTTTCAGGCGTAAAATACAGGTTTTTTTATATTTACTATTTTGTACCGAATATACGGTCGCCAGCGTCGCCAAGACCTGGGCAGATATATGCATTCTCATTTAACTGACGATCTAAATGACCTACATAGATCTGGATATCCGGATGTGCTTCATGAAGTCTTTTTAAACCTTCTGGAGCAGCAATGATGGCCATGAACTTAATGTGCTTTCCGCCGTACTGCTTAATAAAATCAACGGCTGCAGTAGCAGAACCGCCGGTAGCAAGCATGGGGTCGGTAACAACAATGGTTCTCTGCTCAATCGGGCTTGGAAGCTTGCAGTAATATTCATGGGGCTCATGAGTTTTTTCATCCCGATATAAACCGATATGTCCTACCTTGGCAGACGGTACAAGAGCAAGGATTCCGTTCACCATACCAAGACCTGCTCTGAGGATCGGAACAACTGCCATTTTTTTACCGGCAATCATGGGAGTCATACAGGTCTCAATTGGGGTTTCAACCTCCACATCCTGTAAGGGAAGATCCCTTAATGCTTCAAATCCCATCAGCATGGCAATTTCTTCTATAAGCGCACGGAATTCATTGGTTCCAGTTCTCTTGTCTCGTAAGATTGAAATTTTGTGCTGAATCAGCGGGTGGGTAAAAACAGTTACATTGTCCATTAATAAATCCATAATAGTATAATCCTTTCTTAATCTCTTGCTGTATCAGGGGTTTCAGGCAGTATCAGGTTCATAAAGACACCTATGATAACAGCGATGAAAAGACCTGAAATGTTTAATGTTACAGAACCGACATGTACGTTAAGCCCTCCAAGCTGGGCAAGTCCAAGTCCGAATACCAGGATCAGACCAACGATAGTTAAGTTTCTGCTGTGTGTGAAATCCAGGTTAGACTCTGCCAGAGAGCGTATACCTACAGCGGCAATCATACCAAACAGCATGATCTCCACACCACCTTTTACAGGACCCGGAATAGTCTGAAGAATTGCACCGACTTTTCCAAAAAGACCCAGAATGATTGCAAAAACAGCTGTCACACGAAGAAGCTTGGGGTTATAGTTTTTAGTCGTTGCCAGAACACCTGTATTCTCTGAATAAGTAGTGTTGGCAGGTCCGCCAAGCAATCCTGCAAGCAGAGTGGCAATTCCATCGCCCATTAAAGTGCGGTGAAGTCCCGGATCCTTAAGAAAATCTTTTCCTACAACGGTTCCGTTTGTGGTGATGTCACCAATGTGCTCCATGAAAGTAACGCAGGCAATGGGTGCGATGGAAAGAATAGCACCTAAGCTGAACTTTGGAACAGACATAAAGGTTACGCCGTTGAGATCCTTTGTTACAAACGGGATATTAATCCATGATGCAGCTGAAATGGCTGAGTAATCCATATGGAAGATTCCAAATGCCCCTAACACAATGCAAAGGATATAACCAGCTGCGATTCCGATCAGGATGGGTACCAGCTTGAAAAATCCATGGGCAAAAATGGAACAGAGAATAACAACGAATAATGTGAATATCGCTATTCCCAGGTTCAGCGCGATAGCAGGTGTTACACCGTCAGCCAGACTTAAATTACCGGTTGCATCACTGATTGCCGTGCCAGCCAGGTTAATTCCAATGACTACAATTACAGGACCGGTCACAACGGGAGGGAAAATCTTTTTGATCTTCTCAGCGCCGATGATGAATGCAATAAATGCGAAGATTAAATACACCAGACCGGCAAAAATAATTCCACCCTGTACTAAAGGTACGTTCTCAGGGATCACGGTTCCTTCCGGTCGGATAATTGCGGTAACCGCGGCCAGAAAAGCAAAGGATGAACCGAGAAACACAGGAACCTTAAATTTAGTACAGCAGTGGAATATTAAGGTGCCAACGCCTGCAGAGAATAATGCCAGCGATGGATTGAGACCTGTCAGTAAGGGTACCAGCACAGTTGCGCCGAACATGGCGAAAAGATGCTGAATGCTGAGCAGATAGTCTCGGGTTGTCAGTTTTGCGTTGTTACTCATGAGAATACCCCGTTTCTTTTTATTTTTCCGTCCTATTTTATCAGAGAAAGGGATAAATGGCAACTCTTTTTGTTATTTTGTCTCAGGAGTATATTCAATTAACGCAAAATCCCCCAAAGCATAAGCGACGGGTATGGAGACAATAATGCCCCCCTGATCCTCATAACTAAAGGATTCCGGAAACTCTGTGGCTCCTTTTTCCAGCTGTTCTGATGAAAAATCTGCATTTTGAAAAATGTCGGTATATGTCTGTTCATCCATATCAGTCCGCGCACTCATCAAAGCTTCCTTAAGCTCGGGAGAGGTGTTGTAAAACTTACACTGATCAGACAACACATACTGAGCCAGCAGTTTTGGATCGACGTAGTCCGTCAGCCTGATGTTCTTCCCGGTCTTTAAGTCAATGACGCTGGTGTAATAAACATTGGTGGGATGTGCTGCCCCCTCAGCAGAAAGCATGCCTGTATAGGCAACGCTGATTCTGTTCCTGTCAGCTGAAACGATGTCAGCACTGACAGTAAGAGTGTCCTTTGATGGATCAATGGAATAAGCTTTAATAATTTCCAGTGCATTGTCTTTTAACCGATTGTTGACGGCTTCCAATTTCGATTCATCTGCTAATTCTTTTAGAACCGGATATTCAATGGTCACCTTGTCATTCTTATAAACGTAGATCGAAGTAGCTGTTTTTGATTTGGGATCTGTGCTTAAACTGCCGGAACTTTCGGATTCATTCTGTACTTCTATCACAGACGTTTGGGTGGAGGCAGTTGTTTCTTTGACACTTGTTGTCTGAATGTCTGACAAATCTGGTTTTACATAATTTCGGTGACTGCAACCATTAAGAGACAGAGACAGAAGAGCAGCCATGAAAAGAATATGACGTTTCGTAAAATCACCTCGGATCTGATTTGTTTTTTCTGAAATTAGTATATCATAATACCATCTGGTTTTCCTAGAATATTATGTAAAATTAAGGGAATTGTAGGAAAAATATGTGGACATAGAGAAAAGACTCCCCAAAGCCAGAATAAATCCGCTTTGAGAAGTCTTGCTCCCTGCCAAGGGTGTAGTGCCGGCAGTGGGACTTGAACCCACACGATGTTGCCATCAACGGATTTTGAGTCCGCCTCGTCTGCCATTCCGACATGCCGGCTTGCACTTACAACGTTCATTATTCTATCACAGGATTTTCCATTTGGCAAGTATTTAAATTGAAAATCAACAAAATATATTCCCGGCAACGGGAAAGCAGGCGGTGAAAGTATTCTCCCTGTCTGTGGAATTGGAGTAATTGAATATGAAAGTATCAGGCAGGGAGAAGAGAGGTTATAAACATTTTTTATACTGTTCAATAATATACTCGGCCCTCTGTTTGTAGGTATGGTTCTGTACGCTCAGCGCCGCATTTTTTCGTATGTTCATCCATTCCTCTTTGTTATTCTTATAGTATTCTACCTGTTCCAGAGTCTGTTCGGGTGAAGAGGACACAACCAGATCACGTCCCGGAGTAAACAGGTTTCTGATCTCAGCATTGTCGGATGACAGAACAAAACCGCCGGAACCCAGTATTTCAAAGGTACGCTTGGTTATGGTCTGCTGGTGATTTTGTGTTACAAGATTAACAAAACTGCTGTTATATGCTGCGCAGGTGCGGTCATAGGCCATACCCCCATGATAATGGATCTGAGGCGTATCCATGGCTAATATTTGTTTGATAAGGGGCAAATAGCCCGGGTCTCCGTAAAGCTGTATCTGGTATCCGTTTTCCAGAAGCGGTTTTAAGAGTATCTGCAGTGATTTATAGCGGTAGTGTTCCGGATGGAATGGGTATATCATTGCGTAAGAATTGCCGATCAGATTAATAAATTCTTCTTTTGTATTAAGGCCTTCCATTGGATGATGAACGACCGGACAGTAGGCGTAATACATCATCTCGCAGGGGAACCCCTTTTTAATAATAAACTGGCGCATTTCCGGACACATGGTAAGCACCAGATCAGGTTTTGATGCATAAATGATATCCATCTCAATACCGTCTCCTGTTTTTGAAAGGAAATAGGTACTGGATATGCCATCGGTGTCCCAGTGGATATGCTTCAGAGACTTAGGGCGGTTATTTCCCAGAAATGACATGACATCATGTTTGAGTTCCAGAGGTGCTCCCAGAGTGATAAGGAGGTCAGCGTCACAATTTGTTAAAATCTGATCCATCTGATTCACAGTGGTAGCCGTGAGGACGGAGGCTTCGCAGCCTGCCTGCTTAAATCCCCACTGCATATCGTATGAAAATAGTCTGTTTCCAAGAATGAGTACTTTCATTTATTTATTCAGTCCTTCCTGATAACGGGTTAAAAAATATTGTTTGTGCCATGGACTGCCGTGCAATTCGCTTAAAGCTTTGAGTCCCATGGTGCCGTATTGCTTTACCAGGCCGTCAAAATTGTCTGCGGATTTACCGCCTGCTGTCATCCTCTGACCGGCGATTTCGTGATATACCACGGAATTATAATTGACTTTTGGATACCAGCTCCGTTTAGTTCCATAATAGTAGTAGTAACCAAGAAGCATACTGTCATCTTCAAAGCATTGGCGTCCCTTTAAAAAAGCTGCATTATAGCCGCCTGTTTTCTTGAGTATTTCAGAAACGTGAACACATGGATTCGTAAATCCCTGAACTACGCTGTCAGTTCGCAATCCCAAAAGAAAGTCATCGTATTGTGATAACTGTTCAGGCAGAACAGCAGTTTTGTTTAAAAAGGGCATCGCCCCTTTTTTATCCACAATGCCGCAGCTGATCAGGGGTTCTTCATTATTCTCAAGATAGGTGACCAGTGGGGTCTCCCAGTTTGGAGAGAAGATCATGTCTAAATGCAGTTCGCTGATATATAGTGTATCTGGTATATTATTCCAAATGTATTCAAAACATTTCTGCCGTCCAACTGTTGTGCCTACATTTGTGCCGTCCCCAATAATGTGAAAGTCAAGTTTAAAATTTTCTTGTAAAAAATTTTTCAAATTATCATTAGTCAGGTTTCCCTGATTATAGACGACAATTGTTTTGTAGGTGCTTTTTTCCAGAGATTTTAAACAGCTGAGGGCGAATTTCATATCCTGTCCCTGTCTTAACATGAACAGCAGAGTGTGCACAAGACTCATTTTATTCACCTCATATAGTTTTTTTCCATATATTCTGATTGATAATTTTGGTGTAGCTTTCAATGATTTTGACTACTTTACAGGAAACATTGGTATCTGTATAGTCGGGAATCGGAGCAATCAATTCCTTACTGGTTCCCATAGATACAGACAACGCAAGGGCCTGTAGGATGTCTTTTTCGTTTGTTCCTCCAATAATGACAGAACCTTTGTCAAGGGCCTCGGGCCTTTCCGTGGAAGTTCGAAGAAGTACTGCAGGAAAACCGAGAATCGCGCTTTCTTCGCAAAGAGTTCCACTGTCGGACAACACACAAAAAGAGCTTTTTTGCAGCTGGCAATAATCCAGAAAGCCGAAGGGTTCCATGCATCGTACAAGCGGATCAAAGACAAAGCCGTAATCTTTAATTTTTTTCTGGCTTCTGGGATGCACCGAAAAAATCACAGGCATCCGGTAAGCCATTGCGGCCGCATTGACAGCCTGCATAAGTGGAATAAATGTGCCTTCTGCATCAACGTTTTCTTCTCGGTGAGCGGATACGACCAGATACCGGTTCTGTTCCAGCATAAGCCTGCTCAGTATGCTGCTTTGGTCGATTTTCTGCCTGCAGCTTTCAAGTACCTCGGTCATGGGAGAGCCAGTGACAAAGATATGCTCTTTTGTAATACCTTCAGACAGAAGGTATCGCCTGGCATGTTCTGTATAGGCCAGGTTTATATCAGATACGTGATCCACGATCTTGCGATTAATTTCCTCAGGCACATTTAAGTCAAAGCACCGGTTGCCCGCTTCCATGTGGAAGATGGGTATCTTAAGGCGCTTGGCGGAGATGACTGACAGTGCTGAATTGGTATCTCCCAGCACAAGCAGGGCATCGGGTTTTTCCTTTTGTAAAATCCGGTAGGATTCTGCGATAATATTGCCAATGGTATCCCCAAGAGTTTCACCAGGGCATGAAAGGCAGTAATCAGGCGGACGGATTTCAAGGTCATCGAAAAAAACGTCATTTAAGGATTTCGCCCAATTCTGCCCTGTATGAACCAGAATATGGTCAAAATACTGGTCAAAAGCTTTGATACAGGCGGACAGCCTGATGATTTCCGGTCTGGTTCCCAGTATGGTCATTAATTTCAGTTTCTTCATTGCTTACTCCTTTTTGCATGAATTATCATTAAATTCAGCAGGATATGTGTCCGGATGCTCAGGGTCGTAAAGCTGGCTGGCCCAGATCAGCAACACCAGGTCACTGCTGCCTGTATTGGTTACATCATGGATATAGCCAGGCGGAATGTCTACTACCTCCAGTTTTTCTGATGATATGGGATACTTAAGGAGATCCCCCCCGCCCAGTTTTTGAAAGCGCAGGATGCCACAACCGTTTACGGCTATGAATTTCTCTGTCTTGGTATGGTGCCAGTGACCGCCCTTTGTCATGCCTGGTCTTGTAATATTAACAGAGATCTGCCCCCCTGCTGCTGATTTAAGGCATTCAGCAAAAGCGCCCCGCTGATCCCTGTGTTCCTTAAGTGCATAGCAGAATTGGTCAACAGGCAGATAGCTTAAATAGGTGCTGTACAGTTTTCGGGTCAGTGGTTCGGCCATGTCCGCCAGCTCAAGGTTCTGCCTGCCATCCCGAAATCCCCTGATGGTACGTTCCAGTTCCCTGACCGTAGTGTGATGAACGGGTTCCACCTGACAGAACCCGTTCTGCTTTATGATATCGCCCTGCAATGCTGCTGTAAAACCTTGGAGCACATCATCAATATAGACCAGTGAAATTTTTGTATCGGGATCATCCATGCGTACGGGTAAACCACGGGCGATGTTGTGACAGAAGGTAGCCACTACACTGTTATAGTTAGGTGCGCACCATTTGCCGAAAACCCCGGGCAGGCGGAAGATATAAATATCGGCTCCTGTTTCATCCGCATATGCCTTTACCAGATCCTCTGCTTTCCGTTTGCTTAGACCATAAGGATTATCAAGCTGTGCCTGTATAGAGGATGACATGAGCACAGGTGTTTTTTTACCGCTATTTCTCAAAGCCTTTAACAGCGCACTGGTAAACTTATAGTTTTCCTCAAACTCTGAGGGATGCTCCGGTCTGTTAACGCCGGCCAGGTGAAAAACAAAATCACAGTCTGCTGCATAGCGCTCTAAAAGCTCCGGGCTGGTCTGTATGTCGTATTTAAAGAGCTGGCAGTCTCCCCCGACTTCCAGCTGGACACACAAATTTTTTCCGATAAATCCGCCTGAACCTGTAACCAGTATTTTCATAGATGGTTCCACTCCTTTAATTCATTTGCCACATAGCTGCAGCCTGACAACGTTTCTTTCAGTTCTTCCGGGGACAGCCGGTGGGTATTATTTGAGTTGTACTCCTGTATGGTTCCCATATCCCGGTTACCGTCGCTAAAATATTTTGCATAGTTTAAGTCGCTTTCATCTGCAGGGATGCAAAAATAATCTCCCATATCCATTGCTGATGCCATTTCCTCTCGGGTAAGCAGCGTTTCATGCATTTTTTCCCCCATTCTTATGCCGATGTTTTGGATTTCGTTATCGGCATGGAACAGGATCTTGAGTGCCTGAGCAAGATCACCAACGGTAGCTGCCGGTGATTTTTTCACCATCCGGTCCCCGGATTTTCCGTTTTCAAATGCGAAAAGCACCAGTTCAATGGCATCATCCAGATTCATCAGAAACCGGGTCATATCCGGATCCGTTACAGTGAGCGGCTGTCCATTTTTTATCTGCTCAATAAACAGAGGAATCACGGAACCTCGGGATGCCATGACATTGCCGTACCTGGTACCGCAGATTACTATATTTTCTGATGTTCTGGCTTTGGAGATAAAGGTTTTTTCCATCAGGGCCTTGGACATGCCCATTGCATTTATAGGGTAAACGGCTTTGTCAGTTGATAAGCAGACCACTTTTTTAACGCCTGCATCCACGGCCGCACTCAGCACATTATCTGTGCCTAAAATATTGGTCTTGACCGTTTCTAAGGGGAAGAATTCACAGCTTGGTACCTGTTTGAGGGCAGCTGCATGGAAAATATAGTCCACACCCCGCACGCAGTTTTTTACACTTGTAATATCCCTTACATCACCAATTAAAAACTTTATTTTTTTGTTATTATATTTTTTCCTCATATCATCCTGTTTTTTTTCATCTCGTGAAAATATTCTGATTTCTCCTATATCTGTATCGAGGAGCCGATTCAGCATGGCATTCCCGAAGGAACCGGTCCCTCCTGTTATGAGCAGAGTCTTGTCTTTAAACATAAGTCTCCTGGTTCTCCAATCAAAAGTTAAGTCAATTATAGTATATGTTTATTAATCTAAATTTGTTTTTTTGATCGTGTGTAATGATGGACACGTTAGAAATCATCTGGTATTTAAATTGAAAATCGGTAAAATATATTGTATGATAGTAAAAAGCTATGGTTAAGGAGGGGTCTGGACGATGACATGTAAGGAAGCAGAGCGTCTGGTCATTCCATATATAAACGATGAACTGACAGATGAGGAACTGAAAGAATTTTTGGAACATACGCAGACCTGTTTAAATTGTATGGAAGAATTGGAAATATATTTTACCATAGAAGCAGGTATCATGCAGCTGGATTCTGAAACAGGGAATTATAATATCAAGGGAGCACTGGAGGCGGCTCTGGAACAGTCCAGACAAAGACTTCAGTTCATTCAGCTGATAAAAATAGCAAGATATGCGGTATCCACCGTGTGCGTCATGGCACTTGTCATTACAGTCCTTCTTCAGTGCAGAATCTGGCTGCAGTTGGGCTTGCTTGGATAGGAGAACAGATGAACAGAAAAAAAACAGTACTGATTGACGGAACCAGCATGCTGAAAGAGGCTTATTATGCGGTTCCAGCCAATTGTGTAAAAGGAATACGCAATGTGGTGGTTCGTATTATAGAAGAAAAACAGACAGATTATATTGCAGCGGTATTTGGCGGTATGAATGAGAATGGGATAGCTGCCCGGGATCTGATGGATAATGAGACCAGATTAAAGGAAACACTGGCTTCTTTAAAAATTCCAGTTTTTGAAAAAGAGGGGGCCCGCTCTCTGGATCTTATTTGTTCTCTGGCAAAAAACTGTGTGTCGGATGAAAAAGACGTTTCCGTACTCACTGCAGATGAGAACATTTTAATGGCGGTAAGCCAGCATATCGCTGCCTGGATACCTGGTGTGGGAGAAGAAGGGACAGAGTTAATAAACTGGACAGTGGAGACAGTAAAAAAAGAGTTTGGTGTTGAACCAGAACAGTTAAAAGAGGTGTTTTCATTGGAACGAGGTGCAGGTATTGGCCGAAAAACCGCATGCCGTCTTGTTTCACAGTATGGCTCTTTGCAGGCAATCTATGGACTGAAAGAGGAACTTGAGTCTGACCAGATCCGGAAAGCATTAACGGAGTATGAACAGCGGATCGACAAAGAAGTGCAATATCTTTGTCTTAAAACAGATTATGATATTCATCTCGATGAGGTTAAAACCATTGCAGAATCAGAAATTGCAGAAATTATGGATATGGATTTTGAACCTGCAAGTTTCCCGGAAGAAGTGGAGGAGATTTCTTCTGATGGCTGGCAGGGAAAAGCGGTTACAGAACTTGCTGATGCAGAGACGGTTTTTTCAAGATGTGCTGCAGGTACGAGCCTCGGTCTGCAGGTGGCAGGAACAGATAGAAAAATCACTGCCCTGGCTTTATGTCTGTCAAAAGAGGAGAGCTGGTGTTTGATTGCCCAGGGGGATTTAACGTCAGATTACCTGAAAGAAAAGGCAGAAGAAGTCATAAGCCACGGAGCCAATGTTACCGTTCTTGATCTGAAAAGCCAGCTTCCGTTCTTGAACGTGTCTGATGAAAAAGCAGTGTTTGATGCTTCCCTGGCGGCTTATTTAATTGATCCGTTAAAAAGCTCCTATGAGTACAATGATCTGGCACAGGATTATCTCCAGTTATCCCTTTCTTCCAAAACAGAATTGTTGGGGAAACGTACGATAATCCAGGCACTTTCTGAAAATCAAACCCATGCAGTAACCTGTATGTGTTCCATGGCTTATGTTTCTTTTATGTGCGGAAGCATTTTAAAAGAAGGACTCAAAACTGCTGAGATGGATCAGTTGTTTTATGAGATTGAAATGCCTCTGGTATATAGTTTATTTACTATGGAAGAAACAGGAATCCGTGTGGAAAGGGACAGGCTGAAAGAATACGGGGACAGATTAAAGATCCGGATTAAGGAAACAGAACAGAAAATATATGAACAGACAGGTGAAACCTTTAATATTAATTCCCCCAAACAGCTGGGAGAAATCCTGTTTGAAAAGATGAAACTGCCGGGTGGCAAAAAAACAAAAACCGGTTATTCCACAGCCGCGGATGTGCTTGAAAAACTGGCTCCTGATTATCCGGTTATAGAGCAGATTCTGGATTACAGACAGCTGACAAAATTAAATTCCACCTATGCCGATGGACTGGCCGCCTATATTGGTTCCGATGAACGGATTCACGGGACCTTTAATCAGACAATTACCGCTACCGGCAGAATCAGCAGTACAGAGCCTAATTTACAGAATATCCCCATCCGTATGGAACTGGGAAGAGAGATCCGAAAAGTCTTTGTTCCGCAGGAAGGCTGTGTTTTTGTAGACGCTGATTACTCCCAGATTGAACTGAGGGTTCTGGCTCATATGTCTGGAGATGAAAGACTGATCGGTGCCTATCAGCAGGCCGAGGATATTCACGCAATCACTGCTTCAGAGGTTTTCCATGTTCCTTTGACGGAAGTAACCTCCCTGCAGCGACGCAATGCCAAGGCGGTGAATTTCGGGATCGTATATGGAATCAGTTCATTTGGTTTAAGTGAAGGCTTAAGTATTACCAGAAAAGAAGCCACCGAATATATCGATAAGTATTTTGAAACCTATCCAGGGGTAAAGCTGTTCCTGGACAAACTGGTGGCGGATGCAAAAGAAACCGGGTATGCAGTCAGCATGTTTGGAAGGTGCCGCCCCGTCCCTGAACTGAAATCATCTAATTTTATGCAGCGTTCCTTTGGAGAACGTGTAGCGATGAATTCCCCGATTCAGGGAACAGCCGCAGATATTATGAAGATTGCCATGATTCGGGTTGACCGTGCTCTTAAAAAACAGGGTCTGCAGTCAAAAATAGTTCTTCAGGTTCATGATGAACTTTTAATTGAGACCCGGCTGGAAGAACTTGATCAGGTAAAAAAACTGTTGGTGGAAGAGATGAAGAGTGCTGCCAGCCTTGCTGTACCGCTGGAAGTTGATGCCAATGTTGGAGAATCCTGGTTCGATGCCAAATAATAGGATGGTGAAACGTATGAAAGTAATTGGACTTACTGGCGGAGTGGGGGCTGGTAAAAGTCTGGTTCTCACCATATTAAAAACAAAATATAATGCAGAAGTGATGGAAGCGGACAAAGTTGCCCATGAACTGATGGAGCCGGGAGAAGAAGGATATCTGGGGATCAAAGAAACTTTTGGTGAAGCCATTCTTAATTCAGACGGCACCATTAACCGTACTGCACTGGGAAAAGTGATTTTTGACAATGAATCTGCCAGAGAACAGATTAATTCAATCATTCATCCCCTGGTGTGGAAAAGAATCAGACAAAAAATTTCCGCTTCCCAAGCCGGGCTTATTGTGGTAGAATTTGCAATTATGGGTGAAGAAGCGGAAGATATCTATGATGAGATGTGGTATGTACATGCATCAGAAGAAGTCAGAATGAGACGGCTTTTAAAAAACAGGGGCTACTCAAAAGAACGTTCGGAAAAAATGATCAGAAGCCAGGCGTCGGAACAGGAATATGCAAGGCGTTGTGACCGGATAATCGAAAACCATGGTTCTGTTAAGGATTTAGAGGATCAATTGGCGGAAATATTAAAAAGCAGGGGATAGAAAACGATGAGACTGGTAAGCATTGCTAGCGGGAGCAGCGGAAACTGCATTTATGTAGGTTCTGATACGACTCATGTTCTGGTAGATGCCGGAATAAGCAATAAAAGAATTGAACAGGGCTTAAATGAAATTGGATTAAAGGGCAGCGAGCTCACAGGAATTGTAATTACTCATGAACACTCGGATCATACCAAAGGGCTTGGAGTGCTGGCCAGAAAGTATGGCGTTCCCATCTATGGAACACAGGAGACTCTGGAGGAGATTTCCAAGCAGAAGTATCTGGGAGAATATCCCCGGGAATTGTTTTGCGCCATTCGCCCGGATGTGGATTTTTTTGTTGGAGATTTAGAGGTCAAGCCGTTTTCCATTGACCATGATGCGGCAAATCCGGTAGCATACCGGATACAGCATGAACATAAATCGGTTGCAGTAGCAACGGATATGGGGCATTACAATCAGTACATTATCGACCATCTCCAGGGACTGGATGCTGTTTTATTAGAATCCAACCATGATGTGAATATGCTTCAGGCAGGACCTTATCCTTATTACTTAAAACGAAGGATATTGGGAGATCATGGACATTTATCCAATGAAAATGCGGGACGGCTGCTGTGCTGCATTCTTCACGAAAACTTAAAGAAGATTCTGCTGGGCCATTTAAGCAAGGAAAATAATTACGAAGAGCTTGCTTATGAAACCGTAAAGCTTGAAATCTCAGAAGGAGATAATCCATTTAAGGCATCTGATTTTTCCATAGCCGTTGCAAAACGGGATCAGATGTCGGAAATTATCACTATATAAAGAGGAGATGCATGATGAATAAGACGATTATTACAGTAGTTGGCAAGGACACAGTAGGGATTATAGCAAAGATTTGTACTTATCTGGCAAATAACCAGGTAAACATATTGGATATTTCCCAGACCATTGTACAGGGGTATTTTAATATGATGATGATTGTTGACATCAATGAAGCAGCGAAGCCTTTTGGAGAGCTTGCGGATGAACTGGAACAAATTGGAGACGAGATTGGTGTAAAGGTAAAATGCCAGAGAGAAGAAATTTTTACTAAAATGCATCGGATCTGATTACTGCAGTGAGGCTTAAGAAAAGGATGGGTTATCGATATGTTGAATATGTTTGAAGTAAATGAGACCAATAAGATGATCGAGCAGGAATTGCTGGATGTGCGCACTATCACCATGGGTATCAGTCTCCTTGACTGCTGCGACAGTGATTTAAAAGCGGTGAATGAAAAGATTTACAACAAGATCACCACGGTTGCAAAAAATCTGGTATCTGTAGGAAAAGAGATAGAGAAAGATTTTGCAATTCCCATTGTTAATAAACGTATTTCCGTAACCCCGATTGCAATGGTAGGAGCTGCTGCCTGCAAAACTCCTGATGACTTTGTTACCATAGCACAGACCCTTGACCGCGCAGCTAAAGAAGTTGGTGTTAATTTCATTGGCGGATATTCTGCACTTGTCAGCAAGGGAATGACAACGGCTGATAAAAATCTGATCTGCTCTATTCCAAAAGCGCTGGCCTGTACAGACCGTGTCTGCAGTTCTGTTAATGTAGGTTCTACTAAGACAGGAATCAATATGGATGCAGTTGCTTTAATGGGCAAAATTGTTCTGGAAACAGCAGAGGAGACCAAAGATAATGATTCCCTTGGCTGTGCAAAACTGGTGATATTCTGCAACGCGCCGGATGATAATCCATTTATGGCTGGTGCATTCCACGGTGTTACAGAAGCGGATGCAATTATCAATGTAGGCGTCAGCGGACCTGGTGTAGTAAAACGGGCGATTGAGACCGCAAGAGGAAAGGACTTTGAAGTTCTTTGCGAGACCATTAAGAAAACTGCATTTAAGATTACCCGGGTAGGGCAGCTGGTTGCCCAGGAAGCATCCAAAAGACTTAATATTCCATTTGGAATCATTGATCTGTCTCTGGCTCCCACACCTGCAATCGGTGACAGTGTAGCTGAAATCTTGGAAGAGATTGGTCTGGAGCGGGTTGGTGCCCCAGGTACAACGGCTGCCCTGGCTCTGCTCAATGACCAGGTAAAAAAGGGAGGAGTTATGGCTTCATCCTATGTAGGCGGTTTAAGCGGTGCGTTTATTCCTGTCAGTGAAGATCAGGGAATGATTGATGCAGTTGCCATGGGTGCATTAAACCTTGAAAAACTGGAAGCAATGACCTGTGTCTGCTCCGTTGGTCTGGACATGATTGCCATTCCTGGAGATACACCTGCCACCACCATATCCGGAATCATTGCAGATGAATCCGCAATCGGTATGATAAATCAGAAGACAACAGCAGTTCGTATTATTCCGGTAATCGGCAAGACTGTTGGTGAAACCGTGGAATTCGGTGGTCTTTTAGGATACGCTCCTGTTATGCCAGTCAATCAATACTCCTGTGAAAAGTTTGTAAACCGCGGAGGAAGAATTCCTGCGCCGATTCACAGCTTTAAGAATTAGCCATGGAACAGAACGATAAAAGAGAAGTGACGGAAGCGCTCAGGGAATTTCTTGATGATTATTTAATTCGTATGATCATCAGCAATCCGGTTGAAAAACAGGGAATGTCCAAAGTGAAAATCCGTCCTCTTAAGCAAAAGGATTTATTGCTGTTTCAGGCCGAGGAGTTGGTTGGAAACCAGGCATTTCATAAAAACCTGACAAAAGAGGAATGTGCAGACTATGCTGCAGATTTACTGGCTGGAACGTTTCGGCAGCTGGAACTGGAATCAGCAAAAGGCCAGGTCAGGGTTCTGATCAGCAAAAAAGGAGTTCCTGGTATTAAGATGAAGCGTATTCCGCAAAAAATCACAGCACTTCCTGTAGTAACGGATCACAATAGACAAAAAAATTATATTTTAAAAGAAGGAACTCCCATACCATTTTTAGTTGATTTGGGAGTCATGTCGGAAAATGGAACTATCATAAAATCAAGATATGACAAATTCCGCCAGATTAACCGGTTCCTTGAATTTATTGAAGATATACTTCCCAGACTTCACAAAGACAGGGAAAATGTAATTATTGATTTCGGCTGCGGCAAATCCTACTTAACATTTGCCATGTATTATTATCTTCATGTGCAGAAGGGATACTTAATCCGCATTATCGGTCTTGATTTAAAGCAGACGGTAATTGACAACTGCAACCGGTTAAGTGAGAGTTATGGGTACGAAAAACTTAGATTTTATCACGGTGATATTGCATCATACGAGGGCGTCAGCCAGGTGGACATGGTGGTTACACTTCATGCCTGTGATACAGCCACTGATTTTGCTCTGGCAAAAGCTGTTTCGTGGGGGGCATCTGTCATATTATCCGTACCGTGCTGTCAGCATGAACTCAACAAACACATAGAGAACAGTCTGATGGCACCTGTTTTCCAGTATGGTCTTATAAAAGAACGAATGGCAGCTCTGTATACAGATGCTCTTAGGGCAGAGATATTGGAGAACCAGGGGTACAGAACACAGATACTGGAATTTATTGATATGGAGCATACACCAAAGAACATATTAATCCGTGCTGTTAAGCAGGGAGAAAAGAAAAATAACCGAAGCCAAATTGATGAAATTATGGAATTTCTTCATGGAAATCTGACTCTTTATGATTTGTTTTACAAAGAATAAACTAATATAAAATTATGAGTGAAATTTGCTGTCATATATGTTATGATATAAGCAATAATTAAAGGAGGAAAATCCATGCCTTTTATTAATTCAAAAGTAAATGTTGCATTATCCCAAGAAGAGAAAGAACTGATTAAGGATAAACTTGGCCAGGCAATCAGTCTGATTCAGGGAAAGTCAGAAAGCTGGCTGATGGTTGGTTTTGAAGATAACTATTCTCTTTATTTTAAAGGAAAGAACAATACGAAGCTTGCTTTTGTAGAAGTTAAGATTTTCGGGCATGCTTCTGACCGGGATTTGGATCATTTAACTGCTGAGATTTCCAGAATTTTTAAAGAAGTACTTGGAATTGCCCAGGATAAGATCTATATTAAATACGAAGAGGCAGAACACTGGGGCTGGAATGGAGCAAACTTCTAAATTTAACTGTTGACACGTCAGACAGGGGAGCGCTTATGGAGCTTTGGGATATCTACGATGAAAACAGAGCGGCAACAGGAAGGACTCATGTCCGGGGAGTTCCGCTGGGAAAAGGGGAATATCATCTGATTGCTGATATCTGGACCGTAAATCACAGGAATCAGATTCTGCTGACCAGACGGCATCCCAATAAGCCTTACGGCTTAATGTGGGAGTGTACCGGCGGTTCGGTTCTTGCCGGCGAGACCACAGTGGAAGGGGCTATAAGAGAACTTTGGGAAGAAGCCGGAATTCATGCTGAAAAAGAGGATTTAACGCTGATTCACAGCATCAGACAGAGGGAACGGTTTGTGGATACTTATATCAACAGGCAGAATGTCACGAAAGACGATCTTAAGTTACAGGCAGAGGAAGTTGTGGACGCAAAGCTTGTGACTTTTGATGAGCTTCTTGATCTGTGGAAGCAGGGAATTGTAGTACCCAAATCCCGGTTTCTTCTATATAAAGACAGGATTAGAGAATATATCAATCCGCCGTCATAATATGACGACGGATTGTGTAAATTCATTTTTAATTTTTATATTATATTTAGCCTGTAATACTGTCTGATAGATGTGAGAAGAATAGAAGTCATGCCGGAGCATAGCGGCAGCTGCTCCCGTTAAATTGGTTTCTGCACCAGCAGTTTTGGCGATGAGAGGGATGCTCCCTCTCTTTTTTATTTCACCCATCAGGGATACAGATTCTTTTTTGAAACCCAGAATTCTGGCATAAGGAGCATAGCCTGCCCGACGGCCATCCTCCGTCAGCTGGCCGGTTGTCCCCAGCATAATATGGAGCAAACCACGGCTCACTCTTGTATAGGTGTATTGTCTGGTTTTTAACTGGTTGATCTTTTCTTCAAATGAATGATAATCTGGAAGCTGTTTTGTAATTCTTGCAGCCATTTCTTCTGACACATCGGAAAAAT
Source organism: Lacrimispora struthionigena (assembly GCF_048627165.1). Classification (NCBI taxonomy): domain Bacteria; kingdom Bacillati; phylum Bacillota; class Clostridia; order Lachnospirales; family Lachnospiraceae; genus Lacrimispora; species Lacrimispora struthionigena. The sequence goes on from NZ_JBMBWP010000001.1 coordinate 1,892,506, forward strand.
TATTAAATGGGGTTCCTTCCATAGACAGCCTTAGGAGAGCGGAATTTAACAGGAGACTGAAATCGTCGCAGTAAAGAGGTTTGCTTTCCTGTATTTTTAATTTCACCGGATCTGGTACATAATCGAAGACTGTATTCCCCGCCTTATTGTAATCTTCTCCTGATTCCCTTAATGCCTTTCTAAGTCCGGTTGCAGAGCAGAAACGATGGGGCGTTAAAAGAGGATCGTGATAGCCGCTTCCATTTCTTGCAATGGTCAAAGGTGTTAAAGAAGCGTTTTGTCTATAGATGGCCTTTAAATATTCAATTCCCAAAATGTTGTTGGGAGAGGCCAGAAGCGAGGCATCTTCTTTCCCTACAGCTTTGCTGGTGACAAGAGCGGTGTTTCTTGCTTCCGGAAAAGTAGCCCCCTTTTTCAGCTCTTTACGTAACTCATCTGAATAAACTGCAGGTTCGTTGGCGAGAATAGTAGCAATAGCGGAAAGTTTTTCCATATCCCCGCTTTCGCTGCCAAAGCACACAGTGTCAACTGCCCCCAGGCCGTTTAGCAGTGCCACAGAGCAGGATGCAAAGTCTTCCGCGCTTCCGGAAGCAAAAACAGACGGAATTTCCAATACCAGATCGGCTCCGCAGGAAAGTGCCATGGCAGTCCTTGTATACTTATCATAGATAGCAGGAGCTCCCCGCTGTACAAAATCTCCACTCATGACTACCACAGCATATTTTGCATTTGACAGTTCTTTCGCTTTTCTGATATGATAGGCGTGGCCGTTGTGAAAGGGGTTGTATTCAGCGATAATACCTACAGCATGCAAATTTTTCTCTTTTATCATAAAAAACGTCCTTTTTCTTTTTTTCAACCTATATTATGCTATTGTTTCGCAAAAAATGCAAATTATTTTGTCACAACACTTGAAAATTTTCAGGAATGCTCATAGAATAGAGTGAGAATCAAGAAGAAGCATTGATCAATTAGAACAGGAGAATAGATAAGTATGAATTTTATCGTTGAAACATCAGCTCGTCATGTACATTTATCTCAGGAACATCTTGAGATTTTATTTGGACAGGGATATGAATTAACCAAGAAGAAAGAATTATCCCAGCCAGGTCAGTTTGCTTGCGAGGAGAGAGTTACTGTTGTGGGATCAAAAGGTGAGTTCAAAGGAGTTTCCATTTTGGGACCAGTAAGAAAATCTACTCAGGTGGAACTTTCTCTGACAGATGCCCGTTCTGCAGGAATCGCCGCACCAGTAAGAGAATCCGGAGATATTGCAGGCAGCGGACCATGTAAGATTGTCGGACCAGCAGGTGAGATTGATATCACAGAGGGTGTAATTGCAGCAAAGCGTCATATTCACGCAACGCCTGCAGATGCACAAAAACTGGGAGTTGAAAACGGCGAGATCGTTTCTGTGAAAATTGATACAAATGGCAGAAGTCTTGTTTTCGGAGATGTAGTTGTACGTGTAAACGAGTCCTATGCTCTGGCTATGCACATTGATACGGATGAATCTAACGCAGCAGGCTGCGGCAGAGAACAGTACGGCGAAATTGTAAAATAATTGAAGGAGAATTTAGTTTTATGAAAATTTTAGTTATCAACTGCGGAAGCTCTTCCTTAAAGTATCAGTTAATTGATATGGAAAATGAGGGAGTTTTAGCAATAGGTTTATGCGAAAGAATTGGTATTAACGGATCCAAACTGACTCACAAAGCAGAAGGAATAGGCAAATTCGAATTAGAAGAAGAGATGCCGAACCACACTGTAGCAATCAAGCTGGTTATGGATGCCCTGGTTAATCCTGAGCATGGAGTAATCAAAGATACCAGTGAAATTTCTGCAGTAGGACACCGTGTTCTCCATGCCGGTACTATTTACAGTGATTCCATCGTTGTAAATGAAGATGTTAAAAAAGTGATCCGTGACTGTTTCGATTTAGGACCTCTGCATAACCCTGCTAACTTAATGGGTATTGAGGCATGTGAAGCAGCTATGCCAGGAACACCAAACGTAGCTGTTTTTGATACTGCATTTGGTATGGGTATGCCAGAGAAGGCTTCTCTTTACGCAATCCCTATGGAATATTATGAAAAATACAGCATTCGCCGTTACGGCTTCCATGGAACAAGCCACAGCTTCGTTTCCAAAGAAGCACTGGGCTTTTGCGATCTGGATTCCAACAATGGTAAGGTTATTGTCTGCCACTTAGGAAACGGCGCAAGCATCTCTGCTTCCATCGGAGGCAAGTGCGTGGATACAAGTATGGGTCTTACTCCTCTTGAAGGTCTTATTATGGGAACCAGAAGTGGTGATATTGATCCGGCTGTGATTCAGTTTATCTGCAATAAAGAAGGAAAGACAGTCAATGAAGTACTGGATATCTTAAATAAAAAATCCGGTATTCTTGGTATGTCTGGCGGAATCTCCAGCGATTTCCGTGATGTTCAGAAAGCACAGGCAGAGGGAAATCATCTGGCTGATACAGCAATTAATGCATATATTTATCGTGTTGCAAAATACATCGGCGCTTATACTGCAGCTATGAACGGAGTAGATGCCATCGTATTTACAGCTGGTGTAGGTGAGAATGATAAGCCGATCCGTGCAGGAATCTGTTCTTATTTATCCTATCTTGGCGTAGAAATTGATGCAGAAGCTAACAGCCACAGAGGCGAACGCATGATTATTTCCACACCTGATTCCAAGGTAAAAGTATGTGTAATTCCTACAAATGAAGAGCTTGCAATTGCAAGAGAGACAAAAGCTTTAGTATAATTCCTTAAATATTAGCACATTATAGTTTTTATAATGTGAAATATGGAAATATTTTGTTGACAAATAGTGCGCCCCTATGTATAATTACATAGGTGCGTATTAGGAGACTATAATATGCTTATTAATTTAACCGAGTTGTTTACCCTGGAAGGGAAAGAGAAAACCTATACACTTGATATAGAGATGAAGACTTATCATGGACCCTACGGAGATTATGAAATAGCAGATGCCAAACCGGTAGTGCTGCGGATCATGAATCTGGGTGGAAAGAAACTGGAGCTGGAAGGAAAAGTGGAACTTACTCTGCTGATTCCCTGTGATCGTTGTCTGGAGCCTGTCCCTAATGAGCTGAGTTTTGATGTCATTCGAATGGTTGATTTAAGTGAAACCAGAGATGAGAGTGAAGAGGATCTCGAAGAACAGCCATATGTAATTGGTTATTGTCTGGATGTAGACCAGTTGGTTTGTGATGAACTCATACTGAATCTGCCTATGAAGGTTCTCTGCAGTGAAGACTGTAAGGGAATTTGTAATAGATGTGGAACAAATCTCAATCATGAGACTTGTGACTGCGATGTTAGGTCGCTTGACCCGAGAATGGCAGTCATCCAGGATATTTTTAAACAGTTTAAGGAGGTGTAACCATGTCTATCTGTCCAAAGAATAAATCTTCTAAAGCTAGAAGAGACAAACGTAGAGCAAACTGGAAGATGAGCGCTCCGAACTTAGTGAAATGCAGCAAGTGCGGTGAGCTTATGATGCCACACAGAGTATGCAAAGCTTGCGGTTCTTATAACAAGAAAGAAATCATTTCTGTTGCTGAATAATTTCAGTATGGAAATAGCTCAAAACATAAAAAGGCAGGGAATCTGATTATTCAGGTCCTTGTCTTTTCTTGTTGTGGGGAAAAGGTGAGCCATACAGCTAATATTGATAATAAGGACGCAAGTATTTTGTTTTTTATCATTGGGTTCTGTGCTATACTGAAAGAAAAATGACCAGCTTATGGGGGTATAATATGGCACAGATAAAATTACCGGAAATCTTTCAAAATGGAATGATCATTCAGCGGAATAAGACGATTAAAATATGGGGAGAAGCTGAGGGGACGGACAAGCTGAGAATCACCTTCTGTGGTGACAGCATCTTTGCAGATATAAAAGAAGGGAAGTTTTACTGCGAATTATCGGCAAAGGGAGCGGCATATGGTCAAAAAATAGAGATTTTTGCTGACGAAAGGAAGGAACCGGCTGTCGTTTTGGATGACATTTGCATTGGTGATATTTACATAGCAGCTGGTCAGTCAAACATGGAATATTATTTAAGATATGATGCCCATTGGAATGAGATAAAGCAGTGGGAGCGAAACGATATGATCCGTATGTTTAACTGCAAAAGGATTGCTTATCCCGGTCAAAGCAGGGATCTTCCTGAATGCGGAAGCTGGTTTAAAGAACAGGAATATCAGTGGGAGAGCTTTTCTGCTCCGGGCTATTCTTTTGCCAGATCCATTCAGCCGGTGATTGGTGTTCCGGTTGGTATTATAGGCTGTAACTGGGGCGGAACTCCGGCCTGTGCATGGATGGAAGCATCGTATTTAAATGATCCGCCTCTGTCTGTATTCAAAAAAGAATATGAGGAGGCCGTGAGGGCTGTTGATGAGGAAGAAATGAGACGGATCAGTCTTGAGGCCTGGGAGTATGAGGATTCCTACCTTCATCAGATTGCCTGGAGAGCAATGATGTATGGCATGAACCAGCAGGATCAGGAGCGGTGGATGGCTGAAACTGCGGATGCCCCCGTTCTCCCATTGGGACCTTACCACCACTACCGTCCTTCCGGTTTGTATGAAATGATGCTGAAAGAACTTGCACCATTTTCTGTAAAGGGAGTTTTATGGTATCAGGGGGAATCAGATGCAGGGCATGGGGAAATATATGATAAAACCTTTGCTTCTCTAATTCGCTGTTGGAGAGACTTGTGGCAGGATGAACTGCCGTTTCTCTATGTTCAGCTGGCACCGTTTGGTAAATGGCTTGGCATCGGAGGAGAGGATTATCCAGTGGTAAGGGAGAGTCAGGAACGGGTATTAAAAAACGTACCAGGTACAGGTATGATCTCTATTATGGACCTGGGAATGTATGAGGATATCCACCCGAAAAGAAAAAAGGAAGTAGGGGAACGTCTGGCACTTCTGGCAAGAGGATTGATCTATGGGGAAGATATATTATGTGAATCTCCGGAATTTACAGGGGGAGAGCGGGAAGGAAACCAGATCCGTCTGCATTTTTCCCATACTGGATCAAAACTGCACGTAAACGGGAACGTTATTAATAGCCTGTATGTAGAACAGGGCGGTATTTTAATTGAAATAAAAGATTTTAAGCTGAATCAGGATTTGCTGCTGATTTTTGAAACGCTGACAGAAGAACCGGTTGAAATCAGGTTTGCAAAAGAGGGGTACTGTGAAGTTAATCTGTTTAACGAAGCAGATCTTCCTGTAAAGCCATTTGCCGCTGTGGTTATTTAGGAGGCTGCCATGGTAAATACAATCAATCCAATACAAAAAGGCTTTTATCCTGATCCATCCATATGCAGGATTTCTGATGATTACTACATGGTTCATTCTACCTTTGCATATGCACCTGGTATCCCTGTATTTAAAAGCAGTGATTTAAAAAACTGGACTTTAATCGGACACGTTCTGGAACGGAAGGAGCAGCTTCGTCTTACTGGGGCCAGAGTTTCCCAGGGAATTTATGCGCCCACAATCAGGTATCACAAGGGATTGTTCTATGTAATTGTCACCAATGTATCTGCAGGCGGAAATTTCTATGTTACTGCCACAGATCCAAAAGGCCCATGGTCAGACCCGGTTTTTCTGGAGAATGCGCCAGGAATTGATCCCAGTCTGTATTTCGAAGAAGATACCTGCTATTATATCGGTCAGCGCACAAAGGAACATCCGGCTTATTACGGTGATTGTGAGATATGGATTCAGGAGCTTGACTTAGAGGAGAAAAAGCTGGTGAAACAACCAGTTGTATTGTTTGATGGAAGCATGAAACGTACGATATGGGCGGAAGGACCTCATCTGTACCGAATTGGAGGCATGTATTATCTTCTTCTTGCAGAGGGAGGGACGGAGTTTAATCACAGTGTAACGGTAGCTCGAAGTCAAAGTCTTTATGGCCCCTATGAGGCCTGCCCTAATAATCCGATTTTAACCCACCGCCATTTGGGACATAATTACCCGGTTCAGTGTATCGGGCATGGAGATCTGATTGAGACTCCGGATAAAAAATGGTTTATGGTGATGCTTGGTACAAGACCCTTAAATGGTTGTGCTGAATTAGGCAGAGAGACATTTCTTACAGATGTAATATGGGAAGATGGCTGGCCGGTGGTGAGTCCCGGTTTGGGAAAGGTGCCTGAGTGCCTAGAGGTTTCCTCTTCGGATAAAGAGCAAGAGGTTTTACCGTCTGAGTCCGATATGAAGTGGACAGATCCCCTTGATATGCGCTTTATTGGTTTAAGAGATCACCCATCCCGGCTGCCTCTAAAAATCACCGGAGCCGGCAGCCTGCAACTTCCTTACCTCCCTGTAACCATAGAAGATTTGTCCGTTCCTGCCTATGTAGGGATCCGGCTTTTATCCAGAACTTTCCATATCCAGGTAACCATAGAGTCTGAGCCAAAAGGAGCGGAGGAAGCGGGGCTTGTTTATTTTTACAATGAAACCCATTATGTAAAAGTTGTCATTTGTGAAAGAGAAGGACAGCTGGAAGCGGTAACGATCATTCGAAAAGGGGATGATTGGGAGGAGAAAGGCAGAACAGAAGTAACCGGCAGGATTCATGAAATTAAGCTGTTGGGGCATGACCAGACAATGTCTGTTGAAATTGATAATCAGATCGCAGGTCAGCCCTTCCATATAGGGGATCTCTGTTCACAAAAAGCCGGTGGATTCACCGGCTGCACTGTAGGGGTATATGCTTCTTCCGTACATGAAGCTTCTGACCATTTCGCAGTTTTTGGACCGCTTCATGTCCACTTTTTTGATTAATTCTGTATATACATCTGGCGGAATTCCGTAGGTGTACAGGATTTAATGATTTTGAACATACGTATAAAGGCGGAGGGGCTGGAAAAGCCGGAGCGCAGTGCTACTTCAGTGACAGAAAGCTGAGGATTAATCAGCAGCGTTTCGGCAACAGCTATCCGCTTTTTATTGACATATTTATAAAATGATATATTTGCAAATTGTTTAAACAGCCTGGAAAAATGATATTTGCTGAAGCCAAGGAGGGATGCAACTTCCTCTAAGGTTAATTCCTCTGTGCAGTGGCTGCTGATATAATTGCAGATGTAAATGAATTTCTCTGCATATTTTTTTTGCTGAATGTTGCCTATATCAAGAGAACTGACCTGCTGGGTATGGTTTCGCCCAATCAGAGCAAACATTTCCAGAAGCCTTGAGTAAATCTTTGTTTCTGTGAGAGGCATGTCCTTCCTGTATTCTTCTAAAATTTCCAGCATATACTGATGGAGCTGGTCATGGACAGAGGGATAAAGTTCCGGTGTAACAAGGAACGTAGGATTTAAAAGCGTAAGTATGGATTCCAGCTCTTTGATTTCATGAAACATGGGAAGCTCAGCCTGAAATATAATCCGCCGTCCTGATTTGGGCGCTTTCAAGGCGTGAATGACTCCCGGACAGATCAAAATAATATCACCCGGTTTTAATTCAATGGTGTGAGTGCTTAAAACGATGGTGTATTTGCCTGTAAGAGGCATAATAATTTCAAGGGGAGTATGCCAGTGGGAAGGATAGTCTTCTGCCTGGGTGTTGTCATATAGGCGGATATTGGTATATTCTTTATAATTTACAGTCTCATGAGTACCTTTCAGATTTTCAATCAAAGTAAAACCTCCCCATAATATTAATGATAATGAATAATTGCTTTTGTTGTTTGTAAAAATTATAAAATATACTACAATAAATATCAATATAAAATAGTGAAATAGGCATATTTTAATTTTATGGTAGTTAAATAACACAAAAAAGCCTGGTTAAAAAAGTGTATTATGTATATTACGTTCAAAAGCAAAGTATGTATAAAATTTACAAATAGCAATATTTGATAATAGACAGGCAATAATTATAAAGAAAAACGGACAAAATTCTGATAGAGTTAATACATATCATAATTGCTTCAAATAATGCGAAGATTGTTAAGGAGGAAAGGTATGGTAAAGAGATTTGTTTCGGGTTTTTTGGCAGCTGCACTTGTATTGGGGTCACTTTCAGGATGTTCAGTATCTACAGATACTGGCGGAGGTGCTGGATCATCAGGCGCCACCACAGAGACTACTTCCGGATCTGTTACAGCAACGGGGAAAGAAGAGCAGATTACATGGATGTTCTGGGACGATTTAAATGCTACAGAAGATTTAATCAGCAAGGGGTACAAGCAGGTTATAGACCGGTTTAATGAACAGTATAAGGGGAAATATTACTGCAACGTGGTTACAACGAATCTGGAGGAATACCCGACAAAACTAAATGCGTTGGTTACTTCAGGCAATACACCTGATGTATTTATCTGCAATCCAGGTCCTAATCTGACTCAGTATGTGGAATCTGGTGCAGCAGCAGATTTGACCGATATTTTGAAAAACCAGGAATCGCAGTGGTATGGTAATTTTACAGATGGTATTTTTGAACGTATTACATATGACGGAAAGATAATGGCAATTCCTACCAACTTTGCAGCTGCCTGTGTATTCTATAATACAGACATCTTTAAAAAGGCAGGAGTTGAGGTGCCAAAGACCTATGACGAACTGCTTGCAGCATGTAAAAAAATCAAAGAAGCTGGTTATACACCAATTTCCTGTTCTGCAGGTACTGCATGGTGCCTTTCCATGATAGCCGGTTATCTCTGTGACCGTGAAGGCGGACCGGATAATCTGGTTGATGTAAATGCAGGCAAGATTGAATGGACCAGTAAGACATTTGTTGATGCAGCAACGAAATTAAAAGAACTTTCCCAGTATTTCCAGGACACTGCAGCTGGAGATTCCAATGATCAGGCAACTGCAAACTTCTACAATGGAGACGCAGCCATGCTGGTACAGGGATCATGGGCAATTGCTCAGATCAATGGAAACAATCCGGAATTTGAAGGCAAATGCGGCGTATTCCAGTTCCCGGCTATTGAGGGCGGCTCAGATCCAAACCGTATGATCGTAAAAACAGATAATCTTGTTATGAGTTCAACCACAAAGCATAAAGAAGCAGCCCTTGCACTTATGAAGATGTTCACCGATGACACTGCTCAGAAATATACCGCAGAAGTAGCTGGCAAGATTCCGGTTACCAAAGTGTCAATTGACTATGACAAAGCTCCAAAGCAGTTTGCTTATATCAACGATATCTTAAAGAACGTAACTGGTACATTAGGATTTTATAATGAATCACTGGCAAGCGTAGAAGCAGGAGATACCTTTGATGCAGCCATGGTAGATGTATTCCTCGGTAATGCAGAACCACAGCAGGCACTTCAGAAAGTACAGGATTTCTATAATAAAAACGTCTGGAAAAAATAATTGACAGAATGATGAGGGTATGCGAAGCATAAACGCCTTTGCATACCCTCATTATAGAAAGAGAGGCAGCCATATGAACAGGCTATTGGAGGATAGAAAAGCGGCTTTTATTTTTATTGCGCCGGCATTCCTTTTATTTACTCTGATTTTATTTGTTCCGATTATCCAGGTTATCTATTATTCCCTGTGTAATTATACGGGACTGACGAAACCGGATTTTGTCGGATTGAAAAATTATATCGATTTATTCACCAGTGATGAGACCATGAAAATCGCTTTGAAAAACTCCATATTTTTTATGCTTTTCTCTGGTGTGACCCAGCAGATCGTTGGTTTATTCCTGGCGGTTCTACTGACCAATATTAAGGCAGGCAGGAACTTATTTAAAAATATTTACTACCTTCCCTGTGTACTTTCATCAGCTGCGCTTGGTCTTTTATGGGCGTTTCTTTTTAATCCTAAAATAGGAATTAATAATCTTTTGAGCACATTTGGTATTCAGGGGCCCAACTGGCTTTTTGACACCAAAGGATTCATCCCTCTTCCTATGTGGGTGATCGGTTGTGTTGCTTTGTGGCAGTACGTTGGACAGAATATGATGCTTTATATGGCTCAGATCAGTGGGATATCAAGAGACATCTATGAAGCTTCTTACATTGACGGGGCTTCCAGAGGACAGTCGTTCCGTTTTATAACATTACCGTTAATCAAGCCTATGCTGATTACAACTCTTTCTTTGAACTGCATTGGTTCTCTTAAATTTTTCGACCTGATTTATAATATGACTCAGGGAGGGACCAAACCATCGTACGGATGTGCTTGCAACCCATTTATATACACAGGGATTTAAGTATTATAAATATGGTTATGCCAGTGCCATTTCCATAATATTGCTCATTTTATGCCTTTTTACCACATTCCTCATTAGTAAATGCATAAAAGTTGAGACGTACGAGTCTTAGGGGGAGGGAAACAATGAAAATAGAAGATAACCAGAAAAAAAAGAAAAAGATCACTGTAGCCGGTGTGCTTTTATATGCATTCCTGCTTGCCCTTGCTCTTGTTTATTTACTTCCGCTGGTCTGGATGCTGAGTGTTTCTTTAAAATCCAACAGGGAAGTCATGACCTCACCATTTTCGCCTCCCAGTGTTCTACAGCTGGGCAACTACATATTTGCATGGGTCAACGGGCAGTTAGGAGTGGCGACTTTAAACTCTTTAATTGTGTGTACTTCCGCATTGATCATCAGTTTACTGATCGGAGCTATGGCGGCTTTTGCCATCGCCAGAATGAGACTGGGCTTTCTTAAATACATGATGCAGTATTTTCTGATTGGAATGATGGTACCGGTACATTGTGTTCTGATCCCGCTTTTTGTCCGCTTTTCCAACTGGCATCTGACCAATCAGCTCATTGGACTGATTATTCCATATATTACGTTTTCACTTCCAATGACCATATTTTTAATGACAGGATTCTTTAAAAGCATGCCAGGTGAGATATTTGAAGCAGCGTGTATTGACGGCTGTTCCATCTATGGCTGCTTTATCAGAATCGCATTACCTCTCTCCAGAGTGGGGATGTTCGTGGCAGGTATTATGACCTTCGTCGGCAACTGGAATGAGCTGTTGCTGGCAATGGTATTTATATCTGACGTAGCTAAAAAAACACTTCCCGTTACTCTGACTTATTTCGTAGGTCCCTATGCTACAAACTATGTACAGATGTTTGCGGCAATTATCATAGCAATTGCACCCACAATTATCGTTTACAGCATTTTCAGCAACCAGATTGTAGACGGACTTACAACAGGAGCAGTAAAGGGATAAGACATCATTTTTCAGGAGGAAAGACAAGTGAATCGGAAAGAAGCGCGAAAAAGAGCGGAACAGTTAGTAGCAAACATGACATTAGAAGAGAAGGCAAGCCAGTTGCGATATGATGCACCGCCTATACGCAGACTTAATATACCAGCTTATAATTGGTGGAATGAAGCGCTTCATGGTGTAGCAAGAGCCGGGACAGCAACCAGTTTTCCTCAGGCCATTGGTTTAGCTGCTGCTTTTGATGAAGACCTGGTGCATGAAATTGCAGAGGTCATAGCAGAAGAAGGAAGAGCCAAATACAATGCATTTACAAAGCAGGATGACAGGGATATCTATAAAGGACTGACATTCTGGTCTCCAAACGTAAACATATTCCGGGACCCCAGATGGGGCAGAGGACAGGAAACCTACGGGGAAGACCCGTATTTAAGCAGCAGGCTGGGGGTTTCCTATATAAAAGGACTTCAGGGTGAGAAAGAGACCATGAAGGCAGCTGCCTGTGTGAAACATTTTGCTGTTCATTCAGGACCGGAAGCACTTCGTCATGAATTTAATGCAGAAGTTTCCCCCAAGGATTTAAGAGAGACCTATCTGCCTGCATTTGAAGCTGCAGTAAAAGAAGGAAAATCGGAAGCAGTTATGGGAGCTTATAACCGGACCAATGGAGAAGCCTGTTGTGCCAGCAAAACCCTGATGCAGGATATTCTAAGAGGGGAATGGGGATTTGAGGGACATTACGTTTCTGACTGCTGGGCAATCCGTGATTTTCATGAACGCCATTTAATCAGTCCTGATGCAAAGACATCTGCAGCCATGGCAATCAATGCAGGCTGTGATTTAAACTGCGGTAATACCTATCTTCATATATTAAATGCCTACGAACACGGGCTGGTAAGTGAGGAGACAATTACAGAATCCTGTACACGTCTGTTTACAACCAGATACTTACTGGGATTGTTTGATGACAATGAATTTGATTCCATTCCTTATGAAAAAGTGGAGTGTAAGAAGCATCTGGAGCTTTCAGAACGTGCCGCCAGAGAGAGTATGGTTCTGTTAAAGAATAACGGGATTCTGCCTCTGGATAAGGAAGCGGTAAAAACAATCGGGGTAATTGGGCCCAATGCAAACAGCAGAGCTTCTCTTATTGGTAATTATCATGGAACTTCTTCGGAATACATTACAATTCTGGAAGGGATAAAAGCGTTTGCGAAAGATGAGATCAGGGTTCTCTATTCAGATGGCTGCAATATCAGCAATCCTAAGACGGAAGCTCTGGCATTTGATCATGACCGTATCTCAGAGGCTGTGATTGTAGCTGAGCATAGCGATGTGGTTGTTCTCTGTCTGGGACTTAATGAACTCCTGGAAGGAGAAGAAGGCGATCAGGGCAATCAGTATGCTTCTGGAGATAAGGAATCATTACTGCTTCCTGAGTCTCAGAGAAAATTAATGGAAGCATTGTCTCATACCGGTACTCCGGTTGTGCTGTGTATGATGGCAGGCAGTGATATTGATTTAAGCATTGCCAAAGAGAATTATGACGCTATTATACAGGCATGGTATCCGGGTGCAAGAGGAGGAAAGGCGTTTGCAGAGCTTTTATTCGGCCTTTATTCTCCATCGGGTAAATTATGCGTGACATTCTATGATCCGGAATCCGATCTGCCTGAATTTACAGATTATTCCATGAAGAACAGAACATACCGTTATTTGGAAAGTAAGCCACAGTATCCTTTTGGGTATGGTTTGACTTATGGTCGGGCCAAAGTATGTGATGCTAATTTAAGCATGGAAGAAATGGAAATTGAGGCTGTCGTTGAGAATGTGGGAGACAGAGCGATTGAAGAGGTTATTCAGGTTTATGTAAAAGTTATGGATTCAGAATTTGCACCCCTGCATCCCAGACTTTGCGGATTTAAAAGGGTGGCACTGAATTGTGGGGAGAAAAAGAGTGTAAAAATAAAGTTGGATCAGCGGGCTTTTATGGTTGTAAATGAAAATGGGGAGTATGTTAAAGACGGAAACCACGTCGAATTATATGCAGGCTTTAGCCAACCAGATGAAACAAGCATACAGCTTATGGGATGTAAGCCGGTGAAGTTGACGGCAGAGATCTAGATTCCACGGTCAAATACGGACTATCAAAAGAAGCTGATAGTCCGTATTTGTGTTTATAGTTATATGTCACACAGAGTTGTAGATATATTTGTTGTTTAAATTTTATATAAAGGCTTTACTTTATATGATTTTTATGTTAATATCATACATGTAACCGGTTACATAAGGAGAGTTTGAAATGAACATACGGGATATAGCAAGAAAAGCAGGCGTTTCTTCCGCAACTGTTTCCAGAGTCATTAATGAATCCGGATATGTGAAAGAGGAAACAAAGCGCAAAGTGTTAGAAGCAATACAGGAAGCAGATTACGTACCCAATGCCATAGCCAGAAGTCTCAGCATACGTGATTCTTCCAGTATTGGAGTGATTGTCCCGGATATTGCCAATGAGTTTTTTTCTGGCATTATAAGCGGAATTGGAGAAAGAGCTGCCAATAATCAGTACAATATCGTTTTGTTTGATACTGGAGAACTTCTGGAGAGAGAGCATCAATGCCTTATGATGGCTGAAAGCCAGCGCCTGTCAGGGCTTTTAATCACTCCTATTTCAGAACTTGATGAGGTGACCAGGGATAAGCTGATCCAATTTGAAAACAAAGGGATTCCCGTTGTATTAGTTGACCGCAATATTAGAAATTCCAGTCTCGATGGTGTATTTGTAGAGAACCATGATGCCGCATACAAGGCTGTGGAGGCTTTAATTCAGAATGGACATCAGAAGATTGCAGTAATTACTGGACCCAACACCTCCATGCCTGGAAAAGACCGTCTGAAGGGGTACAAGTCAGCTCTTAGGGATTACGGGATCGGGCTAAGAGAGGATTATATGGTATCAGGCGATTTTAAGATCATGAAGGCTTATGAACGGACGAAGGAATTACTGGAACTTGCGGATCCACCAACTGCTATATTTGCTTCCAACAACCAGACCAGCCTGGGTGTACTCAAATATCTAACAGAGCATAAGCTGAAAATTGGCAGGGATATTTCCATAGTAGGCTTTGATCAGATTGAATCTCTTAAAATCATTGATTACAGTCTTTCAACCATTGACCGGGATGCAAGGAAGCAGGGATATCAGGCAATGGAAATGCTGATTGACAAACTGACCCGTAAGGAAAGTCAAAGCTCTGGCCGCAAGGTTTTTGTTCCATACCAGATGGTGCTGCGCGGTTCAGAAAAGATAAATAAGCTGCAGTAGGGCAGTTTATTTTTACTCAAATATGTAACCGGTTACATATTGAATATCATAATAATGGAGGATGGATATGAGTATAGCAAACATGATTGACCATACAATGCTGAAGGCAGATGCCGGGGCAGAAATCATCAGGAGATATTGCCAGGAGGCAAAAGAATATGAATTCGCGTCTGTCTGTGTAAATTCCTGTTACGTACCTCTGGCAGCCCAGGAACTAAAGGATAGCAGCGTTTCAGTGTGTTGTGTCGTAGGTTTCCCATTAGGAGCCATGCTCACATCTGCCAAAGCTTTTGAAGCATCAGAGGCAGTAAAAGCAGGAGCAGATGAAGTGGATATGGTTATTAACATTGGAGCATTAAAGGATAAGAATTATGATCTGGTCAGAGATGATATCAGCGCGGTAGTTGATGCATGCCAGGGAAAATTAGTGAAAGTAATACTGGAAAACTGCCTTTTGACGAAGGAGGAGATTGTAAAGGTCTGCGAACTTTCTATGGAGGCGGGTGCCCATTATGTGAAAACATCCACAGGATTTAGCACCGGAGGAGCAGTAGCAGAAGATGTAGCCCTTATGAAAAAGACCGTGGGAGAAAAAATGAAAGTGAAAGCCAGCGGCGGGATCCGTACACCAAAAGAGGCTGAGGCAATGATTTTAGCAGGAGCAGACCGGATTGGTACCGGGAATGGAATTGCACTTCTGTAAAAAAAGGAGAAGCTTATGGGAAAAAAAATAACGGTATTTGGAAGTTTCGTCGTGGATTTAATGGGAAGATGCCCTCATCTGCCGGTGCCAGGGGAAACGGTAAAAGGAAGCTTATTTAAAATGGGGCCGGGAGGAAAGGGATTTAACCAGGCGGTAGCTGCCCATAAGGCAGGTGCAGACGTAACAATGGTGACGAAGGTTGGTAAGGATACCTTTGCCGATCTTGCCATTGAAACCATGACCAGACTGGGTATGGATACAAAACGGGTGTTTTCCAGTGAACACGCAGAAACGGGCACTGCTTTAATCATGGTAGATGAAAATACCAGTCAGAATGAAATCGCCGTAATTCTGGGTGCATGTGATACGATTTCTGATGAGGAAGTGGAATCTGTTTCCGATCTTCTGGACCAGTCAGATTATCTGCTGATTCAGCTGGAAACCAATGTTTCTTCCGTTAGGAAAGCAGTAGAAATGGCGTATGACAAAGGAGTTAAAATCATTTTAAATACAGCTCCGGTACAGCCTGTCAGTGATGATATTTTAAATCGGGTGGAACTCATTACTCCCAATGAAGTAGAAGCTTCAATATTATCTGGCATATCAGTAACAGAAGAAGAGAGTGCCGGGAAAGCAGCGGATTATTTTCTAAATAAGGGAGTAAAAAATGTGCTCATTACAATGGGAAGCAAAGGTGTATATATTGCAGCCGGAAAAAGAAGGGGATTATTACCTGCCTATCAGGTAGATGCAGTAGATACCACCGGAGCAGGGGACGCATTTAACGGGGGTCTTGCAGCAGCTTTGGCTGAAGGAAAAGATTTATGGGAGGCAGCAAAATTTGCCAATGCACTGGCAGCTATTTCTGTACAGAGGATTGGAACCACCCCTGCCATGCCTGAACGGTCAGAAATCGATGCATTTATCAAATCCCATGAAATGGAGGAGCAGTCATGTTAAAGACTGGAATTTTACATCCGCAGTTATCAAGAATTATGGCAGAGATCAGACATATGGATATGCTGGTAATAGCAGATGCCGGACTTCCTGTACCAAAGGGAGTGGAACGGGTCGACTTAGGCTGGAAACAGGGAAATCCGGGTTATTTAGAGGTGTTGGAAGAAATTGAAAAATATATGATAACCGAGAAGGCAGTTTTTGCCCAGGAAGCTCTTATGGTAAGCGGGGAATTACATAAAGAAGCACTGGCTCTTTTGCCGGCAGGAATACCTGTGGAGTATGTCCCTCACACGGAATTAAAGAAAATGACAGAAGGAGCAAAGGCAATTATTCTCACAGGTGAGTTTACAGGTTATACCAATGTAATACTGATCTCAGGCTGTGCATATTAAGATCCGTCGAGGAGAAGGGGAATTTAAATGGGAGGAAGGTTAGTATTAAAACTGGAATCAATCGTTAAGACTTTTCCTGGTGTAAAAGCTCTTGACGGAGTACATCTGGAACTATATGAGGGTGAGGTTCATGCTCTGTGCGGAGAAAACGGAGCAGGAAAATCGACTTTGATGAAAATTATTGCAGGAGCTCAGCCATATACATCCGGTGCCATGTACTTAAATGGGGAAAAGGTGGTATTTCACTCTGCCAGGGAAGCAGAAAAATCAGGAATCGCCATGATTTATCAGGAATTTAATATGGTGCCGGAATTATCGGTGGCTGAAAATATGTATCTTGGAAGGCTTCCTGTAAACCGCTTTCAGAAAGTGGATTGGGATAAGCTGTTTGCGGAAGCACAGGATAATTTAAACCATCTGGGTCTGAAATTCAGTTCAAAAACAAAAGTGAAGAATCTTTCCGTTGCTGAAGCGCAGATGACAGAAATCGCAAAATGCCTTACCATAGGCGCCAAAATCATTATAATGGATGAACCAACTGCTGCGCTTTCCGAGGAAGAAATAAAAATATTGTTTGGGATTATTGAAGAACTGAAAAAGAAAGGAATTGCCATTATCTATATATCTCACCGTATGGATGAGATTTTTAAGATATCAGACCGGCTGACAGTATTTCGGGATGGCAGATATGTGGCTTCCAAACAAATAAATGAGACAGATTATGATGATGTCGTGTCCATGATGGTAGGCAGAAACGTTTCTAATCTATATCCTGTCCGTAATTACAAGGAGCAGGAAGTGGTGTTTGAAGCAAAAGAGATTAACAGCCGGAATGTACATGATATGAGCCTGAAACTTCATAAAGGTGAGATACTTGGCATAACCGGTCTACTGGGATCAGGAACCATTGAATTATCAAAGCTATTATACGGTGCCATACCAATAGAAAGCGGAGAAGTCTTCGTCAAAGGGGTAAAAAAAGACTGCTCAGCACCTGTAAAAGCGCTGAAAGCCGGAATTGGTTTTGTTTCTGATGACAGGAAGCAGGAAGGACTGATATTAATAAGAAGCATCCGGGAGAATATTTCCATCTCTTCCTTAAAGAAGCTTACAAAAGGAATTCATTTAAATACCAGACTGGAAACAGAACGGGTAAACCAGCAGGTTCAATCGCTGAACATCCGGATTAGTTCAGCTTCCCAGCTGGCTGGTAAACTGAGCGGAGGCAATCAGCAGAAGATTGTTTTTGCAAAGGTACTGGAGGCAGATTCCGATATTCTCATCCTGAACGAACCGACAAGAGGCGTGGATGTGGGGGCGAAAGCGGAAATATATGCAATTATAAACCAGCTGACTCAAAAAGGAAAAAGTATTCTTATGATCTCCACTGATTTACCCGAACTGATTGGGGTCAGTGACCGTGTCATTGTAATGAGGGAAGGACGTATGGTATTGGAAATTTCAGGCGAAGACATGAATCAGGAAATAATTCTAGCACATGCATCTGGAGGGGTGAGAGAAAATGAATGAAAAAGCTAAGAAACAATTGATTAATCAGATTAATATTTACCGTTCGGTTTTAATACTGCTGATCATATGCCTGTTTGCTGCATTTTTGTCAAAAAGCTTTTTAAATATATCCAATCTTTTTAATGTATTTAAACAGGTTACTGTTGCCGGTATTATTGGATGCGGAATGACTTTCGTAATACTGACCGGAGGAATTGACTTATCCGTTGGTTCGATACTTGGACTTTCCGGCGTGGTTGCTTCAGGGGTACTGGCTTCCACCGGAAACACATTCCTGGCTGTAGCCACAGCATTGGTCATTGGCACTGTTTGTGGGACTGCCAACGGGTTCTTTATCTCTCACTGCGGAATTCCTCCATTTATTGCAACACTGGGTACCATGACTTTGCTTCGGGGCTGTGTTTTAATTTATACGAAAGGTTCCCCTATTCCGGTAAAGTCTGAGGTCTATAAATTTATTGGAAAGGGTTCTGTCTTAGGAGTGCCGGTACCTGTGATCATTCTCATATTACTTTTTCTGGCAGCACATTACATATTGACACAAACCCCCTTTGGAAGAAGCATCTATGCTCTTGGAGGAAACCGGGAAGCCGCCCGCCTGTCAGGAATTTCAGTAAAAAGGACAGAATGGACCGCTTACATCATGAATGGATTATTAAGCGGAATCGCCGCCGTTGTACTGACAGCCAGGCTTGGATCGGCGCAATCCACCAGCGGGCAGGGAATTGAAATGGATGCAATTGCAGCGGTTATCCTTGGCGGAACCAGCTTAAGCGGAGGAACCGGATTTGTACTTCCTACCGTGGTGGGTGCCATGATTATGGGAATTATCGATAACATCCTTACGCTGATGAACGTCAATCCTCATGCAACCAGCATTGTAAAAGGATCTGTGGTACTGATTGCTGTATTGGTGGATAAAAAAGTCAAGGATTTATCCGCAAAAGCGGAATAAATAGAAACTATTTTAATGTATTTGAGAAGGGAAGGGCAGAATTATGATGAAAAAAAGAATTGCAGCTACAATAATGGCAGGATTTGTTGTATGTTCGATTGCTGGTTGCAGTACAAAAGCAGCTACGGAGACTGCGAAGGAGACAACTCAGACAGAAACTGCTGTAACAAAGTCAGAAGAGACAACAGCAAAAACGGATACAGGAGTCAAGAAAAAATATGTAATAGGACTTGCAATGAACACACAGACCAATCCATTTTTTGTGGATGTAAAGGATGGGGTACAAAAAGCTGCTGATGAGCTGGGCGTGGAATTATACATTACAGATGCCCAGGATGATCCGGCTATCCAGATGAAGGATGTGGAAAACTTAATTACAAAGAAACCTGATTGCATTATTATTGATACCTGTGACTCAGATGCCATAGTCTCATCTATTGAGGATTGCAATAAAGCCGGAATTCCGGTTCTCACCATGGACAGGGAAGCCAGTGGAGGAGAAGTAGTATCTCATATTGGATATGATGCCATTAAATCAGGAAAGCTGGCAGGACAGTATCTGGCGGATACTCTTGGCGGAAAGGGAAATATTGTAGAACTTCAGGGAATTATGGGCACCAATGTGGCTCAGAACCGTTCCAAAGGTTTTAATGAAATCATAAGCCAGAATCCAGATATGAAAATTGTGGCATGCCAGGTGGCGGATTTTGACCGTGCAAAGGGAATGAGTGTAATGGAGAATATTTTACAGGCAAATGATCATATTGACGGATTGTATGCTGCAAATGATGAAATGCTTCTTGGAGCGTTAGAAGCAATTGAAGCAGCCGGACGTTTAGATGAAATCACTATGATCGGCTGTGATGCCATTGATGACACCATTGAGGCAATTAAGGCTGGAAAAGTTGAAGCAACCATTGCAGAGCCCCCATTCTTCCTTGGTAAAGCAATATTAAAAACCGCTTATGATTATCTGGATGGAAAGAACGTAGAGAAATATGTTATTCTGGATAATGAGCTGGTTACATCTGAAAATGTAAACGGATTAGTTACAAAAGAATAAATTTTACAGATACAGTCTGCTGCCAGATTCCCTGATGAACCGGTTTCTGGCAGCAGATTTTTTGCATTAAAATCAGAACGAAAGATAAAACTGTTTGAAAAGAATCGTGACAAGTGGTTGAGAACATGGTAAAATACGTCTGTGCCGCATGGTAAAGTATGGCAGAATAATAAAACAGCAAAGGGTGAAGGCTTATGGAGACCGACATGACGAGAGGAAATCCTCTTCCCATCATTTTAAAATTTACACTTCCGCTATTAATCGGAAATATTTTTCAGCAGTTTTATAATATGGTGGATACTATTATTGTAGGTCGTTTCGTTGGAGCGGATGCATTGGCAGCTGTGGGATCGACAGGTACCATCATGTTCCTGGTAATTGGTTTTTCACAGGGAATGAGTACGGGATTTACAGTTCTTACCAGTCAGAGGTTTGGGGCTGGGGATGAAAACGGTACGAAGCGGTCAGTGGCAAATGGAATTTTACTGTCATTATTTGTTATAGTATTTATGACCTTCATCAGTCTGACATTCATGAGAACACTATTAAAAATTATGAATACCCCCCAGAATATTATGGAAGATGCTTATACTTATATCTCTATTATTTGCATAGGGATCTTTGCAAATGTATTTTATAACCTGTTCTCATCCTTTCTTCGTTCTGTGGGTAACAGCCGGATACCGCTTATATTTTTGGTGCTATCCGCCTGCTTAAATATTGTGTTGGATTTGATTTTTGTTATTAATTTTAAGATGGGAGTCGCGGGTGCTGCATGGGCAACCAATGTATCTCAGGGAATATCCGCTTTTTTATGTATTATTTATATTACAAAAAAGGTACCTGTTCTCACACCGGAAAAGCATCACTGGAAGCTGCATGGTTATGATACGAAGATCCAGCTGTCTGTGGGGATTCCCATGGCTCTTCAGTTTGGAATCACCGCTTCGGGAACGATGATTATGCAGTCTGCAGTCAATTTATTCGGTTCCGTAGCAGTTGCATCCAATACAGCAGCCAATAAATTTCAAAGTATGGTGATTCAGGGAATGATGGCAATGGGACAAACCATGGCTACTTATTCGGGACAAAACTATGGGAAAGGTGATATTGGAAGAATCAAACAGGGAGTGCGTCTTGCACTTACAACTGAAGTAATCTATGCCGTTCTATGCTCCGTTATTGTGATTCTGGGACTTCCTTTTGCCCTAAGGCTGTTCTTCTCCGGTAATGTAGATCTGGCGGAGATTCTTCCATGGGCAAAAACCTACAGTTATCTATGCGCCTCTTTTTACATTCCTCTGGGAACTATCTTTATTTTCCGAAATACCATGCAGGGATGTGGATATGGATTACTTCCCATGCTGGGCGGCGTAGTGGAACTGGCAGCCAGATTGGTTACGGCTACCCTTGCAATAAGGTTTGTGAGCTTCCCGCTTGCCTGTGCCTGTGACCCTGCAGCCTGGCTGAGCGCTGCATTGTTCACTGGAATATCTTATGTTTACGTTATAAAAAAGGTTGAGAAAAAGCTGGTCAGCTAAGGCTGTTTTATCTGCTTTTAAATTTCTAAATTTATTATTGATTTATAGTATAATATTTAGTATATTATGTAATAGATTATCTTAGGAAACACTTGAAAGGGGAATCATGATGATAAAAGTAGCTGTGGATGCCATGGGCGGTGACTATGCACCAGTACAGACGGTAGCAGGTGCCGTAGAGGCGGTAAACGCGAATAAAGAGATCCGGGTTCTCTTAGTAGGGCAGGAACAGATGATATCTGATGAACTTGCAAAATACACATTTAATAAGGATCAGATACAGATTGTGAATGCGACAGAGGTAATCGAGACGGAAGAACCTCCGGTTAACGCCATACGTAAGAAGAAAGATTCTTCCATCGTTGTGGGAATGAATCTGGTAAAACAAAAAGAGGCGGATGCATTTGTATCGGCCGGTAGCTCAGGCGCCATACTGGTTGGCGGACAGGTGATAGTCGGACGGATCAAGGGTGTAGAAAGACCACCGCTTGCACCCCTTATTCCAACAGAAAAAGGCGTTTCCCTGCTGATAGACTGCGGCGCTAATGTGGATGCCAGACCCTCTCATCTGGTACAGTTTGCCCAAATGGGCTCCTTATATATGGAGCATGTTGTAGGCATTAAGAATCCAACAGTTGCCATTGTCAACATCGGCGCAGAGGAAGAAAAGGGAAATGCGCTAGTGAAAGAGACATTTCCGCTGTTAAAGGATTGTAAGGATATTCATTTTACCGGAAGCATTGAGGCCAGAGAGATTCCGCATGGCGGTGCAGATGTCATAGTATGTGAGGCATTTGTGGGCAATGTAATCCTGAAGTTGTATGAGGGAGTGGGCGCGACCTTGATTAACAAGGTAAAGAGTGGTATGATGGGTAGTTTCAGGAGCAAAATCGGTGCTCTGCTTGTAAAACCTGCTTTAAAAGAGACTTTAAAATCATTTGATTCATCCCGTTATGGCGGCGCTCCGCTGCTAGGACTGAATGGTCTTGTGGTAAAGACTCATGGTAACTCAAAAGCAGCAGAAATAAAAAACTCCATACTTCAATGCGTAACCTTCAAAGAACAGGGAATTAATGATAAGATAAGAGAAAGTCTTAAAATGAAAGAAAATCAAGAATAGGAGAGAGGAAGGAAAACAAATGGAATTCGAAAAATTACAGAAAATAATTGCAGAGGTATTAAATATTGAACCGGAGGAAGTTACTATGAACTCCACATTCGTGGATGACCTGGGTGCTGACTCCCTTGATGTGTTTCAGATCGTTATGGGCATTGAAGAGGAATTTGATATTGAGATTCCAACTGAAGTGGCAGAGAACATCGTAAGTGTCAGCGACGCAGTAGAACAGGTCAAGAATGCATTAAATTAATAGATGTGGGTGCTGCTAGGATCGTTTGGTCTGACCGCAGCACCTTCTTTCATAATAGGGGGTAATCGGGTACCCCTCTATGTCCAAAGTACGTGGACAATAATAAGGAACACCAGGAAAGAGGAATGAGATGAGCAGAAGTATGAAAGAACTGGAAGAACGGATCGGTTATCGTTTTTCGGACAAGCATCTTATGACACAGGCCATGACCCACAGCTCTTATGCCAATGAACACCGACTGAATAAAACAGAATGCAATGAGAGACTTGAATTCTTAGGTGATTCGGTGCTGGAAGTAGTGTCCAGTGATTGTCTGTATCATAAATATCCACAAAAGCCAGAGGGGGATTTGACAAAAATTCGTGCCAGTATTGTTTGTGAGCCCACCCTTGCTTATTGTGCAGAAGTGATAAAGCTTGGGGAATATCTCCTTCTAGGCAGGGGAGAGGAAGCAACAGGGGGAAGAGGGAGAGCTTCAATTGTTTCGGATGCAATGGAAGCACTGATAGGAGCCATTTATCTGGATGGTGGTTTTGCTAATGCAAAAGAGTTTATCCTTCGTTTCATTATGAATGATCTGGAACATAAGCAGCTCTTTTTTGATAGCAAGACTATCTTGCAGGAGATTGTACAAAGCCAGACAGAAGAGGCGTTAACGTATGAGCTCTTAAAGGAGGAAGGCCCGGATCATAATAAGATATTTGAGACCCAGGTTAAAATCGGGGATACAATTATTGGACAGGGAACTGGAAGAACTAAGAAAGCTGCGGAGCAGGTGGCAGCCTATCACGGAATATTGAAGCTGCGTGGACAATAAGCGGACATCCTCTGTGTCCAAAGAACATGGACAATAATATGGAAACACCCTTCGGGTATCCCTCTATGTCCAAAGAACATGGACAATAATAAGGAAACACCCTTCGGGTATCCCTCTATGTCCAAAGGGCGTGGACAATAATATGGAAAAGAAAGGGCAGCTGGTGATGGCTGTCAGCGTGGAGTATGTATTTAAAAAGTATAGAGATTCAGGGGTTTAAATCTTTTGCCAACAAAATAGTATTCGAGTTCCACAATGGAATTACAGGCATTGTAGGCCCCAACGGAAGCGGTAAGAGCAATGTTGCTGATGCGGTACGCTGGGTACTGGGTGAACAAAAAGTGAAGCAGTTAAGAAGTTCCAGTATGCAGGATGTTATTTTTTCGGGAACGGAAATGAGAAAACCCCAGGGATTTGCCTATGTAGCCATAACGCTTGACAATTCGGATCACCACTTATCCATTGACTATGATCAGGTGACAGTATCAAGAAGAGTCTACCGGTCTGGCGAGAGCGAATATATGATCAATGGAAGTGCCTGCCGGTTAAAGGATATTAATGAACTTTTTTATGATACCGGAATCGGCAAGGAAGGGTATTCCATCATCGGACAGGGTCAGATTGATAAAATCCTAAGCGGAAAACCGGAAGAACGCAGAGAACTTTTTGATGAAGCTGCGGGAATTGTTAAATTTAAACGCCGTAAAGCCATTGCCCAGAAAAAACTGGAGGATGAAAAGCAGAATCTGGTTCGTGTCAGTGATATTCTTTCGGAACTGGAAAAACAGGTTGGTCCTTTGGCAAAACAGTCTGAGGCAGCAAAAGAATATTTAAGATTAAAGGAAGAACTGAAAAAGTATGATGTAAATCAGTTCCTGATGGAAACAGAAGGACTGCGCTTTCAGATGAAAGAAGTGGATGAGAAAGAAGTAATCGTCAGCCGTGATCTGGAAGAAGCAAAAAACGCATCAGAGGGCATCAGAGAGCAGTATGAGACCCTTGATACATATTTATCCCAGTTGGATGAATCTATTTTAGTAAGCCGCAATGAAAAAAATAACTCTGATATAGAGACTGGAAACTTGCAGGGACGCATTAATGTTCTAAAAGAGCAGATCAATACAGAACAGATGAATGCGGAGCACATTGCAGGCAGGGTGAGGTCCATTCACTCCGAGATAGATATGAAAAAGTCCCAGGCGTCCTCCTATGAAGAGGAACGTTCTGTCATTGCAGAATCAGTAAAGACTGCAATGGAGCAGTTAAAGCAGGGAGAAACAGTACTTGCAGCAGAAGACGAAAAAATTCATCTTCTGGAACAAAGGATTGAATCTGGTAAGGGGAGTATTATTGAGCTTCTCAATGAAAAAGCTACCTTAAACGCCAAACAGCAGCGTTATGAGACCATGCTTGAACAGGTAAATGTCCGAAGATCTGAAGTGCTTCAAAAGCTTCTCAAATATAAAAGTGATGAATCAGAACAGGATCAACAGCTGCTGGTTCTTCAAAAAGAAGCGGATGAAATTGATGCTGGTATTCTTAAGTACAATGAACTTCAGGAACAAAGCGAAAGCAGAGCCGGGGAACTGGAGCATGAAGTCAAACGTCTTGGGAAGAATTTAAACGACAGACAGCAGGAGTACCACACCAACTCTACCAAGCTGGAATCTCTCCGAAATCTTGCCGAACGGTATGAAGGATACGGCGGCAGCATACGCCGGGTCATGGAAGTAAAGGACCGGGTGCATGGAATTCACGGTGTTGTGGCGGATTTAATTACAGTTTCTAAAAAGTATGAAGTCGCCATTGAAACAGCGCTGGGAGGAAGCATACAAAACGTTGTTACCGATTCAGACCAGACAGCAAAGCAGCTGATTGAGTATTTAAAGAAAAACAAATACGGAAGAGCTACATTTCTCCCTCTTACCAGCATTGGTAATAAAAACGGTTTCAATCAGGAAAAAGCCCTTAGCGAACCAGGAGTTTTAGGACTTGCAAATTCTCTGGTTGAAGCGGATTCTCAGTACCAGGGACTTTTAAACTATCTTCTTGGAAGAGTGGTTGTAGTAGATACCATTGACCATGCAATCGCACTTGCCAAGAAATTCCAGTATTCTTTAAGAATTGTTACTCTGGAAGGAGAATTGTTAAGTGCTGGCGGTTCTATGACTGGTGGTGCTTTCAAAAACACCAGTAATTTACTGGGACGAAAGCGTGAAATGGAGGAACTGGAAGCGGCCTGTGAAAAGGCGCTGAAAGAAACCGGGCAGATTGAGACAGAGCTGGTCATGAACGAAGGGCTTTTAAGTGAATGTAAAGAAGAACTTGAAACCATCCGAAGTGAGAAGCAGAAGCTTTATTTAAGACAGAATACGGTTAAAATAAATCTGCGCAGGATTGAAGATAAAAAAGCAGAGATTATAGAATCCTACGGTGATTTAGAACTGGAAAATAACCAGCTCGAGGTACAGAAAAAAGAGATTGGCGAAAACAGGCAGGATTTAATCCTTGCAGTGGAAAAGCTGGCAGTACGAGGCCAGGATATAGACGGTGACTTAGAGGGTCTGAATGCTGATCTTGAAAAAGCAAAAGCCGACAGAGAAAAATTCTCCAGAGAATTGTCAGAAGCCCAGCTGGCAGCCTCCAGTCTGAAGCAAAAGGATGATTTTGAGTTAGAAAATATCCGACGGGTAAAAGATGAGATTAGCAGATTGGAAGAGGAACTTTTAAAGCTGTCTCAGGGATCCAGCGGATCTGGCCTGATTATTGAAGAAAAACAAAAGGAAATAGAATCTATTAAAGCCAGAATTGCAGAGATCAGTTCAGCCAGAGAAACACTGGATGAGGCAATTAATGAGAAACTGGCTAAAAAAGAGATGAAATCAAAAGAGCAGAAAGAACTGTTCCAAAAACGAGAAGAACTCACCCAGCGTATCAGTCTGCTGGATAAGGAACTGTTCCGCCTTCAGAGCCAAAAAGAGAAAATGGAAGAGCGTATGGATAACCACGTTAACTATATGTGGAATGAGTATGAACTGACATTTTCAAAAGCGGAAGCCTTAAGAAATGAAGAATGGACATCTCTGCCTGACATTAAGAAGATGATCGGTTCCTTAAAAGAAGAGATACGTAAGCTTGGCAATGTCAATGTTAATGCGATCGAGGATTATAAAGAGGTTTCAGAGCGGTATGAATTTATGAAGACACAGCATGATGATCTCATTACTGCTGAGGGAACCTTATTAAAAATTATCGATGAACTTGATACTGGAATGAGAAAACAGTTTGAAGAAAAATTCCGGGAAATCAGAGTGGAGTTTGATAAGGTCTTCAAGGAACTGTTCGGTGGCGGACGTGGTGCGCTTGAACTGGTAGAAGATGAGGATATTCTGGAGGCGGGAATACAGATTGTTTCCCAGCCGCCTGGTAAAAAGCTTCAGAATATGATGCAGCTCTCCGGTGGAGAAAAAGCACTGACAGCCATAGCACTGCTTTTTGCAATTCAGAATTTAAAGCCATCTCCGTTTTGTCTTCTTGATGAGATTGAGGCCGCGCTGGATGACTCCAATGTGGATCGTTTTGCAAAATATTTGCATAAGTTAACAAAATTTACACAGTTTATTGTTATTACACACAGGCGCGGTACCATGGTGTCTGCGGATCGTCTGTATGGTATCACCATGCAGGAAAAAGGCGTCTCGACGCTTGTATCTGTTAATCTGATTGAAGAAGATTTAGAAAGTTAAGGAGGCCGACAATGGGAGAAAAAAAGGGATTCTTTGGAAAACTGGTAGCTGGACTGCAAAAGACAAGAGATAATATTATCGCAGGTGTGGATTCCATTTTCAACGGTTTTTCGGCCATTGATGATGAGTTTTATGAGGAAATTGAAGAAATTCTGATCATGGGTGATCTGGGTATCCAGACGACTACATCAATTGTGGAAGACTTGAGAAAAAAAGTAAAAGAAAAAAATATCAAGGATCCGTCAGAATGTAAACAGCTTCTTATGGACAGTATCATGGAACAGATGGATTTGGGAGAAAATGCATATGAATTTGAGAATCGCCGCTCTGTTTTATTAATAATCGGAGTGAACGGAGTGGGAAAGACCACTTCTGTAGGAAAGCTGGCAGGACAGATGAAAGACGATGGAAAAAAAGTGATCGTTGCAGCTGCCGACACATTCCGTGCAGCAGCCATTGAACAGCTGACAGAATGGGCGAGAAGGGCAAACGTAGATATTATTGCCCAGCAGGAAGGATCTGACCCGGCGGCAGTTGTATACGATGCAGTTGCTGCAGCAAAATCCAGGCAGGCGGATATATTAATCTGTGATACGGCAGGACGTCTCCACAATAAAAAGAACCTGATGGAAGAGCTGAAAAAAATTAACCGGATTATTGACAAAGAATATCCCGAAGCATATCGGGAAACTCTTGTAGTCTTAGATGGGACTACCGGCCAGAATGCTCTTGTGCAGGCAAAACAGTTCATGGAAGTGGCTGATATTACCGGAATTATTCTTACTAAGCTGGATGGTACGGCTAAAGGAGGGATTGCGGTAGCAATTCAATCCGAGCTGGGAATTCCGGTGAAATATATTGGTGTCGGGGAGAAGATTGATGACTTGCAGAAATTCAATGCGGAAGAATTTGTAAATGCATTGTTTCACGTAGAAGAGAAAGAAGAGGCGTAAATTATGTTGACATTGGAAAAGTTTGAGGAAGCATCAGAAGTCGTTGGCAAGGTTACCCTGGAAACAAAGCTTATATACAGTGAGTATTTTTCTACTCAGACTGGAAACAAAGTGTATTTTAAGCCGGAAAACATGCAATATACAGGGGCCTATAAAGTAAGAGGAGCTTATTATAAAATCAGCACTCTGACAGAGGAAGAAAAATCCAAAGGTTTGATTACCGCCTCTGCCGGCAATCATGCACAGGGTGTTGCCTATGCTGCAAAGCTTGCCGGGATTCCCGCTACCATTGTCATGCCTACAACAACTCCTCTGATGAAGGTTAACCGGACGAAAGGATATGGAGCAGAAGTAATACTGGAAGGAGATGTCTTTGATGAAGCCTGCAACCATGCTTATAAGCTGGCGGAAGAAAGAGGACTTACCTTTGTACATCCATTTAATGATTTAGATGTGGCAACCGGACAGGGAACCATAGCAATGGAAATCATCAAGGAACTTCCCACTGTTGATTATATTCTGGTTCCTATCGGAGGAGGCGGTCTTTGCACAGGCGTTTCCGTATTGGCAAAGATGTTAAATCCTAAGATTAAGGTAATCGGTGTGGAGCCTGCAGGTGCAAACTGCATGCAGGAATCGCTTCGCCAGGGGAAAGTCGTATCTCTTCCAACGGTCAATACAATCGCAGACGGTACAGCTGTTAAATGCCCCGGTGACAAACTTTTTCCATACATCCAGGAAAATGTGGACAGTATTATAACAATTGAAGATTCAGAACTGATCGTAGCATTTTTAGACATGATGGAAAACCACAAGATGGTGGTTGAAAATTCCGGACTTCTTACAGTTGCTGCATTAAAACATATCGATGTAGATAATAAAAAGATTGTATCCATCTTAAGCGGCGGAAATATGGATGTTATTACAATGGCCTCCATCGTGCAGCTGGGACTGATTCAGAGAGACCGGATCTTCACCGTTTCCATTCTGCTTCCTGATAAACCAGGAGAGCTGGCTAAAGTATCTGCGCTTCTTGCAAAAGAGCAGGGCAATGTCATCCGTCTGGAACATAACCAGTTTATCAGTATCAATCGTAATACAGCAGTAGAATTAAGAATTACACTGGAAGCATTTGGTACAGATCATAAGAATGCTATTATGGCTGCCCTTACTTCTCAGGGGTATCGGCCAAAGCTGGTGAAATCAAAAGGAACATATGGGGATTAATAAACAAAAAAGCCGGAATACTATCCGGCTTTTTTAATTAAAGATTATTTAGAGCTTTTTGTAATTTTCCCATCATACGAAATGAAACAGGATAAGTTTCTTTGTTATCCATAATAAGCAGCGAATCTTCCCTGCAATATTTATATACATGCTTTAAATTAACGATAACAGAACGACTGCATTGGCAAAAAGAAGAATTTAATGTTGCATTTAATTCTTTTAAAGTACCAGTAATTTGTTTGATGCCAGATCTTGTATGTATCATAATTTTATGATAATCTTCACAGGTTGTAACTGCAATAATATCATTCTGATCTAGGATAAGTGATGATTTATCAATTTTAACAGATAGCAGTCTGTTTGATAAATTCAACTGGTTTTTATAATTAAGTTCTGCATTTCGAACACAGGCACAGATTTGATCCGGTAAGGTTTTTGGTTCATCCTTAACAATAAAATCCATTGCTTCAACTTTGTATTGAAAGGTCAAAATAGCCATTTCACTGTGTGTCGTTACAAATACTATATAACCACGAGGGTCATACCTGCGAATTTCCTGTGCAAGTTCAATTCCGTTTTGCTTAGACTGTAAATCAATATCCAGAAAATACAGTCCTATAATATTGGATTTTTTCCTTATAGATATCAGCTCTTCTGGTATTGAAGTTGCACAATAAAGTATTGATTCTGTAGAATTCATTAACAGGTATTTTTCAATAATGTCTTTCCATCTCTTTAATTGTCTTTCATCGTCTTCACAAAGATATATATGAATCATTTATTGCACCTATTTTATACCTTTTCTAAGAATCAGTTTTTGAGTAAAGTAAGGTTCTTCGTATGTAGTATCCCAAATAACATTATTATAGTCACTTAATATAAGTGATACATTATAGAGCCCAACGCCCCGATCTTCCCCTTTTGTGGAAATGCCGTGACTGGATAGCTGTGAAATTGCATGGCTGAGTGGAAGAGAGGTATTTCTTATAATTATGTATAGCTCTTCATCTTTATAAAACATGCAGTAATATAGTTCTTTTTGTACAGTATTCATTGCTGCTTCAATAGCATTATCCAAAAAAATTCCAATAATTCTGGAAAGATCAAGAGAGTCCATAACCACATCATCAATGATTTCAGTCAATTCAATTTTTAAATTCATACCAATCTCCATGGTATAAATAAATTTTGATGAGAGTAAGCTTTTTAATGCTGTGTTTTTAACCTTTGAAAGACCACCAAGTTTCGTATCTGATTCAGAAAATGCATGACTGATAGGAAGTACCCTTTTCTCATAATATTCAATTAATCCATTCATATCATTTTCTTCCATGAATCCACCCATTGTACTTAGTATATTTAGATAGTCGTGTTTAAATTTTCGCATTGATCCATAAGAATTTTCCAACCTTTCTGTATAGATCTGTAAATTCTCATACTGCGCCATACGATACTTATAAGCTTGTTCTCCCATAGTTACTTTGTAAATTGAATACATAAGATATACAGTGATTGAAAAAAGCAATAAAAAAATAACTCCATTTAGCGCTATTACGCCAAAATTATAACCCAGACGCTCTCCGTATGAAAAATTAAAAACAAAGAAAAACACCAGTAATGATAAATCGGTTAATATAGCTTTAAGCATATGCTTGTTAGTTAAATACTGTGAGATGTTTAATTTTTTATGTATAAACCACCCGATTAATTTAGTTGTAATACCGCAATACACACAGTATACAGTAGAAAAAATAATATTTAATACATCATGTTTCAGCATACATTCCATATCCATTTTAAGTATCTCACCAGCAATGTACATGAAAAGATAATTAAATGCAATGATATATAAATATCCAAACAAATAACATCCCAGGCTTAAATAATCAAGTTTAGTAAATAAACTTACAATTATTAACATACCTGAAAGAGTAATAAAAGTACTGGCTTGCCCATAATATCTATTAAAGAAATAAAGTGAACCAAATGCGTATAAAAATAATGATAATCGGTTAAATACTGATAGTTTTTTGGGCAGCAAATTAGAACAGGAGAAATAATTACAAAGTCCTCCTGTAAGAGTATAAACAAAATATGTCATGGTGTCTCACCTCGCTAGTAAATACTATCATTGTACATTGTCAGACATGGAAAGTAAAGCTAATTGTATGAAAAATCATCGTGTTTGACGCTTAGGATAAAAACTGCAACGATAATTGCAAAAACATTTTTAAACTAAAAGTTATGGTAATATATGGATAGATGGTGGTGGTGAAATGGGCATAGATAAAATTGCATTGATTATTAATAATTGGATGAACAAAATTAGTCCGAAAAGTAAAGAAGAGAGCGATGTAATCCAATATGGAATTGAGTTATTGTTAGATAATATCGTTAAGTTTGTATTTATCCAGATTATAGGTATTATAATTGGACAAGGTATTGAGACTCTTCTTATATTATTGGCTTTCTGCGGACTCAGATTGCAGGCTGGCGGAATACATGCAAGAACAGGCACTGGTTGTGGGCTTAGTATGTTAGTTATATGGGCTTTATCATTAGCGGGACATATTTACTTGCCAATCAGACTTTCTTTTCTGCCGTATATCTATATTATTTCGTCAATAGTAATTTTACTTTTGGCACCGAGAACCATCAACATAGAATACTTTACTCCAAAAGATATTCTGAAGAAAAAGCTGTATTCTATTGCTGTTTTAACTATTATCATGACGGTTGCATATCTGAATCCGTCGCTGGTAGAACTACTTATTTATCCGGTTGTTTTGGAAATACTTACGTTATTTCCTAAAAACAAAACAAATAAAAAGGAGATTGAGGATGATGAAGAAGGAAGTAGTAAAAGAATTGCAGAAAGCATTGGTTAAAGTATCTCTTAATTCTGTAGGGAGAAGCATTCCAGCTGGAGTTTATGAAAGAAAAATTCCAGAAGAAGTGTTAAAAATGCGTAATGCAAAGTAATTTAAGAAGAGAAGACATCATCAGAAATTCCGGTATGAGTAATTCAACGAATTATAAAAGCGTTGTTTAATGAAAAAGCATATAGTGTAGGATTACTTCGGTACTCTTATACAAAAAAGGGGAGTATCTGCTGTCTTTCGATTTTTAAAGGCAGCAGATTTATGTTTTTATAACATTATTTTGTAACATGTAGTTTTTTCCTACGTATGCCAATGAGAGTGTTAGGAGAAAGATATATGAAAGAAAACTTATTTTTTAGAATATTAAAGACGGAAAAAAAGAAATATAATATTATTGAAAAAGGCATGATTAAAAAAGCTGGTTTTTTACCAAGTCGCAATATGAGTGGGATTATCCCTCAAGAGTATTGTATTGAAATTATAACCACAATTCCTGAAAGAAAAAACATTGTAGAATTAATAGATTAAATAGTACATAAATGGAGCGTTGTAAGGTACATGAAAATGTCTGCTTTAACGCTTCTTTTTTGTTTATAGAAATAAAGCGGACCCATAAGGATCCGCAATCTTTGCTAATAAGGATATCTTAGTATCATTTTTCTTCCTGTGATTGAATTCCTGGTTCTGCAACCATAGAATAATTTGTATGATAGATCACAAAGCCAGGAGCGGCTCCCGCAACTTTTTTAATCTGCTTTTTCTGAATGTAATCTACTTCAACCTTATCATTATCTCTGCCTTTGGAGTAGTAAGCAGCCAGAGCACCTGCCTCTTCAAAGGTCCGGTCAGGAAGTTCTTTTCCTTCTGATTTGACAATGACGTGGGAGCCGGGAATTCCTTTGGCATGAAACCACCAGTCATTACCGCTTGCGACCTTAAAGGTTAATTCTTCATTTTGATAGTTGTTCTTTCCTACATACATATGAAAGCCGTCAGATGATATATAATGGAAGGGGCGGCTGGTTATTTTCGGTCTTTTGTCTCCGCTTCTGCGATGTTTGACATAGCCATATTCCATAAGTTCTTCTTTAATCTGTACAAGATCTTCTTCCAGCAAAGCAATATCCAGTGCTGCACTGATGGACTCCAAATGGTCAATTTCCTGCCGGGTTTCGCTGATCTGCCCTGTAACGGCTTCAAAGGTTCGTTTTAATTTATTGTATTTGTCAAAATATTTCTGGGCGTTTTCCCTTGCGGAAAGCTGGTTATCTAATGGAATGGTAATCTCTTCATTGGTATAATAATTAAGGCAGGTGAGCTTCTTTTCACCTCCCGTCAGTTCATAGCCGTAGGTATTTAAAAGCTCTCCGTATACTTTATACTTATCTTTTTTCTCCGTATCTTTTAACTGCTTTTCCTGGAGATCGTATTTTTTGTAATTTCGTTCCAGCGCTGTCTGTACAATCTTCCTTAGATCAACGGATTTCTGACGAATTCTTGTTACTGCGTTTTTAGAAGCATAGTAGGTCTCTAAAAGAGTACTGATGGATTCGAAAGTTGTGGCTTCATAATCGCTTCCTTCATAACAGGTAAGTGGTACAGCAGCAAATTCTACCGGTTCCTCATTCTTATAAACAATATTAGGTTTAAATGATCCTTTTTTGATATCTTCCATCATAAAAGAGAACATGCGGTATAAATGTAAGAGTTCTGTCTCTGACAGCTCATTAGCAGAATAATCTCCATCAATAGAGGCCAGATGACAAAGTTCATGGCCAATGATGGGACTGATACCGGTCAGATTTAAATAGAGACTTTTTTGTACTGGTGCAGCCGCATGTCTGATTGTAGAAATAAATTCTTCTTCGGTAATGGTCAGGGGATCTTTCTTGTCCATGGTCTGGGGAATAAAATATTTTCTTCCGGGTAATACCTCACGAATGGAGCTCACCTGGGCAGAGATGTGTTTAATACTGTCCAGAATCATATCCTCTTCATTGCAGAAGATGATGTTGCTGTGTTTTCCCATAATTTCTATCATGAGTTTTTTCGTCCGTCTGTCGCCCAGTTCATCTAAATGTTCTATTTCCATGCAAAGGATTCGTTCCAGACCAGGCTGGCTGATTCTCATGATCCTGCCATTGCCGATATGCTTTCTCAGAAGCATGCAGAAATTAGGAGCAGTCAGAGGACTTTGCTTGTTGTTTTCCGTGAAATAAACCAGTGGTAAGCTGGCACTGGCTGAAATTAAAAGTTTCCATGTATTTTTTTGATTTTTAACAGTAAACAGCAGTTCATCTTTTTCCGGCTGGGCGATCTTAGAGATCTTTCCGCCTTCCAGCCGGTCTTTCATTTCTGCCGTGAGATTTGCCATAACAATTCCATCTAATGCCATTGTTTGTGTCCTCCGGTAAGGTTTATAGATGGAGATAGTATACCACAGAAACACGGTTATGTAAAATTTAAAACCATTTGACTTGTTTTTTATTATGACTTATAATGGTTTATATCTATGGCGAAAGAGAGGCATTTGTAATGATTAAGAGCATGACAGGTTTCGGCAGGTACGAAACCGTCACGGATGAATATAAAATTTCCGTCGAGATGAAGGCTGTAAATCACAGATATTTGGATTTAAGCATAAAGATGCCGAAAAAGTTTAATTTCTTTGAAGCAGGGATCAGAAATCTGTTAAAGAATTATATTCAGCGCGGTAAAGTAGACGTTTTTATCAGTTATGAAGATTATACGGAAAACAAGCTGTGTTTAAAGTATAACAGTGCGCTGGCTGCTGAATACATGGGATATTTTGCAAAGATGGAAGAGCAGTTCGGAATTCAGAACGATATTAAGGTTTCTGCACTCGCCAGATGTCCGGAAGTACTTATTATGGAAGAAGTACCGGAAGATGAGGATCAGATGTGGAAGCTTCTTTCAGAAACAGTAGAAGAAGCTGCAAAGCGTTTTGTGGAAACAAGATTAACAGAAGGCGAAAACTTAAAGGCGGATCTTCTAGGTAAGCTGAACCTGATGAATGATATTCTGGAATTTATTGAAGAGAGATCTCCAAAGATTCTTGTGGAATACCGGGCGAAGCTGGAAGATAAGGTGAAAGAGCTTCTGGCAGGAGCTGCCATTGATGAAGGCAGAATCGCTGCGGAAGTAACCATTTATGCAGATAAGATCTGTGTGGATGAAGAGACGGTCCGTTTAAGAAGTCACATTGAACATACACGGTCAGAACTGGAAGCTGGAGGAATTGTGGGCAGAAAACTGGATTTCATCGCCCAGGAGATGAATCGGGAAGCCAATACCATTCTTTCAAAGGCCAGTGATTTAGAGGTTTCAGATAAGGCAATTATATTAAAGACTGAAATTGAGAAAGTACGGGAACAGATCCAGAATATTGAGTAGGAGAATCGCAGTATGAACGAACATGGCATGCTGGTAGTTGTATCCGGTTTTTCTGGTGCCGGAAAGGGCACACTTATGAAAGAGCTTCTGAACCGGTATGAGAATTATGCGTTGTCTATTTCCGCAACCACAAGAGCTCCCAGAACGGGTGAAGTGGATGGAAAAGAATATTTTTTTGTTACAGAAGAACATTTTAACGATATGATTGAAAAGGAAGAATTGATTGAATATGCACAGTACGTCAATCATTCTTACGGCACTCCCAAGGAATATGTTTTAAACCAGATGAAAATGGGGAAAGATGTTATTCTTGAAATAGAAATTCAGGGAGCGCTGAAAGTAAAGGAACGGTTTCCGGAAGCAATCCTGCTGTTCGTTATGCCACCTAATGCACAAGAGCTGAAACGCCGTCTGATCGGCAGAGGTACAGAAAGCATGGAGGTAATTAATGCCAGACTTCGCAGGGCTTCAGAAGAAGCACAGGGCATGGAGGCTTATGATTATATTTTAATTAATGATGAGATCGACACATGCGTGGAGGAGATGCATCTTATGATTCAGGTACAGCATAAGCGTGCTTCCAATAATATGGCATTTTTATCCCAGATCCGGGAAGAATTAAAGAATATATAAACTGGTTTGAGAAAGGGGAATGGAAGATGTTACATCCATCTTATTCAGATTTGATTAATGTAGTAAACAGTGAGGTTGAGCCGGGAGATGCTCCGGTTGTACAGAGCCGTTATTCTATCGTGATTGCCGCAGCAAAGAGAGCAAGACAGATCATCGGAGGCTCTGACACTGAGATTCCGGGGGTCGGCAAAAAGCCGCTTTCAGTTGCCGTAGAAGAGTTATATGAGGGCAAAGTGAAGATTTTAAGCGAAGCGGACGCAACAGAAGAAGACGATAATTAAGAAGAGGGCCGTCTCCGTTATGGTAGATGGCCTTTTCTTTCAGGAAAAACGAATGACAGGAGTTTAAACATGAAGTTATTATGCATATCACTAGGCTGTGATAAGAATCTGGTAGATACGGAGATGATGTTAGGCCTTTTAAATAGAGACGGTTATACTTTTACAGATGACGAGTATGAGGCAGATGTCATTGTAATCAATACCTGCTGTTTTATTGGTGATGCCAAGGAAGAAAGTGTCAATACCATTTTAGAGATGGCACAAAGAAAAATAGACGGCAACTGTAAAGCACTGATTGTTACAGGCTGCCTGGCACAGCGTTATAAGCAGGAGATTATTGATGAGATACCGGAAGTAGATGGTATTCTTGGAACATCAACTTATGATGAGATATCCAATGTTTTAAAGAAGGCATTGGGGGGCGAGGGATCCGTATCCTGTTTCCATGATCTGGATTTACTTCCCCAGACAGAAACAGACAGAATCCTTACCACGGGAGGCCATTATGCCTTTTTAAAAATTGCAGAAGGATGTGACAAGCATTGTACTTACTGTATCATCCCAACTTTAAGAGGTAACTATCGCAGTGTCCCCATGGAAAATCTGATTAAAGAAGCAGAGAAACTGGCTGATAAGGGCGTGAAGGAGCTGATTTTAGTAGCTCAGGAGACCACTTTATACGGTGTGGACTTATATGGAAAAAAATCTCTTCCTGAATTATTAAAGAAGCTTTGCCGCATATCAGGGATTCAGTGGATTCGCATCCAGTACTGTTATCCAGAGGAGATCACAGAAGAGCTGATTGCAGTTATGAAAGAAGAAAGCAAAATCTGCCGTTACTTAGATATGCCGATTCAGCATGCAAGCGACCGGATCTTAAAACGCATGGGAAGAAGAACATCAAAAGAGCAGCTGAAGGACATCATTAACAAGCTTCGCAGTGAAATCCCTGACATTGCACTGAGAACCACACTGATCTCCGGATTTCCGGGAGAAACAGAGGAAGATCACGAAGAACTGATGGAATTCGTGGATGAGATGGAGTTTGAACGACTTGGCGTATTCGCTTATTCAGCAGAGGAAGATACACCAGCTGCAGAATTTCCTGATCAGGTTCCACAGGAGATCAAAGAGGATCGCAGAGATGCAATTATGGAACTTCAGCAGGAGATTTCCCTTGATCTTTCCCAGTCCATGGTTGGAAAAACCCTGGAAGTAATGATAGAGGGAAAAGTTGCTGATGAGAATGCATATGTAGCAAGAACCTATATGGATGGTCCGGGAGTGGATGGAATGATTTTTGTTCAGACAGGTGAGGAACTGATGTCTGGAGATTTTGCAAAGATCCGTGTTACCGGAGCGATGGAGTATGACTTAATAGGAGAGTTGGAAGATGAATTTACCGAATAAACTGACTGTTTTAAGGGTTATTATGATTCCGTTTTTTGTCCTTTTTTTGCTGCTTGACGGCGGTAATAATGTAACTTACCGCTATATAGCTGCTGCTGTGTTTA
Source organism: Lacrimispora struthionigena (assembly GCF_048627165.1). Lineage (NCBI taxonomy): Bacteria > Bacillati > Bacillota > Clostridia > Lachnospirales > Lachnospiraceae > Lacrimispora > Lacrimispora struthionigena. The sequence continues at coordinate 1,931,026 of NZ_JBMBWP010000001.1, forward strand.
TTGTTGCAAGCTTTACGGATCTGCTGGATGGCAAGATTGCAAGAAAGTATAATCTGGTAACTAATTTTGGAAAATTCATGGATCCTCTTGCGGATAAACTTCTGGTCTGTGCAGGTTTGGTTTGCTTCACTGCACTTGGACAGCTTCCGGCCTGGATCGTGATTGTAATTATCAGCCGTGAGTTTATTATCAGCGGATTCCGCCTGGTTGCTTCCGATAACGGAGTTGTGATTGCGGCAGGCTATTGGGGAAAATTCAAGACAGCTTCACAGATGGTGATGTCGGTTCTGCTGATTTTAAACATACCTGCATTATGGATTGTTACCAATGCTTTTATCTGGATTGCGGCAATACTCACAGTGGTTTCACTTGTAGATTATATAGCAAAAAATTATCGCGTACTTACAGAAGGGAGTATGTAAACCATGGTAGTTGAACTGATTTCAGTTGGAACAGAAATTCTTCTTGGAAACATCGTTAATACAAACACCCAGTATCTCGCAGAAAAATGTGCCCTTTTGGGACTCTCCATGTATCATCAGGTGACAGTTGGGGATAACAGGGAACGGCTCTTTGCAGTACTTGATACAGCACTGAATCGTTCTGATGTGGTAATTCTTACCGGTGGTCTGGGACCAACAGAAGATGATCTGACTAAGGAAGTATGCGCAGAGGTAATGGGCTTTGATCTGGTTGAAGATGAACATACCAGAGAACGGATCAGTAAATATTTTAAAAACAATATATATAAAGAAATCCCGGATAATAACTGGAAACAGGCTATGATTCCCCAGGGAGCAACTGTGCTTGATAACAGCAACGGAACTGCCCCGGGACTTATTATGGAGAAGGACGGGAAAACTGCCATACTTCTTCCAGGACCTCCTAACGAGTTAAAACCTTTATTTACCGAGCAGGTATTCCCTTACCTGCAAAGCCGCCAGCCGGAAGTAATCCGGTCCCAGATGGTTAAAATATGCGGCTATGGTGAGAGCCAGGTGGAAGATAAGCTGATTGATTTAATTAATACCCAGACCAATCCTACCATTGCCACTTATGCCAAGACAGCAGAGGTTCATTTAAGAGTGACCGCTAAGGCTGCCAATGAGGATGAAGCAAAAACCCTTCTCAAACCGGTTGTAAAAGAGATAAAAAACCGGTTTGAGAATGCTGTATACACAACGAAGGAAGAAGAAACCCTTGAGATGGCAGTTGTGCGGCTTTTAAAGAAGCACGAGCTGACCGTTACAACGGCGGAATCCTGTACAGGCGGTCTGATCGCTGGCAGACTGGTTAATGTCCCAGGCGCATCAGAGGTTTTCAGGGAAGGCTTTATCACCTATTCCAACAAAGCAAAAAGAAAATATTTAGATGTCAGCAAGGGCACCTTAAAAAAATATGGGGCAGTCAGTGAACAGACAGCCAAAGAGATGGCAACCGGAGGTGTATTTGCTTCCGATGCAGATGCCTGTATCGCAGTGACTGGTATTGCCGGTCCGGACGCAGATGGAGAAAAGCCTGTGGGACTGGTCTATATTGCCTGCTATATGAAGGACAAAGTAAAGGTGGAAGAATACCATTTTAAAGGTAACCGTGAAAAAATCAGGGAGCAGTCTGTTGTAAAGGCCCTTGATTTCCTGAGGAGATCTATTTTATCCAATTATCATTAATACCCCCGAGAGGAGACAACACGTGGAAACCCGTTTGATGAAAAAGCAGATGACTGCTGCTTATCAGTATTCTTATGTAAGACTTGTATTAAACTACTATACATTACTGGAGACTGTCGCAGAAGAAGCACCCCAGACCCAGCAGATGGCTGACTACTTAAAACGGTTAAACAGCCTGATAGGTGAATGCATTTCTGGAAAGGAAGTAAACGAGGATCTGCTGTCGCTGAGGAAGGACATGACTCACGAAGTAGAGATTCTGACCTCCTATGCCGACTGTTTTCAGATTTTTGAATATATTTTAAATCGCATGGAACGAAAGTTTATTTCTTCAGGCAAAACAAATGACGGAGACGAGGCATTTTTAAAACGGCTGATGGGATTTATTACTGACACCAGTGACTCCGCTGTTATGAACGGACGGATCAAACAGATTATGGGACAGCTCCCGGTCCGGCTGACAAAACAGAAGTTTTACAGTCTTCTTATGGAGGGGCTTTCCGTTTATCTTGGGTCTCCAAGGGAGAATCTACGGGATATGATGTATACCCTCCGGACGGAATCCATGGTTTCTCTTCCAGAAGGTATGGAGGCTGGTCATAAGGAAATTTATGAAATTTTACAGCAGTTTAAGCGTATGGATTACCGGGATATGACCTTTGACAGCTTCGAAGAAGCTTCTGCAAAATTGTCCTATGCAAGTCAGGTTCTTACAGATGAGTCTGGTTTTTATGTAATGCTTCAGGATGTGATTAATGATTTATGTGTATTGATGTTTGCTAAGCAGGACGCTGTCATTGATGTCAGTGAAGAGGAATTTTACCGTTCTGTAATAAGCGGCATTCAGGTGAAACTGGATCAGGAAGATTTTACCCTTGGAGAAGATGAATTCCTCAGCCAGCTTACCCAGTTAGAAGGCAGACAGGAAGCTTACTACGAACGTTATTTAAAAGTAGAAGTTTTAAACGAAGAGTCTGCTGATGATGGGGACTATATTCGTTCCATGAATGTAGACAGGCTGTTATCTGGAAGCAGCTTTGCTGAACTTATAATAGAAGAAGGCAGAGAGACTATTTCCGGGGAAGAAAGCGCAATCGTTGACAAGTCTTATTTAGATCAGCAGGCAGAAGCTTATATTCAGGAGCTGGAAGAACTTTTTGCAGATGCACCGAAACCGGTGGTTCGTGCTGTGATGGCCAAGGTATTATCGGATTTGCCTGTATACTTTAATTCGATCGATGAAATCCAGGAATACGTAAGAGGCAGTCTTTCAAGCTGCTTAGATCGCGCTGAAAAAGAAACATGCATGGAATTATTGGAAGAGCTGATGGATTATGAAAATAAGCTGGTATAACCGTTTATACGTCGGAGAGAAAGCGAAGAAGAAACGATACCGGATCATTCAGGGAATCAGGAAGGGGAAACCCGGTTTGGATATTTATGTGATTACACCTGCCTCAAATGGGAATAATATACTTGATATCTTTCCAGCTGCTGAAATAATATCTCCATTTTATAAGGAAAAAGAGTTCTTTATCCTTGGCATTGCTTCTGATTACTGGGAGGCAATGGAAGTGGCTGGACGTGTGATTCATGATTTATACCGGAAAACAGAAGGATTCAATCTGTCTGATTTTTTGAAAAGTGACCGGTAAGATGTGAGGTGTTCATGCTTCATGTAATTTTATTTATTTTAAAGCTGTTAGGAATTCTGATCCTGATCCTTTTAGGGCTTATTATTCTGGCAGTTCTTCTGGTGCTGTTTGTACCGGTCCGTTACCGTGGAGAGGGATCTTATTTTGAAAAAGTGAAGGGAAATTTGAAAATTTCCTGGCTGCTACATATCCTTTCTGTCACGGTTCGGTATGAAGAGGAAGTTGTCATTGCGATCCGCTTGTTTGGATTTCGAATTATGAGACCAAAGAAAATGGATGAAGAGCTAAAAGAGGCAGAAGAAATCATGGTTCAGGCAATGGAAATAAAAGAGCCGGAGACCATAAAAGAAGCACGGCAATTAGGTCAGGATGTGAAAAAAACTGTCCAGGGAGAACCTCTGTCCCGGCAGCCCGTACAAAAAGAAAACAGACAGACAGAACAAACACAAACAGAGCATATTTCCTGGCTTCAGAATTTTTATAATAAGATAAAGAAGAAATTAATCCATATTCTGGAAAAAATTAAGTACTTATACCGGAAGTTTTGTGATACACTGAAAAACATGAAAGAGAAGAAGGATGAAATACAGGCTTTTCTTTCCAACAGCGAAAATCAGAAGACCGCAAAGCTGCTTTACAGACAGGTGAAGCGTCTGATTCGTCATATTTTCCCGGTGAAGGGGCATGGTAACGTGACATTTGGTTTTGAAGATCCGGCACTGACGGGACAGGCACTAATGGCAGCCAGTGTACTGTATCCCTTCTTTCATAAATATTGGAATCTATATCCGGTTTTTGATGAATCTGTGTTTCATGCAGAAGGAACTTTTCAGGGAAGAATACGCCTGGGGACAGTTCTGATCATCGGCATACGGATGCTTCTTGATAAAAATTTCAGAGTTCTGTTAAAGAGATGGCTACGATAAAGGAGGAATTGCGTTCAATGGCAGATAATTATTTTACGTCTACAGTAGAGGCATTGTTTAAAGGTATGGATGCCTTTGTGGCGACAAAAACAGTTGTAGGAGATGCGGTTAAGGTGGATGATACCATTATTCTGCCTTTGGTGGATGTGACCTGTGGAATGGCTGCCGGATCCTTTTCGGAAAATGCCAAGGAAAAGGGTGCGGGAGGTATGCATGCCAAGATGAGTCCAAGCGCCATACTGATTATACAAAACGGTGTGACAAAGCTGGTCAATATCAAGCAGCAGGATGCAGTGACAAAGATCCTTGACATGGTTCCGGATTTTGTTAATAAGTTTACGTCAGGAAACAAAGATGTATCACCGGAAGCGATTAAAATGGCAGAGGAGATGGCTGCGGCAGCAGAGAAAGAAAAAGCAGAAGAATAAGAAAGGGATAAGCCGCATAGGATATTATATAGCCTGAATGGATTGAGGGATGATATGAGAAGAGTATGTGGACTTATGCTGTTCTGCTTTGGAGCAGGTATGGCAATCCTACTGTTTATCCCGGCGACGATCGTTACAATTCTGTTTATAATTGGATGCCTGGTACTGGGATATAATCTGTTTTGCTGCTGACAGCGAATACTGTTGCTATCATTGAGACCCGATTGAATCAACCGGGTCTCATAATTATAAAAAAAATACTCCTGACTGATATCAGCCAGGAGTTTCCTACGATTAAGCTCTTTCAACTAATCCGGATCTTAAACAGGAAGTACATACGTACATCTTCTTAGCGCCGCCTGTTACTTTAACTTTAACGGACTTTACATTTGCTTTCCACATCTTATTGGATCTTCTATGGGAATGGCTCACTGCGTTGCCAAAGTGAGCAGCCTTTTCACAAATTGCACATTTAGCCATGATTGCACCTCCTTAAAAGTAACTTGGATTTTTTATTGGTTGAAAAATCCACAACAAGTGTATGATAACAGAAATTACAGCGATTTGCAAGTGAAAAATAAAAATTTGTTTCTTTTTTTGGAAAAATCATGTATAATCATTACAGACAGAAAGAACGGAGGTAGAGACTATGAAGGGTTATATCAATAATAAACTGGGCGAGATCCAGGTAAGCCCTGATGTTATCGCTATGTACGCCGGAACCACAGCAGTTGAGTGCTTCGGTATTGTCGGTATGGCGGCTGTCAGCATGAAAGACGGACTCGTTAAGTTATTAAAACGGGAAGGACTGACACATGGAATTAATGTGATAATTCAGGACAACCATATCACCATTGATTTTCATGTAATCGTAGCATATGGAATCAGCATTTCTGCAGTAGCCGATAATCTGATTGAAAATGTAAAATACAAAGTAGAAGAATTCACCGGTATGACGGTAGATAAGATTAACATCTTTGTCGAAGGCGTAAGAGTGATTGATTAAGGAGGAAACTACCTGTGGGTATGAAGTATATAGACGCAAAGATGCTGCAGAAAGCATTTTTAGCAGGTGCAAAAGGACTGGAAGCCAAAAAGGACTGGATTAATGAATTGAATGTATTCCCAGTTCCAGATGGAGATACCGGAACAAACATGACGATGACCATTATGTCAGCGGCAAAAGAAGTGGCTGCCATCGAGAATCCAACCATGGAATCTCTGGCAAAAGCGATTTCTTCCGGTTCTTTAAGAGGCGCAAGAGGAAACTCTGGCGTTATCTTATCCCAGTTATTCCGAGGATTTACAAAAGAGATCGCAAGCGCTGACCAGGTGACCGTTACTATTTTGGCTAATTCCTTTGTGAGAGCCACAGAGACAGCTTATAAGGCAGTCATGAAACCCAAAGAGGGAACCATTCTGACAGTAGCAAGAGGAATGGCAGAAAAAGCGGCTGAGCTGGTAACTGAAACAGAAGACATTCTTGAATTTTGCAGTCAGGTTGTAGAACAGGGCGATTACGTATTAAGCCAGACACCGGAGATGCTTCCGGTATTAAAGCAGGCAGGTGTTGTGGATTCCGGCGGTCAGGGTCTGATGCAGGTGGTAAAGGGTGCTTTTAACTTCCTCTCAGGGAAAGAAGTTGATTTAACCGTAGAAGCCGCAGTACGTGTGGAGCCGGTTGTCTCCATGGAAGGAAGCGCACTGAAAGAAGCTGATATTAAATTCGGCTACTGCACAGAATTTATTGTTAATTTAGAAAAGCCTTATAACGAAAAAACAGAGCAGGAATTCAAAGGATATTTAGAATCCATTGGAGATTCCCTTGTAGTTGTATCCGATGATGATATTGTTAAAGTTCACGTTCATACCAACGATCCAGGACTTGCCATTCAAAGGGCGCTTACCCTTGGCTCTCTGTCCCGCATGAAGATTGATAACATGAGGGAAGAGCATCAGGAAAGGCTGATTAAAGAGTCAGAGAAGCTGGCAGCACAGCAGAAGGCAGAAGGAAAGAAATCAGAGCCAAGAAAGGCTTATGGCTTTATCTCTGTATCAGCAGGTGAGGGGCTTGATGAGATCTTTAGCGGTATTGGAGCTGATTATTTAATCCAGGGCGGTCAGACCATGAACCCCAGTACTGAGGACATGTTAAATGCCATTGACCGGGTAAATGCAGATACAATCTACATTCTGCCGAATAACAAGAACATTATTCTGGCTGCAGAACAGGCCAGAAGTCTGGTAGAGGATAAGAAGGTAATCGTCATTCCTTCCAAGACAATTCCACAGGGTATTACTGCAATTATTAACTTTGCACCTGATTTATCACCTGAGGAAAATGAAGCAAATATGACGGAAGAGATGAGTCGTGTAAAGACTGGACAGATTACTTATGCAGTCCGTAATACCACCATCGATGATATCGAAATTAAAGAAGGCGATATCATGGCTCTGGGAGACCATGGCATTCTTGCTGTAGGGGAAGAGATTGAAGCTACTGCACTGAAATCACTGGAAGCTATGGTAGAAGAAGAATCAGAACTGATTACCATTTATTATGGTAAGGATGTGAGTGAAGAGGATGCCGCAGCACTGAAGGAGAAAACAGAAGAACAATTTTCAAGCTGTGAAGTGGAGCTTCATTGCGGCAGTCAGCCGATTTATTATTATCTGATTTCCGTTGAATAAAAAGGAGTCGAAGCTGTATGATTCCGGGCAGACGTGACTCTCGTCTGCCCGGTTTTTTCATATTCGGAGAAACAAAATGAAAGGAGGCGGGTGATCGGATGAACCAAGACCCCATTGAATCCCTGAAAGGGATTGGAGAAAAAACCGGGAAACTGTTTCAAAAGATTGGAGTGGACACAATAGAAGATCTTCTGGAATATTATCCAAGGGCATATGATACGTATGAGGACCCCTCACCAATTGCTGAAATCAAGCCGGACAGCGTTATGACCGTGGCCGGGATGCTTGAAAGAACACCGGATGTAAAACGATACAGTCGTGTACAGGTTGTTACAGCTATTTTAAGAGATGGATCTGGCACCATGCAGCTGATCTGGTACAATATGCCTTATCTGCATGCTACATTAAAGGCTGGAATGCGGGCTGTTTTTCGCGGAAAGATTATTAAGAAAAGCGGCCGTCTCATCATGGAGCAGCCTGAAGTTTATACGGCAGAGGCTTATGGAGAGATTGTTCATTCCATGCAGCCTGTCTACGGTCAGACGAAGGGCTTAAGTAATAAGACCATTGTCCGGGCACAAAAACAGGCGCTCAGTGCCCGCCTTATGATCAGGGATTATCTGCCTGCCGATCTGCGAAGGAAGCACGAACTGGCAGAATATAATTTTGCTATTGAACATATTCATTTTCCGTCAGACAGGAAGGAACTTTTGTTTGCCAGAAAAAGACTGGTCTTTGATGAGTTTTTTCTTTTCTTAATGGCTGTCAGACGTTTAAAGGACAAAAGAGAGAATAAAACCAGTCCGTTTGCAATCCAGTTGTCAGAGGAAGTAAAAACATTTCAGAGCAGACTGCCGTATTCTTTGACAAACGCCCAGCAAAAAGTACTTGATGAGGTATATGCTGATATGACAGGCGGTCTGGTCATGAACCGGCTGGTGCAGGGAGATGTTGGATCGGGAAAAACAATCATAGCCATACTGGCATTGCTTCAGGCAGCCTGTAACGGTTATCAGGGAGCTCTCATGGTGCCCACGGAGGTTCTTGCCAGACAGCATTACGAATCCATGAATGAGCTGTTCTTAACATACCAGATTAATAAGGTGCCGGTTCTTGTTACCGGTTCCATGACTGCTAAGGAAAAAAGAATTGCTTATGAGAAAATAGCAAACCACGAGGCAGATATTATAATTGGAACGCATGCACTGATTCAGGATAAGGTTATTTATGATAAGCTTGCTCTGGTAATTACAGATGAGCAGCACCGCTTCGGCGTAGGGCAAAGAGAACTGTTGGGAAAAAAAGGAGAAGAACCGCATGTTATGGTAATGAGTGCGACTCCCATTCCCAGAACCCTGGCTATCATTATTTACGGAGATCTGGATATTTCCGTAATTGATGAACTTCCTGCCAACCGGCTCCCCATTAAAAACTGCGTGGTGGATACCGGGTACCGGAAAAAGGCTTATGATTTTATTAAAAAAGAAATTGCAGCCGGGCGTCAGGCTTACGTGATCTGTCCTATGGTGGAAGCCAGCGAGATGATCGAAGCAGAAAATGTGGTGGATTATACTGCCGCTTTAAAAGAAGCACTTCCAGGAATGAGTATTGAATATCTTCATGGCAAGATGAAGGGAAAAGAAAAGAACCGCATTATGGAACGATTTGCTTCCGGGGAAATTTCTGTACTTGTTTCCACCACTGTTGTCGAAGTCGGAGTTAACGTACCAAATGCTACAGTTATGATGATAGAAAATGCGGAGCGATTCGGACTCGCACAGCTTCATCAGCTAAGAGGCCGGGTGGGGCGCGGCAAATATCAGTCCTACTGTATTTTGGTAAATGGCTCGGATCAGGATGGAACAAAGGAACGGCTGGATATCTTAAACCGGTCCAATGATGGCTTTTTTATTGCTTCCGAAGATTTAAAATTAAGGGGACCTGGTGATATTTTTGGTATCCGTCAAAGCGGAGAGATGGAATTTAAATTAGGCGATATTTTTACCGATGCCAATTTATTAAAGACGGTATCAGAGGAATTGAAACACATTTTTTCAGATGATCCTGATCTGGAAAAAGAGGAGAATACAGAACTGAGCAGAAAGCTTAGTGAATACCTGGAAAAAAGTTATGACAGGCTGAATTTGTAATTGATGAAATCAAACTATTAATCAGGAGGCAGCAGTATGAACAGAGAAGCGTTAAAGGCAGATGCTAAAAATGCTATGAAACAGGCATTAATAAGCCCATATCTGGTTACTGTAATTATGGGTATCATTCTTACGGTATTATCAGTGATTCAGATGTTTCTGGATAAATGGCAGAAAATACTGGAAAGCAGTCAAGCAGGAGCCGATCAGTGGCGGTCTTATATCCTGTTTAGTATTGTTTTCTTAATCGTATATTTAATTATTAATACGCTGTTGGAATTCGGTTATCAGTCTTTCTGCTTAAAAGTGTCAAAACGTGACGAATCCATGTCTTATGGTGATTTATTTTCCAGTGCTTCCTATTTTTTTAAAGCATTTGGTCTTTATTTTATGATAGGAGTGTTTGTTACTCTTTGGTCTCTATTGCTCATCATTCCAGGTATTATAGCTGCACTAAGGTATTCTCAGGCAATCTTTATTATGGTTGAAAATCCGGAAAAAGGTATTTTCCAGTGCATTGAAGAGAGCAAAGATATGATGGATGGGCGATTATGGGAATATTTTGTTTTGGAATTGTCCTTTATCCTGTGGCATCTACTGGCACTTGTCACCTGCACTCTTGCTTATATTTATGTATATCCCTATATAACTGTGACCCTGGCAAATTACTATAATGAAATAAAAGACCATTGAATTCATCCGGTCTTTCTGATAAAATAATTTTTGTGTGTACAGAACCAGATTAGTGGAGGATTGCGGAAGATGAATTGTATTATAATAGGAATTGCCGGAGGTACCGGTTCAGGAAAGTCAACATTTACCAACCGGTTGAAAGATGCATTTTGTGATAATATAGCAGTTCTTTACCATGATAATTATTATAAGCGGCAGGATGGGGTTCCTTTTGAAGAAAGAAAAAAGATGAATTACGATCATCCGGAAGCATTTGAGACAGAACTTTTGCTCAATCAGCTGGCCGCACTGCGAAACGGAGAGTCAGTGGAGTGTCCGATTTATGATTATTCCAAACATAATCGTTCTGACAAGTTCGTTAAAGTAGAGCCTAAAAAGGTTATTTTAGTCGAAGGGATATTAGTTTTTGCCGATGAGCGTTTAAGAGATATGTTTGATATTAAGATTTTTGTTGAGGCGGATGCAGATGAGAGAATTTTACGCCGGGTAATCCGCGACGTAAAAGACCGTGGCAGAGATATTGAAGGAGTTGTGGAGCAGTATTTAACCACGGTAAAGCCTATGCATTATCTTTATGTTGAACCAACTAAGCCTATGGCTGACGTAATTATTAACAGCGGCATGAATGAAGTGGCCTTCCAGCTGGTCAAAACAAATATAGAAAAGATACTAAACGAGGGCTGATTTGCTTTGCAGCATCATAAATTACATGAAGTGGTTCATTTTTTTCCTGAAAATAACATTTTACGAAAAACCTTCTAGTGTATTTCACCTTATTAGAGCCATAATAGGAGTGTAGCACAAAACACACCATGAAAAAAGATTTACGAACATGGTGAATAGATGAAAAGGAGGCATTTAATTATGTCAGGAAAATCTAACACTACAAATGTACCAGAAGCAAAAGAAGCAATGGATCGTTTCAAAATGGAAGTAGCAAACGAATTAGGAGTACCGTTAACAAATGGATACAACGGTAACTTAACTTCCGCACAGAATGGTTCCGTAGGCGGATATATGGTTAAGAAAATGATCGAAGCCTATGAAAGACAGATTGCAGGAAAATAATCTGTAACAATTCAAAAGGAGCTACAGCCAGTAATCATTCATTTGATTACAAAGGGGCTGTAGCTCCTTTCTTTTTTTTGTTGTATAATTTCCGTATTCATACTATAATAGTTTGGAAAAATAATGTGAGGAACGTAGTATATGAGAGTAATTGCTGGAAAAGCCAGAAGGCTTATTTTAAAGACCATAGAAGGTCTGGATACGAGACCGACAACCGACCGGATAAAAGAAACACTTTTTAATATGATACATGACAGTATTTACGATTGCTGCTTTCTGGATTTATTCTCCGGAAGCGGAGCGATTGGAATAGAAGCTTTAAGCAGGGGAGCAAAGCTGGCAGTTTTTGTGGAACAAAACCCTAAAGCGGCAGAATGCATCCGGGAAAACTTAAAAACTACCAGGCTGGAAACCGATGCCTTGGTGATGAACTGCGATGTACTGACTGCAATGAAGCGGCTGGAAGGCAAAGACTATCAGTTTGATGTAGTCTTTATGGATCCACCATACCGCATGGAATGGGAAAAGAGAGTTTTGGAATATTTTACTGATTCCTCTTTAATCGGAGAAGAAACCACCATCATTATTGAAGCGTCCCTTGATACCGATTTTGATTATCTTAACTCTATGGGCTACGAGATGATGAAGGAGAAAAACTACAAAACAAATAAGCATGTGTTTGTTAAAAGAACAGGAAAAGAATAAATAAAAGGAAGTAACAATATGAGAAAAGCAGTATATCCGGGTAGCTTTGATCCGGTGACTTTTGGCCATCTTGATATCATTGAGCGCTCGGCAAGAATGTGTGACCATTTAATTATCGGGGTTTTAAATAATTATTCCAAAACTCCGTTGTTTTCTGTAGAAGAACGTGTTAATATGTTAAAGAGCCTGACTAGTAATTTTACTAATGTTGAAGTAAAATCCTTTGGCGGGCTGATGATAGATTTTGTACGAGCCAATCAGGCGGATGCGGTAGTCCGCGGACTTCGCGCTGTAACAGATTTTGAATACGAATTGCAGATTGCACAGACAAACCGGGTGATTGCACCAGAGGTGGATACTGTGTTTTTAACAACGAATTTAAAGTATTCCTATCTAAGCTCCAGCATTGTGAAGGAGATTGCCTCTTATGGCGGTGAGATAAACGCGTTTGTGCCGGAAGAAATAGCAGAACGTGTAAGGAAAAAAATAGAAGATAGAACGAAATAAAGCAAGGAGTGTCCGTATAATGATGAGCAGAATTGAACAGTTAATCGGTGAAATCGAAGAATATATTGACAGTTGTAAGTACCAGCCCCTTTCTAACAGCAAGATTGTGGTAAACAAAGATGAACTGGAAGAGCTGCTGGTGGAACTTCGCCTTCGAATTCCGGATGAGATCAAGCAGTACCAGAAGATTATCAGCAACAGAGATGCAATCATGGGCGAAGCACGTCAGCAGGCAGATTCCATTTTAGCCCAGGCCAATGCCCAGACCAATGAACTGGTAAATGAACACGAGATTATGCAAAAAGCCTATGCCCAGGCCAATGAGATTATTGAACAGGCTCAGGTTCAGGCACAGCAGATCGTTGAACAGGCAGTTGCCGATGCAAACGGCATTCGTCAAAGCTCTGTTCAATATACAGATGATATGTTAAAGAGTCTGCAGACGATCATCAGTCACTCCATGGAGGGTGCACAGGGACGTTTTGACGCTTTTATGACTTCCATGCAGTCAAGCTATGATATTGTTTCTTCCAACCGTCAGGAACTGACAGGAGCTGTTATGCAGACGGCAGAAGGATTGGAAAACGGGTCAGCAGAATAAACAGTAGAATTGTCAGGAGAGTATGTAATGCTTTCCATGCTACATAGTGCCGGATGGATAATCCGGCATTTTTTATGACACTCTTTGTCTGAAACACACCGGATAAACCTCCAAAGGCAGTTGCCCCGCTGATCCATAAACCACCCATTGTACCGGAGAATACATGGGAAACAGCCTGGATTCCTGTGGTAATTTCCACAAAACCAAGAAGCACTGCTTTATATTCGGGAGAAAGAACAGGTAGCTTTGTAATATAGAAAGCAAGCATGGAAAAAAGCATAATATATCCGCCGATTTTTACCATTACCTCACAGGAACTCATGAGGCTTTCATCGAAAGTCTTTACAGATTCTTTTGAAACCGGCATGGAGCGGAATGGACGATCCACCTTGTAACAGAACCGGGCAGCCAGTGCTACTGGTATGACTGGGGCATAAATGCAAAGCAGGAGCATCCAGACCGGTACACTCTTTGGCAGACCAGAGGCCGCATATCCCAAAAGAAACATGGGACTTGGGTGGTTGCAGATTGCTAACAAGTATTTTCCTTCCTTTTGTGTAATCCGGTCGGCATCCATAAATTCGCTGCAGGTTTTAGCACCCATGGGATAGCCGCAGAGCAGTCCGGAGACAAAGGTATAGCACCCGGCATCAGACAGACAGAAGAAACGGTGCAGAAGCTGTCTGACTGGAAAAATCAGAATATGTATGGCATTTAGGGAAACAATTACATTGGAACAGATCATAAACGGAAGAAGCGTGGGTACTACCACACTGCCCCAGAGAATCAGTCCGCTTTTGGCTCCTTCAAATGCGGTATCATGAAAAAGAAGCAGCGCAAAGAGTGCGGCTACAGAAAGAAGACGGAAAAAGGATTTTTTCATACGCACCTGAATAGATTGTTTTATACAATTATATTGAGAAGGCAAGATTGATATGATGGTGATTGTTTTTTTAATCCTGATCCTTTCTGTATTTCATGTGACCATGATTGATTATCTGTATAATAATCCGACGTTTTATCAGCTGAATGCCTATACCTGGGAAAGCGATGATTTCAGAAGTATGCAGCTTGGAAATATCGTTGCTGATTTAAACGATATCGACTACGATACCCTGACTTCCCTGATGGTAGAGCATCAGTATGATTTGACAAAAGTAAAGGATCTAACCGTACATACCGACAGACTTTTAAAAATAAAGCCTGCTGAGTACCGGAAATTAAAAAAGGCATATGAAATTATACTGGGTGATTTAAAATATTTTCCGGTACCTGAAAATGCCAATCCTGATTTTCCTGATGTGAAATTTCAAAACGCCTGGATGGAAAGCCGCAGCTATGGAGGAGAACGGGGACATGAAGGCTGTGATGTGATGGGAAACACAAAACCAAGAGGAACCTATCCTGTCATCAGTATCAGCGACGGAGTGGTGGAAAAGGTGGGCTGGCTGGAAAAGGGTGGCTGGCGGCTGGGGATTCGGGCTCCTGGAGGGGCATATTTATATTATGCCCATCTCTACAGTTACAGCAAAGAGTGGAAAAAAGGTGATAAGGTGACTGCAGGAGAACTGCTGGGATTTATGGGTGATACCGGATACAGTAAAGTAGAAGGCACTACCGGCAATTTTGATGTACACCTTCATCTGGGTATCTATATCCGGACGGACAACAACGAAGAGATGAGTGTAAACCCCTACTGGGTATTAAAATATCTGGAGAAATACCGGTTGAAATATTCATATTAGTATATTAAGATTGCTTACATAGAGATGAAATGGGAGTAAAAAAGTGAAAGAAATCAAGATTTCGGAAGAATTTTTAAACAGAATGAGGGACTTGCTGGGAGAAGAGGACTACAAGGCCTATCTAAATAGCTTTGAGGAAGAACGACTGTACGGACTGCGGGTCAATACATGGAAGATTTCACCCGAAGCGTTTGTGGAAATGACATCGTTAAGGCTTCATCCTGTTCCATGGATCAACAACGGATTTTATTATGAAGGAGAGCAGCGTCCTGCAAAGGATCCTTATTATTATGCCGGACTTTATTATCTGCAGGAACCCAGCGCCATGACACCGGCACATATGCTTCCAGTCGTGCCGGGAGATAAAGTACTGGATCTTTGTGCTGCTCCGGGAGGCAAAAGCACGGAACTTGGGGCAAAGTTAAAGGGAAAGGGGATCCTTGTCTCTAATGATATCAGCAATTCCAGAGCACGTGCACTGTTAAAAAATCTGGAGCTGTGGGGAATCGAAAATATCTGTGTTACCAGCGAGGAGCCACAAAAGTTAAAAAACACATTTACTGGTTTCTTTGATAAAATTCTTGTGGATGCACCCTGTTCCGGAGAAGGGATGTTTCGAAAAGACGCAGATATGGTAAAAAGCTATGAAGAGCATGGGCCGGAATACTATGCGGCGATTCAGGAAGAAATCGTTGGACATGCAGTGGATATGCTGGCTCCCGGCGGACTTATGATGTACTCTACATGTACCTTCTCCATTTGTGAAAACGAAGATATCATCCGCCTGATCCTGGATAACCATACTGATATGGAACTGGTAAAGCTGCCGCTGTTTGAAGGCGCTTCCGACGGAATCGGTCTGTCAGGCTGCCTGCGTCTGTTTCCCCATAAAATTAAGGGGGAGGGCCATTTTATGGCACTTTTAAGGAAAAAAGGCGGATCAGTTGGGACAGAAGAAGCAAAGACAGGAAGGAAAAAGGAAAAAGAGCTTCCTAAAGAGCTTTCCCAGTTTCTTTCCCTGATATCAAAACCTCTCATCAGCTCCCGTATTGAGATAAAGAATGACTGCGTGTATTATCTTCCGGAATATTTTCCGGAAAACGGAGGAAAACTCCGTTATCTGCGAACAGGTCTTTGCCTTGGCGAGATGAAAAAAGAACGGTTTGAACCCTCTCAGGCGCTGGCTCAGTCTTTAAAAATGGGAGAATTTAAACAAACTCTTTCATTTCAAAAAGAAGATGAGAGAGTGATCCGGTATTTAAAAGGAGAGACTGTTTTTTTAACAGAAACGGAAGAACGAATAAAGGGCTGGTGCTTAATCTGCGTAGATGGATTCCCTCTGGGATTTGCAAAAGGCAATGGCGATACCCTTAAAAATAAATACTATCCGGGATGGCGGTGGCAGTGATGAAAGAAATTCGATTAGATAAATATTTAACTGAAATGGGAGAAGGAACAAGAAGTCAGATCAAAGAGATGGCAAGAAAAGGCAGAATTACCGTCGACGGAATTCCAGAGAAAAAATCCGACCGTAAAATTATACCCGACCAGAATGTCATTGCTGTTGACGGAAGAACCATCTCCTACGCAGAAGTAGAATATTATATGCTGTGCAAGCCCAAGGGGGTTGTATCAGCGACAGAAGATAAACGGTATCAGACAGTGATTGACTTAATTACCGATCGTAAGCGGGGAGATTTGTTCCCGGTAGGAAGACTGGATATTGATACAGAAGGCCTTCTTCTCATTACCAATGACGGAGATCTGGCTCATCAGCTTTTATCTCCCAAAAAGCATGTGGACAAGGTGTACTATGCTAAAATAGACGGAGAGATTCCTGCAGATGCAACAAAGCGCATGGAGGAGGGAGTGGAACTGGAAGATGGGACATTAACCATGCCTGCCCGTCTTGAAATTCTGGAATACGGAAATCCATCCACCATTCTTCTTACCATCAGGGAGGGAAAATTCCATCAGGTAAAACGAATGTTTGAAGCGCTGGGGTGCAGTGTGGTATACTTAAAGAGACTCTCTATGGGAAGTTTAAAGCTGGATGAGAATTTACAGCCGGGAGATTACCGTCCCCTTACAAGAGAAGAGATTGACTTATTAAAGAGCCATGGAAAGGAAGAAAAAACAAAAGATGTTAAATGAGAAAAAGGCTGTGATTTTTGATCTGGATGGAACCCTGGTGGATTCCATGTGGATGTGGAAATCCATTGATATAGAATTTTTAGGAAGCAGGGGAATTCCCTGTCCGGAAGATTTAGAAAAAGAGATTGAAGGAATGAGCTTTACGGAAACTGCCTTTTATTTTAAAGAGCGTTTTAAGCTTACAGAATCTCTGGAAGAGATCAAGAGAATCTGGACGGATATGTCTCTGGATAAATATAAAAATGAAGTCCCCTTAAAAGCAGGCGCAGGAGAATTTCTGGCTTATCTGGCATCTCAGGGTCTTTCCATGGGAATTGCTACCAGCAACGGCAGAGAGATGGTGGATGCGGTGATTGATTCCTTAAAAATCGGGAAGTATTTCAGTATAGTAGCTACTTCCTGCGAGGTTGCGGCAGGGAAGCCTGCACCGGATATTTATTTAAAGGTGGCAAAGGAGCTTAACGTCATACCGTCACAGTGTCTGGTTTTCGAGGATGTTCCGGCAGGAATACTTGCAGGGAAACGTGCCGGAATGACAGTCTGTGCCATAGATGACGAATTTTCCAAAGCAATGGAAGCGGAAAAACGGGAACTTGCCGATTATTTTATTTACGATTATTACCAGCTGTTAAAAAGAAATGGAGTTCAATCATGATGCACGACTATCTACCGATCACCAGGGCGGACATGAATATCCGGGGGTGGAAACAATGTGACTTTGTCTATGTAACAGGGGATGCCTATGTAGACCACCCGTCCTTTGGACACGCTATAATCAGCCGTCTGTTAGAGGCACATGGATATAAGGTGGGAATCATAGCGCAGCCTGACTGGAAAGATCCATCAAGCATTTCTGTTCTTGGTGAGCCAAGGCTTGGATTTCTGGTTTCCGGCGGAAATATGGATTCCATGGTGAATCATTACTCCGTTTCCAAGAAAAAACGTCAACAGGATTCCTACACTCCCGGAGGAGTTATGGGAAAGCGTCCGGACTACGCCACTACGGTTTACTGCAATCTCATTCGCTCTGTTTATAAAAAAGCACCTGTTATAATCGGGGGAATTGAAGCCAGTCTAAGGCGTCTTGCTCATTACGATTACTGGTCAGACCGTCTGAAACACTCCATTTTGATTGATTCCCAGGCAGATTTAATCTCCTATGGAATGGGGGAGAAATCCATTGTTGAAATCGCAGATGCGTTAAACAGCGGCATTGACATTCGGGATATTACCTTTGTAGAGGGAACAGTTTACAAAACAGACAGCCTGGAATCGGTGTATGACGCGCAGGTTCTTCCCTCATATGACAGTATGAAAAAAGACAAGCTGGAGTATGCAAAGAGCTATTATATTCAGTATGGTAACACAGATCCATTTATTGGAAAACGTCTTGTGGAACCATACAAGGACAATTTATATGTGGTTCAGAATCCACCGGCAAAACCGCTGTCAACAGAGGAGATGGACCGGGTTTATTCCCTGCCTTATATGAGAAATTATCACCCCTCCTACGAAGAACTTGGTGGAGTACCGGCGATCAGAGAAATTAAGTTCAGCCTTATCAGCAACCGCGGCTGTTTTGGAGCCTGCAGCTTCTGCGCCCTTACCTTCCATCAGGGTCGGATTATTCAGGCCAGAAGTCATGATTCCCTGATTGAGGAAGCGAAATGGCTGACCAATGAACCGGATTTTAAAGGTTATATCCATGATGTGGGCGGTCCCACTGCAGATTTCCGTTATCCGGCCTGTGAAAAGCAGATCGGCAAAGGCGCCTGTCCCAATAAGCAGTGTCTGTTTCCGGAACCCTGTAAGAATTTAAGGGCAGACCATTCCGATTATATTGAGCTTTTGAGAAAGTTAAGAAATTTACCCAAGGTAAAGAAAGTATTTATCCGTTCAGGAATCCGTTTTGATTACGTGCTTGCAGATCCGGGTAAGAAATTCTTAAAAGAGCTTTGTGAATATCATGTCAGCGGTCAGTTAAAGGTGGCACCGGAGCATGTAGCGGACAATGTCCTCAGCAAAATGGGCAAACCGAGAAATGATGTTTATCGTAAGTTCGTAAAGGAATACAACGATATGAACGGCCGTCTTGGGTTAAAACAGTATCTGGTTCCATATTTAATGTCATCCCATCCGGGATCGGGATTAAAGGAAGCCATTGAACTTGCCGAGTATCTTAGGGATCTTGGATATATGCCGGAGCAGGTTCAGGATTTTTATCCCACGCCTTCTACCATTTCCACCTGCATGTATTACACAGGCTATGACCCCAGAACCATGGAACCGGTTTATGTTCCCACCAATCCCCATGAAAAAGCGATGCAGAGGGCATTAATCCAATACCGGAATCCAAAAAACTATGAACTGGTGGAAGAGGCATTAACAAAAGCTGGCAGAACTGATTTGATTGGTTTTGATAAGAAATGCCTGATTCGCCCTAAATCTGGTTTTAAGCCTGGTTATTCCCAGGGGAAAACGGGAAAAGATAATGGAAACGGGAAAAGGACGGAAAGCCCAGCGGGAGGTCAGAGAGACCGAAAGAAAAAGACCATCCGCAATGTCCATAAGAAATCAACTAAAAAATAATAACAATGTCTGATTGAAAGAAGGGATCATGATGAAGGTAGCTATCGTAACAGGAGCGTCTTCCGGTATGGGAAGAGAGTTTATCATGCAGATTGCCGACCGCTTTGGCGGCATCGGAGAGATCTGGGCAATTGCCAGAAGACAGGAGCGGATTGAAGAATTATCTCCTCTTGTACCGGTGAAGGTAAGATCATTTGCCATTGATTTAACAGATGACAGCAGACTTGAGTGTCTGCAGGATGTTTTATTTGAAGAAAAACCAGAGGTAAAGTGGTTAATCAATGCTGCCGGTTATGGAAAGATCGGGGCGGCAGGTTCCATCAATTTAAATGATGAACTTGGAATGGTGGATTTAAACTGCAGAGCACTTTGTGCAGTGACCCATATGGTACTTCCCTATATGTCAGAAAATAGCAGAATCATACAGTTTGCATCTGCAGCTGCTTTTCTGCCCCAGCCTGGCTTTGCTATCTATGCAGCAACCAAAGCCTTTGTTTTAAGCTACAGCAGAGCGCTAAATGAGGAATTAAAACCAAGGAAGATTCTTGTAACTGCCGTGTGTCCAGGTCCTGTCAAAACTGAATTTTTTGATGTTGCCGAGGCGACAGGCAGAATTCCCTTCTATAAAAAAATAGTAATGGCTGATCCTGAAAAAGTCGTGCGCCTTGCCTTACGTGACAGTATGATGGGAAGACCGGTTTCAGTATACGGAACGACCATGAAGTTTTTCCGGCTTTTATGTAAGACAGTTCCCCATTCCATAGTACTTTGTTTCATGAAAGGATTTATGGGGGTAGTGGACAACCGAAGATAAAGAAAGAGGGTACGAAAGTGAAACGATGCTTAAAAGGGCAGTCAGGTTACCGGGATTACCACAAAAAGAAAGAACTGTTAAAGGTATTGATCGGGGCAGTTCTCATCATCATTCAGTTAATATTCAGAGAATTTGCCGGTAGCACTGCTTTAAAGAATACGCTAACTGTGATGGCAATTCTTTCCGTCCTGCCAGTGGCTAATATAGCAGCACCTCTGCTTGCTTCTTTCAAGTACCGGTCTTTATCTCCAATGCTTGAAAAAAAGGCTTCTGCCTATGAAGAAAAAGGAGTCCTTTTGTATGATCTTATTATTTCATCGAAGGATCAGCTCCTGCCAATGGATGTGATACTGGTTATGCCGGGTGAAATCTTTGCTTACTGCACTGCTAACAAGACAGATTCGAATAAAGCGGAACAATATATAAAACAGATGCTGAACCAGCATAAGCTGGATTATAATGTAAAAGTGATATTTGATGAAAATTCCTTTTTTAAGCGTTTAAGCAGTCTGAAAACAAAAGAGAAAAATGAAGAAAATGACAGATCTGATCAGGCAGTTACCCTGTTAAAGAGTCTGTCCATGTAAAATTCAGTAAAAGAGGGAACCATTATGCAGTCTGTGATTGTATCAACGAATGAAGCAGGGCAGCGGCTTGATAAGCTGCTGTCCAAATATTTAAATCTTGCAGGGAAAAGCTTTCTTTATAAGATGATGCGGAAAAAGAACATCACTTTAAATGGGAAAAAATGCGACGGTTCTGAAAAGCTCTCCCAGGGAGATGAGATCAAACTGTTTCTTTCCGATGAGACCATTGAAAAATTTTCCCAGGTTAAGGTTCCCAAGGTAAGTAAGGTTAAATTAAGCATCATATATGAAGATGATCATATTATTCTGATTAATAAGCCTTCAGGAATGTTGTCACAAAAAGCTAAGGATTCCGATGAATCCCTTGTGGAATATCTGATTGATTATCTCCTTTCAAAAGGCGATTTATCCACAGAACAGTTAAAAAGCTTCCGGCCTTCCGTCTGTAACCGTCTGGACCGAAATACCAGCGGTCTTGTAGTGGGAGGAAAATCCCTGGCTGGTCTCCAGATTATGTCAGAGGTGTTTAAGGACAGGTCCATTCACAAGTATTACCAGTGTGTGGTGAAAGGGCATGTGGCAGGGAGACAGATGATTAACGGGTTTCTTTCCAAGGATGAAAAGACCAATCAGGTCACTGTCCGTACCAGTGAATTTAAAGACAGCGTGCCAATCTCGACTGAATATGTGCCATTGGGTTATTACGGCGACTATACGCTGTTACGTGTGACGCTGATCACTGGGCGCACCCATCAGATCCGGGCTCATCTGGCTTCCATTGGGCATCCGATCGTAGGAGATTATAAATACGGAGATAAAAGGGTCAATGAAGAGGCAAAGAGGCTTTACAAAGTACAGTCACAGCTTCTTCATTCCTATCAGCTGGTATTACCCCGGCTTTCGGAGCCCCTTTCTTATCTGTCAGGGAAGGAATTTACCGCACCCCTTCCTCCTGTTTATTCTGCCATATGCAGGGAATGGAGGCAGGAATAAAGATGGGTACCTGGAAAACAAGAGGGTTAAGAGGTTCCACGTTAGAGGAACTGATTAACCGGAGCAATGACAGTTATCGGGAAAAAGGGCTGGCTCTGATTCAGAAAATCCCAACTCCCATTACACCGATTTCCATTGATAAAGAAAGCAGACATATTACCCTGGCCTATTTTGACCAGAAAAGTACGGTGGATTATATTGGAGCCGTTCAGGGAATTCCTGTCTGCTTTGATGCAAAGGAATGTGCATCTGAAACGTTTCCGCTCCAGAATATTCACCCACACCAGGTTACTTTTATGGAGGAATTTGAAAAACAGGGCGGAATCGCATTTATTATCGTATCCTATACTCATAAAAATGAAGTTTACTACCTTCCCTTTGACCAGATTCAGTGTTATTTTCAAAGAATGGAAGCAGGGGGAAGAAAAAGCTTTACCTATGAGGAACTGGATAAGACCTGGAAAATATCCAGCTGCAGGGATATTCTGATTCACTATCTGGAACTGATCCAAAAAGATTTGGACAGAAGAGATTGACAAGAATATATTTCTCGCCTATAATAAACTACACGTTATTAAATTATCACTTTACTATATGAAAGTAGACTGAATTTGATTTACATGAAATATAATTTCTTGAGCGGTTGGAGGTTGTTATGGCTAATAAACTGTTACATACGCCGGATGGTGTCCGGGATATTTATGGAATAGAGTGTACGAGAAAAGCAGTCATCCAGGAAAAGATGCTGAAAGAGTTTCATCTTTGCGGGTATCAGGATATAGAAACTCCTACCTTTGAATTTTTTGATATTTTTAATGAGTCCAGAGGAAGCGTAAAGGCGAAGGAAATGTTCAAGTTCTTTGACCGGGATAACCACACTCTGGTACTTCGGCCCGATGAAACGCCGGCCATCGCCAGATGTGCCGCCAAGTATTTTCTGGATGAGGATATGCCCATAAGGCTTTGCTATGTGGAGCGCACCTTTATCAACAATTCCAGCTATCAGGGAAGGCTGAAAGAAGCCAGCCAGACAGGTGTTGAATTAATTGGTGATGATTCAGCGGATGCAGATGGAGAAATCCTGGCAATGGTAATTCAGGCACTGAAATCTACCGGACTGACTGAGTTTCAGGTGGAACTGGGAGAGGTTGATTTCTTTAAAGGGCTGTTGGAAGAAGCCGGTATGGATGAGGAGATGGAAGAAACTCTTCGGGAACTGATTGAAAATAAGAATTACTTTGGTGTGGAAGAGTTAGTCATGACCCAGCCTATTTCCCAGGAGTTAAAACAGGTGTTTTTAAAGCTTCCCGAGCTTTTTGGCTCTTTGGAGCAGATACAGGCTGCCAGGGAACTGACTTCCAATGAGCGGGCTTTAAGAGCCATCAGCCGTCTGGAAGAAGTGAACCGGATTCTGGAGCATTACGGGCTTTCTGATTATGTTTCCTATGATCTTGGAATGCTCAGCCAGTATCAGTATTATACCGGAATTATATTTAAGGCCTATACGTATGGTACAGGGGATTATATTGTAAACGGAGGCCGGTATGACAGCCTTTTAAAACAATTTGGCAAGGATTCCCCAGCTGTGGGATTTGGTATTTCTGTAGATGAACTTTTGCTGGCTTTAAGCAGGCAGAAGATTGAAACAGAGGTTTCCATGACAAACACCATGATTCTTTATGAGCAGGAATCAAGAGAGAATGCCATTTCTCTGGCAGAACATTTTCGTAATCTAAAGGTTCCGGTTCAGCTCCAGTGTAAGAAGACGGAGCGGTCCATAGAAGCTTATAAAGAATATGCCATGCGGCGGGACTTAAAGAATTTATTGTATCTGGATCAGGAAGGAATATCGGTAACCGTAATCAATCTTGACTTAAAGCGTATGGATGTGGTTCCGCTTTCAGAATACTTAAAATAATGGGGGTACGTATGAGATATCTGACATTTGCCCTGGCAAAAGGGCGTCTGGCCAAGCAGTCACTTGAAATGTTCGAACGGATTGGAATCACCTGCGAAGAGATGAAAGATAAGGACTCCCGGAAGCTGATCTTTACCAATGAAGAACTGAAAATCCGTTTTTTCCTGGCAAAAGCCAGTGATGTTCCCACCTATGTGGAATACGGTGCCGCTGACATCGGTATCGTTGGTAAGGACACGATTTTGGAAGAGGGAAGAAAGCTTTATGAGGTGATGAATCTGGGAATCGGAAACTGCCGTATGTGCGTTTGCGGACCCCAGTCAGCCAGTGAACTTTTAAAGCACCATGAACGGATCCGTGTAGCTACCAAATACCCGGCTATCGCAAAGGACTATTTTTACAATAAAAAGCATCAGACTGTGGAGATTATTAAGCTGAATGGTTCCATTGAACTGGCTCCCATCGTTGGCCTTTCTGAGGTCATTGTTGACATCGTGGAAACAGGAACAACCTTAAAGGAGAACGGGCTTACGGTACTGGAAGAGATCTGCCCCCTATCTGCCCGTATGGTGGTGAACCAGGTGAGCATGAAGCGGGAAAATGACAGGATCACAAAGCTGATCCGGGATTTGAGACTTTTGCTGCAGGAGGAAAACCAATGAAGATTGTAAAATTAGACGAGACATCCAAACAGAATATTCTTTCCGGATTGTTAAAAAGAGATCCCAACCAATATGATTCGTATGCCAAAACCGTTCAGGAGATTGTAGATCGGGTAAAGGAAGAGGGAGACAAAGCAGTTTTTGCCTATACCAGGGAATTTGACAAAGCAGAAGTGAACGAGACAAATATCCGTGTAACGAAAGAGGAAATCGAAGAAGCGGTAAAGTCAGTGGATCCGAAGCTTTTGGAAGTCATGGAAAAATCCATGAATAATATCCGGCTGTTCCACGAAAAGCAGAGACAGTACAGCTGGTTTGACAGCAAACCGGACGGAACCATTCTTGGCCAGAAAATAACAGCGCTTGAGAGCGCGGGCGTGTATGTTCCGGGCGGAAAGGCAGCTTATCCATCCTCCGTACTGATGAATATTATACCAGCCATGGTGGCGGGCGTGGGACGGATCGTTATGGTAACGCCTCCCGGAAAGGATGGAAAAGTAAATCCGGTTACGCTGACGGCTGCTCATCTTGCAGGAGCGACTGAGGTATATAAGGTGGGCGGAGCCCAGGCAATTGCTGCTCTGGCTTTTGGTACGGAGTCCATTCCAAGGGTCAATAAAATCGTAGGTCCCGGTAATATATTTGTGGCACTGGCTAAAAAAGCAGTTTACGGTCATGCCAGCATAGACAGCATCGCAGGACCCAGCGAGATTTTAGTTCTTGCAGATGAGAGTGCGAATCCCAAATTTGTAGCTGCGGATCTGCTGTCCCAGGCGGAGCATGATGAGCTTGCTTCTGCAATTCTTGTAACTACCAGCATGGAACTGGCAGAAAAGGTTTCAAAAGAAGCGAGACTGCAGGCTTCAAAGCTTTCCAGATCTGAGATTATTAATAAATCACTGGACAATTATGGCTGCATTCTTGTGGCAGATAATATGAAGGATGCGGTATCGGCAGTCAATGAGATTGCTCCAGAGCATCTTGAGATTGTTACGAAGAATCCGTTTGAAGATATGACCAGAATTCATAATGCAGGCGCCATTTTTATCGGTGAATACAGTTCTGAGCCTTTGGGAGATTATTTTGCAGGACCAAATCATGTTCTTCCAACTAATGGTACCGCTAGATTCTTCTCCGCTCTCAGTGTAGACGACTTTATCAAAAAATCAAGTATTATTTACTATTCCAAAGAGGCACTGGCTGATGTGTATAAAGAGATTGACTTCTTTGCACAGGCAGAGCAGCTGACAGCCCATGCCAATTCTGTAAAAATACGGTTTGAAGAGGATGAAATCCAGGAATAGAGGAGAAAGATATGGGACGAAGTGCAGTAATATCTCGAATAACCAAAGAAACCGATATTCAGATGAATTTTAACATTGACGGGAGCGGAATTGCCAACATTCATACCGGCATCGGATTTTTTGACCACATGTTAAATAGCTTTGCCCGTCATGGCTTTTTTGATCTGGAGCTAACGGTTAAGGGGGATCTGGAAGTAGATACACACCATACCATTGAAGATACGGGAATTGTACTTGGTGCTGCCATTAAAGAAGCTCTGGGTGATAAAAAATCCATAAAGCGTTATGGAAATATGATACTGCCCATGGATGAGACTTTAATTTTGTGCGCTGTGGATTTATCCGGCCGGCCTTATCTGGGGTATGATGTGCCTTTAACTGCGGAGCGGGTAGGAGACTTTGAAACAGAGATGGTGAAGGAGTTTTTCTATGCCGTATCCTATTCTGCAGAAATGAATCTTCATATCAGAAAGCTTTCAGGGGATAACAATCATCATATTATTGAAGGGGTATTTAAGGCATTTGCTAAGGCGCTTGATGATGCCACTTTGCCTGATCCCCGGATCAACGGAGTTTTGTCAACAAAAGGTACATTATAAGGAGAACCCATATGCAGCTTTATCCAGCAATCGATTTAAAGAACGGACAGTGTGTTCGTTTAAAGCAAGGTGAATTTAAAGAGATTACCGTATATTCTGATAAACCGGAAGAGATAGCAGCACTGTGGCAGGAACAGGGCGCTACCTATCTTCATCTGGTTGATTTGGACGGCGCACTGGCCGGACATTCGGTTAATGAGGAAGTAATACGCAAAATTGTGAACACGGTTTCGATTCCTGTGGAGATCGGCGGAGGGATTCGCAGTGAAGAAGCCATTGCTTCCATGCTTTCATTAGGGGTTGCCCGGGTGATTATTGGAACGAAAGCGGTAAAGCAGCCGGAGTTTATACGTGATATGATTGAAAAGTTTGGAGCTGAACGGATCGTGCTGGGGGTAGATGCCAAGGACGGAATGGTAGCAGTAGAGGGCTGGGAAACAGTAAGCGAAATTACAGCCTCAGATCTCTGCTCCCAGATGAAGGAGTACGGCATCCGCCACATTGTGTATACTGACATTTCAAGGGACGGAATGCTTACCGGCCCAAATGTGGCATATACAAAGAAGCTGACAGATGAAACAGGTCTTGATGTAGTCGCCTCCGGCGGTATGTCTTCCATGGAAGACTTAAAACAATTATACGAGGCAGGCGTTCAGGGCGCGATTATCGGAAAAGCTCTGTATGAAAAGCGGATTGATCTTTCGGAGGCTGTTAAAACCTTTGAACTGTAAAGACCATCAAGGGAGGAAATATGATGGAATGTAAAAAATTAATTGCAGGTTTCGGAATACGGGAAGGGAAAGCGTGGAGACTTGATGATTTGTCTGTATGTTATGAGGAACGTCCTCTTTCTCTGGCTTGCTTTTTTGGAGATAATGGTGCAGATGAACTTTTTCTTTTTGACATATCAGAAACGGAAACAGATCATGAACGCACTATTGGTCTCATGAAAGAGATTGGAAGAGTTTCAGATATTCCTGTTCTTGCAGGCGGAAAGGTAAAACGCCTGGAAGATGTAAAAAAATATTTGTATGCGGGTGCCAAAGCGGCTTTTCTTGATGTAAGTCTGGAAGAAAATGTGGATATGATGAAGGAAGCCTCCGACCGTTTTGGTGACGATAAGATTTACGCATATTTACCTGACATATCCTATCTGTCTCATACGGAAGAATATGCCCAGCTGGGAGCGTCTGTTATGATCCTAGGAAATGCAGTTCTTTCAGAGAAAGGGCTTGATGAGGTTTCTGTGCGGGAAGAGATATTTATTGTAACAGGACTTAGTGACGATTCCTGTTTCCTGGCAGATGCTTTAAAAAGAGAGAACATTACAGGAATTATTGGCATTTCTGATGGAAAAACCGGCTGTATGGAGATGAAACAGGAATTAAAGATACAGGGGATCCCAGTGGAAACATTTGAAAGTTCCATAGAATTCTCTGAATTTAAATTAAACGGAGATGGACTGATTCCTGTTATTACCCAGGATTACCGGACCGGTGAAGTTCTCATGCTGGCATATATGAATGAGGAAGCGTTTAAAGAAACATTAAAAACCGGACTGATGACTTATTACAGCAGAAGCCGTCAAAGTCTCTGGCTGAAAGGTGAAACTTCCGGTCATTATCAGTATGTAAAATCACTGTCACTGGATTGCGACAACGATACCCTTCTTGCCAAGGTAAATCAGATTGGGGCTGCCTGTCATACGGGTTCCAGAAGCTGTTTTTATCAGGAGCTGGTAAAGAAAGAATACCAGGACTCCAATCCGCTAAAAGTGTTTGAGGAAGTATTTGAAGTCATTCTTGACCGAAAAGAAAATCCCAAGGAAGGTTCTTACACCAATTACCTTTTTGATAAAGGTATTGATAAGATCTTAAAAAAGCTGGGGGAAGAAGCGACTGAGATTATTATCGCTGCGAAAAATCCTAATTCCGAAGAAGTGAAGTATGAGATTTCTGATTTTCTTTATCATATGATGGTTCTGATGGCGCAAAAGGGAGTGACCTGGGAGGATATTACCAGAGAACTGGCGAATCGTTAGTAAAGGATCACTAAGGGTAAATGGTACTGTGGCAGGTTAGCCTGTTAAGGTACCATTTACCTGTTTTTATTTCCCTGTATTTAATTGTTATCTATGACTGGAAGTATATAATCAATAATAACCTTTTCACCCCTGTTTAAAGGCTCACAATAACGTTCGTTTGTGTATACCTCACACCAGTAGAAATGTTCCTGATCAATTTGTTTACCGGTTTTCTCAATGGCTTCCGTGATTAGTAAATATGCGGAATCAAGTATTTCGGCAACATTGCTTCCTTCAATCTGAATGTGGGCAGTTAGACCTGCGGGAACATGTTTCGCAGTCAGACCTTCTGGAATTTCGGTATTTACATTTATAAAATCTCCAATAATGAATTCAAAATTATTCATATCTTTAAAATTATACATCATACCAATACCAGCATTAGGATCTATATCATCGCAACAGGTTGAATCGGAAAGAGAACCCAGCTTTTCGATTGCCTCCCCTTCAAAGAATTCTTTCCATACATTCCCCGCTTCAAAAAATGATGTCTCTCGGCCCAAACCTACCATCAGGCGTTCTTTTGTTTCTTTGTAAATAATCTTTTTCATATCTGCCATAATCCGTTTCCCTCCTATAAATCTCATTTCCAGATAATTAATCGGAAGATAATTACTCAGTTTAGCAGTATCCGACTTGGCTTCTGATGGTGTAATTCCATGATGCTCTTTAAATGCCCGTGAAAAAGCAGAATGGGAGTGAAAGCCATATTTAATTGCCACATCCAAAACGGTAATATCACTGTTTTTTAAATCATATCCGGCCAATGTTAATCTGCGTTTTCTAACATAATCAGCAATGCTGATACCTGATACGAATATGAAAATGCGCTGGAATAAAGCTGCCGGACTCATGGCTATTTTGGAAATCTTGTTATAGTCGATTTCAGAACCGTCGGTAATGCTTTTCTCAAGGTATTGTATTACATCATCAAAAGTTTTACTGCTATTCATGTTTCGTTCCTCCGTAATTCCTATCATAAAGGATAAAAGCGCGGTCTGCTATGCAATGTATGTACAGTTTTTGTATAATTATTATAAACGTATATAAATGGGATTACAATGAGAAATAATTTGGGTGCTGAGAGTCATATATCTATTTTTTTAGTCTTAGAATTTTATTAATGTAAATAGAAAAAAATACAATGAATTCTACATTATACCGATACTTCCAATTTAAAGACGTTTCTAGTTTACAAATATAACATAATTTTTCTTTCTTACTATTGAATTTGCAAATTCAAAAAATAATAGAAGGAGAATTATTATGGAATTTAATTATTGGAGCAATGGAAAAAAAATAACCTTAAAAAAATCGGAAACATATCGGGCATCTAAAGAGAATGGTTATGGGGAAAGTAAATACAAATCTTTTACCTCTAACCTGAAACCTAAAACGACTGATTTGAAAAATGGTATTATATTAGAGACAATAAGTCAAGTTTCAAAAACCACTTCATTTTCAAGAAAAACACAGCGAGAAGATGATGATCTTCTGGTATTAGAAGCAGAAGATAAAACACCAATGATTCTTACAAATCAGTTTATTATCCAGTTTAAACCGGATGTGACAAGAGAAGAAATTAATAATATTAATGAATCTAATAATGTTAAAATTATCGAAAACATTAATTGGGAGGAGAATTCTTATCTTGTGGAAACCACAGAAGGTAAAGCAGTAAGTGCATTGGAGATAGCAAATACTTATCATGAAAATGATAAGGTAATATATGCACAGCCTAATTTTGTTCGGTTGCTAAAGCCTATGGCAGCAATAAGTAATGATACATATGTAAACAAGCAGTGGGCTCTTAACAATACTGGGCAAACAGGAGGAATTCCAGGTGAAGACATCCATATTTCAGAAGCATGGAAAATTACAAAAGGAAATAAAGATATTATTATTGCTATCATTGATGAAGGTGTGGATTACAAACATGAAGATTTAAATGTATCCGATAAACTGGTAACCGGGTATGATGCTTGTTATAAGCGTAATGATCCAACTCCTAAAAGTGCTGATGCCCATGGAACTGCCTGTGCAGGCATAGCGGCCGCAAAAAGTAATAATAATAAAGGAATCGCCGGCGTGGCTCCGGAATGTAAAATAATGGGAGTAAGAATTGCATATGGAGTTATTGAAGGTGGCGAAAGATTATGGGTTACTGATGATGCAAAAATTGCAGATGGAATTGTTAAATCTGTGGACAGAGGAGCGGATGTCCTTAGTAACAGCTGGGGAGGCGGAGAAGATAGCCAAACAATTACAAATGCAATAAATTATGCCAAACGAAATGGCCGAAATGGAAAAGGCTGCGTTGTTTGTTTTGCAGCTGGCAACGATGATGGCAGCGTTTCTTATCCTGGCAGATTAGATAATGTTATAACTGTTGCAGCATGTAATGAGTATGGTGAAAGAAAAAGTAAGACAAGTAGAGACGGTGAATATTTCTGGGGTAGTAATTATGGCCCGG